>CAVOTQ010000015.1:0-89811 GCA_963699385.1 uncultured Acidobacteriota bacterium | reverse complement strand
ATGTATTGCTCGCTCCTCCCGCAACCACGAGGGCCGCTAACCACATCATCCCGCTCTTCGTGGCCGGCGCCGCGGGCGGCATCGGCATCGAAACCTGCCCTGGGGCCAAAAAAGGCATGTGAGGAGGCGGGGCAATGGGGCTGCCGCCGGAGCCGGGGCGCCGCTCGTCTTCGCCGCCTGGTCAGTTCCGCATTTCGCGCAGAAGCGCGAATCCGCTTCCAACACAGCACCACAACTATTGCAAAATGCCATCGCATTTTCCCTCCTTACACAGATTTCGTCTGATTGCCTTAAAGTTCCGGCCAGGCGCCGCTTACACGCCCGCCGGCGCCTGCGGCTACGGGCAAATCGCTTCGCCCCCAGGCCCGAGGTCGCCTCCACGTGGGCCACCGTGTGCTCCAGTTGCGCCCTCTTCATGTCTCTCACCTGGTGCAGGCCCTGCTGGACCATGGTGAAGAGCACGTACCACGAGATCGCTCCCGTCATGGCATAGTGGCCGTATGTCCCGGCGTATGAGTTCAGAAAAGCGTTATTCGGGTAACCGATCTGAAGTCCCAAATGATCGTGCATCGCCATGGGGATCATGAATGCCCTCAGGAACCGGCCATCCAGCAGCATGGCGAAGCTTATCGCCCTGTCACCCTTTACCCGCCACAACGCACCTGCCGAAATCGCACACCACACCACGTGTCCGAACGGCGACGAGCGCTCCGCGAAACGATCAGATTGGATGACCATGGCTTTCGTACATGCGGCAATAATCGGCGCCATCGGCGTACCATCTGGAAGCCCGGGTCCCAGCACCTGCAACGAGGGACGGAATAAAAGCATTGACCAATCCGTAGCCCAGGTTTCGCAACAGGCGAAACCCGCGCCTACCGCGCACCCAATCAGGATTCCGTTCAGTTGGTATGAGTAGCGCTGGCTGGTAGCGCCCCAGGTGACGATGACTACCGCCAGAATCTTGGCAGTCTCCTCCACACCACCAGGAATCAGGACGAAGAGAGGAGAAGTGGTGTCTCCGGTGAACGGTATCAGATAAACCAAATCAGCGATCGCGATTGAAATCCCGCCGCCGATGATTACGAACCTCAAGACCGCGGTGATCGACATGTTTCGCGGTGTGTTCAGCTCCCAGACGAGCATCAGACTCGCCAGCGGCACCGCAAACGTTCCCAGCACCAACATCGCCGGTATCGAGAGATCATTCTGGCTATAAACGAACAGACCGTAAAACGCCAAGAACGCCACGACCAAGATCGCCAGTATCCTGAAGAACATCCACGGCTGGGGCCAGTCCGTCTGCACCAGCTCCAAGGGCGGAGTCGTGTGCGGCGAGCCCGTCACAAGATAGTCGTTGATTTCGTCCTCAGTGTGCTTGGAAAACGCCTGGCCGAAGGTCTGCTTCAGGCTGAACCCTTCCAGCTGGTCGGTCGAGGCGAGCTTCCGGATCTCCGCATTCAGGCCCGCCAGCAATCCAGCGCCCGCTTGCGGCTGCCCGGGGTGGGCGGGCATGTAATACACCTGTTGGGGACCGCCGGGAGTGGCCTGGTATACCACGGGCACCATGCCCGGGGGTGGGGCCGGCGAACCCGGATATGCGGCCGGATAAGCTGCGGACGCTGCCGGTTGGGGCGCAGCCGCCGCTTGTGCACTGCTCGCGGCGCCCATTGGCGCTCCGCAATTCTTGCAAAACTTGGTTTCCGGCAGACATGCCGTTCCACAGCGGGGACAGTTCATGATAGCTCTCCTGTATTGCTGGGCCGGGGGATGTCATGCAAGGTAGCATCACAACCGCGGCAAAGTAAAGAACCTTTTTGACATAGCTGAAGTCTTAGCGGAAAATCCGGCCGAGGGGCTCAAACCGGCAGCTACCGTCCGGGGAATGATCGCCCGAATAACTCGGGACCCGGCAGATGCGTTGAGCGTCCTCGACGTACTGGATAGGCCAACGCAAAGAAATCGTGATTCGAAACCGTAACCTAAATCTGCGATTTTTTCAACAGATTCTTGAAGCAGATTTACTGTGCCACTGTTTGCTACCCACCGGCCGCCGCTTACTAATGCACCGGTGCCTGCGGCTGCATCGCATATCGCCTCGCTCCCAGCCCCAGGGTCTGTTCCACGTGGACCAAAGTGTGCTGCAACTGCGTCTTCTGCAAGTCCCTGACCTGGTGCAGGCCCTGCTGGACCATCCCGAAGAGCACGTAATACGAGATCAGTCCGGTAACGGCCTCGATGGCGTAATTCAGATAGAGGTTGAGGGTCGGGATAAGAATGCTTATATCCCAAGCCGTATGCATCAGCACGGGAATAATGAAGGCGCGCAGGAAACGCCCATCCAGCGCCATGCTTATGTTCGCCGTTCTGTTCCCTTTTACCCGCCAGAAAGCGCCGGCCGCGATCGCGGTCCAGACCACGTGAACGAATGGGGACATGACTCCGCGAATGGTCAGCACAATGATTGCGGTTTTCATGGCCGGCATGAAGACAAGCCCATCCGGCGCTGTGCCGCCATGTGCGGCGATAAGCTGGTCAAGCTGGCCGCCCCTTACGAAGTCCACCAAAGTTGAGCTGTAGTAGTGCAACCCGTAGCCCATCGTCTCAGAGCACGCATACGCTGCGCCCACTGCCGCGCCAAACAGGATTCCGTTCAGTTGGTATGGGTAGCGCGCGCCACGCGCACCGTATGTTACAAGGATCACCGCCAGCAGCTTCGAGGTCTCCTCGACGATGCCGGGAAGTTTGCCGAACATGGGGATCAAATACCACAGCGTAATGACGATCACCGAGATTCCGCCGCCGACGACGAAGACCTTGATCGTCTCGCCAACTGAAACGTTGCGCGGCGTGTTCAACTCCCAAATGAGCATCAGCGTGGCCACCGGCGCGGCAAAAGTTCCCAGCACCATGGCTCCGGCGTTCACCAGATCATTTGTGGTGTAGAGGTAGAGGGCGTAATACAATCCGTATGCAATTGCCAGGGCTACGAGCACGCGGAAGAACATCCACGGCTTGGGCCAGTTTGTGTCCACCAGTTCCAGGGGCGGCGTGGAGCGCGGCGTGCCGACGCCGAGATACTCTTCCACCGCATCCGCGCCGCGCTTCATGAACGTCTCTTTGAAAAGCTCTTTGAGGCTGAATCCCTCCATTTTGTCGGTCGCGGCCAGTTGCCGAATCTTCTCCCGAATGCCCCCCAGGAGTCCGCCTCCCCCTTGCGACGGGGCGCCCTGCGCGGGCACGTAATACACCTGTTGTGGGCCGCCAGGATAGGACTGATACACCATGGGTACCGTGCCCGGTGGCGAGGCCTGCGCACCGGGATACGCGCCCGGATAAGCGGCCTGGGCTGCCAGTTGTGGCCCTGCGGCCGGTTGTGCATTGCTCGCGGCGCCTATGGACGCTCCGCAACTCTTGCAGAATTTGCTTTCCGGCTGATTTGCCGATCCACAGCGGGGACAATTCAAAGGGATCTCCTGACTTAGAGCGTGCGCGGACGCCGTGGAAATTAGCATCTCTCCGTCCGCTAATTAAAGAACCATTTCGACATCGCTGAAGCCGTAGCGGAAAATCCGGCCAAGGGGCGCAATCCAACAGCTACCGAGAGCAACTGACCGGGCAAATGCTTCTATAGTGGATCGCGCCATTCATTTAGAAAATGCGTCACACTATCGATCGCCCTAATAACTCGGGACCCGGCAGATGCGTCGAGCGTCCTCGACGTGCAGGATTGGCCAACGCAGAGAAGTCGTGATTCGAAACCGTAACCTAAATCTGCGATTCTTTCAACAGATTCTTGAAGCAGATTTACCGTGCCACCGTTTGCATCCCATCAGCCGCCGCTTACGAGTGCGCCGGTCCCTGCGGCTGGATGGCATATCGCTTCGCTCCCAGTCCCAGTGTTGCTTCGACATGGCTCAGCGTGGCCTGCAATTGCGCCTTCTTTATGTCTCGCACCTGATTCAGGCCCTGCTGAATCATGGTGAATACCACGTACCAAGAGATCAGCGCCGTAAAAGCCATCACTCCATCCATGATGTACTCTACCTGTGCGTCGGACATGCCCTTGAACACATTCGGAAAAGTGATTCCGGCGTCCCAAAGCGTATGCATCAACACCGGAATCAGGAAGGCCATCAGGAAGCGCCCATTGAGCAGCATCGACAAGCTCGTCGGCCGGTCCTGCTTCACCCGCCAGAAGGCGCCCACCGCAATCGACGACCACACCACGTGCATGAACGGAGCCAAGGCCCCGCGCAATTCCAGCATGTACACCAACGCTGCCACAGCGTCGGTGGTAGCCTGGTTGATCGCCGCGATAGCCTGCGCCTCGGTCAACTGCCCCTGCCCATATTTCAGCGCTGCATGGATGGTCTCGCTTTGCAACACCGACATGAAGCCGCCGCTGCTAAACAGCGCATAGCCGCATGTCTCGAAGGCCCCAAAACCCGCGCCCACCGCGCACCCAAACAGAATTCCGTTCAACTCGTATTTGTAGCCCAGGCCGCGTGCGCCGTACATCACCAGGATCACCCCGATCAGCTTCGTGGTCTCTTCGACGGGGCCGGGGAGAATACTTAAGGGTTTAATGAGCTCGATCATCGCCATGCAGAGTCCAATCGTGCCCCCTACCAGGAACAGCTTTCCGACCAGCACCACCGAAACGTTGCGCGGCGTGTTCATCTCGAAGATGAACACAAGCACCGCCAGCGGCATCGCGAAGGCTCCCATGAACAGGAATGCCGGCAGCAGGTTCTCAACCCCGGTGTATGTGTAAAGGAAGTAGAGGACCACAGACGCGATGGCCAGAGACATCAGCAGGCGGAAGAACAGCCACGGCCGCGGCCAGTTCGTGTCCACCATCTCGATAGGCGGAGTCGTGAGCGCCGAGCCCACCATGGCGTACTCTTCCTCGGCGCGCGCATCGTGGTGCTTGAAGGTTTCGCTGAAAGTCTGGCGCAGGCTGAATCCTTCCAGCTGATCAGTGGACGCAATGTTTCGAATCTGCGCCTCTATGCTCCCCAGCAGACCGCCCTTCGCACGCGGCTGCATGCCCTGGGCGGGAACGTAATACATCTGCTGCGGTCCGCCGGGGTATGCCTGGTACATTACGGGCACCATGCCCGGTGGTGGCGCCTGCGAACCCGGATACGCGCCCGGATAAGCGGCCTGGGACGCGGGCTGTTGTGGCGCAGCGGGGAACGATGCGGCTGCCTGTGGACTGCTCGCGGCGCCCAAGGGAGCTCCGCAAGTCTTGCAGAATTTATTTTCCGGCGGGGCTGCCGTTCCACAGCGGGGGCAGTTCATGGAAATCTCCTAGGTTACAGCATGCGGGGATGACAAGGAAATTAGCATCTCTCCATCCGCAAAGTAAAGAAATCTTTGAAGAAAACAGTGTTGGCTTCCGCGGCGGGAGGCTGCCAGCCTGTGCCGCGGGGAGCCGCAAGCCGGAATCAAGTGGCAAAACTCGCGGCCGGGGATTACAAAAACGAAGGCAGCAACTCCGATTACCGTTTCAATTCGCCCTTTTCTCACCCGGGCCGTGGCCTTGGCTGGAGTAACTCTTTGAAAGGATCGGTGTCTAATGGGATCAGGGAGTGAAGATTCCAAGTGGTCTCATTTTGTTTTTCCCGGTGTGCGGGATTTTTTGCTTTGGTGTTGGCGGCGATGTCACCAGCTGTCCTGGCTCAGCCCGCCGTTCACGGCCCGAGTTCGCCGACGGGGCCGAAATCCGGCAGTTCTGAGTCCGGCAGTTTCGAGATTGCGCAGCACGGCCACGCGGTGGGCACAGCCAGTTTTCATTTCACGGCCACCAAAGAGGGTTATGACTCGACCTCGTTGGTCAAAGTGGCCATGCAGGGCCTGGACTACGCGCTTTCGAAGACGGAGCGACTTTCCTCTGCCAACCAGCTCGAGCACGTCCAGCTGAGCGCGATCGTGAACGGCGAGGCGGTGAATGTAGTGGCGGCTCCCGATGCGGCGCAGATCCTGCTGAATATCTCTGCGAGCGGAAAGAGCTCGACCACGCGGCTGGCTGCGCATCGCGGCGCAGTGTTCCTCGCCGATTTCGATCCCGGAGCCCTAGAAACGCTTCTGGCGCTTGCGGTGACCCAAAACAATCGCGACCTGTGGGCAATTCTGCCGAAAAACGCGGGCTCGATTGAGCCGGTGCGGCTGGCCACCTACGCCGATCAGCAGGGAACCCTCGACGGCAAGCCCATCACCGTGCATCACCTTGTCGCCACGGTCGCCGGAGCCGATACCGACCTCTTTTCCGGTCCGGAGAACCAACTTCTGCAGGCGGAATTGCCGGAAGCGGGCTTTGCACTCGTCCGCAAGGGCTTTGTTCTGACGCCGCCTGCCAAACCGATTGCTCCACTGGGTGGGCTGGCCGAACCTGCGCAAGGAATGTAGAACGATTCCGCTGCATAGACAACAACTAAGTGCGCGGGATGCGGGTCTAATTATCAGACCAATCCGCATCCGCCAAGGCACTTTGTGGCGCATGTTAATCGACGTACACTGGAGAAGCTCTCGATTGTCCGCATCCTCCCTCATGAGCCGGACGACAACTCTCGTTCTATCGCTCGTGACTCTGACTGCAGCAGGCAGCGCTCACGCCGCGCCTGGCTCCGCGCCTAGTTCCGCGACGAATTCCGCGACTGGCCGCGCGCCGACGAAGCTGCACGCGAAGACCAGCGCCACGTCCGGCGCTCCGGCAACTCGCCATGCGACGTTCGCGCCAAGCACGCATCACGCTGCGGCCGCCCACACGCGCACGCAAGCCCAGCTGAGCACTGCGCGAAGGCCAACGCCCCGCGAGACGGGGTACACTGCGGGACTCGCTATCCGGCGCGAGCTTCGGCAGAAGCAGGCAGCGCGGCGTAATGTCGCGCTTCACGAAGAGCGTTCACTTGCCGCGTCCCGCCCGGAGAACGAGCGCGCGCTCCATATCGATCGCGCTGTTCCGGCGACGGAAGTTGCATCGACTTCTCCCGCTTTGCTGATGCGGCCTGCGCGAGCGCAAGAGCCCGCGGAAGAAGAACCGGCGCAAGAAGAATCGGACCAGCCGGCGCGGAGCCACCCGCGCGCTGCAACGCCAGCGCCCGCACAGACGCTGAGCGACGACGCAATCACCAACGAAGAGATGGATTCTACTGAACGCGAATCGCCGCGCAAAAGCTCGCTTCCGGCCGATGGGAATTCGAAGGCAAAGGGTGAAGACGCAGGAACGGAGACCAATCGGATCGCGCCGCCCATGCGTGGCACGAGAGAGGCCGAAATTCCGGACGCCGAAACCCCAATCGCCAAGACTGAAGAAGCGTCGCTGCGGGTTCCGCTCAGTGGCATGCCGGCGCCGCTGTTCGGTTCGCACGAATCTTTAGAGCGGCAGAACACGCGCCTCGATGAGGAGGGTTTGGAGCGGATTGAAGACGAATCCGACCTCGTGGATCGTATCGCACGCAAACTGCTCGTGCCTATTCCGGCATCGAGCGCGCTCGCGGTGAATGCGGGTCTTCCGCAAACCCATCGCTATTGCCGGCCGTGGACAGCGCTTTTCCTGACCGACCTGTCGCGGGCCCATGCCGCGGCATTCCACCGGCCGCTCGAGGTGAGCTCGGCGGTGCGGACCATGGAATATCAGAAGCGGTTGATGGAGATCAACGGCAACGCAGCCCCGGCTGAAGGCGACATTGTGAGCCCGCATCTGACGGGCGCGACCATCGACATCGCCAAGGACGGCTTGAGCCGTAGCGAGATCGCCTGGATGCGTCGGCGCCTGCTGGCGCTCGAGGTGGCGGGCAAGATCGACGTGGAAGAGGAGTTTCGCCAAGCCTGCTTCCACATCACTGTGTACAAGAACTACGCACCGCCGCGCGCGACGCGCCCAGCCACCCAGGCCGGGAGCGGAGGCACGGGTACCAAGCACCACAAAACTGTAGATCCCTCCAACGCGACTGCTGCGCAAGGGCTGTGACGCGGTCAAGCGCGGGCGCGAACGGTAATCCAAAACAAGTAAACAAGTGAAGTGAGTGAAATGAGCGAAGAGAGTGGAAACACTTCGCGCTGCCTTCACTCATTTCACTTCATTCACTTCCTCAGTGCGCCAGGAAGTTCTCGTTGGCGAGAATGCGGTAGAGAGTCGAGCGGGAGATCTGCAGCTGTCGGGCTGTGCGCAGCTTGTTGCCGCGATTGAGGTCGAGCACGTACTGCACGTGGCGGTGGATGATGGTATCCAGGGACAGATTGGCGGCTTGGACGGCGGTTTGCGGGCCCAGACTCGTTTCGAAGGCGCTCGCCACAAAGCCTGCTGCGGGCGCCATGGCATTGGCAAGGGGCGAGTAGGCGCCGGATTGCAAGTCGACGAATGGCTGGGGAAAGGACTGCGGGCCATCGGGCAACGCGAGGTCGAGGGGGCGAATGACGCCATTGTCGGCTTCGAGCAGGGCGTTTTCAATGACGCTGAGCAGTTCACGCACGTTGCCGGGCCACGTGTGCTGCAGAAGGCGAGCGAGGGTACCGGGCCCAAGCACGACGGGACGCTGCTGGTAGCGGACGCAGAGCCGGTCGAGGAGAAACTGGGCGAGCGGAGTGATGTCTTCGCGGCGCTGGCGCAGTGGCGGAATGGCGAAGCGGATGGCGGTAAGACGGAACGCAAGATCGGGAAGCAGAAGTCCCTGGCCGGCCATTTGCCGCAGCGGAGTTTGCGAAGACGCAAGCAGGACGGCGCGGCCGGGCGGACGATCCTGAAGAGTTTTGAGCACACCGAGGAGCAGCCCCTGTCCAGGAGGGGCGAGCAGATCTACGCGGTCGAGATAGGTGAAGCCGGCTAGCGTTGCAGGATCGGCATCGGTGGCCAGCCACTCCCGCGCGTCGCGGCGCTGGAAACTGGTGGAGGCGAGCGGTGAGCGGCTGAACAGATAGCGGGCAAGCGTGTTCTTGCCGCTTCCGTGCTCACCCTCGATGGCCGCGACCTGGAGATGTGGCGCTGCCATTTCCGCTTGCATGAGCAGCTTGCGCCACACCGCGCTGACGCCCACGACGTGGATGGCGGCGGTGGACGCGTCCAACTCCACGAGCGTGAGGCCCGAGACAGAAGGCTGCGTTTGGAATTGAGCCGAGCTTTGCATGGATCTCAACGTGCCTCGCCTCTGAGCCAGGTCTCTGTTCTGATCCGACACACGGTTCATCGGCGATGAGGGTGAAAACATGAACCGGGCGCATTGAGTCCGGTGTAAAAGCAAGACGCTGGAGGGGAAATGGATTAGTTGAAAGCAGTGCCGAATGGGCCGCGTGCGGTCGGGCCCACTGTCAACGAACGATATACTCAAGTGCATCCCCGCCGCGGCGATCTTCTGCGCAACTTTACATTTCTATGATGTTGTGGAAATGGGCCGGCGATTGCCCTGTTTTTCGGCGGGATTCTGAAATGTTCGGGAACCAGGGGAAGCCATGCCCAAGGAACAAACTTTGGCGACGGAGAAGGTGCGGGATCGAGCGAAGGCAATGCGGCGCTGGGGATACGCAGCGTGGATCGCCGCGATCGCTGGATTTGCGCTGCTGCATGCATGGCACCTGCGCGCCGATTTCCCCAACGGCTCCCCCTGGGTTTGCGACTGGGCGAAGTTTACCGATGAAGGCTGGTATGGGAACGCGGCCATCCGCGCGCACCTGTTTGGGAACTGGTACGTGGCGGGAGATTTTAATCCGGCTGTCGCGGTTCCGGTGTGGCCGTTTCTGGAATGGCTGCTGTTTTTTTTCACCGGTGTGACGGTCGAGGCCGCGCGCGGGTTGGCGGTTGCGTGCTTCTTCTTGAATTTGGCGCTTAGCTACTTGCTTCTGCGTTCCATGGTTCACCGCTGGATAGCGCTCCTCGGCGTCACGCTGGTGGTGACGAGTCCGTTTCTCTATTGCTTCACCCGGCTGGCGATTCTGGAGCCGCTGCAGATCACGCTCACTCTTGCAGCGATGATTCTGGCGGTGCGGCTGCCGCAACGGCGGCGTCCGTTGCTCGGGTCAATTTGCGTCGGCCTGCTGTTTGCGCTCATTGTCTTGACGAAGACGACGGGACTTTTCCTGTTGCCGGCGTTGCTTTGGGCGATGGTGGCGCCGTTGTGGGAGCAACGCAAGTTGGCGCTGCGCTTTGCGCTGGTGATGTCGGGCGTGGCTCTTGGCGCGTACGGCGTCTGGATGGCGATCATCACACGTTTTGGACTGCTCGGCGACTACAGATATTACTTTTTCGTGAACAACTACGAGAAGCCAAAGGAGTTTTATTGGCCGCTGCTATCGCTCTGGTGGTCGTTTCATGGTCTTTTGTGGGTGGACCACGGTTTGATTCTTCTGGCGGGCGCAGTGGTGTTGGCCGCGGCCGTTGCCTGGCGCTGTGCATGGGCGCGGAAATTGTGGCGTGATCCGTTGTTTGGCGCGTCCTTGTGGGCCATCGCGGGATATGTGCTGTTTATGACGCTGCAGAATCATCCCCAGCCGCGCTACTTTGCCGTACCGGCGTTCTTCTGCTTCTTTGTGGTGGCGCTTGGAGCTGAGGCCCTGCTGGATCAGGCAGGCGAGCCGACAGCGTCTAACTCGCCGGGCCAGCCAATTTTGACGCGCGGATTCGGCTGGGCGCTGGTAATTGTGGCGGTGGCCGCAGCCGGTGTGCATGGAGCGCAGACTATCCGCTACGCCACCCACCCCGAATACACGTGGGTTACCGCCGCGACACAAATGGCGTTATATATAGATACGCACCCCAACGGCAAGCGGCTGCTGGATTCGATCAGCGGCGATGAAATCACGCTGCTCACCCACGTGCCCAGCTTGTGCGATGACTTCGGCACCGAGGACCTTGCGCCCAAGCTTGCTGACTATCAGCCGGGCTGGTACGCAAGTTGGAACGATCTCGACCCTGGCACGCTCGAAGATCTGCATACCTTTTACTCGGTCGAGCAGGTGGCCAGCTTTCCCGCCTTCGACGACCCTGACCGGGACCTTTTGGTGCTGTTCAAGCTGCATCCGCTGCCCAACGGCCGGTTGCGCGACCCGAGTCAACAGAATCTCAGAATTGTGCTGCCCGACGACAAGATTGATGTCCCCGTCGAGTAAAGGCGGAGACCAAAGGACGTGATTCGCCTTTGAAGGATGGAGTAGATTTTGTAATACCATTGTCTATCGGAAGATGTTATGTAATACTACTATTGATCGAAGAATAGAGATGGTGTAATGTGGAATCTGCTCTTACCAGCAAAGGTCAAATGACAATCCCCAAAGCCGCCCGGGAACACCTCAAAGCGCGGCCCGGAGATCGGGTCAAGATCTTTCTCCATCCCAATGGAACCGTAGTACTTCTGCCCAAGCTGCCCGTCTCTTCGCTTAAAGGGATGTTTGCCGGAAGGGTTGATCGGCCGGTACCCGCGGAAGAGATGGGGATTGCGGCCGAAGACGGCGCCGCCGAGGAATTCGGCCGATGAAAGGCCTCGACACCAGTATTCTCATTCGCTATCTGACCCAGGACGACCCGATTCAGTCTCTTCGCGCCAATGAGATTGTCGACCGGATGTTATCCTCGGACGCGCCTGGGTTTGTCAGCCTGGTGACCATCGCCGAGGTCGCCTGGGTGCTACGCTCGAGGTACAAAGCGACAGGCGAGGAGATCGCCACTGCCATTGAGCGCATCCTCTCAAGCGATCGCCTCGAAGTGCAAAATGAGCAACAAGTCTATGAGGCAATGCTCGCTCTAAAGGCTGGCGAAGGATCGTTTGCGGACGCATTGATCTGCGCGCTGGGAAACTGGGCCGGCTGCTCCTCGACCTTGACGTTCGATGGCAGTTCCCGTTTAGCTCATTTTGAAGGTGTTTGAGTTTGGCGTCGCTCCCTTCCATTTTGTTCGCGCATTCCCCAGGTCCGTGTTGCGTCGCTCTCTCCCTTTTTGGACTCTTGTCCCCTTGTGGCGCTGGTCCCGATTTTTCCCGTGACAGCAGTCACTCGACAGCCGTGTATCCGGATGATAGCCTTCCCGTGGCAAGTCCCCGGGGTGTTCGCGAGGTCGATCCGGGGCCGTGGTTGTTGCGGCTTTAAAACATTGAATATGGAGGGTATGTGACGGTTCAGGATTGTGTGGTTTTCTTTCTCGGCGTGAGTATGCTCGGACTGCTTGCGACCGCCTTAATGAGGAGATTTTCGGCTATGAAGCAAGGCATCACAGCTTTAGTAAAGCGGCAATACCGTATCGTGGCGGCCCTGGCGGGTCTGCTGCTTCCCGCATTCGCCAGCGCGCACTCGGAAACATCGGGCGGAGGCGAAGCCAATCTGACGCTGCCGGACTTGAGCAGCGTGAGTTTCGATCACTTTTTCGGCCTGAACGGCCACGCCCTTTTGAGCTGGGGATTGCTGTTCTGCGTTGGCGGTCTGTTGTTCGGCCTCACGATCTATGTGCAGCTTAAGAATCTGCCGGTGCATCGCACGATGCGCGAAATGTCCGAGCTGATCTACGAGACCTGCAAAACGTACCTGATCACGCAGGGCAAGTTCATTCTTCTGCTGTGGGTTTTCATCGCCGTTATCATCTCGCTGTACTTCGGCGTTCTGGCGCCGGTAGGAAATGTTGCAGTGACGCTGCCCATCATTCTGGCGTTCTCGCTGGTCGGCATCGCGGGCAGCTACGGCGTGGCGTGGTTCGGAATTCGCGTCAACACCTTCGCCAACTCGCGGACGGCATTCGCGGGCTTGCGCGGCAAACCGTATCCCTGCATGGCCATTCCGCTCAAGGCCGGCATGAGCATCGGCATGGCGCTCATCTCGATTGAGCTGCTCATTATGCTCTGCATCCTTCTCTTTGTCCCCGCGGCGTATGCTGGACCATGCTTCATCGGATTCGCCATCGGCGAGTCGCTCGGCGCCGCGGCGCTGCGTATTGCCGGCGGCATCTTCACCAAGATCGCTGACATCGGCTCCGACCTGATGAAGATCGTCTTCAAGATCAAGGAAGACGATGCGCGCAATCCGGGCGTCATCGCCGACTGCACGGGCGACAACGCGGGCGACTCGGTCGGCCCCAGCGCCGACGGATTTGAAACCTACGGCGTCACTGGCGTGGCTTTGATCACCTTCATTCTGCTTGCGGTCCCGAATCCCACCACGCAGGTGCAACTGCTGGTGTGGATCTTCGTGATGCGCGTGGCCATGCTGGTCTCGAGCTCCGGCGCGTACTTTCTCAACGGCATCATCGCCAAGGCCAAATACGGCAACGCCGACGAAATGGACTTCGAGACGCCTCTCACCTCACTGGTGTGGATCACGTCCATCGTTTCCATCGGCCTCACCTTCCTCGTCTCCTGGCTTATGATTCCCACCCTCGGCGACGGATCGCTCTGGTGGAAGCTGGCCTCGATCATCTCCTGCGGAACCCTGGCGGGCGCGGTCATTCCTGAACTCGTGAAGGTCTTTACATCTACCAAGTCGTCCCATGTGCAGGAGGTCGTCAAATCCGCGCAGGAAGGCGGAGCGTCGCTCGGCATTTTGTCGGGCTTTGTAGCCGGAAATTTCTCGGCCTACTGGCTCGGTCTCAGCATGGTCGCCCTCATGAGCCTGGGCTACTACTTCTCGACGGGCACGTCCATGGCGGCGCTGATGCTGGCGCCGGCCGTTTTCGCGTTTGGTCTGGTGGCATTCGGGTTCCTGGGCATGGGACCGGTGACGATCGCCGTCGATTCCTACGGGCCGGTTACCGACAATGCGCAGTCCATCTACGAGTTGTCGCTGATCGAAAATGTTCCCGGCATCGAAGCGGAGTTGAAGAGGGACTACAACATCGACGTGAAGTTCGAAGCGGCGAAGTATCTTCTCGAAGCCAATGACGGAGCCGGCAACACCTTCAAGGCTTCAGCCAAGCCGGTGCTCATCGGCACCGCCGTGGTGGGCGCAACTACCATGATCTTCTCCATCATCATGGCGCTGACGGGCGGGCTGACCCACGACGTCGAGAACCTGTCTCTGTTGCACGCGCCCTTCCTGCTCGGCCTCATCACCGGCGGCGCCATGATTTACTGGTTCACCGGCGCTTCCACGCAGGCCGTCACCACGGGCGCTTACCGCGCGGTCGAGTACATCAAGAAACACATCAAACTCGATGGGTCGGAAAGCGCATCGGTTGCCGACAGCAAGAAGGTGGTCGAAATCTGCACCAAGTACGCGCAGAAGGGAATGTTCAACATCTTTATGGCCGTCTTCTTCGCCACACTTGCTTTCGCGTTCATTGAGCCGTTCTTCTTTATCGGCTACCTGATCTCGATTGCAGTCTTCGGTTTGTACCAGGCCATCTTCATGGCCAATGCCGGCGGCGCATGGGACAACGCGAAGAAGGTTGTTGAGGTTGACCTGAAACAGAAGGGAACGCCTCTGCACGACGCCACCGTAATCGGAGACACCGTCGGCGATCCGTTCAAGGACACATCGTCGGTAGCCCTGAATCCGGTGATCAAGTTCACCACCCTGTTTGGATTGCTCGCCGTCGAGCTAGCCGTGAAGTTGGGTGGGCAGAACCCGATGCTCGCCACCGCGCTGGCCGTCGGGTTCTTCCTGGTCTCAGTCTTCTTCGTGCACAAATCGTTCTATGGCATGAGAATCGATTCCAAGACAAGCGACTAATTTCTTTTTCCAAGTCGATGAAAACGCCGCCCGGAAACGGGCGGCGTTTTCGTTGCGCAAGAGAGTGACGGCTTCTCATCAATCGAGGGTGCACAGGCTTCTTCGTCATAGCGCTGCTCTTCCTCTAAAACACGCAACGACAAGATCGTCGGTCAATGCTACGGTTGTGTGTGCGAAAGTGCGCGGGGCCGCACGACTTCGGTCCCATGGCTTGCTGCTGCGAGATTTTGTCTCGGGACGCCCCAGAAAATCATTGTGATCCCGAGCATGGTGGCAGTATGCTGCCACCATGCGACTTCCCCGCATTCTGCTGCTTACTCTTCTTGTTGCTGCGCTTGCCGGACTAACAACTGCGCGGGCGGCGGCTGCGCCTGCTGCGCCCACTTCGCAACAAACCCTCCGCTTCGATGGCGGGCTGACGACGCTTGATGGGCCTTGGCAGTTTCACCTGGGTGACGATTCCGCGTGGGCACAGGCTGGGTTCGACGATTCTAGTTGGGAACAGCTCGATGCCGGCAAGCCTTGGGGCGCACAAGGCCACGAAAGTGTGGACGGGTATGCGTGGTACCGGCGGCGTGTGAATCTCGCGCCAGGTGAGCAGGGGCCGGAGCAACTGGCGATTTTGATTCCTGCGGTAGAAGACGCGTACGAGCTTTATTGGAATGGGCAGTTGGTGGGCGCCAACGGGACGCTGCCACCGCATCCGGTGTGGTACTTCGACACGCGACCGCATACTTGGGGGCTGGGACCGGCGCAATCGGGAGTTCTGGCAATTCGCGTGTGGAAGGCGCCGTTCGGCTCCTATGACAACGGCAAGCAGGGCGGATTTTACGCGCCGCCTGTGCTGGGCAGCCCGATGGCCGTTGCCAATGCGATGAGCACGATGGACTACCACTGGATGCGCGGCCGCCAAGTCTATTTTGCTCTGGAATCGCTCTATGGGTTGGTTGCAGTGCTCGGGTTTCTATTCTGGCTGCGCGACCGCGGCCAGTGGCTGGCCTTCTGGATGGCGTGTTTTGCTGGGTCGCATCCGCTGGCGACGGTTCTGATCGGCCTGAAGCTGCCGGTCTCGCTGGTTCTGGCCATGGGTCTGAACCAGCCGGTATATGTGCTGGGCGACATCTCGATGTGGTACGTGCTGGTGTGGCTGCTGGGCCTGCACGATAACGAACGGGTGGTGAGGCTCACGCGCATTCTCGCCATTGTGGAGTTTACCGAAGGAATTGTCGATGGCTGTCTGACGTACGGCTTTTCGCTTCCGCATCCACAGATCTGGCAGGCGCTCGACCTGGCGCTGATGCCGGTGGTGATGCTGTTGGAGCTTTATCCCATCTACCTGATCGGTTACGCGGTGGTGCACAAGCGGAAGCTCGATCCGGCGCGCTGGATGGTCGCAATGCTGGCGTTCCTTTCGCAGACAATTTTTGTGGTCTCCGTAGCGCTGCAGCAGGGCAGCCGGTTTACGCATATTACCCTCGGCGACAAAATCAATGGGCCGCTGTTTACCATGCTGGGAAATCCCGTGAACGCGCGCACGCTGGCCGGGGCGTTGCTCCTGGTGGCGCTGGTGTATGCGGTCTACCAGTACTCGGCTGAGAGCCATCGGCAGCAGGCGCATATGGAAGAGGAGATTCGCAACGCGCGGGCGGTGCAGCAGGTGCTGATTCCGGAGGCAATCCCCGCAACGCCGGGATTCAAGGTGGAGAGCGTTTACAGGCCGGCCGATGAAGTGGGCGGGGATTTCTTCCAGATTATGCCGTTGCGCGGCGGCGGCGTGTTGAGTGTGATCGGCGACGTGAGCGGGAAGGGAATTCCGGCGGCGATGACGGTGAGCCTGCTGGTGGGAACGGTGCGCACACTGGCGCACTATACTCAAAGCCCGGCGGAGATTCTGGCGGCGATGAACCAGCGCATGCTGGCGCGGAGTCGCGATGGAGGATTCACCACGTGCCTGATTCTGCGCGCCGACCCCGACGGCAAAATTACTGCGGCCAATGCGGGGCATCTGGCTCCGTACCTGAAGTGCAGGGAGATGACACTTGAAAGCGGCCTGCCGCTCGGGCTTTCGGCGAGCGCGGTTTACGCGGAATCAACCACGCAGCTTGCCGAGGGCGAGCAGTTGACGCTACTGACCGACGGAGTGGTGGAAGCGCGCAGCAAGTCCGGCGAGCTTTTTGGCTTCGATCGCACGTCAGCAATCGCGGCCGACACGGCGGAGTCGATTGCGCAGGCGGCGCAGAAGTTCGGCCAGCAGGACGACATTACTGTGCTGACCCTGAGCCGCGCGAATGGGAAAGGCGAGACACCGGCGCGGCGGACGGCCGCGGTATTGGCGTAATTTGGAATTCCTCGGCCCTTTTTACGCGATGGAAGGCCGGCCATTGCCGTTCGCCACGGTTGGGTGCTTTTCACATTTTGCGATCACGTTGGTGATATAAACTACCCGCGGTTCGTCTATCAGATAAAACGTTGCTTCAGCCCCACAGTGTGGACGGCGCGCGATGCGTGTGGTCATGGGCTTGAAAAGTCATGGGCTTGATAAATGGAGAGAGCGGGTGAAGGGCTTGTTCAAAGCATTTGCGGTGGTATGCATGGCGGTTTGCGCCGCGGCCGCGCACGCTACGGGGGCTGCTACCGCGACCACACTTACGGTGACGACAAGCGGCGGCGTGGTGACGACGGTGCCCCAGGGCACAGTAGTGACGCTCACGGGCACGGTGACGGTTCACGGAGCGCCGGTTTCGCCGGGACAGGTGAGATTCTGCGATGCGGAAGCGAAAGTCTGCAGCGATATTCACCTGCTGGGCACGGCACAACTAACCTCGACGGGAACGGCCACGATGAGATTTGTGCCGGGTTCCGGCACGCATAGTTATCAAGCGATTTTTCTAGGCACAAACACGAATGCGGGGAGCGCGTCAGCCGCTTCGCCATTGACCGTGACCTCGAATGCATCAAACACGAGCACGACGACGATCGCTGCTTCAGGCAGTCCGGGCAATTACACACTCACGGCCACGGTGACGGGCAAGGGAATTGCCGCGCCGGGCGGCACGATCTCATTTTTGGATACGAGCAATGGCAATTCGGTGCTGGCCACGGCGGTGCTGAGCTCGCAACCCGCTTCCGGGACACTTAGCTTTGTGAATTCCGCCAATCCGGCGACAAATCCCTATGCACAATCGGTCGCGGTGGCGGACTTCAATGGCGATGGCAAACTCGACCTGGTGGTGCCAGTCTACAGCGGCAACTCGCCTTATCCCATCGTCGACATTTTTCTGGGCAACGGCGACGGCACCTTTCAGACCGCGCCGCAGGTTCCAGAGTCAAATTCAAACGGTGGCTTTGCCGCGGTGGGAGACTTCAACAGTGACGGCAAGCCGGACGTGGCTGTGACTTTGCCCGACAACAGTTCCATTCAGGTGTTGCTGGGCAAGGGCGACGGCACTTTTACCGCAGTGGCGCAAACGGGCGCGCCCTATATCTATTCCATTGCTACCGCAGACCTGAACGGCGATGGGATCCCGGACCTGGTCACAGCCAATCCGGGCAGCACCAGTTTGACTGTTTTTCTTGGCAAGGGCGATGGGACGTTTACGTCATTCTCGACGGTGAACACCTCGGACATACCGACGTGGGTCACGGTGGGAGATTTCAACGGTGACGGAATTCCCGATCTCGCTGCGACCATCTTTCCATATCAAAGCGGCGTGCTCGGCTCGGGGACCAATACTCCCGGCTCGGTGGAGATTTTTCTCGGCAACGGCAATGGAACATTCACCCCGGTGGCGCAGGAGCCGGTCGTGGGCTACGATCCGAGCTATATCGTGACAGGCGATTTCAATGGCGATGGCATGCTCGATCTTGCCGTGGCGAATCTTGCTTCAAACAGCAGCCATTCCGCGACAGTGACGGTGCTGCTGGGCAATGGCAACGGTACTTTCACGCCGACCGCGCAGACACTTGCGACTGGCAATTTTCCGTATTCGGTGGCGATCGGCGACTTTAACGGTGACGGCATCCCGGACCTGGTGACAGCCAATGCAGGCAGCAACACGGCGACCGTGTTTCTGGGCAACGGCGACGGAACGTTCACCGCGGGACCGACCCCAGCACTTGGGACCGATCCACTTTTTGCGGCGGTGGGCGATTTCAATGGCGACGGGCTGAGCGATATCGCGGGGGCGGACAACGATCCCAATTTTCAAGCGCCCATTCTGCTGGCCCAGGATGCGGAGACACAGACTGCGACGGCCACGGTGAGCGGTGTTTCGGTGAGCGGAACCGGCACACACCTCGTCGACGCCAGCTTCCCCGGCGACGGTAACTATCTGCCGAGCGTTTCAGGAACTGTTGCTCTGGTGGCGCAAACCAGCACCCAGCCAGGATTCAGCCTGACCGCGCAGCCAAGCGGGCAAACGGTTTTGGCCGGCAGCACGGCGGTGTACACGTTGACGGTTACGCAGCAGAATGGATTCAATCTGCCGGTGGCGCTGAGTTGCTCGGGATTGAGCACAGGCACAACGTGTAGCTTCTCTCCGGCAACGGTTCCCGGCGGCAGCGGGACATCCATGCTGACCGTGCAGACCCCTGCGGCCCACGCGAGAAATGGAGCGGGACCCTTGAGCCGGGGTGGCCCTATCGCCGTGGCCGGCTTTCTGTTGTTGCTTTTGCCGCGCGCGACGAGGAACAAAGGCCGGCGGTGGCTGGTGGGAACGCTGATCTTCGCGGTTGGCGGGATTGGCGCCGGCGCAATCTCCGGGTGCGCGGTTGCGCGGGAGTATCCTTCCTACTCCACCGAGACTTTTGTAGTGACGGGCAGCGCCGTCGGTGGCGCGCAACCATTCAGTGCGGCCGTAAGCGTTGATTTGACCGTGGAAACGCAATAGAGCCTCTCCCACGGTCAAAGTGCCCTTTCAGCGGGCGCGCTATCCGCGGTCAGGTTTTGCCCCGATGTCCACAACTCGCACAGGAAATACACGATTCTGCACCAATTCTGCGCCTTGTGAGCGGCCCGGCGAAGGGCTACGCTTAGGTGGTGGTGCGGGAATTGGGTCGGACCCTGAAATTTGCCCCGATTTGAGGGCAAAACAAACCGCGCGACACCGCGCCAGACAAGGCCCTGCGCGACTTTCCACAGGCAAATGGCGGTGTTTAGTGAGCAGGTGCGCGAAATGTGACGAAAATACTAGATGTTGTGGTTTGTTGTTGACACGTACCACAGACAGCGGTATTTTTTCATCTGCGGCTGTAATCGGACTGTAACGAAAATCCCGCGCAAAATGAGGCGCTGGGAAGCCGCGATCATGCTGAAGCTCACCGCCTTAATTTTCCCCGTTTTGCGTTCGCTTTCATGGTCTTACAGGTAGTACAAACATCCGGCGTCCGCGCCGGACCGAGGGTTTTTTCACCGATTTTGCCCCATGGAGAGATGAAGATGAACGAGGCTCAACTACAGACTTCGACTGCTGCCTTCCTATCCACCGCGCGGACCCAGCAGGGACTGACCTTTACGCGCCGTTTTTCGACCGAGGGCGTTTCGCCCTACGACGAGCTCCAGTGGGAGCGCCGGACTGCGTCGATTACCGATACCAAGGGCAACACGATCTTCGAGCAGAAGGACGTGGAAGTTCCGGCGGACTGGTCGATGACGGCCACCAATATTGTGGCTTCGAAGTACCTGCACGGGCAGATGAACACGCCGGAGCGCGAGACGGGCGTGCGCCAGCTTGTGGGGCGCGTGGCGGAAACGGTGCGCGACTGGGGCATTGCCGGCGGCTACTTTGCCACGCCCGCGGATGCGGCGATCTTCTTCGACGAACTGTCGCACCTGCTGCTGACGCAGAAGGCGGCGTTCAATTCGCCGGTGTGGTTTAACGTGGGCTGCGACCGGCTGGAGCCGGATGCGGACGGACAGAACTGGCACTGGGACCCGGTGACGGGCGGCGTGCAGTACTCGGCCACGGGCTACAAGAATCCGCAGTGCTCGGCCTGCTTCATCAACGCCGTCGAAGATTCGCTGGACTCGATTCTGACCCTGGCCAAGACCGAAGGCATGCTGTTCAAGTGGGGCTCGGGAACGGGGACCAATCTGTCGACGCTGCGAGGCTCGAAGGAGCAGCTCTCAGGCGGCGGACAGGCTTCGGGACCGTTGAGCTTTATGAGGGGCTTTGACGCCTTTGCCGGTGTCATCAAAAGTGGCGGCAAAACGCGCCGCGCCGCCAAGATGGTGATCCTGAATGTGGACCATCCGGACATCGTGGATTTTATCGAGTGCAAGTCAAAAGAGGAGCAGAAGGCACATACGCTGATCAAGGCCGGCTACGACGGATCAGGGCCGGACTCCGAAGCGTTTTCGTCGATCTTTTTCCAAAACGCCAACAATTCTGTACGGGTCAGTGACGAATTTATGCGCGCTTACGAGGCCGACGGGGACTTTACCACCTATACGGTGAAGGGCCACCAGCCGGTGGAGACTTACAAGGCGCGCGACATCATGCAGAAGATCGCCGACTCGACGTGGCAGTGCGGCGATCCGGGGATGCAGTTCGACGACACCATCAACAAGTGGCACACCAGCAAGAACACGGCGCGCATCAATGCCTCGAATCCATGCAGCGAGTACATGTTCCTGGATAACTCAGCCTGCAACCTGGCGAGCCTGAACCTGATGCGTTTCGTGTCGCCGGCAGGGACGTTCGACATCGCAGCCTATCGGCACGCGGTCACCGTGATGACCACGGCGATGGAGATCCTCGTCGACAACTCGGGATATCCCACCGAGGCCATCTCGCGCAACTCGCACGATTACCGGCCGCTGGGCCTGGGCTACGCCAACCTGGGCGCATTGCTCATGTCGTTCGGCCTGCCGTACGATTCCGAAGCCGGGCGCGACCTGGCAGCGGCGATGACGGCGATCATGTGCGGCCAGTCGTATCTGCAGTCGGCGATTATCGCCGCGCAGTGCCCGCCGGTGGCCTCGGCCACGCCGCTCACCGCATCAGTGGAGCACCAGGGCGGAGCTTGCCCGGGCTTCTACGTCAATCGCGAGCCGTTCCTCGACGTGATCCGCATGCACCGCGCCGAGGTGAACAACATCGGCAAGTCGCGCAGCACGGGCGAGCCATTCATGGTGCCGCAGCTCGAGGCATTGCTCGAAGCCAGCCGCGAGTGCTGGGATATGGCATTGCTCTACGGCGAGCGCTACGGCTATCGCAACTCTCAAGTCACGGTGCTGGCGCCAACAGGCACCATCGGCTTCATGATGGATTGCGACACTACGGGCATCGAGCCGGACCTGGCGCTGGTGAAGTACAAGAAGCTGGTGGGCGGCGGCATGATCAAGATCGTGAACAACACCGTGCCCGCGGCGCTGTTCAAGCTCGGCTATTCCAACGACGATGTGAACGCGATTGTCAGCTACATCGATGCCACGGGCACCATCGAAGGCGCGCCGGGCATCAAGCCGGAGCACCTGGCGGTGTTCGATTGCTCGTTCAAGCCGGCCAAGGGCACGCGGTCCATTCATTACATGGGGCACATCAAGATGATGTCGGCGGCGCAGCCGTTCCTATCGGGCGCGATCTCGAAGACGGTGAACCTGCCGCACGAGGCCACCGTTGAAGATGTAGCCGAGGCGTATGCGGAGAGCTGGCGGCAGGGCATCAAGGCCGTGGCCATCTACCGCGACGGATCTAAGGGAACGCAGCCGCTGAATACGAGCATGGATGCGAAGAAGGAACCCTCCGCGCTCGATGTTGTGGGCAGCCGCGTGCTCAGCCACCTGTCGGCGTCGCAACCGGCGGCCGAAGCCGATCTGAAGACGCTCGAAGCACACGGAGCCGACAAACTGGAGGTGAGCGCGAAGCAGTTGCTCGCCGCCTCGCAGGCATTCCAGAAAGCGATTGAAGAGATTGCCACGGCCGCTGCGGTTCCGGTATTGACCCCGACGCCTTCGGTCGATCCAGAGACCGACGCCGGTGAGATGAACAAGAAAGAGCAGGACCTCAAGGCTCCGCCACGCGCCGTGCGCCACCGTCTGCAGGCGGAGCGCGCGTCCCTCACGCACAAATTCTCTATTGCCGGGCACGAGGGCTACATCACGGTCGGGCTCTATCCCAACGGCCAACCGGGCGAGATTTTCATCCGCATGGCCAAGGAGGGATCGACGGTTTCCGGCTTGATGGACGCTTTTGCTACGTCGGTTTCTCTCGCGTTGCAGCACGGCGTGCCGCTCAAAGTACTGTGCGAGAAGTTCGCGCACACGCGCTTCGAGCCTTCGGGCTGGACGGGCAACGAGCAGATTGGCTATGCCAAGAGCCTGATGGATTACATGTTCCGCTGGCTCAACCTGCGCTTCCTTTCGGGCGAGCAGTTGACGCTGTTCGCGGGCCTGGCTCCCAAGGCGCCGGCACTGCCCGCATCGCCCAGCCTGCTCGAGGAAAGCGATGTCGAAGAGGAGCTGGCGGCCTCGACGGGGATCACCTGGCGCACCTCGCTGAGGAAGTAGCCAAGCGGTTGAATCAGATGAGCGGGCATAGCGGCACGGCTGGCGGAGGCGGAGGCATTGCTCCCGAGGTGCAGTCGCACCAAACGCCGCTGGCCAGCTCCGCGCACATGCCCAGCCTGGAGGACCGCGGTTTGTACCACGCCGCCGACGCCATGCGCGACATGTACGACATGGGCGACGCGCCGAGCTGCAATGTCTGCGGCGCGATCATGGTGCGCAACGGCAGCTGCTACCGCTGCATGAGCTGCGGATCAACCTCCGGATGCAGTTAGTTCCTTTTACATACTCTTAGTGGAGCAGACGCCTGTCTGCTCCATTTCTTTTGGTACGGCTGAGGAAAGAGATTGCGTGCTTTCTCCACTCAGGGACGCCATGGGTGGACGTTGAGGTTGCGTGACAGCATCAACTTGAGCGTCCATTTGTCCGAAGCCGCAGTCAAACCATAGCCGACACCGGTCTCAACGCTCAGGCCGAGAAACTTGGTGCCCGAGTAATCGGCTGTCGCCCAGACCTCATGGAATTGTTTCGAAAGAGGTAGGAACCCATGCAGCGGGCCAAAACCGTCATATTCCTCCGCAGCGACGGCCCACCTGTCGTTGAAGTTATATGCCGCTCTGCCTGAAGGGTTGTACTGCAAGTTTCCAAGTCCCCCGGTATAGTCCGTGTCGACAATTGGGTTGTAAATGAAATCCCACGGATGCAAGTGTAGCCCTACGATCGGTCTGATCTCAGAGGTGAATCGTCTTTGACTCCCAGTAATGGTGGTTTACGCTGAACTCAAAATTGGCCGCATAGAAGAAGGTATGGTCATGAGCGTTGGGTCGCGCGAATAGTTCGCGAATCTTGAAGCCGTTAATCGTCGAGCCATAGTTGGAAGAATAGGGCGAGGTCACAGGCATATAAAGTCCCTGCTCGAACCACCGCGTAACGCCGTATGCCCATTCGGCAGTCACCTGATACGAATGATTGGCGATAATCGCCCCGGGATAGTCGGGCACGGTCCGTCCCTTGGGCGTGAAGTTATTGTGGACCATCAGATTGAAGATTCCCGGCGGCGCGATCTCTCCGTCATACACTTGAATCTCGTCGGTTTGCGCAAAAGCCAGCACCGGCACCGAGACGAGACAAAGAGTAGCCAATCCGATCACACGCATATTCATTATTGGCAAGTATCTCCTACTTGCATTCAATTGAAGAGGTTTCAAACTCAGACGCCGTATTTTCCGACCCGTAATCGACGCATCGCCGTTTTCCAAACAATCTCAAGAATCAGGGGTTAATCCTAGGAACTCTGTTTGGAGTTGCGCTGTGAATTATCCCTAGTCGCTTATTTTGATATCTGGCTTGCGAGATTGAGATCAATCGACATTATGCCCGAATATGCGTGCGGCGCGTACACGCGGCCTTTACCGCATGCGCTTTACTCCCAGACGAGCTGGCGGATTCCGACATCGAGGATTACGGTCACAAGTTTCTTTTCTGCGTTCCAGGTGAAATCGAGCGGCTCACGCAGGTAATGCCCTTGATGAGGATCGTTCTGCCAGCCGGCGGTCATGCGATCGAATGCGGGATCATCGAGTTTTGGCGTTTCCGTTGCGGAGCGCAGGGCAACGATGCGCTTTGGCTTTTCATTCACACGAAATGAGACCGCGACCTGGAGCGGAAGAGGCTGTTCTTCGCCTTCCTTGATTTTGGGGCTAAACATGATCAGTCCCTTGTCCATGGGGCTGAGGGGGAAGCTAAAGCTGGCGCGATGGTCAGCAAGGCTCACGGCGCCGGTGACCGCGCTGTCGAAGAACGGCTCCCAGGGTTTGCTGAGGAGCTCAACCTTGATGAGCTCTTCATTGCCGAGTTCGAGGTTGAAGCCGTGATGGAGCGCGTAGCTCGTGAGCGATCCTTGATCGAGACGCGCGACTGCAAAACTTCCGTCTGTCGAGAGTGAGGTGTCGTCATTCTCACCGGAAGCGACCAGCAGAGTGGTGTCCTTCGCGGTGAGCCGGGTTCCTTTCGCGCCCATCGGCGACACCGCAAACGGAGAGACTTTTTCATACGGGACGAGGACATTCAGAAAATCCGTCGACTGGGCATTTTTCTTGAGCACGAGCAACGTGAAATTGTCCCATCGATTTTGAGGGGACCACCCGCCGGGTACCGCTGTGGGGCGCAGCGAAAAATAATACGGGGGCAGCTTGGGATCTCCCATGGAGACAGTCTGCACGGTCTCATCATTGGGAAGAATCGGAACTACGTCGAGCCGGGCCACGTCGTCGCCGAACGTAAGCGCGTTGCCGTGTGCGAGAAGTTTGCCCGCGGGATTGAGGTACCACTCATACGGCTGCTCGCGGTCGCTTTCCATCTGGTCGTTGACCACAGCCACGCCAAGATCGCGGAACCAGACCACGCTGCGTTGCTGCGTCACATGATCGTAAGTCTTGAGCTTTGCAGAGATGATGCCGATTTCGCCGACGTCCCCAAAGGCTCTCAACTCGGTATCGGCGCGGCCAATATCGTTTTGCGAGGTCTCGTAGAGGAACTCCTTGCCGTGCTGCTTGACATGTTCGGCATAGAGCCCGTCAAGCCGGTCGTAGCCCCATGGGTTGCCGATGCCGACAGTATTGTGCGCGATGGTGGCCTTGGAGTAGCCGCCATAAGTGTCCCAGTCCTGATAGCGGCCCACGCGGCCCCGGTCCACAGTGATCGGAATTCCTTTATAGCAGAGTTCCAGTTCCAGCGCGTCCGCATGAGCGTGGCCAGAAATGACGAGCCCGGTTTCGTTCTCACGCCGTCCGATGAACGTGGTGCCGTATTTCAGAAGGAAGTAGTTATCCTGCGCGCCCCAGCCGGAGCGGAAGATTCCGTAGCCGGAGAAGCGGTGATTCGCAGACAAATCGGTGGGAGCGGTTGCCGCAGCGGACCAATCATAATGGAAAAGTTCGTAGGGATCGTCGGGAATCATTCCCGGCCGCGCGCGCTCGATGATGGTTCGGCCCACCCAGGCAAACGTCGGTTCGTTCAAAAGTTTTCCGCCCTCGATCAAGATCTCCGCGCCCACGGTATCGCGATCCGTGTCGCCCACGGCAAAGACGTGACCATCCGGCTCGGTGAGATTCATCCTCCACTCGAGCGTGCGGCGCATCGCATCCGTGAATGCGGGATCAGCAAAGTAATCGCGCACGCCGAGGTTGCGGCTGGCGACCATGAACTGCAGCAACGCGTGAGTCGACAGGCTCCAGTAATGGACCGAGCCCTCTCCGTATGCGCCGTCGAGCCCGAACTCCGTGAAGAGCAGCTTGGGTAGCTCGGCTTGCGCCGATCGCAGCCACTCCGGAGACTCAGGAAAGTCGGGATAAAGCATCGCGATCGTCCCCATCATCGAGGTGGCGAAGATGTGAAAATTCAGGCAGTACACGCTGCGGTAGTACCAGGTATATCCCTGGGAAAAGCGCTCGTCGGGCCACCAGCTGTCGAGCATCCAGCCCTGCAGAAAATGCGCACAGCGCCGCAGTTCTTCCTTGACGACTTCTTGTCTTCCGCCGTCATCAGGCCGGCCGCCGAGGCAAGGTCATAGGCCTCGAGAAACTGCATCGAGGCCTCGCCTTCATGAATGCCGTCGTCGAACCAGTAGTTGTTGATCTGGCGCACGCCGATCGCGGCCAGCAGTTTCTCGCGCAGCACCCTTCCGAGCACCGGCGTGGGATGAAGCGCGTAGGCCGTGGCAATGGTCCTGAAATCAGGAGAAGGATTGTCGCGTTTGCCAGTGGCGACGAGTTCCGCGGTTGAGCGCGGAGCGGGCGTAGTTGGATATTTCTTGAGCCAATCGTTCACGCTCCTCTCAGTCTTCGTCTCGAGGTCGGCGTAAGCGGCAGCCAATGCGGGAATCCCGGCCTGCTGTCGCAGTCGCGTCACATCGGCGTTGGAAAGGTAAAGGCGAGGATTCGATGCCGGGGGATTGGTTTGCGCCATCACTCGCGCCGCCAGGGAAGAAAGGGAACAGCCAAGCATTGCGAGACACAGGGCACACTTCAACATCCGCATGAACAGATAATCCTCCAGGCGCATTGCGGCCAGTTTGCATCCTCACGGCCACAGCGCGCAGCTGACAAGTGAATTTACGGTAAGGCGTACAGTAAAGGCCTCACGGGCCATCACTCCTGGCCCATTCGTTGCTGTGCGCGACGGCGTCAGCCGTTACCAAACATCGGAATCGAAGCGCCAGTGAATGCCGCGCACCCGAAAAAGGCGGGAAGATTTTCGTAGAATTTGCGGTAGAATTCGGGACAGCACGTTCCCCCAATCCACAACCAGGTTGAAACTGCCATGACGAAGCAAAGACGGACCCGCATTTGGGTGGTTCCAGGGACGCTGGCGCTTTTGTTACTTGCGGCCGGCAACGCGTGGACGCAGGACGTGTTCGCGTCCAACGGCGGCGGCAGCGGCAGCAGCAGCAGTACTCCGGTTTACCAGGATTCGTTCTCGAGCGGCTGCGACAAGACGAGTCACCTGGTATCGGGCGGCTATAACCCTGCCTACTGCTTTCAGCTGACATTGACGGGCAGCGGGTCCAAATGCCCTGCAATCGGAGGTCAGGACTCAACGTTGGCGGGGCAAGCAGGCAGCGCCTGTTTCTACTGCCAGGAGGCGGGGCCGATGGAGGAGAAGGCAGTGCCGGGGGGCACTGGATTGTGGTTCCCAACGACTCCAGCGGCGCGGCCTACGCTGCCTATCAGCAGGGATACGTTTGCGCGGCGAATCCGGCGGACAATTGCTACCTGTCGTGCTTCGGCCCGGGAAATTTCAAGCCGCCGCCGGGAACAACGCTGATGCCGGGCACCGGGACGGGCGGCACGCCGACACCGAGCGCAGGCAACCCGCCGCCGGTCAAACCCCCAGCCGTTCTAGAGCAGCAAGCGCCGAGCAAGACAAAGCTGAAAGGTACTGTCACCACCAATGTGACGGCCTGCTCTTCTCTGTTCGACCTGCTCAGGGCCCCGAAGTTTACCTCGAAAGAGGTGACCGATTTGACCATCGACCTGGGTAGGGCCAAAGCAACGCTTATCAAAGCTAATCGCTATATTAGTCAAGCGAAATGGACTCCGGCGACGGTGGCGCTGGCTGAGAAATATTTTGGAAACGCATCGGCAGAGACGCAGGCCACGCTACGCAAAAACGTGGCGAACGTGCTCGCGACGCTGATCGGGATCAAAACCGCGACGAGCACAATCTACCCGACCGGAACTGAGGTTCTTGCACCGGAGGTCTCAGATAACTGCATCGCCTACGTCCATGATCCGGAGGACACGCAAGACGAACGAGATTTGAACAAGATTTTCCTATGCAAGAAATTCTTTGCTCTGCCTCAATCAGGACCGGACTCGCAGCCGATGGTTTTGGTGCATGAAGTGTCGCATTTGCGCGGTGGAGCGAGTACACGCGATTACGCCTACGGGGCTACGGACTGCGGCGCGCTAGTGACTTTCACGACAACGGGCCTCGGCAAGCTGGGAGCGTGGATTTCGCAGGATAATCTGACCCCGAAATCTCCGAAGCTGGTGGATTTGACCGACAAAGCTCCACTCGATAACGCCGACTCGTTCAAGTACTTCGTGTACGATGTGGCGAATCAGGCGACCTCGAAATAGAGCGCGGATTAATCGAACCACAGCATTCCGGTGGCGCGCCGGTTTTACCGCGCAAGTACGGCGATGCACACCGTGAACACGGTGACCGAGGCGATACTCATAAAGAAGAATGCCGCCATCTCTCTAAAGATCAGCTTTGCCTGACGCGGATTTTTTCGCCGTCAGCTGGCGGCGACCGGGAGAGCCGCACACCCGAAAAAGGCCGAAAGATTTCTGCCGAAGTTGCGGTAGAATCCGTGACAGCACGTTCCCCCAATCCACAACCAGGTTGAAACTGCCATGACGAAGCAAAGACGGACTCGCATTTGGGTAGTTCCAGGCGCGCTGGCGCTTTTGTTACTTGCTGCCGGCAACGCGTGGACGCAGGACGTGTTCGCGTCCAACGGCGGCGGCAGCGGCGACGAAAGCGGCAGCAGTACTCCTGCCGTCTACCAGGACTCGTTTTCGAACTCGTGCGACAAGTCGAGCAACTCGAGCCTGAATGTGGACGGGTACAATCCGGCGCACTGCGAAAAGGTGACAGGAGTATCCGGGCAAGAGTGCCTTTCGAACCCCGCGGAGACTGGCTACGTGCTGGTGAAGAAGCAGGGGAACGTTTGCTATTACTGCGAGCAGCCGGTACCTCCGGCGAAATATCGCGTGATCGTGCCGGAAGACATTGCGACTGCGGTATACCAGCAGGCGAAGGGGAACCTTTACTGCGGCAGGACGGCAGCCGATCCATGCTACTGGGAATGCTACGGAAACGTTCCGCCAGTCGTTCCTACCGCAGGGGTGACGCCGATGCCGCCCGCCGAGTACGGAGTGACGGGCCAGAAGCCGACGCCGAGTTTTCAACTGAGAATATCGAACACGGACGACGATCCGTGCTATCCTGCCGGGCCGAAAAACTACTGGGTCTGCGACTATCCCAATCTGCCGCGCCCTCCGGGATGCAATTGCAGCAAAAAGGTACCCACACAGCCCCCGCAGAAGGCTGGTCAACCACCGACGAAGCCCGGCGGCCAGCCGACGTCGCAGCCTGGCGACTTCCCCCCCGACCCGAACAATTACCACCTGGGGATGATGGTGGGGATCAGCAGCTGCATTCAGAGCTTCCCCATGCTTGGGCAGGGCATGGGCTACTTCCTGGTGGGCCAGTTCGATAACGCCGCGAAAATGTGGGGAATCGAGCCCGGCCAATCGATGCTGCTCAAGGACCTGACCACGCCCGTTACGGGCGGCAATATGACCCCGTACCAGCAAGGGGTTCTTGCAGGTCAACGCATCTGCGGTCTCATCACCACACACTTTGCGCTCAAGGGAACGGGCTATGTATTAAAGAACCTCTCAGGCGGGGACGTTCCACAGCTGACCAAGAGAACACCGGGCACAGGCGAGCCAGCTGGAAAGAGTGCAGAGCCAGCCAAACCAACGGCGGGCGAGCCGAACGCGCCTCCGGGAACGACTCCCGTTGATAAAACGATCACAAAGCCGCCGCCGGAGGAGCCGAACGAACCTGGGAAGCCTTCCTCAGTAGACAGGACGGTTCCAACCCGGCCTCAGCCTGCAGAGCCTTCGGCGGGGGCAGAGCCGGCCAAGCCCGCAGGAGGAGATAACGACCAGACGCCTGTCTCAAATCCGGCGGCAAATCCGCCGGCAAGCCCTGCTGGAAAGCCTTCGGTCACGGGCGAAAGGGCTCCGATCACGGGCGGCACATCGGCGCAGGACCCGATTGCGGGCGCCGCTCTGGATGCGGACCTGACCAACGAAGGACCGAATAATCTATCCAATGCGCCGGCGCTCGCTGGCAAGTTCGTGACTGTGGCGGACAGGCCCGTGAAGTTGGGCCCTTTTAAAGGCGAGGGCTCGTTCGCTGGCGTCTACGAAGAGGGCACGAATCTGGTGAGAAAACTGGCCAAGAAGTTGCCAGATTGGCCCTACTTCAACGAGCAGATCGAGGGCCAGGCGAATGGCTCGAAGATCCTGAAATCTCTTGGGATCGATCACCCTGAGGTTACAGAGGTTGAGGGGGGGGGGTATTCGGATGAGCCGGCATCGCTGGTTCAGGAAGACACGGCCTCAAAATACCCGAACTCCAAAGAGCTGACCTCCCGCGACTTCCAGAATGCCGGCCCGGAAATGCAGGGCGAGATATTAAGCGCGATCAAGAGCGTGCTCGATCAGCTTGCCAGCAAAGGCTACATCATGGGCGACATCAATCCCGGCAACTTCACGGTGACCGTGAAAGGCGGCAAGATAGCTGTGGTCATCCACGACCCCGACATGATCATGACACTGGGCGAGTTAAATAAAAAAATGGGCGATGGGTCCTCAATGGTGCCGGGAACTCTGAACGACGCGCTTAGCGCGTCAGGCGCGGAGACGTACAAGGTGGGAGCCTATCCGAACGCGCAGGCTTTGGAAAGCCAGCTCTACAGCGGGCTGGAGCAGTGGCTGTACAACGGGCCCTCCACGAAATGACGCCGTTCGCGCCGCTTGGTGATTGAGCGAAACGCTGCGGGTTAACGCGGGTCGCAGGTGATAGTATGGCTGCGCCTGTGTGGAGCGCGTGCGTCCGCTGCCTGTAAAAGCCGCTTGAGTGGTCAGCGATTCTGGAGTTCCTATGCAACGAACATCGAAATGGATCGGCACGGGTCTGCTTTTCGTGGCCGCAGCAGCGCCAGTTATTGCGGCGACGACTGAAGTGCTCAGAAACGACAAAGTCATTGTCACCGAGGAGATGCTGGCGCCGGGCGAGCAGGAAACTGTCGCCGGTGAGCACCCCAGCGTGGTGGTCTTTCTGAGCGGCGACGCGGTTCGGGGCAAGTATGTCGATGGCAGGCGAAGGCAAGATGCCGTGCTGCGAGGCGAGGCGTTGAACGAGGCGGCGGGAAGGCGCATCGTCACCAACGTCGGACACACGGCCTTGCGGCTGGTGCGTGTGGAATTCCTCACCGCGGGCGGGGACGATACCTGGGACGCGACTGGCTTGCCGCCCAATTACAAGGTGCTTTTTGAAGACCAGCACAGCCGCACCTACGAAATCAGAATTGCCCCGCATGCCTGGGAGCCGCAGCATACGCATCACGCGCGCGTGGTGGTTTGCCTGAACGGTGCGCAGCTTGAGCACGTGCTGCCCGACGGAAGCATCCAACCCTCCACGTTGAAAACCGACGAAGTGACGTGGCGGCCGGGGCAGACGCATACCGGCCACAACCTGGGCGACACCGATCTGTGGGTGATTGCGATCGAGCCGAAGTGAGCGCGCATCTCCATCAGAAGATCCGATCAACGTAAAGTTGCGGCGCATGCTTGAGGCTGCGATGCTGGCTGTTTCCGTCTCCGTTTTTGCGGTCGCGCGGGCGCAGTTCGGCATGGGCCGGGCGCGATAGCGTGCGTGATAGGATTTGCGGAGACTGCGAGGAGACGATGGTTGAAGCGGTTCCGCATCGCGCCGGAATGACGCGCAGGGAATGGATCGTCGTTGGCCTTCTCGTCTTTTCTGTCCTCGTCAACTACGTCGATCGCGGCAACCTTTCGCTGGCCATGCCGCTTCTTGAGCGGGATTTTGCGTTTTCGTCGCTGCGTGCGGCTGAGCTGCTCTCAGCATTTTTCTGGACTTATTCAATTGTGCAACTCGTCGGCATCACCGGCTGGTTGACGGATCGATACTCGGCGGGCTGGGTGCTGATGGGCGGCTATCTGCTTTGGTCGCTGGCCATGGCGTGTCTCGGGCTCGCACCCAGTTATGTCGCGCTCTTTGCTTTGCAACTCGTCCTCGGAATGGGCGAGTCGGTGGCGTATCCCTGTTACTCGCGTATCTTTGCTGCCATGCCGCAGGAGCATCGCGGACGAGCCAATGCATTCATCGACGCGGGAACCAAGATCGGCCCGGCCGGAGGCGCTTTTGTGGGTGGCCTGATCCTGGTGCATTACGGCTGGAGAACGCTCTTCCTAGCTTTCGGCATCGGCGCGCTGGTCTGGATCGTGCCGTGGTATTTCGCCTTGCCGCGCGGCGAGGCAGCGGAGAGTCAAAGCGCCGTTGAGCGAGAGCAGGAAATATCGGCTCCCGGCTCGGGGCCTTCCATTTTGAAGATGGTGCGACTTCGCTGCGCTTGGGGCGTGCTCATCGGCCACTTTTGCGGAAACTATTTTTACTACCTGGTGCTGGGCTGGCTGCCCATTTATCTCGTGCAGGAGGAGCACCTGTCGATTCGCGACATGTCGAGGCTAAGCGCAGCGGTTTTTCTGTTGATTGCCTGTTCTACGGTAACGGCGGGCTGGATCTCCGATCGCCTGATTGCGCGTGGAGCTTCGCCAACGGCAGTTCGCCTCTCTGTCGTCGCATGCGGCCAGGTCATGGCCTCCAGTCTGCTTCTGCTCACTGTTGTTCACGGCCATCCCCTGGTCGCTCTTGGCCTGCTTGCCATCGCGTGCATCGGCCACGGCGGCTACGCTTCAAACCATTGGGCAATTGCGCAAACCCTCGCTGGACCCAGGATGGCGGGCCGCTGGTCGAGCTTGCAGAACGGTTTTGCCAATCTCTCCGGGATCGTTGGATTGTGGCTCACGGGATACATTCGGCAGACGCACGGCAGTTCGCGCCTGGCCTTCGCCATCACCGGTGCGGTGGCGCTGGTGGGCGCATGTTCGTGGGTTTTCCTGGTGCGGCGCGTCGAGCCGGTGCGGTGGGAAACTCTGCCGACGGGCTTGGGGCGCGCTTAAGAAATGCTCGAATCTTTATCGAGCGGCGCGCGCTTCCAGCTTGCGGATGGACTTGATCATCTCCGCGAGCGGGGCTTTGCCGATCTCGCTCTCGAATTCCTTCTGCATGCGGTCGAGTGCGGCGATCACGCGCACGGCGCAGCGCTTGCCCTGCGGCTTGAGCGCGAGAAGGTAAGCACGCGCGTCGTCGGGGTCGATTCTGCGCAGGAGCAATCCCTTGGCTTCAAGCGACGAGATGCAATGGCTGAGATTGCCTCGCGTAGTCGCGAAAGTTTCCGCCAGTTGCGACGGCTTGACCTGGCGCGGCGCCTCAAAGAACAACGCGGCAAGCACCAGGGCCTCCAGAAACCCGAGCTTGTCGGCCGCGAGCACGCGCGAGGCGAGGGACTCAAATCTGCGCGCCGCGCGGTTGACGGCGAACATGGGACTTTCCCGGAGAAAGGCGTCGATACGCATAGTGTTATGGCAAGTCCAGAAGGCCTGCACCCACCGCCCCAACTTTTTCGTCCGTCGCGGCGGAAAAAGGAGGGGAGAGCAGAAGCCTGGGCAAACCAATCCTGAGGTAGCCTTGAGAAATTAGTTTAGCACTTCAACTATTCGCTATCGTACGAAACCATCATCGAGAAGCCACGCTGGTCGGCAATCATCAAGCAGATGCGACTATTTCGATTGATCCCGAATGCCCGATTTCTGCTACTGGCGGCTGTGTTACCAGCGGCCTCTGGACAGGATGCAGCAACGCCGCCAAAAACACAGGTCAAAGGGCCCTCGGAGACCATGGTCGTGCTGGGTTCGGCCACGCCGGTGCCGTTGACGGAGTCGCAGCGCTCGGTCGACGTTATTCCCGTGCAGGGGCAGTCGCTGGCGGCCGAGTCGCCGCAGGATTTTCTGCGCGAGGACTCGTCGATTTTTCTTGAGGAGCGCGGCGCAGGCGGCGGCCAGGCTGACATTGTAATGCGCGGCGGCAGTTTCGAGCAGACGCTGGTCCTGCTCAATGGCTTTCGCATCAACGATGCACAAACCTCGCACCACAATCTCGATTTGCCTGTGCCCGTCGATGCCATCGATTCCATTCAGTCGCTCGAGGGTGCGGGATCGACGCTCCATGGAGTTGACGCGCTGAGTGGAGTGGTGGATTTTCTCACTGCGGCGCCCGATCATGACTCGCTGTTTCTGCGCGCGGGTGAGGGAAGTTTTCAGTCGAATGAAGAAACGCTGGTGGGCGGTGCCACGCGCGGCCCCTGGAGCGGACGCGTCGCCGCGGAGCGCAACTTCTCTACGGGATTCACGGCCGATCCGGGCTACACCGGCAGTTGCACTTCGCAGCAGCTGTACCGCGATTGCCAGGATGACCGCGACTATCGCAACATGGACGCGTCGGTGGAAAGCTGGAGCGCGACCCGGCTGGGTATCACCGATCTGCTCGTAGCCTCAAGTGATCGCTCCTTCGGCGCCAATCAATTTTATGGTCCTTATAACTCATGGGAGCGGACCAAGGGATGGTTTGCCGGGGCGCGGCAAGAGCTTGGCAGCCATACGGTGGCAGGTTTCGGCTATCGCCGTCACACCGACGACTTCGCGCTCTTTCGCAATGATCCCGGGGCCTATGAGAACAACCATATTGATGGCTCCTGGCAGGGATCGCTGCGGGAGACGGTTTCCGTGCACAAGGATTCCGTTTTGCTGATGGGCCTCGAAGCCAACGGCGACAGCATCAATAGCTACAATTTTTCTGGCGGCGCGCGCAGCTTTGCGCTCGGCGTTCATGCCCGCAACCGCGGTGCGGGTTACGTGGACCTGGACCTGCGGCCGGCAAAACAGCGCTGGAGTCTGTCCGTAGGCGCGCGCGAGGAGATCTTTTCGGGCGGCGCGCAGGCTGTGTTTTCGCCCGAGTTGGCAGGTAGCCTGCGCCTGGCGAAGAATCTGAAACTGCGCGCCAGCGGCGGGTACGGATTCCGAATTCCCACTTACACCGATCTTTATTATTCCGATCCGTCGACGCTGGGCAATCCAAATCTCAAGCCCGAGTCGGCCTGGTCGAGCGATGCGGGCGCGGATTGGGCGCCGTCGACAAAGCTGACCTTCTCGGCAACAGGATTCTTTTCGCAACAACACGACACCATCGACTACGTGAAGAGCGCGACGCTTCCGAATCCATATCTTCCTGCTGGTTGCCCGGCCAACATCTGGTGCGCAGACAATCTGAACGGCTTCGGTTTTTCCGGCGTCGAAGCCAGGCTCACGTGGATTCCGAAAAAATCGCAAGCCGTGCGCATCGCGTGGACTGGCGTACATGGCGCGCAGAGCGCACTGCACGGGCTCCAGTCGGAGTACGTGTTCAATTACCCGGTCCAGAATATTCACGCTTCGTGGAGCGCCGCACTGGGACGCGATTTTGTGCTCACCAACGCCGTCCAGATTGCCGAGCGCTATCAGCAAACCGTGTATCCGGTTTGGAACGCCACGCTGACCCACGACACCAGAAAATTGCGGCCGTATTTGCGCTTTACGAACCTGAGCAATACTGGCTACGAGGAGATCACGGGCGTCAATATGCCGCCGCGCACGATCATGGGCGGGGTCGCGCTACAACTAGGACATTAATCCGCCGCGCCAGAAGAATTTTGTTACGCCGTGCGCAACGAATTCTGCTACCTTTTACGCGTACCTCAGCAACCGCGCGCAACACATAGGAGATGAGCCATGAGTCTTCAAGGAAATCATCACAAGATTCACTACATTGAGTTCGCGACCAGCGACATGGCGCGCTCCAAGAAATTTTATTCGACTGTTTTCGGTTGGGAGTTCAAGGATTGGGGGCCGGAGTATATCGACTTCGCCCCTGAAAGCGGCGACATCGCTGGAGGCTTTCGCCTGCGCAAGCCGGAGGAGACCAGCGGGAGCGCCGCGCCGCTCGTTGTGCTCTATTCCAAAGATCTAAAAGCCACAGAAGCGGCCATCATTGCGGCGGGCGGCGCTATCGTTGTATCCACGTTCGAGTTTCCCGGCGGACGGCGCTTTCACTTCTCCGACGGAGCGGGTAACGTGCTGGCCGTGTGGTCGGAATGAGAAATGAGGCGCCCGCGTGCTGGCGAGGCCGTTTGTGGATTAAGCGGCCTCATTCGCGGTTCCAAGGGCGGCAAGCCGCACAAGGGGACGGAACGAACCGCTTTTCATGCAATACCTTAAGGCGCCCATAGAATTTGAGTTAGAAGTTTCTAAACTTGCAGTACAATCCAGACAAACATTCGCTAAAAAGCGGAGTTCTTATCAGGACTTTTCCCCATTTGCGTGTGCGTGCTGTTCTCGTCGCGTTGCCGGTTGTGGCGGGCTGTATTGTGCTGTCTCGCGCGTGTGTGGCGCAAACGCCGGGACAAAATGGGGCGCAGGCCCAGCCGGCCAATCCCAACGCTGCGCCTTCGGGCGCCATCATGCTTCCCAACGCGCCGGAGAATACCAAGACCCTCGGTGGTGTGCAGCCGACCGTTTCGGCGACCGCGATCAAGTCGAAAAACGCGCCTGTAATGATCAACGGACGGCCGTATGTGCGCCCCACGCCGAAGGAACAGTTCGACGATTACGCGAAGAACACTTACGGCTGGCCGGCGCTGGCATTCACCTCGATTCGTGTTTCGATCGCCCAAGCCAGAGGCAAACCCGAGGAGTGGGGGCAGGACTGGCCAGGCTTCGGGCAGAGGTTCGGCAGCGCCAGTGCCACGACTGCGATTGATGGCAATGTGCGCTATGGGATGGAAATGCTGTTGAAGGAAGACATGCGCTATATTCCCTGCCACGGCTGCTCGATCCACAGGAAAATCGAAAACGCGCTGCTGGCCGAAGTCACGGCGCGGCACGATACGAATGGGCACAGATTTTTTACGCTCACGCCGACGCTCAGCGACATGTCCGGCCCGATGATCGCGAACAGTGTCTGGATTCCCGGTCACACCACGATCGACGGCTTCACCGGTTCACGGTTGATCTTCGCCTATCGCATCGGCGGACACTTGTTCACGGAGTTTGTGCTCGAACGCCGCCACCACGATCCCAAGCTTCCTGATTAACAATCCATTCCGCGACCACAGTGGGCGCCCGACCTCGGCGCATTTTTGTTTTTGTGCCCAGGGAGGGAGACGAAGCCTCAATTCACAGGCGGCGGAAGCTGGAGCGGCTTGCGCGGCCCGAGCTCCTCGCGAACTAGAGTCAACCCTAGAAGCCAGCGCTCAAACTTGTCGGAAAGACGCGCAAAAAGCGGCGCCTCCTTCTCGTACTCGAAGAGATTGAACTGGCTGACGATGAAATAGCTCTCCTTGCCTGCGCGGATGAGCTCGGCAAGGCTCGGGGAATGATGGCGCAGGCGGTGTCTGGATCCGGCGGCCTCGGGGTACATTCCGGCCACGAACAGCGCGTAGTCGCCGATGTGTTTGCGCAGCGCGCGCTCGGCGTCGAAGGACGGTGCGGCCCCGTTCACAGGGTCGGCGGCGTGCTCCATCTCCCCCAACTCCTCGATGGTGCGGCCAGATTCATCGCGCATGCGGTAAAGATTGCCGGCATCGGAGAAATCGCACAACAAGCGCGCCACGTAGCTGGTCACGCCGGGATCGTGAAGACCCAGCTTTCCCTCGTAGCTGTTGCGGACCGCTTGCTGAAAGAACGGTTCGAGCGGATGAGTCTGCGTCTGCATACACACCTCCCGTGCGCGGAATTGAAGAGATTTTCCGTGTCCTACTGCTGCGGCTGAGCGCGAGCAGCCGTTGTCCGTTTGGGCCTAGCCGTTCCAAGTCGTGCTGCGCGGGGAAGTTGCCGGCTGCGGCCCGATTCACATGGTTGTAACACTGAGCTTATCGGAAGAGTTGTGTTGGTCAAGAGGGGAGGGCCAAGTTTGTTAGCAGACGAGTAACTCGATTGCAAACAGTGCGAGGGACGACGCGGCGCATCTCAAGCGCGAAACAAAGAAGGCAGCCGCGTGGGCTGCCTTCTCACATGAAGATTTTCTTACGCCGAATTCTTCTTACACTGCCGCAGGAGTTCGCGATTCGAGTTCCGCCAGCCGTTTGGCCAGAAGCGTTTCCAACTTGACGAGCGCGGCTGAAAAGCCTTCGATGCCTTCCTTCAATTTGTCGCTGGCCATGCGATCGGCGGCGTGCATGCGGTCGAAGGTCGCCTTGTCCATGGTGATTCTTTCTATCTGCAGGCCCTTCGCGGTTTCCGGGGAGAGCTCGCGCGGCAGGTCGCCCTGGGTGGCCTCAAGCTCGGCGAGAAACTGTGGTGAAATGGTGAGCAGGTCGCAGCCAGCCAGCTCGCGAATCTCGCCGATGTTGCGGAAACTCGCGCCCATTACCACGGTTTTGTAGCCGAATTTCTTGAGGTAGTTGTAAATGGTTGTCACCGACTGCACACCGGGATCGTCGGCGCCCTCGTAATCCTTGCCCGTGTCCTTTTTGTACCAGTCGAGGATGCGGCCCACAAAGGGCGACATAAGCGTTGCGCCCGCATCGGCGACGGCGATGGCCTGGTGCAGCCCGAAGAGCAGCGTCAGATTGCAGTGGATGCCGTCCTTTTCAAGAACTTCGGCAGCGCGAATGCCCTCCCAGGTCGACGCGATCTTGATCAGCACGTGATCGCGGCCAACGCCTGCGGCGTCATATTGTTTGATGATGCTGCGCGCCTGCGCGATGGTCGCGTCGGTGTCGTAGGAGAGGCGCGCATCGACTTCCGTCGAGACGCGGCCGGGCACAATTTTGAGAATCTTTTTGCCAAACGCGATGGCCAGCTGTTGGAACGCGAGATTGGCAACCGCCTGGTCCGTGGCGCCTTCGCCCAGTTCGTTTCGCGCATCCTTCAGCACGCCGTCCACAATGGGCTGATACTGCGGCATCTGCGCCGCGGCCGTGATCAGCGAGGGGTTGGTGGTCGCGTCCTGGGGATGGAATTTTTCCATCGCTTCCATATCGCCGGTGTCGGCGACGACGACGGTGTATTGGCGTAACTGTTCAAGCAGATTCTGCGGCATAAATCCTCCTGCGGGGACGGGGCGACTGCGGGGTGACCCTACGGCACCAGTGTACCGCTTCTTATTATGATGCGCGGCGCGAAGCGCGGTTGCGTCTCGCCGCGGCAGCTCTAAACGGCTTTGGCTTCCACGGTGTTTGCCAGCACGCCAATGCCGGCGATGGAAACTTCCACGCGATCGCCGGGCTTTAGCGGTCCCACGCCGGAAGGGGTCCCGGTCAGCACCAGGTCGCCCGGCTCCAGCGTAAAGGCGGCTGAGATGTGGCAGAGCAGAAAAGGCACAGAAAAGATGAGGTCATTCGTTGAAGCCTGTTGGCGCAACTCGCCGTTGACGCGCGTCTCGATGGTGACTCCGGCATCGAGATCCAGTTCATCGCTCACCACCGGGCCGACGGGACAAAACGTATCGAAGCCTTTGGCGCGCGCCCACTGCACGTCCTTCTTTTGCAAATCGCGGGCAGAGATGTCGTTGGCCAGCGTGAAGCCGCGCAGCACCTCGCTCCAATCGTCTTCGGGCTGCAGGTTCCGTGTGCGCTGACCGATCACCAGCGCCAGCTCGCCTTCGAAATCTACGCGCTCTGACTGCGCAGGCAAGACCACCGCGCCGCCCGGCCGCAGCAGCGAGGAGGGCGGCTTGAAGAAAATCAACGGTTCGGCGGGTATATCATTGCCCAGTTCCAGCACGTGCTCGCGATAGTTGCGGCCCACGCAAATAATCTTCGATGGTGTGACTGGCGGAAGCAAATCGGCGGCGGAAAGCGGCATGGGCTCGAATCCGAGTGCGAGAGTACTGGAGCGACCGTGCTCAACGCGAAAGGCGAGATCTTCTTCTGGCGCCGACACCACATCGGTAAGCCAAAGCTCGCCGCTGCGGTCTTCAACCTTGCCATAGTGAGTCTGACCGTTAAGTAAGAATCGGCAATATCTCATTTTTCTCCTTGTCTGGGAACAGATCTAAGGCCCTGGCACCGTTTCCTCGGCCTCGGCCGAGCGCGCGCTTTCGTGCCCTTGCTGATCGACGGCGCTCACCGCATACATATAGGTGTGGCCCGGTTGCACGTTCGCGTCATTAAAGTCGGGCTCGGTCACGGGGTGCGCGGGGGAGATGCGCTGCCAGCTACTTTCCGGCTGCCCTGCTTCGCGCCGATAAACAACGTAACCCGCAAGGTCGGCCTCGGCGCCTGGCTGCCAGTTCAGGTCGATCGCGGGTCCTGCACCCTCTGCACCGGCTGTTGCCACAGCCGCCAAACCGCGGGGCACGGCCGGCGGAAGCACATTGACGGCCGCAATGCGCACCGGAGACGACAGCGGTCCGGCGAGCTCCAGGGTTTCTCCGTTGACGGTTACGCGCGCCACGCGTTGCGCACGATACTCATAGATCTCGCCAAACTGGATGCTGCTGTCGAGCGCGTGGTCGAGAGAGTTGTCGGCGTAAGCGGCAGGCGCAACGAGAAGAGTGCGCACAGGTGGTTCGGGGCGCGGGGCGAGCGGGCCCTGTGTGGACTTTGTAGGCGCAGGCGCTGGGACCGGCGGCGAAACAAGCTTGCGCACCAGCCGAACCGCAACGGGTGCAGCACTTGGCGGCGCGGGCACCCAGCGCAGCAGCACTCCATCTCGGCGCATCTCGGCTGAGAGGCCGTCGACTGCGGCGGGCGCGTCGCCGGCGAGAATCTGCGCGCCATTTGAAAGTCCTGCGGAGCGGCCCTTGCGATTGTCGAGTTCGATGAAGTAGGTGATGACGCGCGGTGCGCCCTCGGCGAGCGTTGGCGGCAACGAGTCAGTGAAAGCGCCAGCGGTTTCCGGAGCAACTTGCAATGTTGTGGTTGCGGAACATCCGGCAGCGGCGCTCTCCTTGCGGCAGATGCGCACCGCCACGTTGCCTTTCAGCAGCACCTTATCGGTGTCTCTCTTCGGCATGCTCCAGGTGAGCGCCACCTGGTTGCCGGTGCGCACAGCGGTGAGATCGGCGACACGAACGGGAAGTTGCAGCGAGGGCGGTTGCGGCGCGCCCGGCATGCCGCAGCCGGCGAGGGCGACGGTAGCGGCCAGCGCGACAGCGAACGGCGCCCAGCGCGGACGCGCGCCAAAATTTCTTTCGCATTGCATGGCGCTTTCAGTCTAAAGGAGCCGCATCGTCGCATGCTCGCCCGCGCGGCTAAATCTTTTTCAGGTTGGCGAACTTTTCCATCAACTTCTTCATGCCGTGGCGTGGCCCAAACATTACGGTCAGCTTGGCGTCTTCGCCATCGCCTTCGCGCAGGAGCACTGTGCCTTCGCCGTACTTGGCGTGCATCACGCGCTGGTTCTTTTTCAATCCCGTTGCGCCGTGGGCCGCGGGAACGTCCATCGCAGGCCGCGCGAACGTGCCGGGACGGACGCCCCCGGATTTGCTGCCGAAGAAGCGCGCAATGTTGTCGAGGCTGCCCTCCGGGCCTTTACCCTTTGGAGCAAACCCTGGGCGAGGCGGCGACGGCGCAAGGCTACGCGGAATCTCCTGGCTTTCATCCTCATAGTTGAAGTGTGCGCCTTCCGAGTCGTTGCCGTGCCGGTGCCGGCTGCCTGCACCGTAGGCCGGAGTGGCCCACGCCGGGCTTCGACCGCCGAGATTTTCGACAAGCTGCGAGGGAACCTCCTCCAGGAAGCGCGAAGGAATGCTCATCTCAGGCATGTCGTTGCCGTAGCGGCGGCGATAGTGGGCGCGCGTCAGGATGAGCGTGTTCATGGCGCGCGTCATACCCACGTAGCAGAGGCGGCGCTCCTCTTCGAGCTCGTCGGGGCTGGATAGTGTGCGCGAATGCGGAAACAAGCCCTCCTCGAGGCCGGCAAGAAACACCAGGGGAAACTCCAGTCCCTTGGCCGCGTGCAGCGTCATCAGCGTGACGCGGGCATTGGGATCGAACTGATCCGTGTCCGACGCGAGCGCCGCGTGGTCCAGGAACTCGGCAAGCGTTTCACCGCGCTCCTCGGCGTCGTGCGCGGCGTTCGCCAACTCCTTCAGGTTCTCAATGCGGCTGAAGGCCTCCGGCGAGCCTTCGGTCTCGAGCGCTTTGATGTAGCCGGTACGATCGATGATGAAGCGGATGAGCTCGGGCAGTGTGGCCGAGTCTCCCGGCGCGCGAAATGCGCTCCGCGCTGCGGAGTCTTCATCGGACTTAGCGTCCCGAACCGGGTCTCTCCGCAGCCATAACGAGGAACGGCTTTTTCGGCGTGTTGTTCACAGGCGTGAAGTGCGATGCGTCGAGCAGCGGAATCTGGTTTTCATCTCCGCCGAAATGTGCTTCGGCGCTTTCGTGCGCGGGAACTACCGCGGCCGCCGGTTCCGCTCCAAAACCGAAGCTGGTGTCGGCATCATCAGCTTGGGCTTCGGCCACATCCGCAGCGAGCTTGCCAGCGAAATCGGGATCCATCATGGCCTGGGCATCGAGAATCAGTTGCCGAAAGGTGTCGAGCGCCATGGCAGCGCGTGTGGGTATGAGGCGACCGGCGATCGCGGCTGCGATGGCGTCCCACGTGGAGACGCCAGTTTCGAGAGCCAGCCGCTCCATGGTCTCGAGCGTCGTCTTGCCGATGCCGCGTGTCGGCGTGTTGATCACGCGCTGCAGGGCCATCGAGTCGTGCGGATTGCGGATGAGCCGTAAATAGGCGAGAAGGTCTTTGATTTCGGCGCGCTCGTAAAAGCTGAATCCTCCCACCATGGTGTAGCTGATGTTGTAGCGCCGCAGCGCTTCCTCCACCAGCCGCGATTGCGCGTTGGTGCGATACAGCACCGCGGCTCCGCCGTTTTGCGTTTCGGAAGAATCCTTTGCTCGAAGAAATGCCTGAATCTTATCCGCGATGAAGAGGGCTTCGTTTTCTCCGTCGGGCGCTTCGTAGTAGCCGATGAGCGAGCCGCCCTGGCGCTCGGTCCACAACTTCTTGCCCTTGCGGCGCAGGTTGTTGGCGACCACCGTCCCGGCCGCCTCCAAAATAATTTGCGTGGAACGGTAGTTTTGCTCCAGGCGAATGATCGTGGCGTTGGGAAAATCCTTTTCGAATTCCAAAATATTGCGAATGTCGGCGCCGCGCCAGGAGTAGATGCTCTGGTCCTCGTCGCCCACCGCGCACACGTTCTTGTGTTCGCCGGCAAGCAGCTTCATCAGCTCGTACTGCGGGCGATTGGTGTCCTGGTATTCGTCGACGAGCAGATATTTGTAGCGGCGCTGGTAGCGCTCGCGCACCTCGCCGGAAGCCTTGAGCACGCGCACGGCATCGAGCAGCAAATCGTCGAAGTCCACGGCATTGTTCTTGATCAACTCGTCCTGGTAGGCCTTAAAGAGGTGGGCTATTCGCTCACTATTTGGATCCTTGGAATCGAGAAAATAATCCTGCGGATCGACCATGTGATTCTTCGCCCACGAGATACGGCCCAGAACTGTGCGCGGGGTGAGCTGCTTGGTGTCGAGCCCCATGCGCTTCATGATCTGCTTCATCAAGCTCTGCTGATCGTGCTCATCGAAAATCGTAAAGGAACGCGTGAGGCCCTGGTTGGCGGTCTTCAGCACTTCGACGTCGCGGCGCAGGATGCGCACGCAAAGCGAGTGAAAGGTTGAGATCAACGGCTTGGCAAGGGACGAATGGCCCAGCAGTTGATTCACGCGCTCGGCCATTTCGCCGGCGGCTTTGTTGGTGAATGTGACGGCCAGGATCGCGTCGGGCGCGACGTTCTTCTCCTGGATGAGCCAGGCAATGCGGTGCGTAATCACGCGGGTCTTGCCCGATCCTGCGCCGGCCAGGATGAGCAAAGGGCCGTCGGCGGCTTCGACTGCAGCGCGTTGTTCGGGATTGAGATGGGCGAGGAGCGGGTGCAAGGCGTTTAGTCCGGCGGGAAGGTTCCTGAGTCTAGTTTACCGGCTGGGCGGCTGCGACTTGTGTGGATGGAGAGGCCAAAACTCGGAGATCGGGGCGCATTTGCAATCCCGACGCCATTTCGCTATCATCGATGGATACGCGCGGGGAAACCCCTGCGTAGTCAATTGCACCACGGCTATTGGGCGTGGGCCTCAGCGGCTAACGCTCCCGTCAAAGACGGGCTGGCAAGAGCGGTGGGAGACGAGGGAAGCATGGCATCTGGCAAGAATATTGCGAAGGCGCGCGCCGCTGTCTCGAAGCCGGCGTATCCGCTGCCTGAAGCAGTCAATCTCCTGAAGCAAGTGAAGTACGCAAAGTTCGACGAGACCGTCGATTTGACGATGCGTTTGGGTGTGGACACCCGGCACGCTGACCAGATGGTGCGCGGAACCGTAGTTCTGCCGCACGGACTGGGCAAGACCAAAACTGTCGCCGTGATCGCTACCGGCGACCGCCAGAAGGAAGCGACTGCGGCCGGCGCCGACTTTGTGGGCGGCGAAGAGATGGTCGAGAAGATCCAGAAGGAAAACTGGACCGACTTCGACGCGCTGATTGCGACGCCCGACATGATGAAAGTTGTGGGCCGGTTGGGCAAGGTGCTGGGACCGAAGGGTCTGATGCCCAATCCCAAGACCGGAACCGTGACCATGGATGTGGCCGCGGCCGTAAAAGAGATCAAGGCCGGCAAGGTGGAGTTCCGCGCCGACAAGACCAGCCTGGTGCACGTGCCGGTGGGCAAGCTCAGTTTCGAGCCGCAAAAGCTCATCGACAACGCGACCACGGTGATTTCGTCGATTGTGCGCGCCAAGCCCGCGGCAGCCAAGGGCAAATACATCCGGAGCGTCACGCTGAGCTCGACCATGGGCCCGGGCGTACCGCTGGATTCGGCAGTAGCCGACGCAGCGGGCAAGCACTGAGAGCAGTTGTCAGTGATCAGTTTTCAGTGGTCAGTTGGGGTCCTGGTTAAACGCGTTTCATAACTGGCCAAGAGATTGGAAAGCGAATTTTGAAAAGGGCGCATGAAAATGCGCCTGGACAGAGATTAAGGTCCGGAGACGAAGGATTGGGGCCGGAACGCGCGGCATCTAATCACTTACAACTGACCACTGATCACTGTGCGGAGCACAAAATGGCAATTTCAAAAGCGAAGAAGACGGAGAAGGTGAAGGGGCTGGCCGCTGAGCTTCAGTCCTCAACCACCGCAATTATCGGCACCTTTAACAAGCTCACGGTATCGAAGGACTACGAGCTGCGCAAAGTGATTCGCGAGGCCGGCGGCAAGTATCGCGTGGTGAAGAACAAGCTGGCCGCGATTTCGGGCACGGGCACGCAGGTTGAGGCCGCGCTGAAGGGCTTGAAGGGCGTGAACTCGGTCGCGTTTACAGCGGGCGATCCTGTGGCACTGGCCAAAGTCTTTGCCAAGTGGGCCGGTGAAAATGCGGCGGAGTTTCATTTCAAGTTGGGCATTGTCGACGGCAAGCTGCTGACCGTGGACGAAGTGAAGGCTCTGGCCACGATGCCGGGCAAGGAAGAGATCTTCTCGAAGCTGCTCTTCCTGATCAACGCTCCGGCGCAGCGCCTGGTAACCGTGCTGAATGCCACTGGCCGCGATTTGGCCGTGGTGTTGAACCAGGGCGTGGAGAAAGAAAAGTTTGCGGCGGCGTAGCCGCCGTAGTTCGCAGTTCATAGTTCACAGTTTTCGGCGGCGGCAATGCCAACTTAGAACTAAGAACTGTGAACTCGAAATAGGTTTTGGCTGAACCTCAATCGGATGGGGCGCGGGTCTGGCGCATCGGAAACCACTGCGTGGGGCAGCCTTTGGGACGAGAGCAAAGGTAGTAAACACGAATTCAAACGGATTTCGATTGGAGACGAAACATGGCGGATATTGCACAGTTGGAAGAGCAAATTGTAAGCCTGAGCCTGCTGGAAGCGGCGGCTCTGGTGAAGAAGCTGGAAGAGCGGCTTGGCGTTTCGGCGGCAGCTGCGGCCCCTGTAGCGGTGGCCGGCGGCGCGGCGGGCGCGGGCGCAGCGGCTCCGGCAGCCGAGGAAAAGACCGAATTTCAGGTCATTCTGAAGGATGCTGGCGCCAATAAGATCAACACCATCAAGGCGGTACGCGAAGTGACCAGCCTCGGTCTGAAAGAAGCCAAGGACCTGGTGGACGGTGCTCCGAAGGCGTTGAAGGAAAACGCGACCAAGGATGAAGCCGAGGCCATCAAGAAGAAGTTTGAGGGCGTGGCGACCGTCGAAGTCAAGTAACGGGTCAAGTAAACGGCACGAGACTTGCAATGGACGCCGGGACGCGCTAACATGTAAGTTGCGCGTCTCTGCGGCTTTCGTCCGGATTCTTACCGGATGGGGGTAGCGGGGGCGGAATACGGTGTGGCTTGACTTGCACACCAGCTTTCGTGCCGGGTGGTCCTTTTAGAGCCTCCGGCGTTGTGACTTGGTTTCGCCAAGTTCTTTTTGATCAACGGTTTCCTCTGAGATCAGACAGGGTGGCTGTTGAAAATGGTCGGGCAGCTGGCAATTCGCGGCGGAAGCGGATTTTGCGATCGGCGAGGGCAATGGTAGAAAATTCGAATGGGAGCACAGGCATTGAGCTGCGCTCGTGAGGCATTGCGTCCTTACGGGCTTTTCGTGTCTTCCTGCTCTCCTGCATGGGGAATTTTGATTTCTCCTGCAGGCTGAAGCGCACAACTTCCCTTCACGGTTCGACCCTGATTCTGGAGTCAGCCGTTGTGCTCGCTTCTCCCATTTGTGCGCAGTCTAGCGCACCTGCCCGCTGCACGCAAGACCAACCGCGAATTTGACCGAGCATTCACGGGAACCCGCCTGATCCGGGTTCATTTCGGGACGTCTGGAAGAAAACTTCCTCGCGTTCTGGTTACAGAGTGGCGGAACTGAAACATCGAGTTTCGCTCATCAGAATCTTCGATTCATTTCGGTATCTTGCTGGCGCCACCGAGACTCGGGTGCCAGCCCGGCGCGGCCACTCAAAATGCAGGGCGGACGCCGCAACGACGAGCCTCAGGAGTGATCATGCCTAACGAGAAGCGCGCGATTCGCAGCCGACTCGATTTTTCCAAGATTCCCACTGCCACCCAGATTCCTAACCTGATCGAAGTGCAGCGCCGCTCCTACGAGCGGTTCCTGCAGATGGACAAGTTGCCCAACGAGCGCGACGACTCGGGGCTGCAGTCGGTGTTTGTTTCGGTGTTTCCGATTACCGATTTCCGGGGTATCTCGCAGCTGGATTTCGTGGACTATGCCATCGGCAACTGGGAGTGCAAGTGCGGCCACCTGAAGGGCCTCCACCACCTGCGCACAGCCTGCGTGCATTGCGGGGCCATGGTGATTACAAATCCCTTCCTGCCCGGCGATGTGCTCTGCCAGAAGTGCGGCACGTACAACAAGAACACGCCTGACTTTTGCAACAAGTGCGGCGACCCCGTGAGCCTGCAGCTGAAGTACGACCAGCAGGAGTGCGAGGAGCGCGGCATGACGTTCTCCGCGCCGCTCAAGGTCACCGTGCGGCTGACCATCTACGACAAGGACGCCGAGACCGGCAACAAGACTATCCGCGACATTAAAGAGCAGGAAGTTTTCTTCGGCGACATTCCGCTGATGACTCCCAACGGCACCTTCATCGTGAACGGCACCGAGCGCGTGATCGTTTCGCAATTGCACCGTTCGCCTGGCGTGTTTTTTGAGACCGCAAACAACCGCACCTACTTCCTGGGCAAGATCATTCCTTATCGTGGCTCGTGGGTGGAATTCGAATACGACCAGAAGAACACGCTTTACGTGCGCATCGACCGTAAGCGCAAGTTCCTGGGAACCATCTTCCTGCGCGCACTCGGGCTGCGCTCCGACGAGGAGATCCTCAAGACCTTCTACACCGTGGACCGCCTGCACATCGCCGACGGCAAATTGCAGTGGGAAATTCCTCAGGATGCGACGAAGGGCACGCACCTTGTGGGTGCAAAGCCCGCGCATGCCGTTCTACACGGCAAGGAAGAGATCGCGCACTCCGGCCGCAAGATCACGGCCAATTCGCTGAAGGCTCTGCGCGCCGCCGGCATTGGCAAGGTAGAAGTAGAAACCGCTGAACTGGATGGCGCGCTCACCGCTTCCGACGTGGTCGATACCACGACGGGCGAAGTGATTGTCGAATCCAATGTGGAGCTGACGGCCGACCGCCTGCACAAGATCATGTCGTCCGGCGCCACCAGTTTCGAGGTCTTCTTCCCCGACCGCGACGACGTGGGCAATATCATTTCGAACACCTTGAAACGCGACTCCGTGCACAAGCCGGAAGAGGCGCTGATCGAGATCTACCGCAAGCTGCGTCCAGGCGACCCGCCAACGCTCGACACCGCGACCGCGCTCTTCGAAGGCATGTTCTTCGATCCGCGCAAGTACGACTTCTCGCGCGTAGGCCGCCTGAAGTTCAACATCAAGCTCTACGAAAATCAGGACGCGACGCAACTCGATCACCGCACCCTTACGCCCGATGACTTTTACTCGACCATCCGCTACCTGCTCAAGCTGCGCAAGAACATCGGCGCCGTGGATGACATCGATCACCTGGGCAATCGCCGCGTCCGCGCTGTCGGCGAGCTGATGGAAAACCAGTTCCGCATCGGACTGGTGCGCATGGAGCGTGCGATTAAAGAAAAGATGAGCGTGTATCAGGAGCTGAACACCGCCATGCCGCACGACCTCATCAACGCCAAGCCGGTGATGGCCGCAATCCGCGAGTTCTTTGGCTCCTCGCAGCTCTCGCAGTTCATGGACCAGACCAATCCGCTGTCGGAGATCACGCACAAGCGCCGTCTTTCGGCCCTTGGACCGGGCGGTTTGTCGCGTGAGCGCGCCGGATTCGAAGTCCGCGACGTGCACCCTACGCACTACGGCCGCATCTGCCCGATTGAGACGCCGGAAGGTCCGAACATCGGCCTGATCAGCTCGCTGAGCTGCTTTGCGCGCATCAACGAATACGGATTTATCGAGTCGCCTTACCGCAAGGTGAAGGACTCGAAGATTCTCGACTTTGTTGAGGTAGTGAACGCCGGCGAAAGTGGTTTGCGCGTAGGCGATCACATTGAGAAGGACGAGGCCCTCAAGATGAATGCGCGCCTGAAGAAAGAGGGCAAGCGCGCCATCGACTGGATTCCCTACAGCTTCTACCTTTCGGCTTGGGAGGAAGACCGGCACACCATCGCGCAGGCCAACATCGACTTCAACGACAAGGGCGAGATCACTGAGGACCTGGTGAATGCGCGGCGCATGGGCAACTTTGTGCTGGTCAACCGCGCTGATGTGGACTACATCGACGTCAGCCCCAAACAGTTGGTGTCGGTGGCCGCTTCTCTGGTTCCGTTTTTGGAGCACGACGACGCCAACCGTGCGCTGATGGGCGCCAATATGCAGCGCCAGTCAGTTCCGCTGCTTGTGGCCGAGGCGCCACTGGTGGGCACAGGCATGGAGGGCGTCACCGCGCGCGATTCCGGCGCCGTAATCCTGTCCAAACGCAACGGCATCGTGGATTCGGTCGACTCCGAGCGCATCATCGTGCGCGTCGAAGGCGAGCACCACCCCACGCAGCTTTCGCGCGAGGTGGGTTCCGACATCTACCAGCTCATCAAGTTCAAGCGGTCAAATCAAAATACCTGCATCAACCAGAAGCCGGTAGTGATCGAGGGCGACCGCGTCATCAAGGGCCAGGTAATCGCCGACGGCCCATGCACCGAGCAAGGCGAGTTGGCGTTGGGACGCAACGTCCTGGTTGCCTTCATGCCGTGGCGCGGCTACAACTTCGAGGACGCGATTTTGATCAGCGAGCAACTGGTGCGCGAGGACTACTACACCTCGGTGCATATTGAGGAGTTCGAGATCGAGGCCCGCGACACCAAACTGGGTCCCGAGGAGATCACCCGCGATATTCCCAACGTGAGCGAGCATGCGTTGCGCGACCTGGATGAAAGCGGCATCGTCCGCATCGGCGCTCAGATCGGCCACGGCGACATTCTGGTGGGCAAAGTCACGCCCAAGGGCGAAACCCAGCTCACGCCGGAAGAAAAACTGTTGCGCGCGATTTTCGGCGAAAAGGCCGGCGATGTGCGCGATGCTTCGCTCACTTGTCCTCCGGGTATCGAGGGCACGGTGGTCGATGTGCGCATCTTCAGCCGCAAGGGTCAGGAGAAGGACGAGAGAGCCAAGCAGATCGAGGCCGAGTACGTTTCGAAACTGGAGAAGAACCTCGGCGACGAGATCCGCATTCTCACCGACGAACGCTTGAAGCGTCTCGAAGGAATTCTCGGTGGCAAGGAAGTGCTCGCGGACCTGCACGACGAGCGGACCAACAAGCGGTTATTGACCAAGGGCGCCATTCTCGACCGCGATACGATCGAGCGCATCTCGACCAAGAACCTGAAACGCATCCGTTATAACGACAAGGACCCGCGGGTAAACGAGCAGATCGACGAGATCGAAGAGATGACCTCGCGCCAGATCGAAGTGCTGCGCAAGATCACCAACGAGAAGGTGTCCAAGCTGCAGAAGGGCGACGAACTGCCTCCGGGCGTCATCAAGCTGGTCAAGGTCTACGTGGCCATGAAGCGCAAGTTGAGCGTGGGCGACAAGATGGCCGGCCGCCACGGCAACAAGGGCGTGATCTCGCGGATATTACCGGAAGAAGACATGCCATATCTGCCCGACGGAACGCCGGTCGAGATCGTCTTGAACCCGCTCGGCGTGCCCTCCCGTATGAACGTGGGCCAGATTCTGGAGACGCACCTGGGCTGGGCCGCGCACAAGCTGGGCAAGAAGGTTGCCGAGTTGGTGCAAGCCAACAGCGACGTAGCTTATACGCGCGAGCTCATGAGGAAAGAGTTCGCGGGCACCGCCGTCCTGCGCCAATTGGAAGAGCTCGACGACGAGATGCTGATTCGCGTTGCCCGTGGCATGAAGAAGGGCATCTGGTTCGGCACCGCGGTGTTCGACGGCGCGCGCGAAGAAGAAATCAAGGCGCTGTTGAAGTCGGCCGACCTGCCTTCCTCCGGCAAGACGCCGCTCTTCGACGGCATGACGGGCGAACAGTTCGAGCAGCCGGTGACAGTGGGCTACATCTACATGCTCAAGCTATCGCACTTGGTCGACGACAAGATTCACGCGCGTTCCATCGGTCCGTACTCGCTCATCACGCAGCAGCCGCTGGGTGGCAAGGCGCAGTTCGGCGGGCAGCGTTTCGGCGAAATGGAAGTGTGGGCCCTCGAAGCCTACGGCGCCGCTTACATCCTGCAGGAACTGCTCACCGCCAAGTCCGACGACGTTTACGGCCGCACCAAGATTTACGAGGCCATCGTCAAGGGCGAAGCGGCAATCGAGCCGGGCGTGCCGGAATCGTTCAATGTGTTGATTCGCGAATTGCAGTCATTGTGCCTCGACGTGGAATTGATCAAGCGTGCCGACCTGATCAAGAAAACGCCCACGCCGGAAGTGGCGGCAGTGGCAGATTGAAAATGCAGCCTCTAGCTACTAGCCCCCAGCCTGACCGGGTTCGAGCTAGCAGCCGAGGCGATCGAAAATTTGCGGAACGTGCAGACCGTTTCTTAGACGGGCACGTTCCGCCGGATAAATAAACCGCTTCCCAAACCTGGGAAGCCAAAAAGCTAGCAGCCAGCAGCTAGAAGCCAGCAGCTAGAACCGGAGGCTCACCTTGTTCCGTTCCAATCCGTTTGAGCTTACCAGCCCAATTACCGACTTCGACGCCATCCGCATCATGTTGGCCAGCCCGGAAAAAATCCGCAGCTGGTCGCATGGCGAAGTCACCAAGCCGGAGACCATCAACTACCGCACCTTCAAGCCAGAGCGTGACGGCCTGTTCTGCGCGCGCATCTTCGGACCGGTCACCGACTGGGAGTGCTTGTGCGGCAAGTACAAGCGCATGAAGCACCGCGGCGTGATCTGCGACAAGTGCGGCGTGGAAGTGACGGTCTCGAAGGTGCGCCGCGAGCGCATGGGCCACATCGAGCTGGCGTCGCCCTGTTCGCACGTATGGTTCTTCAAGGGCCTACCTTCGCGCATCGGCCACCTGCTGGACATTTCGCTGCGCGATCTGGAGAGCATTCTCTACTTCGAGTCCTATGTTGTAGTCGATCCCGGCGACGCGCCCGTGCGCGAACGCGAGATCATCAAGGACGAAACGCGTTTCCGCGAGCTCGATCAGCAGTTCCGACCCTCCGGCTTCAAGGCCATGATGGGCGCTGAGGCCATCAAGGAATTGCTCAAGCGCGTGAGCATCGAAGAACTGGCCATGGAACTGCGCGAGCGCATGAAGACCGAGACCTCCGCGCAGAAGAAGCTCAAGTATGCCAAGCGGCTCAAGGTTGTTGAGGCCTTCCGCAAGTCCTCCAACAAGCCGCAGTGGATGATTCTCGATGTGCTGCCGGTCATTCCTCCAGAGTTGCGCCCGCTGGTGCCGCTGGATGGTGGCCGCTTCGCGACCTCTGATTTGAACGATCTCTATCGCCGCGTCATCAACCGCAATAACCGGTTGAAGAAGCTGATGGATCTGCACGCGCCCGAAGTGATCGTGCGCAACGAGAAGCGCATGCTGCAGGAAGCCGTCGACGCTCTGTTCGATAACGGCCGCCGCGGCCGTGTGCTGCGTGGCGCCAACAATCGCCCGCTCAAATCGCTCTCTGACACGCTCAAGGGCAAGCAGGGCCGCTTCCGCCAGAACCTGCTCGGCAAGCGCGTCGACTACTCCGGCCGTTCGGTGATCGTGGTCGGTCCCGAGCTCAAGCTGCACCAGTGCGGCCTGCCCAAGAAGATGGCGCTCGAGCTGTTCAAGCCCTTCATCTATCACCGCCTGGAGCAGACCGGCCAGTGCACCACCATCAAGCAGGCCAAGGAAATGGTGGAGATGCAGGAGCCGGTGGTGTGGGACATCCTCGAGGAAGTCATCAAGGACCACCCGGTGCTACTGAACCGCGCCCCAACCCTTCACCGCCTGGGCATTCAGGCCTTTGAGCCGGTGCTGGTCGAGGGCAAGGCCATCAAGATTCATCCGCTGGTTTGCACTGCGTTCAACGCGGACTTCGACGGCGACCAGATGGCCGTGCACATTCCGCTGTCGCCTGAGGCGCAGATTGAAGCCAGCGTGCTGATGCTTGCCTCGCACAACATTCTTTCGCCCGCGTCGGGCCAGCCGATCACCGTGCCTACGCAGGACATGGTGCTGGGCCTCTACTACCTGACCAAGGCCAAGAAGGGCGGCAAGGGCGAAGGCCGCGTGTTCTCGAACACCGAAGAGATCCTGATGGCGCTCGAAGCCGGCGAAGTGGAAACGCTTACGCCCATCCGGCTGCGCTACACGGGCAAAGTGCTCGACATGACCACCGCCTACGACGATCAGGACATCACGCATACCGATCCGGTGGACTTCGACAAGGAGTATCTCTCGACCACCGTCGGCCGCGTGATCCTCAACGATGCGCTTCCTCCGGGCATGCCGTTCATCAACGGCCTGCTCAAGAAGAAGGGCATCGGGCAGCTGGTGAACTACTGCAACCAGAACCTCGGCCTCGAAGTGACGGTGGGCATGCTGGACCGCATCAAGTCGCTGGGCTTCAACTACGCCACGCGCTCGGGTCTTTCCGTGGGCCTGGACGACATGGTCATCCCCGACAGCAAGTACACGGTGGTCGACGAAGCCGACAAGAAGGTGATCGAAGTCCAGAAGCAGTATATGGACGGCGCCATCACCAACGGCGAGCGTTCCAACAAGGTCATCCAGATGTGGTCGCTGGTGACGGACCAGGTGGCCGACGAGATGTTCTCGAACATGAAGCGGGCCGACGACGAAGGCGCGATGAACCCGATCTACATCATGGCCGACTCCGGCGCCCGCGGTTCGAAGCAGCAGATTCGCCAGTTGAGCGGCATGCGCGGACTGATGGCCAAGCCTTCGGGCGAAGTCATCGAGACGCCCATCACCTCGAACTTCCGCGAAGGACTGACGGTGCTCGAGTACTTCATTTCGACGCACGGCGCGCGTAAGGGCCTGGCCGATACGGCGCTCAAGACCGCCGACTCCGGCTACCTGACCCGCCGCCTTGTCGACGTGGCGCAGGACGTGATCGTGACCGAGAACGATTGCGGCACGCTCGAAGGCATCTACGTCGGATCGATCGTGGAGTCGGGCGAGATCATCGAGCCGCTGCGCGACCGCATCATCGGCCGCGTGTCACTGGAGCGCATCAAGGACTACGACGGCAACGTGGTAGTCGAAGTGAACCAGCCGATCGACGAAGATATCGCGTCGGCGATTCAGGGCGCGGGCGTGGAGAAGGTGAAGATCCGCTCCGTGCTCACCTGCGAGTCGCGCCGCGGCGTTTGCGCGCTGTGCTACGGGCGCAACCTCGGCTCGGGCCGCATGGTCGAGCTCGGCGAAACCTGCGGCGTCATCGCCGCGCAGTCCATCGGCGAGCCGGGAACGCAGCTCACCATGCGTACCTTCCACGTGGGCGGCACGGCCAGCCGCGTGCAGGACCGGTCGCGCCTCGACGCCAAGAACAACGGCTTCGTGCGCTTCATCAACCTGAACACGGTCGAAAGCAAGGAAGGCGAGCTGGTGGCCATGAATCGCTCGGGTTCGGTGGCCATCGTGGACGAGCGTGGCCGCGAAAAGGAGCGCTACCAGGTGGTCTATGGCGCGCGCCTTCGCGTCAAGGAAGGCTCTGCCGTCAAGCTGGGCGAAGTGCTGGCCGAGTGGGATCCTTACACCTACGCCATTCTCACCGAGATCGGCGGCGCGGTGCAGTACAAGGACCTGCAGGAAGGCATCACGCTCAACGAGGAAGTGGACGAAGTCACCGGCCTTTCGCGCTGGGTGGTTGCCGATTCGCCCGATGAGAAGCGGCAGCCGGCCCTCGCAGTCAAGAACGCCAAGGGGCACAAGCGCTATCTGCTGCCTCGCGGCGCTCACCTTATGGTGCAGGATGGCGACGAAGTGGGTCCGGGCGACGTGCTGGCGAAGATTCCCAAGGAGAGCACGCGCACCAAGGACATCACCGGCGGTCTGCCGCGCGTGGTCGAGCTGTTCGAAGCCCGCAAGCCGCGCGAGACCGCGATCATCTCGGAAATCGACGGTGTGGTTCGCTTCGGCGAAGTCTACCAAGGGACAGCGCAAGATCTACGTCACGGCCGACAACGGCGACGAGAAGGAATACTCGGTGCCGCGCGGCATTCACGTCAACGTGCAGGAAGGCGAACGCCTGCGCGCCGGCGATCCTCTGATGGACGGCCCCTTGAACCCGCACGACATTCTTGCCGTGCTGGGCGAAAAGGAGCTGCAGGCTTACCTGGTGAACGAAATCCAGGAGGTCTACCGGCTGCAGGGCGTGGCCATCTCGGACAAGCACATCGAAGTGATCGTGCGGCAGATGCTGCGCTGGGTGCGCATCGATGAAGTGGGCGATACGAACTTCCTGCTCGAGCAGCAGGTGGATCGCTTCCGCTTCAGCGAAGAGAACGAGAAGGTGCTGACAGAACGGAGGCCGTCCGGCCATCGGGCGTCCGCTGCTGCTGGGCATCACCAAGGCGTCGCTCTCGACTGACAGCTTCATCTCCGCGGCCAGCTTCCAGGAGACGACGCGCGTGCTCACCGAAGCCAGCATCAACGGCGCGATCGACAACCTGCGCGGCCTGAAGGAGAACGTGATCGTCGGGCGCTTGATCCCGGCGGGCACGGGCCTGGAGTACTACCGCAACGTCCAGCTCTCACCGGAGCTCGAAGAAGCGGCGGCGCGCGTGCAGCAGGAAGTGACGGCCGAGATCGAGGCCGCCGAACGCGAGCTGGAGCTGATGCGGCAGGAAGGCGAAGCCGAAGAGATGGCCGCCGAATAAGACTGGCCGTCCAGGCAACGTTTTTCGACGTTTCAATCAACGAATCATTCGGCGAGGCCCGGCCCAAAGCCGGGCCTCTTTTCATGTGCACCACATTGAAGCTAGGTCGGCATCGCAAGCAAAGCGAAAGAGCCGAGCAAGTTTTTCATGGGCACAAGTCAACCCGGCAGATGAAAGACATCCGCTTCTCTATACTTATCGGCGGGGTAAAAACAGGAACTTAACCGGTTGGATATACACGTGGCCGGTAAAGGCTGCGCGCCGGACCGCAATGCGGAGCCATCTAGGAGCGATCTCTCTCCGCGAAATCGTTTTCGCCCAGAGCTTCCGTCTCCCGGCTCTTGCCTAAACGCGAGTACTTGGCGACGTACATTGAAGCGTCGGCCGCGCTCAGCAGGGTTTCCACCGTTTCGGCGTCTTCCGGATACAGAGCGACGCCTACGCTGGCCGAGCCGTGGATAACGCATTCGTCTCTTACGAAAGGCTCACGGAAACAGGATTCCAGCCGCGCTGCGATCTCTTCCACTTCGTCGCGGCTGTGCACCACTGGAACCAGCACTGCGAACTCGTCTCCGCCCAGCCGCGCCAGCGTGTCGCCGGGACGCAGTTGCGCTTTCATGCGCTGCGCCACTTCCTGCAGGTAAAGATCGCCTACCAGGTGCCCGTGCACGTCGTTGATGCGCTTGAATTGATTCAGGTCGATATAGATCAAGCCAAAGACGCCGGCCGACTGGCGCGCGGCTTGAATCATCGCGGTCAGCTTCTTCTCCATGACGAAGCGGTTCTGCACGTCGGTCAGCAGGTCGAACTCCGAGCGGTGCACCAGATCGGAGTAGAGGCGCGAGGTTTCGATGGCCAGGGTAGCCAGCGCCGCCGCCATCGCCAAGGCTTCCCGCTCCGCGATTGAAGGCTTGGTGCGCGAGGCGAATGCGGCGAACAACGAGCCCAGCGGCTGCCCGGAGCGAGAAGGGATGGGATGTTCGACGGTGCGAAACGATTCGCTGGAAAGCCGCGACGGCCGGTTGCCCAGTGTCGCACCTTCGGCAACGTGGCACCAGCAGGCAGCGCCATTCAGCCGCACCGAAACCAGCTCAGTGATGCGTTCCAAAGTTCCCGCCAGCGGCCGGGAATGATTGATGTCTTCGAGAATGCGCGCACGTCGTTGCTCCATGTACGCCAGAGAAACCACCTTGCGCCGGTTCTTGTGCTCAAGTTTCCATCCGCGCATGCCTGCCAGAAGCGCCAACAGGAGCAAAGCGCCGAAGAACAGCGCGACATTGTGCGCATTCAGCGGGCTGGGCGGCGTAAGGACCTCGATATCGTCCTGGGAGCGCAGCAGAATATTGAAGTGCGCATCGTGACCGAAAGGATTCGAGTTCAAAGGCACGCAGATGCCCGTGACGCGAATCCGCGAACCCACGGCGACGTCTTTCATCGGAGCCAGTGAGCGCCGGCCCAGAGCCGGCCGGATGGCGGTAGATGGCCGAGAACTCATAGCCGTCCGAGACCAGCACATACTCGTCCTGCGCAGCCTCCCTGGCCGTGACCGCGACAACGCCTTCGATCGAAACCAGGTCGAAGATGTGCTGGCTAGAAGCCAATCCCTGCCACGGACCGGATACCGGCTCAACCGGCACGGCGACGCCGCTATCCCGGACCTCGCTCGCCGTCAACTGCAGAAAACCATCGTTCGCTGTGGGGAAACCCGTGGCATCGGCCCGGTCACCAACGCGCAATGGCGCGAAGCTGCGTGTCGTGATCCACAAGCTGCGTGCGCCATTTTGCAGCACCACGGTGGCGCCAGGCTCGTAGTAAGTGATGACGCCGCTCACGCGCACGCGGCGGGAAAGATCATCTACGCGATAGCCGCCTTGAATCTCCTCCATCGGCGTGATCGGCAGCGACCACGGGTCGACTGCGGCCGGCTTCACAATGGCGATATTATCCAGGCTGGACACATGGAGCACGATGCCGGTCTTCTGCATCTTCCCGTCGAACCGGCCGCCAGCTACGGCGGTCACTGCCACTTCGGCGTCCAGCAGTCTTTCCAGATCACTCGCGGCGACTTTGTCCACTTCTACGTCCACTAACCCGCCATCGGTGAGCATTTTGAGGGTTGCGCCTGAAGTGTGTTCGGCCGACGGCGCATCCATATTCGCGGCCCGCACCACGCCGTGCGCGGTTACCAGCACTGAATCGTCGCCCGACCCGATCAGATCCTCGTAGACGGCCGGGATGGGCTGGGGAAGGGCACCGTGCCCGAGCAGCGTGATGTCGCTGCTGACCACGCAGGGAAGAAATCCGTCACGCGTCACGCCTTTAATCAGAACGCGATCTCCGGGGACCAGCGTGACGTCTGTGGTGGCCTTGACAAAGACGCCGGTCGAGCCGTCCTGCACGAACATATTTTTTCGATAAGAGCGGAAGTACGTCACCGTGGCTGTTACGGCGACAGGAATTCCCTTGGCCGCCTCAGCATTGCTCAGGCGCCGGACGCTGTCCAGCGTGGTCAATGGAGCCGGCTGCGCTACCCCCGCAGCCGCAACGCACGCGAGGGTCAGAGCTACCGCGACTGCGAATCGTTTAGTCAACTCGAACTGTGCACCCCCCATTGTGATTTCACAGCTCCTGCGACACTAATTCATCATTCTCCGCATCCCCCAGAATCGTTCGCGCCGAAAGGCGCCGTAGTGGGATGCGAGTGGGAACAATGCGGGGGAATTGCCTTTCCCTCATGTTAGTCGCGCCGAAGGCTTTGGATATAGCACTTTTGGTACCTTGACTTGTGGCTTTTCCCGGGCCATTTCACTTCCCGGTTATCGCCTTTGGTCGCAACGATATCCGGCAGAAAAGGGGACGCCACGCCCAACCCCGCGAGAAGCGCCCTATGGGCCTCGGAATCATCCCCTTTTCAGCCATCAGAAAAAGTGCGTCTGCCGGTGGTTCTACACTAGGATGGAGCCGCATCGATTTCAAGCGCGGCGGTCGAACAGAAAAATGGCAAAAAAACTTCGCGTAGGCATTCTTTTTGGTGGGCGCAGCGGCGAGCATGAGGTCTCTCTGCTGTCTGCCGCGTCGGTGCTTCGGGCCATCGACCGCAGCAAGTTCGACGTAACCCCCATCGGCATCACCCGGGAGGGCCGCTGGCTGGCCGCGGCAGACGCCAACCATCTGCTCAACGGCGACATGGGCGCGGCTCCGCGGCGGCTGCGCGCGGGTGACCCAGAAGCGACGCCGGGCGCGAAGCTTCTCCACGAAGGCATTCCCACGCTGCTGGCGCCGGAGCCCGGTTCCGCGACTTTCAACCAAGGCCAGGAGAAACCCCTCGATGTTGTGTTTCCCGTTCTGCACGGCACCTTCGGCGAGGACGGCACGATTCAAGGGCTCTTCGAACTTGCCGGCATCGCCTATGTCGGCTCGGGCGTGCTGGGCTCGGCGGCGGGCATGGACAAGGACGTGATGAAACGCCTCTTCGTCGAAGCTGGTCTGCCCATCGTGAAACATGTCACGCTGCTCCGTGCCGATTGGGAAAAGAATCCGCGCAAGGCGATTGCAACGGTCGAGCGCGCGCTTCGCTATCCGGTGTTCGTGAAACCAGCGAACCTTGGATCTTCGGTGGGCATCAGCAAAGCGCATGATCGCAAGGAGCTCGGCCCTGCGCTTGCCGTGGCCGCCAAATATGACCGCAAACTCGTCGTGGAACAGGGCGTCGGCAAGAAGGCGCGCGCGCGGGAGTTTGAAGTTGCGGTGCTGGGCAACGACGATCCCAAGGCCAGCGTGGTGGGCGAGATCGTTCCCGGCAAAGAGTTCTACGACTACGAGGCCAAATATCTTTCTGAAGGTTCCGTGCCTGTGATCCCCGCCAAATTAAGCCGGGCAGAATCGAAAAAAATACGCGAGATGGCGATCGCCGCATTTCGCGCCTGCGACCTTGCGGGCCTGGCGCGGGTGGACTTTCTGATGGAGCCCGAAGGCAAGCACCGCATCTTTGTGAACGAAGTGAACACCATGCCCGGCTTCACGCAGATCAGCATGTACCCCAAGCTGTGGGAGGCCTCGGGCCTCGAGCTACACAGGTCTGATTACGCGGTTGATCGAACTAGCGCTGGAGCGGCAAGCGGAAAAGAACAAGACGATATACAGCAGGGACTAAGAATGCAGCGACTGAGGGGCCAGGGTCTGAGGAAGTAAGGGAACAAGACGAGCCGCGCCGGTGTCTAAGTTGATTGGCCCTCTCCCTCGCCGCCGGCTGTGAACTGTGAACTACAAACTACGAACTGTCCGCTGTATTCTTGATACCGAGGAAAGATTGCCATGACTCTGCTCGACGCTCCCCAGTACGACCCCGCGCGCTCGCGGCGCAATCTGCTGATCGTGCAGTGCAGCGTGGGCGCCATTGTGTTGCTGTTTGTGAGCTGGTGGCTGGTGGCCAGCCGGCCGATCGACTGGCCGTGGAACTGGAACCGCTATCTCATGGGGCGCCACGCGGTAAACAAATTCCTGACCGCGGTGGAAGCCAACGACCTCGCGAGCGCCTACGGCATCTGGACCAACGACAAGAACTGGCAGCAGCACCCTGACCAGCACGCCGTTTATCCCTTCGCTCGCTTCCAGAGCGATTGGAGTCCCACCAGCCCCGACAACGAATATGGCGCCATCAAGAACCACAAGATCGCGGAGGCGGCGCGCTACGGCAACAACCTGCTGGTGGCCGTGCTCATCAACGGCCGCAAGACCGATGCCCTCAACCTCTCCTACGAACCCAAGACTGGCCAGCTCAGCTTCGCGCCGCCCGGCGTGAGCCTGTATCTCGGACCGTAAAAGACAGTGATTAGTAGCTGACGACCTCGGCAACGCTCACATCTGCTAATGCCGCGTTCTGGCTCAGCTCCTCGTGCGTGCTGTTGCTTTTCCCAGGAGCGGCTTCTGTTCGCCGCCCTTCCCGGTGCGCCGCAATGAAGGCCATCGGCTCAGGCGTCGGCTTGCCCAGCAGGAAGCCCTGGACTTCATTTCCCCCCAACTTCTGGATCAAGTCGAGTTGGGCCCGGGTCTCCACTCCCTCCGCAATCACATTCATTCCTAAATTGTGCGCCAGCATCACAAGCGAATGAATCATATTTTTCAGATCCGGACGATGCTCCAATTCCGTGATGAACGAGCGGTCGATCTTGAGAGAGCGGAAGGGCAGGTTGGGCAGGTAACTCAGCGAAGAGTAGCCGGTGCCGAAATCATCGACCGCCATCGACACGCCCAGGTTGGAGAGCCGGTTCATGGCATTGGCGACGTGCTCCATGCCATTCACGAGCACTGATTCAGTGAGTTCGATTTGCAGCAAAGTAGGGGACAGGCCGGTGATGTGAAGTACTTCGGCGACTTCGTCAGCAAACGTTTCGCGCGCGAATTGAATGCTGGAGACATTGACGGCGACCTGGATGGGTTCGTGAGCGGCATCTTGCCACCGCAGGGCCTCGCGGCAGGCCTGCTCCAGTACGTATGCGCCAAGCTCGACAATGAGCCCGGCCTCTTCGGCAATGGGGATGAACTTGACTGGAGGGATTTTGCCGAGTGTGGGGTGATTCCAGCGCGCCAGCGCTTCGAAGCGCACGATCTTCATGGTGCCGAGATCGAATTCGGGCTGATAGTGCACGGCGATTCCGCCACACTCCAGAGCGTGACGCAGTTCGTGCTCCAGGTTGAGGCGTTCGCGAACTGAGGTCCCCAGGTTATCGGAGAAATACGCTACCTGGCTCTTGCCGGCGCGCTTGGCAGCGTACATCGCGCTGTCAGCGTTCTGCAGCAGCAGGACGGAGCTAATGCCGTGATCGGGGAAAAGGCTGATTCCTATGCTGGCTCCAATCCTGATCTCGTGGCCTTCGATCGAAAATAGCGCGGCAAGAGTCTCCAGCAGCTCTCGCGCCAGCCGGCCAGGCTGCTCCTTCGACAGGATTCCGCCCATGATGATGGCGAATTCGTCGCCGCCAAGACGGGCAAGCGTATCGGATTCACGCACGCGCGACTGAAACCGCTTGGCGACTTCGGCGAGAAGCATATCTCCGACCGAGTGGCCGAGGCTATCGTTTACCAGCTTGAACCCGTCCAGATCGATGTAGAGCAGAGCTGCACCGCTGAGGTTGCGCGTGGCCACGGCCAAAGCCTGGTTAAGACGGTCCGTCATGAGGCGTCGATTGGGAAGGCCGGTTAGTTCGTCATTGAGCGCCTGGTACTCCAGTCTGGCCTCAAAAACTTCTTTGTCCTGGGCGCGCTTTTCCAGCTCTTGCAGCATGGAGTTGAATCCGTGCCCCAGTAATGCAATTTCGTCCTTGCCGGCAGGGGCAACACGGGCGCTGAAATTGTGATGAGCGGTAACGGCCTGCATGGCTCGCGCCAATTCATCGATCGGCCTCAGGATGCGGCGCTGCAGTATGGCGCCCAACAGGGCGCTCAGAATCAGGACCGCGAAGAGCAGTCCGCAAGCGATACAACAGAGTTGAATCCACTTCATCCGTAAGTCCCTGAGGTCGGATTCGATGTAAATGGTTCCTGCGAAATCGCCTTTCCGGTCCAGCCTGCGCGTGGCAGCGGCAAAGGCGCCGGACGTCGACCATTCTCCTGCCGATTTCGGACACTGGCGCACTGCTGGCTGGCGGAGATATTCTGCGAAGAGATCGCCGGCCGGCGCATAGAGGCATGCGGTAACGATGGGCGATTCCGTTCGCAATGCCTCCAGCATCTCGCGAGCCGCAGGTTTGTCGTCGAACACCAGGGCGGCCGTGGAGTTCTCGCCAACCACCTCGGCAAGTGTGGCCAGGTGGCTTTGCATCTGCAGGTGGGCGCTGTTCAAATCGTATGCCAGGAAGCTCGCCATGAGCGTAGCGGATGCGATGCCGCTGGTAAGCAGAGCGATCCATGTCATTTTGTGCGCGAAGCTGCTGCCGTCGCGGATGCTCATCTCAGCCCTCCCCGCCCGAGCTCACAATGGTGGCCAGGTTGAGAACGCGCGAGCTGATTCTTACGCCGGAACGCTGCGCCAATTGGAGGTTCACAATAATTTCAATGTGGTCCTCGTCCTTGACCAGGCCGATCATGCCGCCGTGTCGCGGAAAGGAATCGGTTTCACCAAGCGTGAGCACCGGACGGCCGCTGACCTTTGCCAATGTCTTGCGGATATCGTCTGCGGAGGCATCGCCAAAATAGATGATTTCGCATTTCTCGAGCATCTCATCGCTGGGAGAGAGAACCACGTGCAGAGTGCGCGCATCGCTCCTGCGGCCGTCGAGCGATTTGAGCAAGGTTTCGCCGGTGGCTGGAGTGCCTACATAGCCGATCAGCAGGTCATTCTGCGGGGTCGGCCAATCGACAAACTTGATAAGGCTGTAAAGATAGGCGACTCGCACCGCGCGCTCGTCGCGCTCCTGTGTGGGGGCCGGCGGGAGCGCGAGCGCTGCAAGCGCAACCAGCAGCGCCAGAGTTCTCCACCGGCGGGTTTGAGCCACGCTCATCGACTGCCCCGTTCGCCGCTGATCGGGATGCGGTAGGTCACCTTGAAGCGCCAGGTCACGCCGTCCTGCTGGATCTGATCTTCGGGATCGAGTTGGCCCATGGGCGAGAACCAGCGGCGATTGGTCGCGTTGTACACGCTCGAAGAGAAGACCCACCCTCCCCAAAGCGAATTTGTGTTCACGGTGAGGTTGGGCAGCACGTAAGAGGGCACGCGTGTTCCGCGATAGTCGGTCATGGGGCCCACATACATCATCTCGAGCGATGCAAAGGCGTGCCTCGACAACGGCGACGTCGCGTTCAACTTGGCCTGGGTCACAGGAGCGTTCACGGGGCGCGTATAGACCCCGGTATCGGATGTCGCGGTGACGGTGTAACTGGCTCGCGCGTTGAGGCCGGAAGCGCGCTCGGCCGCGACTTCAAACTCCAGACCCTTGGCGTCAACTTGTCCGTCGTTCACCACCCAAACATACCCGGGGACCTTGGCGGGAACTTCGGTGAGCAGATTGTGGAGTTCGTTGTAGAAGCCGTCGGCTGTTACCGAAATCCAGGGGCGAAGGTTCTGCTCCAGGATGAGCTCGTTGCTGAGAATCCGTTCCGGAAGGAGCTTGACCGGGGGAGGAAGAAAATTAATGGGGTCGCTATAGAACTGCGCTGCGGAGCTGGGGGCTTGAAAGGCCTTACCCAGAATGTACTTCACCGCGGTGTGCGCTCCGGGCGTATAGATTACTGCGAAACGGGGGTTTGCGGCGCCGCCGAATGTGCTGTAGTGATCAAAACGGCCACCGGCATGAACGACAAGGCTGGGGCCGAGATTAACTTCCGCATCGCCGTAAACCGCGGCAGACCAGGGCGTGTCGTCCGTGTGAGAAATATCTCCCTCTCCAACAATGACGTTCCGCAAGAGGATCTGAAGGTTGTATTGGTAGTCGGCTCCCGCGGTGATTCTGAATAAGCCGAATTCGCGGGTCACGTTGGCTTCCGCTCCCGCCGAATCGGAACGCGTTTTGATTTGTCCGACTATCGTTCCGGGCATGGGAGGATATTTAAAGGCGCCGCTGCCGACGTCTTCGAAATTGTCGTAAAAGAGACGAAGATCGATGTCGGTACCTGACCACGCGGTTTTGTGGAAACTGGCGTCGACAAATGCGCGTGTGCCTTCCACCCAGTCGGCAGGATTGTTAAACACGGTGCCGCTGGTCGCAGTGGGAAACCGCTTCATGTTGTCGGAGAATGCGCCTTGCAGTCGAAAGCCGCCGCTGCGGAGATCCGCGAAGACCGAGTCAAAACGGTTACCGTCCATATTTTCCGCGTAACCGTTGTTCGTTAACGGCGAGGCGAACTGCGGAAAAAAGAGAGACGATTGGCCGGGGTTCTTATGGTAAGACGCGGAAAACAATGCGGAGCTTTTGCCTTGGCCGGTGGCCACTGTGACGCGACTTGTTCGGGACAGATAGGAGCCGGTGTCGTCCGCGGTCTCGATTGCCGTCTCTGAGCCTGTGCTACGGGTGATCACGTTGATCACCGCGTACATCGCGTTGGTGCCGAAGAGTGAAGAGCCAGGACCGCGCACAACCTCAATGTGATCGACCAGGTCGAGATCGATGGAGAAACCGGTCCCGATTGCCGCGCCGCTGTAGACGTTGTCGTTCATGCGGTGACCGTCCACCAGCACCAGAACGCGCGAGTTGTAGTCGCCGGGGCGCATGAACCCGCGCACGCCCAGGTACAGATTAGTGCGATCGTACGACGAATAGAAACTGCGCAGACTACTCAAAGCCTCGCCCAGCGTTCGCCATCCGTTGCGGCGAATGTCAGAGGCGGTGATGATGCTGACCGAGGATGGCGCTCTGCGCGCGTCTTCAAAATGGCGCGAGGCACTGAAGACCTTCACCCGCGACAAATCTTCCAGGTTCATTGACATCAGGTCTTGATCGACTTGCGACTGCGCATACGCGAACGCCGCAAAGACTAAAAGCCCGATCGCAACTGCCATGCGAAGTGGCCCGGCACATAAAGAGCGTCTCTTCATGGAACGGATATCGGCACGGGCAATATCGGTCGTTAATCGCTCCATGACGATGTACGTCTTCGAAACACATTTGTGAGAGAAAGCACTTCGAACGCCCGCGACGATGTCTCAAATGTCAGGTTTCACAACAGGGCGCAAAAATGCAGGTCCTTCGGCTCGTCGCCGCTGCGACTCGCTCAGGATGACAATTTCATTGTGATGCGAACTTCTGAGTCACCACGCTACGGGGCGGCTTCGGTGAGGGCTTCGGTGTGTTTGCTCATCTTGGCGGTGCGAGCTAATTTGTCCCAGTTGAAGGGCTTGCCGTCGATGGCGCGCTTGAGGGTTTTGAAGAGCACGACGGAGAAGACCTGCCGGTAGGCGAAGCGCTGCAGCCAGATGTGGAACAGCAGCCAGCCATCGCCCTTGTTGGCGGGATGACGGCGCTCCAGGCTGAAGGCTACTGACGAAGTAATGAAGTCGATGAGCAGGAATGCGCCGAAGTAGGCCAGCAGTTTTTCGAAGCTCGCCGATGAGGCCGCTTCAGGATGGTAGTGGCGATCGACGAAGTAGTTGACGATGCCGGCCACGAACATGATGTCGATAAAAGGCGAGACCAGCGGCAGGAGCATTTGGAAGACGAGTATGTTGGGCAGCGCGAAGAGGCCCATGGCCTTGTTGCGCACAAAGGCGGCGCGATGTTTCCAGACTGCCTGCAGCGTGCCGAAGGACCAGCGGAAGCGCTGCAGCATGAGGCCGCGGGCGTCGATGGGCGCCTCAGTATAGGCCAGGGCGCGGTCTTCGTAGTCGACTTTCCATCCCGCTTCGAGCAGGCCCATGGTGAGGTCGGCATCTTCAGCCACGGTGTTGAGCGGGTATCCGCCTGCGGCTTTTACGGCCGCGGTGCGCCACGCGCCGATGGCGCCTGGAACCACGGTGATGACGTGGAAAAGATTGAGGGCGCGGCGCTCGAAGTTCTGGCTGGTGATGTATTCGAGAGCCTGCCAGCGGGTCCAGAGGTTGACGCGGTTGCCGACCTTGGCGTTGCCGGCGATGGCGCCGATGCCGGGATCTTCAAAGTGGGGAATGAGCTTGGAGATGGCGTCGGGAGCGATGACGGTATCGGCGTCGATGCCGATGTAGACCTCCTCAGAGATGCGATCGAGGGCGTAATTGAGGGCGGCGGCCTTGCCTTCATTGTGCTTGGTGAGCACCTGCAGGCGGCCGGCGGCGATGTCCTGGGCGTAAGCGGCGGCGGCCACTTCAGCGGTGCGGTCGCGGGAGCCGTCGTCGATGACAATGACGCGCAGGTTTTTGTAATCGGAATTGAGCACGGAGCGGATGGTGCGCACGATGACGGATTCTTCGTTGTAGGCGGGGATGAGAACGGCGACGCGGGGATTGAAGCCGGGCGAGGCCTGACGGTGAGGACGGCGCAGGCGGTCAATGATGGCGAGGATGCCGACGATGATGAGTCGCGCGCTCATGAGCACGTCGCCGACGAAGAAGACCATGAAAATAAAGTTGCTGATGAGATCGACCGCGGAGAAGGCGATGGAGTCAGGAAGCGTGCGCATGCGCTGCCAGAAGGTGAGAGGGGGCATGACCTGGGCGGTGGTTTTGCCCATGAGCGCGGAGACGGGAACGATGGTGAGGCCGCGGGCGCGTAAGGCGTCGATGAGCGGACCCAGCGCGGCCACGGTAACGGAGCGGTCGCCTCCGCCGTCGTGCATGAGGATGATGGAGCCGCGGAACTGCGGCTTGGTCTTCATGGTGTCGAGTTGGGAGAAGACCGACTGGATGATTTCAGCGAGTGGTTTTGCGAGGGTGTTCATCCCAATCGTCGGTATCGATTTTGCTGCCGATGATGATGTAGCCCATCTGCTGGATGCGCCAGGCGGGCAAGGCCTCGAGGTCGGTGTCGGGCTCTTCGTCGATATCGTAGGGCGGGCGGAAGTAGAGCGGCTGCATGCCCAGCTTGCTTTCGAAGAGACGCTCGGTAAGTTTGATCTCAAGCTCGACCTGGCGCGGCGAAATATCGCTGATGTCGGGATGGGTCCAGGTGTGATTGCCGATTTCGTGGCCCTCGCGAACGATGCGCTGAAGGAGGCCAATGTTGTCAGCAGCCTCGGCGCCAATGGCCATGAAGGCGCATGGACGTGTTTGGCTTTGAGGATATCGAGAATTTTTGGCGTCCACTTGGGATCGGGGCTGTCGTCGAAGGTGAGCGCGACCTCGTTGGGGATGGTAGCCGTACTGCTCGACGACCCAGGGGTGCGGATACACGTCCATGTGCTCGTCGACGATGAGCTTTTTGCGCGGGTCGGGCTCGTCGGTATCCACTTCCACGGTGCGCTTGCCGGGCTGAGGCTGGCCAGTGATGCGCAGAATGTCGCCTTCGCCCTCGGTATCCACGTCGTGGCCGGGCGGAACGTTGTCGTTGAGCGCCTGCAGCGAAGACGGATCGCTGGGATGATCCCAGATATTCCAGAGCGAACCGTCTTCTTCGCCCAGCCGCCAGAGGGCAAAGGTCTGCAGGCCGAGCTGGCGCGCGGCGCGCATCTCGTCGAGAAGTGAAACCGCATCGAGGAACCAGACCACGTGGCGCTGGTTGGCGTCCTCGTCGATGTACTCGAAGTGCGGATTGAGGGCGTCGTAGTCGAGATCGAGATCGGCGTCGGCGTCGGAGGCGCGCTCCCAGGCATCGGAGACGGAGAGATTATCGGTATTGAGAACCTTGGGCTTGGGATGATGGCGGATCCTTAGGGTCGGGAATGGAGAGCGCCCAATCGTAGCCGTAGCTGCCCACGCCGCAGATGAGTTTTTCCTTGGGCACCACTTTGAGCACGCGGACCAGATTGGCGATGAACCAGGGCTGGCTGGCGATGGGTCCGGGATCGCTTGTAGTCTGGTGCTCGTCGTAGTTCATGAGAATGATGCCGTCGGAGTTCGCGGCGATGGTCTTGAGGTCGCTGTCGCTGGTGGCCACGGCGGCGTTGACATAGAGGCGCAGATTGCGGGCGCGCATGTCCTGATAGAGCGCCTGGATGAAGCTGAGGTAGGCGGCACCATCTTCGTCGGGGATGCTTTCAATATCGAGAGAGAGGCCGCGATAGACGGGATACGCGGTAAGAAAGCGCATGATCTGCTGGCGAAACGCGGCGCTTTTTGCGGGGTCCTGGAGCACGTCGCCGACGCCGGTGTCCCAGTCCTGGGTGTGGGGATTGAAATTGTTGAGGGCGGGGAAGATTTCGGTGTCGGTGCGGGCCGACTGAATGACCTGCTTTACCTTGTTCAGGTCGTCGGGATCGTGGATGGTGGTGCCCTGAATCACTGGATACTCGCGCAGGTTGTCGCCGCTCATCATCATCAGTGTGCCCTGCGGCGAATCCACATGCAGCCACTGCGGGAAGAGCAGGTCGATCTGCTGGACGTGCTCTTTGAGCGAGGAGTAGCTGGCCGCGTCGTCCTGCACGTAATAGGCGGCGCGCAAACCTTCACCGGTATTCAGGGGAATTTCAGAGGGCTTGCGTGTGGTTTTGCGGCGCGCGGGGGGCTGGTTCTTGGCGTTGCGGAGAGGAGAGTTGTCGGGCAGAGCGCCTTGTAATTGTGCCGGGGAATAGGCAGCAGCAGCTCCGGCAGGTGCTGGCCGCGCAGCACATTGAAGATAAAGCCGGCGACCACCAGGGTGGACACCACGGCCGTTATATCCAGAATGCGGCGCAGACGCTTCCAGCGCTTGCGTTCCGGGTCGAAGAAAATTTGCCGGTCGGGCATGAGTGGTTTAGATGACTCCGGCGCGAAAATCGCGCAAAAAAGGCCACGGCACCCGCCAACTGACCGCTCCGGCCCACCATCGGCAAGGCGCGCAATTGCTGGAAATGCCGTACGCTATACAGTACGAATCGTATGGAAGCTGCCCGAGAGAGTCAATTGACGGCCCGGATGCGAGCCCGCTTGCGAGGCTTGTCGCGCATGTCGGCGCGCATGGCGGCGTATCTGCGCCCGGCCCTGCCGTGGCCCTTGCCCTGGGTGCTGGCCTGGCTTTGCGCTTGTGGATGCTGGGAAATCTCTTTGACGTCAACGGCGACATGCTGGTTTACGGGGACCTGGCCAAGAATCTCCTGCTGCACGGGCGATTTGCGCTGACGCTGCCCAGCGGCGCGATCTACTCGACGCTGATCCGGCTGCCGGGCTACCCGCTGTTTCTGGCCCTCTGCTTCAAGATCTTTGGGATGGAGAACTACTTTGCCGTGGCCTGCGTGCAGATTGCTCTGGATTTGCTGGGCTGCCTGCTGCTGGCCGGGTTTGTGCGGCGCATTGTGCCCCCGCGCCGCGAATCGCGGCGCCGCGCTGGCTACGCTTGGCTGGCCGCGCTCTGCCCATTTACCGCCTCGTACACGGTGGCTCCGCTTGCGGAAACGCCTACGCTCTTTGTACTGGCGCTGGCCATGTGGGCGATGGCGCGTTTCCACGACGATCCCGGTTGGGTGAATGCGCTCTGGTTTACGTTTGCGATTGTCGCCGCCGCGCTGTTGCGGCCCGATGGCGCGCTGGCTGCGGTGGCGTTTGCGCCGGCGATTGTTTATCGGTCTGCGGACGGGAGCGCTATTGACGAACAGAAAACTGGCCCGCATGGCCGTGGTTTGCGGGCTGCTGGCGCTGACGCCCTTTGCGGTGTGGACGGCGCGCAACTGGCGCGTGTTTCATGTGATTGAGCCGCTGGCGCCGCGACTGGCCACCGATCCCGGCGAGACGCACCAATCCTGGATGGGAGCGCTGGGTGAAGAGCTGGTGCCTGGATTTCATCTCGACCTACGAGATTTATTGGAATGTGCCGGGGGACAAGCTGGATGTGAACGAGCTGCCCAGCCGCGCCTTCGATACGCCGGCGCAGTACGCCGAGACCGCGGCGCTGGCCGCCGACTACAACAGCCATGGCATGGAGCTGACGCCCGGAGATCGATGCGGGCTTCGAGCGGCTGGCGGAGGAGCGAATCGCCGCGCATCCGTTGCGCTATTATGTGTGGCTGCCGCTGGGCCGCGTGGCCGATATGTGGCTGCGCCCGCGCGTCGAAAACCTGCACATCGATCTCGACTGGTGGGTCTACGCGCATCATAACGCGGAGACGGAATTCAGCTGGGCCTACGCGGGGTTGAATGCGCTGTACTTGCTGCTGGGAATTGCGGGCTTGATCATGCGGCCGCGCTATTGGGGTGCGCTGCTGGCGTATCTTCTGCTGCGCAGCGCTATGCTCGCGACCGTGGAAGCGCCCGAGACGCGCTACACGCTGGAGTGCTTTCCCGATGCTGTTTGCGCTGGGCGGGATTGGCGCTTTCGCGGCAGATGAACTGGGGTTACTTGTCGAAATTGAAGGCGGTTTTCGGCAACGGTTGATTCACCTTGATGTTGGTGTAATGGCAGACGTCAGGATTGCCCCTGGCCTTCGTCGAAGATCACTGCTTCAGGCTCACGGCCCGCGCGGTGTCGATCCAGATGGTGACCTTGGGAATATTCTTGCGCACCTCGGGATCCTTGGCGACCAGTTCAAGCTTGTCGGTCGCGATGCCGTCGATGGTCTCTTTGCCGAGATACTTGATCGTCCACTTCTCCTCCAGGTCTTTGCCGCTGGCGCCGAAGCCCAGCACGAAATAGCTCTCGTACTTGCTGGCCTGGTTGTAGAGCTTGGCGTCATTTTCTTTGCCGGTATCGGAAATGCGAAGCGTGCCGTCGGAAAAAATGTAAGCCTTTCCCGTGGGCCGGCTTTGACCGTCGGAGATGTGCTCCGTGAAGTGCGCGGCCATCTCGAAATGACTGATTGCGCTCGTAATACGCCGTTCCGGTCATGACATCCTTGTCGGGGATCGGGTCGGTCTGAATGCTGTCGAATTCGACGGTGGCGGTGGTGGTGTGAAAGTCCTTCGCTGCGCGGCATCGAGCTTTGCGAGCACGGCGGCCAAGGTCGGGATCCGCGAGCCTGTGCGGGCCGGAGCGGCAGAACGGCGAGTGCAACGAGTGCGAGATATAGAAGAGGATTGCGTGAGTGCATGAGATTCCTTGCAAATTGTGTTGGACGCGGACGGTGAGCGCTCGAGAGGATGGAAAAACGTTAGCGGTGGGCCCAGACCTTCCAGGCCAGATTTCCCTGGGCATCGGTGACGGTTTCCCAATGCTCGACGAAGACGGCAGTCGCCGGTCACGGGCTCGATGGCCTTGCGCAGCGCCTTCTTTGACCTGCTGGTAGGAAGCGCCCGCGGGAACGCTCACATCCGAGGCCTGCACGGTGACGATGACGCCGCGGCCATTGGCGACGACCTGGATGGGATGCGCGGGACCGCTGCGAGCGACGGCTTGTCGCCGTAGTCCCACAGATGCGGCGTGACGAAGATGAAGAGCAGAATCAGCGTGACCATGATGTCGTAGTGGAAGCGATCCGCGCGGAGTAGGTCCAGTAGAAATAGCTGCTGCAGAATCTGCTTGATGCCGCGCCGGGCTCGGATGCGGCGGCGACAGGTGCGGCATTGGACGAGGATGATGCCATTAGGACTCCCTTGACAATTCTATCGAGGCCGCCCATGTAGGGGCGAAGGGCCTGCGGGAATCAGCGACCGAGCCGTCGGCCTGCTGGTAGTTTTCGAGAATCGCCAGCCAGGTGCGGCCCACGGCCAGGCCGCTGCCGTTGATGGTGTGCACAAACTCGGGCTTGGCCTTGGCGCCTGCCCGGAGCGGCCGGTAGCGGATGTTGGCCCGCCGCGCCTGGAAGGCTTCGAAGTTGGAGCAGGAGGAGATTTCGCGGTAGAGCTGCTGGCCGGGCAGCCAGACTTCGAGGTCGAAGGTCTTGGCGGAGGAGAAGCCGGTGTCGCCGGTGCAGAGCAGAACGCGGCGATAGGGCAGGTCCGAGAGCTTCGAGAATCTCTTCGGCGTCGCGGGTGAGCCGCTCGTGCTCGGCGTCGGACTCTTCGGGGCGCGTGAACTTGACCAGCTCGACCTTTTGAAACTGGTGCTGGCGGATGATGCCGCGCGTGTCTTTGCCCGCCGCGCCAGCCTCGGCGCGGAAGCACGGCGTGTAGGCGGTGAGCGAGATGGGCAGCCGCGCTTCGTCGAGAATCTCGTCGCGATAGAGATTGGTGACGGGAACCTCGGCGGTGGGGATGAGCCAGTGGTCGCTGTCTTTGAACTCGCCGCGCGCAACGGCCTCGGCGTCGGCATCGGAGCAGCGGAAAAGATCTTCGGCAAACTTGGGCAACTGGCCGGTGCCGAAGAGCGACTTGGAGTTGACCATGAACGGCGGCAGCACTTCCTTGTAGCCGTGCTTCTGGGTGTGCATGTCGAGCATGAAGCTGATGAGCGCGCGCTCGAGCCGCGCGCCTGCGCCCATGTAGACGGCGAAGCGCGCGCCGGAGAGCTTGGCGGCGCGTTCGAGGTCGAGAATGCCGAGGGCTTCGCCGATTTCCCAGTGCGGCTTGGGCGTCGAAATCGAATTTTTTCGGCTCGCCCCAGGTTTTGACGGTGACGTTGTCGGCTTCGGAGTTGCCGACGGGAACTTCGTCGCGGGTGAGGTTGGGAATGCGGGCGAGCGACAGGCGCAACTGCTCGTCGAGCGGCGGCGGCCGATTTGTCGAGCTCGTCGAGCTTGTCCTTGAGGGCGCGGGTCTCGTCCATCACGGCCGCGGCTTCGTCGTTCTTGCCGGCTTTCTTGAGCGCGCCCACCTGCTGGGAGAGCTCGTTGCGGCGGGCCTTGAGCTGCTCGGACTGAGTGATGGCCTCGCGGCGGCTCTTGTCGAGAGCGCGAAAATCGCCCAGCAGCGCGGCCGGGTCGGCGCCGCGCGCGCGCAGTTTTTCTTCCACCAACTCCAGGTTGGCGCGAACAAATCCTAAGTCGAGCATTGCTCTTCTAGTTTATGATGATGGAGGAGCCTCCGACGGCGATGTCGGCCGCAGCGGCACGGTTCAATGCGGCCTCACGCCATTCGTGAGGCTGACTCGTTCGCTGGCGATTGTCGGTTCGTGCTCCCTCCGAGAAGGCCGCTGACTCATTCGTCGGAGCTGCTGTTTCAATCGCGGCCTGGTCCGGTTCGGTTCGAGCTGATCCTTCCAGCCGGGCAGATTCTGGTCGCCGGTGATGAGGCGCGCGCCGCGCGTGAAGGTGAAGTAGGTCCACACCCAGTCGATGAGCACCGAAAGCCGGTTGCGGAAGCCGATGAGAAAGAAGATGTGCACGGTGAGCCAGGTGAACCAGGCGGGAAAGCCGCTCATGTGGGCCTTGAAGGGCCACTTCACATCGGCGACGGCGGCCATGCGGCCGATGGTGGCCATGTCGCCCTTGTCCAAGTAGCGGAAGGCGGGACGCGGCTTGCCGGCGAGGTCGGCGGCGATCATTTTGGCCACGTGATCGCCCATCTGCATGGCGGGCTGCGCCACGCCGGGGACCTGGTGGCCGTCCTGCTCGAAATGGGCGAGGTCGCCGAGGACAAAGACTTCGGGCAGCGCCGGCGGATTGAGCTGGTCGTCGACGATGACGCAGCCGCGCTTGTCGAGCGGCGCGCCCAGCAGCTTGCCCAGCGGCGAGGCCTGCACGCCGGCGGCCCACAAGCGTGACGACGGCTTCAATTCGCTGGATTGCCGTTGCTGGCCGGTTTGCGCTTCGACCCAGCCGGGGCCGACGCCGGTGACCTGCGCTCTGCAGTGTGGACTTCGACGCCGAGGCGTTTGAGCTCGGCTTCGGCTTTGGCGGAGAGATCCTCAGGATAAGCGGCCAGCACGCGCGGGCCGCCGTCGAGCAGCATGACGCGGCTCTTGGTGGGATCGATGTGGCGGAAGTCGTGGCGCATGTAGAGCTGCGCAATGTCGCTGATGGCGCCGGCGAGCTCGACGCCGGTGGGTCCGCCGCCGATGACGACGAAGTTGAGCGGCGGGTGCCAGCCCTGCTCGACCATCTGCCGCTCGGCCAGTTCGAAGGCCAGCAGCACGCGGCGGCGAATCTCGGTGGCGTCTTCGATGGTTTTGAGGCCGGGCGCGAGCGGCTCCCACTGGTCGTTGCCGAAGTAGGAGTGCGTGGCGCCGGTGGCGAGCACGAGATAGTCGTAGTCGAGGCGCGCGCCGCTGGCCAGCGCCACCTGCCGCGCGGCGATGTCGATGCCGACCACCTCGTCCATCAGCACCTCGGTATTGCGCTGGTGGCGCAGGATGGAGCGGATGGGCTGGGCAATGTCGGCGGGCGAGAGCACGGCCAGCGCCACCTGGTAGAGCAGCGGCTGAAAGAGGTAATGATTGCGGCGGTCGACCAAGGTGACATCGACGGGCAAGTGCGCGAGGCCTTTGGCGGCGTTCAGGCCGGCGAAGCCTCCGCCGACAATGACCACGCGTGGGCGGCGCGGCGGCGCTGGCTTCGACTCCGGCGGATTGGCGAATTCACTCAATGGAGGACCTCGCTAATGAGTAATATGGCGCGACTAAAGTCGCATCCTGATACAAAGTTGGTTCTTGAAACACACCCTATTGAAAGGATGCGCGAGAGGCCCCATGCGTCACAGGATTCCGTGAAAAACCAGCGGGAAGTCGGAGGGCTGCGATAGCATCCAGCTATGATTGCGGGCGTTTCCTGGGCCTGGTGGGTGGGATTTCACGCGGTGGTGGCGGCGGTGCTGCTGGCGGATTCGTTTCTGCCGGGCCACCGGCGCACATCGCGGTACGCGCAGGCATTTGTGTGGGTGGGAACGGCGGGCGTGGTGCTGGCCGCCGCCGGGTTTGCCTGCTGGATCGCTGTAGCGCAGGGGCGGCAGACGGCACTTGAGTTTGCGGCCGGGTACACGATCGAGGCGTCGCTGAGCATCGACAACCTATTTGTATTCCTGGTGCTGTTTCGGGGATTCCAGATCGGACCGCAGCGCCAGCACAAGGCCCTGATGTGGGGTGTGTGGGGCGCGTTTGTATTGCGGGCGGCGTTCATCGCGGCGGGCATCACGCTGTTGCAACGGTTTGAGTGGGTGACGTGGGTCTTTGGACTGTTTCTGCTCTACATGGCGTGGCGGCTGGTGCGCGCCAGCTCGGCAAACGCGGCGATACCAGAGTGGATTGTGCGCCTGCAGCCTGCCAAAGGCTCTCTGCTGCCTGTAATTCTGGCCGTCGAGGCCACCGATCTGCTTTTTGCTACCGATTCCATTCCGGCGATTCTGTCGATTACGCACAATCCGTTTGTGGCGTACACGTCAAATGTGGCGGCGATTCTGGGGCTGCGGTCACTTTACTTTGCGCTGGCCGGGATGCTGGAGCGGTTCCGCTATTTGCATTACGGGTTGGGCGCGATTCTGGCGTTTGCGGCGTTGAAGATGCTGGCGGCGCGATGGATTGAGGTACCGGCCACGATTTCGCTGGTGGTGATTGGCGGGATTCTGGCAGTGTGCGCGGTAGCGAGTGCGGTGGGTCAGCGAATCAGCAAGACAGCAAGTCAGAAAGACGGCGGGTCAGCAGGTTAGCGAGGGAGAGCTACCACGCTTCGAAGCGGACCTTGCCGTCGCGGACCAGGACGGAGTGCTTGCGGAAGTTTGCGTCGTCGTGTTGGGGATGGTCGGAGCGAAAGTGCGCGCCGCGGCTCTCGGTGCGGGCGAGCGCCGCAGTCAGTATGGCGCGCGCCACTCGGCGCAGGGCTTGCGCTTCCGCGAGGCGGCGGCTGGTGCGGCCGGTTGCGGCGATGTCAGACAGGCTTGCTTCGCAGGCGGCTTGCGCGGCCAATCCCTGACGCAACGAGGACTGCTCGCGCAACAGGCCGGCGTTGACCCACATGGATGCTTGCAGTGAGGCGATGAGAGTCTCGACTGGCTGACTTTCGGCAGCGGAGAGAAGCAGTGGAGCGGGGCCAGAGTCCCGTGCGGCCGGGGCAGATGCGAGGGGAAGCGCGTCGGCAAGCATGGAATGCGCGGCGCGCGCGCCGAAGACGAGGCCTTCGAGGAGAGAGTTCGAAGCCAGGCGGTTGGCGCCGTGCACGCCGGTGCAGGCGGCTTCGCCGGCCGCGTAGAGTCCGGCGAGCGAAGTGCGGCCGCCGAGGTCCGTGCGAATGCCGCCCATGAGATAGTGCGCAGCTGGACGAACTGGGATCAGATCGCGGCGCAGGTCGAGGCTGTAGCGCGCGAGAAACGCGCTGATGCCGGGGAAACGCGCGATGAGGTCGAGGTTGCGCACGTGACGCATGTCGAGATAAACGGGACGCGACGGTGACTGCGGATCGGCGGCGTCTTGGGCTCCGGGATCGGCGCAGACCTTCGCGGGCAATGGCGCGGGCGACGACGTCGCGCGGGGCGAGTTCGAGCTGCGGATGGTAGCGCTCCATGAAGCGCTCGCCGCGATCGTTGCGCAGGTACGCGCCCTCGCCGCGGAGCGCTTCGGAGATGAGGAAGCGCGGCGCGCCTTCGATTGCGAGAGCGGTGGGATGGAATTGGTAGAACTCCATGTCGGCGAGTTTGGCGCCCGCTGACGCGGCTAGGGCGATGCCATCGCCAGTGGCGACAGCGGGATTAGTGGTATCAGAGTAGACCTGGCCCGCACCGCCGGAGGCGATGAGGATGGAGCGCGCGGCGATCTGTCGCGGTGTGTGGTCCGCTGCGCTTGATTTTGCATTAGGGGGCTCGGCGGCGGCGAGATCGACGCCTACGACGCGGCCGTCGGCGACGACAAGGCCGGAGACGCGCGTCCACTCGGCAAAGCGGATATTTTTTTGCGCGCGTGCGTAGGTGACGAGCGCGCGACTGATTTCAGCGCCCGTAGCATCGCCGCTCGAGTGCAGGATGCGGGCCAGCGAATGCGCGCCTTCGCGCGTACGCAGGAACTGGCCATCCAGGCGGCGGCCTTCCGCGTCCGTGGCCTCGTCGAAATTCGCGCCCCACTCGATGAGCTCGGCTACGCGCTGCGGGCCTTCGGAAACCAGCGCCTCGGCGGCGGAGCGGTTGACTATCCCGTCGCCGGCATTCACGGTGTCTTCGAGGTGCAGGGCAACGTCTTTCTCGCCCTCCATAGCGACGGCAATGCCGCCCTGCGCGTAGTGCGTGTTCGATTCCGATAGCGATTCCTTGGTGACCACGAGAACTTCGCCATGTTGTGCGAGCTCGATGGCGGAGCGAAGTCCGGCGACGCCTGCGCCCATGACGAGAAAATCGACGGAGGGGGAATTGGCCATCACCTTTGAGGCTATCAAGGGCGGCGAGCGAAGGAACAACGGAACAAGGTCGTCGGAAAAGGTCTAGCACCGAATCAGGCGCGCCCGGTCTTCTATCATTACTTTGTGCAGACGATACGGGTTGAGACACCTTCGGCGAAGTATGACGTATTTGCGGGGAGCGGGTTGCTGGAGACGCTGGCGCCGCGGATTGAACGGGCGGTGGGGCGGCTGCCGCGGCGGGTTTTTGTTTTGACGTCGCCGGAGATTTGGGCCTTGTGGGGGCATTGCATGCAGCAGTCCTTTTCAGAGGCCCCGGTGGTGCTCTTTCTGCCGCCTGGCGAAAAACACAAAACCATGGCCAGCGTGGAGCGGCTGACGCGGGAGATGGTGCGCGCAGGGGGCGATCGGGGAAGTTTTCTGATTGCTTTTGGCGGCGGCATTGTGGGCGACGTGGGCGGATTTGTGGCGGCGGTGTTCATGCGCGGGATTGAGTACGTGCAGGTGCCGACGACATTTCTCGCGCAAGTCGACTCGAGCGTGGGCGGCAAGGTGGGCGTGAATCTGCCCGAGGGCAAGAATCTTGTCGGGAATTTTTTGCAGCCGCGGGCGGTGTTTGCCGATATCGGCGTGCTGGGGACGCTGCCTGACCGCGAATTGCGCGCGGGATTGATGGAGAGCGTGAAGGCGGGCTTCATTCGCGACCGGGCGCTGGTGCGGTTCATGGAGGAACATGCGGATGCGATTCTGCATCGAGAGCCGAAGGCGCTGGAGCGGGTGATTGCGGCGTCGATCCGGATGAAGGCCGACGTGGTGCGGCGCGACGAGCGTGAAGGCGGGTTGCGCATGATTTTGAACTTTGGGCACACCGTGGGCCACGCGCTGGAACAGGCGACGCGCTACAAAGCCATGCTGCACGGCGAGGCGGTGGCATGGGGCATGGTGGCGGCGCTGGCTGTGGCGCGGCGGCGGGGAACGATAACCGGGGCGCAGATGGAGCGGATGGAGAAGCTGATTTATCGCTACGGGCCGCTGCCGAAGCTGAAGGTGAGCGCGGGGCGGGTGCTGGCAGCGACGGGAAGCGATAAGAAGAATGTGGGCGGGGTGCGGCGGTTCGTGCTGCCGATTGGGATTGGCGATGCAGGCGTAGTAGAGGATGTGACGCCGGCGGAGATTGATGCGGCGGTGAAGTACATGTTGGGAAGAGCAAGAACGGCTGCCAGCTTCTAGCTGCTAGCTTGTTCGTGGTGAGTTGGCGGCGGTGGTTTCCCACACCTCAAAATCGAGATGTGGGGCACCCATGCTCGTGCTGAGCTGCATGGGGGGTTGAAGTTCGTAGGGTCCTACGCTTGGTGCAAAGACGAAAGCGCGCCGGGGTGGGGCACACGGCGACTTTTTGACGGAAATGTTTTAGTATCCAACTGCACTGTATGGGCGTCGAACTTTGCAGATGGCGCGCGGTTTACCTGTTTCTGTGCTCATCTTTGTTCCCCGATGCGAATGGCTGCGAAATTAAATCTTCAGAAATCAATGCACAGTGAGTGCACATGAGCGATCAGTCTTTGTTCCGATGGCTTGAACAGCAGGGCGAGGCCTTTGGCTCGCCGGGCCTTGCGCCGCGCTGGACGTCGAGCGTGAAGGACGCGGTGGTGACGGCGTACGCGGGGTCGAGCCGCATCTGGTTCACGTGTTCGCATGGAATTCTGAATGAGGTGTACTACCCGACGATTGATCGGCCGCAAGTGCGGGACATGGGATTCCTGATCACTGACGGCGAGACGTTTGTGCACGAAGAGAAGCGCCACCTGAAGAAGAGCTTCGAGTACATCGACCCTTCGGCGCTCGCGGTGCGCTATGTGAACCGCGACCCGGATGGCCGCTACAGCGTGACCAAGGAGATGATCTCCGATCCGCACCATGGCGTGGTGCTGCAACATGTGCGTTTGGAAGGACGCGAAGACCTGGTGCCGCGGCTGAAGATGTTTGCGCTGCTGGCGCCGCACCTGGGCGGGGGCGGGGAGGGCAATTCGGCGCGGACGCTCGACCTGGCGGGACACAACGTGTTGCTGGCCTGGAAGCATCAGTGGTCGCTGGCCATGACGGCAAGTTGCGGATTCTCGCGCATGAGCTGCGGGTTTGTGGGCGCGAGCGACGGCTGGCAGGACCTGATGCAGAACTTCACGATGGATTGGGAGTTCGGTTCGGCGACGGACGGCAATATTGCGGTGATGGGCGAGATCGATCTGGGATGCATCGCGCAAAGAGCCATTGACGCGCGCCTGAAGCTCGGGGAAGCACCGAGCCCGGAGGCGCAAAGCGGCATTGCCGTGCGCGAATTCACGCTGGCGATCGGAATTGGGAATGGGCATCACACCGCGCTGCAGAAGATGATGGGAGCACTGGCGACGCCGTTTGAGGAACAGTGCAAGCGGTTCATCGTGCAATGGCATCGGGCGGCGTATCCTGAGGGGCTTGCAGGCAGTACGCGCGACGGGGGAAAGTTGCTGCGCGCCAGTCATGCCGTGTTGCTGGCGCATGAAGACAAATCCTATGCGGGGGCGTTTGTGGCGTCGGCTTCGATTCCATGGGGGCAGACAAAGGGCGACGACGACCTGGGCGGATACCACCTGGTGTGGACGCGCGACATGGTGCAGACGGCGACGGCGCTGCTAGCCTGCGGGCGCATCGAGACAGCGCGGCGAGCGCTGGTGTATCTGGCGTGCACGCAGTTGCCCGATGGCAGCTTTGCGCAGAATTTCTGGATTGACGGCACTCCCTATTGGACCGGGAAGCAACTGGATGAGGTGGCGTTTCCCTTGATCCTGGCGTGGCGATTGTGGAAGGCGGGCGGACTGGGCAATCTGCCGTTTTTTCCGTTCATTGAGCGGGCGGCAGGGATTCTGGTGCGCTTTGCGCCGATTACCCAGCAGGAGCGTTGGGAGGAAAACTCGGGTTACTCGCCGTCGACACTGGCCGCGGTGATTGGCGGACTGATTTGCGCGGCGGAGATTTCGCGCGCTTACGAGGCCGACGAGTTGGCCACGTTTCTTGAGGAGTTTGCGGATTGGATTGAGGGGCACCTCGAAGATTGGACGGTTACGAACAACGGCGTGCTTGACCCGGAGATCAAGCGGCATTACATGCGCATAAGGCCGCCGGAGTGTGGCGAGGCCTACGCGGATGAGGATTGCGGGAAGGAATTGGTCCGGCTGTCGAACCGGCCGCCGGGTTCGCGGGTTGAATTTGAGGCGCGGGAGATTATCGACGCGGGATTCCTGGAGCTGGTGCGCTACGGCGTGCGGCGGGCCGACGACGCGCTGATTGTGGATTCACTGAAAGTGGTGGACGCGGTACTGAAGCGGGATTTGCCGCAGGGGCCGGGGTGGCTGCGTTACAACGGGGACGGCTATGGGCAGCGACCGGACGGAGGGCCCTACCAGGGATGGGGACAGGGGCGGGTGTGGCCTCTGCTGAGCGGCGAGCGCGCGCATTACGAACTGGCGGCGGGAAAGGACATTGGCGCGCTGATCGAAACGTATGAAAAATTCGCATCGTGCGGGCAGTTGCTGCCGGAGCAGGTTTGGGACGAGGCCGACCGGCCGGAACGGCATCTGCGGCTGGGGCAGCCGGCGGGGTCGGCCGTGCCGCTGGTGTGGGCGCATGCTGAGTACCTGAAACTGATGCGCTCGGCTGCGGATGGCAAGGTGTTTGACCGCATTGATCCGGTCTACGCGCGGTATTGCGATCCCGAGGGACGCAAGCGACGCCGGGTGGGCTTGGAAATCTACAGCCGCAGACGGCCGATTCAGCGCATCGGGGCCGGGAATACGCTGCGCATCCTGGATGAATGCCGTTTTGAGGTGGTGTGGAGCGGCGACGGATGGCAGACGGTGAACAAGACGGGTAGCCAGAGCCTGGGAAGCTCGGGATTCAGCGCAGATATTACCGCGCCGGCCGGCTGCCAGGAACTGGAATGGACGCTGCATTGGACAGAATTGGGAACGGGACCTGAGGCCTGGCTTGGATACAATGTAAAGGTCAAGGTGGATGCCGCGGATTGATCCGGCCCATGAATTGTGGCTCATTTTCCCACCCATTTCTGCAAAACGCGCGGAAATGGACGGGGCACGGATGCCGTATCTGATGGATTGATCAATACAGCGGTTCAGGCCGGTGCGTTCGCAGTTCAGCGAAAGGAAAATCAAAGACAACTATGGCTTCAGGCATTGCGTCACTCTCACTCGATCAGCTATCGATTGACACTCTTCGTCTGCTCGCCGTGGACGGCGTGCAGAAAGCCAACAGCGGCCATCCAGGAGCGCCACTGGGCGACGCGCCGATCGCCTACCTGTTGTTTCACAAGCTGATGAAACACAACCCGGCGCACTCCAAGTGGGCCGACCGGGACCGGTTTGTGCTGTCGAACGGGCATGCGTCGATGCTGCTCTACGGGGCGCTATTTCTTACCGGCTACAAGTTGACGCTGGACGATTTGAAGAGTTTCAGGCAGTGGGGATCGAAGACGCCGGGGCATCCGGAGTACGGACTGACGGACGGCGTGGAGGCGACGACCGGACCACTGGGACAGGGATTCGGGATGGGCGTGGGTATGGCTGCGGCGGAGAGGCACCTGGCGGCGACTTACAATAGGCCGGGCTTCAACGTGGTGGATCATCACACGTTTGTGCTTTGCGGCGACGGCGATCTGATGGAGGGCCTGTCGCATGAGGCGGCATCGCTGGCGGCAACTCTGAACCTAGGCAAGCTGATCGTTCTATACGACGACAATTTGATCTCGCTCGACGGCCCCACCAACTGGAGCTTTACCGAGAATGTATATGACCGCTTCGAGGCGTACGGCTGGCATGTGCAGCGGGTGATGGACGGCAACGACCTGCAAGGCATCGAGGAGGCCATCGTAGGGGCGAAGGCCCAGGTCGGCAAACCATCGCTGATTGGCGTGCGCACGGTGATCGGCTACGGCAGCCCAAAGGCGGGCACGAACAAGGTGCACGGCGAAGCTATGGGCGCGGCGGATGTGGCGGCGACGAAAAAGTTCTTCGGGTTCCCCGAGGACCAGAGTTTTTATGTGCCGGATGAGGCGCTGGCTAACTGGCGCGAGGCGGTGAAGCGCGGCGCGGAGTTTGAAGTGGAGTGGAACAAATTGTTTGCCGGTTACAAGGCGGCATTTCCCGAGCAGGCGGCCGAGTTCGAACGCACGCAGTCGGGCGCGTTGAAGGCGGGATGGGAGAAAGCGATTCCGAGTTTCGGAACCGAGAAGCCTATCGCCACGCGCAACGCGGGTCAGCAGGTGATGAACGCGATCTTCGACGAAGTGCCGGAGTTGTTCGGCGGGGCGGCGGATTTGACGGCGTCGACCAAGACGATCTTCAAGAATTCGGCCCATTTTGCCGAGGATCCGGCAGGGCGCAACGTGTTTTTCGGGGTGCGCGAGCTGGGCATGTGCGCGGCGGTCAACGGAATGGCGGTGCACGGAGGGTTGAAGCCGTTCGGTTCGACGTTTTTTGTGTTTTCCGATTACGCCAAGCCCGCACTGCGCATTGCGGCAATCATGGAATCGCACTCGTTGTTTGTGTTTACGCACGATTCGGTCGGCGTGGGCGAGGACGGGCCGACGCACGAGCCGATTGAGCACCTGATGGCGCTGCGCGCGGTGCCGCACATGACGGATTTTCGCCCAGCCGATGCGAATGAAACGGCGGCGGTATGGCGGCTGGCGCTGGAGCGCAAGGGGCCGGCGTTCTTCGCGCTGACGCGGCAAGATGTGCCGGTGATCGACGTGTCGCAGCGCGACATGTACGCGAGCGTGAGCAAGGGCGCGTACGTGCTGGAAGATGCGGCGAACGCGAAAGTGATTCTGATCGGCACGGGATCGGAAGTCAGCGTGGCGCTGGGCGCGGCGAAACTGCTGGCGGCGGACGGAATCGGCGCGCGCGTGGTGAGCATGCCGAGCTGGAGGATTTTCGATGAGCAAACGGCGGAATACAAGGCGAGCGTGCTGCCGAGGGGCGTGCCGAAGCTGGCGGTTGAGGCGGGCGCGACGCTGGGATGGTGGAAGTATGTAGGTCTCGACGGCGATGTGGTGGGGATAGACCGCTTCGGCGCCTCGGCTCCGGGGCCCATTGTGATGAAGGAATTTGGATTCACAGCAGAGAACGTGGCGGCGCGGGCGAAGAAGCTTTTGAAGTAGCGGAGTTAGCCGCGCTTTGCGCGAGTTAGCTGAGTTAGTTAGGCTGGCGGCAGTAGCGGAGCTATTGCAAAACCTCATCGGCATTGAGCCTTTCCTAACTCCACCAGCTCCGCTAACGCCGCTAACTCCGCTCAAGAGGGGACAACCGTGAAGTTAGTTATCGCTTCCGATCATGCGGGATTTGAGTTGAAGGAAGAGGTGCGCGCCAACCTGACCGCGGCCGGCCACGAGGTTATCGACCTCGGGGCGTACGAAGTGGAACCTGAGGACGACTATCCTGACTTTGCCGAAAAAGCGGGCGAGGCGATCAGGGCAGGTATGGCGCCGCGCGGCATTCTTATTTGCGGCAGCGGCGTGGGGGTTTGCGTGGCAGCGAACAAAATGCCCGGCATTCGCGCGGGAATTTGCCACGATACGTATTCGGCGCACCAGGGCGTGGAGCACGACGACATGAATATATTGGTGCTCGGCGCGAGGATCATCGGCTCCGCGCTGGCGTTCGAGCTGGCGCACGCATATATCGGGGCCAAATTCCAGGGGCAAGAGAGCCGGTTTGAACGGCGCTTCAAGAAGGTGTTGGCGATCGAGGCCAAGTACCAGTGCGGAGATGGCTCCGCGAGCAAGGCGTGATGAGTCGCGGTTCGCTAGTTGATCGCTTTAAACACGCCTAAGTCAGTATCCAAAAGTTCTTCGCAGAAGCTCCGAAGTGCAACCACGGGTCCTTCGACTCCGTTTGATGCGGAGTACGCATCAGACTCCGCTCAGGATGACAGATCATTTTTGTACGAGCATTTGAAACACCACACCGGATCCACTGTTGATTCCCCAACTCACTTACTCGTGGACGTGCTAACTCGCTGACTTGCTCACCATGTTCCCCTTCGACGCAATTCTTTTCGATGTAGGCGGAGTCCTGCTGACCAACGGCTGGGACCACGGGGAACGCGCGGCTGCGATAGCGCATTTTGGTCTGGATGCGGCCGCGCTCGAGGCCAGGCATGCCGAAGTGATGGATGCCTGGGAGCGCGGTGAAATCAACCTCAAACAGTATCTGGACGCCGCGGTGTTCTATGAGCCGCGCGCGTTTTCGCGGAGCGAGTTCTTCTCGTTCATGCTCGCCCAATCGCAGAAATTACCCCATGGAGCGTTGCACATCCTTGCGGAGCTTGCGGCATCCAAACCTTGTATGATCGGCGCGCTGAATAACGAGGCTCGCGAAACGAATGAATTCCGCTTTGCCCACTTCGGCTTGCGCCGGTATTTCAAAGTTGCATTCAGTTCGTGCTACGTGGGCTTGCGCAAGCCGGTGCCGGCGATCTACTTGAGGACGCTGGATATTCTCGGCTGCCTGCCGGAGCGGGTTCTCTTCATCGACGATCGCCAGGAGAATGTGGCCGGCGGCCTGGCGGCGGGAATGAAGGCGATTCAATTTACCGGGGCGGATGCGCTGTGGGCAGCGTTGGAAGAGTTGGGCGTGTTTTAGGAACAGCTCTCAGCTTCTAGCTCCTAGCCTCTAGTTTTGTTTGCTGAACTCGAGGCTCGAGTCAAGTTTGAATTCCTCTTTTACGAAAGACAGCGGAGGTCGTTATGCAGCTTGGACTGATCGGATTGGGCAAGATGGGCGGCAACATGGCGGAACGCCTGAAGCTGGGCGGGCATGAGGTGGTGGGCTTCGACTCGAACGCCGATGCGGTGGCGCGGCTGACGAAGGCGGGCAATCTGGGTGTTTCGTCGCTCGAGGATCTGGCGAAAAATCTGAAGGGCCGGAAGGCGATTTGGATTATGGTGCCGCAGGGCCAGCCGGTGGATGACACGATTGCGAAGCTCGAGCCGCTGCTCGATCCCGGCGACATTCTGATCGACGGCGGCAATTCAATGTACAAGGATTCGATGCGGCGCCACGGCGAAGTGAAGGCCAAGGGATTCCAGTTTGTGGACGTGGGCACTTCGGGCGGGGTGTGGGGACTGAAGGAAGGCTACAGCATGATGATCGGCGGTGACGAGGAGCCGGTGGAATATCTGCGGCCGATCTTCGAGGCGCTGGCTCCGGCCAAGGATAAGGGATGGGGACATGTGGGCCCGGCGGGAGCGGGGCATTTTGTGAAGATGGTGCACAACGGCATCGAGTACGGCATGATGCAGGCGTATGCCGAGGGGTTCACGGTGATGGAGAAGAAAGAGGAACTGCACCTGGACCTGCCGCAGATTGCGCAGATTTGGCGCTACGGGAGCGTGGTGCGCAGCTGGCTGCTGGATTTGACGGCGGATGCGCTGGCGGGGAATCCCACGCTGGATGGATTGCAGGCTTACGTGGTGGACTCCGGCGAAGGCCGCTGGACGGTGTTTCGAGGCGATCGACCTGAACGTGTCAGCGCCGGTGATTACGGAGTCGGTGATTCGCCGCATCCGCTCGCGCGAGGAGAACAACTTTACCGACCGCATGCTGGCCATCATGCGCAACGAGTTCGGCGGGCACGGGGTGAAGAAGAAACTAGGTGTCAGGTTTCAGGCGGGGATGAATCCTTCTGTGCCTCGATTCGGTTGCCGCCGCGAACGATGATGACGCGCAATAGATAAACGAAGACCAGAATATTGATGGTGAGCAGGCTGACGCGAACCCACGTGAGGCGGCGGAAGATTTCGAGAATTTCCCAGGGAAGAAATGAAGCGGTGATGGCGAGGGTGAGGAACTCGCCCCAGGCCTTTTCGAGATAGAGGCCGGTGCCTTCGATCAGAGTGAGCGTGGCGTAGCAGTAGGCGACGAGGCTGATGCGTTCAAGCACCGGTCCATTGATGACCGAGGCTTTCCGAAGAATGAAGATGATCAGCCGTGACTCCGGATTGAAACGCAGATGGCGCGCAAAGATCTCGATCTGGTTAGCGAGGTCTCTGTGGAGCAGGTGGTGCGCGCCCATGCCGATAGCGTAGAAGAACATCGCATGGAGAAATTTGTAGACTGCGATGAGGAGCAGCACACGGTTGCGGGGCTCGGGACCTGCGGTGCGAGCTGGGAAGCGAAATCGGGCCATGGCGTTTGTGGAGAGCTGCCGCCTTCAAGGGTAAACGATGGCGGTGAGTTAGCGAGTCAGCGGGTCAGCGCGAGACGAATTCGCGGACTCCACGCTGAGACTCGCAAACGAAACGGGGCGGGGGAGAGCAATATGAATCTTGCGGCGAATGGAATTGAGAGTCATAGCGCGAGGCGCGGGAAGGCTGGGTTGGCGCGCGGGATGAGATGGGCGCTCGGGAACAGAGTGGCTTTCGGCGCGGGGCTGGCGCTGCTGGCTGTGGCGGCCGCACCGCTGACGGCGCAGATGAGCGACGCTACAGCTAAGCAATTGCGGGAAAAGATTCGAGCAGCGTTGTTTGTTCCGGATCCTTTACCGGATCTTGATGCGAAGAACTTCGGGAGTTTCTCGCCGGAGCCGGGCGTGGTGGCGGAGCGCGTGACGTATGCGACGGAGTATGGGTTGCGGGTTCCGGCGATTGTGTATCGGCCGAAGAAGGTGCATGGCAGGATTCCTGCGATCGTGGTGGTGAACGGTCACGGCGCAGACAAGACGAGTTGGTACTCGTGGTACACGGGCGTGGAATATGCGCGCGCAGGCGCGGTGGTGCTGACGTACGACATGATTGGCGAGGGCGAGCGCAACGACGAGCACAAGGACGGCACCAGCGAACACGATAAGTTGATCGATGTGCCGGGCGTGCCTCAGCGGATGGGCGGGCAGATGCTGACGGACGTGATGCAGGCGGTTTCGTATTTGAGGAGCCGGCCTGAGGTGGATGCAAAACGTATCGGGGTGATGGGATTTTCGATGGGCTCGTTCGTGGTTTCGATCGCGGGCGCGGTGGACGATCGTATTCATGCGGTTTTGTTGACGGGCGGCGGCGACCTAGATGGGGCGGGCGGCTACTGGGCCACAAGCCATAATGTGATGTGCCAGAGCGGACCTTACAATGCGCTGGAGTTTCTGGGCGACCGGGGCGCCGTGCTGTTTGCGCTGCAGGCCAAGCGGGGACCGACGTTCATCATCAATGGGACGAATGATACGGTGGTGGCGATTCCGACGCACGGTCCGGATTTTTTTGACGACCTGCGCAAGCGGACGATTGCGCAGTTGGGATCGGACAAGAATGTGTTTACGACTTATTTCGATCCGGGGGCGAGCCATCGGCCGGCGTGGGTGACGAAGATTGCCGCGCAGTGGCTGGTGGACAATTTGCATTTTGCCAATTGGAAGAGCAGTCAGATTGCTTCGCTGCCTACGATCAGGATTGGAGACTGGGCGGCGAAGGTTGGCGTCGAGTTCAACAAGAGCGCGCAGCGTGAGGACCGCGATGCGGGACTGGTGGCGATCGACGTGGATGTGCCGAACTTGACGCCGGAGCAGTTGAGCGTGCTGCCCAGGGCGGAGTGGGAGAAGCAGCGAGAAGAGTTTGTGTATTCTGCGTGGGCGCGGGATGCGATTGCGGATGCGGAGCGGACGAATGCGGCGGCGCAGAAACCGTAAAGGCAGCGGGTGAGCGGAGTGGACGCAAACGGAGGCGCAGACTGGATTCGTCACAGCCCTTTTTTATCGAGCTCGTGCTCCAAAACCAAAGCACCTCTCTCAAAATCGGTTGCCATGTCGATGCGCGTCTGTTGATTAATGATGATGGGGTAGGGCCGAGCGAGCTTCTTTGCCGCGATTACGAATACTGGGACTTTGGCCTCCTTTGCATAAATATATTCGGCTGCCGGCCACTCGCTATCACGCCAGGTATCGGTGACAATACTCATGAAAGCCTTGGCATTCTCAATCTTTTCTTCCAGTTCTTTGTAGAGGGCGTTGTGGTAGTCACGCTCGCTTTCGCTGTAATCCCAATATGCATATTTCCTTTGCTTGAGGATCTCAGTCAGTCGCGTGACGAATTCTCGGCTGCTCCTGTCGTAACTGATGAAAACGTAGCCTTTCGTTTCTGGCTCTGAAGGCTGTTGACGCGCTGGTGCTCCACTTTGCTCAATTTGGGGCACAAATGAAGCAAGCGCATGAGCCACCTTATCGAGGCCTCTAGGCCATTGGTCTTTCGTTACAACAATCCGTTGAATATCCCCGATCAGGGACGACAATTCGCGCGAAACTGTAACCGCTTCAATGAGGACCGGTACGACTGGAAGACCATTCTCGATGGCGACTGAAATCTCACGGGCCACCTGAACCGATTGATTCGACGCCGGGCTCAATACGAGCAGTAATGCGGCGGATGAGCGAATTGCATTGACGATCGAAGCGCCCATTCCATGCCCGGTAAAATATCCCGCGGTACATACCAGCAGCGAATGCGAGAGTTTTCAAGATAAGCGCAGATCTCGACGGCCTTCTCCTGCTCCTGCGCTGCGTAACTGATGAAAATGTGATTAGGCATAATCGGGGATTTCCGTTTTGCTTCGTGTCTACCGATCAATATATACAGTCTTGGACTCTGCGGGCGATTTTCTTTGATGCCGGCGATCTGCGGATCCATCGCTGCCAGCGCGATGCTATCAATTCGTGATGGGTTTCAGAAGCGAGGCCTGGGGCATCCAGCGATGGTGCAAAGGCAGAAGGCCGGAGACCTAACGTTTCAGGCGCAGGAGGGCG
>CAVOTQ010000014.1:0-18060 GCA_963699385.1 uncultured Acidobacteriota bacterium | reverse complement strand
TGGCGGAGCGCGTGACGTATGCGACGGAGTATGGACTGCGGGTTCCGGCCATTGTGTACCGGCCGGAGAAGATGCATGGCAAAATTCCTGCGATCGTGGTGGTGAACGGTCACGGCGCAGACAAGACGAGTTGGTACTCGTGGTACACGGGCGTGGAGTATGCGCGCGCAGGCGCGGTGGTGCTGACGTACGACATGATTGGCGAGGGCGAGCGCAACGACGATCACAAGGACGGCACCAGCGAACACGATAAGTTGATCGATGTGCCGGGCGTGCCGCAGCGTATGGGTGGGCAGATGCTGACGGACGTGATGCAGGCGGTTTCGTATTTGAGGAGCCGGCCGGAGGTGGATGCAAAACGCATTGGGGTGATGGGATTTTCGATGGGCTCGTTCGTGGTTTCGATCGCGGGCGCGGTGGACGATCGCATTCATGCGGTGCTGTTGACGGGCGGCGGCGATCTGGATGGGCCGGGTGGCTATTGGGCCACAAGCCATAATGTCATGTGCCAGAGCGGGCCCTACAATGCGCTGGAATTCTTAGGGGATCGGGGAGCCGTGCTGTTTGCGTTGCAGGCCAAGCGCGGGCCGACGTTCATCATCAACGGGACGAACGATACTGTGGTCGCGATTCCGACGCACGGACCGGATTTCTTTGAGGACCTGCGCAAGCGCACGATTGCGGAGTTGGGATCGGACAAGAATGTGTTCACTACGTACTTCGACCAGGGGGCGAGCCATCGGCCGGCCTGGGTGACGAAGATTGCGGCGCAATGGCTCGCGGACAATCTGCATTTTGCCAACTGGAAGAGCAGCCAGATTGCAGCACTGCCGACGATCCGGATTGGTGATTGGGCGGCGAAGAACGGCGTCGTGTTCAACAAGAGCGAGCAACGCGAGGACCGCGATGCCGGACTGGTGGCGATCGATGTGAATGTGCCGAACCTTACGCCGGAGCAGTTGAGCGTGTTGCCCATGGCGGAGTGGGACAAGGAACGCGAAGAATTTGTGTACTCAGCGTGGGCGCGGGATGCGATTGCGGACGCGGAGCGGACGAATGCGGCGGCGCAGAAACCGTAAAGGCAGCGGGTGAGCGGAGTGGACGCAAACGGAGGCGCAGACTGGATTCGTCACAGCCCTTTTTTATCGAGCTCGTGCTCCAAAACCAAAGCACCTCTCTCAAAATCGGTTGCCATGTCGATGCGCGTCTGTTGATTAATGATGATGGGGTAGGGCCGAGCGAGCTTCTTTGCCGCGATTACGAATACTGGGACTTTGGCCTCCTTTGCATAAATATATTCGGCTGCCGGCCACTCGCTATCACGCCAGGTATCGGTGACAATACTCATGAAAGCCTTGGCATTCTCAATCTTTTCTTCCAGTTCTTTGTAGAGGGCGTTGTGGTAGTCACGCTCGCTTTCGCTGTAATCCCAATATGCATATTTCCTTTGCTTGAGGATCTCAGTCAGTCGCGTGACGAATTCTCGGCTGCTCCTGTCGTAACTGATGAAAACGTAGCCTTTCGTTTCTGGCTCTGAAGGCTGTTGACGCGCTGGTGCTCCACTTTGCTCAATTTGGGGCACAAATGAAGCAAGCGCATGAGCCACCTTATCGAGGCCTCTAGGCCATTGGTCTTTCGTTACAACAATCCGTTGAATATCCCCGATCAGGGACGACAATTCGCGCGAAACTGTAACCGCTTCAATGAGGACCGGTACGACTGGAAGACCATTCTCGATGGCGACTGAAATCTCACGGGCCACCTGAACCGATTGATTCGACGCCGGGCTCAATACGAGCAGTAATGCGGCGGATGAGCGAATTGCATTGACGATCGAAGCGCCCCATTCCATGCCCGGTAAAATATCCCGCGGTACATACCAGCAGCGAATGCGAGAGTTTTCAAGATAAGCGCAGATCTCGACGGCCTTCTCCTGCTCCTGCGCTGCGTAACTGATGAAAATGTGATTAGGCATAATCGGGGATTTCCGTTTTGCTTCGTGTCTACCGATCGATATATACAGTCTTGGACTCTGCGGGCGATTTTCTTTGATGCCGGCGATCGGCGGATCCATCGCTGCCAGCGCGATGCTATCAATTCGTGATGGGTTTCAGAAGCGAGGCCTGGGGCATCCAGCGATGGTGCAAAGGCAGAAGGCCAGAGACCTAACGTTTCAGGCGCAGGAGGGCGCAAGTTAACTAAATTAACTTAACTATATATCACACTTATCCTAAAATCACCAACACTTCTAAAAAAATAACATTTCTACCTACCCCAACAACAACCAATTTACCACAATCTAAATCAATACCAACCTACAAAACTTTTCAAAACACAAACCATCCAAACATACAAACACCTTCTAACATCAATAAACCCATCAAACAATTAAAAAAAATAATACCAAAACTAAACAAAAACCAAATTAAAAAAACAAAAAACACAAATAACAACACATCTCCTATAACAACACAAAATAAAACCACAACCATCCTTAACCCAACCAATACAATCATCACCAACCTATATCACAAAATACCAAACCTAATAACAAAAAAAAAAATAAAAAAACCAACCAATACAACATTAAAAAATACCAAACCAAATCAACCCTCCTACAAATTAAACACACAAAAAACAAAACCAAAATACACCCAACAAAAAATACCAAATACTCATTACAAAACCAATATTTACACCTATCACATCATACACAATCAAACACCAACTAAAACCTACCTACACATAAAATACCAAACAAATACACACAACAAACCAATTAACAACTCCACTTACAATACACAAAAACCTATTAACATTAACTACACAACAACATAACTCTACTAAATACCTAACAATCTTAGCATCCCACTATCACTACCTCCTGAGCAAAAAATCAAATCCTAAACCTAACGCTCGCATTCGCTCCAACTCCAAATCAAAAAAACCTAAACATTACCATTAAATCCAACATAACCATTACTCAACCCCAATACAAAACATAACATAAATCAACCAATCAACATACCAAATTATACACATACAAACAAATCTATAAAATCCTCTACCCAACATACAACTAAATCAACTACACTCAACCTCTAATACAACACATAAGAACACACACTCAATATAACATAAAAACTACCAACAAAAATCAAACCCAATAACAACAACTACCTACCAAAAAAAAATACACCTATACTCCCATACAAACTATAACAATCACAACAAAATACTACCTACCAATAAAATACAAAAGCATAACCACAAATAAAAACACATCTACTATCCCACATTACAAACAAAACACCCCTTACACTCCAGCTATTTCTTCAGGTGCAGAAGGGATTGCGGTCGAGGGGTTCGCCGTCGAGGATGATGGCGGAGATGCGGCGCGCGTTCCAGATGTTGGCGGTGGGATCGGCGTCGACGACGAGGATGTCGGCGCGGCGGCCGGCGGCGATGAGGCCGAGCTCGTTCCAGCCGAATTGCAGCGAATAGTTGTTGGTGGCGGCGGCCAGGGCCTCGCGCGGCGAGAGGCCGAGGCGAACCAGAAGCTCGAGTTCTGTGTGCAGCGAGATGCCGGGCATGGTGCCCATGGAGTCGGCGCCGGAGGCGGCCAGGTAGTGAGGAAAATCCGCGAAGATGGTTTCGTTGATGCGCCAGAGACGGAGAGCGGTGAGGCCGGCCTTTTTTTGCAGATCTTCTTCCATCCAGCGCTGCGCGGTGGCGGGCAGGTGGTGCGCCCAGGTGGGGAGCGGATAGATCATTTCGCCGGTGGCGGGGTCGGAGGGATGAAACATGCGGCCGGGATCGAGAAGAGCCGCGGCCGGTTCCTTCCAGAGATTGCGATGCCCGGGCAGATTGACGTAATAGAGGCTGAAGCTGGGCATGAGCGCGGCGTGGTGCGCGGCGAGAAAATGCGCGTAGTTGCGCAGACGGAGATCGGTGGGCGAGACGTGCTCGGAGTAATCGTAGGCGGTGTTGGCCGCGGAGCCGTCGGGATCGTCGATGAGCGGGCGCTGCAGTTCGTCGGGAATCACGCCGAGGATCGTAGCGGTCCATCTGCGGCAGGGCGTCAACGCCGGCCTCGACGCCGACGCGATACGGCGTGGCGACGAAGATGCCGTAGGTGACGAGGCCCATCTCGTGGGCGCGGGCGATGATCCACTGGGAATTGGCGGCGGTGAGATAGGGCGAGAGCAGCAGCACGCGCGTGCCGAGCTGCGCGGTGTCGACCATTTGACGCGCCGTATCCTGCGGGCTCAACTCGGCGGGATGCGGCCCCTCGCGCAGCTTCGAGACCCACTCGGGCTGGCGCGCCAGCAGGCTCCAGTTGTCGGTGACGCCGATGGAGTCGATGGGGTAGATGTGCGGGCTGGGCTGGGCGCCGGAATCGATGAAGCCGCGCTGATAGTCGGCGCGGGCGACCACGGTGGTGACGCCCATGTAGAGGTTGGCGTTGGCCTGGGCCTGCGAGTTCAGGCCCGCAAAGCCGTCGATGAGGCCGGGAATGAGAAATTTTCCGGTGCAATCGATGATGCGCGCGCCTTTGGGGATTGGCACTTCGCCGGGCAGGCCGACCTCGGTGATTTTGCCTTCGCGGATGACGACAATGGCATCGGGAATGTCGTGGGCGGAATGGCCCCAATTGGCGACATCGACGACTGTGCCGCCGGCAAGAACCAGGGGCGCCGCAGGCTCGGCCTGGGGATAGGCCGAAACGGAGGCCAAAGCCAATCCGCAGAACAGCGGGCAAAAGAAGACAATTCGCATCACAAAATCAGTCTGAAGTGGATTGTCGCACAGCGAGACCGGTAGCAGCGCTCATTGGGTGGGGCTCGCCTGTGACGTGACAATTTTGGAACCGCTGAGGACTGCGGCGGCAGCGACGATGAAGATGGGAAAACACTCGAGCGAGTAACGGGGCTCGGAGTTTTCCATGGTGCCAAGCAGCAAACAGCGCAGGACGATGTAACCGCCCAGCATCCACGGCCAGGGCACGCGACGGCGGAGGAAGGCCCACGCCGCCGCTGCGACATAAAACAGATTGATGAGGCCGAAGAGAATCGCCCAGATGGTTTGGGCGGGGTGGTCGCTGGAGGGCCACCAGAAGACCTCGAGTTCGAACTCCTCGGTGCGGGGACGCAACATCATGTCGGCGATGCGCGCGAGCGGAAGCGCGACGTAGTAGCGGAAGGGATGAGCGCGGATGCGCTCCGCGGCGAGCGCGCCGAAACGATGGTCGAGATCGGCGGAGACAGAGATGGTGTGGTTGTATTCGTCGAGGAGAGCGAGAGTTTGCGCGCGCTGGGCCGGGGAGTCGAAGGCGCGCGCGGGCAAATCGTCGGGATCGATGGGGCCAACGCCGACCTGCCAGAATACCACCGCGGTGGAAGTGTACTCGACGGACCAGGTGCGGATCCAGCGATAGATGCCGACGTTGGGGCGATCGCCGGGGTCGCCGAGATAGCGCGGAGCCAGCGGCTGAAAGACCTGGAAGGTAACCCAATTGCGCAGCGTCCACACGGCAATGGGAGCCAGGGCGACGAGGCAGTAGATGGATGTGGTGGCGAGGCTGCGGCGCAGTGCGAGTGCGGGCCTTGCGCGGCGCGGCCGCGGAGAATGTAGAAAAATATCCCTGCGGCGAGCGCGACAGAAAGCAGCGCGCCGTCGGGACGCAGCAGCATGGCGAGGGCCGAAGCGCAGCCGGCGAGAATCACGGCACGTGTGTCTTGGAGGCCGGCTGCTTCCGCCGAGAGGATGCGTCCCGCGGCGTAGATTCCCAGCGACACGGCGAAGATGGAGAGGCACTCGGTCATGGCGGTGCCGGCTTCAGCAGCGGTGAAGGGGCAGAGCACGGCGAGAGCGAGGGCGATTTCCCCGGCGCGCGGAGAGATGAAGCGGTAGGCGAAGGCCGCGAGAAGAAGGCATCCGACGATGTCGATGACGGACTGGAAAAGATAGAGAGCGACGAGCCAGCCGCTATGGGGAAGATTGCCGAAGAGTTGATTGAAGACGGCCAGAATGATGGGATAGGCGGGCAGGCGGAAGAGGCTGGGCGCAAGATCGTCGCCGGAGCCGAGCCCGTAGACCCAGTGGTGCAGCAGATTGCGGCCGAGTTCGAGGTAGTCCCAGGTATCGTCGTCGATGGTGCGGGGAGACCAGATGAAGTAGAGGCGGAGGATGAAGCCCAGCGCGATCCAGAGCGGCCAACGGCGCGGCCAGCGCGAAGGATGGATGAAGCGGAACACAGGGAGAAGGATACCGCAGCGACGGGTCGCGCGGCGTGGAGGATGACGAAGTGAAAAAGTGAAGAAGTGAAGAAGTGAACGGTGAAGCGTTAGCTCGCGACGAGCGTGGCGCGGCGGCGGCCTGCCAGCAGCGGGAGCACCTGGGCGTAGGCGGCTTCTACGGAGAGGCCGTATTTCGCGCGGAGGGCATCGACTTTGCCGTGTTCGATGAACTGGTCGGGCCAGCCGATGCGGACGACTGGAACGGCGAGGCCCATCTCGTCGAGGGCTTCAACGACCGCGGTGCCGAAGCCGCCCATCTTCACGTGATCCTCAAAGGTGACGAAGGCGGCCACGCGCTTGGCGTAGCGCTCGAGCATCTCGCGGTCGATTGGTTTTATAAAGCGGGGATTGATGAGGGCGGCGGAGTAACCGTCGCGCGCGAGAGTTGCGGCCAGGCCCTGCGCGAGCGAGATCGTGGGACCGAGGCCGAGGATGGCTACGTCAGAACCGTCGGTGAGAACTTCAGCTTTGCCGATGGGAAGGATCTGCGGCTCGGGCTTGCGGGCCACGCCGGCAACAGCGCCGCGCGGATAGCGAATGGCGCTGGGGCCGGGAATTTCGAGGGCGGTCTTGAGCATGTCGGCGAGTTCGTCTTCGTCTTTCGGCGACATGAGAACGATGTCGGGAATGCCGCGCAGGTAGGCGATGTCGAAGAGGCCGTGATGCGTGGGGCCGTCGTCGCCGGAGAGTCCGGCGCGATCCATGCAGAAGAGGACGGGAAGGTTTTGCAGGCAGACGTCGTGAACGATGGGATCGAAGGCGCGCTGCAGAAAGGTGGAATAGATGGCGCAGACGGGACGGAAGCCGCGCGTGGCCATGCCGGCGGCGAAGACGACGGCGTGCTCCTCGGCGATGCCGACGTCGAAGTAGCGCTTGGGATGGCGAGGGCGGAAGAGATCGAGGCCGGTGCCGTTGGGCATGGCGGCGGTGATGGCGACGATGCGTTCGTCCTTTTCGGCCAGATCGGCGAGGGTGTTGGCGAAGACCTCGGCATAGGTGGCGGAGCCGTCGGGAGTCTGGCCGGTTTCAGGATCGTAGGGGCCGAGGCCGTGGAATTTCTTTTGCCCTTCGAGCGCGGGCTGAAAGCCGCGGCCCTTCTGCGTGAGCACGTGGAGCAGGACGGGGTGGTCGAGGGTCTTGAGGAATTTGAAGGTCTCGACGAGCAGCGGGATGTTGTGGCCGTCGATGGGGCCGAAATACTCCAGGCCGAATTCTTCAAACATCATGGAGGCCCAGAGAATAGCCCTTGGCGGCCTCTTCGGCGCGGCGGACGACTTTGACCGCGGTCTTGCCGCCGAAGCGCTCGATGAGATGCGTGGCCTTGTCGTGCAGGTGCTGGTAGTGCTCGTTGGTGACGATGCGATGAAGGTAACGGGCCATGGCGCCGACATTGCGATCGATGGACCACTCGTTGTCATTGAGGACCACGATCATGCGCTTGGTTTGCGAGGCGATGTTGTTCATCGCTTCGAAGGTGATGCCGTTGGTGAAGGCGGCGTCGCCGGCGACGGCGATGACGTTTTCGTGCCCTCCGGCCAGGTCGCGGGCCACGGCCATGCCCAGCGCGGCAGAAAGCGCGGTGCCGGCGTGGCCGGCTCCGTAGCAATCGTGCTCGCTTTCGGTGCGGAGCATGAAGCCATTGAGGCCGCCGGGCTGGCGGATGGTTTCAAAACGATCGCGGCGGCCGGTGAGGATCTTGTGGATGTAGGCCTGGTGGCTCACGTCGAAGAGGATCTTGTCCTCGGGCGTGTTGAAGACCGCATGCAGGGCCAGAGTGAGCTCGACTACGCCGAGATTGGGGCCGAGATGGCCGCCGGTCTTCGATAGAGTCTGAATGAGGAAGTCGCGGATTTCCTCGGCGAGCTCGGCCAGTTGCGCGGGATTGAGGCGCTTTATGTCGGCGGGAGAGTTGATGGAGTCCAGCAGTGTTCCCATTCAGTTCCTTTTCCCGGGAAAGCCGGGCGTCCAGGGAGTTCGGAAAAAGCCCCCTGCGCGGGGGTCTTTGTTGGAGGTTTCGCCTACTCTTAGTATACCTGTCGAAGGATTCGGCCCTTCGCAGCGTTAGACGCCTCGGACGGGGCGGAGTTTGACAGAATTCCGGGCCGTAGCCAGGGCGGAGAAAGGCGAGGCGCGGAGGAAGATCGGTATGCTCCTAGTAACTGCATTGAAAGATAAATTATTTGATTTCACGTGCAGGCCGAAACGGAAGAGGATTTTACGAGACCAGAAGCCCCGCGGCTGCTCTATACTTGAGCCCCGGTGAAAACGGGAGGTTGCGCGATGCGGAAATGGGCGGTGGTTCTGCTCTTGGCGGTCTCGGCTTGGCCGGCGATGGCGGCCAAGAGCGTGACGGTGGGGCAGCTGGAGCAGTTGCTGGACACGCTCCGCGGCAAGTCCGATGGGAAGGTGGCGCAGGAGCTCTCGGATCTGGAGCTGACGGAGCGGGTGAGCCCGGCCCGGCTGGCGACATGGGAGACGGATTTTCCGGGAAGCAAGAGCCATGAGGCGCTGATCAAACTGGCCGATCTCGCGGCGTTCCTGAACCCTCCGGCCGGGGACGTGGTTCCGATTCCCGGGCCGGACAGCGCGACCCAGGAGCGGATGCTGGAGATGGCCGCGGATTACGTGAAAACCACGATCACGCGGCTGCCGAACTTTATTGCCACGCGGGAAACCACGCACTTTGAAGACACGCCCTCAGCGCAGACGCCAGTTCCCAGTGCACCAATTATGGCCGGAAGGATGGGGCGCGCCCATGCGCCGCGCCGGAGCCCCTCGATGAGCAGCACCGAATACAAGTCGCTGCACAGCACAGGCACTTCCAGCCCCATGGTCACCTACCGGGACGGCCGTGAGGTGCAGGACACGGATGCCGAGAAGGGCAAGAACCAGAGCAAGCCGGCGAGCGGGTTTACGACCGTCGGCGAATTTGGTCCCGATTCTTGCAGTGGTGATGGGCGACGTGCTGCGCAGTGAAGTGGCACGTGGCAACGGTGGGAACAAGGCGGGAGCGAGCCGGTGGCCGTTTTTCGTTATGCCGTGCCCGAGGAGCAATCGAATTACCTGGTGGGGATTCTCGCCGGGAGGCAAGATCGAAGAAATCTATCCCGGCTACCACGGAGAGATCGCCATCGATCCGTCGACAGGCGCGATTCTGCGCATCAGCCTGTTGGCAGAATTGCCACCACCCTACCAGGCGATGCAGACGGCAATCCTGGTGGAGTATGCGCCGGTGAGATCGGCGAACAGAGCTATATTTGCCCGGTGCGCAGCGTAGCTTTCTTCAAGATTCCGGTGGCGCAAGCCGCGGCGGCGCAGGATGCGGCGGCGGTGAACGTGCAGACGCAGTTGAACGATGTTGCTTTTACGCACTATCACTTGTTCCGCTCGAAAGCGCGGATCGTGACGGGCGAAAGCGGAAAGGGCGATGCGCCGGCGGATGCTCCGCCTGCCGCGCCTCAGCCGGCGGCTGCGCCTCCTCCGGGCGCGACCCCTTAGGATCATCCGCCATAGCATCAGTCATAGCGGAGCGTTGTAGGATGGGCCTGAGAGATTTCGGGCTCGTTGGAGGGAAGACAGTGTGCAGAATGCGGCATTTTTTTCTGGTTTTGGTTTTGGCCGCAGGGTGGTGGGCAGGTGCGGGCGCGGCGCGGGCGCAGTTGCCGGAGCCGGGAACGACCCAGGAGGCGCCGAATCCGCTGACCGATGCGACGGTGAAGCCGGGCAAGATTCTGCTTTCGACCTGGAAGCGCGTTTTGCCAAGGACGTGCTGGAGCGCGGAGGCGCGGGATTTGCCGACTGGTTTGCCGACGATGGCGTGGCGCTGGGCAATGGAGTGGCGCCGCTGATCGGCAAAGTGGCCATTGCCAAGTCGGCCAACTGGTCGCCGAAGGACTACCAGCTGACCTGGACGCCCACCGATGCGATGATGGGGCCTTCCGGCGATATGGGCTATACGTGGGGCCACTTCGAGGGGCGCAGCAAGGACGCCAACGGAAATCCCGTGCTGACCAGCGGGCGCTACATCACCATGTGGCGCAAGCAGCCGGACGGCACCTGGAAAGTGGTTCTGGATGCGGGGGCGAACGAGCCGCCGGAGGCGGGAGATTGCTGCAAGCTGCCGGGACATTAAAGGCAGGGGTCAGGGACTCAAGGGAACAAGGGAACGAGAGCGAGTGATTGAAAGGGTGAGTAACTGAAGTAGTGAAAGCCGCACTTCAGTCTGCTTGACTCAGTGCACTTGCGCTACCGAGATCTGCGAAGAGTAACTATCTTGAAGTGTCTGTAGTAATCATCAATCTGATTCCAATGCGCGAAAAATCGCGGGTACTTGGGTTGTAAGTCTTTTGCGAGACAATTACCTACTTTGTGGAAGAGCCAAGTTCGTCAATCTCCCGGATACTGACAATCGGGTGCGTGTATCTATGTGCGCTGTGCTCGGTTCCCAAGCCGGCGAGAACCAGGAAATGGGCGTGCGGGCGGAGCTTAGTGTGTTCGATCGCAACTCCGACCCCGGGCTGGACGAACTGACCGAGCTTGCCGCGGTGTTGTGCAATGCCGACTACGCCTACCTGGGCTGGATGGACTACAACCGGCTGTGGTTCAGGTCGCGCTACGGATTCCGTGCGACCGACCAGCCGCGCGCGGCGACGGCCTGCCAGTGGATGATGGAAAAGGGCGAGCCGCTGCTGATCACGGATGCCAGCCAGGATCCACGCTTCCCGCCCACCGGCATTCCGCTGCCCAACGCCGATCCCTGCCTTTCCTATGCCGGCGTTCCGCTGTTTTCCGGAGACATGCAGATCATCGGCACGCTGGCGGTGCTGGCGCGTACGCCGGACCGATTCAAGCCGGAGCATCTGACGCTGCTGGAAACTCTGGGACGTCAGGTGGTGACGCGGCTGGAGCTGTACAGCCGCATTCGCCTGCAGGAGCAAGCACAGCGGCAGCGGCAGCGGACGCGAGCGGGCGCTGGCCATCGAGCGCTGCTTTGTGGCGGCCACACTGGATTCGATTCCCGCGCTGGTGACGGTGCTGGATACGGCCGGGCGCGTGGTGCGCATGAACGAACCCTGCACGCAATTGACGGGATTGAGCCTGGCCGATGCCATCGGGCGGCCGTTTGTTGAGGAGTTTCTGGAGGAAGAAGACCGCGCGTGGGTGGCGAGCAAACTGCGCGAAGCCGTAGTGGGCCTGGCGAGCGGGCCGCATGAGACGGCGTGGCGAGTCAGCGGGCGGCAGCTCGCGGCGCGTGAGCTGGACACTGCGGCCTCTGCAGGGGCCGACCGGCGAGATTCAATATCTGATTGTCAGCGGGCAGGACGTGACCGACCAGCGCGCCATGGAGAAGGCGCTGCTCTCAAGCGAGACCCGCTATCGCGAGATGGTGGAAAACAGTTTGGGGTTTGTCTTCACCTGCTCGATGGAGGGCCGGCTGACTTCGCTGAACGCGTTTACCGCCGAAACTCTGGGCTATCGTCCCGAAGACCTGGTGGGGCGCATTGCTGACGGAGTTGATGGACGCGACCGGAGTGGCGACGTTCCAGGATTGCCTGAACACGGTGGAAACGGGCGAGGAGTGGCAGGGAGCGCTGCCGTTGCGGCGCAGCGATGGCGTCTACCGGCGCATCGCGGTGCACAGCCGAAGCATGCAACTGGCCGGCGAGCGCTCTTTTGCTGATCGTGCACGGCATGGACGTGACCGAGCAGTACGAGGCCGAGGAAGCGCTGCACATGGCCACGCGGCAACGCGAGCTGATTCTGGAGTCGGTGGGCGACGGCATCTTCGGCATCGATCTCGACGGCAAGGTGACGTTTATCAACGAGGCGGGCGCGCGCGCGCTGGGATACGCGCCGGATCAGTTGACGGGACGCGACCTGCACGACCTCATCCACCACAGCCACGCCGACGGAACGCCGTATTCGCGATCGACCAGCCCGATTCTGCAGGCGCTGCGGCGCTCGGAGCCGATTCGCATGCGGGACGAGGTCTTCTGGCGCAGGAACGGCAGCGCGATCCAGGTGGAGTACAGCGCCAATCCGCTGATGGAAGACGGCCAGGTCTCCGGCATGGTGGTGGCCTTCCAGGACGTGAGCGAGCGGCGGCGCCTGGAACGCATGAAGGACGAGTTCATTTCCACGGTGAGCCACGAGCTGCGCACGCCGCTCACCTCGTTGCGCGCATCGTTGGGATTGATTCAGTCGGGCGCGCTCGACAAGCGGCCGGAGAAGCAGCGGCAGATGGTGGAAATGGCGATCGGCAACTGCGACCGGCTGACGCGGCTGGTGAACGACATTCTGGATTTCGACGGCGCGGAGAAACGGCGGCTGCCGCTCAACCGCGAGCCGGTGGAGGCCATCGACCTGCTGCGCCGCGCCGCCGACGTGGCGCACGGCGCGGCGACACAGGCGCGCATGGAGTTCCGCATCGAGGCCAAGGCGTCGCCGGTGTTCGCCGACTCGGAGCGCGTGATGCAGGTGCTGAACGAACTGGTGACCAACGCCATCAAGTTTTCGCCGCCGGGCACGACCATTCACTTGAGCGCGCGGGATACGGCCGGCGAGCGGGCCGAGGCGGCAGCGCGTCAGGAGCAAAAGAGGTGTGCTTTACCGTGGCGGATCAAGGACGCGGCATTGCGCCGGAGAAGCTGGAGCGCATCTTCGAGCCCTTCCAGCAGGGCGACGCGTCGGACTCGCGGGCGCTGGGCGGCACAGGCCTGGGCCTGGCGCTTTGCCGCAGCATCGTGGAGCAGCACGGCGGGCGCATCTGGGCCGAAAGCGAATTGGGCAACGGAAGCAGGTTCCTGTTTACGCTGCCGGCGGCATCGTTTGTTGATCCGGCGAAGTGAGCGCATCCGATCAAGGTTCCGAGGCCATCGTCGGAAGTTGCATAATGGGTCCCGCTACTCAGGCCCTCCAAATGAAGAACTTCCTGTCAATTATCCGATAAACATCCCTGTCCATAAGATTGCTATTCTTTGCAGTAATTTCCTCGGCGGGCAGCTCATCTACCTCGTGGCGATTCTTCGCCAGCCCGAGCCTGGGCAATTCATAGGGCCTCCGCAACTTTCCTCCGTCTTTATTTCCTTGTCCTCCGGTACTGCACGCAGGACAGTGGCATCCGCCCTTCCCCGGAGGTTCTGAATGTCTAGACTCTTCGTCTCCTCGCCTTGTTCTCGCTGCAACCATCGTGACCGCGGCATGTTTGCTTGCGATTGCCCCAGCACAATCTGCCCATGCGCAGGACTTCTCGCGTCCAGCCCAATCTCCGGGCACGAATCTGGATTCGAGCGACTACGGCGCGGGCGGTCATATGAACGCGACCGTCAATCAGGCCACAGGCGAGCTGACAGGCCAGATATTTGACCCGCAAAATACCCTGCGCCGCGAAGTGAAGGAGACGTACTCAATCGATGGCGGATCGAAGTACGAATCCGAAAGGCTGGTCTATGACTTCGGCCTCAAGGGCAACCTTCTCGACAATGATCGACTACAAATTCGACCTCAAGGGCGGACTCTCTTATTTCGACAACGAGCATTTTGGCCTGCATGGCGAGCGCACCTGGGAACAGAAGACCACATACAAGCCCGACGGTTATGACACCAGCACCTGGCACGTAGGCCTCGACTACGCAGCACGCGTGGACTGACAGAAACCACGACCTACAAGCCGCCACCCGCCGCGCCGGGCAAGCCTGCAAAGCCCTGAACGCGCAGCCGCTGCAGTCCCCGCCGCCATCCTCGATGCAAGTGGGCGTACTCTTTCCCAGAGATTTCCACGCTGGTGAAACAGTTACCGGTTCGCTCTGGCCAGCCACTTACGCTGAGGGATTCAAGACGGTCCCCGGCCTCAGCGAATTCACCTTCCCCATTGAGGTCGCGCATCTGCCGGACGGTTCTCCATCGTGGTCGAGCCTTGAGATCGGCGTCAAGAATGACGGCTATTTGCCCGTCAATCCCAACGGCACATTTTCTGTTCACATCCCCAGCACATGGACCGGCCCTCTCCAGTTGCAAACGCGCGATTTGTATTCGTTGCCCGGCAGCGGCCCCGAGCAGCGCATCGCTCGATATCGGCAACCCGGTTGCCGCGCCGGCGCTCCCCAGCGAATCTCATCTCTCCCAAGGTCACGGAATCGTCAAGACAGACAATCTCAAATATCTGAAACATCTTTGGAACCTGGCCTACGATCTCGAAAATGATTTCGACGCGGCCGAAGAAATCAAAGATGACGACTATTATTGGGCCACAATCGACGACCTCGAAGAATACGAGTACTACTTGTGGAATGAGATTGATCGATGTTATCGACAGCCTTCCGCCATCGGATGTGGCGCAGTTGGCGAGCGACCAGATAAAAAAGGCCGACGATTGCATCAAGACGCTGGAAGACGGGCCGCAAACCCCTGACAATGTGGCCGAGCTCAAGGATATGCGAGGCTGGGCGGACTTTCTCGATGACGAGGAGGGACACGCGCACTGGCTCGCTGGCGATCGCTTCTTTATTGAAGAGACCCCGTATTGGACCAACCCCATCCTGACCCAGGGCAAGCTGGGCGCAATTCGCGGCGACTTCTACAACGACCCGCTCGATACAAACCTTCACATCGGCACCAATACCATCTGGCCTCTGGCCGGAACCGGCAGTGAACTTTACTTCATGCCGCCCATCAACCTGACGCCGGGTCTCAACAATCTGATCATTGACGGCCCCGCAATGCCGCCGACCGAGATGCCGGTCTTTTATATGACCCTGACCATGTGGGCCGATGCGCTGAACCTGCACAAAGGCCAATCGACCACATACTACGTCAAGCTCGACGGCCTCAACGGGCTGCCCAGCTCTGCGTGGAGTTCGTCCTTCGTTCCCACCGATCTTGTCAGCCCCTCTGAGTTGAGCGGCGGCTCCGGCGCATCTGCAGCGCCCGGCGGTTCGCAGTCCGGCTACATCACTCTAGCTGTGACCAATGAGTCGCCCGGCACTATCGCCATGCAGAATACCTTCAGCACCCTCGACGCAAAGTTTTTCGCTCCATCGGGTTCGTATCAGATCAGCGGCGGAGTGGGCGCCATCGCGGATGGCGGTTTTAACATTCTCGGCGTAGCGCGCGCTTACCTGCAGCCCGAGCTGGGATTCGGGTATCCGCTTGGCTCGACGCCGCCTGCATCGTCGGGCTTCGGCGACTCCATGTGGAGCCCCAGCACCCACCTGGACTACATGCCAGGCTCGACCACGGGTCTCTACTCATTGGCCAGCTGCTCCCCAAGCGGAAGTGACACGCCGTGCACGGGCGGAGACCTGCCCGCAAACACTGCCACCGTTGGCGACACTGCGCCCGTCAACAGCGCCACGCAAGCCGCCGCCTGGACCCGGGCGGCGAGAGCGTTGGGCGAAGCCGAGGATGCGTATGACAAAGCTAATGAAAAGTATGCCGCCAAACGAGAAGCCGAAGCAGCAGTATGGAAGGAAATCATAAAGGCCGCGCCGGAGTCACTCCGGGATGGTTTTACAGCTTCGCAGCACGAGCTGAGCGCATCGCGTCGAAGGTTGCTTGACGCGATGAAGAAGTTGGGCACTCAGCCAACCCCTGACAACGCTCGCGCCCTCGGCGAAGCTGCGGCAGGGAACGATGCAGCCGAGGAAAATGCGGACAAAGCCTGGAACGCCCTGAGGGACGGGATCAATTCGAGTCTTGGCGACCGATTTTTCTTTGCCCAGGGCGAATTCCGTCTCGCCATCGAAGCGCTGGATCAGGCGCAGGTAGAGCATGAACGCAGCGCGTGAGGCTCTGAATGCCCTGCCGCCCGTACCTTCGTCGCCACTCCCGCCCCCCCCCTCCGCCGCCCCCACCGCCCCCGCCCGCGCCCAGTTCAAAATTAGCTCTCGCCGCGGCGGACACTTTCGCATAACCCCGTTCGGTTGATGGGAGACCGAAGCGGGCGCAGTGCGGGCCGGACCTGGTGCTCACAAGCAGCGAGAAGAACCGGCCTCAGCAAGAAGAGGGGCTCATGCGATTGCCCTGCCTCGGTGCGCGGGCATGCATACGGACCCTTTACGTATGCCCCCGGCACACCGTGAGACACTGGCTTCGGCGGCTTTCCCCGCGTTGAATCCGGGCCGGCGGTCAATCGTAGTATGGGCGTAACCACAAGCTTTTTCAATCTGCTGTTCGGGCGTCCGCTGGCCACCAGCGAAGAACGCGCCGAGCATATCGGCCCGCTCGCGGGTATTCCGGTCTTTGGCCTGGATGCATTGAGTTCGGCGGCGTACGGGCCTGAGGCCGCACTGACGCTGCTGATTCCCCTGGGCCTGCTGGGCGTGAAATATATCGTGCCGGTGAGCACGGCGATCGTGATTCTGCTGGTGATTGTTTACTTCAGCTACCGGCAGACCATTGAGGCCTATCCACGCGGCGGCGGGTCGTACACGGTCGCCAGCCAGAATCTGGGCGAGGGTGCGGGCCTGCTGGCCGCGGCGGCGCTGATGATCGACTACATCCTGACTGCCGCGGTGGGCATCTCGGCCGGAGTGGGCGCGTTGATCTCCGCAGCGCCTGCCTTGCAACCGCACACGCTGGCGTTGTGCCTGATGGTGCTGGCGATTCTGACCCTGGTGAACATGCGCGGGGTGCACGACACCGGCGTGGTGTTCATGATTCCCACTTATCTGTTCACGGCACGCTGCTGATTGTGATCGCGGTGGGCGGATGGCAGGCGGTGCATGCGGCGGGCATCCGCATCCGGTGACGCCCATGCCCGCGATCCCGCCCATTACCGCGGCGCTGAGCTGGTGGCTGCTGCTGAAGGTCTTCTCATCCGGCTGCACCGCGATGACTGGAGTAGAGGCGGTGAGCAATGGCGTGATGGCCTTCCGCGACCCCACGCGCAAGAACGCCAAGATTACGCTCACGATCATCATCGCGCTGCTGGCGATTCTGCTGCTGGGGATTGCGCTGTTGTGCCGCGCCTACGGCATTGCCGCCACCGATCCCGGCGGAGCGGGATACGAGAGCGTGCTCTCCATGCTGACGCGCGCGGTGATGGGCCGTGGATGGTTCTATTACTCTGACCATCGGTTCGGTGCTGCTGGTGCTGGCGCTCTCGGCGAACACTGCGTTTGCCGATTTTCCCCGCCTGACGCGCGCCATCGCGGTGGATAACTACATGCCGCACGTTTTTCTGCTGCGCGGGCGGCGCCTGCTCTACTCGTGGGGCATCTATGTTCTCGTCGGCTCACGGCAATGCTTCTCATCTTCTTTGGCGGTGTCACAGACCGGCTGATTCCGCTCTATGCCATCGGCGCGTTCTGGCCTTCACGCTTTCGCAGGCGGGCATGGTGATGCACTGGAAGCGGCAGGGAAAAGCGCCGGGGCGCATGTTCGTGAATGGGGTAGGCGCCGTGGCCACGGGCATCACGACGCGTGGTGGTTCTGCTGGCCAAGTTTGCTGAGGGCGCGTGGATCACGGTGCTGCTGGTTGCAGTGATTATCGTGTTCATGCGGGCTGTGAATCGCCACTACGTCCGTGTAAATCGAGAGATCGATCTCGACAGGCCCTTTAGCCCCGCCGAAATGAGCGAACCCATTGTTGTGGTACCCGTGGACCGCTGGAGCAGGATCAGCGAGAAGGCTCTCTCGTTCGCGCTATCCATGTCTTGCGATATCCGCTGCGTGCATGTGCGGATCAGCGACGATCCCGACCCTTTTGCGATGAGTGGGACAAAGACATTGCGGCACCGCTCAAGGCGGCCGGCCGCTGCAT
>CAVOTQ010000013.1:0-74824 GCA_963699385.1 uncultured Acidobacteriota bacterium | reverse complement strand
AGGGATTATCGGCTTTCCTCGATAGAGATTCTTTGATGTATTCGAAAGCCGACTGATACACCCCCCCGTTCGTTAAGTATTTCGGCCATCTCTTCATAGACGGATGGTAAGGAGTCGTCGAAGTAATGGGCATTGTCTTTGACCACGTTCTCGACTGAGGCGTCAACGCATTTCCTCCCGTCGGCGAGCAGCGAGTCAGCGTCTGTTGGCGATTCGAGGTAGCGATTGGTTGCGGCGAAGCAATAGTCGTATCCGAGATACGAGGCCATCTGCGCAGCCTTTTCGTACGCATTGCCGGCTCCGGCGCTGTTCTGGCGATGCTACCAATCGGTCGCCCTCTGAATCCCAGTCAAAGGCGCTGGGCTTATATTGACTCACCAGGCGGTCGAACCATTTTTCCGATTCCGCGGCCCTGTCCGCCCGGTTCGCGTCCGTAATCAGGCTTCTGACGGCCTGTTCAGTGAGGTCGGAATCGCACAGTTGGAAATTGTCATCTGCTACGTGTGTCAAAAACGGGATGGCGTCCTGGAGTTGGTTATCCATTTCCTTTGTCTTGCCCAGAACGAAATCGGCAAGAATCAGTGTTTTCCCTTTCGCCGCCTTGCTGACTTCTGTCGCCTCGTCGCTGGCCTGCGTCAGAAACTCGCCTCGGCTTCGGTCGCCTTAGTTTCTTCTTCGCTGCCCTTTTGCGAAAACAGGGACGCGGATTCCTCGTCTTCTGCTCGTTGAGGACATATGCGAGTAGGGCACGGCGCTCGGTTGACGGATTCTGACGGACGAGTATGCGGGCCGCTTTAATTCCATCGTCGCTAAGGTCAGTTGCCTTGGTGCCAATGCACGCCACCTGCGCCAATGGACCCTCTTCCGACGTAGAGTCCACCACCTGGCCCAAAAGCCTAATCAGCTGCTGTGTCTCCTGCTGATACTCTGACGACGCGTCGGTGGAGTACTAGCCTTCTCCCTCTTCTCGAGGAGAGTCCTGGCTTGCTTTAGGCTCGCTTCAGTATCGATTGGCCCGGGTGGCTTTTCTCGTTGCGCGAGGAGCTGCGCGACAAATTTGAACGGACCGCAAAATTCAGGTTTTGGCCGTTCTCTAGCATCCCGACCGCTACGCCAGATTTCCTTTTGAATTTAGGATTGGGCCGCCCGAGGAACCGTGGGAAATGGGGGTCGTGATCTGTAGCAGTTCCCGGTTGTCGCTCTTCCTCATTGCGGATACGATGCCCTGGCTCGTTGTCGTTCGAGTCCCTCCGGGTTTCCGATGGCGAAGGCGGCTTCGCCCGGCGCTGTTGATTCTGTTGCCAGCGGGAGCGGTTTTGATGTTAGATCGACATCGACGCCAAGTATCGCTAAGTCGTTCTTCTCATCCGTGCGCAGGACCTTCAACGGAATTCGGACTGGCCCTGCAGCGAGGACTGGGGGATCCGGCGTCGACCACGTGAGCATTCGTGATTAGAACGCGTGGCGCCACCAAGAAGGCGCTTCCGAGAGCAGTCGGGTTGCCGCTGCTGTCATTCAGAAAGACGAGGAAAACGGATTCCTGGGATGCGTCGTAGACGTTCTTGGCGGCTTCGACGGATCGGCCCCGTGCAAAGGACGCTGCAAGGAGTAGAACTGCGGTCGCGATGGCTCGCATACCCTTCGCCTCCGGAAACTCGGAAAGGTGTTTGACGTGCTATATTCTAGCGCCAATTGAAAGGAATTCAAGCTTTCTGCTAAGACTTGGCCGAATGGTTGGGCGCGGATGGCGTACGGGCTGGGGCTCGCGCCTTTCATCTTGGCGGAGCTAGGATCAGGCATTCCGGATCGGTCACCATTTGCCGCTTGCTTTGTTTCCGAGATATTCGTCGTGCAGCCATCCTGCTCCAGCTAAAATGACGTTCGGAATAGGATGCTTTCCCTTTCCGTACCCGATCCCGTAGATCGTGTGATAAAGACCCTTTTGATCGAGCGTGCGAAGAATCTTGAATGTTCCGTCAGGCTGCGGAATTTCGATGTCCAGAATGAACACCGAGTAGTCGACCGTGTACGGAACGGCGGTTGTCGAAGTGCTGGATGCGGCCGCTGCCGAGCATCCCCGTTACCGTCGGTTGCGGCCGCAGCGGCCGAAGAGTTGTTCGTGTAGATTCGGGTGCCGTGGTAAACAGCGGGAGTAGTGTGGATGAAGAACACTAAGTCAGCCTTCTGCCCGCCCACGTAGCACACGTCTCCTAGATCGCCTAGTTTCTTCTGGATGTCCTTGAGGTTTGCCTCAGGAATGCCGTAATTCATGTTATTGAGCCGGTCAAGGTATGCGACTGCGAAAGTGACTTTGCATGTTTGGGGAGACTTTGGTGCGGCCCGTCCAATTCCGGTCCCGATCGCGGCGCAAGCGATGCTGACGCGATTTGCCTGAGGTTCATTTTCCCGCCCTCCCAACGTCTTCTGAGAAGTTGCAGCAATTCTACATCGGGGTTGCATGGGAGTATGGATGGGTGATCGGGTTTCGAGGCGGGGTTTGAGTCGCAGCTTCGCCGCGTACTTGATTTTCGGAAAAATTGGGTCGGGGTTCCCAGGGCTTACGCCCTGGGCTATCTTCTGGCGCTCCCTATGGGAGCTCAAGACCGCGCTCCCTCGATAGTGATCGTGGTGTCCCACCCTTCGCCAAAGAGAGGCGAAGGATGGGGCAAGGATTCTTTGTGGCGGACGTGGGGGTTTGGGCGCGGCTTAAAGACAGGGAACAGGGAGTAGGGAATAGGGAATAGGAGCGAAGAGCAAAAGCAGGAGCAAACGCAAGTTCTTCGACTCGCTCAGAATGACATTCGTGGGTGGGATGATGTACGGGCTGAGGCCCGTACCCTTCGTCAAATGGATGGGCGGGCTTCGTGGGGTTAAACCCCACGCTCCCTCCGTGGTGTCCGTGCCGTCCCGCCCTTCGCCGGAAAAAAGGCGAAGGATGGGGCAACGATTTTCTGTGGTGGGCGCGTGATTTGATCGCAGCTGCGCCGCGTACTTGATTTCTCGAAAGGTGGATGGGCGGGGATATGTACGGGCTGAAGCCCGTACCCTTCGTCTAATGGATGGGCGGGTTTCGTGGGGTTAAAACCCCACGCTACCTCCGGCGCAGGCCTAAGCGTGCTCCTTCCGCGTGGCGATCGTTGTATCCCACCTTAGACACATAAACAGGGACGTGTCGAAGGTGGGGCACACGGGGGGTTTTCTGAGGGCCGGGAGGCCCTCAGTACAGCCGGTCTGGAGACCGGCGCTACAAAAAACACAAAAAACAGGGACGTGTCGAAGGTGGGGCGCCGGGAATCGATAGCCTAAGAGCGCGCCCGCCCGTCATATAGCCTAAAGAGAATTACTTAGAGGAGCGTACGCGTGGCGCAGATCTTTATCAGTCATTCCAGCCTGGACCCGGATCAGGCTTCGCGCTTGCTGGATTGGCTGCACGCTAACGGCTTTAGTGAAACCTTTCTCGATTTCGATAAGCACGCAGGGCTTGCGGCGGGCTCGGATTGGGAGCGGTCGCTTTATCGCGAGATGGCTGAAGCCGAAGTGGTCCTTCTGGTTTTGACCAGCAACTGGTTCGAGAGCAAGTGGTGCTTCGCAGAATTTACGCAGGCGCGCGCGCTGGGCAAGGCGATTTTTCCGCTGATCGAATCTCCGGTTGGCGAAACTGTGGTGTCGGCCGACATTCAGACGCTGGACCTGGTGAAGAATCGCGAAGATGCGCTGTCGCGACTGTTGAAGGCGCTGAACGAGATTGTGCTCAATTCGCGCGGCGGATTTGATTGGGACCAGACGCGGCCGCCCTATCCGGGATTGCTGGCGCTGGATCAGCCGGATGCCGCGATTTATTTTGGGCGCGACAACGATATACGGCGGTTGATTGAACGGCTGAGCGCGCGGCGCGTGCAGGGCGGCGCCAAACTGGTGGCGGTGCTGGGCGCTTCGGGTTCGGGAAAATCGTCGTTGATCCGCGCCGGTTTGCTGCCGCGCCTGAAGCGCGATAAGGCGAATTGGATTGCGCTGCCGCCGTTCCGTCCGCAGGTTCATCCGCTGGATGAGCTGGCGCAAGCGGTGGGCATCGCGCTGGGTGCGGGAGCAGATTGGCGGCGCTGGCGCGATGCTTTTGCTGCGCCGGATCTGGTGCGCGCGCTTTCCGGATTGGCCGGGATCTGCGCGCGGCGAGCGGGCAGAACGAAGCGCAAATTCTGATCTCGATTGACCAGGCCGAAGAACTGTTTGGCACCGCCGACAAGGCTGAGGCGGCAACGTTCATGCAGGTTCTGAACGCGATGCAGGATCCGAGCCTGCCGTTCCTGGTGGTGCTGGCGATGCGTTCCGATTATCTGGGCGAGCTGCAGAAGGCGCCCGGCCTGACGGCGGCGTTCGAGGAGTTCTCGCTGAAGCCGATGCCGCTCGAGCGCGTGCGCGACATTATCGAAGGCCCGGCGCGCGTGGCCGGCCTTACTGTGGATGAAGACCTGGTGGTGGCCGCGATGAACGATGCGGCGACCGACGATGCGTTGCCGCTGCTGGCTTTCGCGCTGCGCGAACTCTACGACCGCTTTGGGCAAACGAAAAAACTTACGCTCGAAGCGTATCGCGCTCTGGGCGATCCGGCCGCGCAACTTTCGCCGCTGGAAAATGCGGTGCGCTCGAAAGCCGATGAAGTGCTGGCTGATGCCAAGGCTTCTGCCGAGGATTTGGATGCTCTGCGCGAAGCGTTTGTGCCGGCGATGGTGCGCGTCAATCCTGAGGGCGAATATGTGCGCCGCCCCGCGCGGCTGGAGGCGCTGCCGGCCAAGGCGCGTCCGCTGCTGGAAAGTTTGGCGCGCGCACGGCTGCTCTCGATCGAAGACGATGGCGGGACATCGACCGTGGAAGTGACGCACGAAGCGCTGCTGCGCAAATGGCCGCTGCTGCGGGGGTGGCTCGATCAGGAACGCGAGTTTTTGATCGGCATCGATCAACTGGAAAATTATTTGCGCGACTGGCAAAGGGCGCCCGAGACGGAAAAGAACGATGCGTTGCTGGCGGGGCTGCAACTGACGCGCGCGCGATCGTGGCTGGCGTCGAAGCCTTCGCAACTTACCGAAGATCAACGGAATTTTATTCAGGCAAGCATTGCACGGCAGGACGCGGAGATCGCGCGCCGCGAGCGCTCGCGTCTGCGCGTTTTGCAAGCCAGCATGGCCGCGAGCCTGGTTCTGCTGGTTATTGCGGCGGGGGCAATCTGGGAGTGGCACAGCGCCAAGGAAGAAAAGATCACGGCGCAATCGGGCAACAAGGCCGGTGAAGCGGAGCGCGAAACCGGCGTGGGCGGCGATGACGCGCTGGCGCTGAAGACAGCAATCCACGCCGTAGAGCTACGGCAGATGCAGGAATCTGAGTTCGCACTGCGCACCGCGCTTGAGGCACCGCTCGAGCACTTCATCCTGCACCACCGGGGCGAAGTCCGGATTGCGCGGTTCTCGCCGGATGGAACGCGCATTGTTACCGCCAGCTTTGATCACACAGCGCGGGTGTGGGACGCGCGAACGGGCCGACTGCTGCTGACTTTGACCGGGCATTCCGGCGAGGTGTGGGACGCAGCTTTTTCTCCCGACGGAAAACTGATCGTCACGGCCAGTTCCGACAAGAGCGCGATCGTGTGGGATGCAGCGACCGGCGAGAAGAGCGTGATTCTGAAAGAACACAGCGCGGTGGTTGAAACGGCTGCGTTCTCTCCCGATGGAACGCGCGTGGTGACTGCCAGCGACGACAACACGGCGGTTGTATGGAATATCGCAAACGGCCAGGTGATTGTGGCGCTGAAGGGACATACGGACAAAGTCAACAAGGCATCGTTTTCGCCCGATGGAAAACGCGTCGTGACTGCCAGCCAGGACAAAACGGCGCGCGTGTGGGATGCGACGACCGGGAAACCGCTGGCAACTTTGAAACCATGCGGGCGAGGTGCGCGACGCTGAATTCTCGCCCGATGGTACGCGCATTGTGACCGCGAGTGCGGACAAGACGGCGGTGATCTGGGATGCTCAATCCGGGCGTTCGCTGGAGACGCTGAGAGGACACATCGACCAGGTGAACACGGCGGTTTTCTCGCCCGATGGCAAGCACATTGCCACGGCGAGCAATGACCACACTGCGCGATTGTGGGATTCCGAAACCGGCTTTTTGCTTTTCAGTTTGCCCGGACACGCCGATTACGTGGACCAGGCAACATATCTCTCCCGACGGCAAGTTTGTGATTACTTCGAGCTGGGACCGCACCGCGCGCATATGGAATGCCGCAACCGGGCAATTGATTTCAAGTTTGATGGGACATGACAGGAAACTCACTTCGGCGATCTACTCGCCGGATGGAAGGCACATCCTGACTGCCAGCTCGGACGGAACCGCGCGGGTGTGGGATGCAGGCGCCGGGGAAACGTTGTCGGCTCTGAGCGGCGATGCCAACTTCGTCTTTCATGCGGATCTCTCGCACGATCTGAGCCGCGTGGTGATTGCGATTGCCGACGACACCAAACAAGTGAAGGATAAAGAGATGGCCGCAATGATGGCGCCTACTGCGGGCCATGCTGCAAATAGCGCGGATACTATGCCGGCGCCGGATGAGAAGCAAATCGCCGCAGGCGCCTATTTCGCTCGCGTGTGGAATATCGAAAGCGGCCAGCCCGGGGCTACCTTAAAGGGACATTTGGGGCTCGTGGGCAGGGCGGCGTTTTCGCCCGATGGAAAGCGTGTCGTGACTGCCAGCTTTGACGGTACCGCACGAGTCTGGGATGCGGATTCGGGCCAGCCGCTGCTCACCCTCTCCGGCCATACAGGTATCGTGTGGGACGCAGCGTTTTCGCCTGACGGCAAGCGCATTGTGACCGCTGGCGCGGATGGTCTGGCGATCGTGTGGGACGCGAGTTCGGGGCAGAAGCTGCAAACTCTCGTCGGACATAAAGGCATGGTGCTTAGCGCAGTATTCTCGCCGGACGGAACGCATATTGCGACCGCCGGCCAAGACCACACCGCGCAGGTTTGGGAGGCGAGCTCCGGCAAGTCGGTGGCGACGATGAGCGGGGATACATGGATCCTTTACCAGGCCAGGTTCTCGCCGGATGGGAAGCGCGTTGTTACTTGCAGCGCCGATAATTCGGTGCGCGTGTGGGACGCCGCGACGGGCACGCAGCTGCTGCTGCTGTCAGGGCACACCGATGACGTGATGGATGCAGAATTTTCGCCGGATGGAACCCGCATTGTGAGCGCGAGTGACGACCATACTGCGCGCTTGTGGGATGCGGCAACCGGCGAGCCACTCGGCGTCCTCAGAGGCGCGACCGATTGGGTCTACACGGCTGCGTTCTCGCCCGATGGAACTCACATCGTCACTGCCAGTGCGGACGGTACGGTGCGCAGCTACATCGCTGACTTGCCGGATCTTCTGAATTGGGCGAAGAAGCAGTTGCCGGTCGACTCTGGGCAGTGATTGCGGGGCGGTGCGCCCGCCAGAATTCTGAGGGCCGGGAGGCCCTCAGTACAGCCGGCCGGGAGGCCGGCGCTACAAAGTATGTCGCCGGTACGAGACTCGGCGGCGCTATAGGAGTTTGTTGTCGGCGGTGTCGAGGACGGTGTCGGCGGCGGCACGGCTCCAACCAATTCTTAGATCCTTGACGTTGTTTAGGGCGAAGTTGCCACTTGCACTCTGGCGCGGTGCGGTGATGGCGAAGAAATCGGCGCGGGTTACGTCATCTAAATAGAAGGCGGGGCGGGCGTCGGGGCTGAGAGTTGCCAGTTCGACGTGGCTCATCTCGACGTTGCGCATGTGGCGCAGGAAGAATCCTAACGACGGCATCTGGCCGAACATGCTGGGCTCGGGATAGCCGTCCTCTTTCTCGGGCGGCTTGATGGCTGCGTCTTCGCTGGTGGCACCGCCGAGGTTCTCAATATAGATGTTGGAGAGCTTCACGTCTTCGATGGGATAGTTGGGAATGCCGCTGAGGATGGAGGTGACGCGCATGGGCGCGTTGTGGCATTCCAGATTGCTGATCAAGATGCGCTTGAGAGTGCCGACCTTCGTGGTGTCTTTGGGGCCGCGCAGGCGCGCGCCGAGACGCAGAAAAAGTGGCGGGGAGATGAGATCGCGCATGGTGGTGTTGGTGATGGCGATGTCCTCAAGCAGAGCGCCATCGACGGTTTCAAGCGCGTAGCCCTGGCAGCCCTCGAAGACGCAGCCGGTGATGGTGATGTTGATAAAGCCGCCGTTGGATTCGGTGCCACATTTGATGCGGCCGGTTCCGTAGGCGCGCGCGCCGGCGCCGGTGGGGAACTTCTTCCAAGTGCCGTCGAGGACGGTGCCGAGTTGGTAGCAGCCGGTGACAAAACAGTTGGCGATGGTGACATTGCGCGTGGCCCTAGCGTAACCGAGCGCGTAACTGGACTTAGGACAGATGCCGTCGTCCCAGGGCGAGTTGACAGTGCAGTTGGAGACGCGCACGTTCTGGCAGCAATCGATATCCATGCCGTCGCGATCGGTGTCGAGCGTGATGTTGTCGATGGTGAGGTTGTCGACGCCGGTGAGGAGCAGGGCGAAGTGGCCGCCCTTGAGGACGGAGAAATCGCGCAGCAGAACGTTGCGGCAGTTCTTGAGAGCGATGGACTTGTTGCCGACGCCGGGCTGCTCGGCCTGATACATGGGGTAGTCGCCGCGGCTCATGCGCGGGCGGGCTGACGGCGTGGCGGGTTGGGCAGGCGCGGGCGCGGCGGGCGCAGGTGCACCGGCAGGCCGATCGGGGCCGAAGCCGCGCAGGCCGGCTTGCTGCCCGCGGCCGGGACCGGCGCCGAAGCTCAGACCCTTTCCATAGATGAGGCCCGGGCCGGTGATGGAGAAGTCGTGCATGTCTTCAGCCCAGATGAGGGAGTTGTGCCAGTGATTGTGGCCGTAGTCCTGGTAGGCATCCCATGCGGTGTTGGGTTCGGCAGCGTCATACGTTCCGCCGTTGTAGCCGGTGGTTTCGCCGGGCTTGGGCGATTCGGCGGCGAGGATGGTGGCACCGGCGTCGAGATAGAGATGAACGTAATTCTGGAGACGGATGGAGAAGCAGAGATACACTCCAGCGGGGAAAAGGACGGTGCCGCCTCCTGCTGCCGCGGCGGCTGCGATGGCGCGATTGACAGCGTCGGTGTCGAGGGTTTTGCCGTCGCCGGTGGCGCCGTATTGGCGGACGTTGAAGACGATGGGCGCGGCGGCGGGCATTTTATCTTTGCCGGCTGCCGCGGCGAGAGAAGGTAAAGCTGCGCCGGCCATACCAAGGCTGCCGACACGGAGAAGATCGCGGCGCGCGGAATTGAAGGGATTCATTGCTTTAGCTCCTAGCTATTTGCTCTTAGCTGGTTCGAGGTGAATGGGCACATTCGCGCACGGAAATTGATGCGCGGTGAGACAGGGCATTATCCGACTTGGGACGCAGGTGCGGCAAGTGAGGATCAATCGAGGTGAAAAACTTCTTCGAGAGTGAGCATGAGATCGTCGGCGCCGTGGCCGTTGGAGGACTCGAAAAAGGGCACCATTTGTGCCTGCCAGCGCGCGTTGATGGGGTGGTTTTTCATGGCGGCGCGGCACTTTTCAAAGTCGTCGGCCTCGACGTAGCCAACGACCAGGCCGTCGGGCTGCAAAAAGAGAGAGTAATTGCGCCAGCCGGATTCGCGGAGGGCCTCGAGCATCTCAGGCCAGACCTGGGAATGGCGGGCTTTGTACTCGTCCATCTTTTCAGGGCGGACTTTGAGCAGGAAGCAAGCGCGCATGGTGTTCCTTTTCACATAAGAAACAATTTCAATTCTATCAACTCACCATCCTAGCATCAGGGAGGAGAGAGGGGGCAAGAAAAAAATTCACCTGGGAAACTTTGGGTGGGGCGGGGGTGGCGAAAGGTATCCCGCTCTCTCGCAAGAATCGCGAAAAGGATGGGATACGCTCGAACGCGAACGGGGACGTCCGCGTTACAGCCGGCCGGGAGGCCGGCGCTACGTATGCGCTGGCGATCCTTACCCAAGCGGCTGGAGACTTAGTGCGCCACGAGCCCGGCGAGGAGGGGGACGTAAGCCAGAAGAGAGACGCAGATTCCGGCGAGGGCGGCGAGAGCGAGGCTGTGCAGGAAGACGAAACGGAGGATGGAGCCCTCCTGGCCGTAGGTTTGGGTGGCGGTGCTGGCGACAACAATGCTGGCTGCGTCGATCATTTTGCCCATCACTCCGCCAGCGGAGTTGGCGGAGGCCATGAGGATGGGAGAGACGCCGATCTGGCGGGCGGAGATGACTTGCAGGCTGCCGAAGAGGACGTTGGAAGAGGTGTCGGAACCAGTGGAAGCGGTGCCTAGCCAGCCGATGAGTGTGCCGAAGAATGGATAGAGGGGGCCGGTGCGCGCAAACGCCAAACCAAGAGTCGCGTCGAGGCCGCAGTAGCGCGTAACGTATCCGACGGCCATCATGGCGGCGATGGTGACGATGGTGAAGCGGATTTTGTAGACGGTGCGGAGGAAGGCGCGGACGAGTTCGGCGGGGCTGAGTCCCATGAGCAGGCCGGCGACGAGGGCGGCGAGAAAGATTCCAGTACCCGTGGCGGAGAGCCAGTTGAGATTGAAGATGGCGGGTTCGCGCGTAGGCGCGGCGACAACGGGCGGGACGCGGAGCACTATATTGTGCAGGCCGGCGACGGCAATCTTGACCGTGGTCTTGGAGTCGAGCCATGTGGAGACACGAGGAAGTCCCCATGCAAAGACGACTGCGCTTACAACTAACCAGGGAAGCCAGGCGTGAAAAATCTTGGACGCGGCGTGGCCATGGGCCTGGCGCGCTTGTCCCGTGATGTCTTCGCGGTTGACGTTGAGCGTGCGCTTGGGCTGCCAGAAACGGAGGAAGACGACGAGGACAACGATAGTGGCCGCGGCAGCGACGATCGCCACCAGCCAGGGGCCGCTCCAGAAGGCCATGAGAATTTGTGCGGTGGCAAAGGTGACACCGGTGACGAGGATTGCCGGCCAGACTTCGATCATGGCGGCGAATCCTGCGTAGGCCCAGATGAGCCAGAAGGGAATCAGGAGATCGAAGGGCAGAAGAATGACGGCGGTGGTGCGCGTGAGCGCGAAGAGATCCAGGCCGGTGACGCCGTGGAGAGCGACGATGGGAATGCCCATGGCTCCGAATGCGACGGGTGCGGTGTTGGCGAGCAGAGAAAGCCCGGCGGCCTGCAGAGGGCGAAAGCCAAGACTGATGAGGATGGCGGAGCAGACGGCGACGGGCGTGCCGAAGCCGGAGGTGCCTTCAAAGAACGCGCCGAGCGCGAAGGCGATGAGGAGAAGCTGCAGGCGGCTGTCTGCGGTGATGCCGGTGAGGCTCTGCTGGAGGGTGACGAAGCGGCCGGTCCGGACGGTCAGATCGTAGAGAAAGATGATAGGAAGAATGATCCAGCAGACGGGGAAGACTCCGTAGCCCGCGCCGTAGGCGGCGGCAGTGAAAGCGAGACGCGCGGGCATGTGAAAAATGGCGATGGCGGCGACGAGTGCGGTGGCGAGACCGGCGATGGCGGCGATGTGGGCCTTGAGGCGCAGGATGGCCATGGCTCCGAGGAGCACCACGATAGGAAGCGCAGCAACGAGCGTGGAAAGTTGCCAGAATCCGGCTGGGTTGTAACCCTGCGACCAGTGGGCGGTGGAGGAATTGGTGGCGAAGAGGTAGACCGTGCCGAGAAGCAGCGCGAGGAAGGTTGTGGCTTCGAGGGTGAGGGAGGCGAAGGAGGAGGGGTTGGCGGCGGGGGCGGGAGGATTCCTACTCATATGACCTCGCGAAAGAATCTTACTGTACGAGATGCTTCATCAGGGATTTGAATTGACGCTCACGGTGAACGGAGCAGAAATTTGCACCTCCACAAGAAGAGGGCGGTATTTGGAATTAACTGCATTGCAGTATGCCAGGAAAGCTTGCCGGCGGCTCGACGCGGATGCCGAGAACGCATGATCCGTACCATGTCCCGAAGTGCGTGCGGTCGCCGGTAACCAGGTATTGCGCGCGAGCTAGAACGGCGGCGGCGAGAACGTGATGATCTTTTTGCGGCAGAGGCGGCGCGTCCTCAAGCACAGGTGATTGATCGAACTCAAAAACGCGAACGGCGCGGAGCAGTTCGATGAGGCGCTCAGGCTGGCCGGGATTGGGAAGGTTCCGTCGGCACTCTTCCACAACGAAATTGGAGGTGACCAGCTCAACGCCGGGAATTTGCCAGAGACGTTGGACTTTGCTGTCACTCTTCCACGCCGCGGATACCAGGATGTTGGCGTCGAGGAACAGCCGGGCGCGTCGAGTTCGTGAAGTCATGCCGGCCAGTGCCGATGTTCGATCAAATCCGGATTAATCCCCATGGATTCCACTTCCTTGCGTGCCTCTATATAGTCTTCCCGGTCCATTGCATTGTTGAGGAAGAACTCGGCAAGACGATGCGGCGTATAGATCTCGGCATCGACAGGTGAGATCGTTGCCGGGCGCATGAGGATTCCATCTTCGCGCTCTTCCACCAGAATGGGGCTTCCTTCGTCGAGCCGGTAGCGCTCACGCAACTTGGCTGGAATCACGATAGTGCCGCGTTTGCCTACAAGGACCGTCTGCATTTCAGAGTCTCCGATATTCAGTATATCAGAAATTCATCACTCACCTATTGACGACTAATCGCCTACGCGGCGAGGACAACCGGCGCTTGTCGGCGGACGGTGAGAACGGTGATGTCGTCTTCCTGGCCGAAGGCTTTGGCGGCGTCGGCTAGATAAAACGCTGACTGGCTGCTGAGGTAACGCACGCGATCGAAGCCGAAGAGTTCTCCAGATGGGTTTCGCGCTTCCACGACTCCATCCGAAAGCAAGAGAACACGGTCGCCGGGATGGAGGTAGAAGCGCTCTTCTTCGTAGGTCACATTCGGAATCACGCCGAGCGGCAAGGCGCCGGGCAGGTTGATTTCCTGGCTGTTGAGATAGGGCGGAAGATGACCGGCGTTGGCGATGACCATGTCGCCGTCGGAGCCAAACCAGATGGCCTGACAGGTGGTAAAGCTTTCGGTTCCGGTGAGAACGCTGTTCAAGGCTTCGAGAATTTTGGCGGGGCTGCGCTCTTGCGTGCTGCGCAGCGCGCCCATGAGGAGGGAGACGTTCATGGCGGCTTTGAGGCCTTTGCCGGCGACGTCGCCAATGACCACCAGCAAGCCGTCAGGGCCCGCGGATTGCAGGTGAAAGAAATCGCCACCGACTTCGTTGGCCGGACTGTAGACGGAGTCGACTTCGAAGCCGGGAGTGGCGGCCTTTTCACGTGGAATCAGAAGCTCCTGCACACTGCGCGCGGCGGCCAGTTCGCTGGCGGCGTGCTCCTGATCGCGATAAATGCGCATGAAACGGAAATAGAGGATGAGGAGAATGATGAGGATTCCGGCGAAGTCGCCGACCGAAGACATGTGAATGGGAATGGGGCCGGCGTCGAAGGTGAGTGGCGAACGGTAGACGGTTCCGGTTTCGTCGCTGATGGTGGAAGTGACGATGGGCTCGATGATTCCGATGACGCTGAGGATGAGGGGAATGAGCCAGAGTCCCGCTTCAAGGTTGCGGCGGACGGCAGCGGCGAAAAGGGTGACGAAGACGAAGATGAACCATCCCAGAACCCATACGGCGGCGAATAAAAAGAGGCCGGCGAGAATGAGGGCGACGGCGGTGCTGTGGCCGACCAAAAGCAACATGGGTCCCACGGCGAGCAGGAGCGGCGCGGTGTAACGGAGCCAGCGCGTGTACCAGGGGCGGGGAAGGGCGAGAAAGGCGACGAGAAACTCGAAGAAGAGATAAGCCGAGATGAGGATGAGCTCGAGGACAATCGCGGCGTACCAGAGTGTATCCAGGCGTGCGGAGCTGCCGGCGAGATCGATAAAGCCGAGCGGAGCCTGCGCGAGTTCGTGCAGAGCGAGCCAGAGATACTCGGTGCGGTCTCTTTGCGTGAGATAGAGAGCGAACAGGAAGATGGCGAGGATGGCAAGCAGGACGCAGTAGACGAGGCGAGGCAGGCGCTCGAAGAGCGAGCGATTCGACCAGAGGTTGAGCTCGCGCTCGAGGTCGCCGGGGTTGCCGAGGTAGAAAGTGCGATTGGAGAAGAATGAGGTGTACGCGCCGTAGCCGGTGGAGAGATACAAGAAGCGCACCGAAAGGGTGAGCGAGGTTTCATTGGCGGGCACGTTGAGGTTGTAAATGCGCGAAATGGGTTGATAGCGCCCCGGCGCGTTGCCGTGCGGGCCTTCGGGCTGAATGTGTTGCCCGTTGGCGTAGATATCGGGACTGGGACCCGTGGAGCCGAGGCTGAAGGAAGTGTTTGGCGAGACGGGCAGTTCGATGAGCAACGCGACAGGTCCGTGGTTGGGCGCGAGCTTGATGTGGAGACGGAACCAGGCGTATGTCTGCGAGTTGGCTTTCGGTGCGGGACTTGCGGTTGAACCCGATCCGTTCTGCGTGGTGGGGGCGGCACCCTCATCCCCCTCCTCTGAAACATCGTCGATGTAGGGCTTGGCGCTGCGGATGGCCCACTTGGAATCGTCGAAGTTGGGTGAAGACGCGGCAGGATCTGAAGTGATGCCGACGCGCCAGTCGCTTTGGAGCAGGAGAGGAGAGCCGAGGCCGGTGGCGTCGAAGATGACGGGAGGAGCTGCGGGAGCGGGGGGAGGCGCTTTGGCTCGGCTATGGGGTTGGGCAGGGGCAGAAGGGGCGGGCGGCGGGACGGGAGGGGTAGGAGCCTGGGCAAGCAGCGGCATGACGCCGCAGACCGCAAACCACACAGCCGCTAGGATTCTGAACCGCAAAGCGCCTCCCGATCCTGTGGTTTTCACTTTACAGCCCGGACGTTGGAAGCTCAAAGAAAACTGCGGAGGGTCGATTCTTCGGAAAAGGCTCGGGCGATTCCGGGGCGAGAGCGTTCCCACCCATTTCCGCAAAAGGCGCGGAAAAGGATGGGGCACGGCGGTGGATTCTTTGGGGCTCGTGACTGGCGACGCGTTGGGGGCGAGTGAATATGACAGAATTCTGACTTCCCATTGTTGCCAAAAGAGCAGATACTTGCGTCTAAGAGATCGAGCGAAGCGGGGCAAGTGCGCGCGGCTACCCACCGCGATAGCAGAGGAGAGGTCATGAGGGCAACGGATCGCATCGGTTTGAGGCTCGCGGTTCTGTCAGGATTGGCGCTGGCGCTGGCTGCGGGAGTCTGGGCACAGTCGAGCGGATCAACATCGAGCCCGACCCCGGCAAACACACCCGCCGCGCAAGCTCCTTCAGACACGAATTCTGGCAGCGGAACGCAGCCAACCACGACTCGACCAGGCACACCGGGCGCGCAGGCTCCTTCGGGCACCGATTCCAGCAGCGGTACTCAGCCGACTACGACTCGGCCGGGTTCGCCGGCCGCGCAGCCTGCTCCGGGCAGTACGCCCGTCGGCGGAGATGCGCCGCTGCCGTCGAAATCGGGTGATAGTGCCTCGGCATCGGGCGACCCCAGCATGACGACGGCCTGCACCGCACCCGAAGACAATTCCAAGAAGAATAAGAAAGACAAGAACCAGACCCAGGACCCCGCGCCGGGCACCGCGGTGGGCGGCGACTGCAATGTGAAGGTCGATCCCGACAAGGTGGTCGATCCCGGCAGCGAGATGCAGAAGGTGAAGCCGGGCAGCATTGAGGACGTGAGCGCGGTGGGCAATCGCGAGATCGGCAAACGCGGCCTGGGCAACTGGTACTCGACCGACGGCGAGATCAAGATGGGCAAGCAGTACGCCGACGAGATCGAGAAGAGCACGCACTTTATCACCGACCCGGTGGTGGTGGAGTATGTGAACCGCATCGGCCAGAACATTGTGAAGAACTCCGACTGCAAAGTGCCGTTCACGATCAAGGTGATCGATTCCGACGAGATCAACGCCATGGCGCTGCCGGGCGGGTTCTTCTATGTGAACTCGGGGCTGATTCTGGCCGCGGACGAAGAAGCGGAGCTGGCCGGCGTGATGGCGCATGAGACGGCGCACGTGTGCGCGCACCATGCGGCGCGCGAAATGACGCGGATGAACTTTGCGCAGATCAGCATGATTCCGCTGATGATCATGCTGCCCTACGACTGGACGGGGTACGGCATCTACGAGGCGGCGCAGCTGGCGATTCCGATCACCTTCCTGCAGTTCTCGCGCGACTTTGAGGCGCAGGCCGATTACCTGGGCGTGCAATATATGTATCGCGCGGGGTACGATCCGCAGGCGTTTATCACATTCTTTGAGAAGATCCAGGCGCTGGAGAAGCGCAAGCCGGGCCTGGTGGCCAAGGCGTTCAGCGACCACCCGCAGACGCCGGATCGCATTCTGCACTCGCAGGAAGAGATTGCGCGCATCCTGCCGGCGAAGCAGGACTACCTCGTGACGACTTCGGAGTTTGACGACGTGAAGGCGCGGCTGGCGCGGATTGAGAACAAGCGCCGGCTGACCGACACCAAAGGCGTGACCAGACCGTCGCTGCGCAGGGCGAGCACGGATGGGTCAGGATCTGGGTCAGGCCCAGGTTCGGGATCGAGTTCCGGTTCGGGCTCGAGCACTCAGGCCAGCGACGGTTCAGATTCCGGTGACGGGCCGCCAACGCTGCATCGCCGCGACGACAACCAGAACTGAAAAGGCAGGGAACAAGGGACCGAGGGAACAAGGGAACAAGAAGGCGGGGACCGAAGGGTCAGATCCCTGCTGAAGTCTGTGACCTTCCGCAAATGAAGCTGCCTACTCTCCTCTTGCCTGTGCCGCATTCGTCTAGCTCGGCTAACTCCGCCAACTCCGGCAACCCCGCTCGCTCTTCGTTATACTGAGGCCACCTACGCGAAGTACTTTTCCTGCGGCGGGCTGGCCGCGGTGATGAATGCGTGCGAACGGCGCTGGCGGGATGCTTGCTTGCCATGAAGAAGATTCTGATTGTGACGGCGGTTTTTGTCTTCATTCTGCTGCTGGCGGAGATTGCGAACCAGGTTCCGCCGCCGGCGCCCTCCGGTTACGATTTCTGGCTCTATGCCCAGCAAGTGGTCGAGTGCTCTGCGACCGAGATCACGCTGGTCGATAAGCATCAGGCCGAATTTCACCTGCAGAAGGACGAGAACAGTTGGCCGCCGTGCGCGAGCTTTCACAAGAGCGATGTGCTGGACTTCTATCTTTCGCGCGGCGAAAAGACCCACTTCTTGCGCGATGAGCCGACCGCGTGGTGGCGGAAGGCGCTGTGATAAAGGCAGGGGACAAGGGAACAAGGGAACAAGGGAACGAGGGAACGAGAAAGCGGGGAGCAAGGGAGCGAGGAATTGCCGGGTTGCAGCTCCGCATGGACCATCTGCACTAAGAACCCAATGTCTTGGGGTGGCCAGGTGCTAACCGCACAACGGAATGGGTTTTCCACAGGATTATCACAGAGGGGCTTTCGGGTGAAAGCCTATGAATTTACTATAACTTCCGGAAAATCCTTGAATATCCTGATGAAGTCGTGTTCAATACAAAATTACCGGTAGGTCTGCCGGAATTCTTTCTTGAGCAAGTAGCCATTTTCCGGGAGGCAATCATGCGCAGCGCCGCAGCCCGCTCTAACCTGCTGGTCCCCGAAGTCCGCGAGGTGATGGATATACGCCAGGCCTCGAATTACCTTGGCATCTCGCCTGACACTCTTTACAAGTACGCGTCTGAGGGTTTTGTTCCGGCGTTCAAGCTGGGCAATCGCTGGCGGTTCAAGCGGTCGCGGCTGGACGAGTGGATGGATCGGCAGAGCGAACTGCATGCGAGCGGCGACATCGATGCGGGCAAGAAGAAGCCGGTGCAGAGAGAAGCAGCTTCGAGCCTCTAGCTTCTAGCTGCTAGCTTTTTTCGCCGCTGCGCTCAGCGGCACCTACGAAATTCGATCGTATAAAGAATGGTTTCTGACGGCATCAGGATCTGTCGGTTCGCGAATGCATAGCTAGAAGCTAGCGACCAGGAGCTAGAAGCTGCTTCTGATAAAACTAACCGCGTGGACCACTTTTGCCGCATCGGCGCGCTGCGCCGCGAGATGACCCGAGCAGGCCCCACGCCTGTATCGCGAAAGCCGTTGAAGTGGAGATCCCACTTTCACCTCGTCCTCTAAAGTCTGTACGGAATGCGAATATCGGGGTCCTGGCCGGGAAAGTCGCGGGTATTCCGGGTGATGAGGAGCCGGTTCTCTTCCTGTGCAGTGGCTTGGATAATGGCATCGGGTAGCTTGATTTTTCGTTGACGCCGCAGAACGAAGGCGCGCTCGGCTACCTCGGCGATTACAGGCAGGATGCTGAAGGTCAGTAGAAAGGCCCGGATTTGTTTCTCATCCTTCGCAGTGGTTCCCGCCATGACTTCCATCCAGGTAATGATGCTGATTGCGCACTGAGGATATCGCTCGATCTCAAGGCGCGCCTGGGGGATTCCGCTCAGGTAGTCAATCAGGATGTTGGTGTCGAAGAGGACGTTTTTTCTTGCCATTCCTTGCGCATCCTTTCTTGATACCTCAGGCCATCGACGGGACGGTTGGCCCAAAGCCCGAAGGCTTCTTGTATTTGGGATTGGCGGTGCGGCTCCAGGGATTTCTGGATAGCGCGGCGTACGAATTCGGCGCGAGAGATGGCCAGGGTTTTAACCACGCCGTTGAGAAGGTCTAGATCCTCTTCCGGAATGTCCACAAGTGTGCGCATATCGAACCTCCTGATAAACGAGTCTTGATATACATGGATGATATCACATTTTGATCTGGGCGATCCTGTAATGCAACCCGAACTCCTGGTCTCCGGCCCTGTTATTCTTAGCCCCGTGGACCACTTCCGCCGCATCGGCGCGCTGCGCCGCAAGCTAACTCGCGCCCGGCTGCCCGGGCTTCTCGTCACTTTTCTTCCCGATCTTCGCTATCTTTCTGGGTTTACTGGATCGAGCGCTGCGCTGGCGGTGACGCGGCGGGCGGTGCGGTTGTTTACCGATAGCCGCTATACGACGCAGGCCGCGGAGGAGGTCGAGGACGCACAGTTGCAGATTGTGTCGGGCTCGCCTGCGGTGGCGGCGGTGCAGTGGCTGGCCGCGCAGCCGGGCGTGACGAGGGCGGGATTCGACCCGGCGCGCACGACTGTAGCCGAATTGGCGCGGTGGAAGAGTGAGCTGCCGAGCCGGTTGCGACGCAGTTTTCTTGAGGCCATTCCGGCGCCGTATGTTGAGCAATTGCGCATGGTGAAGGATGAGGACGAACTCGCGCTGATGGCCGAGGCGGCACTCGTGGGTTGCCAGTTGTTCGATGGGATCCTGAAATTTATGCGGCCGGGCGTCGCGGAGATGGCCGTGGCTGCGGAGCTGGAGCACCAGGCGCGATTGCTGGGCGCCGAAGGTATGTCGTTTGAAACCATTGTGGCGTCGGGTGCGCGCTCGGCCATGCCGCACGGGCGGGCGACGGCTGCGCTGCTGCCGCGGCACGGGTTTGTGACGCTCGACTTCGGTATAATCCTGAGGGGCTACTGTTCAGATATGACGCGCACTGTCTATCTGGGCAAGCCAGGTCCTGAAGAGCGGAAGGCTTACAACTCTGTTCTGGAAGCCCAAGAGAACGCGGTCGGCGCGGTAGCTCCGGGCGCGAGTTGCGCGGAGGTGGATGAAGCCGCGCGCAGCATCCTGCGCAGAGACGGTTTAGGCGAGGCTTTTTCCCACTCCACCGGCCATGGGGTCGGTTTGGAGATTCACGAGCCGCCGCGGGTAGGCGCGGGACAGAGCACGCGCCTGGCGCCGGGCATGGTGGTGACGATCGAGCCTGGCGTTTACCTCGCAGGCCAGTTCGGCATCCGAATTGAGGATATGGTGGCAGTAACGCAGGGCGGGAGCCAGGTGCTGACCGCCGCGGCGCCGAAGGCGCTGATCGAGCTCTGAAACAATTGGTTGTGAATGGCGAGGCTTTGAGACTCGCAGTTTTGGAAAGTTGACACGCGTGCGCGGAGAGTCAAAGGGACGAATGAAACAACAAGATATTGAAGATTTGCGACAACTGATTGAGTTTTTGAAGCAGCATCAGGTGGCCGAGTTCGACATCGACCGCGGCGATCTGAAGATTCGGCTCAAATTCAATCCCCAGGAGAGCGGGGCCGCCTCGCTGGGCGACCTGGCGCGGCTGCTGCGGACGGCGCCTGCTGGCGTGGCGCAAGCGGCTGCGGCCAACACGCCGTCGGAATCGGCGGCGGAGCCGGCTGTTGATCCAGAGGCCGGGCTGCACCTGGTGAAGTCTCCGATCGTGGGCACGTATTTTGGCTCTCCTTCCCCGGGCGCTGCAGCCTTTGTATCTCCGGGAGATCACGTGGAGAAGGGTCAGGTAATCTGCATCGTGGAAGCCATGAAACTGATGAATGAAATCGAGGCGGATGTTTCCGGCGAAGTGGTCCGGTGCCTGGTTTCGAACGGACAGGCGATCGAATTTGGCCAGCCGTTGTTTGCGATTCGACCGGCGTGAATGAGGCGGTGTTAGTCAGGTTAGCGCGGTCGCAGCATGGAATTCGCGCAGGTGAAGCGATGTTCAAGTTCTCCAAGCGAAATTATGATGAAGCCTCTGAGAAGCTGGGTGACGGGTGGTTGAGAACCAAGGCTCGTGGGAAGCAGAGGTTCATTTTGCTTTATGGAGTGCTCGGCTGGGGCACCTTCATGTTCGTCTTCATGAACGTGATTGATATATTCGTTCGCCACAGGATCATTGATTATTGGTGGCTTCCCATCAGTTTTGTCATTTGGTTAGCGGGCGGGTATGGGGTTGGGATCTCGATGTGGAACAGTTTCGAGGCCAAATTCGGCCAGTCTTCTGCTCACTAACTGCCCGGCTAATCTCATCCTAAAGGTCATGCATGTTACGTAAAGTTCTGGTTGCCAATCGTGGCGAAATCGCATTGCGCGTGCTGAACGCTTGCCGGGAACTGGGCATTCGCACGGTTGCCGTGTACAGCGAGGCGGACCGCAACTCGCTGCACGTGCGCTTCGCCGATGAGGCGATCTGCATTGGGCCGCCGCGCGCGGCAGATAGTTATTTGAATGTGCCGGCGGTGATTTCTGCTGCTGAGATTGCCGATGTGGAGGCGATCCATCCCGGCTACGGCCTGCTGAGCGAGAACGCGAACTTTGCCGAGGTGTGCCGCGCGTCGAATATCAAGTTCATTGGGCCGCCGCCGGAAGTGACGCGGCTGATGGGCGAAAAAGAGAAGGCGCGCCAGGCCATGAAGAGGGCGCGGGTGCCAATTCTGCCGGGATCGGACGGCATTTTATCTACTGCTGAAGAAGCCCAGAAATGGGCTGAGAAGGTCGGCTATCCCGTCATATTGAAAGCCAAGGCTGGAGGCGGCGGGCGCGGCATGCGCATCGTGCGCGACTCCGAGGAACTGCCCAACTTGTTCCATGCGGCGTTTACCGAGGCGGCTAACGCTTTCGGCAACGGCGAACTTTACATGGAGAAGTACATCGAGAATCCGCGCCACATTGAGTTCCAGATGCTGGCCGACGAGCACGGCAACGTGGTTTCGCTCTTCGAACGCGAGTGCTCGATTCAGCGCCGGCATCAAAAACTAATCGAGGAAGCGCCGAGCCTGCAGGTGACGCCCCGAATGCGCGAGGAGATCGGCCGGACGCTGTGCCGGTGCCTGAGCGATATCGGCTACCAGAATGCCGGTACGGTGGAATTCCTGATGGACGCGAACCACCAGCTTTACTTCATCGAGATGAACACGCGCATCCAGGTGGAGCACCCGGTGACGGAGGCGATTACCGGCGTGGATATTGTGAAGGCGCAGTTGCGCATTGCTGCCGGCGAGCGGCTGGACGCGATACTGCCACCGAAGCTCGAGATGCGCGGGCACGCCATTGAATGCCGCATCAACGCGGAGCATCCGCAGAAGTTTACGCCGTCGGCGGGAGTGATTACGGCGTTCAACGTGCCGGGCGGAAACGGAGTGCGCGTGGAAACGGCTCAGTACGCCGAGGGAGTGATTCCGCCGTATTACGATTCGCTGATTGCCAAGCTGATTACGCACGGCGTGGACCGCGCGGAAGCGATCGCAAAGATGCAGCGGGCGCTGAGCCAGTTCATCGTGCGCGGGGTTGAGACCTCGATTTCGCTGCACCAGGAAATCTTCGCGAGTGAGGCGTTCCGGGCCGGGCAGTTCGATACTGGCTTTATGGAGCGGTTTCTGAAGGCTCGGGGTGAAGGGGAGAAATCGCCGGAGTAAGGCCGACAACTTCTACGGAAGCGGATTGACCGCGAGCCCGGCCGCCTGGGCGGTTCGATGCTGTTTCAGATCGAATGTGAAAAGGGAACTGGCGCCGAGTTCGATGGCTGCGGCTACGTGCAATAGATGAGCGGCGCGAACTCCGATGGTTGGCGTGAGGGTTAGCGCGAGAGCCTTGGCGTGGGCGAATGCGCTGTCGGGAAACGGCAAGAGCTGATAGATGCCTCGATAAAAATTTTTCTCCAGATCGGCGATCGAGGCCTGAGCCTGCGCGTCCGAGATCTCTTTGCGAAACAGGCGAAGAGTTACCGCATTGACGAACTCGATTTCGCAAAGTCGCGTCAGTGCCAGGGATTCGCGCGCGGATTGCAGCAGAGCCGTAGCTGCCGCGGTATTCGCGTCCTTGACTTGGACTGAGAAGACCACGCTCGAATCAAGGTAGATCATTGGCCTAGAACCGATCTTCACGGTCTGCGGAGATCAGGTCGGCGCCGCTTACCTCGAGGACTTTATCGCCATAGATTTCCTTTAGGCGTCCGAGAAAATCCGGCAGAGGAGGTCGGCTGGCCGGCTCCGGTGTGAGCCGGGCGATCGCCTTGCGCCTCTTTGTGATCTGAATTTCCTCGCCGGAGCGCAATAGTCGCTCCACCTTTGGGAAGTCGTAGCGTAGGTCGCGAACGGAGACGGTCTTCATGTGATACATTTTAGCATCACATTGGAGGCGATGGCGGGGCTGTGGAAATATATTATCGCTTTTTCTTCGCCTATTTGGGTGAAATTCGGCTATGCTGTTTGGGCAACGTGGAGGTTGCTCAAGATGGACGCTCAGAGAGAGCTGATTGCCGAGTTTGACCGCGAGGCCGCGAACACACGCAAAATGCTGGATGCCATTCCGGCGGACGCCGATTTCAACTTCAAACCCCATCCAAAATCCATGAGCCTGGGCAGGCTGGTTGGGCACCTGACGGATTTTTCCGGCGAGTGGGCGCTTTCAACGCTGACCAAGGACAAGATTGAGTTCACCCCGGACGGTAGTTGGAAGCCATTTGTGCCCACGAGCGAGGCGGAGGCGCTGGAGAAGTTTGACAAGGAGCTTGTGGGAACGCGCGCGGCGCTGGTGGCGACCACGGGAGATACGTGGGACCGTAACTGGCAGCTTGTTTTTCAGGGCAAGGCATGGATCGACGCGCCTAAGCACCAGGTGTTTCGCGATTCCGTGCTGAACCACATGATTCACCACCGCGGACAGTTGACCGTGTATCTGCGGCTGCTGAATGCGAAGGTCCCGGGGACGTATGGGCCGAGCGGGGACGAAATGTGAGGAAGACAGGGACCGAGGGAACAAGGGACCAAGGGAACGAGAAGGCAGGGAACAGTGTGTGTGTGAGTGGACAGTGTGCACCGACCACTCACGCTCACACAAGTCCTACCCACTGTTTTACTCTGAAGGCATGTCTTTTCCCTTTCCGAAGATCTATCCGATTCTCGACTGCGCTGTGATTCCGCAATCTGGCCGGGCGGAGTTTCTGCGTCGGCTGGGCAGTGAGCTGGCCGAGGCCGGCGTAACGCTGCTCGAATATCGCAATAAGACGGGATCAGAGGCGGAGTTGCTGGCCGATGCGGCGATTCTTCGCGCGGCGATGCCCGCTGAGAAGGTGAAGTTGATTCTCGATGATCGCGCCTATCTCATTGAACAGACTGGCTTTGATGGTGTACACGTGGATGCGGGTGATGCCGCGCCGGCAGAGGCGCGGCGGCTGGTGGGGCCAGGACGCATTGTGGGCACCTTCGGAGGAAGCGAGGCGCTGTTGCCGGGGATCCTGAGAGAGCCGGTGGATTACTTGTCGATCGGCCCGGTGTTTGCGACTACGACCAAGCAAACTACCAAGGCGCCGATTGGCGTGGATGGCGTACGCAAACTGCGGGAGGAAGCTGGTCCCGATCCGGTGCTGGTGGCTGTGGGAGGGGTGACGCTCGAGCGCGCGGCTGCGGTTCTGGCGGCGGGCGCCAGTGTGGTTGCCGTGGCTGCGGCGATCTTCCGCAGTGCCGACCCGGCGGCGGAGTTCCGGCGATGGAAGACGGCGCTTTCTTGTTGATCCGGCCTAACCGCAGTGGCAGGTTCTCCCACCCTTTTTCGCAGAAGATACGGAAAAGGATGGGGCATGGTCGTAGTTTTTGGGGCGCGAAAATTAGAAACCAGGCGCACAGTACCCGGAAACGAGACAAAACTGCCCCACACTAATGCAGTCTGTGTCGGAAAATGAGGCGTTTCTGCCTGTAAACGGAACAGGCGCTGCCTGAAAACGATACTGTCTCAAGAAACGCTGGGATGCAGACAGAACCTATTTGCAACCACGAGGAGTCATTGGGAAACCCCGGCATCGGGATCGGCTCTCTTTATTCCTCGAACGCCGACCCATAAGGCGCCGCAAATCTCCGTTCCCATGCGTGGTTCTTCTTCAACTGCCCGTTCCAATAGAACTGAACGGCCGGAATCCTGCAGGCGAGGGTCGCGAGCAAAGCGCCGAAGCGCGAAAAGCGCTCGATGCCGGCAACGGCTTTGAGCTCGGCAGCGCCGAAACAGCCATCACGCGCCAACTGTTCGCCCAGCATTTGCAGCCGCGCCCAAAGTTTCCGGTTGGCCTGCTCCGGCATCGCCTGAAGTGCTTCACCGCCGCCGCGTACGATCGTGCCGGCGTAGTGCGAGCCCATCCGTACGGCGAGCTTTTCGAGATAGCGTTCCAGTGGGCGCGAGTGCGCCGCCTCGGGAAATCCACCCTGCACAAGAAAGGCCAGCGTCGGATTGGCGTCGCCCGCTCGCGCTGCCTCGACGCGCGGAGCCAGCGCCTCAATGTACTCCTTCACCAGCGCCGGCATCGCATCCGTATAGAGCGGCATGCCCAGCAGGACCACGTCGGCGCCTGGCAAACGCCTCCACCGCGCGCTGAAACTGCGCACGCCGCACGAGATGCAGCACCTCCGGTTGTGCGCCGCCGCCGCGCACCCAGCCCTCGGCCACGCGCTTGAGCATCTTCATCGAGTTCGAGCGCTCGCCGCGCGGCGAGCCGTTAAGCAACAAGAGCGAGTTCATCGGCCACCTCCTCGGCGACTGCGGTCCGCAACCGCACTCCATGCCAGGCGCGACTTCATATTGCGCGCCATCCGTTCCCACATCGTCCGCGTGATCTCGATGTCTTCGGCGTCGCTGTCATCGCCCGGACCGAGCAGCAACGCAAATACGGGATAGCGCGCGTAGCGGGCGCGATGGTGAATCTCGCCGCCTTCGACGACAAAGTAAGGATGGATGAGCTGGATCATCTGGTCGGCCGCGCGCTTGAGGAGGGCAGTGGTAAAGCCCATGGTCATGGGCGAGGCCAGCAGCAGAAGGTCGGCGTCAAGCACCGCGCGGCAGATCGTCGCCGAGTCGTCGCGCTTCGAGCACTCGCCGGGCGTTTTCACCCAGCAGCCGAAACAGCCGGTGCAGCCTTTCAGATCGAGGTCACGCAAATCGAGTTTCGTCACTGCGTGTCCCAATGCCAGCAGCCGTTTGGTGAGGGCATCCAGGTAAGCCTGGAATGACGAGGCCGCATCGGGCGCTCCGTTGAGGATGGTCATGCGCATGACAGAACTCCTTTCGTTCGGCGCTTGTTCTACAGTGTAGAAATGGTTGTCTGGAACCTATTCTACGGTGTAGAATGTTTTTGTCAAGCTCCGGCGCGAAGGTTTTGTCAGGCGCTGCGAGCCTGACAGCTATCTGGTTTGCCGCCGCGGTCTTATCGTCAGTTGACCTCCAGCGGCGCTGTCCTCAAAAGGAGCCCGTGAACCGCGCGAAGCAACAAAAACCGGAGCCTCATCGAAGGAAGGGCCGCGCCGCGCCGCGCCGCCGGCCGGTTGCGAAGGCTGCCAGGCGGACCTCCTCCGGCAGTCGCCGCGAAGGTTCTCCGACCGCGCTCGAACGCAAGCTCATCGTCGCGGCTGCGCTCAAAATCGTCGACCGTCAGGGCCTGAAGGCCCTCTCCATGCGCCGCCTCGGCGCCGAGCTTGGCGTCGATCCTATGGCCGTCTACTATTACTTACCCAACAAACAGGCGTTGCTGGACGCGATCGTCGAAGCGGTTATGGGCTCGATCGATCTCACCGTCGACAACCCGGCCAGCCCTCCGGAAGAACGCATTCTCGTCGCGGCCCGCGCCTATCGTGACGTGCTGCTGGCTCACGTGAACGCGTTGCCGATTCTGCTTGCGCACGGTCCCGTCACGCCTGGCGCTATGCGCCCCGTCGAACTGCTCATTGGCATTTTGCGCGACGCTTGCCTGCCTGCCGCCGAGGCACTCATGGGAATGAATTTGATTGCTGCATCGGTGCGCGGCGCCGTGGGCATGGGGCCGGTTCACGATATGAGCGAAGAGGAATTCGTGGGGATGTGGCAGGCGCTTCCTGCTGCCGAGTTCCCGCTCCTGGCCGAAGCAGTGTCCTCTTCGCGCCGCACACCAGAAGACATTTTCGACTTCGGAATTCGCGCGCTAGCGCGCGGCCTGCTGGGCGAAGCAGCCATCCGTCATCGAACGGAGTGAGGTTGCGCGGTTTTCAGCACGGCTTCGGCAGGTACACAATTTTCCGAAGAATGGTGGGTGGTTGCGGAACGATTGAAGTCGTGTCCTCTCGCTGAGGCATCAAGCTTGCCCACTGCGACGTGACGCGGCGCCTTGACTTCCGGCGCGCCCAGCGGTAACTTGGGCGCACACCCCTTTGATCTGCTTGGGCTTTCTGCTGTCGAAAGCCGGAGTGTGTAGAATTTGAATCCTATTGCGCTCTCTGCCCGTGCTGCGCCTGACGTCGCGGCCATTTTGGGGTTTGCCCAAAATACTTCTGCGTCACAGCCCCGAGGCGCGCTTGCGCCCGTGACCGAAAGCGCGCCTGCTTCGCAACTTGATGAGGAGCGGCTGGCTTGGCTGGCGATGGCGCTTTCGCCGGGGCTGGGGCCGAAGCGGATTCTCGATGCGGTGAAGCAAATTGGTGCGGCGAGCCGCATTTTCACGATGTCGCTTACGGCGCTTGAGGGACTGCGCTTTCCTGCCGGGGCGGCGCAGTTTCTGTTTGATGGCAAGGGGCGGCGCGCGGCGGAAGAAGAGTGGGCGAGAGTGGCGGCGCAGGGCGCGACGCTGGTGAGCTACGCTTGCCGGGAGTATCCGGAGCGGTTGAGGGAGATTTACGATCCGCCGCCGGTGCTGTGGGTGCGTGGCGATGTGAAGCTGCTGAGCCGGCCGGCGATTGCGGTGGTGGGCACGCGCCATCCGACGCCTTACGGATCGGGCGTGGCGGAGATGCTGGCGCGCGATCTGGCGGCGCGGCGGTTGCTGATTGTAAGCGGAATGGCGCGTGGCATCGACTCCTGCGCGCACAGAGGGGCGCTGACGGCGCGCATGCCGACGCTGGCCGTGTGGGGCACGGGGATCGACGTTGTCTACCCGAAGGAAAACCGGAAGCTGGCGGAGGAGATTTTGGCTGCGGGCGGGGCCATTGTGAGCGAGGTGCCGATGGGGACGTTCCCCGCGCCACAGAATTTCCCGCGTCGCAATCGCATTTTGAGCGGGTTGAGCGTGGCCGTGTTGGTGGTGGAGGCGGCGGAGAACTCGGGTACGCGGGTGACCGCCCGCTGCGCGGCGGAGCAAAACCGCGACCTCTACGCGGTGCCGGGTAATGTGACCAACAAAGGTTCCTGGACGCCTAACACATTGATAAAACAGGGCGCCAAGCTGGTGGCGACGTGGGAGGACGTGTGGGAGGATCTGCCTTCGCAGGTGAGGATGGAACTGGAGGCGGAGGCTCCGTCTGCATCCAAAGCCGAGGCGGGAGCATCCTTATTGGCTGATCCCGTGCTGCGGCCTCAGGAAGCGATGGTGCTGGAGGTACTCCGCGCCGACGAGAGCCTGCAAATTGACGAGATTCTCGATCTTCTGGAGACGCAACTCACATCTTCTGAGGTCTTTACCGCGCTTTTCGAGCTGGAGATGGCAGGCCGAATCAGGCAACTGCCGGGGAAGAACTACGTCAGAACGATTTGAGAGCAGGGAACAAGGGAACAAGGGAACTAGAAGCCGGGGGACGGGAGCGAGCGAGTGAATGGAGCGTAGCTCGGGCGGATTTTGGCGGTTTGAGGCAGCATCAATTAGGTTCATTTTTGGGGTGGGAAGTCTGGCGCTGTAAACCCCAGAATTTGCGGGGGTTTTGGCGGAGGCACGGGGTTTTCTGTGCCTGGAAATGGGGCGGCGCGCAAAGAAAATTGCGGCTCGCGGGTGGAAATGCCATGGTGTTCCGTGGTAGGGTCCATCACTTGCGGCCCATTTTTCTTGAAGTCCGGGAGTGGGTGCGTATCAATATAGGGTTTTGCACTGCGCGGGGGCGAAACCGAAGGGTGCGAATTGAGTCCAATCTTGGATTGAAATGCGGGTCCTTCGACTCCGTCCGCAGCGGCGGACTCGGCTCAGGACGACAAGCTGATTGTTAAACAAAGCGAAGCAACACCCATGACCAGCTGATTATTGAACGAGATGACCAGCTGAAGGTTGAACGAGGCGAAGCAACGTTCCGGTATCCAAGGATTGCCGGTGAAGCACCGAAATAAAAGAGGGAATTGGGTCAGGAATGGCAATTGGTAAAGCATTGGCGACGGGCAAGGCATTGGTGATCGTGGAATCGCCGGCGAAGGCGAAGACGATCGAGAAATATCTGGGCAAGGGATTCGATGTGCGCGCTTCGGTGGGGCACATTATGGACCTGCCCAAGAACGAACTCGGCGTGGAACTGAAGAACCGGACGTTTGAGCCGGAGCTTGTGGTGTCGCCGGGCAAGGAAAAGGTTGTCGATCAGCTGAAGAAAGCGGCGGCCAAGGCGGACGAAATTTATCTCGCGCCTGACCCGGATCGCGAAGGCGAGGCGATTGCATACCACCTGGCGTTGCAGCTTGGAACCAATGCCAAAGAACGGAAGAAAATTCGCCGCGTCACTTTTAACGAGATCACCAAGAAGGCCGTGCAGGAAGCGTTTGGCCACGCGCGCGACATCGACCAAAATCTTGTGGACGCGCAGCAGACGCGGCGAGTTTTGGATCGCCTGGTGGGATATCAGATTTCGCCGCTGCTGTGGGATAAAGTGCGCCGCGGGCTTTCGGCCGGCCGCGTGCAAACGGTGGCGCTGCGGCTGATCGTGGAGCGGGAACGCGAGATTCGCGACTTTAAGCCGGTGGAGTATTGGACGCTGGAGGCTTTGCTCCATCCAGAAAAACAGGCCGAGCAGAAGTTCAAGGCCAAGTTCATCGGCATCGAAGGCGAGCCGGCCCGCGTGGCGAACGGCAAGGACAAGGACGGCAAAGACCAGTTCATTGCGAGCGCCTTGCCCGACAAGAAAGCTATGGATGCAGTTCTGGCGGCGCTTGAAAAAGCGACCTGGACCGTGACCAGTGTGCAGGCGCGCGAGCAGCAACGGCGGCCGCTGGCGCCGTTCATCACGAGCCAACTGCAACGCGACGCCTCCACCAAGCTGGGCTTTAATGTGCGCCGCACCATGGGCGTGGCGCAGCGGCTTTACGAAGGTGTGGACATCGGCGCTGAGGGAACCACCGGCCTCATCACGTATATGCGTACGGATTCGCCTCGCGTGGCGCCGGAAGCCATCACTGCGGCGCGCGAATGGATAGGCAAAGAGCTGGGAACGAAGTATCTGCCCGACTCGCCCAATTTGTACAAAGGCAAGAAGGAAGCGCAGGACGCGCACGAGGCAATCCGGCCCGCCGATCCCGCGCGCACGCCGGAGTCGCTGGCTCGCTATCTGAGCGACGAGCAGCTGAAGCTCTACACGCTGATCTGGCGGCGCTTTGTGGCTTCGCAGATGGTTCCGGCGGTCTACGACGTGACCACGGCAAACATCGCTGCGCTTTCCGCAAAAACGCGGAAGACTTACGATTTTCGCGTCAGCGGTTCGGTGATGCGTTTCGACGGATTCCTGAAGTTGTATGAAGTGTCGGAAGACAACAAGGATGACGATGAGTCGGCGAACCGGTTGCCGAGTCTGGATAACGTGAAGACGCTGGAGCGCGACGAGCTGCTTCCCGAAGAGCACGCGACGCAGCCGCCTCCGCGCTACAACGAGGCTTCGCTGGTGAAGGTGCTCGAAGAGCGCGGCATCGGGCGCCCGTCGACGTACGCATCCATCATCAACACCATTCAGGACCGCGAGTATGTGGTGAAACACGGCGGCTCGCGCGGGCCTTTCTTTCCCACCGAAATTGGCGTGGTGGTCTGCGACTTGCTGGTCAAGAATTTTCCTTACATCTTCGACACCGCGTACACGGCGAAGCTCGAAACCGAGCTTGACGATATTGAAGAAGGCACGGAGAAGTGGACCGACCTGATGAACGCCTTCTACGACCACTTCGAGAAGGAGTTGAAAGACGCCGGCAAGAAGATGGAAAACATCAAGCGGATGGAGCAGAAGACCGATGAAAAGTGCGAGGTCTGCGGGTCTCCTCTGATCTTGAGGTGGGGCAAGTTCGGGACATTCTATGCCTGTTCGGCATACAACAAGAAGGACCCCACAAGTTGTACTTTCACCAAGGAAAACATTGCTTCGAAGCCTGATCTGAATACGCCGGAGGCGCAGGAGGCGGGCGACACGGAGGAGTATTGCGAGAATTGCGGCAAGGTGATGGTGATGCGCCGGGGGCTTTTCGGCCCCTTCATGGCCTGCCCGGACTACAACGCCGATCCGCCTTGCAAGACCTTTCGCAAGCTGAGTTCGAAGCAGCAGCAGAAGCCGCCCGAGCCCACCGGCGAAGCCTGCCCGCAATGCGGCAAGCCGCTGGTGCTGCGGCAAGGGGCTTACGGCGAGTTCGTGTCTTGCTCCGGTTATCCCAAGTGCAAATATGTGAAGCAGAATTTGATCGAGGGGATGAAATGTCCCAAGTGCGGGGAGGGTGACGTCGCCGAGCGCCGCGCGCGCCGCGGGAACGTCTTCTGGGGTTGCACGAATTATCCCAAGTGCGACTTCACTTCGAATCTGAAACCCGTGGCCAAGAAGTGCCCGAAGTGCGATAGCCCCTATCTCGTGGAAAAGACGCTGAAGTCGGGTGTTTATCTGGAATGCCCGAACAAGAAGAAGTCCGCCGAGGAAGAGGCTGTGACGCCGAAGAAACGCGGCAAGAAGACTGTCGCTGCTCCCGCGGAGCCAGGGAAGGTCGCCTGCACCTACTCCAAGCGCATTGGCGATGCGCCGCCGCCGCCGACCGCGGAGACCCACGGGCCGGTGGTCGATAAGAAAGAAGAGAAGCAGGAGCTGCAGCCGGCGTAAGGGAAATTGAAAGAGATTTTTATTCTCGGCGGTCCGAACGGGGCAGGAAAGACAACTGCCGCGCGAGTATTGTTGCCGTCCAAACTGCGCGCCCATACATATATCAATGCGGACGAGATCGCTCGGCGAGTTGATCCATATAACCCGGACGGCGTAGCTCTTGCTGCCGGGCGAATCATGCTCCAGCGCATACGAGAGCTGATCGCGAAGGAAGCGAGCTTTGCATTTGAGACGACCTGTGCGGGTCGCATCTACCTCCGGCTTCTTGAGAACTGCAAACTCAATGGATGGAGGATATCGCTCATCTATCTTTGGATTCCGTCGCCGGAATATGCATTGGCGCGCGTAGAGCGACGCGTCAGGCAGGGAGGGCACGCCATTCCGGAAGATGTGATCCGAAGAAGGTACAAGATGGGTCTCTTCAATATGCGTCATCTGTACCTGCCTCTAGCCGACGACGCCACAATCTACGATAATAGGGACAGCGCATTAAAGCTGATTGCCCGGCGCGAGGCCCCCTATTCGTTGCAAGTATGGGACGGAGAGATCTGGGCAAGCATCGAAGACGAGACGAGGTGGAAACCATGACGGCTCAGGAGATCTTTAAGGCTGTTGACGAGGGCATGGCAGAGATCGCGGGTAAGCTCGCCTCGGGTGAACTCGACGGTTCTGGTCGCTACTGGTCCGATGAAGAGCTATCTTCAGGCGTGGCGAAGGATGGCAAGCTGGAGCCGGTAACAGTCGAAGATCGAACGAAGAAGTAGTTTGGCGCGGCAATCAATTCGGCTGGTAAGGCGAAGTCCGAGGCCCGGACGGCTTCCGCGCTTGGGCAGCAAGATCGACAGACATTCAGCGACATATCTCGGCGGCTTCCTGTACTATGGCAGCGGAGATATCCGCAAATATGGAACGCATGCTGGCCACACCGGCCGACGCTGAAATCATTCTGAAGCTCTATCAATTGCGCACTGAAGCCGTGATGCGCCAGGCGCGCGCATGGATTGGCGGCGAATTCTGGCCCACCACCATCGAAGAGTTCAATGCCGTGGCGGAAAACCCTGCCGATCCGCACAATGCCTGGTTTCGGCAGGTCATCACCTACTGGGAGATGGCGGCGGCCATGGTGCTGCACGGCGCGGTCTCGGCGGAGCTGTTTGTCGATTCCAATGGTGAGGGATTTTTCCTGCTGGCCAAATTTGCGCCGATACTGGAAGCCATCCGCGAGAAGAATCCGTTCTTCATGAGCAAGACTTCAGAAATGATCAATCGCTTTTCGGCCGCGGCGCAGCGCTATGAGATGACACTCAAGCGCGTGGACGCTTCGCGGAGCTCGCGCAGGTCAAAGTAGGGCCGCCGGCGCGCCGGTATCCGATTAGGACTCGCCATGCCGGACTCGCCAAGCGGGCCGAAGTCTGTTACTGTCGTATCGGTTCCCCTTGCCTGGCCGGTTCCGCCTCTGGCCGGGGCACGGGTTGAACGATTGAAAGTAACCGGAAAACCCATGGCGCGAGCAATTTGGAACGGTCGAGTCCTTGCGGACAGCGATCAGATCATGGAAGTTGAGGGGACGGTGTATTTCCCCGAATCCAGCCTCAAGCGGGAGTATTTTCGAAACAGCAGCACGACCTCTACCGATCCCGCGACCGGCCAGAAGCGGTACTTGACGGTCGTGATCGACGGGCAGGATAACCAGGACGCAGCCTGGTATTACCCAGACCCCAAGCCGGCGGCGCGCAAGCTCAAAGGCTATGTCGCCTTCTGGCGTGGTGTGGAAGTGGTGAAATAGCAGGGACCAAGGGAACGAGGGAACGAGGGAACAAGCAGACAGAACCGACGCCGCCCGCATCCGGCCGGAGCTCGTCGACATTGCAACTGCCCACGCCTTCCCCGCCGAGTCGATCCGAATCGAAAGAATCTCACGTTGCCAAAAGCGCAATCACTCACGCGTTAAAGCCGGCGCAGCAGTTGCTTTCTTGTTCCCTTGTTCCCTTGTTCCCTCGTTCCCTGCCTCTCAGTACGCCTGCAGTTGATCGAGCGGCAGCCGCACGCGGAAGCAGGTTGACCCCGGCTCCGACTTCACGCTGAGATGGCCGCGGTGCTTGCGCACGATGCGCATGGCATTGTCGAGTCCCAGGCCGAGCCCCTTGCCCGGCGCCTTGGTGGTAAAGAACGGCTCGAAGATGCGCTCCTGCAGTTCGGGAGGAATGCCGGGGCCGGTAGTCCCAGATTTCCACCAGCAGCATTTCGGCCTCAAGCCGGCAGACCACGCGCAGCTTGCCGTGATTGCCCAGGGCGTCGAGTGCATTTTCGATCAGCGCCGTCCACACCTGGTTCAGCTCGCCACTATAGGCGCTGATGCGCGGCAGGTCCGGGCTGGTAATCGCGCTCGATTTCGACGTTCGCCATGCGCGAGCGAAACATCTGCAGCGTGGCGTCGAGACCAGCCGGCACGTCGACTTCGAGAATTGGCGCGCGGTCCATGTTGGAGTAGTCCTTGACGGCGCCGATCAGGTCGAAGATGTGCGCAGTGGAGTTCACGATGGTTTCGGCCGCCCGCGCGGAGCGCAAGAAACGGGCGAAATATTGTAACGAGACGCAAATTGCGTTTTCGTCCAGGAATCCGCGCAACTCTTCGAGATCGGCGGTGGTTACGCGCTGCTCCGCCAGTTGCGCAGCCATCTCCCAGGCGTCGGGGCAGCCGATGGCGGTGAGCCACGCGCGCACCGATTCTTCACGGGAAATAAACCCCAGGGCATCGGTGTCCTCCGCACCAGACAGCGTTCCGCCGGTGCGGCAGAGCATTTTCTCTTCCCACTCTTCGAGCTTCCTCACCTGCTCCTCGGTGAGGCGAAGCAGAATTAGCTTCAGGCGGTTGCTGCGGTTGGAGCGCAGGGCCGTGAGTAAACTGGCAGCGGCGCGTTGCGCTGCGGAAGCGGGATTGTTCAGCTCATGCGCGAGATTTCCGGCCAATTGGCCAAGCGCCGTGAGCTTCTCGGCTTGTTGCTCGATGCGCGTCACCTCGCGCACGCGATCGAGCAGCGCCGAAACCACGATCTGCGCCATGGAAGGAATTGCCTCCAGCATTTGTGGAAAAAGCGAACGGTGAACCAGCAGCGCCCACACGGGCGAGACGGCAAATCCCTGTCCGCCGTAGCCTTTCATGCGGGAGAAAGGCAGAATGCCGGTCATTTGCCCCATGCGGCCGACGAAGAGCGCCATGGGGCCGCCGTGCTGCCGCCGCACATGGATCTCGCCCTTGAGGATAAGCACCATGTGCTCGGCGGGCGCGCCCTCTTCAAACAGAATGTCGCCGGGATTGGCGACCACTTCCTGGCCGTGGCGCGCCAGCCATAGCCGACCTTCCAGAGGCAGGTCGTGCAAGGCGCCTATGTGGACGATGGCAGCGGCGATCTCTTCCACCGGCGTGGGAGTGGCGGGCGGTGCGGCTGTGAGGGAAAGCATCGGCGAGCCTCCGGGAAGTAGATTTCAGGATAGTGGATGGCGGGGAGTTTCTGCGCCGAAGTGGGGAAAACTTTGCCTGCCGGACGGGGTTAAAGGCAAGAAGGGGCCGGGTCGCTCGATATCCGCCTACTCAGGGAGCAATTTCGGGATTTGCCGGCGCAGTGGCTAGAATTTATTACCTGCGTAACAAAGTATCCCGTTTGGCGTAATCCGATGCCCAAATCCTGTCGTCTAATCAAGATACGAAGGTCGACTAACCCCAATTCTTGAATGGAAAACCTTTGACCCACGCAGTCCCAGGAGCCGCAGGGAATCCCAAGCCGGGAAACCGTCGCCTCCTCGCCCTCATTGTTTTGATAGCGCTTGCGCTCAGGCTCGGCGTCACGGCGATGCCGAACTTCGAGGGCCTGATGGATGCCAATCATCGCCATGCCTGGGAGCAGGGCAATGTGGCCGAGTCTCTGGTGGCTGGCCGGGGATTTGGCAGCGCGTTAATGTCGAACCAGAAATCGGCCATCATGCCGCCGGTTTTTCCTGTGATCGTCGCCGGTTTCTATGAGGTCTTCGGCGTCCACACGGCCACGTCCATCTTTGCGGTCCACGCATTCGATTGCCTCTTGTCGGCCCTGGCGTGTGTTCCGGTTTTCCTCATGGCTCGTCGCAGTTTCGGTGAACGCGTTGCCTGGTGGGCGGCATGGGGATGGGCGTTCTCGCCCTACGGGATTTACTTTGCGGCGGCGTGGGCATGGTCCACGCACCTGCTGCTGCTGTGCCTGTGCTGGCTGTTGGTGCTGGCGCAGCACATGGAGCAGACTCCGCGACTTGCTTTGTGGGCAGGATTCGGCCTTCTAGCCGGCTTTGCGGGGCTCACCGAGCCGTCCGTGCTGGTGGTGATTCCGTTTCTGCTGGTGCTGGCGTGCTGGCGGCTTTCCCACGACGGCAAACGCTGGTTAGTGCCGGCGTGCGTTGCCAGCGTTGTGATGGTGGCAGCACTTTCTCCATGGATGATCCGCAATGCCCTGGTGTTTCACCGCTTTATTCCCATGCGCGACAGTATGGGCCTGGAACTTTGGATGGGCAATAACGGCTACGATTTGCGCTGGACCAGCGACGATTTGCATCCACTGCATGATGCGCAGGAACTGGCCGCCTACAACTCCATGGGCGAAGTGGCCTACATGCAACTCAAATCGCAGGAGGCTGAGGCATACATCCACGACCATCCGGGCTGGTATGCGTGGATGAGCCTGCGCCGCGCCGTCTACATCTGGACCGGCTATTGGAGCTTCAATCGAGACTACCTGTCGCTTGAGCCCGCGGACCCTGCCAACATTCCATTTGCCACGTGCCTTTCGCTGCTCAGCATTCTCGGAATCCTGATAGCGTGGCGCGACGCTCCTTTTGAGGTTCTCCGTTACGCGGGCGTGCTCTTTCTTTTTCCGCTGATTTATTACTTCAACCACCCCGAGCCGTACCACCTGCGGGCTGTCGATCCGCTGCTGGTGATTCTGGGATGCCAGGCGATTCTGGCGTTGCGCGAGCGCGCAAGGGGGCGCAAGAAGGAGCACAGCGGGCCATGGGAACTGCTGCCCGTTGCCGAATCGGCGGACGCCGGAATGGATTAGACGTATTGACGAGAGCTTCAGGGTTGGCGCTGTCGCCCTCTAGGGTTTCTCGACCGGCGCATCCAGAATCGGTTTGGTCTTTCCTGCGACAGTTCTGTCTGGCGCGCCGTCGAGGTCGAAGATGATCACCTCGTTTGCTCCCGAATGCAGCCACGGACCCGGCACATAAAGCGTCTTCTGCGGCCCGATATTCCACACGCGCCCCATGCGCATGGCCGTTGACCCATACCATTCCCTTCACGAAATTGCTGGTGTCGAGAAAAGTGTCGGCGGGGTGGTCGATCTGCAACGCGCCGCGATAGAAGCACGCGCCCGTGCAGTCGGCCGAGCGAAACGGCAGCTTTTCCGGGTTGCTCATCGGGAGCGAATAGATTTGCCAGCCGGTGAGCGGTTTGCCGTTGAGCGTGACCTGTTTGGTGATGCCCTTGCGCTCGCCGCGAATCTCCGGGCCAAAGTTCACCCGGCCTGAGTTTTCTACCAGGATGTCAAGCTGCGTCTTCGGTTCCTTCAGATCAATGTGCAGCAGCTTTTGTTCCAGCCGCCGGTCGAGCGTTCCCAGCAGCTTGCCGTTCGCGTAGATCTTTGCGTAGTCGTGGAGTTCGTCAAGAACCAGGTCGCCCGCGACCGGACCCTGAAGTGTCGTTCGGTAAAGAATGTAGCCGTACGATTGGTTGAGATCCTCCATGGTTACGACCTGAGATGAAGCGAAGGGCTGCGGCAGGGTTTGCCACAACGAGGCGGACTCTTTGAATTCCACGGGAGGCGTGGCGATGGGCGGATCGACAACCGGAATCGGCGGCGGCGTTACGCCTGTGGCTTTGGCGATGGCGTCGCGGAAGGGGATGTACTTCGTGCGCCGGCCGGCCGCTCTCGTCGATCGCCGAATCGTAATCGTAGCTGGTCACGTCTGGCTGGTAGGGCGTGTGATCCATATTGGCGCCATTCATCCAACCAAAGCTGGTGCCGCCGTGCACCATGTAAATGCTGATCGAATAGCCCTGGGTGAGAATCCACTGGAGTTCATCGGCCTGCGCCTTGGCGTCGGTGGTGTGGTGATCTCCGCCCCAGTGATCGAACCAACCGTCCCACCACTCGGTGGCCATGAACGGACCGTCGGGGCGCAATTTGTGCAAGGTCGCAAAAGCCTTGGGCGCGTTGCCGGGCGCAAAATTGATACCGGCCATGAATCCCGGCAGCGAGCCGTTGGGAATCAGGTCAGGCCCATCCGCGGTGTAGATCAGGGATTTGCTGAATCCCGCGTCCACGATGTCCTGATGAATTTGTTCCATGTAGCTGTGGTCGCTGCCGAATGAACCGTACTCGTTCTCCACCTGCACCATGATGATCGGGCCGCCATTGGCGAGTTGCAGGGGCGCGAGCTCCTTTCCGAGGCGCAGTAGCCAGCGCCGCGCCGGCTGCGTGAATTTGGGATCGGTGCTGCGGACTTCGTATACCGTGGTCCTTCAAGCAGCCATGCGGGGAACCCGCCCCACTCCCACTCCGCGCAGGAGTAGGGGCCCGGCCGCAGATTCACGAAGAGTCCCTCGCTCTGCGCCTCGCGGACAAACTCCGCCACGTCGTGCTGGCCCGTGAAGTCGTAGACGCCGGGCTGCGGCTCATGAAAGTTCCAGAACACATAAGTTGTGATGGTGTTCAGTCCCATCGCCTTGGCCATACGCAACCGCGCGCGCCAATACTCGCGGGGAATGCGCGGCATAGTGCATCTCGCCGGCGATGATCTGAAGTGGCTTGCCGTCGAGCACGAACTTCCCGCCCTCGACACCAAACGTGTGATGCGCGGGAGCTTCGCTGGCCGATCCTGGCGCAGCGGAAACTTGCGCTGCGCTTGCGCCGGTAAGTGAAACAACGAATGAAGCGAAAACGAGAACAGAGAGCAGTTTGATTTTGCCGATCATGATCGTTTTTCCCATGGTGCAAACTTGAAATTTGGACATCGCGGCCGCGCCGGACAAGCGCATGCGCAATCCGTGTGTCGAGTGCTCTTGCTGCGCGCCCACCCCATCATATGCCTCGCAGCCGTTGGCCCTGTGCCTCGGCGGCGATGCGCATAGTAGACTGGGCGTTGATTCCGCAACGGGGGATTGCTCGATGCAGATTACGTTTGCCGCCTCAGAGATGCACGCCGTTGGCCAAGACCGGCGGGCTGGCCGACGTGGTGGGCGCGCTGCCGCCCGAGCTGGTCAAGCTGGGGCACCAGGTCTCGGTCTACCTGCCGTTTTATGCGCGCATGCGGCAGCAAATCGAAGGCGAGCCGAAAATCGCGGTCCGCTCCATCACCATCCCCTTCCGCAGCTACAACCGTTTTGTCGGCGTGGTTGATGGCGGCAAGCGCGACGGCGTGCAGTATTACTTCATCGATTGCCCGGAACTCTTTGATCGCAAGGAGCTTTACGGGGTCCGGCGCCGATTATGCCGACAATGCCGAGCGCTTCGGCCTGTTTTGCCGGGCCGTTATCGAGGCATCGAAAGCTCCTCGGCGTGCCCGATGTTTTTCACGTTCACGACTGGCAGGCCGCGCTGATTCCCGTCTATCTGCGCACCACTTACCTCGACGATCCGGTCTTGCACAGCGCGGCAACCGTGCTGACCATTCACAATGCTGCATACCAGGGCAAATTTCCGCCGAACACCACCGAGCAACTCCTCTTTCCCTGGGAGATTTTCACCATGGACAAGGTGGAGCAGTTCGATCGCTTCAACTTTTTGAAGGGCGGCGTGGTTTTTTCCGATCTGCTCACCACGGTGAGCCGCAAATATGCCGAGGAAATCCAGACGGCGGAGTTCGGCGAGCAGCTGGAGGGCGTTCTGCACAAGCGCGCTGCCGATCTGCGCGGCATCCTGAACGGCGTGGACTACGCGCAGTGGAATCCCGCCACCGATGGCCATCTCGCCGCGCATTACACGCCCGAGAATCTCGAAGGCAAGCGTATCTGCCGCGCCGATCTGCTGCACGCCTTCGGACTTGAAAAGGTCGCGGACACGACGCCTGTCATCGGCATCGTTTCGCGCCTGGCTACGCAAAAGGGATTCGACATCGTGGCGAAGATCGCCGAAGAGTTGGCGGATCGCGATCTGGCAGTGGTCGCGCTGGGCACGGGCGATCCCTATTACGAAAACCTCTTTCGCGACTGGGCGTTCCGCCATCCCGACACCGTGGCCGTGCAGATTCGCTACGACGACGCCCTGGCGCACAAGATCGAGGCTGGCGCCGACATGTTTCTGATGCCTTCGCGCTACGAGCCGTGCGGCCTGAACCAGATGTATTCGCTCAAGTACGGAACGGTGCCGATTGTGCGCGCCACGGGCGGGCTCGACGACACGATCGAGGAGTGGGACGCGGTGAAGGGAACCGGAACCGGATTCAAATTCGAGGGCTTCGATCCCAAGGATCTGCTCGCGGAGATCGACCGCGCGCTGGAAGCGTTCCACGACAAGAAGGGCTGGACGCAGCTTGATGCGCAACGGCATGGCGCGCGACTACAGCTGGTCAGGGCCGGCGAAGGAATACGTGCGCGTGTACGAAGAGGCCGTGCAAAGCAGGACGTAGCCGGCGGCATTATCTCCCACGCCGGGCAAGCCAGGCGATGCATTCGATCGCGACGGCGAACTCCGCGTACACCCCAATGATCACGATGGCAATGGCGATGACGGTTTTCAGGAAGGCCGTGATATCGCTCCTGGGCCGCAGCTCGAGGTAGATGAGAAGCGCCGCGCCGCTGCCAAAGAGGATCGAGATCGCGATCAAAGAAAGGGCGTGCGGGTTTCGGCCTGCGTAGTCGCAGGGGCAAATGAGGAGCGCGGCCGTGGACGCCGAGATGAGGCCGATGATCAACGCGCGGTTGCGCCACAGCCGCCATCGCGAGGTCTTCACGATCAGTTCGTTCGACGGAAAAAGTGGGCTGTTCTGCATTTGCATTGTGCAGGCGATCCGGGCCCCTCGAGGCGCGGCAGCCGGCTCCTATCTCTCTCGATGTCCCGAATCGCAGCAGGTTTCTGCAAGAGAAAAATACGCTCGAGGCCTTAAGCGCGATGGGAACCATTCATCAAGCACTACATTGAATCTAAATCCGGCTTTTCAATCTGCTAACCTGTGGACTCTTGTGGAGGAAGCTCCACCCGGAGGTTTGGAATGCATATGCGGTGGATGGCAGCGTGTTGTTTGTTGGGTCTGGGTTCGCTGACTGCGGCGGCACAGATGGGCGACGCGGCGAAAGGACCGGCTGCCGGAACCCTTGCCACGCCGGCCGTGGCCTTCGATTCGCAGTTGAGCGTGATTGAGGGCGAGATGATGAGCGCGGTGAAAGCGATGCCCGCCGACAAGTTCGACTTTGCCCCCAGCCAGACGATTTTCGCGCCCGGACAGAAGACTGAGTTCGCCACGGTGAGGACATTCGCGCAGCAGGCGACCCATGTGGCGGAGGCGAATTACTTCTTCTACAACATCGTCAGCGGACTTGCAACCGGATGTGGATCCACGGGCGATCCTGAAGATGACCAAAAAGGACGACGTAGTGGCCGCGCTGGCGGCTTCATTTGCCTTTGCCCACAAGGCCATCGCCACGCTGACGCCGGCCAACGCGTTTGAGGTGATCAAATCCCCGGAACCCGGCTTCCAGACGCGCGCCACGCTTGCCGCGTTCGGCATCGCCCATGGCTTCGATCACTACGGCCAGATGGTCGAATACCTGCGGATGAACGGGATTGTGCCTCCGGCGAGCGCGAAGTAGCGGAGAGGGCCGGTCGCAGCGCTGCTAGTTGTGTTTGCCCTTCCACTCCGTGTACGGGCCCTGGAAATCTTCGATCTCTTTGTCGTGGAAGATCCACAGGCGCGTGGCGACTTCGTCGATCAGATCGTGGTCGTGGGTGACCAGCAGCACCGTGCCCTCGTAGCGCTGCAGCGCAATGTTCAGCGCGTTGATGGCTTCAAGGTCGAGGTGGTTGGTGGGCTCGTCGAAGATGAGAATGTTGGGCTTGGTCAGGATTAGTTTGCAGAACGCGAGCCGCGCCTGTTCGCCGCCGGAGAGCGCCTTGGTGGGCTTCGAGCCCTCTTCGCCGCTGAACAGCATTTGCCCCAGAATTCCGCGAATTTCTTCGACGTGCGCCGCTGGATTCCACTGGTGCAGCCAATCCGAAACGGTCAGGCCGGGCTGGATGGTCGATCCGATATCCTGAGGAAAATAGCCCACCTGCGCCTCGTGCCCCCAGAAAACCGTTCCCGAATCGAGCGTGAAATTCTTTTCGGCCAAGCCGGGATAATTTGCCAGCAGGCACTTGAGCAATGTGGTTTTGCCGGCTCCATTTCGCCCCATGAGGCAGATCTTTTCGCCGCGCAGCAAGTTGGCGCGTAAAGCCATCAATCACTTCCTGTTCGCCGTAATACTTCGTCACATGCTTGAACTCCAGAACGTGCTTGCCGCTGGGACGCGTCTGGTCAAAACGAATGTAGGGGCGTTGGATGTTCGACCGCGCGAGATCGTTGGTTTGCAGCCGCTCCACTTCCTTGCGCCGGCTCGTCACCTGGCTGGAGCGCGTGCCTGCCGAGAATCGCGCGATAAATTCGTTTAGTTGCGAAATCTTCTTTTCGCGCTGCGCGATCTGCGCCTCCAGCGTGGAGCGGATCTGCGTCTTGGCCATCACCATCTCGTCATAGCCGCCGGTGTAAGTGATGATGGTTTCGTAATCAATGTCGGCGGTGTGCGTGGTGACCGAGTTCAAAAAGTGCCGGTCGTGCGAGATGGCGATCAGCGTGCCGTTGTAGTTGGTCAAAGCATCCTGCAGCCAGTGGATCGAGTCGAGATCGAGGTAGTTGGTAGGCTCGTCGAGTAGCAGCGCCTCCGGCTTGCCGAAGAGTGCCTGGGCCAGCAGCACGCGCACTTTTTGCCCGCCCTGCAACTCGCCCATTTTGCGTTCGTGCAGGGATTCGGGAATGTCGAGGCCGTCGAGCAGCACGGCGGCGTCGCTCTCGGCGGTATAGCCGTCCTCGTCGCCAATGGTGCCTTCGAGCTCGCCCAGCCGCATGCCGTCTTCGTTGGTCATTTCCGGCTTGGCATAAATGCGGTCGCGCTCTTCGAGCGCCGTCCACAGCGGCCTGTTGCCCATGATCACGGTGTCGATGGCGCGATAGGCATCGAAGGCGAACTGATCCTGGCGCAGCACGCCCAGTTTGCGCGGGCGCACCACCGTGCCCTTCTGCGGCTCCAGTTCGCCGGTGAGGATTTTCATGAAGGTCGACTTGCCGGATCCATTTGGCCCGGTCAGTCCGTAGCGCCGTCCCGGCGTGAAGGCGGTGCTTACGTCCTCGAAGAGAATCTTCGAGCCGTAGCGCATGGAGACATTGCTGACGCTGATCATGGTTCCTTGTTCCTAGAATGGTTTGCAGGTCGCCGCACAGGCCACAACGGCGCATCGGCCGCAAGAGCCCGATCCAACCAGATTGAAGCGTGGTTTTAGGGCAGATGCAGCCGCCCCGAAGAAAAACTCACTGCCGCACTTCTAGTTTCTCATAGAAACACGGAAGCTGGACCCGCGAGTGATCGTGGACCTGCGTGAAGAGAACCGCCCCTCAGGAGCTAAAGCCCGTCTATATTTTCGACCTTTTCGGCACAAGTAAACTTGTGCCATTTCAAATAAAGACATCGACGCGGAAATTCCGCGATTCTTTAAGAGATTTCCAGTAGCCGGAAAACGCGTCGAGTGCAATCGGAACATTCATCATTGCGCCGGAACCGCTGCATACTTGCCGGACTTGACCCACAAAAGGTCCTGGGATTGGTCGTCCTGCCCGTAGTCCTTGACTACATCGAGCAGCACCGTGGTGGGCGCAAAGCACTGTCGATAAACCAATCCAATGCTGCCGCCATGATGCGGCAGGGGAATGTTGACGCCGAGCATAAAGTGGTCCGGCGGAAGCCCGAGCCGCACCATGCCGTTGTGCACCCTGTTGGTGATCTCCATAACGTGGCCTCCGGAGTATGTTGTGGTGCCATCGTCGGCTACGCCCATGGTGTAGGCCGGCGGCGCGTTGTCAGGGAAAACGGCGGTGTCGATGACCACTTGAATGTGCGTGATCGGCGTCATCGTCTTCGCACTCACAACCCGCAGCACCACAGAGCAGCCGTTCTTCGTGCCTGGTCCGGCGTTGCTCACGTAATTGGCTGGATTGTCGCCGGTCTCATCGGCGATGAGTTGCGCCGCGGTTGGTGGGGGCTTGACGCCTGCGCAGGCCGCCGGCAATGCGAAAACCGAAGCGGGTGGTGTTACGAGCGAAACCTTGGTTACATCCGCCATGACCATCAGGTCCGCTCCTGGCGACCTTATTTCGACCCGCATCACGAGGCCATCCTTCATATCGATCCACGCCTTCACATTCGCGCCATCTGTGGTGCCGGCGAACACTTGCGTCGGAATTCCATTGATGGTCGCGCTGCCCGCCGGCTTCAGGTCGCCCTTCTTGATATCGCCCTCTATCTCAGCGGTGGATCCGAAGGGGTCGCCCCAGTCGCCGGAGAAGGTGGCCACGCTGCACTGAATCGGGCTTGCATCGGGATTCCAGGTGGTATCCGTTCCGGCTGCGAGGTCATAAAAGCTGAGGGACCGCGAGGCGGGCGTGCCGCCTTGTGCCGGTTGGTTGAAGTCGACGAGCACCTTCGAGCCGCTGCGGTACGTGGTGGAAGTGCCTCCAGTGGTCCCGACCGACTGGGTGATGACGTAGGCGGTGGGCGGCGTTTGCGCATGCAGCAGCGCGGCGCAAGCAAGCAGGCAAGGGCAGACAAGGAGGCGTGGAGTTGACACAGGCAAAACTCCTTCAAGTGAGATCGATGAATCCGAAATCGGCCGGTGACTTGAGAAACGGAGTTGTAGCGCGAAAAACTAGCAGATGATATCGGCCCGAAGAGAGCGAGTCAAGGCAGAAAAACGCAGGCTGGCAGGGGAAAGCGAATTGGAAAAGGGTGTTCAAAAAAGATCGACGAGTTTGGAGAAGGCGTCGAGGTCGATAAGATGCTGGCCCTCGGGCGCTGTGGCGACCTCGGCGTGTTCCAGCACCCATGTGTCTTTGTGGAAAAGAAACACTGCATGTAACCCGGCGGCGAGCGCGGGGTTGATGTCGCTTTTGGGACTGTTGCCGATCATCCAGCTGGTGTGCGGTTTCAGCTCGTGCCGGGCAATTACCGCGCGATAGGCCGGTGGATCCTTCTCGGCCGCAATCTCGACTGCGGCAAAATGCTGCGCCTGGCCCGATCGCGCCAGCTTGTCGGCCTGCTCGGCGTGATTGCCTTTGGTCATCAGAATGAGACGATGCCGGCTGGCGAGCTGTGCCAGCGTGTCCGCGACTCCGGGCAGCAGTTCGATCTCCTGTTCGGCGATGGAGCGCGCAAATCCGCGGATGCGCTCGCGCTTTTCCTCCGTCACCGGCGCGGAGCTTAGACGTTCGAAGCAGTCGACGAGAGAACGGGTGAAACTTGAGAGCCCGTAGCCGTGCGCAAGGATGGTCTCGCGTTCGACGGCGTTCAGCGCCAGCCGCACCTCGCGGGGCGAGTACTTCTTGTGGTCCAGGAATCCAATGAACGCGGCGATGGCGCGCTCAAAATAGATATTGTTTTCCCAAAGCGTATCGTCTGCGTCGATGAGCAGGGTTTGTCCGGCAGGGAAGCGGGGCATAGATCGATGGTAAAGGGTGCCGGTTACTTGTTTCCAGTCTGCCCTGGAAGTTTGCGGTTCAAGAAAAGGTTGACAAGTGTAAAGCAACAGGCTACACTGTTTCTGTGAAGATTCGCAGCTTCGCTCACAAGGGTCTCAAGAGACTTTACGAGGAAGATGAGACGAAGGGCGTCGCAGCCGCCACGGCTGATAAGCTGCGCAAAATGCTTTTGTTCCTCGATGAGATGGAGGAACCGGAGGAACTGCTAGCCCTTCCAATGTGGAAAGCGCACTTGCTTACCGGCAATCGCAAGGGAACATGGAGCCTGAGCGTAACGGCCAATCGGCGCCTCACCTTTGGCCTTGATAAAACCGGGCGCGAAATCCTTGATGTGAACCTGGAAGACTATCACTGAGTTTGAATGGAGACCTACCATGCCGATGAAGAACCCGCCCCACCCGGGAGATTTTATTAAGACTGAGATTGTCGAGGCCGCGGGACTGACGGTTACGGCTGCGGCACGGGCGCTGCGCGTTTCGCGGCCCGCCTTGTCCAGCCTCCTCAACGGCAAAGCAGACCTTTCCGGAGAGATGGCTTTGCGCATCGAAAAAGCCCTCGGCGTGAGAATGGATACACTGATGCGGATGCAGAGCGCTTACGACATTGCGCAGACACGAAAGAGCGCCGGCAAGCTTCGGATACCGCGCCTTCGGCTTTCAAGCGCCGCGGCGTAGCGCGCCTGAGTGAAAACCATAAGCGACCGTTTATACTCCCAGTTCGTCCCGGATTGCCGCGGCAATCGCTTCAGCGTGCCGACGCATCGCCTCTTCGCTCTCCGCCTCGATCATCACGCGCGCCAGGGCTTCCGTGCCGCTGTAACGAATCACCACGCGGCCCGTATCTTTTAGCTCTCCTTCCGCGGCGCGGATGGCGGCGACTACCGCGGGAATTGAATCCAGAGGCTTCTTCTCGCGCACTTTCACGTTCACAATCACCTGCGGGAAGACTTTGAGATCGGCGGTGAGTTCGTCGAGAGATTTGCCGGTGCGCGCGACGAGATCGAGCACGACGAGAGCGGTAAGGAGGCCATCCCCGGTTGTCGCCAGGTGGGGGAAGAGAATGTGGCCGGACTGTTCGCCGCCGAGAGCCGCATTCAGCTTTTGCATCTCTTCGAGCACGTAGCGGTCGCCCACGGCAGCGCGCACCATGCGAATGCCGCTGCGCTTGAGCGCGGCTTCCAGTCCCATGTTCGACATGGTTGTCGCCACCACGAGATCGCCGGTCAACATGCCGCGCGCCTTCAGATCGCGCGCCGCCATCAGCAGAATGGCGTCGCCATTGATCACGTTGCCTTGCGGGCCGGCGAGCATGCAGCGGTCGGCGTCGCCGTCGAAGGTTACGCCCAGATCGCGCGCCGCGCGCCTTCACTTCGCTGGCCACGTGCTCCGGATGCAGCGCCCCGCATTTGGCGTTGATGTTGCGGCCGTCGGGCGCGATGTGGAGCAGGGTGATGTTGTTGCGTCCGCCGCGATCGAGGCGCTGAAAGAGCTCGGGCGCAATGGCCGCGGCGGCGCCGTTGGCGCAATCGGCCACGATTTTCAGATGAGAGAGCGAGAGGCCGGGAACGCAATCGATCAGGAACTGGATGTAGTCGGCCTGGAGCGACGGATTGTCCTCGACAGCGGGAAAACGCTGCGCATCGGAGATCTCGACCTGCGAGGCGTGGTGAAGAATCTCGTCTTCCATGGCCAGTTCCACCGCGTCGGGCAGCTTGAAGCCGTCCGCGCCGAAGAGCTTGATGCCGTTGTCCTGCCAAGGATTGTGCGATGCAGAGATCACCACGCCCGCATGGAAACCATGCGTGCGCGCGAGAAACGCGACCGCCGGCGTGGTGACAATGCCCGCGCTTTCAACCTGTGCGCCGGCTTCGCGCAGGCCTGCGGCCAGCGTGGCCGCGATCCACGGGCCGGACTCGCGCGTGTCGCGGCCGAGAAGCACTTTGGGTTTCGCTGCGGTTTTGCGCAGCGAGTGGGCCAGCGCCAGTCCGACGCTGTAAATGGTTGTGGGGTCGAGCGGAGCCTGGCCCGCGATGGCGCGAATGCCGTCGGTTCCGAAAAGTTTGCGTGCGGAAGATGCTGTCATGATGTCGGTTTCTTGCCTCGTTTAGCGGGGGTGGGCGTAGGGTTCGCGCTGGTTCGAGGCCGTTCGCGGCGCCGCGGCCGCTGTCGATTCAACGCGGCTCGTAAAGGAGCCATCGGCCAGGCGCGTGGTCACGACTGGTCGCCTGCGGCAATCTGCGCTGTCGAGCGAACGAGCGCGCCGTCAGCCGAAAGCACCAGAGCATAACCGCGATCGAGCACTGCCAGCGGCGACAAGGAATGCAGGCGCGCGTCGAGCGCGTTGAATGAGGCTGCAGAAGACTGCAGCAGGCGCTCCAGGCAGCGGTCGAGGCGGGCGCGGAAGTCGGCCAGATGCGCGCGCGCGTGGGCCAGGTTCTGCCGCGGGTCGTGCCGGAGCACTGCCGCGGCCAGTTCGGCAACGCGATTCTGCCGCGAGCGCAGTTGCCAAGTGAGCGCGTCGTCGAGGCGCTGGGTGGCGTCGTCGAGCCGCTGTCCCAGCCGGTGCAAGAGCGTGGTCACGCGCGACTCGGCGCGGCTCACGGGCAATCGCGTGAGGCGCTGCCGCGCCTGCAACAGTTGAAAGCGCGCGGCGCGATCCAGACGATGCGACTGCGTGGCCAGGTGCTCGGCAATCTTGTGTTGCGCCTCGGTGATCAGCTCGGCTGCGGCCGAAGGTGTGGGCGCGCGCAGGTCGGCGACGAAGTCTGCGATGGTGAAGTCGGTTTCATGACCGACCGCAGAAACGACGGCAAGCCTGCTCGATGCAATCGCTCGCGCCACGCGCTCGCTGTTGAAGGCGGCCAGATCTTCGAGCGAACCTCCGCCGCGGGCCAGCACGATCAGGTCGACGAGATTCCCCGCGTTGAGCTCGGCCAGCGCGGCTTCGATCTCCGCGGGCGCCGATTCGCCCTGCACGGAAACCGGGCAGACGAGAACGTTCAATCCGGAGTGACGGCGGCTGACGATGTTCAAGAAATCGCGGATCACTGCGCCGGTGGGGGAAGTGACGATACCGACCGTGTGCGGAAACAAGGGCAGCGGCTTCTTGCGTTCGGCGTCGAAGAGGCCTTCAGCCTTGAGCCGTTGCTTTAATTGCTCGAAGGCTAGTTGCAGCGATCCTGCGCCCACCGGCTCCATGGTCTCCGCTACGAGTTGCAGCTGGCCGCGCTGTTCGTAGACGCTTACCCGCCCGCGCACCAGCACATGCAGTCCATCCTCGGGGCGAAAGCGGAGAAGCATGGCCTGACGCCGGAAAAGCACGATGGGCAGTTGGGCGTCGGCGTCCTTGAGTGTGAAATAGACGTGGCCGGAGGGTGCGGGGCGGAAGTTCGAAATCTCGCCTTCGACCCAGATGTCGCCGTACTCCTGCTCCACGAGCTCGCGGACCTGCGCCACCAGCTCGCGGACGGGCCAGACGCGGCGCGCGGCGCGAGGCTCGTCGAAGCGCAGGCCGAGCTGGTCTTCAAATGGCGCAAATGGATCGTGCGTGGTCACTGGAGATGAGTTTACTTGGTCGCAGCGGAGTTAGCGGAGCTAGCGGTGTTGGCGGAGGTAGTAATGCATGGAAATCGAAAAGTTAACGTTTGTGGAGCGACAAACATCGCTCAGGGGTTAAAACCCAGCCGTTATTTTTGCAGCTTTTCGGCACGGCTAAAGCCGTGCCCTGATACAAAGCTCGTTCGACCAGAATTCGTCAGACACAATCAAGTGGGTCGACCGGGTCAGGCAGAGGACTTGCGGCTTTCTATCATGGCAGCGCAATTCCGCGGCAGTCTCGGCGAGTTTCGCGCCCGCATTGCGGCCCAGCGAGGATTCGCGAGCGAACTTCAGTTCCAATTCGCGCGCCAGGACGGTGCCCCGCGCGAGGCCGAAGGTGCCGAGCACGCCGGCCAGCTTGTGCGCGGCCGATTGCGCAGCTTCACGTTGCTTTGCCGTGAGCTTGCCCTGGCTCGCGGCCTGGGCGGTCGCCTCAAGAACCGACACCCGATCCCTGATGTCCGGCAAAAACCGCGCCCATAAGCCATCCATCACTTGCGAGAGAGCCGCATCCGTGAGGGGGCCGGGTTGGGAGGTGCTATTCATGGTATCGAGCGCTCAGAGCAATTCCCTCTACTTCCAGCCCAGTGCGCGGGCAATCTGCGCGGAGAGCGTCATGGGATCGAAGGGCTTGAAGAGCACGGCTTCCACGCCGAGGTCGGCAAAACGCCGCTGGTCGGTGCCTTGCACCTTGGCTGTCAAAAGCAGTACGGGAATCCGCGCCGTGGCCTGGTTCTTGCGCAGTTCGAGGAAGGTCGTGGGCCCGTCCATTCCCGGCATCATTACGTCCAGCAGGATGGCGTCGGGCTGAAATTCCGCCGCGCGCGCCAGTCCCTGCGCTCCGGAGCTGGCCTTGATCACGTCCCATCCTGCCACGCTTTCCAGGCTCAGCGCGGCTACTTCGCGGATATCGTCTTCATCGTCGATGATCAGGATTTTGCGGGCCACTCTAAAAAGGCTCCTTGCCGGCGATCGTTTTGACCTCGTGATTTCGCAGTCGCTCTCCGGTTGGTGCGGGTCAGGAAACCCGCACTACAGCCGGTCAGGAGACCGGCGCTACACTTCGGCGATTGTTAGATCACGCAGTCTCAGTACAAGACCATTGTCGGACGGCCGCGCGGCGTTGTCGATGGATGGAGGCGAAAAACGGGTTATGAATTCGGTACGGGTGTGGGGGCCGCGGCTGCGTCCTGAGTCTGCCGCAGGGAGCGAAGCATGGTGAACACCAGCGCCTCAAGCTGTTGCGGCTGCACGCGCGTCTTGGCCATGAAATACGTGGGCCCTAACGTGAGGTGCCGCCGTTCCGCCGGCGACAGATCGCGGCCCGAGTACACGACCAGCGGCAGGTGGGCCAGGCTTTCGTGCTGGCGCAACCAATCCACTACGTTGAAGCCGTCGCCGTCGGGCAGGCCGATATCGAGTACCAGCAGGTGGGGTGCGAACACCGAGCAGGCCTTGATCGTCTGCTCGAGCGAGTGCGCAATCTGGACGGTAATACCTTCGCGGGCAAACACCTCGCTGATTACCTGCGCGAGATCGCGATCGTCCTCGACAATGAGAATCCGCGCGGTTTCGCCGGTTCCGCATAGAACGCGCGCCAATTCGGTCAGCAGCGTATCTTCTTCGAGCGGATTCGGCACCAGGCCTTGCGCGCCTCCGGGCAGCGCCTCAACGCCATTCTGATCTTCCATGCTTAGCAGCACCACCGGCGTGCGCGCGACCGCATCCAGACGGCGCAGCAGGGGAAGAATCGCCCATCCGTTCATTCCGTCCAGCGAGGTGTCCACAAGGATGGCGTGCGCGCCCTGCCGTGCCGCCGCGAGCGTCTGCTCCACGGTCGAGGTTTGCACGACCGAGTAGCCATGGCGGGCCAGCTGCGCGGCAATCTTCGGCCGTGACTCCGCGTTGGCGTCGGCCAGGACCACCGTGCCGTGGCAGGTTTCCGCTTCAGGCATACCACCCTCGATGGGCCCGGGCACCGGCTGGTAGGGCAGAAAGATGCGGAAGGTCGATCCGCGCACCGGATTGCGCTCTGCCCAAATTCGACCCGAGTGCTGGAGAACGATGGTGCGGCAGATGGCCAGTCCCAGACCGGTGCCGCCTTTTTGCCGCGCATCCGAAGCGTCCACCTGCTGGAAGCGTCCGAAGATGGTCTCCAGTTTGTCGGCGGGAATGCCGCGCCCATGATCGATCACGGAGAGAATTACACCCGTCACGCCGGGCCGCAGCATTACGCTCACGGGCGAATTCGGCAGGGAGAACTTGACCGCGTTCGACAGCAAATTCGTGATCACCTGCAGCAGGCGATCGGGATCGCCCGTAATCTCCACCTGCGTGGTGTCGTGCAGCAGCTTTACGCCGGCGGCATCGGCCACCGGCTGCATGTCTTCAATGGCCTGCTTCACGATATCCGCCAGCTGCACCGCGTGGAATGCCAGCGGCTCGCGCCCGCTCTGAATGCGTTCCAGATCGAGGATGTCGTTGATCAAGCGCACCAGCCGGTCGGAGTTGGTGAGGGCGATGCGCAACAGGTTTGAAGCCTTCTCGTTCACTTCGCCGAGCAATCCCGACGTCAGAAGTCCCAGGGCCCCGCGAATCGATGTCAACGGCGTGCGCAGCTCATGGCTCACCGTGGAGATGAACTCATCCTTCATCCGGTCCAGAGCGTAACGCTGACTGATGTCGCGAAAGCTCAGCACCCAGCCGGAGAAACTGCCGTGCCCATGGATGGGTGTCAGCACATACTCTGCCGGTAACGAGGTGCCATCGACGCGGAAGAAGTTTTCCTCGCCGGCCGCGGAGGCGGATCGTGTGGCGGCCTTGCGCAACGGGCAATCTTTTCCGCAGGCGCGGTCGATGGGCGCGGCTCCGTGCAGCAACTCGTGCAGTGATCTGCCCGTGAGGGTGGTCGGGGGCGCGCCCAGCAGCCGCCCCGCCGCCGGGTTGGCAAAACGCACGCGGCCTTCGCGGTCCAGCCCGCAGATCCCATCGGTTACCGCATCCAGCAGAATCTCCTGTTGGCGTCTCAGGTCGTCGGCGCGGCCGCTTTCCTGGGATCGAGCCAGCATCTGGCCCAACGATGCGGACGCAATTTCCACTGCGGCAATGGCCTCGGGATCCTCGATCAAGCGGAATCGAGAATAGAATTCCAGCACCGCGAGCACCTTGTTGGCGGCGCGCACCGGCACTGCCCACCCTGAAACCATCTCGTGTTGCATTGCCTCGGAAGCGCGCAGGCCGGATGATGCCGAGGCAAGGTCGGCGAGCCATACCGTGCGCCCCTCTTTCCACGCGCGCTCCGGCAACTCGGAGCCCTTGGCCATTATCAGGTCCATGCTCTGCTTGATGAGCTCTTCCGCGCGTAGACCGGGAGCTCCCCATGCCGGTTCCGTACTCCAGGTGCATCTGCTCGGTGTTCACCATCCACTCGATGCCCAGATCCCATCCCTGGGAGATGCAAAGCGCCTCGATGATGCGCATGCCGGAGGACTCGCCCGAGGCATTCTCGCCGACGATCTGGCTCACTTCCAGTTGCAGAGCTAATCGGTTCTCGCGTTGCTTCTGCTCGGTCACGTCGCGGAGCAGGCAACGAATCGCCAGGGCGTGCCCCGCTTTCTGGCGCCGGCTCAGGCTCAACTCCAGATCCATTACGCGGCCTTCGGGCGTGTGGTGGCGCAATGGCGCGCGCTCTACCACTTCACCGTCGAGCGCGCGGCGGAAGAGCGCGGTTACCTCGGCCGCGTGCTGGTTGAAAAAAGCTCCTCAAACGAATGCAATGCCAGCATGGCCGTGCGCTCCAGCCCAAAGCACTGTCGCCATGCGGGATTCGCATAAAGAAACTGGCCGGTCGGACTGAGCGTGGCGATCATATCGCTGGAGTGCTCGAAAAGATCGCGGTATCTCTCCTGCGACTCGCGCTGCGCTTGCTCGCGTTGCGGAATCGAGCCCTGTTCCACGGCTACGGCAACCATGCCTGTAAACTCTGCCGTGGGGCCGCGCAGTGCCGAGATGTGCAGTGTGACGGGGATGATGGTGCCGTCTTTGTGGCGGACCTGGGCACTGAAGCTGGGCACCATGCTGGGCGGCAGCATGCGCACGCAGGACAGGTACGCGGCCATGCGTCCGGCAGCGGTGCGCTCCGGCGGCCGGGTCACGTGACAGAGCTTCTGGATCTCCGCCACCAGCCGCTCGCTCTCGCCGGGCGCCAGGATTTCGGCCTTGCCCCACAATTGCGTCAAATCCGCAGCGCGGTAGCCGAGCAAGCGTTCGGCTGAGGGATTCGAGTAGAAGAGCTGACCGTCCAGATTCATGGCCACGACCGCAGGCCCTGCCGAGTCGAGCAGTTCGCGCAAACCCTTGCCGATGGCCTCATGCGCCGGCGACTCATGCGTAGCGTGCACCACCAGCCGGTTCACGACATACGCAAACACCACCGTGCCCACGGCGGCCGCCAGGATGATGAGGGATTGCCATCGGAAAGCAGGAATGCACGCGCGCCAGCCCAGCGCCCGCAGCGAGCGTGAGGATGAAGAGAGGCAGAATCAGCCAAAGCTGCGAAATGGCGGGCCGGGCCCCGTCTGCTGGTCCCTCGCCGCGAACATTTGCGCGCTTCTCCTGGCTCTCCGGCCGCTCGCTCATCGGCTCTTCCTTTTCTCCTTTTCGCCGGCTATGGCCCTCAACCGCCCCAGGGTCGACGGCAAGCATTTTGCTGCCCGAGTCAGTTTTCTGCGTGCGCGGCAATGTCACGATGCGAGGTCCCCAGCCTTGTTACACACTATCTTTCACTCCCAGGTCCGGCCATGGGAGTGCGATTTTGAATTGCACGTAGTATAGGCGTTTGATTCCGCACTCTCTAGGCAAAACCACGCCCCGCAGGCTCAAGGGATGCCAGCCAGTTACCGGTAAGGGAACTGCGCCCTCGTTTTGGAAGTCCGGACAGGCCCTCTTGCCCGTTCGCTCTCTTGCTCCTTCGCTCCCTTGTTCCCTTGTTCCCTTGGTCCCTGCATCTCATATACTGGCTGCATGTTTCGTCACCTAGTGAATGACCTCTCTCTCCGCATCGTCCTACCCGCCGCCGCGCTCCTAAGCCTTCTTCTTCCTTCGCAATCCGCGCATGCATGGGAGCAGGAAGGCCATCGCATGATCAACAAGCTGGCTGCGAGCAATCTGCCCGCCGACATGCCCGCCTTCATGCGCACCCAGGCGGCCATCGACGAGATCGAGTACCTGGGTCCCGAGCCCGACCGCTGGCGCTCCAGAGCCGAACCCGAGCTGAGCGCAGCCCAGGCTCCGGAGCATTTCATCGACTTTGAAGCCGCCGACGCGCTTGGGCCGCTGCCGCACAAGCGGCTGGATTTTGAGGCCAAAGTTTTCGCCGCCGGCCAGCGGCCCGAAGTGATCGGCCTGCAGCCGTGGGAGACCGACGAAGTGTGGGAGCGCCTGAAGGCCGCCATGCGCCAGTACCGCGAGATGAGTGCCGCAAGACAAGATACCAAGCCGGTCGAAGCGGCCATTCTGTTCTATGCCGGCTGGCTCGGCCATTATGTGGGCGACGGTTCGCAGCCGCTCCACGTAACAGTTAATTACAACGGATGGGTCGGGCCCAACCCCAACGGCTACACGACCGCTCATCAGATTCACCACCTGTTCGAGGGACCCTTTGTCGCAGCCAATATGCACGCGCCGGAAGTGCAGGCCAAGATGATGCCGGCCAAGCTCATCGAAGGCGACATGTTCGACGCCTACGTCGCTTACCTGCGCCACACCGCAACGCACGTCGAAGAGGTTTACCGGCTCGAAAAGGCCGGAGCCTTTATTGGCGCGGGTACGCCTGAATCGCGCGACTTCACCGCGGCGCGCCTGGCCGACGGCGCCGACATGCTGCGCGACATGATCTACACGGCCTGGGTTGACAGCGCGCAGCCGGTTCCGGACGCTCACGCGGGGAATTAGGAGGGCGTTCGAATTCTCTTGCCCAGCCGCTCGCCTGTTGCCCAGCGTAGCCAAATTGGCTACACTGGATAGAGGAGAAGACTTATGCGCCAGGTTTCATTGCGAGAGTTCCGTACACGCGGGGCCGGGGCCCTGAAGGCCGTGCCGCGCGGAGAGACGGTATTGCTGTCCGGGCAAAAGGGACCGGCCTATTTCCTGGTCCCGGTCGTGGGAGATATTGCCGCCCAGGATATGGACCTGCGGCGGACGATGGCGCGGGCGAGCCTGCGCCAATCGGCGAGCTTGGCCGCGGCCTTCCCTATTACCGACGAGGAAATCGAGCAGGAGATCGCCGCAGCGCGTGCACAACGCGACATTCGCACCCAGCGCCGCGATGAACGCAAAAAGAAGATCGCCTGATGCGGACAGCCGTGCTCGACACCAACGTGATCGTCTCCGCAGGGCTGAAGCTGGGTAGCGTGCCCTACCGGGTGGTGATGGATTGGGTATTTGCCGGACAGGTCCAGGTAGTGACGTGTCCCGCGGTCACTCGTGAGTATCGTGAGGTGCTTTGGCGGCCCAAATTCACGCGCCATGGCTTTCCACCAGAATGGATCGAAGACCTCCTCGCTCTCAGCCTGCAACTGCCCGACCCCGTGCCGTGGCCACATCTGCTGCCCGACCCAAAGGACGCGATATTCCTTGCTCTCGCGCGCGCATCGGGCGCGTGGCTCGTCACGGGAAACCTCAGGCACTTCCCCAAAGCCGCGCGGCGCGGGGTGAAAGTAATCTTGCCGGGAGAGTATCTGCAGCAGCTCGAGGCCCCAGCATCTTAGACCCTGTCTTTCCATTTTCTAAGAAACTCGCGGCTGGAAGTTGTTCTTCAGTTTCCGGCTTCGGCGGCGGCGACCGCGGGGATGCGGCGCAGCATGTGGGTCAACGCAAAGGTCATCAGGGCTACGGCGGGGATGGCAACCAGCAGCCACGCCAGTAGAGCTTGCGCAGCGAGGCCTCCGATCGATGTGGCGAGGTGACTAGCCAGATTGGGGGCGGGCAAATGCAGCAGGGCGCGCGGATCGAAAGCATGACCGATGGGGACGAGAGCGCCGTGCGTGGGAATGATCCATCGGCCCAAACGCACGAACGGAACAATCAGAACCAGTTGCAGAGGCATGGCGACATAGTTGGCCATCTGGATCGCAGGCAGATTGAGGCGCAGCGCCAGGGCCAGGGCGGCGCACAGAACCGTGGGAAGGCCGACCAGAGGTATGCAGCCGACTGCGAATCCCAGCGCCAGCGTCAGCGCCAGACGGCGCGGCGAAATCCCCTGGCGCAGCCAGTAGATCGCGTTGCGTTTCGCAGCTGCTTGAACCTCGCTCATCATCCTCCGAAGGCCCATCAATGTTCCCCTTCAAGGTATCGACACTTGGAATTGCGTTTTGTTTTCTGCCGATGAAACTTTTGTTAACGAACCAGACTCGTTACTGTTGGATGCGGCTTGCGCGCTGCCGGTTTCTGGCGGGCTCGCCTGGGAGCGCCGTAACGCATGGGAAGGATTCCTCAGGGATTGTTGGACCCTGCATTGGAAATGTCCTTGCGCCGCCCCTCCGGGACTCCGAAGAGCATTTTTGGGAACCGCTTTTTTCCCCACGCTAAAGCGCGGGGCTAACAAACACTGCGCCTACGGCGCGGCTACCTTCATGTTATCTGCGGTAAACTTGGACCGCATGAGGGTATTTGGTATCGACTGCGGTACGGAGGTAACGGGCTTCGGCGTCGTGGAGTCGGACGACGGCGAACGGCAGCCGCGGCTCACCTGCTGCGCCATGGGGGCGATTCGATTGTCCAAAGCCCGTCCGTTGCCCGAGCGGCTGGACCAGGTGTTTCGCGAATTGTCTGCCGAGCTGGAGCGCTGGCGGCCCGATACTGTTGCGGTCGAAGAGGTTTTCTACTCAGTGAATGCGAAATCGGCTCTCAAGTTGGGGCAGGTACGCGGCGTGGCCTTGCTGACGGCGGCGCGGCTGGGATTGCCCGTGGCGGAATACGCGCCCCTCAAGATCAAGTCAAGCGTGGTGGGCTACGGGCTGGCCAAGAAAGAGCAGGTGCAGTTCATGGTGGCGCGGCTCCTGGGGTTGGCGGAGGTGCCGCAGCCGGCCGACGCCGCCGATGCGCTCGCCATCGCCATTTGCCACATTCATACCGCGCAGACGCTGGCTCTGCAAGGGGCTGGGCGATGACGGGATTGGCAAGAGAATTCGGGCTGGCGGTTGCGCTGCTGGCGGTGGCCGCGCCGGTCGCAGCAAATGGCCAAGGTCCTTCCGTGGCGGATCCCACGTTCCAGCTGGACTTTTCCGACCCCGGCCTCTCGCCTTCGCAATGGACGCTTACCCTTCGGCCTGACGGGACCGGCCATTTTCGATCGCAGGCGGGTAAACCGCCGGAGGACGCGACGCAGGGGATCGTGGCTCCGGCGGTGGACCGCGACATCCAGGTGAGCGCGGCATACGCCGGGCGCGTTTTTGCTGCGGCCGAGCGCCACAGGTGGTTCAAGGAGCCCTGCGAAAGCCATCTCAAGGTGGCTTTCCAGGGCTGGAAAACCCTCACCTACACCGGGCCGCAAGGACAGGGCTCGTGCACATTCAACTTTTCGAAGGACAAGGAGATTCAGGACCTGGGAGATTCGCTGGAGGCTGTGGTGGAAACCATTCTGGAGGGGGCGCGCCTGGAATTGCTGCTGCAACACGACCGGCTGGGCCTGGACGCGGAGATGGAGTTCTTTGTCGAGGCTGTGGGAGACGGGCGGGCGCAACAGGTTGGCGTGATCCGGGAGATTCTGGCGCGGCTGGCGCAGGACGACACTGTACTGGAGAGGGTAAGAAAGCGGGCGCGGATGTTGCTGCAGGGATCGACATAAATCTGCCCTGGGGTTGACATAATCTTTCGCGCAAAGCGACTTTTTTCAGGGCAAGAGTGTCAAACGAATGTTGGGTTGTCGATGAGTGGAGATGGGGTTGCCGCAAGGCACGGGAAGGCGGGGCACCGTGAATTTCCTGAATCGCAAAGTGTGGAATCGCAAGGCAAGTGCAGGGCTGGCGGTGCTGGCCCTGGGAGTAGCTTCACTATTTGCCGTGGCACCGGCCCAGGAAGCTCAGCAAAACGCAGGTCAGCAGGGGACTCAGCAGGGTACAGGGCAGCCCGCTAGGGCAGTGCGCCTGAGCTTTGTTGACGGCCAGGTAAAGCTGGCGCAGGGCAATCAGGTGCTGGCCGCCCAGGCAGTGGCCAACACGCCGCTGTTTGAAGGCATGCAGCTGACGACCGCCGACAATGGCAAAGCAGAAATTCAGTTTGAAGACGGCAGTGTGGTCCGTATAGCGCCCGACAGCATGATGACCTTGCAAGTATTGCGCGGCGCGGGCACCGCGGCCGACGCGGAATTGACCGTCAATTCCGGTCTCTGTTATTTCGAGTTCCAGGGCGGCGGCCAAGCCGGCCAGATGACGGTGCACTTTGGCTCCGAGTGTGGCCACGACCAGCGGGTTCACAGTCCTGCGCGTGGCCATGGACACGCCTCCCGGCAGCCTCGCAGTCTTCTCGGGAAACGTACACCTGCAGGTGGTTTCGGCAACGGGAGCCACTTCTGCGACCGACCTCCATGGCGGCGAATCCGTTGCGCTCGATCCCGCTGACCCGACCCAATTCAATCTCGCAGAATCGATCGAGCCGAATTCATGGGATGCGTGGAACTCCGACCGCGACCAGGCACTGACGGCAGAAGCCGCGACGCAGACGGGAGCGCCTTCGAATCTAGGCGCATACCGAGAATCCGGCGTGGAACGATCTGGATGCCAACGGCAGTTGGTATGACGTGCCGGGTCAGGGCTACGTGTGGTCTCCGTATGAAGCGGCAAACGCCGACTTCGATCCTTACGGGAATGGCGAGTGGATGTATACGCCTGCTTACGGCTACGTTTGGGCGTCAGGCTACTCCGTGGGGCTACATGCCTTACCAGTGCGGAGCATGGAATTTCTACAACGGCTTCGGTTGGGGATGGGCGCCGGGAATGGGCGGCTGCAGGCCGTGGTGGGGATTGGGTTTCTATGGCGGCCCCAATATCGGCTTTGCGCCTATCGGGTATCGGCCGATTCCAAGACCGATACCGCCGCACGGACCGATCCACAGGGGCCGGCCGGTACCGGTGGTCCCGGTGAACCGGCACACCGTGATGGTGAATACGAGCTTGCCCGCGCGAGACAAGAATGCGCAAGTGACGATTGCGGGAAGCACGGTTGAGCCGCTGCGCCCATTGCCTTCACGGCCTGCGTATTCGCATGAGAGCTTCACTTCTGAAAGCAATCGCACGACACCCGGCAGTACCGGAGTGGGGACAAGGGGCGGGACACCTGCGACTCCTGGCTCGAGTTATACCGGCAGTCGTCCTGCGGGCGAAACCCGGTCCGCGCCGACTTACACTCCACCGCCGCGGCCAGCGCCAGAGAGCCACAGCACCTCCGCGCCTTCGTATTCTCCACCCCCGTATTCTCCTCCGAGGAGTTCTTCAAGCAGCAGCGGATCGAGTGGCAGTTCTTCGCACTCCAGCGGCGGCAGCAGTGGTGGTGGCGGCGGTGGCAGTTCGCACAGCAGCAGCGGTGGAGGCGGAGGAGCCTCGCACAGCAGCAGCGGTGGCGGCGGTGGTGGCTCCCATAGCGGTGGCCACCGCTGAGCGCGCATTCTTGCAGCGCCGCTTAAGCAAACGTAACGCGATACTGCGAGGCGGCGCTCAGGTTTAACTGCGCGGTTTGCGCATCGACGGACTGCAGAGGAACTTCCTTGCCAAGCCGCGTGACGCGCAGGATGCGCTGGCCTGCGGGTGCTGCCAGTGCAACACGGCTGTCGGCATTCACGCGCAGAGTTGCGATGGTCGCTTTGCCGTTGTGCCACGCGCAATCTACTTCGATATTGCCGCGCGCACGCAAGCCGCGAAAGCTGCCTGAAGGCCAGGCGGCAGGCAGCGCGGGCAGAAAACGCAGCACGCTGCCATAGCTTTGCAGCAGCATCTCAACGATGCCCGCGGTTCCACCCAGGTTGCCATCGATCTGAAAAGGCGAGTTGGCCTTCATTCCGCAAATATCAAAGAAATTGGGTCGCGTGCAGTTGCGCAGCAGAGCCAGCAAACTGTCGTGCGCGGCTTCGCCGTCTTCCAGGCGCGCCCAGCAATTCACAATCCATGCGCGGCTCCAGCCGGTACTGCCGCCTCCGTTGGCGAGGCGGCGCTCGAGCACGGCGCGCGCGGCTTTGGCGAGATCGGGGGTTTCGCGCAGCGTGATCTGGTGGTCAGGGTACAGCGCGTAGAGGTGCGAGATGTGGCGATGGCCGGGCTCGGTCTCGGCGTAATCTTCGTTCCATTCCTGCAACGCGCCGTCCTTGCCGATTTTGAAGGGCGGCAGTTTCTTCGATGCGGCCTGAACCTCGGCGCGGAGAGCGTCATCAACGCCCAGAATTTTGCTGGAGCGGGACACGCGATCGAAGATGGCGCGAATGATTTCGGTGTCCATGGCGGGAGACATGCACAGGCTGGCGGTGGAGCCGTCGGGAAGTTTGTATTTGTTTTCGGGCGATTGGCTGGGGCCGCTAAGCAGAGTTCCATCCGGGCCCGGGACGAGATAGTCGAGGAAGAATTCCGCAATTTCCTTCAGTCTTGGATAGGCGCGATCGCGCAGGAAGCCGACATCGAGCGTGTACGCGTAATGCGAAAAGAGATGCAGCGAGATCCACGCCGCACCCAGAGGCCACACGCCGGCCTGCACGTGATCGACGGGAATGGAATCGCCCCAGATGTCAGTGTTGTGATGTACCACGAGTCCGCGGGCGTTGTAATATTTGCGCGCCGTGGCGGAACCAAAGGCGCGCGTGGAATCGAGCAGGTCGAATAATTGCGGGTGCAGCTCGCCAAGATTCGCGGAGTCGGCCATCCAGTAGTTCATCTCGGTATTGATGTTGATGGTGAACTTCGATCCCCACGGCGGATCGAGGCTCTCGTTCCAGATGCCCTGCAAATTGGCAGGCAGCGTGCCCGGGCGGCTGCTGCTGATGAGCATGTAGCGGCCGAATTGAAAGTAGTTGGCGAGAAGGCCGGGATCGTCGCTGCCGTTGCGGAGGCGCGCCATGCGCTTGTCGGTGGCGACATCGCGCAACGGATCGGGCCCCTCGAATAAGCGAAGATTGGCGCGGGCGGCGTAGCGGCGATAATCGGCTACGTGCTCGGCGCGTAGTTCCGAATAAGAGCGGGCAGCAGCGGAACGCAGATTGCGGGAGCAGGCTGCGGCCATTCCAGCCGCGTCGTGTTCACGGAAGTCGGTGCAAGCCGTAAGGAGCAGCGTAACCGCGCGGGCATTTTCGATGCGCAGCGCGTTGCCTGCGGCGTGCACCGTGCCGCCTTCGGGAATGGCCTTCAATTCGGCACGGAATGCTACTCCGACTTGCCGCTCTTGTGTCTCCGGATCGGTGGTGGGTTTTACGGGCCGCGCCGCACCGGTCATCACCAGGCGATCGCTGGCTGCTGCGGTTTCGCTGTGCGCGGGGCGGCCGAGTCTCACGGTCAGCGCGAAGGGGCGCGTGGATTCAATGCGCACGACGATCACATTACGCGGCGCGGAGCTGAAAACTTCGCGCGTCCAATGCGCGCCTTCGGTGCTGAAGCGCGTCGTCACCACGGCCTGATCGAGATCGAGTTCTAATCGGTAATTCGTTACCGCAGCGGGCACGTTGTCGAAATTGAGCCAAAGGTCGCCCAGCGTCTGGTAGCAGGGCAGTCGGTCGGGAACACCCATCATGACCTGCGCGGCGAGAGCTTCAGCCTCGTGAACCTTGCCGGCCATGAGCAGTGCACGAACTTCCGGCGTGCGACCGGCCTGGGGATTGTTGCGGTCGCGGTATTCGCCCATCCAGACCGTTTCTTCGTTCAGTTGCAGCCGCTCGTTGGCGGGATTGCCGAAGACCATGGCGCCGAGCCGTCCGTTGCCCACCGGCAATGCATCGGGCCACGTGGCGGCGGGCTGCTCGAAGAAAAGAACGTGCTCGCTGGGGACGGTTTCCGCTGAGATCTCGGCGTGCAACGCGGGAAGGGAACTGCGCTGCGCCAGCACAGCGCTCGTCAGCGATGCGTCGCGCAGGAAGCGACGGCGGCTCCAGTCCTTTTTTAGTCTTGCCATGATTCTCCCTTATGTTTCGAGCAGAATTGCGCTGTATGCCGGCACTTGCAGTGTACCCTTTGTGCAACGCATTTGCGTTGCTTTCTGTGAGTGAGACGCCTTGCTTCGCGTCGATGGCTGGGCCCGTGAGCAGCCATTGCCTGTGCGCGTGGCGCAGCGCGGTGCGAATCGATGCGGGCTGATCGGATTTGTTGATGACGATCATGAGTTGGGATTTGGCATTGCGGGCCGCGTATGCGCGCACGCGGTCGCTGGCGCAGTCGAGCGTGCTGCGAGTGAGTGTTGCGCCTTCAAAGTATTTGATGAGTTTCATGCCAAAATATTCCGGACGGCGCTCGAAGCCGGCCGCGAGACTGCCGGCAATAGGCGTGTAGAAGCCGTTTCCGCCGCCGTGGAGATTTACACCGGCGCAACCGAATGACGCGAAGTCCAGCATCATATCGGCGACCCACAAGGCGCTGGCCAATGTGTCACTGACGCCGGGCTGGCCGCCGTTCCAGCAGGAGTTGCCTTCGCTCATGCGATAGGGAAGACCGGCGTTGCGCGCCGCGGCCATGGCTATTTGCAAATCGCGTTCCAACTTGGGATCGGGGGAGAGAAGCTTGTCCAGGGTGATGCCGGGCGCGCCTGCAGGACCCATGGCGTAATAGTGCGAGGTGAGCAAGACGACATCCGGCGCGGTGTGCTTTACGTCCTCGGCAAAGCCGGTGACGTAGGCCATCTTGTTCGACACGTCGGGGCCGGCGAATTTGGCTTGCGGCACGCGCGCGACGATGGCGGCGTGGGCCGCGGACCATTCCTTCCAGTAGTCGGCGTAGGACCATGTCGCGGGGCGGTAGCGATTGCGCCATGCGTCGGGCTCGTTGCCGAGTTGGAAGGCGATGAGGCGTGGGCCGAGAATTCTTTGCGCGTGAAAAGCCTCTTCGGCAGCGCGTGCGACAGGGCCGCGGCCGAGATTGAGACCGTAAAGGCAGCGCCAATTTGTGGCATCGAGAAACGCGCGCAGGTTGCGCAGGCTCTTCGAGCGCGATTGGCGTGTCGGATTTTACGTTCTTGCTGGTGTCAGGGCCGACGGCATCGAAGGGCGCTGAGTCAGGCGCTTCTTCGGTGGTGAAGGCGGTGAATTCGCTGGTTCCTCCACCAAGGCGCAGCACGCCCTAATCGCTGAGCTCGCGAAAGAGCGCGATGAGCGCGGTGTTTTCCGCGGAGAAAAAGGCGGGGTTGGCGAGTTGCGCCGATTCGTAGCTGAGGCCGATAAAGTCCTGCGGAATCGTGGCGAGGGTTGCGGACTCGTCGATGGTGAGTGTTCCGGAAATGGGCGCGCCACTTTGGCGCGCGGAGCAGATGAGACGCGAGGCAGGAGGCCGCGACCGAGCTTGCGTTCTGCAGAAATTCACGACGCTTCATTGGACTTCGAGCTCCACGGTCAACGGTTTGTCGATGCCGAGATTGAGCACCGAGGAGGTAGTGAATCCTTTGTCGTCTATGCGGACGCGTGTGCCGGGATCGAATGGGAAGTGCAGCACGAATTCGCGGTACGCTCCGTGCGGATCGATGGTGACGCGCCAAAGTTTTGCGTTCACATGCTCCACGCGCAGGCTCACTGTGCCGCCGGTAGTGACGGGCGCATCATCGAGCCTGAGAGTCTTGCCTTCGGGAACCCAGCTTGCGAGCAGACCGGCGAGCAGATGCAGCTTGCCATCGCGCTCATTCAGGAGCATGTCGCGAAGCAGAAGAACGAGATTGGCGTTGGCCCAGGCTTCGGGCATATCGCCGGTGCCCTCCATGTTGGAGCGCTTGCTGTGCGGCGTGTCGCAGGCGCGCGGCGCATCGACGTCGACGAGGATTTCTTCCTTCCACACATTCGTGGTGTAGCTGTGGTTGAGCGCGGCTGCGAGCATGTCCGCGGCCTTTTGTTTTTCGCCGCGCAGCAAATAAGTTTCCGCCATGTTCATGGACTCGCCCGCCCACACGCCGGCGAGCCCGGCCCAGGCGACGTTGGTGGGCAGGCCCTGCTTTTCTTCGCGCTCCATGCGCGTGATGAGGCCGCTGACAAGAGAATCGTCGGGCGCATAGAGTTCAGTGGGGTACACCGCGAGAAAAGTTTGCGAGTAAGCGCCTTGCGGATAAGTGGGCATGGCGGGCAGATAAGGCGGAGTGATGGTTTCAAGCGTTACGGCGCGGCTCACATCTTCACGAATGGCAGCGGTGAATGCGGCGTACTCGCGATCGAGCCACGCCGCATCATTGGGATGGCCGAGGACGATCGCGGCCTGGCTGGTGATATGAAGCGCGTAATCGGTGAGGAAGTTGTGCGAGAAAGAGTGGCCCTCCGGCAGGCCCGAGTCGCCGTAGCTCCACGGCAGCAGACCATACCAATAGGTTTTTTCGGCGGGCTTGAGCGGGGGATTGGGCTCAGTGCGGCATCTGGACGGAAGCTGGCGATGAATGGGCCGCGCGCCGATGGGAATACCGTCAGCGCCTTCGAGCGTTGACTCTTCGCGGTGATCGCGAATCCAACTCGCGGATAGGAGCAGGTCAGGATAGGCTTTGGCGAGCCACTGCTTGTCGCGCGAGAAAAGGTAGTAATCCCAAACCGCGGCGGCGTTGCCACCGGAGTTATCCCACGCGGGCCAGCCGCTGGTGGGAGGGAAGTCCCACTCGCCGTCGTCGTTGATTTCGTGGAAGGCGTGTTCCACACTTTCGCGGGCGGGCGTCATGAATCCCGCGACCTCCATGGCACGCGCCTGGAAATATTCGCCACGGCCCCAGTACTGCCGATAGACGGCGGGGCCGTCGAGCGCCCAGAGATCGCCGCGTGCGTCGAACTCGGTGAGAATCAGCACGTAGGCGATCGAGGAGTAGTAGAAGTCGGACAACTCTTTTTGCGGGAAATCGATATGAGCGGCGGGAATCCAGAGGGCGTCCCATTGGGCGACGGCCTCTGCGAGGAGCGATTGACCGCTGCCGTGAGAGAGTTCGTTATTGCGCGCCACCGGCCATTCGTAAGGGAGTTCGATGGTGATATTTTTCTGGCTTTGGGCGGGGATCGAGAGATGGAGAACGAGTGTCAGGCCGTTGTCTTCGGCGGCGATTGTCGCGCCGGCGGATTCGGTGACCAGGGCAACGTCTTCACCGGCGCCATTCTCGAGCATCTGGCCGACGACGTGGCCGGGAAGATTGCGCTCGCGGCCGCTGAGCTTGACGGTGAAGTCGGCTGCGGAGGCGCCGCTATTGCTGATGGCGAGGCGAACCACGTCAAAAGCTTTTGCGCCAGAATGCGCGGTGGGAATTTGGCCGGGTACGGCATCGGGGTCGACGGCGAAGGCGAGCTCTTGAAGCGTGAGATTGCCGGACGGTGCCGACGAGACGATGAAGGGATAGCGGCCTTGATAGAGCTGCTGGCTGCTGATTTTGAGCGGATCGCTATTCGGCTGACCGCGGCCGGCGAATGCCTGAATGGCGAGTTCGCCGTCCATCTGGTCGCTGAAGCCGATGGGCGTGTCGAGGGGCTTGCGCTTCAGGCTCCATTGGGACCATTTGAGGTTGCCTTGCTTGTCGACGATGGTTTTATGGCTGCCCATCGGCAGGCCGATCAGGCTCTGCGCGTCGGTGTTTGAGTAGCGATGGTCGATGACAACCTGGGCGGGGAGAACGGCCACACAACCGAGGGGCGCGAGGAAAAGAAAAAGGATGCAGGTACGCAACACAGAAGACCTCAATCGACGTGGGAACGTTCCCGAAAAGCAAGTGTACTCCGTGCGATCCCGGGTCTCAGAATCGAGACCCGGGGCAACCCGAGTTCGTGCTGTGCGCGGCGTCATTGAGCCTTGATGGTGGAGAAAACCAGCGATCTCTCCGGATTGAATGACGTTGTCTGTTCGAATGGGGTGACGGCGTTCTCTTCTTCAAGGCCGGTGTGTTCGATCTCGGTCCAGGAGTGCGATTCGCCTTGAATGGCGAGCCGGCGCGCGGTTGTGGAACGGTTGATGACGACGAGAGTTTCGTTTTTCCGATCGGCGAATGCGGTTGCGAGCAGGTCGGAATCGCCGGTTTCGACGCCGACGCGCTTCATACCCTTCACGATGTGGCGGCTGAATGCGCCCATCACGCGCAGCTGAAAGCTTGTCGGGCTCGGGAATCCAGCCGCGCGTGCGATCGGGGGCGAGCAGCGAGCGCGAACCGGCGAAGGTGGGCTGCTCCACATCCAGCAGCAGCCAGCAATACATCAGCGCTACTGCGTCCAGTTCGGTCAGGTTCTTGTGGTAAAGCTGCGCCACGGCGAAGGCGATGCGGTACGAGGGCTCCTGGTAGTGCGGATCGTTGATGCAGATTTCCGTGGCGAGGAAGGGCTTGCCGTCCGCGGCCTCGTGCATCTGCTTCATGCGCGCGTCGTAGAGGTCGGGATTGGCGAGGAACTCCTGAAAGTCGTACTCGTGCACGGCGGCGTAGTCGATGGCCTTCCACGCCGTCGGGATTCTTGCGCAGCTCCGTGGCGCGATCGATGCCGAGGAACATGTAACTGGCATCGGCCATGTGGATTTTGGTCGCGGTGAATCCGGCCTTGTCGAGTTCGCGGCGCAGGGCCAGCGCCATGGCGCTGAAGACTTCGGGCGGCTGGTCGACTTCGTTCTCGATGCCGACGATGGCCGGCGCAGAGCCGGTGCCGCCTGCGCCTTCCTGCAGTAGGTGACGATGAGGCGCGCGTATTCGTCGGGATTCGCCACTTGCTTGATGGGCTTGTTCCACGTGTCGGTGCCGTGCGGCGCCGTTGTAGGGCACTGTGGCCCACGAGGGCAGCGCCCAAAGCTCGTAGATGACGCTGCCGCCGAGCATCGAGCACGTGACGGCTGTAGTCGAAGCTCGACAGCTCGCTGTTGGGGAAGTTGTCGCCGTAGTAGTGCGGCGTGGCGTCGGCGAGATTCTCGAGATTGCTCAGGTCGGGCTTGAGCTGCGGTGCCCATCGGGTACTCGCGGGAGAGCAGCAGGTTGTAGCGCTTGAGAATCTGCCAGTAGGCGCGCTTGCCCTCGTCGCTCAGCTCCGCGTAGGCGGCAATGCTGGGGCTGCCGCCGAAGCCGAGCATGGTTTGGTGGACTTGCGATGCGATCGATCGTGATGGTCGCGTCTTGAGACGGGCTTGAGCAGCGAGCCGGAGACGACTTCGTGCGCGGTGCGCGAGGCGGCGAACATCAGCTGATGGCGCGTGAGATCGAAGAGCAGCGGGGCCTCGAGAATCTGCTGGCCGTTGACCAGCACGCGCACGGCGAGATGCGCGTCGGCAATGACGGTGAGCGATGCGCGCATCGCCGGTGTACTGGCGCTCGTCGGTGAAAGTGGTCTTCTCAGGGAAGTTGCCCTGGCCTTCGTAAAGCGCCATGGAATCGTAGTAGCGTTCCGCGATGCGGACCTTGTTCGATGTGAGCTCGACGGTAAGGCCGGCGCGCGGGCCGGTAAAGATCCAGCGCAACGTGGCGCGCTGCGGAAGGGCGGCGTCGAGCGTGAGCGTGCGCTCGAAGAGCGCTGTCAAATTCTCGTGAAAATATTTGCGGGCGATTTCATCGGGACGGCTCCATCCGGGACCGGCGGGACCGTCGGAGATGAAGTGGAAGGTGTCGGCAGCTGGCGCCGAGGCGGCCGGCGGAGGCGGGAGCGGAACCGCTTGTTGCGCGGAAGCGCCTGCGGCAACGGCCAGAGACGCGAAGAGAACGATCCATCGCATGGCCTCGATTATCCGAGGCCGCGGGCTTGCGCTGTCAAGCGGGAGCGGGGAGTGGAAGTGCTGCGGTCTAGTCGAGCGGAGTCAGCAGGCCGAGCAGGTGGCGCGCTACAATTTAGGCGGCGCGAAGCCTGCCCGGGAGGTGACCAATCCGTTTCCGAACGCGCATTTCGCTACGAATCCCGGCGCGCGGATTGGTAGTCTAAAGATTGTGAATGAAGCGCAAGACTCACGGTTGCGCATCGCGGCGATTGATTTTCTGAATCCTGCGCCGCTGATGTGGGATTTCGAGCACCCGCCGCTTTCGGATGAGCTGGCCAAACGCTACCGCATCGACCGCATGACGCCGGCGGAGTGCGCGGAGAAGCTGGCCGCAGGACAGGCGGATATCGGCCTGATTCCCATTGCCGCGCTGGCTACGTCGCCGGAGCTGCGCATTCTGCCGGGCTGCACCATCGCGTCAAAGGGCCGCGTGCGCTCGCTGCTGCTGGTGCATCGGGCCTGGCAGCCGCTCTACCGATTTGCAATCGGTCGCCGCCGACACGGCCAGCCGCACCACGATTGCCTACGCGCACATCCTCTTCCACAAGTGGGGCAATGCGGGGATTCAGTTTCTGCCCATGGCTGCCGATCTGGACGTGATGCTGGCGCGCGCCGATGCCGCCATCCTGATCGGCGATCCCGCGCTGCTGGCGCTCGAAGAGCGATTCAACCGCATGGAGCGGACCGGCGAAGAGCTTGTTTATCGCGACCTGGCCGCGGAGTGGAATGTGCTGACCGGGCTGCCCTTCGTCTCCGCCGTCTGGGTGCATCGCACGCAGCAGCCCTTTGGACGAGAGTGTTGCAGAGGATTTTATTCGCTCCCGGGACCACGGGCTGGCTAACATCGACGCGCTGGTGGCGGAGTGGTCGAAGCGGTTTCCCATTCCCGAGGAGACGATCCGGGCGTACCTGACGACCAACATCCACTACGTGCTCGACGAGGAGTGCGTGGAGGGGATGCGGGGGTTCTTCCGCGTGGCGGCCGAATGCGGAGTTTTGCCGCCGTATGACGTCAAGGTGGAAGAGTTGGCGCGCCGGTAGGACGGCTGGCGGCCTGTTTCCTATTCGTACCCTATTTATCCCTCTCTCTTTTCGAGAGAACCCTTATTTTTCCGGGTCGATCTTGCGCGGGCGGGATTTGCGGTAGACGTTGGCGACGGCGAGGGTCCAGAGGGGGACGAGGTCGACGCCGGGGATGAGCTTGCCGGCGAATGTGGGCAGGAACTCCCAGTGCCAGCCCAGAAGCCAGGAGAGGATGCCGGCCATGGAAAGCGTCGACGATGTCGTCGGGGGGCGATTCTACTCCTTCGAGGAAAATCGGGAAGAGAACGATCTGGACGATGTCGGCGAGGATGGCGAGCAGCAGGGCGGCCTTCATGCGCGGGCCGGGCGAGATGCGGAGGGCGCTCTGGCTTGGCGGAATGGTCTGGGGTGTTTCGGCCATAGAGGAAGTATCGAGGAACAGGGAGCAAGGGAGCAAGCGACCCGATCGGGCACAAATCGCCAGCTGGGGACCCTGGCAGGGAGCAAGGGAGCGTGTAGGCGGGGACTGAAGGGACTCGGGATAGCGGCACAACCGGCTCTGCGGGACATCGGGATTGACGACGGTGTGCTAAACGCAGGAATAGCTTGCACCTTTTGGCTGGGTTCGGGAATCCAAAGGTTGCACAGGAGAATTTCGACCGATGGCAGAGAAAATTGCGTTTATTACCGGCGGGAATCGCGGATTGGGTTTCCAGACTGCACTGGAGTTGAAGGGCGCGGCGAAGGTCGTGATTGGGTCGCGGGATCTTGCGCAGGGCGAAGAAGCTGTGAAGAAGCTGCGCGCGGCGGGCGTGGATGCGGATGTGCTGCAGTTTGACGTGACGGACGAGGCCAGCCAGCAGGCGGCGTACGACTACTTCAACTCGCATTACGGCCGGCTCGACATTCTGGTGAATAACGCGGGAGTTGCGGGCGGAAAGTTTCCGGGGACGGGTCCGGAGCACCGGGCTGCCGATGTTCCGATGGCAGTGCTGCGCAAGGTGTTTGAGACCAACTTTTTTGCGGTGGTGGCGCTGACGGAGAAGCTGCTGCCGCTGATCCGGAAGAGCGCGGCGGGACGGATTGTGAATCTTTCGAGCATTCTGGGTTCGTTGACGCTGCATGCCGATCCCAAGTCACCGATTTACAACGCCAAGTCCTTTGCCTATGACGCATCGAAGACGGCTCTGAACGCGTTTACGGTGCACCTGGCGTACGATTTGCGCGACACGAAGATCAAAGTGAATTCGGCGCATCCGGGATGGGTGAAGACGGATATGGGCGGCCCGGAGGCGCCGATGGAGTTGAGCGAAGGCGCGAAGACGAGCGTGACGCTGGCCACACTGCCTGAAGACGGGCCCACGGGCGGGTATTTCCATCTGGGACAGACGCTGCCGTGGTAAAGACAGGGAACAAGGGACCAAGGGACAAGGGCCAAGGGACAAGCGGAACAGGACCAAGAGGTCGGCGGCCAAGATCTCAGACTTCAGTCCCACCTCCGGCTTCCGCTGCCAACCTGCCAGCTGGTCGCTTGTCCTTGGTCACTTGTTCCCTGTTTTCATGCTTGCCAGCGAATGGCGAAGCATGACAACCTTTTAAGAAGTGCGCAAGTTTCGCACATGAAGGAGTTCCTGAACCCCCATGCCTATCCAAACTACTGAGAAGATCTGGCACAACGGCGACCTGATTCCGTGGGAGCAGGCCACGATCCACGTGATGAGCCACGTGATCCACTACGGCTCCAGCGTGTTTGAGGGAATTCGCTGCTACGGGCAACCGCACGGGTCGGCGGTGTTCCGCCTGCCGGAGCACATGCAGCGGCTGCTTGATTCGGCCAAGATCTATCGCATGGAAGTTCCGTTCACGCTCGAGGAGCTGTGCGCGGGCGTGGTGGATTTGATTGAAGCCAACGGCGTGGCGCCGTGCTATATCCGGCCCATTGTGCTGCGCGGCTACGGCGAGATTGGCGTGAGCCCGAAAGGCTCGCCGATCGAGGTGTACATTGCCAATTTTCCGTGGGGCAAATACATTGCCGGGCACGGAGGCGCGGATGTGTGCATCTCCAGCTGGAACCGGCTGGCCCCGAACACCATGCCGGCGCTGGCCAAGGCGGGCGCGAACTACATGAACTCGCAGCTGATCCACATGGAAGCCGAAATCAACGGCTACCAGGAGGGGATTGCGCTGGATGTGAACGGGCTGGTGAGCGAAGGATCGGGCGAGAATATTTTTATCGTGCGCAACGGCGTGCTGTTCACGCCGCCGCTGGCCAACTCGGCGCTGTCGGGGATTACGCGCGACAGTGTGCTGACCATTGCGCGCCACCTGGGATTCGCGGTGACCGAGCAGTCGATTCCGCGCGAGCTGTTGTACATTGCCGACGAAGTTTTCTTTACCGGCACGGCGGCGGAGGTTTCGCCGATCCGCTCCATTGATCGCGTGGTGATTGGCGACGGCAAGCCCGGCGAGATCACCAAGAAGATCGCCGACGAGTTCTTTGGCATTGTGAACGGCCTGAAGCCGGACCGGTTTGGCTGGCTGACGCCGGTGAAGGTGGACTCCAGCGAGACGGTGACGGCGTAAAGACAGCTTCTAGCTGCTAGCCTCTAGCTTCTAGCTCTGAAACAAAGGCCCTCCGGTGTGAGCCGGAGGGCCTTTCTGTGCCTGGATGAAGCGCACAGCGGCGGATTGCGTGGGCGGGTATCATGGACGAGAGCCCGGGAAGGTTCGCAGTTTTGTGAGCGCGACGGACAATCAGCGGAAATAAAGGAAGACAGGCGCCAAGTGAAACCCGACATGCGAGTGAAGTTGGCCGGACTGGAGTTGGTGAATCCAGTGATCGCCGCCAGCGGCACCTTTGGCTACGGCATCGAATTCGAAGAGATTGTCTCGCTGGAGCGGCTGGGCGCGATCGTCACCAAGGGCATCTCGCTGGAGCCGATGGCGGGCCACGCGTCGCCGCGCCTTGTGCAGACGGCGGCAGGCATGCTGAATGCGATCGGGTCTGCAGAATGTGGGCGTCGAGGAGTTCATCGAGCGCAAGCTGCCGCCGATGAAGCGCTACTCCCGGTGCAAGGTCATCGTGAATGTTTTTGGATACACGGTGAGCGAGTACGTGGGAGTGATCGAGCGGCTGAATGAGGCGGAGGGAATTGCGGCCTACGAGCTGAACGTGTCCTGCCCGAATGTGCACGCGGGCGGCATGGCATTCGGGGCGGATGCGGGATCGCTGGAGTATCTGGTGAGCCGCGCGAAGGCGGCAGCGCGGCGGCCGCTGATTGTGAAGCTGACGCCGAATGTGACCTCGATTGCGCACATGGCGCGAGTGGCCGAGGATAGCGGGGCCGATGCCGTGAGCGTGGCGAACACGTTTCTGGCCATGGCGATCGATGCCGAGGAGCGCAAGCCGCGACTGAGCAATGTGACCGGAGGGTTGTCGGGACCGGCGATCAAGCCCATTGCGCTGCGCCTGGTTTGGGAGGCGTCGCGGGCGGTGAAGATTCCGGTGCTGGGGATGGGCGGAATTGTGACGCCGGAGGACGCGGTGGAGTTCCTGCTGGCGGGTGCGACGGCCATTCAGGTGGGAACGGCGAGCTACGCCGATCCGCGCGCGACGGAGCGGCTGGCGAAGGGGCTCGAATCGTGGTGCAGGAGTCACGATGTGGCGAAGGTGAGCAGCCTGACGGGAGCGCTGGAAGTGCAGGGAACAAGCACCCAGTGAGCACATCGCCGCCGGCTGCGAGGGAACAAGGGACGCGGGACGAGAAACCACGGGACCGAGGGACTAGGGGACTAAGGGACTGAGAATCCGACTCTTCGGGGCTTACGCGTTGTTCGATGTGACGCCCTGAGCTCCTTGACGACGCAGTCCAGATCGTTCACGATGCGATTCGGCGGATGCGCGCGAAAAACCTTGAGCAACTCGTCGAAGTACCATAGCTGTTCTTCCGTGCCGCGCTTGAACCGCTCAAAGACCTTCCGGGCCGATCTCCTTGAAATCATCCAGAATTGCTTTTGCGTTGTAGAGCTTGTCGGCGGCGGAGATGAGCAGAACGTCGTCAGGCTCGTGGCGCAGCCGGGCAAGATAATTGTTCTTGCGATCCTCCCATCCTTCTTTCTTGTCGTGATCCTCGGCGAAGGTGTCGGAGAGAGCCGCGACCATGCGGGCTACATTCGGGTCCGAAACGCGCTTCAATTTCGCGCAGGCGCGGCATTCCGCCGTGGTCTTCGACGGCGTCGTGCAGCAGGGCGGCGATCACCATGTCTTCGGTCACCGGGAACGCGGCCGCCGGCCTCGCCCATGACCAGCGCGGCCACGCCGAGCAAGTGCGCCATGTAGGGATATCGGTGCCTTTGCGGTACTCGGTGTGCAGTTGCCGCGCGTATTCGACGGCCTCGGTGAATCGCGCGGTAAGGACGAGGCGGGGATTCTGGCCACGCAGGTCACCTCCAATGGAAGATGTAAGAGGTTAGGATATCGCAACTGAGGGCCGGTGAGGTCGCATGAAAGGCACCCGCGGGGTGTTTAGCGCGCCTTTTTTGCAGCGCCCCTACGGGGCTCGCATCTTTCTTTGCTCTCCGTCCCCACGCTGAAGCGCGGGGCTAACAACCAATGCGCCTCCGGCGCGACGTGCGTCGGAACCTGATCCGTCAATAAATTCAACGCATGCGTTTGTAGGCTGTCGAGCAGGCTTATGTCGATGTGTTGCCCGCGCCCGGTACGTTGCCGTACCCAGAGGGCCGCCATGATGCCGTTCGCCGCATACAGAGAAGCGACCATATCCCCGATCGGCACGCCCACCCTGGTCGGCGGACCGCCAGGTTCACCGGTGACCTGCATGATCCCGCTCATGGCTTGGATAATCACGTCCATAGCCTTGAGTTCGGGCGTGTCGGTGTCCAGCCCAGGCCACTCAAGGAGCAGTAAACAGCTGAGGGATTGACCTCGCGGACGTCCTGGTAACCGACCCGCAGCCGGTCCGCCGTCCCGTTGCTGAAGTTCTGTACCACCACATCACAGTGCCGTGCGAGCTCTAGGAAGACCGCACGTCCGCGGTCAGTCTTGAGGTCAAGCGTCATGCTCTTCTTGTTCCGCGTCCGGTTGATCACGGAGATCGGGATGTCGTCAGGCTCGGTGGCCGCCCCGAAATGCAGGCCCCGGCTGCCGAGGAACGGCGGGTTAAGCGCCCCATCTCGCGCCCGCCGGGTGGTTCGATCCTGACGACTTCCGCGCCGAGCCCGGCCAGCACGAGGGTGCAGAGCGGACCAGAAAGCGCGATCGTCAGGTCCAGGACCCGTATGCCCGACAGCGGACACTCGCCAGCTGGATGACCGGCGACTCTGCTCGTTCGGCCCCGGCTGGCATCGGCCGTCATCTGAGCTTCCTCCGCTCGCGCGCGAGCACATGGGTCACGGCGTCGTGCTGGCTGGGCGCCCGGCGAGCTATATCTGGATATCCGGTTGCGACGCTGTCGCGTTTCATCATCAGGCCAGCTCGTCGGCATTCGCACACGATCTCGCCGCGTTGATTGATTCCCTGGTCTTTGAAGAAGACGATGCCCGGCCGTGGGCCGGGACTTCGATTCGCGCTTGCCGATGATCTCCGTCTGAGCATGGATCGTGTCGCCGTGGAAGACGGGATTCGGGAACCTAACCTCCTCGAGGCCGAGGTTTCCCAGGGTCGTGCCGAGTGTTGTGTCGTTGACGGCCATACCGAGAATCAGGCTGAGGGTAAAGAGGCTGTTGACCAGCCGCTGTCCCCACATTGTGTTCTTGCTGAACTCGGCATCGAGGTGGAGGGGCTGGGTATTCAGCGTCAACGACGAGAATAGCACGTTGTCGGTTTCGGTCACGGTTCTCGACACCGCGTGCGGG
>CAVOTQ010000012.1:0-89299 GCA_963699385.1 uncultured Acidobacteriota bacterium | reverse complement strand
AGGCTGTTACGAAACGGGCGATTGAGGTAGACGAGAAGCGGTGTTCGGGTTGGCCGGACATCGCTTTTTGTTTTGGAGGAGGTTGTTTTCCGAGCAAGATCAGATTGGTTAAGTGGCGCGGTCGTAGATGGGGGTATTTAGCAAGCCAGCGCCGCGGCCAGCTTGTGACCTCCGAGGACATTGATCATGCGTTTCAGGTTGTATGCCATGGTTGCCAGGCCGATCTCGGTTTGTGCTCCTCCAAGTCCGCGCAGCAGGAATCGCGGGTTTCCGAAGATGCGATATTTGAGGGTTGCGAAGGGGTGTTCTACGATGCATCGTCGTAGCCGCATGGCCTCAGGCGTGGCTCGTTGTTGCATGCGCGTGAGCGCTCCTTCATGCAGGTGGCGGGTAATCCAGCGACGCGATGCGGTAGTGCAATTGGTCCTGATCGCACAGGCTTGGCATGTTTCGGCTTCGGCGGCATACATTATGCAGCGGTCCCTGCGCGACAGTTGTATGCGTACCAGCGTCTCGCCATCGGGACAGCGGAAGGTGTCCGTTTTCTCGTCGTATTGGAACCGGCTGCGGTCGAACAGTGTGCCGTCGCCCTTGTTGTTGACGGAACGGTTGGCTGGCACGTGCGGCACGATGCCCTGTTGCTCGCATTGTTCGGCCTGCTCGCCGTTGGAATAACCGGCATCGGCAACCACGTGGAGAGAGTCCGGTACGCCCACCGCCTGCTTGGCCGCTTGGGCCATGGGCAGCAGGCTGCGGTTGTCGGTTGCCTCCGTGGTCACCTGCTGGGCCACGATCAGCGCATGTTCGGCATCTACAGCGGTCTGCACGTTATATGCAGGAGTAAGTGCATGGGCATGGCCAACGCGCATCAAGTGCGCCTCCGGCTCCGGATGCCTGTTCAGCTTCTCCAGTGCCGTCGCCACGGCATCTGGATCGATGACCATTTCATCCCCTTCATCGGCTTGCTCAAGCTGCTCCAGATAACGCTTCACCGCCTCGCGCTCGTGCACACTGCGAGCGCTGCTGGCGGCCTGGAACTTGGAACCATCGATGGCTATCCACTCACCCCGTACCAGGCCCACCGAGCGCGCAAAGCCAACCAGCGCGGCCCCCGCCTTGGTGACCGCTTCACGGTGCATGCGCCGGAATTCGGCGATGCTCTTGTAATCGGGAGCCAGACGGCCCAGCAACCACATCACTTCCACGTTGCGCCTGCACTCGGCCTCCAAACGCCGTGAGGAGCGGATCTGCTGCAGGTAGCCGTAGAGATAAAGCTTCAAAAGTTCGCGCGGATCGTAACCAGGCCGTCCCGTTTCCGCCGGCTCGGAACGCTCGAACCCGAGTTCGCTCATCTCCAGCCGCGCAACGAAAGCGTCGATCACCCGACAGACGTGATCGCCCGGGACAAGATCGTCCAGCACCACAGGAAACAATGTGCCTTGGGTTCATCCCTCACCTTGAATGAAGCCCATGGAAAATGCCCTCGCTCACCACGAGGGCATTTTCCCATGATTTCAACGGTTCATTCAGGCTTTCGTAACAACCTGACACGCCCCGCTTTTTTGCTACTGAAATGCGCTTACTGCCAGTGGCCTTCAACCAGCACATATTCGCCATGGCGATGGACCCAGTGATGAGCCACCCAGCGTTGACCCCTATGGGGTGGTTGCTCGTAGTGGCCGGGCGTCCAGACATAATGGTCGCCTTCGTAGCGGTGGTAGCCGGGTTGCCATACGTATCCATCCCCGGGGGGCGGTCCACGCCGCTCGTACACTGGCGGGGGTGGACCGATGCGAATCACGACCTGCGCAAACGATGCCGCAGGGATCAGGGTAAGAGCGAGCAACAGTGCCATTGCAATTTTCTTCACGAAAATCGAGTCCTCCAGGGGCCGGGCGCTTGCGAATTACCGCGCAGGTTCCCCATGCTGCGGAAATGAGCGTAGCACGGCAAATTCGTCGCGCGCCCATTGTGACCCGCATACCTACCCCTTGTACCACCCCAATTTTCTCCGCGATGTATCGGATTGCTCAGGAGAGCATTTTCCAATGAAGAACGCCTCGATTTTTAGGCAGAAAAAGAGAGCGAGGCGCACCCCGCTCTCTTTTTCTCTAGTTGATTTCAGTTTTACCGCCAGTGGCCTTCGACCAGGACCCAGCCGTCGCCGCGATGCTCCCAGCGATGCGCCACCCAGACCGCGCCGCGATGCGGGGGGCGAACCCAGTGGCCGTGAACCCAGACGTAACGATGGCCATCCCAGCGGTGATAGCCGTCGATCCAGACCCAACCCTCATGCGGTGGATGGTCGTGGACTTCGACGACCGGCTCGGGGGGAGCCACGCGAACGACGACCTGCGCAAAAGCAGCGGCAGGCACGAGACAGATAGCAAGCAACAGCGACAGTGCAGTTTTTTTCACAGAGATTTTGCCCTCCATGGCAAGTATCCATCGACTCGGATTGAGGAAGCGTTCCGGGCGATTAATTTTATCAACACGCGGCTGCGAATTTCGTTGCGTGGCATTGAAAAATCGCGGCCCCTGCTTGAATCCTGGGTTGAATCCTGGGGATTCCGATTGAATCCCAGAGTCTGCTATTCACCTTCGCCCGCGCGAATGCGAACAACTCGCTCCGAACATTTGATGCGGCTCTTCTAGGCGGGGTGGTCCGCCGCCAGGGAATTTTCAGGCCGTGGTGCAAAAACGTTGCCCAGGCGCTGAATCTGGGCGCCCACGCTGCGCAGCTTATCCTCAATGTGCTCGTAGCCGCGGTCCATGTGGTAGACACGATCGATAACGGACTCTCCGTCGGCAACCAGCGCGGCCAGCACCAGCGAAGCGGAAGCGCGCAGGTCAGAGCACATGACGGCGGCTGAGGAAAGCGGAGCCGGGCCACGCACCGTAGCGGTGTTGCCGTCCACTTTGATGTTGGCGCCCATGCGCACCAGTTCCTGCACATGCATGAAGCGGTTTTCGAAAATGTTTTCGCGAACCATGCTGACGCCTTCGGCTTGCGTGGCCAAGGCCATGTACTGCGCCTGCATGTCGGTGGGAAAACCGGGATACTCCTCGGTAGAAATGTCAGCAGCGCGCAAACGCCCGTCGCCGTAAACGCGAACCGCATCGGGGCCGAGCACGTCGACGCCCGCGCCACATTCACGAAGCTTGGCGATGACTGCGCCGAGGTGGGCTGTGTTGCAGTTGGCCACCGTAAGATCGCCGCCGGTGATGGCGCCGGCTATCAGCAGGGTTCCCGCTTCAATGCGATCGGGGTTGATGCGGTAGCGCGCGCCGTGAAGTTCGGCCACGCCGCGCACATTGATCGTGGAAGTGCCCGCGCCCTGAATCTCGGCGCCCATGGCGGTCAGCAGAGCCGCCAGATCGACCACCTCGGGCTCGCGCGCGCAGTTTTCCAGCAGCGTATCGCCCTCGGCCAGAACCGCTGCCATCAACAGATCTTCGGTGCCAGTGACGGTGATGCGATCGAAGACAATATGCGCGCCGCGCAGCCGCCCCACGCCGGACCCCACACCTGAATCGACGCGCGCCTCAAGATACCCATGCTCCTGCACGATCACCGCGCCCATCTTTTCCAGGCCCTTGATGTGCAGATCGATGGGGCGGCCGCCGATAGCGCAGCCGCCAGGCATGGCCACACGCGCCGCGCCGGTACGCGCAATAAGCGGACCAAGGACCAGCGAGCTGGCGCGCATGGTTTTCACAATCTCGTAGCGCGCCACGGGATCGGAGAGCGAGCGGCAACAGATGGTGACGTGGTCGCACGCGTCGCCCTCATGCAATGCGACCGCGGCGCCCATGGAGGCGAGCAAGCGCCGCTCGGTTTCAATGTCGCGCACCTGGGGAATGTTTTCGAGCGTGATCTCGTCGTCGGTGAGAATGGCAGCGGCCATCGAGGGCAGCGCCGAGTTCTTCGCGCCCGAGACGCGCACCGTGCCGACCAGCGGATTGCCCCCGCGAATGATGAATTTATCCATAGAAAGGCAGCTTTTAGCTTCTAGCCTTTAGCTCCTAGCTCGGAGCGCGGGGAGCGACGAATCGCAAACTTCCCGGTGCGAGAGCCGAAGTCCGCAGCCAGAAACCATTCGCTAATTCTCTAGTGTAAATGCGGAGTGGGAGGCGGAATTAAGCAACAGGAAAGTGCGGGTCTGGAGACCCACACGACAGCCGGTCTGGAGGCGGGCGCTACTGTTCCCTGTTCCCTGATCCTGTTCAGTTGCCCGTCGGCGCGGCTGCCACAAGATTCAGCGGCTCGCTTAACGTGAAGAGCAGCACGGTGCCGTTTTCAAGCGTCGCCTGAGGGTGGCTCACCAGCAGATGCACGGAGATGACACCGGCGCCGATGAGTGATCCGGCCAGCGCGCCGCCAGGTCCGCCGAGAATGGCCCCAGTCACTGCGCCTGCGCCCACTGCCCCGCCGTACTCAATACCGTCTTTCTTGAGGCGCGAGCCGGGCGTCACCAGGCCCTCGTAACCAATGCGGTCTGAAGATTCCGGAGCGCCGGACAATTGCGCGTAGAGGCGGAAGTGCGAGCCGTCGGGGAGGGTCACGGAGTCAGGACGCAGACGCATGGAGCCGTGGCCGCCGGCGCGGCCGGTGGAGACCGAAATCACTTTGCCGTCAATTTTAGAGCCGGCAGGAATGATCACCTGGCCGTTCTGAATCACGTCGGTGGCAACCTGCGTATGGAAGGTCTCGCCGGGCTGGCTCTCGGAAGTCGAAAGGCGGCTCATGAGTCGAACGCGAATCGTGGTGCCTTCGCCGAGTTCCCCTGGGGCGAGCGGAGCGGGATGCACGATGTCGCCGTCGGGATCAGCCATCTCGGAACGCGGGCTCAGACTGGGCTGGGCAGCGTTATCAGCCGGCGCCACCTGCACGATACCGTCATCGGTACCCTCGCCACGGGACGGAGGTGGAACTGTCTCCGTAGCGTTGGCCGGAGCGGGAGCCGCCTCATTGGGAACGGTCTCAGCCGCGTAGGGAGGAGGTGCAGCCTGGGGCTGGGCGTAGTGGTTGGGCGAGGGCTTGGCCTGCGGCATGTTTTGAGGCGCGGCTTCGGGCGCAGGGGTCGTGATGGTGCTGTCAGGAGGAGGGTTGGACGTACCCTGGTACGGGTTCGACTGGTTCGCCTCCTGCGCTCCCAGTGCGACCGCCGTCGCGGCCAGCAATGTGCACACAAGCCCATTCACAAGAATCGTCCTCTTCATCCTGATCTCCTCTCGCCTATCCACTCCTGGACAGACTTTTCCCTTGACGCTGTAGACCCGGGCGGGCGGGGAAAGTCGCCTTACCGGCCGGACAAATGTGAAAATCTGCCCAAATATAAGCGTACTGCGCATTTCTTGGGCCGCCAGCCGCGCTTCAAAGAAGAGCGCCTCCGGCGGCAAGAATCAACAGAGTTAAGTGCGAATTTCGCGTACCCACGATTTCGAGATCAGCTCTGCAGTGAATTGACATAATTGATTTCCTCGCTATTATTGAATTAATGTCTGAGCGAAGCTATCTTGGCGAATTCGAACTCATGCTGCTCCTCGCAGTGGTTCATTTGGGCGACGAAGCCTATGGCGTTCCTATCTCCCGTGAGCTCGAGTTGCATCGCAAACGCAGCGTCTCGGTGGGCAGTGTTTATGCCGCTTTGGAGCGCCTTGAAGCAAAGGATCTCGTCGACTCCAACCTCGGCGAGCCGACTGCCGAACGCGGCGGCAAGGCCAAGCGCTATTTCCACGTGACGAAAGAGGGCCTGCGCCAGATTCGCGAAACACGGCGTGTGCTGACGGAGCTGTGGCGCACCGTCCCTGAACCGCAATTGGATTGACTCGCAATTGGATTGACTCGAGGAGAACCAATGTACCGCAGAGAGCCACCGTCGCGCGCTACCTGGATCCTCGAACATCTTGCCGCGGGTGAACAGGACGAAGCGCTGACCGGCGATCTGATTGAGGAGTTTCGCGCCGGCCGCTCCAGCCTGTGGTATTGGCGGCAGGTGCTGGCTGCCTGTTTTGTTTCATGGTCCAGCGGCCTGTCGGCGCGGGTGCCAGCTCTGTGCTTTGCATTGCTGTGGTCCACACTTGCGCCAGTTTGGTATGTCTTGCTCGATTTGTCAGCGCGCCAACTCAGCTTCGAAAAGCTTTTTGACTCGCTCGCGCCTTTTTCGCTGATCATTGCGCCTATCGCGTGGACCATAGTGCACGCGCCATTCCTCTGGGCCGGCATCCTCGCATACCAGCTTGCGCATGCATGGCTGGGCAAGAAACTTGGCCGACGCGAGTTGCGACGCGCATACTGGCTCGCGACGCTGATCCTTCCACCCGTTTATTTCGTCGCTTTTGTTTTCGTGACCATCTATCGGTACAGCGTGCCGGGCCTGGCGCATGCGCGGCTTACGGGTCCATCCTTCGCCCACGTTGCCGACTTTGGATTGCTCGCTGACATCATTCGCGTTCCTTACTTTCTCGCACTCCTGGTCGCGCTTTGGGGAACAGTTCGCGTGTCGCGCCCCCAGAGAGCCGCATATCCGGACGAATCGATTGCAGAGGACGCGACATTTCTTCGTCAAACCATCGCGGTAGCGGCAGATCTTCGTGCGCACTTAGCGGGGCGATTCATCGCCTGGATGGTCGTTGCCGGCCTGGTCAATGCCTGCATTGCCGCAATTCTGGTTGCAGTCCTGCCCATCTCGGACACGCCGGTGCTTGGCGCACTGCTGACGCGAGCGTGTTGCTACGTCGCGGCAAGCGTCGCTGCCGGCGCCGTGGGCGCCTTTGCTTATTGGCAGGGCCCATGGAGTCCCTTTCGCGAACAGTCTCCCGTCCCGTTCTCTCTTTTTGTGCTGGCCTGTTCTTCAGGATGGATCTGGGTGCCGGCCATGGTTATCTTTTCCCGGGCGCTTTCCGCCGCAGGCCCATTGGTGGCGATGATCGGCGCCTTTGCCCTCGCCAGTGCCCTCCGCCGCGCGACTTATGCCGTCCTCGGGCCCGCTGGTGCGCCACCAGCGATCTCGGAGCGTACCCAATTGGAGCTCTTTGAAGAGACGCTTTACCGCACACCCGCCGACCTGACCGGCTACGCCGTTGCAATCTCTCTAGTGGTTGCCGGCGCTGCCCTCGCCGTGCATTGGAATTTCGCTGCGGGGGCTCTCCTCGCGTCTGTCGCCGCGCTGTTCGCGTGGAAGACGGCGATTCCCCGCGAGCGCAACTGTCAAGGCTCTGGCGCTTACAAGCGCGCTTCGGTTCGCGTTGCGCTGCTGCTGGTCCCGGCGGTTGTTGTCACCGCGTGGGCGCTGCTGGATGGCGTTGCGTACCAACAAGGAATTCGCCGGCCCGGTGAAGAGCGCGCCGCTCTGGCTCCGCCCGGATCCGCGCGCGCGACGAAAACACGGACGATCAGCTACGGCTCCGGCGGATACACTAGCGTGATCCTCTGGCCGAATCTGCCGAAAAAACAAGTGATCCCCTCAATCCCGATATCCTACGGCTTGTTCGCTCCGGGATCGAAACAGCCGATCTTCATTCATTTCGATGGCACATACACTTACGTGCAGCCGCCCAACCGCCAGCCGGGCCTCGGCGCTCACCAGGCTCACGGCACTCCGCTCGATGTTGCAATCGAATCGAACAATGACCTGCCCGTCGTCATGACGGCGCATCAAGATCTTCCCGCGGCTATTCCGGTTTCGCACTGCCGCGAAATCGATGTCCAGATTGAGAATCGCGATAACATTCCGGGGCCCGTTTCAATGGCACTACTGCTCATCGACTCCAGCTCCGCAAAGCCCAACGGCGTCTATCTCGGCCAGCAGCCGATCCCCTCGATGGAGCCGATGTACTTTTCCATCAAAACCTCGCCCGTCGCTGAAACGCTCCACTTTTCCGTTCCGCGAGACCCGGCCTTCGGGAAGTTCTCAGGGGTTACCGTAATGTTCCTGCCTGACATTGAGCACCGGTTTGTGGCTCCGAAAATTGCCATCGAGCAGTTCCAGCTTTTGCCGCGTTGACCGGTTGCGCGGTTGCATCGGCGTTCGAGCCCAAGCCTGTGACCGCTGCCACACCGGCTGCGGGCGCCCCGTTTGTTAAAATCCCTATGGGACACAGTGATTTATTCGCATTTTTCCTCGACGACGGAGCGTGTTGCTTGAATGCGCAGGGACTTTTGCACACCATTCAAAGCGCCGCCGGAGAATCTCTTGCCGTAGATCGCCGTCCCCGATTGAACGACCGGCTGCAGCACCACATAGTGAGGAGCAATATGACTGAAATTGTTGCCATTCGTGCGCGTGAAGTTTTGGACTCGCGCGGCAATCCGACCGTTGAGGCGGACGTGATTCTGGAAAGCGGCGCGATGGGACGCGCCATTGTGCCTTCGGGAGCTTCAACAGGCGAGCATGAGGCCGTGGAGCTGCGCGATGGCGACAAGAGCCATTTCGGCGGCAAAGGCGTTCTGCAAGCGGTAGCCAACGTGGAAACCGTGATTGCGCCCGAGCTCGAAGGCATGGACGCGTCAAATCAGCGGCTAATCGACCAGTCGATGATCGCGCTGGACGGCACGCCGAACAAGAGCAAGCTGGGCGCGAATGCAGTCCTGGCGGTGTCGATGGCATGCACGCGCGCCGTGGCACAGACGCTCGAGATTCCGCTCTATCGTTACCTGGGCGGCATCAATGCTTGCGTGCTGCCCACGCCGATGCTGAACGTGTTGAACGGCGGCGCACATGCCGACTCGAACGTCGACTTTCAAGAATTCATGATCATGCCCGTCGGCGCGGAGCGCTTCAGCGAAGCGTTGCGCTGGGCTGCGGAGACCTTCCACGCACTCAAGGGCGTGCTGAAGAAGAAAGGCTACAACACCGCGGTCGGCGACGAGGGCGGATTCGCGCCTTCGCTCAAATCCAACGCCGAAGCCATCGAGTTGATTCTCGAAGCCATTGAAGCCGCCGGCTACAAGCCTGGCGAGCAAATTGCCATCGCGCTCGATCCCGCGTCCAGCGAGTTCTACGACGCCGAAAAGAAAAAATACGTTTTCAAGAAGGGCGACAAGAGCGAGCTGTCCAGCGAGGACATGGTTCGTTTCTACGACAACTGGATTCGCCAATACCCCATCGTCTCGCTCGAAGACGGCCTGGCCGAGGACGACTGGGAGGGATGGCGCATTCTCACCGACAAGCTGGGCGGCAAAATTCAGTTGGTGGGCGACGACATCTTCTGCACCAACCTCAAGCTGCTGCAACGCGGCATCGACGAGGGCGTGGCGAACTCCATCCTCATCAAGCTCAACCAGATCGGCAGCGTCACCGAGACCCTCGAAGCCATCGAGTTGGGCCGCCGTTACGGCTACACTTCGGTCATGTCTCATCGCTCCGGCGAAACCGAAGACACGTTCATCGCCGACCTGGCCGTGGCCACCGGCGTCGGACAGATCAAGACCGGCTCGGTAAGCCGCACCGACCGCATCGCGAAGTACAACCAGTTGCTGCGCATCGAAGAGGAACTGGGCTCGGGCGCAGTCTACCTCGGCCTTGAAAGCCTGAACTACGGCGAGTAAATCCGTCGCAGCGTTCAACGACGAAAGGGAGGGGACTTCAATCCCCTCCCTTTTCTTTTGATCTCGCGGATTAGCGCTTCGCCGCGCCGGTGCTCGCGGCCTTGTTCACCGCCTGCGCGATTTGCGCGGCGTCTCCCAGATAATAATGACGAATCGATTTCAAGTTCTCGTCAAGCTCCTGCACCATCGGCACCCCCGTAGGGATATTGAGGTCCACAATCTTCTCATCGGGAACGTCTTCGAGATATTTCACGAGTGCCCGCAGGCTGTTGCCATGGGCAGCAATCAAAACCCGCTTCCCCGACTTAATGCTGGGAGCAATGACCTCGTTCCAGCAGGGCAGAACGCGCTCAACCGTGTCCTTCAGGCATTCGGTCAGTGGAAGCTGCTCCTTTGATAGGTCGTGATAGCGCGGGTCCTTCCCCGGATAACGCGGATCAGTCTCTTCCAGCGCTGGCGGACGAATGTCGTAACTGCGGCGCCAGATTTTCACCTGATCCTCACCGTATTTCGCCGCCGTCTCCGCTTTATTAAGGCCTTGCAGCGCCCCATAATGCCGTTCATTGAGCCGCCAGTCGCGCTCCACAGGAATCCATAACAGGTCCATTTCATCCGAGGCAATCCACAACGTGCGAATCGCGCGCTTCAGCACCGAAGTGAAGGCGACGTCGAATCCGTATCCCCCCTCCTTGAGCATCCGGCCGGCCTGTGCGGCCTCTTCTCTGCCTTTCTCCGACAAGTCGACGTCCGTCCAGCCGGTAAACAGGTTTTCCTTATTCCAAATGCTCTCTCCATGACGAAGCAAAACGACTTTATACATCTCGATACTCTCTTTCCTAAGTCGGAGTTTCTTTTTTTGTTGATTGTTCGCTTCAATTATACGAAACCGCCGTATTGCTATTCGGCTGCTCGGTATTTCGCCGAAGTTGCTGTCCATTCTGAAACTGGACAAGTCCAGGGAGATGACAGGCGGGATTTGCGCGTGACGATCGCGAATTAATCACGGTGACCCGAAGAAGCGAATTTGTCAGGCCAGCACTTTCAGTCCGTGCTTTTGCACAACATCGAGCAGCTTGAGCGCCATGCCGCTCGGCTTCTTCGCGCCTGTCTCCCATTTTTCTACGGTGGACTCGCTCGTATTGAGATAGCGCGCGAAGACCGGCTGGCTCACTCGCTGGCTCAGGCGGATGCGCCTGATCTGATGGGGCTTGATTGCCGGCGGCGCCTGAAGGCACGATTCATCGAAGCTGCGCATGGTGGCCTTGTCGATGGTTCCGGCCCGATACATCCCGGTAACCGCGCTATGAATTGCTTCCGACGCACGACTTCTATACTTGTGGTTGTTTTTCATCGGCATATCTCCGTCAGCTCGCCCAATTTCAATTCCGTTGCGACATCCGCCTCAGTTTTTCTCGCGTAGAGATCGGCAAGCGCCCGGAAATCTGACAAATCGCGAGCGCTGATGTTCGCCTGATCCTTCTTTGCGAATAGATAAATATAAACCCAATATCTGCGCCCCTTGGCCACAAGGATTGATCGGAATAGGTTCTTGCCCAATCGCTTCTTAAAGACTCCTCCACCAAGGTCGATGGCCTATCCCAGCATGACTTGCCCGATTGCCGAGCAGAGCTCTTGATCCGAAATCAACGCTTTCCGCGCTTCGCGGGAAAACCACTTCGTTTTGAAGACCCGATTTCGATCCGAGGCGCCGTTCGCCATAGATTAAGTGTAGCACCAAGTGCTACAGGTAAAAAATAGCCACAAACGCGCAAAGGCCTCCCAATGCGGGAGGCCTTATTGTCTGATTTTGCCGCTGCCGCCGTTAGCGCAGGCGCAGGGCTTTGATGGCCGCGGGCAGACGCTCTTCAATGAGCTTGGCACGCTCGGCGGCGATGCCGCCAAGGTATGACGGCGCGGGGGTCGCCATCAACACCAGCGCGAGAGCGATGATGGAAAAGATCAGTCCCGCGATACCGGCCGAGATCAACATGTGATAGGTGTCCTCGACGTCCAGTGAGAAGACATTGAAGGCCACATGCTCCAGCGGCCGGATGTGCTTTAAAACCGCGAGCGCGAACAGGAAAAAGACCGCTGAAAGCGAGGTTAAAGCCGCCAGCAGGACGTCAAGGCTGCGATGGAACTTTTGACGCCCGCTACAACGGGCGCATTCGGCAAAATGACTTTCGTAGTCCCGGCGCATCTCAGGCGAGATGCCGGAGATGTCATACCGCCAGCTTGCCAGAATTGCGCCCACAACCCGGTCGGTGCATTGGATTCTCGCTGTTGACATAGACACTCACCTGCAAAGAATTCCGTTCAACCGCCGAGCTTCCGTGTGGAGGATCGTTACGGAAGCTTTCACAATTGGACGCCCCACCGAGTCATCGGTTGCAGAACATCCACAAATACACAACGCCACGCAAGGTGCCTGGCGCCGAACAGCGGCCCATCGTGCGACTTCTTTTTGTGGCCGCTTCCTTGACTGTTATTGTAACCCCTTTTATTTAGAAACTGATAGCGGAAAGCGGCTCATGTTGCGCAGCAAGCAACAGGCGGTTGGCCAAAAGGCTGGCCCGGCCCAGCAAAGCGCGCTCGGCTGCAACCCTCGCCAATTCGGGAAGATTATTGTTTTCAGAGAGATGTCCCAAGATAATGTAGGCAGCCTGGCCGTCGTAGTCGGCGGCAAGGAACTCGGAGGCGGCGTCATTAGACAGGTGTCCCACCCGGGACAGAACCCGCTGTTTCACCGACCAGGGGTAGGGCCCATCGCGCAACATCTCGAGATCGTGGTTCGATTCAAGCAGCAGCAGATCCAGGGCCGGAGCTGCTCCCTCACGTTCGGCGGAATATACCCGAGGTCAGTGGCAAAGCCCAGACGGACCCCTTCCGAGCTCAAGACAAAGCCCACGGGGTCGGCCGCATCATGTGGAATCGTAAAGGGATTAAGGCAGATGTCGCCGATTGAGAACGGCTGGCCGGCCTGGAAGTATTCGATCGCCGGAAGCCAGGTGGGATCGTCCTTGAGCGAGGGGGGACGGCCGGAAGTGGAGTCAATCCCCGGGTCGCACAGCGGTTCGGGAGCAGGATCAGGCGAGGCCACAGTTTCGACCGAGTTTTCCACAATCGTATCGCCAGGGTCATCCAGGGAATCGATTTCGCCAACCCCTGATTCGGGCTCAGCCTGCCGCTCCGCCGCCTGTTTGCGGATCATTTCCAGCCATTGGGCGTATGTCATCTGGCGGCGAGGCTGAAGCCAGCGCATCCAGGCGCGATGCGTGGCCTCAGTAAAGTACACCGGGATGCCCAGCTTGCGGGCCGTCACGGCGAGGCCGTTCACATGATCCTGGTGCTCATGCGTGATGACAATGGCGTTGAGGGTTGCAGGTTCTTCCCCGGCCAGTTTCATACGCCGGAAGAGCTCGCGGCAACTCAAGCCGGCATCGACGAGGATCCGTGTGCGGCCTCCGGAGAGCACCGTGCAATTGCCCTTCGACCCCGACGCCAGCACAGTGAAACGCACCATGGTTTGAGCATACAATCTAGAGCGCCGGTGGAAAACCTGCCCGTTCCGTATCCGTCACCCCGAGTGGAGAGCCGCCGGAATCGCTCGGGTTTCAACTTCTCGGTCGAAAGGAGCCGCGCATGAAATCTCATTTGGTTCCAATTCTTCTGCTTGCCTGTGCTGCGATGGCGCCAACCTTAGGACCTGCTCAGGAAGCAAACTCACCGAGCCCCGCGCCGGTTCCCCTGTCCACGCCCTTCGTCTACCACAACACGCAGTACGGCTTCTGCTTTCTGCTGCCTGCGGACTGGAAGGGGTACACCATCGTCACGGAAACGTGGAGCGGAACTGTCCTGAATACGCAGAAGAAAGAGAGCGGGCCGCAACTGCTCATTCGCAATCCCAAGTGGACTAAGGACGATCCCTGGCAAGACATTCCTATCATGATTTTCACGCCCAGCCAGTGGACGCTTGTGGCAGCCGAAAACATGGCGGTCAGCGCCGCACCTATTGGTCCAGCCGAATTGGGCCAGGATAAAAGCCATGTCTTCGCGCTGCCACCGCGCTGGATCGGCTTTTACGACGTCAAGGGGATTGATGAAGTGCAGACCCTGATGAACCAGAATCCATTCGAGGCGCCGTGCGGGCACAAAAGCGCGCAACCCGTAGCGAACCTTCCCTGATTGGTGGCTGGCGCGGCGCGACTCAAACTGTCTCTGACATCAATGCAGGAATTTCGATGGAGACTGTCGTCCCGCGGCCGGGATTGCTGACAATATTGAAGCGCGCCTGGTTGCCATAGAGAACCTCGAGGCGCTCCTGCACATTTTTCATGCCGATGCCGGCGCCGGGGCGGCGCATCGTGGAAGCAGGACGCCCGTTCATTCCCACACCGTCGTCAGCAACCTCGATGAAGACGCGATCGCCCTCAAGGCGACTGCGCACAGTAACCGTGCCGCCGTGGATGCGCGGCTCCAACCCGTGCTTGATGCTGTTCTCAATGAGCGGCTGCAGTAGAATGCTCGGCACCAAAACCTCGAGCGTGCGCGGATCAATCTCCTTTTCCACGCGCAGTTTGTCGGCGCCGAAGCGCACCACTTCGATATCAAGATAATCGTCGGTGAATTTAAGCTCGTCGCGCAGGGGAACGAAGGCGTCGTGGTCCTTGAGCAAGGCGCGGAGAATGTTGGCCAGCTTGGTGATCATGGTGCGCGCCAGTTCTGGCTGGCTGCGCACCAGCGAGGCCACGGAGTTCAGTGTATTGAAAAGAAAGTGGGGATTAATCTGACGCTGCAGGGCGTCGAGACGGGCCTCGAGCACGAGGCGTTTCTGCTCTTCGAGAGACATTTCCACGCGCAGCGCGTTCCACACCTTGAGCGCGATGCCCACGTTGATGGGCGCGGCCAGCCACACCAGCGCCTGCAGCCACAGTTGATCGGAAAGCAGCGCAAAGAGACGGTGGGGAAAGAGATGCGCGATCCAGTCGCGGGCCACTTCCATGAGGGCGATGAGAAACAGCAGCAGAATCTGGCGATCGATGCGCGGCTTGATGATGTTGCGGCGCACCCAGCGATAGAGGCTCAGATCGATGAACGGGGTAAAGGACCAGATCTCTTCTTTTTCGACGAAGCGGCCGATCATGCCGACCACGAGGCCGAGGAGCACATTGAACGGTAGCGCCAAAAACTCGTGGTGAAGGACGGCGGGAAGGGAAAGAACCGAGCCCCCCAACATTGCCCAGCCGGGACCGATCAGCAGGCCGAGGAGGATGACGGTCTCAAACGAAATATCGGCGGCCAAAAAGTTCGGCACCCAGAACCGAAGCCAGACGCCGATCGTAAGGGGCACCAGGAAAAACGCCAGCAATCCCAGCGTCTGCGCGGGGCGGCGCTTTTCCGCAAAGAGCAGCCGCCGAAAGGTGGTCACCCGCGCCAGCACGCTGGCTACTGAGGCCATAACGCCGAGCTTGACCAGCAGCGTGATCCAGATGAGATTGGCGGTCACCCCATCACTGTATCGCGCCGCGCGGGGCCGAGGCGAGAAGTGAGGGTGAGAGTGTGACGTGTGAGCGTGAGTGCGGGTCGGGAGACCCGCACTACAGCCGGTCGGGAGACCGGCGGTACGAATCTACAGCTTGATACGGATCAGGATGGGCTCCTGGGAGATTTGCTGGGAAGCCGACGGCTGGACCCCGGGACCGGTGCCGGTGCGCTCAAAGCCCATGCGTTCGTAGAGCGCCAACGCGTCGCGCATCACCGGCATGGTGTCACCGACGATTTCGCGGTAGCCGGCAGCGCGGGCCTCGATCATCACCCACTCCATCAGCGCACGGCCCAGACCGTGGCCGCGAAAAGCCGGGCGCACGTAGAGGCGCTTGGCTTCGGCGTGGTCTGCATCCACGCGGCGCAGCGCGATACATCCGGCACTCTGGCCCCTCGTAGATTGGTCATCGACGGTCGCAAACGCCAGGCGCCCGCCCGGTGGCGCATAGGCGCCGGGCAGCCCCGCGAGCTCTTCGCCAAAGTTTTGGAAGCAAGGCGTAAAGCCGAATGAGTTCCAATACTCCTCCAACAGAGCGCGCACCGCGGCAAGCGCTTCCGTGCTCTCGGCGGGTTGGATTTGCCAGGTTGATGTCATGAAGCGTGTCCTTGCATCCAGAGCTATCGGCATCCGATGCGCGCCGTCAAGAATGCGACGCGTGATTGCAGTGCAGAAGTGCGCGGCGCGCGGAGGTTTCCCGTTCCTCGTAGAATAGAAGCATGGCGTTGGAAAGCGTGAAAAAGGTTGCGGAAGCAGATTTTCCCACGCGATGGGGAGCCTTCCGCATTCTGGGCTTTGAAGGCGTGCGCGCCCCAGAGCCGCAAATCGAGAACTCGAAAATTGAAGGCCAGCCCGGCTGCGCGCCGGCCCCTGTTGTCGAGGGCCTCGTCGCGCTGGTCATGGGCGACGTGCACAGCGCGGCGCCGCTGGTGCGCATCCATTCGCAATGCCTGACAGGAGATGTTTTCGGCTCGCTGCGCTGCGACTGCCGTCTGCAACTCGAACTTGCGCTGAAGGCGATTGCCAAGGAGGGCGCGGGAATTCTGCTCTACGAGCAGCAGGAGGGCCGCGGTATCGGTCTGATGGCCAAGTTGAAGGCCTACGAGCTGCAGGACCATGGGCGCGACACCGTGGAAGCCAACGAGGAACTGGGCTTTGCCGCCGACTGCCGCGGCTACGAGTTGCCGGCCGAAGCATTGAAGGTGCTTGGCGTGAAGAAAGTCCGCCTGATGACCAATAATCCCGAAAAGGTGGCCGCGTTGGAGTCGGCCGGCATTACGGTCACGGAGCGCGTGTCGGCCGAGGTCGAGCCGCTGGAGAGCTTCGCCGGCTACCTCAAGACCAAGCAGGAAAAGATGGGGCACATCCTGGAAATGGTCGTCACCGAGGACCAGGCCGAGTAGGTTCCGAGCCGGGACCGGATACATCGATGCCGCCACACTTCGACTGGCCCATCGACACAGTGAATGAAGTGCTTGGCAGGTACTCTGCCCCGCCGAGCTTCATTCATTTGTCATTTGATTGTCATTTCTAGTCGAACCTGATTCTAAGACGACCCCGGGGCATATAGCCTTAGGTCTTCGCCGGCAATCCGCAGATCAAAGGAGGATAAGGTGGGCCGCCCGCATTTGAATCGCCGGTGAAATCGTGCAAAAAAGGCTAGCCAGAGCGCAATGCACCTGCTACTCTCTTGGGACGTAGAAAGTGGGCCTACGAAGCTGCCGCAAACAAGGCAGTATCCGGCGCGGAAGAGTTGGCACTCGAAACTCAGTGGCGTGCAAGCAACCCTCCGCGGATTTTCTGTTATCGAAGCAACACGCGTGCCGAATCGGAGCGGAAGAAATCCACCACGAAGGCGGCCGTGTTTGTAACTTTCCCCCTTGCAAGTCTTCGAATGGTTTTTTCCATTCCCCGTCTCCCTTAGCGGCGGTTCCAAAGCGTTCTTTTGAAGACCGGCCCTCCAGATTTGGGGTAAGTTCCTCAGAGTTCCCGGCTAATTCTCCCTTCCGCACTGATTCTGCATAGAGGTGGAATTCCGAGGCATCCGGCAGACCGAACGGGCCGAACCTTCATTTTCTGACGCTGCCTGCGGTAGGTTTCCGCCGCAGAGCGCGCGTGATTCCATTCCCTCGTGCCGAATCGCAGCCGATTCGAACGGAGGACCGCGCCATGAAATTCCTTATTCGTTTCCTTGCCATCACCGCAACGGGGCTTTTCAGCCTCGCGAGCTCAAACATCGCGTGCGCCGCGTCGGATGGGGGTTCCCCAGGCCGGGCTCCGAATTCGATCATCATTCCGGGACCGTTGCGCTCCTTTCTGCGCATGGCGGGCGTGAGCCAGGAGGCCAGCACAGGCGAGGTGTTGCCGCTGTTGGCGCGCAATGTTTTCCTCTATGGGCATGTGGAACAAAGGAAGACGGAGTACCTGGTGCTTGCGGATCGCTACGTGCAACAAGCCAGGGAGCTGCAACCGCTGGTCGGCCCAGACGGGATGATTCATGTGGCCAGTTGCGACGACGCAGGCAAGCTGATTCAAATTCTCGGATACAAATTCGAACACGGCTGCAGCCCCAAAGACGCCTCGCTGATTACAGCTGACGCGGAGCGGGCGTTTCTGACTGTTGATTCCGGCTTCCCGCTGACGCAGCTTGAACAGTCGTTGCAGGAAGGAACTCCCTTCAGCTACGCCTATCCGGCGACGCGAATTCCGATTTTGTTTGCGGAGAGCGATTGGCAAGCGATCCTGCCTGCCAAGGAGCGAGCTGGAGCAACTCTGCTCGATATGCTCTTAAACGACGAGGATGTGGATCGACTGTACGCGGGACTGGCGCGGCTTGACCCGCAAACCAGAGCCCAACTGCTGCAAACGGTGGGACTGAGACGATTGCTTGGCTACGCGCCGATTTTCGACTTTTACGGCAGCCGCATCTGCATCCGCTCCGGCGCCGTAATTGTTCCCGGCGGTGAGGCCGCCGAACAGAGTTGGGCAGAACTGGTGGGCGCAAGCCCACATTCGCCAGGCGATTTCGTGTACCGCTTGCTGGCCAAGGATCAAGGCTGGATGGCGGCGTATTTCGACGCCCTGGCGCGCGTAAGCCCCGAGCAGCAGGCGCATTTGGTAGCCAATGGCCGTTTGAAGCGCCTCTATGCGGCATATCGATTGCCGAATGCAAATTTGAGCGCAGGCACCAGCGTGTTTCCGAGGAATGCCAACTTGCTTTTGCTCTTTGCCCGCGTGCCCTGGGACACAGCAGGCGAGCCGAAGGTGCCGGGCGACGCTGCCGTCTGGAAGGATATTTTCTCGCACGTAGACCGATCCAGCCATTTACGCGAGCTCGCCCACTTCAAGGGCGATGACAACAATCCCGACCGCCTGTTGGAGGCGCTGGTGGCGTGCACCAGTCTCGTGGCCGGTGAAGGACCCGCGCAAATCTACCTGACGCTGACCGCAATCAATGACGTGCGGCCTGCGCAACAGCAATTGTCTGATGGGACCGTGCAGTTGCTCGCCTCGCATTTTGAGGCGTTAAACAATTGGTATCCGATCTTCGTCGAGTTTCCGTCTTTGGACGAGAATGCGATCAAGCATTTTGTCGACACCGTCGATCATCTCAACGGCATTGGCAATCCGACGCTTCGCGCCAATGTAATGGGCGCGTTCCAGGCTGAACTCGGGATATGGCAGGTTCTGGCGCGGCAGAAGCAGATTCCCGTTGAGAAACTAAACGCTTCGTGGCAGGCTGCGATTCAGCCGTATGGCGGAATCGGATCATCCACCGAGCTCTTTGACGCCGCGCGCAAGTCGCTCGATTCCATCCTCGTGGCGGCGGGGGGCAAAGCCGATTTCACGCAGGGCGAGGTGGTGGATCTGCTGGCAGGCCCGGCGCAGAGCAGCCCTGAAGGCACGCGCGTGCACGAGGAAATTACGCGGCGCATGCGCGCCGTTCTCGACGACCAGCGGCTGGTGCCGCTCGATACGCTCTTCGGACTCTACGATGGCCTGGGGGAAATGGCCCACGGCGCCACCATTGGCGACAGCCTTCTACCACTGGCGGCGGCGCTGCGTGAGTTTGAATTGCCGCGGCCCATCTTCACTTCCGGCGAGCGCGTAACCTGGTCACCCACGGTGTATGTCAGCCGCCACGCGGAGCTGCAGGTGCGCACCGATCTCACCAAGGTCATCAAGACGCCGGGAACGCCCGCGCAGTTGGAAGCGGCGCGCGCACGTCTTGCGCCCTTCCTGCGCGACACGCTGGTGGGTTTGAACTATGCGTATTACGAGCCACCCGGTTCCCAGGTACTGCACAGCAATCCTCTCTTTGTTCGCGCGCACGACTTCACGGCCTCGTCGATTCAGGGCATCAAAGACGTTTGGGGACCGCCAAATTTGATCGGCATCGGGGCCACGGCAGGCGGCGGAGCCTATTTCATTGGCTCGCTCGCAGACCTGCCCTTCGCCCTTGCTCTCACGGAAGAAGATTTCATCTCTCCCGAGAAGCTGCAGGCGCTGATCTGGAAGGAAACCGTACCCGAGCTGCTGGTGAATTCCATCCTGCCCAGGTGGTGGACTGTGAACCAGGACGAGCTGCACGCCATAGCTCTCTATCAGCGTTCCGGCGAAGAGCTTTTGACGGCCTCCGCAAGCAACGCCGATCTGCGCCAAAAGGTACTGACCGTCCTCTCTGGCCGCGTGGGATCAGGCCGAATGGAGGAGATGGAGCAGGCGCTGCAGAGTCCGGACAGTACAGCAACTCTGACGGCTCATCTGCTCCCCTCCGACGCGTTCTATCTCACCGTCGAGTTCCGCAAGAAGTTTCCGGGAGAAGCCACACAATGGGGAAAGGCGAACCGCGAGCTGGATGAGTTGGCGCAGAAAGATCCCGAGGCTACCTCGCCGCACCGGCTGGCCGCGGACTTTGGTGTGCCGCATCCCATTCTGGCCGACAGTTACTCCAATGCCCTGATCACTTCCGATCCCTTCCCGGTTGCCGGCGGCTACGGAAGCCGGCTCTTCGGCGAGTCGTGGGAATCGAGCAACCTCTACTGGGCGCGGCTGGCTGACGAAAAGGGCTATCCTCCCGCGATGCTCAACATTTTGGTTCCCGAGTTGACGCGCCAGATGGTGGCGAACATATCGGCCACCAGCATTGACGACTGGCCGGCTTTGCTGCGCGCCATGCAGCAGACCGGCGAAGAATTCCGTGAGGGAAAGATCAATATTCACACCGCAAGCTCGCCTCAAAACAATCAGAACATCGCGAATGGGGGATCACATGCCGAATAGAAGATACCGGATCGTCGCTTGTGCAGTAGTTTTTCTGGGCACCCTGCTTTCGGGTGGAGGAGGGTCACACTTTGCAGCCCAGGATAGCGGCATGGATAGCGGCATGCGCCTGCGCGTGAATGTGAATCTCGTGCAGCTGAACGTGGCTGTTACCGACAGCAAAGGGAATTACATAACCGGCTTGCGCCCTGAGGATTTCGTCATCACCGAAGACAAGGTTCCTCAAAAGCTGAACACGTTTGAAGAAGGCAACTTCAACCCGGGCGCGCCGGGCACGGTGACCGCGCCCACGGCGGGCAAAGTCGCAGGGACATCTGGCGACAACGGACAAGCGCTTCCCGCCGTCAGTTCTTCGGGTGTCAGGATTTCGCCGCTGGCGGGCGCCGACGTCTTCATCCTCTTCGACACCAGCAACTACATGTACCGCGGCTTCGTCTTCGCGCAGGATGCCATCTCCGACTTCGTGCGCTCCATGGATGAAGCCAGCAAGATCGCGTTTTACTCCTACAGCCGCGATCTTTCGCGCGCCACCATGCTCACCGCCGACCGCTTCCACGTGGTCAATGGCGTGCGCAGCACGGTGGCCGGCGACGACGCCGCGCTGTACAACTCGCTCCTGCTTACCGTGAAGGATGCCGCGCCGCTCACCGGCCGCAAGGCCATCGTCGTCTTTTCCAACGGCCCCGACAACGCCAGCTCCATTCCTCCGGAAGACGTTGCCGAGCTCGCGCAGTCGACGGGAACCATCATCTACATCGTCAGCACGCGCCAGGCGCAGGACGACCTGGTTTCCGCCGCAGCCTTCGAGCGCATGAGCAGAGTCACCGGCGGCAAAGCCTACTTCGCCGGAAATTGGAGCAAGGAGAAGCAGGCCTTCGCCTCCATCCGCAACGACCTCGGCCATCTCTACGCCCTCAGCTACTATCCGCAACCCAACCCCAACCGCGGCTGGCGCAGCATCACCGTCAAGCTTGTAGGCAAAGATTTGCAGAAGTACCGCATTCGCACCCGCGACGGCTACAGCCTGCAGCAGCAAACGCAGGTAAACAGCGAAGCCTATCTGGAGCCCAACGACAACGCCGAACCGAAATAAGTAGCGGCGGTCTCCTAGGCTCGCGGAAAGCCGAAGCGAAAATGTAGCGCCGGCCTCCCGGCCGGCTGTTCTGGCGGCGTCCTCGCCGCCAGAAATCTTCGTGGGTCAAGAATTCCGCGTGACCGCCCGCCTAACCGCGCAGCGCCTTGATCACCTTAGCCGTAGTCACCACCTGCCCCACATGCCGCTGCGTGTGATCGGCCACGTGAATCATCGCCCCGCCGATCGACGTAGGCAACTGCTTGCGCCCCACAAAGCGCGGCGTGTCGAGATTCGCCGTAGCCAGCACGCGAATGCGCTCTGCCGCGTCAGTGAATGAGATCTCGACTTCAGCGAGCAGCTCGGCCAACGGCTCCAACTTCCCTTCAAGTTCCGACTTGAGCGCAGCCAACTGCTCCGCCGAAAGCTGTTCTCCTTCAGCGTAAGTCAGAATGCGATCGGTGGCCCGCGCGATGTGGCGCAAATGAAAAGCAATGGGCGTAAGCCCAAGCGGCTGCGCATGCACTTCGGCGTCGGTCAGGCCCGCAGTCCACTTGGTCAGATCGTCCAGAGCCAGCTCAAGCGCGTGCAGAACGGCGCGTCCAGCAGCAGGAACGTCCGTGTGCGTGCCGCGAAGCCACGGTTCAGTGTAGGGGGCTTGCGTAGGGGAAGTATTCATTGGCAGGTCCTCAAGGAACGAATTGTGCCAGGAATTGCGCAGGCGTCATGATCGCAATGCCGCGCCAGGGATGCAGGACTAGAAGGTCGTGGTCGCTGGAAACAATTACGTCAGCCTGGGCAGTGGCGGCAAGGGTGAGAATAAACATGTCATTTGGGTCGCGGCAAGGTGGATCGAGAGAAGCGCCAATCATCTCATCGATCTGGACAATCTGCGTTCGCTCCCGGATCAGGAGGAGATATTTGTCGCGGTCGGAGTGACTGAGATAACGATCGAAAGAACTCCGGTGCAAGACTTCGTCAAGTTCGGCGAGTTCCTGCTCGCAGATCGCAATCTTACAAGAACCGAGGGCAAGCATTAAAGCTTGATGTGGTTTCGATCCAAACTTGAGCGCGGCCCCGACGAGAGTACTTGTGTCGAAGACTACCCGCCCGATCATTGCGACACGCGCTCTGCTCGAACTTCATGAACAATGCGATTAATCTCCTCGTCTGTCAATTCGGGAAGATCCCGTTGAGACTGATATTGACGTATCTTCTCGGATAGTATCTTGAACTCCTCAACTGCCTTTGCGCGCCGCTCCTTTTCGAGCAGAATCGGCTCCATATCGCGGGGAGACACCACGTAAGCTGCGGGGCGGCCGTGGCGAGTGATGGCTACGGGCTCACGTTGAGCAAGATCGAGCAATTGTCCGAACTGGTTTTGGGCTTCGGCTGAGGTTTTGGTCACCATGGTCGGCCTCCGATGTAGCTATTATAGCTAATTTAGCTATAATAGCTAGTTTTTTAATGAGGTTGGCCCTTTAACTACTGGAACCGAGTTGCGTTTCAAATGTTGGCGTTTACCGGTGGAGAGCGACGATTCCATGCAAGAACAGCCCGGCCATAATCAAGAAAAACGCCCCCAGCAAGCGCATTTCAAAAATTCCCTCATCGGTCCTGCATCTCTTTACAACGTACATGTTCCTGCCCACCATCCACTCGGGTAGATGAAGCCACTTTTGGGGGGAGATAAGCATATACAAGGCATTGACCACCCAATAAACGAAAAAGACGAGCAGGAGACCAATCACAAGGATTGTTTTCATAAACACTAACCGGCTCTCATCAGATCAGTTGCTGCGCATCGAAATTTTCAGGCCGATGGGAACCTTGCCTACCCCGCGCTCTTCACCCGCACCACCGTGATCTTCTCAAATCCCTCCTCAAACACCGGCGGCTTGAGCTTTTCGGCCATGCGGTGCATGATGTCTTCGCTCACGGAGCGGTCGCGCTGGCGGTTGCGCTCCAGGCACACTTCGAGCGGCACGTCGAAGAAGACGGCCTGGACCTCGTAGCCGAAGCTTTTGGCCATCTTGATCCACTGGCGGCGCTCGTGAATGGAGAGATTTGTCGCGTCCACATAATTCATGGGCATCTTGGCGATGAGCCGCGCGCGCAAAAGCGAACGCAGTGTGGAAAAGACCAGCCCCTGGTAGCGCTGCTCCTCCACATCGTCAAAAAGGATGCCGCGCAGCAAATCACTGGACAACGGAGTGATGCCGCGCCTCCCGAACCATGTAGTTTTGCCAGAGCCAGGCAAACCGATGGCCAGCACCACGATACCCTTGGGCGTTTGCCCCTGGGCATTGGGCTTGGGCGACGGTACGGAGGGCATCTCGGGCTGAGTTTCCACCTCCAGGCGGCCCGAACCCGCCGGCTCATTCCATTGCGGCTTGGCAGGCGATTGGGACCGCGCAGGCCGGTCTGAGCGCTGCTGCCGAGCCGGCTGGCCCTGCCGTGACTCCTGAGCTTGCCGTGGTGCCTCGACTCGCGGTGCTGCGGGGGTCCGCTGCGCAACCGGCGCCCGCGCTGGGATTTCATCGGGGTAGTGCGGAACTAGGGGAGCCGGCTGATTCGACGGGACTTCCGCGCCCGTTTTGCCTGTAGATTCTGAAGTATTTGGACCACGTCTGGAGCGTCTTCTCATGTTGCTTTCAACCCTTGCAAATCACTTTCGCTTTCACACGGAATACCATACCGGGCGCTGGCGCTGCAAATCTTGTGCACTCCGTCACATACAGTTCCACAGCGGGAACCCCATCCTTACGGTAGGGAATCGTGTGCCCCGGCAGTGCTGTTCGCTCTTTTTTGCCGCCGTCCACAATGTTACGATCAAGGGTTTGGTGGAATCCATTCCAAACGCCCTAAAAATTCAGATCTTGAACCCAAAGGCTCACCCAACACGAAGGAGAAATCAAAAATGGCAGTGAAGGTTGGTATTAACGGCTTCGGCCGCATTGGACGCAACGTTTTGCGCGCCGCGCTTGGCAACAAAGACATCGATTTTGTCGCCGTCAACGACTTGACCAGCCCGGCGACGCTGGCCCACCTGCTCAAGTACGACTCAATCCTCGGCAACTTGAAGAACGAAGTCACCGCCGGCGACGATTTCATCGCCATCGACGGCAAGAAGATCAAGGTCTTCAGCGAGCGTGACCCCGCCAAGCTCGATTGGGCAACCGTAGGCGCTCAAGTTGTGGTTGAGTCCACCGGCTTCTTTACTGATGCCACCAAGGCCAAGGCGCACCTCGGCTCGACCGTGAAGAAAGTCATTATCTCGGCTCCGGCCTCGAACGAAGACATCACCATCGTGCTCGGCGTCAACGAGGACAAATACGATCCGGCCAAGGACAACATCATCTCGAACGCCAGCTGCACCACCAATTGCCTGGCGCCGGTCGTCAAGGTAATTCTTGAAACCACGGGCCTCGTCTCCGGCATCATGACCACCATTCATAGCTACACCAACGACCAGGTCATTCTGGACACGCCGCACAAGGACCTGCGCCGCGCCCGCGCTGCCGCTCTCAGCATGATTCCCAGCTCCACCGGCGCCGCCAAGGCGCTCAAGCTCGTGATCCCTGAGACCGCCGGCAAGCTCGACGGCTTCGCCATCCGCGTGCCCACTCCCAACGTGTCGATCGTCGACCTCACCTATATCGCCGAGAAGCCCACCACCGTCGCAGAACTGAACGCCGCCTTCAAGGCCGCCTCCGAGGGAAAACTGAAGGGTATCCTGGGCGTCGACTCGAACCAACTGGTCAGCTCGGACTTCAAGGGCGACAAGCGCAGCTCGATTGTGGATGCACCGTTGACCAAGGTCGTTGGTCAGTGCGTGAAGGTGCTGAGCTGGTACGACAACGAGTGGGGCTACTCCAACCGCGTCGTCGACCTGATCGGCTTCCTCGCGAAGAAGGGGCTGTAAGAACAGTTTTCAGTGATCAGTTGTCAGTGGTCAGTTTCGGCGTAGAACTTTGCCGGCAGCATTTGCCATTTCGATGCTGCCGAAGATTTCCGCCGCGGGTGGCCACTGGCGACTTGCGACTGGCGACTGATAACTGACAACTGACACCTGACAACTGATAACTGGTATCTGATCACTGACCACTGATCGCTCACGAAAGGCACTCCCATGGCCAAGCTCTCGATTCAAGACATAGACCTGACCAATAAGCGAGTATTTATCCGCGTCGATTTCAACGTTCCTCTCACTGATGACGGCCAAGAAATCACAGACGACACGCGGATTCGGGCCACGCTGCCCACCATTGAGTACGCGCTGCGCCACCGGGCCAAAGTGATTCTGGCCTCGCACCTGGGCCGGCCCAAGGGCAAACCGAATCCGAAGTATTCGCTGCGGCCTGTGGTGGACCGGCTGCGCCAACTGATCGACAAGGATGTTTGCCCCGCAGAGAACGTAGGATTCTCGCCAGACTGTGTGGGCGAAATCGCCAGCGAAATGGCCCGCCAGCTCGAATCGGGTCAGGTGTTGTTGCTTGAGAACCTGCGCTTCCACGCCGAAGAAGAAGCCAACGATCCGGCGTTTTCAAAAGCACTCGCCTCGCTCGCTGAGATCTACGTGAATGACGCCTTCGGTTCCGCGCACCGTGCGCACGCCTCCACAGAGGGCATTACGCACTACCTCAAGCCCGCCGTCGCCGGCCTGCTGATGGAGAAGGAAATCACCTATCTCGGCAAGGCGCTCGAATCGCCGGAGAAACCATTCGTGGCCATCCTCGGCGGATCGAAAATCTCCGGCAAGATCGACGTCATTCAAAATCTTCTCGACAAAGTCGACACGCTGGTCATCGTCGGCGGCATGGCGTACACCTTCTACCGCGCGCTTGGCGTCAAAACCGCCAAGTCCCTCGTCGAAGAAGACAAAATCGAACTCGCCAAACAAACACTCGAAAAGGCGAAGGCCAAGGGCGTGAAACTCCTGCTGCCCGTGGACAACGTGATCGCCGACAACTTTGCCAACGACGCCAAAACCGAGGTGTGGGATAGCTCGAAAGACTTTCCCGAAAACTGGCAGGGGCTCGACATCGGCCCGCGCTCGGTGGCCGCCATCGAGCAAGTGGTTTCAACCGCGAAGACCATCGTGTGGAACGGCCCTGCCGGCGTCTTCGAATTCCCGCACTTTGCCGTAGGCACCAACGCTATTGCGCGCGCCGTGGCAGCCAACCGCGCGGCCACGTCCATCATTGGCGGCGGCGATTCAGTCAGCGCCATCAACCAGGCCGGCGTAGCCGACCAGATCACGCACATCTCCACCGGCGGCGGAGCCAGCCTCGAATTTCTCGAAGGCAAGAAACTGCCCGGCGTTGAAGCGCTGACAAACAAATAGAAGTCTGCAATCCGGCAGCCACGCCTTCGGCGCAGAAGCCGCGCAGTTCAAACAATAATCGCATCGCTTCGAAACTGCTGGATGCGATTTTTGTTGCACCGCGCTTCCGCAAGAATGAATACACTGAAGCTGAGGCGGAAAACCATGGAGCTACTACACGCGAGTCCTGTCAAAAGACGAAGAGTTTCCTCCCTTTGACGAGCTTGCGCAATTCGTTCGCGCCGAGCACCCTCACTTCAAACTGACTCTCGAAGAAGGCACAGAAGAAGAGTGGGAGAGCCTGCTCCTTTCCAGCAACGACGATGTTGAAGTCGCGGTGATCGAACGCAATCCAGTCTCGGATGGCTCCATCGGCGAGGACGACATCGCCGAATTCATCGAGGAGACCCAGGATGCAAAGCCGGAAAGCGGTGTCGAATGGCTCCATGAGTATCTGGCCTCCGTCAAAACCATTTTTGCCTTCCAGCATTTGCAGGGAAACGAGTTCGAAGAAGGCAGCAACGCACTCCATGCGCTGCGCACGAAGCTGTGGGAGCGCGGAGACGCGATTCTGCAGGCCGACAGCGAGGGGTTCACGAATGAGGAGGGCTACCACATCGTCTGGCAGTTTTCCGATTCCGTCTCAGGCCCATGGAACATGGGCGTGCTCCAGGACGGCGTCTGGCGCCATTTCTCCATGGATCTGGGCGATCCGGATCATCGCGCCGCTTTCCTCGAGGGCGATGTCCCCGACGATCTGACCTCGCGGCTCGGGTCTGGCTCGTAGGCCCGGAACGACCGCCTCTTCCCGACGCGGTCTCCTCATCCGGCATTGTGCCCGGCGTCACCCCGGCGCCGAAACCGATCCCCTAAAATTGAATTGAGGAACCCTGAACATGTCTCGTAAAGCACTGATTGCTGCCAATTGGAAGATGTACAAGACGCCGGCCGAAGCCAAGGCGTTTGTCGATGCTTTTTTGCCGCTGGTTGCCGGGCACACGCGCGACGAGATCGCGCTGTTTCCTTCTCCGGTGCTGCTGCCAACTGTCACTGCTGCATGCAACGCGTCGAACGTCGCCGTGGGCGCGCAGAACATCCACTTTGCCGAGGAGGGCGCCTACACCGGCGAGACCTCGGTGCTGCAATTGCTGGCCGTGGGCGGAACGCATACGCTCATCGGCCACTCGGAGCGGCGGCAGTACTTTGCCGAGACCGACGAGATCGTGAACAAGAAGCTGCATACGGCGCTCAAGCATGGCATCGTGCCGATCGTGTGCGTGGGCGAAGTGCTGGCAGAGCGCGAAGCCGGCAAAACGGCGAGCGTATTGCAGACCCAGGTAACTGGCGCGTTCGCGGGCATCACGCCCGAGGCCGCAGCGCCCATCGTGATTGCCTATGAGCCGGTGTGGGCCATCGGCACGGGCAAAACCGCAACGCCGGAGATTGCCGTCGACGCGCACAAAATCATTCGCGCCGAAGTGGCGAAGCTGCTGGGAGCCAATGTGGCCGCGGCCATGCGCATTCTCTACGGCGGCAGCGTGAAGCCCGACAACGCGACGGCGCTCATCGGTCAGGAAGAGATCGATGGCGCCCTGGTAGGCGGCGCAAGCCTGAAGCCGGATTCGTTCGCGGCCATTGTGAAGTACTAATCCAAAACGCAAAAGCCGTCCGGAGCGAAAAGCTTCGGGCGGCAATTAATCTGTAGCGCCGGCCTCCCGGCCGGCTGTGGCGGGTGTCTCCCGACCCCCGCATTCCAACTCCCGCGTACGATGACTCATGCCTCAGCGCGAGTTTTATATAGACCGTCTTCGCTCGGTGATGGTCGCATTGGTGATTCTTCACCATACGGCGATCACGTATGGCGCGATTGGCGGATGGTTCTGGCGCGAAGTTGAGCCTTCCGGCTCGCCGTCTGGCATTCTGCTCATGCTGTTCTGCACCACCAACCAGGCCTACTTCATGGGTTTCTTCTTCCTGCTCGCCGGTTATTTCACTCCGGCGTCACTGGAGCGCAAAGGCTATGCGCGCTTCATCGGCGACCGTTTTTTGCGACTCGGTTTGCCTCTGCTCGCATTCATTCTGATCCTGGGACCGCTCACGTCGGCGATCGTGAACTTCGCGCAAGGCGACGGTTTCTGGCCGGCCATTCGCTCGATCTGGCAGCACAAGGAAATCATCAACGGTCCGCTTTGGTTTGCGCAGGCGTTGTTGATCTTCAGTCTCGGATATTGTGGGTGGCGCGCGATCTTTGGCTCGCCGCTGGCAGAGCGAGAACGAGTGCAGACGCCGGTTCCGGCTGGCCGCTGGTGGCTGGTGAGCGCTGTCGGAGTGGGGGCTGCGGCGCTGGCCATCCGCCAGTTCGTTCCTGTCGGCGTGAATGTCTTCGGCCTGCAGCTTGGTTATTTTGCCGGCTACGTATTTCTCTTTGCCGTTGGAATTGCAGCGTGGCGGCACGACTGGCTAGCCCAGCTCAACTGGAAGCAGGCGCGGCCCTGGATCATTACGCTGCTCATCGCATGGCCGAGTCTCCCGGTAGGCATCGCAGTGGCTCACGCGATCCATCATGGCGGGAATTCCGGTGCGCCCAGTGGGCTTTCATTTGAGGCTGCATCTTCTATGCTCTTTGGGAACCATTCGTTGCCTGGGGCCTGATCGCCGCGTGGCTGCTGGTTTTTCGTAAGCACATGAACCAGCCTTCAGCGATTTGGTCCTGGCTCAACCGGCGCGCCTACGCGGTTTACATCATCCATCCCCCGGTGCTGGTGAGCATTGCATTGCTGCTGCATGGCTGGGCGGCTCCAGCACTGGTGAAATTCGGCGTCGTTGGCTTGCTGGCATGCGCTGCAACCTGGCTGATCGCCGATCCGCTGGTGCGGCTGCCCGGCGTCCGAAGTGTCGTGTAGCTACATCGCAGGATTGAAGCTAGCAATCCAATTCTGCAGCAGGGCCGGGAAGCAACCGAGAACAACGACTGCGGCGGCGATGAGCAGCAGCACGGCCAGCGTAACGGGATGCGCTTTGATGGGCGAGTCATCGGCTGCGGGCATCACGTAAGCACGCTTCAGCACCTGCAAATAGTAATAAAGCGACACCGCGCTGAACGCGATGGCGAGCGCGACGAGCGCCAGCGCCTCGCTTTGCATCGAGGACAAGGGAAGCTTGAACCCCTTGCCGAGCACGGCGGCAAACAGATTGAACTTGGCCCAGAAGCCAACCAGCGGCGGAATCCCCGCGAGCGAGAGAAAGAGCACCAGCAGTACCGCGGCGAGCAGCGGATTGCGCTTCTGCAGGCCGAGGAAAGCGTCGAGCTTGTCGGAGCCGGTGGCGCGCTCCACAACGCCGACCACGCCGAACGCGCCGACAGTCGTGAGCCCGTACGTGAGGATGTAGTAGAGAATCGCCTGCGCACTCGCGTCGGTCCAGGAAAAGAACGCAAGCCCAAGCAAGATATAGCCGGCATGAGCGATCGCCGAGTAGGCCAGCAGCCGCCGAACGCTGGACTGCGCGAGCGCGGCCAGGTTGCCGAAGACCATGGAAGCAACCGAGAGCACCATGAGGATCAGCGGCCACGCGCTGCGGAATCCGTGAAGGACTGGCGTGGGTGGCAGTGGGGTTCCCGCCTGGTGGACAAAGGCGACGACGACGGCGACGCCCCGCATATGCAGGTCCTGAAGGAAATGCAGCGCAACGCTGCTGATCGAAATCAGCAATGCGAAGCTCGCGACCTTCGAAACCGACGCAATAAACGCCGCGGCTGGAGCGGGTGCGCCCTCATAAGTATCGGGCGCCCAGAAATGGAACGGAACGGCGGCGACCTTGAAGCCGAGGCCAGCCGCGATCATGACCAGCGCGATCATTAGCAACGGCGTGCCGCCTTGGGCCGCCGCCTGGTAGGTGCCATATACCACGCGGTCCAGGCTGGTGGAACCGCTCAATCCATAGAGATAGCTAAACCCGAACAACAAAAACGCCGCACTCATGCCGCCGAAGAGGTAGTACTTAAGCGCCGCCTCGGCGCTTTTGCCGGATTGCTTGGCAAAGGCCGTCAGAATGTAGAGGCCGAGCGAGAGCAGCTCGAGGCCAACGAAGATCACGAGCAGATCCTGGGCTGCGGAAATAAGCAATCCGCCCGCCGCGGCCATCAACACCACGGAGACGTACTCGCCGGGGTTGCGCGTGAATCCGGTATCGATGAAAAGCAGAAGCGTGAGCGCGGTGAGAACAAGAATGGCGATCTGCGCGACCGCCGCGGAACCGCCCGCGGCCAGCACCACGTAACTTCCGTTGCTTAGGCTGCCCCATCCCGCGGCGAAAACCGCCCAGAGCGCCGCGGCGCAGCCCGCAACGCCAAGCAGTGACGCCATTGCAACGCGAGTTTCCGCCGCAGCCTTGCGCAGGAATCCGAGATCGACAACGATCACGAGCAGAGCGGCGATTTCGAGGGCCGTTTCAGGAAGCGTGGCGCGGAAGAGGTCGACGTAGTTCATTGCGCGCCTCCCGCAAGCAGCGTCTTCACGGCCGGTTCGATTTGATCAAGAAGTATGCGCGGATAGAGGCCGACGGCCAGCGTGCAGAAACCGAGCAGCGCCACGCCAGCGTACTCGGGCCAAGTGATGGGTGCGAATTTGTGCTCCTGCTCCGCTTCAAGCTCGTGCGGGGTAGGCAGAGTATCGCTGAAGAAGGCCTTTTGCAGGGCGCGCCAGATGTAGGCGACGCCAACGATGATGCCGATGCCGGAGACGATGGTCCACCAGGGATTGGCCTGCCACGCGCCGACCATTACCTGCAACTCGGCGACGAATCCCGAGAAGCCAGGCAGACCCATCGACGCGATGCCCGGCAAAGACAAACGCCCACGCGGCAAAGGGCAGTCGGCGCGAGAGGTGCATGGGCTCGAGCTCGGCGAACTGGCGCGTGTGCGTGCGGTCGTAAACGATGCGGCCGACGATGGCGAACAAGCAGCCCGGCGATGATGCCGTGCGAGAACATCTGCAGCACCGCGCCGTCAACGCCGATCTGGTTGAGCGTCATGAGGCCGAGCAGCACAAAACCCATGTGGCTGACGCTCGAATAGCCGATGACAAATTTGAAATCGGTTTGCGCCAGAGCCACGAGCGCGCCGTAGACGATGCCGATGACCGCGAGCCATGCGAAGACGTCGCGCCAGGAGCCGATGCCGAGAAACGAGAATCCCCAGGGATCGAGGCCGTGCGGAAAGAGGCCGATGCCGACGCGCAGGCAGCCGTACGCGCCGAGCTTCATGACCACGCCGGCGAGCAGCATGGAAGCGGCGGTGGGCGCGGCGACGTGGCCGGTGGGCGCCCAGGTGTGGAAGGGCCACATGCCGGCAAGAATCCCGAAGCCGACGAAGACCAGCGGGAAACACCACATCTGGAAGCTGACCGGCAAGCCCGCGTTCGCAAGCGCGGCGAATGTCGTCGAGTGCGAGCCGGCGGTCACGTAAGCGGCGAGCAGGCCGATGAGCACCATGGCCGAGCCCACAAAGGAGTAGAGCGCAAGCTTCATGGCGCCGTACTCGCGGCGCGTGGAGCCCCAGATGGCGATGAGGAAATATTTGGGAACGATGGCGATTTCGTAAAACACGAAGAGCAGGAAGAGGTCGCCGCTCAAAAACACGCCGTAGACGCCGCCGATGAGCGCGAGATAAAAAGCAAAGAACTGATTGGTGCGCAGATCGATGTTCCAACTAAAGAGCATGCCGGAGACCGAAGCGATGCCGGTGAGCAGAACCAGCACGCGGCTGATGCCGTCGGCAGCGAGCAGGAAGTGGATGCCCATCGAAGGCACCCAGAGCACGTCAATAAATACCTGCCGCCCCTGCCCGAATCCCGCCGCGTAGCCCGCGACGGCGAGGCCAAGCCCGGCCACGGCCACGGCGAGCGCGAACCAGCGCGCCAGGACGGGTTTGTCCTTGGGCAGCAACGCCGAGACCAGCGCGCCGGCGAACGAAATGTAGATCAGTCCAGCGGCATTCTCTAAAATCTCCAGTGCGCCAGCAGGTTCTGCACCGTGGGATTGATGGTGTTCACGATGAGCTGGGGCACAAGGCCGAGCAGAAACATCAGGCCGATGACGGGCGCGAGAGCCATGCGCTCGCCGTGATGCAGATCGGGAAATGCAGCCCAGCGCTCCGGAACCGGGCCGCTGAATACTTTTTGAATCACGGTGAGAATCACGACCGCCGTGACGAGCAAACCAAGCACCGATACCGTGGCCGCGACCCACGCCAGCGGAAAAACGCCGCGGAAGATGAGGAACTCGCCGACAAAACCATTGAGTCCGGGCAGACCGAGCGAGGAGAAGAGCGCGATGCCCATGAGCCCGGCGAAGACCGGCGCAGGCTTGCGCAGGCCGCCGAAATCGTTGATGCCGCGCAGGCCGCCGGAGCGGAACTGGATCATCGAGATGAACCAGAAGAGCGCGGCAGCGGTGATGCCGTGATTGAACATCTGCAGGATGACGCCGTTGAGCGCCGCGGCCTGGCTGGCCTGTTGCGCCGCGCCCGCTGCGGGAACCGCCAGCGCGAAGATGCCCAGCAGGCAGTAGCCGAGGTGATTGATCGAGGAGTACGCGAAGACGCGCTTCAAATCGGTTTGCGCGGCCGCGGCCCACGCGCCCATCACGACGGTGGCGGCGGCAAGAACCAGCAGCGGCGTGCGCATGGCGGCGATCTGCGGGCCGAAGATCGGAATCGCGATGCGCAGCAGGCCGTAGACGCCCATCTTCGACATGGCGCCGGTGAGCAGCATAGTGACCGGCGAAGGCGCCTCGGCGTACGCGGCGGGCAGCCAGGTGTGGAACGGCATCAGCGGCACTTTGACCGCGAAGCCGGCGAGCACGCCGATGGCGAGCCACGGCATCACCGGGCCCAAGATGCGCGGTGACCATTTGCGCAAGCTGGCCGGATGCGGCCATTTGCGCGAGCTGACCGAAATCCATGGTGCCGGGAGCGTCTTTACTCGTGGTCGCAAAGAAAGATGGCGAGGAACGAAAGCAAGAGCGCCACCGAACCGGCCATGGTGTAAATGAAAAACTGCGTCGCCGCCGGCCCGCGCTTCGGGCCGCCCCACAACTTGATGAGGAAGAATGCGGGGATGAGGCTGAGCTCCCAGAACAAAAACCAGTGGAAGAAATTGAGCGCGGTGAAGGAGCCGAAGAGGCCCGCCTCAAGCGTGAGCACGAGGCCGAAGAAAAGGCCGGGCATGTGGTGCACGCGATGCTGCGCGGCATCGACCGCCATCAGCGTGACGATGGCGGAAAGCACCAGCATGAGGCCGCCGAGGCCGTCGACGCCGAGGTGATACTCAATGCCCAGCGAAGGCGCCCAGGCAGCGCGCTCGACGAGACCGATGCTGCCGTCAGCGGGCAGGCGAGTCCAGATGAAGAGCGCAACCAGCAGGCAGGCCAGCGTGGTGAAGAGCGCCACGACGCGCGCATGACGGCCGGAGAAGAGCGCGATGGCCGCGCCGACGAGCGGCAGCACGGTGAGCAGCGTCAGGATCGGGAACCCGAGCACGTTCATGGCCGGCTGCTCCAGAGAAGAATTGCGACCAGCGCGACCACGGCCGCGGCCAGAATGCGCAGGTAGTTCTGCACGCGGCCGTCCTCGACGCGCGACAGCAGGCCGCCGCCCGAGGAAAGCTCCTCGCAGGTTTTGTCGAAGCTGCCGTCGACCCAGTTGACATCGAGGAAGCGATTGAGGCGCGCCCAAAGGCCGAAGAGCCACGCGACGAGAGCGACGATGCCGCCCCAGATGCGGCGGTCGAGCCAGTCGGCCACGCGCGCCCACCACGCATAGAACGCGATCACGGTCGCGCCGTAAATCTCGTCGACGTAGAGCCGATCGCGCAACGGCGCCCAAAGCCACGGCGCGGATTTTTCGAGCGCGTCGGGAGCTTCGGGCTTCGGCGACTTGTTGCCGTAGAGCCACCAGCCAAGGCCGAGACCGAGGAAGACGACCAGCGACGACGTGAGCATCAGCTGCAGCAGGCCGGGCTCGGCGAATCCATGTAGCTCGAATGCGGCGGCGGTTTTCAAGGAACGCGCGGAACCACGGCCACGCCGGAGTTCCGATCACGCCGAGCGCGATGGCGAAGAAGGCCAGAATCGCGAGCGGCAGCGTCATCACCTTCGGGCTTTCGTGCGCGGATTCGTGGCCGCGCCAGTGGCCGAAGAAAACGTAGCTGACCTGGCGCGTCATGTAGAACGCGGTGAGCAACGCGCCAAAGACCAGCATATAAAACGGGCCTTTCGAAATGTCCCAATGCTTCGCGGCTTCGAGGATGCCGTCCTTCGACCAGAAGCCGGAAAAAAGCAGCGGGAATCCGCACAGCGCCAGCATGCCGATGGCGTAAGTGAGAAAAGTGAGCGGCATGTCGGACCTGAGGCCGCCCATGCGGCGAATGTCCTGCTCCTCGTGGCAGCCGTGAATCACCGAGCCCGCGCCGAGAAACAGCAGCGCCTTGAAAAAGGCGTGCGTGATCAGGTGGAACATGCCCACGGCGACGCCGCCCAGGCCGAGGCCGGCCATCATGTAGCCGAGTTGCGAAATGGTGGAGTAGGCGAGGATGCGCTTGATGTCGTTCTGCGCGACGGCGATGAGCGCGGCAAAGACCGCAGTGGACGCGCCCACCCAGGTGACGACGGTGAGCGCCGCGGTGGTTCCATGGGGCGCGGCGCCGATTGACATCAGCGGATACACGCGCGCGACGAGATAGACGCCGGCCGCGACCATGGTGGCCGCGTGAATGAGCGCGGAGACCGGCGTCGGGCCTTCCATCGCGTCGGGCAGCCAGACGTGCAGCGGAAGCTGGCCGCTCTTGCCCGCGGCTCCGGCAAAGATCAGCAAGCCGATCGCGCCGGCGGCGGTCAAGCCCAGGCCGCGTGCTGCGAGAGCAGGTTGGCGAGCGCAAGGCCCTCAAGCGAACCCACGCCGTGGTTATAAAAAAGCAGCGTGCCGGTTTGCGCAAAGAGCCAGACGATTCCGAGAAGGAAGAAAACATCGCCGACGCGCGTGGTGATGAAAGCCTTTTTTGCGGCGGCGGCGGCGGAGGGCTTTTGATACCAGAAGCCGATCAGCAGATACGAAGTGAGGCCGACGATCTCCCAGCACATGAAGAGCAGCAGCAGGCTGTTGGAGATGACCACGCCCAGCATGGCTCCGGCAAAGAGCGAGAGGAAGCAGAAGAAGCGCGTGAAGTTTTCGTCGTGCGCCATGTAGCCCACGGAGTAGATGAAGATGAGCAGGCCGACAAAGCTGACCATCACCAGCATGATGGCGGCGAGCGGATCGAGAACCCAGCCGAGATCGACGGTAGATGTGCCGAAGCGGAACCAGGTGAAGTTGACGATCTCGCGGACGACGGAGCCATGCGCCCATCCGGCCACGACGTGACAGAACGCGACGAGCGAGAGCAGCAGCGAAAACGAGAGCGAGCCGATGGCGAGCGATGCGGCAAGCTTGCGCCGCGGCTGCTTGAGCAGCGCGATCACGCCCGACGCGACCATGGGCGCAACGGGAATGAGCCACAGAATTCCCGTGATGGCGGAGGCGGCGAATTGCGGAGTGAATGCTGCGGATTCCTGCATCAAGCCTTCACCCCTTCATCCTGTTCATCTTGTCGAGTTCGGTGGTGTTGGTGTGGCGATGGATGGATATCACGAGGCCCAGGCCGACCGCAGCCTCGGCCGCGGCCACGGCGATGGAAAAAATTGCGAACATCATGCCGGTGAGCGCCTCAGGATGCGGACCGTAGCGCCAGAAAGCGATCAGGTTGAGATTGGCCGCGTTCAGCATCAGTTCAATGCCGATGAGCACGAGAATCGCGTTGCGGCGCACCAAAGCGCCGGCGAGTCCGATCGCAAACAGCAGAGCGGCAACCAGAAGATAACCGGCGAGCGGCGCGGTCACGCCCATACTCATCATGGACGCCTCTCTTTTTCGTGCATGGCCACGATGACCGCGCCAATGGTGGCCGCGGTGAGCAACAGGGCGACAATCTCCAGCGGCAGCACGTAGCGGCCCACCAGCGCGTTGCCGATGTCGCGCACTGTGACGGCGGGAACGGCGCTCTGCTGCGGCACGGCGCGGACGCTTTCGAGCACGGCCCACGCGAGAACCGCAAAAACGCCGGCGGCAATCACGAGTCCCACAAACCAGGTGCGGCTGAAGACGCCGTCCTTGGGCAACTCGGAGCCGCGCGTGAGCAGAATGGCGAACACAATCAGGATGGCGACGGCGCCAATGTAGACCAATATCTGCGCAAAGCCGGCGAACTGCGCGTCGAGTTGCAGAAAAAGCAGCGCGAGTCCGGCAAAAGCTACCGTGGTGGCGAGAGCGCAATGCACCAGTTGCTTGAGCAGTACAGCCGCAAGGCCGCCCGCCAGCGTCAGGGCCGCAAGAATATAGAAGATAGGGCTCACTTGCTCCGGTCCTTTCCTTCGGGCCGCCGACGCCGTCAAAAACAACCACAGATCCTTCGACCTCGCTCAGGATGACAACCTGTTGTTGAACGAAGCCTAGTCGCCGGGCAGCGCGCTCCCCCGTTTTCTTGTCCCCTTGTTCCCTTGTCCCCTTGTTCCCTGTTTCACTCAGCATAGCGATATCTCCTGGGGCCGAACTGCTCCTTGCGCATGCCTACGCGTCCCATCAGCACATAAGCCACGGCAAGAATCACCGCGCAAACCACCCAGCGCATCCATCCCTCGCCCATGAAACGCCAGAGCGCAGTCACGAGCAGGTTGAGCAGCGAAAAGGGCAACAAAAACTTCCACGCAAAATTCATCAACTGGTCCTGGCGCAGGCGCGGTAGCGTCCCGCGTACCCAGATAAAGACGAAGAGTGAGAGTATGACCTTCGAGAAAAACCAGATCCACGAAGGAATGAATGCGAGAAATGAAAACGGCGCGGACCATCCGCCAAGAAACAGCGTCGCGCATAACCCCGATATCGAAATCATGGACAGGTATTCGGCGATGAAAAAGATCGCGAATTTAAATCCGGAATACTCCGTGTGATAGCCGGCCACAATCTCCGACTCGCCTTCGGGCACGTCGAAGGGCGAGCGATTGGTTTCGGCCATACCGGCGATCGAAAACGCCAGAAAGCCCGCCGCTCCCCAGGGCGTGAAGATGTACCAGTGAGGAAAGATGCCTGAATAGCTGTTCTGCGCTGCGATGATCCTGGTCAGCGAAAGCGAGCCGGCGATCATCACAACCGGCACAGCGGCAAGCACCAGCACCACTTCGTAGCTGATCATTTGCGCGATGCCGCGCATGGCGCCGAGCGTTGAGAATTTATTGCGGCTCGACCAGCCGGCCATGAATACTGAAAGCTCCGTGGCCGCTCCCATGGCGATAAAAAACAGCAGGCCGGCATCCATGTCGACCAGCACCATGTTGCGGCCTACGGGAAGAACCGCATAGGCCATGAAGACCGTGACCAATAGCACAATGGGCGCAAGAAAATGCACCACATGGTCGGCGCGGAAGGGAACAATGTCTTCCTTGATAAGAGCCTTGATGGCATCGGCTATGGGTTGCAACAGGCCGAAGGGGCCCACGCGGTTGGGACCGTACCTGTTCTGGATGCGCCCCACGCCTTTGCGCTCCAGAATCACAACCACAGCAAACAGGCCGGGAAAAACGCCCACGATGGCGACAGCGCCGAGCACGACGCCGGCCGCGGGGCGCAATTCCGCCGGCAAATAGCCGACAACCCAGTCGCGAAGAATGATAAAAATCTGATCGAAGTTTGCGAAGAGGGGCGATGTCGCCATGGTCTAGCTTCCTCCTCCAGCGGTTGGTGCGGGCGGCGCAGGCGCGGCAGCTTTGGCGGCGGCTGCGTCGGCCGCAGCCTTGGCCTTTGCTTCCACCTTGGCCTTTTCCTCGTCCAGGCGCGCATCCACTTCAGCAGCTTCCGTGGGATGAATCGAGTGATAGTACTCGTTCGATTTCGCCAATTCCTTGCGGTCATAGAGCAGGCCGCCGAAGCGATCCGCGGTGGCCAGCTCAAACTGGTTGTCCATCTTGATGGCCTCGAACGGACAAACTTCTACGCAAATCTGGCAGCTCATGCAAACCGAAACATCGATATCAAACCGCGTGGGATAAAACTGCTGCTTGCCCACGTAATCCGGCTTCTTGTCCTTGCTTTTGTCAATGTAGATGCACTTGGGCGGGCACTCTTTCTCGCAGATCTGGCAAGCTACGCAACGCAGGCCGGCCTCCCAATCCGTTCCGTCGTACACAAGAAAGGGAAACACGCGCGCAGCCTCGAAGGCAGGAATCCGCTGTTCGGGATACTGCACCGTCGTCAGCCGTTCTTTGGAGACGTAGCTACCGAAGAAATTCCTCGCCGTCTCCGCCATTCCCTTCAATATGCCTTCACCAAGCAAATGCGTCACTCCGTTCTGAGTTCGTAGTTCGCAGTTCGTAAATCAGAGCCTGAGCTCCTCATCATTCCCTGTTCCCTGCTCTATCGATCCACTTCTCCCAGCACAATATCCACGCTGCCAAAAATCAGCACTACATCGGCGACGTTGCTACCCAGGCACATATCTTCGAGAACCGTCAGATTAATCAGGCTGGGCGGCCGCACGCGATAGCGATAAGGATTCGGCCCGCCGTCGCTGATGAGATAAAAACCAAGTTCGCCCTTGGGCGCCTCAATGCGGCCGTAAGCCTCGCCCGGCTTGGGACGGAAGCCGCGAATCTTGGCTTTCGCATCCATGATCGGACCAGCAGGAATGTCCTTGAGCGCCTGGTTGAGAATTGTGATCGACTCGCGCATCTCCAGAATGCGCACCATGTAGCGGTCGTAAACGTCGCCATGGTCGCCAAGCGGCACACGAAACTTGAAGCGATCGTAAATGCCGTAATGGTCGACCTTGCGAATGTCGTAGTTCACACCCGACGCGCGCAGCATAGGCCCTGAGACGCCGGCGTTCACGGCCAGCTCCGGCTTCAATATGCCAATGCCCTGGCAGCGCGCCATGAGGATCTCGTTGGACGAGAGCAGCGCTTCGAACTCGTCGATAAATGAGGGCAGGCCGGCGGCCACTTTGCGCGCCGCGTCGAGCCAGGCCGCGGAAACATCCACGCGGCAGCCGCCGAAACGCATGTAGTTGCACATCATGCGCGAGCCGGTGAGCGACTCGAAGAGGTCCAGTATCTTTTCGCGCTCCTTGAATGCGTACATGAGCGGCGTGCCGCTGGCACCCATCTCCTGAATCAGAAAGCCGACCGCCGAGGCGTGATTCTGAATGCGCGTAAGTTCCGCAAGAATGACGCGGATGTACTGGGCGCGTTCGGGAACTTCCTGGCCAACAAGCTTCTCCACCGCCAGCGCGTAGGCCCAGTTGTTGGTGAGCGAGCAGAAGTAATCGAGTCGGTCCGTGTAAGGCATCGACCCCAGGTAGCTGGCCTGCTCGGCAATTTTCTCGTGGTTGCGATGCAGGTAGCCGAAGACGGGCTTGAGGCGAATGACGCGCTCGCCGTCCAGTGCCACATCCATGCGGAAGACGCCGTGCGTCGACGGGTGATGCGGCCCCATCGCCAATTCAAGCAGGTCGCCTTCACCGTCAGGCACAATCACCGGCGGACGGTTCCAGCCGTCGAGTCTCTCCGATTTGGTTTCTACTACACTCATCAATACCAGTTCACAGTTCGTTGTTCTTAGTTTCCCGTTCGCGTATGCCGAAGTCCGCAATCCCCGCTCGCCGCTTTTTACTCCCTATTCCCTGCTTTTATGCTCTTCTGCCCGCGCCAGCACGTGGTCGTGCGGGGTTGGCTCGTACTCGTAATCGTCCGGCTCCACGTAGTCCTTGCGCATGGGGTGGTCCTTGAATCCATCCCACATCAGGATGCGGCGCAGGTCCGGATGGCCGGTAAAAACAACGCCGTAAAGATCGAAGACCTCGCGCTCCTGAAATTCCGCCGAGCGCCAAACGGGCGTGAGCGAAGGCAGCGCCACCTGGTCGGTGCGATTCACGGTCTTCATGCGAAGCACCAGCGGGCCATGCTTTTTGGCGATCGAATAAAGGTGATAGACAACTTCAAGACAGCCCGGCTCGACGCGCTTGCGTGTCTCTTCCACGGTTTCTTCTACCTGTTGGTCAACTTTTCCTTCAGGCCCGTCGACGGTCTTCGTCACCGTGCGCGTCACTTTCACTTTTTCCGCAATCTCTTTGTCGGGCCAATCGACTCCAGAAACATTCGAGAGAAAATCAAAGGCCAACTCCGCGTCGTCGCGCAGGAAGGTCGCCACGGCAACAGCGCTCGCTGGCGCGAGGCGCAACGAGTGCTCCGCGGCCGGCCCGGGATTAGGCACAAACTCCACGCCCGCGCCGGGAACCGCCGCCTCAATCGCCGCTTTGATCTCTTCCACCGTCTTCATTTCAGTTCACAGTTCGTAGTTGTCAGCCGAAAGTGTTTTTCTGTCCCTGTTCCCTGTTCCCTAGTCCCTCAGTCCCTGTATTTGCACCGGCCACACGCCCTCGTTCGACGTTGGTTCCAAATCGTGCGCGCCTTGTTCGGGCACGGGAAACTCGCCCTGCGCATCAGCATTCAAATAGCGCGGGCGGTCCGGGCCGGTCAGATGTTGGCCGTCAATCTTCTTCTGCAACGTCATGAAGGCCTGGAGCAGCGCTTCAGGCCGCGGCGGGCAACCGGGAATGTGCACATCGACAGGAATGTAACGGTCGATGCCCTTGAGCACGTTGTAGCCCTGCTTGAACGGCCCTCCCGAGATAGCGCATGCGCCCATGGCGATCACGTAGCGCGGCTCGGCCATCTGGTTGTAGAGGCGCACCACCTGCGGGGCCATCTTCTTCGTGACAGTGCCGGAGACAATCATCAAATCGGCCTGCCGCGGCGAAGGGCGAAACACCTCGGCGCCGAAGCGGGCCAGATCGTATCGCGCCATGGTTGTCGCGATCATCTCAATGGCGCAACAGGCCAGGCCAAACTGCATGGGCCATACCGAACTGCGGCGTCCCCAGTTGTACAGCTCCTGGATGGTCGTGACGAACACGCCCTGCTTGCCCAGCTCGATCTTGAGATTCTGATCCATCGGTCGCTTCGCTCCAGTTGCCAGTGATCAGTGATCAGTTTGCTGCCGCCGCATTGGCCATTGCTGTCCTTACGAGCTCAGGTCTTGCGAAATTATTTCAATGAATTGATTCGAACTCGCCTCTTTTGTCTTTCCCCACTCCTCGCGCGATGAACTGATCAATGACAACTGACCACTGACAACTGTCTTTTCACGCCCACGTCAGCACGCCCTTGGCCCACGCCCAGGCCAATCCCTCGACCAGGAGCAACACAAATACCAGCATGGCCCCGCAGGCCGCCGCGCTCAGCCCTGTAAACGCAACCGCAAAGGGCAGAAGAAACACGGCTTCCACGTCGAAGATCAGGAAGATGATGCCATACAGGTAGTACGCTGAGCGGAATTCCACCCATGCGTCACCCTTTGAAACCAGGCCGCACTCGTAAATTGCGTTTTTGATTGCGTTCGGTTTGCGCGGCGAAAACACCCTGGCCCAAAGCCACGCCAGCCCCAGCGGAGCCAGCCCAAACCCAAGCGCCGCGACGAACAAAACTGCCAAGGAAAAGTATGGACTGGAAACCATTGCCAGAAAGAAAACCCTTCCAGTTCAAGCTACCAGTTTGGGGCGGGTTTTGGCGATGATGTTAGGCCCGTTTCCAGCCGTTCAAGCCCGTTTTTGCACCGTTTATCCCATCCTGTGAACCGTTGGCTGTCAAGCGCTGTCGGCGATCCCGAAAACGACCTCAGCACACCTGGTGAAATCCAATCCCCATCAGCGCCGCGATTTTGCGCAGCGTGTCGGCCTGATGGCCCACACCCACGGCACAATGGTGCGCCGGACCCTGCGAATTCCAGGCCTCGATGAAGCCGCGCGCGCCGAGCGGGAAACGGTAGCGGCTGTTGGTATTGCCGATTTCGAGAACGACGCCGGCCACCGACTCGCCCTCGGCAGCCACCAGCTTGAAACGCGAAACGGGGTCTTCGGCCACCGAGAGCAGCGTGACCGGGCCGTACTTGACGCTCATCTCCACCGACAACCCGCGGCCAACCTTGCCGTGGTAAACCTTCAGCGGCCGCACCTTGGTTTTGCCTTCTGCAATCGCAATGTGGCCCGGCCCGTCGTGGCCCATCAGTACCAGGTCGTCGTTAAAGTCGACGGCATAATATTCGGTGAACGAGCCGCCGGCTCCCAGCAGGTCCATGATCTTCATGGCGACAGCGTTCTTCGCCTCGTACTCGCCCGCCACGGGAATGTGCCGCGCGGTGAGCAGCGACGTGCCCAGGATGATCGAGCTCATGGTGTCTTCATTGGCGGCATTGCCCGTGCCCTTGTAGTAGTAGGCCATGGCATCGAGATCGTGGCGCGCCGACGAACGCGTCGAGCGCAACGGAAGTGCGGGCAGCGCGCCGCAACTCCTCGGCCGGGCAATCGGGCTGCACATCGAATGCCGCGCCGAAACTCTTCGAGCCGCCGCGTAATGCCGGCCTCGCTCGCTTCGGCGCAAAGCGCGCTCAGCTCGTCCACTTCCAGCAGTTCCGCGTGCACACCGAATGCAATCGACAGCAATGTGACATCGGTCATGATGTCGAGCATGCCGCTGTAGTAGTGGCCCATCAACCCGAGCCGCGCTGCGGCAAGTGCGGCGCGCACCCGAGCGGCCGCCAGCCATTCCTCGATCTCGCGCCAGGTTGCAGCGTCGTCCAGCACGCCCGTCACCTGGTTGAAAGGAATCTCCGCCCTCGCGAAAAGATTTGCAATCTCTGGCACCGGGCACGCGGAGCAGAAGGCGAGCCACTCGCCGGTCATCGCGGTACGATCATTCAGTTTATTAAACGCTTCGTAGTCGATCGCGGCTTCGGGCTGAAGGTTGAGAACAACTACCGGCACACCGGCGCGTTGCACCAGAGGCAGAACAGTATTCGAGAGCGCGTAGGTGGTCACGTAAAGAAAGAGCACGTCAACGTCTTCGCGCCGGCATTCGTGGCCGGATTCGCGCGAACGGCCAGGAGTGTCGATGAGCCCGAGATTGACCACCTGCACGCCGGGGCGCGTAATCCGCGACGCCATCTGCGCCACATATCCTTTGAGCCGCTCCTCGAGGCCCGCAAACTGGCTCCAGTACGCATCGAGACCCATTCCGCACAGGCCCACACGAAGAGGACGTTCACTGCTCATCGCGTTTCCTTTTCAATGCATCTACCAACTGACCACCGCCACGGAAAATGGCTCCAATTTGATTGTGCCTGAAGTGAGTTGCACGCCGCGCGCCGGTCCGTCACCAGTTTCCAAATCGACGGCAAGCGCAGTGGCCTTGCCCGTATCGGGCAAAGAAACTGCGATCTCGCGATTGCGTTTGTTGACGAGCAAAAGTTTGCGGCCGCCGGAAGTGACAAATGCCTGTGCGCCGACATCGCTCGAATGAAGCGCCGTTTCCACAAGCTTGTCACCGGGATGAAAGGCATCCTTAATCAGCTTGAGCACCCAGAAACGCGCATTGGGTTGATTGTTCGTCCAGTCCATCATGCTCACGCTGGGGAATTGCGTGGGATAGCCCACAAGCTGCGACTCACCCACAACATCGATCTGCATCCGCGAGAGCTCGATGAAAAGATCGGCATAGAGCGCGCCGGCAAGATTCCAATAGGCGGCGGGAGGCGGCACATTGTCGCCGGACTTGTTGTCCGTGGGCAGAATGACGCCTAACTCGTCGAGATCGGTCATCGTGTTCGGCGAAAGCCGTTTGCGAATGGCCTCAACATAGCGAACCGTGTTCAGAAATCCCGCTTCCTGATCGAAAAAAGTGTACTGCCAGTCGTCCAGCGTTTCCCCGCTCACCGGTGAAGCATAAAAGTGATACGAAATCATGTCGAGTGGAATGCCCGGCTTGTGGTTGGCGGGATTCAGGAAGTACTCAAAAAGCTTTTCGTCGCGTCCCGGTTCTGCCAGCGCCAAACCCACAAACTTTGTCTCCGGAGACACTTTGTGGATCGCGCCGGCAATCGCGTCATAACGCTCCGTGTACTGCTCGGGTGTCATTCTGTGCTCGAAATCGACCTCGTTGAGCACTTCCCACCACGCCAACTTGTAGTGGTAGCCGGACTCGTGCCGCACGCCGTTTTCGTCGCTGAATCCTCCGTTGACATACCAACTGACAAGCCGCGCATAGTAATCGCCCAACTCCCTTCCGCTGGGATCGCGGAGCTCCGTCCCCTGCGTATAGTCCCAGACGGCAAGGTTCGGGTCCGCCGGATAAGTAACGGGCTTCTCGGTCTTAAACAGCCATGCTGGAATCGTGCTGAAGTTGACGATCGCGGGGTGGCCGTTGGTGGCGGCCAGAAAATCCTTTGTCATTGGATCTATGAGAGTGAAATCCCAGGAAGTCTTCTGCGGTGAGGGTGGCTCAAGCTCGGCCACGGCGAGCTTTGGATAAGGCAACCACGGCACATAGCGCACGTAATCTGCGCCTAGTTCCTTCAGCGCCTTGTACGCGCCCGCGCTCAGCGGCTCGCCGGGACGCAGCGGCGGATTTACGACCACCTGCAAGGTCGGCGTAGTCTTTGAAACCACCGTAACTTTGTCCCAATGAATGCCCACCTGCAACGGTTGCTGGGCTTTAATCGTGGCAGTACTCACTGTGCAGGCTGAGGCTAGGGTCAAAAGGCAAAAACTAGAAAAGGTTTTCACAAAATCGTCCAGCTTTCTAATGGAACATTGTTCCCGCGCGCTGCGTGCGAGTCCGCCAGTAATCTTAGCACTGGAACAAAAAACTGTCCGCCGCAGCCATACGCTAGTCGTCGTCATCGTCAGTGGATTTCTTGGCGCGCGCCTTCAGCATCGCCGGCACCGGCGCATTGCCCATCGCATCCTTCCACAGAATCACGTTGAGCTTCTCCGTGGGCGCGCGATCCTCGTGGCTGAAGTCCATCTTCATGCTCGCCTTTGCCCCCACCGCGTTTTTTGCGTTCGCCGTATAAATGAGGCCGTTGTCGCGGTTTGTAGTGTCGGCATCGTAGGGCGGTTGATCGCCGGGGCCAGTGAACAGCGTAGAAATAAGTGACGAAAAGGCGTCGTTGTTATTCATCGGGGGGAGGCCGAGCAGCGACTCCATGGTGCGGATGACGCTGACCGTCGAATAAAAACGCGAATCGACAAAAGGTGTCGACCCGTGCGGCGCGTACTTGCTCACCACCAGCGCGATCGACCGGTGCGCGTCCACGTGGTCGGCGCCGTTCTGTGCATCGTCTTCAAGAATGAAGAAGGCGGTATCGTCCCAGTACGGCGAGTGCGAAACGGCTTCCACGGCGCGGCCGACGGCAAGGTCGTTATCGGCGACCGAGGACTTGGGGGTAGGCCCGCCGGGCCGCGTTCCCGCCGTGTGGTCGTCGGGCAAACGCAGCAGGACAAAGCTGGGCATGGTGTCGTTGCCCTGCGCGCGGTCGGCGACCCATCGCTTGAAATGCCGCAAAAACACTTCGACGCGAATCTGATCGGGAACCAGAAGATTAAAGTCCGGCGCTTCCGGCGCAAAGTGCCCCACTAACTCCGGCTTGGTGGCCGTGTTGCTCGCGATGAGCGGAATCGCCCAGGGAAATTTGTTCACGCCGCCGCCCCATTCCATCGGCAGCTGTTCGCCGGGAGCAATGGCCTTGCGTGCGCAGTTGGGCCCGGCCAACATGGCGCCCTGCGTGGCGTCGGCAACCGCACCCTGCCCGCAAAAGGTCGTCGAAATGTATTCGGCGAAATGGTAGTAAGTCCTGCCGTGGGCCGCGAGATTGGTCCAGAGATAGCCGCTGGCCGGCTCTTCCACGTCGGGAATCTTCTGCAACAGTGGATAGTCGCTGGCCACCACGCCTTCGTAATCGTACGTGCGTTGCGCGCCGCGGTACTGATGCGGCCAGGTCTTCTCCAGATAGTCGGTGCCGATTGCCGCGGTGGACCACACATGGCCGTCGCCGGAAACTTCGCCGGAGTCAAAGAAGTTGTCCAGCACGCCGAATTGCAATGCCAGCTTGTGCTCGTTGGGCGTGATGGACTGGCCGTACATCGCCCACTTGGGGTCCCCGTTGCCCACCGGCTTCCCGTTTTGCGTCAGGTCGCCGAAGACCTGATCGTACGCGCGATTTTCCTTGATGATGTAAATGACGTGCCTGATACGACTATCGCCACGACCGCCCGAGCCGCCGGCAAAGGCGATCTTTTCCTGCGCGGCCTTCATGCGATTTTCAGTCAGCACTGTCGCGGTCCAGCTGGTGAGACTGCTGGCAATTTCCTTTTCGTCGATTGTCGCCAGCGAGCCGTAGAGCAGCGAAGGGATGTAGGCGTTGGCCCGCGTGTTCATGCTGGGCGCGGATTCAACCTGGCGGGGGAGAAAATTATTCGGCCCGGTTCCTTTGCCTTTGTCGGTTGCGAGATAGAGCTTGCCGCCTGCAGGTGAAGCCAGGAAGGCCATCGACATCGGCATCCACTCAGTAGGAATGAAACCGTCCGGCTCAACCATGCCATTCTTCGCGGCCCTCGGCGTGAGCTTGCGCGTGTCGAGTACGGCAACGGAATCGGTGCCCATGTTGGCTGCGTAGAGCCGGCTGCCATCGCCGTTGATGCTCAGAGCCACCGGCTCAGCGCCGAAGTAGCTCTGTCCCGGCAGTCGCGTATCGAAGTAGCCCTTCACTGAAAACTGGCCTGCGCCCACGTTGACGGCGGCAACGGTGTCGCGATTGGCCAGCGCCACGTAGAGCGTTTTCTGATCGGGCGAAAAAGCGAAGTCGCAGGGATGCGTGCCCGGCGCCATGGGCCCGGAAGGCTTGAGCAGCGCCAGGGTGCGCGCCACCGTGCCGCGCGTCAGATCGAGCTCCACAATTTCCGATGCGTTCCAGAGTGAAACAAAGGCGCGCTTTTCATCGCGCATCACGGCCACGGCAATGGGATAGGTTGCAGGCACAGCGTCGCTCTCTGAAAGATCGAAGCGCTTCTCGATAACGCCGCTCGTAACATCGAGAAGCACCGCATCGTCGGAAAGATTTTCCGCAACCAGCAGCTTCTCGTGGCCGGCCGTGCCCAGCACCGCAATCGCCGCGGGGTAAGGCACGCCATGGTCGCTTTTCGATCCTCCCGGCAAACGCGTCTTTCGCCCCGGCGGAAGTTGCACCACAGGCAGAGGAATCAGGCGCTCGGGTGCAATCCTGCCTGCCCTGAAGCTGTACACAACAATTCCGCTGCCCGTGTCGCCCGGACCTTCGCCTTTGGGATCCGACATCGAAGCCATGCTGGCGTAGATGCGGCTGCCATCGCGGCTGAAGGCAAGGCCGGAGTAGAGCGTCTGCTTCGCCCGCAGCGTGGTGCGCGGATCGGGGAAATCCGCGAGCGCGCCGGTCTGCGTGTCGAGCACAGTTAGCGACTGTTCGTACTGCGACTCAAAGGTTCCGTAGCCCGAGTTCAACGTGACCACGTAGCGGCCATCGGGCGAAATCGCCATCGAGATGGGCAGACCGTTCACGCGCTGCGGATGACCCGGAGCTTCGCCGATCAACTGCTTGCTCGACGGCAGGTCAATGACTTGTGCCGGTGCAGGTGCGGAGGTCTGCGCGGGAAGCAGCGCGACGAAAATGCTAATCCAGGCGGCGAATGGTAATACCGAAAACTTCGCAGACATAAAGAGCGGGCCCTCGGATCGATTCAATAATTTGCCGACGAACCGGCAAGGAATAACGACCCGGAACATATGCCGCCCAGGCCCATCTGCATTCTACAGGCGCGGCCGGAAACTGTGGCGCATGATTCCCCGATGGTCGAAGCGTGGAGCCGGTCTTCACGGGCTGCGGAAAAACCCTTTCAGGGCCGCAAGAAGTGCCAGGGCACGACTTCAGTCGTGCCGTAAGTACAGCAAGATTCTTGCGGGGCTTTAGCCGTGCGCTTTGAAAACGGGGCAAATTGGGGGGCTACTTCACCGCTAGAGCAGGTGGGGCCTGGGCGACACGCGCGAGAATCGCATGCATCTGCCGCACGCCCTCGGTCAGCGAAGCTGGGCCCGGCTGCAAAATGATTGCGGATTTGATCTCGTACACATGGCTGTTGCGCACCGCGCTCGTCTCTGCCCATCCTGGGCGCGCGCCAATTTGCGCGATGTTCACCTTGCGCCCGCACCACGAGGCGAAGATCACCTCCGGATCGCGCGCGGCAACTTCCGACGCGTCGACTACCCGGTCCTTCGCCTTGCCGCGTCTGCGCAACTCGGGGAAAATCGGCTCTCCTCCGGCAATCTCGATCAGTTCCTCGACCCACTGGATCCCGCTGATCAATGGATCGTTCCATTCCTCGAAGTAGACGCGGGGACGCAGCGGGAATACGCTCGCAGCTCGTGTGATCTCCTCCAGCCCGCGTTCGATGTTCTCTACTAGCGCCACGCCCGCGTCGGCTTTGCCGACAATTCGTGCCAGCACTGCGATCATCTCCAGGATTTCCCGGATGCTGCGCTGGTTGAAGTTCAGCACCGTCACGCCGCGCAGCACCAGTTCGCGCGTAATCTCGGCCTGTACATCGGAGAACGTCAGCACCAGGTCCGGCTTCAAATCGAGAATCGCGTCGAACTTGGCGTTGCGGAAAGCCGACACGCGCGGTTTGCGGCGCGCCTCTGGTGGCCGCGTCGTGTAGCCTGAGACGCCGACAATCCGGCCATGCTCGCCCAGTAAATACAGGGTTTCCGTGGTCTCATCGGTCAGGCAAACGATGCGGCGTGGAAACTCCGCAACCTGCGCCGGCGATGAAATGGGAAGCGGCTTGAGGGGGATCGTCATGGGATTCGCAGAAGGGTGCCACTAGTTCTCTGGCCGCGTGAATTCGTACTTTTGGCTTTGGTGGATTCCCACCCATTCGCCAGAATTTCAAGAAGCAGGTTCTTCGACTCGCTCTGCTCGCTCAGAATGACAGAATGGATGGGGCACGGAAAGTCTTTCTTCAATCGGTCAGAGACCTTTTGATTCTGGCTGCACACGCGTCTGCGGTGAACGACGAACTGAAAACTGACAACTGAGAAATGCGGCTACGGCTCGATCAAGCCGGCATCCTTCAGCGACGCGGTCACCAGCTTGGCCTCGTGCCGACGCCGCGCACCTTCCGCTTCGCGGTGCTGACGCCGGCGCAGTGCATCCTCAAAGCGCCGCACTTCGTCGGGCGTTTCCGGCTTCAGTTGCGGAACTTTCTGCAACCGCCCGTGCTCGTCTACGGCCACAAAAACGAGATAGGCGCTGGCCACGTGGGATACCGCGCCGGTCCGCGTATTTTCCGCCCATACTTTCACGCCCACTTCTATGGAGCTGGTGAATGCCCGGTTCACGCTCGACTTGAGGGTCACCAGGTCGCCCAACCGCACTGGCTGGATGAAGTCGATGTGATCCATCGATGCCGTTACCACGTGAGTGCGCGCGTGCCGGTAGGCGGCCATTGCGCCGGTCAGGTCGATGAAGTGCATGAGGCGCCCGCCCAGCAGGTTGCCCAGCATGTTCGTGTCGTTGGGCAGGATGATCTCCGTCATCTCCGATTGCGTGCTCGCAACCGTCCGTACCATGGGATGGCTTTCCTCGCTGCTCATAGAGTCTTTGCTCCGGTCCACTTCGCCTGCTCTCGCTCTTCTCGCAATTTCCTTCTCCGGCCAGCTACAATAGAAACATTGGCGGAGCTTGGCCACTGGTTGCGTTAACGGGTCCTGTTCCAGTGTCGGCAATCTCTGCCATTTACGCAAATCCCCGCGGCCCGATCGAAAACGTTGGAGCCGGATGCGAGCACGATGGATAAGATCGCAGGACTGAAAGAAATTCTTACTCTGGACCCAAAAAACAGTTTTGCTCGATATGGGATTGCCATGGAACTTGGAAGCCGTGGCGAGGTAGCGGCGTCGCTGGCCGAATTTGATACACTTCTGACCAACGATCCGGATTACACTGCGGGCTATTTCATGTCCGCGCAAACTCTGGCGGGCGCAGGCAGGAAGGCCGAGGCGATCGAGCGCCTGAAGGCCGGAATCGGTTGTGCCGCGCGCAGCGGTAACAGCCACGCTCTCAGCGAGATGCAGGCGATGCTCGACGAACTCGAACGCTAGCGCCCTGGGGATTTCGCTCGAGCGGGCTGCTTTTGGGGCAGGGCATTTCAGGTTTGGGAGTTGGCGCCACCCTGGGATTTTTTTCGGACTGCTAATTATCCTCAGGGCGGCGACTTGGCGTCTAAAGGATCAATATGGCGAAATACTCCATTGTTGTGCCATTTCACAATGAAGAAGAAAATGTAACGATTCTCTACGCGCGCCTCAAGCAGGTCATGGAGCAGGTGGGCGATTCATTTGAGCTGATCTTGGTGGAAGACGGTTCGACGGACCGTACCTACAAGCTTCTCGAGGAGATTGCTGCTGTCGACAGCCGCGTATTGATCGTCAAACTGCGCCGCAACTTTGGCCAGACTTCGGCCCTGGCTGCGGGCTTCGATCACGCCTCCGGCGAGTTCGTCCTGGCCATGGACGGGGACCTGCAGCACGACCCCAACGATATTCCCGCATTTCTCGAAAAGCTCGACGAGGGCTACGACGTTGTCTCCGGATGGCGCCGGGTCCGCATCGACAATTTCTTTCTGCGCCGTATTCCTTCGGCTTGCGCCAACTGGATCATGGCCCGTCTTTCCGGCGTGCCCATCCACGACTTCGGCACTACCTTCAAGGCCTATCGCCGCGAAGTCATCCAGAACATTCCGCTCTACGGCGAAATGCACCGTTTCATTCCTGCCCTCGCCAGCTGGTACGGCGCATCCATCTGCGAAATTCCTATTCGCAACGTGAATCGGGAGCGCGGCAAGAGTCATTACGGGTTGGGACGCACTTTCCGCGTCATCTTCGATTTGATGACGATTCGCTTTCTGCTCCGGTACATGAGCCGGCCCCTGCATTTCTTCGGCGGCTTCGGCATCCTGGGCATGTTCACGGGAAGCGTGATGGCCGCCACTCTGCTGGGGATGAAGATCTTCAATCCTCAGATGGACGTGCTGCATATCCACGGTCCTATGTTCGTCATCGCCTCGGTGCTCATCGTGGCCGGCATCCAGTTGCTGGCCATTGGTCTGCTCGGCGAGCTGCAGGTGCGCCACTATTACAGCAGTCAGCGCCCTGCATCCTACTCCGTCGATCGCCTGGTGCGCCTGGTTTCCGCCGATGAGCAGAGCCTGCTCTCGGAGCGCCCGGACGGAATGCTGTAGAGCAGGGAACGAGGGAACAAGGGAACAAGCAGGCAGCGGGCAGGGAGCGGTGGTCCCTTGTCCCCTTGTTCCCTCGTTCCCTGTTTTTTGTTTCCTTGCCCTACCCCGGCCTCAAGGTTCATTCTTGAGCCAGTCATGAAAGCCATTCAATTTCATTCCACGGGCGGACCGGAAGTCCTCGAAGTTGTCGATCTGCCTATTCCCGAGCCGGGACCGGGTCAGATCCTGCTGCGCATTGAGGCCATCGGCGTCAACTTCATTGAGATCTATTTCCGCAAAGGCGTTTACAAATCCGCGTTGCCTTTGATCCCAGGCAGTGAAGCCGCCGGCACGGTTGAGGAGCTCGGCCCCGGCGTCACGGGATTTGCCGCCGGCGATGCGGTCGTTACCTGCGCCGCTATCGGCAGCTACGCCGAGTACGCTCTGGTTCCCGCCGCGCAACTCGTCAAAATTCCGCAGGGCCTCAGCATGGAGCAGGCAGCCGCAGCCATGTTGCAAGGCATGACGGCGCACTATCTCGTCCACTCCACTTACCCGCTCAAGGCCGACGATACTGCTCTGGTGCACGCCGGAGCCGGAGGCGTAGGCCTGTTGCTTACGCAAATGGCCACTCGCATTGGCGCGCGCGTCATCACTACCGTCTCGACGAAGGCCAAGGCCGAGCTTTCGCGCGAGGCCGGCGCCTCCGACGTGATTCTCTACACCGAAAAGGATTTCGAAGTCGAGGCCAAACGCCTGACCGGCGGCAAGGGCGTGGACGTCGTGTATGACTCAGTCGGCAAAACCACCTTCGAGGGCAGCCTCGACTCTCTGCACCCACGCGGTCTGCTCGCGCTCTTCGGCGCCTCCAGCGGCCCGGTTCCGCCCTTCGATCCCGCTTTGCTCAACAGCAAAGGCTCGCTCTTTCTGACGCGGCCCACGCTCTGGCATTACATCGCCACGCGCGCTGAACTCGAGTGGCGTGCCAATGAAGTGCTCAACTGGGTTGCCAGCGGCGAACTTAAACTCCGCACCGAGCACACTTATCCGCTCGATGAAGCAGCCAGAGCCCAGATTGACCTCGAAGAGCGCAAAACCACGGGGAAGATTCTGCTGGTGCCGTAAAGACAGGGAACAGGGATCAGGGATTAGGGAACAGTTTTTGTGCTTAGCAGTTCGGATTCGGATAGCGCGCCGTTAACGATGGCTTGTTCGCCGGCTCGCGCAACATTTTCACTGATCGCTGATCACTGGTCGCTGACACCTGAAACCTGATACCTTCGATGTCCATCTCCATCGCATCCACCGACCGCGTTTTCGTTCTCACTGGCGCAGGCATCAGCGCGGAGAGCGGCTTGCCCACCTTTCGCGCGTCTGACGGCTTGTGGGCCGGATACAACGTCGAAGAAATTTGTACGCCCGAGGCTCTGCGGCGCAACCCGGCGCTGGTCTGGGAGTTTTATTCCAAGCGCCGTGCCGACTGCGAAAAGGCCAACCCTAACCCCGCGCACATCGCACTGGCCGAGCTCGAAGCGCAATTGCATGGCCGCTATTTTCTCTGTACTCAGAATGTCGACGATTTGCACGAGCGCGCCGGAAGCAAAAATTTGGTGCACATGCACGGCGAGCTTGCGAAGTCCCGCTGCGAGCGCGAGTGCGGCCGCCCGCCTGTCGACGATCGCGCCGTTTACGCGAGCCTCGACGCCGTCGGCCGCTGCGCTTGCGGAGGTCGATTGCGCCCGCACATTGTGTTCTTCGGCGAAATCCCTCTCGAAATGCCGCGCATCGAGCGCGAAATCGCAGAATCCACGCTGATGCTCGTCATCGGCACCTCCGGCTCAGTCTACCCCGCGGCAAACTTCGTCCACTGGGCCCGTCAGGCCGGCGCCCGCACCGTCTATATCGGTCCTGAGTCTCCGCTCAACGCCACCGCGTTTACCCACGTCGTCGAAGGCAAAGCCGGCGAGGTTCTCCCTGGGTTATTTATCGTCTCCTGAAATGCTGTGTTGCCCCATCCTTGCGGCGCAATTAGCCGCAACGGTGGGACGCACCGAACTCTGTTAACCTCGCTACTTCTCCGCATCGTCCGCCCGCTCGAGCTTCGGCAGGTCAAGCGTGGCTCCGTCGTTCTCTCGGTCAAGCTTCGCCCGGCTGGGAACCTCAACCAGATCCTGGTCATGTGCAGCCTGGTGAACCTCTTTTTGCGCCGGCTGCAATTGCCTCACAATGTTTTGCATGGTTTTCCTTTCCGTCTCGATGTTGTTCGATCCGTTGACAAATCTGTGAATGTTGTTTGGATGAACCGCGAGTCGCGATGACTTGCGGGCTTGCTATTGAAAACCGTGAAAGCAACCTTCTAGCGCCGTCCCTACGGGACTTCGGAGATCATTTGCGGGGTCAGCTCTCCCCACGAATCCACCCCAAGAAACAATGACCGTTTCTTCGGGGCCCCGGTCAAGCGCGGGGCTAACAAACGATGCGCCTGCGGCGCGATTGCCCGGGTAACACATTACACCCGTGAAAACTTCGCTAACTACGCCAACTTAGCTAACTTCGCTACATTCTTTTGATGAACTCTTTCCGCCGGAAGCGTATCCCAGTCCAATCCTCATCGATGGCCACGGCCCGCACGCTATCGAACCCCAGCTTCCTCAGCGACGTCCATCCCGTGTCGCGATTAAAGTCGCAGGTGTACTTTTTCGATGTGCCCTTGGGGTAGGCGAACCACACGATGGCATCGCCCTTGGCGCGGCGTGCGATCTCGGGCGCAAGCTTCTCCACCTCGCTCTTGCGCGTCACAAACGCCAACCAGAATCCTACCTCCGCCACCGATTCCAGGTGGTGGTGGATCGTGATGACGGGCAATCTGGCCAACTCCGGCTTAAAGCTCTCCGGAGCGCCGAGTACCACCATTTCCTGCCAGCTTCCGAGGTTCAGTTTTTCAAATACGCTTCCCATGGATCTTCATGCTATCCGCTTCCGCGAATTAATCTGCAAGCTCCCGGCACTTTATTTTTTCTAGAAATGGAACCTATACTTTACCTCCGCCGCAAGCATGCGCGGATCGTTGTAATGAAACCCTCCGATGGTGATCGAGTTATCCAGCAACACGCGGTGGTTGGTCACATTGACGGCAGTTACCGACAGCTTCCATCGCTCGCCGATGCCGTGGCCGATCGACGAATCGAAGGTCGTGTGCGCCGGCAGATACGGCGCGTAATATGGCCCGTTATTTGCGCAGGAGGAAGGATTGGTGCAGGCCAGACCATTCGTGAAGCCTGAGCCGTAGTAGACATTGCTCGCAAACCATGTGTGCAATGGCAGGTTCGCGGTGAAGCCTGTGTTCAGCGTGTTGCGCTGGTCGTGGTCGAGCGAAATGTACTGCGGTCCCAGGTCGCACGCCGGGTCGCTGGGATCGCTGCACGTGAATCCGCCGATAATATTTCCGCGCTGTTCGGCAATCTGGTTGGAGTAGGTGACGTAGAAATGCCCGCGCTGCCATAACTCGGGCGAGTGCAGAGTCATCTCCCATGAGCGAACCAGCGCGCCATCCACCGCAATCGGGAAATACATGTTCGATTCGCCCAGGTTGGAGTGATCGAGGAAGTTATTCACGCGATTCTTGAAAGTGTCTATGTTCAGCATCCATCCCCGGTAGGGAATCTCGATGCCGAACTGGTGCTCCTCGTCGCGTTCCGACGGGATGGGCGTAAAGGCATTTTCGCCGCCGCCCAGATTGCCTGCGTAGTTCAGGACCGAACTCGAGATCGTTAGAATCGGCGCAGGCTGGAAGAAGTGCCCGTAGAATCCGCGCAGCACCCAGTTCAGCTTGGGAATTCTGACTGTGGCTCCGATGCGCGGATATGTGGCCGACTCGTTGAGCCACGCGCGGTAGACGGAAAAGCGCTCGCCGCCCAGCAGCGTCACATACTGGCCCAGACGGAGGTGGTCGCCGACATAAAACTCCACCAGTCCTGCATTGGCATTGGCTGGTTCGTTGGGATAGACAGTGGGCGGACGGGTCGTATTGTCGGTCACGCCGAAGATGTCGTGCTCGCTCTGCCAAAAGGAATACAAACCAGCCGAGAAGCTGTTCCACCCCTCATCCAGATGCCCATCCAACTGGGTGCCCGCATAGTTTGAGTTCTGGTTCCAGGTAGTGGCGGCGGGATAATCCGCGGGATGTGAATCGTAGTCGGACTGATTGAGGTGGTAGAAAGGCGCAACCGACACTAGCGCCTTCGGCGAAAACGTATGGACCCAGTTCGCAATCACAAAGCCATCGCGTTCCGTCTGGCCGTCGCGCAAGCCCCAGGAGCAGTAATAAGTGGAGGTGCACTCATAGTCGTTCGGGTCGGGATCGTAAGGAACCTGAAAGTGGTCCGCTCGAAACTGTCCATTCAGACGCAATTGGTCTTTGGGCGTTTGGTTATGCAGAATGGATGCGAACCCGCTCTCGGAATTCGTCGCGTCGTGGTAAATCGCCGTCACCGGCGTTGCCAGCCCATAATTCGAGCGTGAACCCGTCGCACTCGCGTACCACGCGGATTTCTCCGAATGATCGCCCGCTGAAATCTGCGCCTCGCCGGTGTCCAAACTGCCCCCATAGAGGATCAGCTCGCCATCGCGATTGAAGTCGAATCCATTTCGCGGCAGCACGTTGAACATCCCGTAGGTGCGGTCGCCCAGGTCGGCGTCGTAGCTGCCGCTCTGCGTCTCCAGCGAGTCAATGTCCTTGGGATCGATCTGCGGCCCCACGTTTGACGCGATCTTGGTATTCGGAATGGCCACGCCGTCGATCAGCCAACTGGTCTGGTGGCCGCCGCGCATGTGAAGCATGTCGTGCGTCATGTACGCGCCCGGAACGTAGTCGGTAATCATCTCCGTGCCGATGGTGCGATTCGCGCCGGGTGTTTCGTCGATCATCTGCCGCGTGATGAGCACCGTCGGCGTTGCGGTGTCGGCCGCGCTGGGCGCGCCATGGACCACTACCGATTGCGTCACTCCGCCCACGCTCAGCATGAAGTGCAGCACCGGATTCGTGCCTGACGCGAGGCTGATCGTCTCCGTCTCCGCGTTGAAGCCGGTCGCCTCAACGGTCAAGCGATACACGCCGATGGGCGCTTCCGGCAACGCGAATTCTCCCTCGCCGTTGGCCGCCGCATGCAACACAAACGCCGAGTCAGCCGCTTGCAAGGTGATCCTGGCTCCGGCGATCGGCCGGTGCTGGGGATCGTGAATTACTCCATGCACGGTGGCAAACACGGTGGCGAATGCGGGAAGGGAAGCGGCCAGCAATGCTGCTATAAGAAATGAATAACGTCGCATAAAGGAAAACCTCCGTACTTTGTCCGAACGCAGGCAACCGTCGCGCGATACAGCACGCGGGGCCGCGTTGCCTGGCAGCACATGGGGAATCGGCGAACAAACTCGCGGCCAAAACCGCAAACACAAATCCTCGCTCCTTAATATCGCGGAGGATAATTCAGGGCGGTTTGTTGAGCGAGAAATTTAGCTGGGATTAGCCTGAGGAGGTCCGCGGCCGGCGTGAGTGAGGCTCGGGCGAGAGAAGGCTGGCGATTGTTCCGCCGGAGAAGCAAAGGCGAGTGTCAATTCTGTGCGGATTCTGGCCGGCGCAGTCGTCAGCGCGTGAGCCGGTATCAGCATGGAAAATGCTGGTCCGTGATAGAGCGGGCAGGTTACGGGCGCGGAAAGGCTTGGCTTCGGATCGGCGCCCAGAGCCGCTCTCATGGCCATGATTTGCGCGTACATGGCGCAGTGGTGCGCCCCATGCCGCCGGCAACAAGGCGGGAGACTGGCGTCCTCGCTGCCGTCGATCAGGGCCGACAACGGCCCAAGCCCGAAGAACAGCACGAGGAAAATGGAGAAGCTGCGCCGCATCAGGTTCGATGCTAGCAGAAAGCGAATCGCGAACCAATGCCCTCATTTATCATGAAGGTGTTGCTTGGTTTCATCCCGCGAACGCTCATCAAAGGAACGTCCAGTGCCTGAAGTGCACAGCACCGCATCATCGCTCGACGCATCTGCCGCTCGCAACGCTCGCTCCGCGCAGCCTCTGCGCATCGCCATTTTCGGTTTTGGCACCGTGGGCAGTTCCGTGGCGCGCATTCTCATTGAATCGCGCCCGCAGGGCCTGGAGCTTACACACATCTTCAATCGCGGCGTGGCGCGCAAGCGTGTCGAATGGGTTCCTTCGACTGTCGTCTGGAGCGAGGACGCGGATGCGGTTCTCGCTTCCGATGTCGATGTGATCGTCGAGCTCGCAGGCGGACTCGATCCTGCGGGAGCTTGGGTGCGCCGCGCTCTTGAAGCCGGCAAAAGTGTCGTCACTGCCAACAAAAAGCTCATTGCGTTTCATGGTATCGACCTGGAACGGCTGGCTGCGGCCAAGGGCGGACATCTCAAGTATGGCGCGGCTGTTGCGGGCGGAATTCCTGTCATCCCCGGTCTCGAGCAGGGATTGGCTGGCGACCGCATCGAGCGCATCGAAGGCATTCTTAACGGCACTTGCAACTTCATTCTTAGCAAGATGGAGGCGGGCGCGGAGTATGCGCCGGTGCTCGCTGAAGCGCAGGCTAAAGGCTACGCTGAGGCCGATCCTACGGAAGACGTTGGCGGATTCGACGCTCGCGCGAAGCTCGCTATCCTGATGCGCCTCGCGTTGCGCGTGCAGGTTAATCCCGAAGAGATCTGTGCCGCGGCCGATCACTTCTGTTGCGGCCGTCGATTTCGGTTACGCGCGCGATCTCGGCTGCACGATTCGCCAGATTGCTCGCGCGGAACAGGTCGAAGGCCGTCTCGCTGCTGCTGTCGGTCCCATGCTGGTCGCGTCGCGTTCGCCGCTGGCCTGGTCGCAGGGCACTGAGAACATGGTGATCGCGAGCGGGCACTACGGCGGAGACGTGGTCTTCTCTGGTCACGGCGCGGGCGGCCAACCGACGGCCGTTGCTGTGGTCAGCGATCTGCTGGCTCTCGCGCATGGCTCGCGGCGCGTCGAAATTCCTTCGGCTCCCGCGCATCTCGACGCCGAGTTCGAGGTCCCGCATTACATCCGCTTCCTCGTCAAAGACCGTCCCGGAATCGTGGCCGCTATTACTACCGCGCTGGCCAATGAGCAGATCAACATTCGCGCGATCGTGCAGAAGCCAGGCTTCCCCGCGGATGCGCTGCCTTTCGTGGTCACGGTCGAGCCTTGCAAGACGTCTGCGCTGAAGCGCGCTCTTGCGCCGGTGAGCGCTCTCGAATGCATGCTGGTCGAGCCTCTCGATCTGCAGATGCTTGAATAAGGCAGAGAACAGAGAACAGAGGACAGAGAACAGAGAACAGAGGACAGAGAACAGGGAAAACAGAGAACAGAGAACAGAGAACAGGGAACAGAGAAACAGGGAACAAAGAACAGAGAACAGAGAACAGAGAACAGAGAACAGAGAACAGGGAACAGAAGAACCGAGTTCAACGGGCCTGGATTGCGAACTGTGAATCGGCCGCCCGTTCGCCTGTGACACCAGGCTTTGGTAGTCTATGTCCCTAGTCCCCGTCTTGAGGTCGCTTTGTGATCGACACTATCTATCGATGTGAAATCTGCGGCGAGGAGAGCCAGAATCCTATGCGCTGGCTCGTCATCAACTGCAACAGCGCGCAGTTGACCATTCTGAAGTGGACCAAGGAAGCTGCCGACGCGCCCGGCGCTCGCCACTATTGCGGGGAAGCTCACGCGCAGGTCTACGTCAGCCGCTGGCTCGAAGCTGCCTGTTCGTAAAACAGTAACTGTGGTTTCGCACTCGCCTCTTTCCTCAAACCTTCCCAATATCTGTGACGGGCTCTGCGCGGCTTCGTGTAAGTCGTTTTGTTTGTGGTGTCACGGTTCTTGTTGGGTTGTGTTGTTTTGTCCGTAACTCGTTGATTCTTGATTAGTTTAGCGCTCCACGGGTCCGCAGGCCGTGTTTTCGTTCTTGCTGCCTTGCTGATTTATAGGGGGGTGGGGGGGAGGGGGGAGGGGTATTGGGGTACGGACCGGTCACATACCTGACATTTTGAGCTGGAAAACCCCTGGATTGCAGCGAGAACGGTGCAATTCGGTCTCCTGGGTGGAGCGGATTTCATCGTGAGTTTTGGGGCTATCGTGTCGGAAACAGGTAACTTGAGGCGAAATTGGCCTATACCCTACCGGGGTATGGGTGGGTCGTTTTTTTATTTCTTTATTTAATTTCTGGGTGCCCACCGTTTCGTATAGGGTCCGATTCGGGGCGGGACGGAGATTGGATGCAGTCAGCATGGAATGATTGTGCGCTGGAGGGGGGAAATGATCTGCAAAGCGGCGGGATTTTTGCGGGGCTTGTTTTCAATCGGTTCCGGGGGATTTCAAGGGAAAGGGGTTGCGCGGGAGTGCGGCCGGGTTTGCGGTGCGGGGAGATCAGGGTTGTGGCGCGTTGCCGGAGCCATCTGATTCTGCTTTCTTCCGCTGCGCTTCCTGCCAGGCCTTGTGGTCGTGGCTCTTCACGAACCCGTCGAGATAGGGCGTGATGTCGAAGTTCTTTGGCACCTTGTGCAGCACGACCAATTGTTTGAAGTGGGTGTTGCACACCGGGCAGAAGAGTTCGTACTCCTTCCAGATCGCATCGGTCATGGTGCGGGTAGTCTAGCAGGGACGTGGCGGGAGCGGGGGTTGACCGGGCGAGTTGGGGAACAGATGCGCGTTTGTGGTGATCTTTGCTCGGGTGATCGCACCGGGGACGATTGCGGACGCGAGGCCTCATCGCGGCTGCGCCGCGTACTTTGTTATTTCTGAAAAACGGTTCGGGTTCCCAGGGTTTCACGCTCCACCCCACGGACGAAGACCTGTCCGTGGGGACCCCGACCTGGGCTATTTTCGGCCCTCCCTACGGGAGGAAGGCCCGATCGGGGCGCGGCTTTGCCGCGTACTTTGTTTTTGAAAAAGACGGGTCCGGGTGTGGCGCGAGTGAACTCGTGCCCTGATACAAGGCGAAAGCCGAATGTGGGTCCCCGTTCGACTTCGATCGCGGGAAAAGCAAATGCAGGTCCTTCGACTCGACCCGGCGCGCCGGGGCTCGCTCAGGATGACAGGCGATTTTTATTGCTCAGGATGACAGGCGATATTCGTTAGGATTCGTGCGGCAATTGTTCTTACGCCCGCGTTGCGGGCTGAGGCGAGCGGGCGCTTCGTCACCCCAGTCTTACGACTGGGGCTACCATATTGCGCCCGCGTTGCGGGCTTGGGGTGGGGGGAGGACTTGTGCTCCAAGGCCGCGGGCTTCTTGCTGCCAATGGAGGTTCGGAGTCTCCCCGGTCCCCAAGTGCGAGGGACCGGTGGCACCCAGTGTGGTTTTTGGGCCGTCGAGACCGAGGCCACCCGCCCGGTGAAATCGAGCCGTAGATGCTCCGCGCGGCTTCGCCGCGAACTTTATTTCTCGAAGAATGAGTGGGCCGGGTTTCGTGGGGCTGAAGCCCCACGCTCCCTCCGTCGTGGTCCAGTTCTACGGGAGCCGGGATGGGGTGGCCGCGGGGTTTGGGCGCGGCTTCGCCGCGGATTTTATTTCTCGAAGAATGAGTGGACCGGGTTTCGTGGGGCTGAAGCCCCACGCTCCCTCCGTCGTGGTCCAGTTCTACGGGAGCCGGGATGGGGTGGCCGAGGGGTTTGGGCGCGGCTTTGTCGCGGATTTTATTTCTTGGAAAATGGGTGGGGGGTGACGTACGGGCTGAAGCTCGTACCCTTCGTGCTGTGGGATTGGTGGATGGGGAGGATTGACAGGGCGTTTAAGACGCTGGGAGGGCGGAGATTTGGAGCCTTTTCTTCTCAACGCTTGCGTCGCTTGTGAGTCGGTGAGGGAAAGCCGTACACGCAAGCGATCATGGCGTTCTGAGGAAAATGCTCACCTGCTTCTTCGCGTTTTCTGCATTTTCGCTCTCTTGCTTTAACCAGTCGATGTTGGCCTGAGCCGCTACATCTCCCTGGTCGGCGGCTTTCTGATACCAAGAGAGCGCCTGAGCATCATCTTCCGCGAAACCACCTTGTCCGTTCTCGTACATCACGCCAAGATTGTACTGGGCGTCTACATCCCCCTGGTCGGCGGCTTTGCGATACCAAGTGACGGCCTGAACATCGTCTGGCGCCAAGCCACCGCGCCCGTGCCAGAACATCACGCCAAGATTGTACTGAGCCTCTGCATCTCCCTGGTCAGCGGCTTTCTGATACCAAGATAACGCCTGAGTTTCATCTTTCGCTAAACCACCTTGTCCGTTCTCGTACATCACGCCAAGACTAAACTGAGCGCCCACATCTCCCAGGTCGGCGGCTTTGCGATACTGAGCAGATTCATCCTCCTGGATGGCCGTGGCGTCACGGTTCTGAGTGGCACCACACTGCTCACAGAACATTGCGAAATCTGGAATCTCAGCATTGAAAGAAATGCATTTGATTGAGGTAGGAGCGGCCTTGGTCTGGGATGCTCCGCATTTCAAGCAGAACTTTGCCTTGTATGAAATGCCGGTACTGCATTTGATGCACTTGGACGCGCTGTAATCGTCGTCCGCAGAGGGAAAGGTCATGGGTCATCCGAAGCGAGTTGGTTCGCTATTCTGCTCTTGGTAGTTAGCTGGTAACACGCTACTCCTCAGACCGCAGTGAATCAATACAACTTTGCCCGCGCTCTGGTCATTCGAGTTATGGGGCTGATGCAAGACCGGGGTAACTTCTGGTTGGGCGGTGACACGGCAGGAACGCCATCCCGAGGACCGCGAGTTCGGATGTGAGCAGGACCGACTCAGCACGCTACAGGCTCGCAACCCTGGTTCACGCTCGAACGCGGACGAGGACGTCCGCGTTACAGCCGGCCGGGAGGCCGGCGCTACTTGGCTTCGGCTGGTTTGGCGTGCGATCTTGGTTGGGGTTCGGACTGCGATTGTTCTTACGCCCGCGTTGCGGGCTTAGGCGAGCGGTTGTTGCGTTGTCCCCAGTCTTACGACTGGGGCTACCATATTGCGCCCGCGTTGCGGGCTTGGGGTGGTGGGTGGAGTTGTGCCCCAAGGCCGGTTCCAGGGCGGATGTACCCGAGCTGTTGCTTTCCCACCCATTTCGCAAAGAGCGCGAAATGGATGGGGCACGGGTGCGAGGGGTGGGGTTGCTTTCCCACTGGCTTCATGCTCGGTTTTTTGCGGGGCCTGTTGACTCGCGGACTACGAGTTCGGGGCTGACTTCGATTTCGGCGGGGAACTGCTTTTCGCGGTTGGCGATGCGATCGAGCAAGAGCTTTGCGCCTTTTTGACCCATCTCGAGGAGGGGCTGGTGGACGGTGGTGAGGGACGGGGTGGAGAAGGCGGCGGAAGTGATGTCGTCAAAGCCCACTACGGAGATGTCGCCGGGCACGTCGAGGCCGGCGTCTTTGATGGCGCGGACTGCGCCCATGGCCGCGGTGTCGTTGAAGCAAAAGAGTGCTGTGAAGTCGCGGTTCTTTTCGAGCAGGGCGCGGGTGGGATCGTAGGCGATCTGCGGGTCCATGGGGTGCTGGCCAGTTTCGAGGGGCCAGCCGCTTTGATCGAGATGGACGGTGAGCGAGGGATCGGTGCTCAGGCCCAGTTCCTGGGCAACTTTTTGAATTCCCTCCCAGCGGTACGCTGAGTCGGAAATGGCCGCGGGGCCGCGCATGAAGGCAATTCGGCGGTGGCCCAGATCGTATAAATGCTTGAGCGCCAGCCTGGCGGCGACGTAATGGTCGAGCACGATGTTGGTTATTTTGGGCGCCGCGCAGTGTGCGGAGATCGCTACGACCGGTACCGGAACTGCGAGATCGTCCAACGCCGTATTGAGAAGCAGAAATCCATCGACGGCGCGCTCGATCAACAGGCGCGGATAGCGCTCGAGGAGTTCCTTGTCCCAGTAATGGCAGGCGGTGAAGAAAAAGTAGTGCGCGCGGTTCAGCTCCTGGACGACGCCGCTCATGACGCGGGTGAAGTAGCCTTCGCTGAGGTCGGGCGCGAGCACGCCGACGCTCATGGACTTGCTGCGGCGCAGGGAACGGGCAAAATAGTTGGGGCGGTAGTTGAGCTGCTTGGCAGCCTCGACGACTCGCTGGCGCGTCTCGTTGGGGATGGACTTGGCGGAGGGCGAGTTGTTGAGGACCAGGGAAACGGTGGTCTGGGAGAGCCCGAGGTGTTCGGCCAACATGCGCAGATTCACATGCCCACTCGGCACCGGACTCTTCACTTTGGTCATCGCGCGGTTCTACCCATTTTCCTTAAAGCATGAGGATACACCGTTTTTGACAAGTACATCGATTTTCTTCTCAGGATGCGGGCCTTCTGAGGGTGGGTCGGGGGCTGGTTCGGAGGCTGAAAACGGCTGGCCGGGGCCAATGGGAGCCGGATTTTGCGCCGCTGCCGGACTGTGCCTGTCAATTTTCGGGATTTCCACCCGTATGCGCTTGATTTTTCATCCTTGTAACCTGTCTTTCACATTGGGCCGGTAGCCTGACGAGTGTGGATAGCACCTTGCCCGAGATTCGCGTCCATCAGCCCCAAACCAAGCCCGCGCCGGAGCCGGAATCGGCTGTGGCGGCGGTGGTTGCGCCGGAGCACTCCGCGGTTCGCCGCTATCTGCTGGCGCGCGGCAATTCCGCTGTCGCAGACGGCCTGTTCAAGGTGCTGATGTTGCTGTGCGCGCTGAGCATTTTCGTGATTGTCGCGCTGATCGCCTATCAGCTTGTGGACAAGTCGCAGCTCAACTGGGCGGAGTCGGGGCTCAAGTTTTTCTACACCGCCGCGAAGGAGCCGGTTACGGGTAAGCCTGTGTATTGGGACCCGGTCAACGGCAGATTCAGCGCCATTCCTTTTATTTACGGCACGCTGGTTTCTTCGTTCCTGTCGTTGCTGTTTGCGGTTCCTCTGGCCATTGGCGTCGCCATCTTTCTGACTGAAATGTGCCCGCGGTTGCTGCGCGGTCCGCTGGCGTTCCTGACCGAGTTGCTGGCCGCAATTCCGAGCATCATTTATGGGCTGTGGGCCGTTTTTGTCCTGGTTCCGCTGCTGCGGGAGTATGTTAATCCCGTGCTCATCAAGTCGCTGGGGTGGACGGGCTTCTTCACCGACGATAATCCGACTGGCCTCGGCTACATGACGGCAGGCGTCATTCTCGCCATCATGATTCTGCCTATCATCTCGTCGCTGACGCGCGAGGTGATGACCGCGGTGCCGCATTCGCAGCGGGAAGCCGTGCTGGCGCTGGGCGCCACGCGCTGGGAGATGATTCGCATGGGCGTGCTGCGCAACGCGCGCATCGGCATTGTGGGCGCTGTGATTCTCGGCCTGGGCCGCGCGCTCGGCGAGACGATGGCCGTGACCATGGTCATTGGCAACACGCCGGAAGTGCACAAATCGCTGCTCGCTAACGGCGCGTCGATGGCTTCAGTGATCGCGAACGAATTTGCTGAGGCTACCAGCGACCTGCATCGAAGCGCGCTGGTCGAAATCGGACTTGCGCTGTTTGTGGTTACGATTATTGTCAACGCCATTGCCCAGTTGCTGGTGTGGGCGGTTACCCGCGGCACGCCCTCGCAGGCGCATTGAGGATTTTAGAATGAGCACAAGCGCGGTCCAATTGCGGTCGAGATTCCGGGCGGTCACCGACCACGCCGTGACGGTGCTCGCCATTCTCGCTACGATCCTGGTGATTGCGCCGCTGGCGGTGATCTTCGCGGAGCTCATCTACAAAGGGGTCAGCTCGCTCAACCTGGATTTCTTCACCAAGGTACCCGCGCCCGAAGGCGAAACCGGCGGCGGCATGGCGAACGCTATCGTGGGGTCCGCTGTGCTGCTGGGACTGGCCAGCGCGATCGGCATTCCCGTGGGCATTGGCAGCGGCGTTTATCTGGCCGAGTTTGGCCGTGGCACGAAACTGGCCAATGCGGTGCGCTTCACTGCCGACGTTCTCAACGGTGTTCCATCGATCGTGATGGGCGTGACTGCCTACGCCCTCATCGTGGCGCCTCACATCAGTTGGATGCCTTTTCTCGGGCACTTTTCTGCGCTCTCCGGCGGCGTGGCGCTGGGCATCATGATGGTCCCTACCGTCTGCCGCAGCACCGAGGAGATGCTGCTGATGGTGCCGCACGCGGTGCGCGAAGCGGCGCTCGGGCTGGGCGTGCCTAACTGGCGTTCCGTGCTTTCGATCACGGTGCGCACGGCGTCGCCCGGAATCATCACGGGCTGCATGCTGGCTTTTGCGCGCGTTGCCGGAGAAACCGCGCCGCTGCTGTTTACGGCGCTGGGCAATCAATACTGGAGCATCAGCCTGAACCAGCCCATCGCCGCACTGCCGCTGCAAATTTTCAATTATGCAAATTCTTCATACGAGGATCAGCGTCGCATGGCATGGGCGGGGGCGCTGGTGCTCATTGTGCTCATCGTGCTTGCCGTTTCGCTGGTGCGTTACGTTACCAGCCGCGGCGTTTTGAAAGGCAACAGTTGATCGGCAACGCGCTGCGCGTTTGCAGCAAATTTATGTGGCGAGCCTTTCCCTGGGGCATCGCCCAAGTGGATTCAGGCAAGGACAAGAAGGAGAAATCCGCACGTGGGCGTCGGCATTGAGGTACAAAACCTGAACGCGTGGTATGGCGCGAACCACACTCTTGCAGGACATCAACCTGAACATCCCGGCCAATCACGCGACGGCGCTGATCGGCCCTTCGGGCTGCGGCAAGAGCACGTTTGTGCGCTGCCTTAACCGCATGCATGAGACCAATCCCATCGCCCGCGTTACCGGCACCGTTCGCATTGGCGACCTCGACATCTACGCGGACGCCAAGCCCGTCGAAATCCGCCGCCGCGTGGGCATGGTCTTCCAGCGGCCCAATCCTTTTCCCACGATGTCCATCTACGATAACGTCGCCGCCGGCCTCAAGCTCAACGGCTACTCCAACAAGAAGCACCTCGACGAAATCGTGGAGAAATCGCTCAAGAATTCGGCGCTGTGGGACGAGGTGAAGGACGATCTCAGGAAAAAATCGGGCGCCAGCCTCTCCGGCGGCCAGCAGCAGCGCCTCTGCATTGCCCGCGCCCTGGCTGTCGACCCTGAAGTTCTGCTTATGGACGAGCCCGCTTCCGCCCTCGATCCCGTTTCCACTTCCAAGATCGAGGACCTCATCTTCCAACTAAAGTCGCAGTACACCATCGTGATTGTGACGCATAATATGCAGCAGGCAGCCCGCGTGGCGGAAAACACGGGATTCTTCCTCAACGGCCGCATGGTCGAGTTCGACTCGACCCACAAAATCTTTACCAATCCTTCTGACAAGCGCACGGAGGATTACATTACGGGCAGGTTCGGATGACACGCATTCGCTTTCAACAGAGCCTCGAAGATCTGAAAGAAAATCTCCTGGTCATGGCCGGGCTGGCCGAGCAGGCCATCCAGCGCGCCATTGAGGCATACCGCACGCGCGACCTGTCGATTTGCGATTTGGTGAGCCGCAGCGAGATCGCCATCAATCGCATGGAGCGCGACATCGACCAGACCGCTCTCGACCTGCTCGCCATGGAGCAGCCCATGGCCATCGATCTCCGCTTCATCTTGAGCGTCATCAAGATCAACGCGGATCTGGAGCGCGTGGGCGACGCCGCCAAAAGCATCGCCGAGCGCGTGCGCCACATGGAGCGCATGGGCTCAGTCGATCTGCCCGTCGATATTCCGCGCATGGCGTCGATGGCTGCCGACATGGTGCGCAGGAGCCTGCAGTCCTTCATCGAAGGCGATGCAGAGCTGGCGCGCACCGTGCTCACCATGGACGACGCCGTCGACCAGATGAACCGCTCTTCTTACAAAACGCTCACCAGGGTGATGGAAGAGAGCAGTCATCTGGCGCCGCAGGCGCTGAACGCGCTCATGATTTCGCGCAGCCTGGAGCGCGTCGCCGATCACGCCACCAACATTGCTGAGGATGTTATCTTCTGGATTCAGGGCGATGACGTGCGCCACCACAAGAGCGTGGCGAAGGCTGCCGCGATGGGGGCTGCTTCAGTCGGGCGCTGCTCCAGTCGATCCGGCTCCAGCGGGGACTGCGCCGGCGCAGAGCTGATCCGTGCGCTTTTTGCGCAGTAAAAAGCCCCGCTCATGGCGGGGCTTTTATTTGGATTGCTAAAGTCTCGGCCGGAAGGCTGAGAGCCAGAAGCTGAATTCCTCAGTGCCTCATCGCGGGCTGCGATCCTCACGCCCATGCCATTCAGCTTGCTGCGGGCGGCGTGCGCTTCCGGGGTTTGGGGGTGGCGCTGGATCAGGGAGCGCAACTCATGAATTCCCTCGTCTTTTTTGTTCTCCGCCAGAAGGGCATAGCCCTTGTGCAGTTGCGCGGCGGGTGCCTTGGCGTTGCCGCTGAATCCCTCCAGCACCGCGTTGTACGCCTTGATTGCAGTGGCGTAGTCCTTCTGCTGGTAGGCAATTTCGCCCAGGTAGAACTGGGCGGTCCCGGCCAGATCGTCCATCGGATAGTTCTGCACCACGCTCTGAAATTCACCTTGCGCCATGTCATAGCGCCCCGCGTTGTAGTCGCGAACGCCGGCCTGCACCGTCTCCTGCAACGGCGGCGCCTGCTGCGCTGCCGACGTGCCCGGCGCTCCCTGTCCGCCCGGCGCCGTCGCCGCCCGCCCCAGGCGCGCCCGGAGTCGGACCCGCGCCCGGCTGCGCTTGCGCCGGCGGGGCCTGCATATTCTGCAACTGTGTTTGCAGGTCTGCGACGGACTTGTCCAGCTTGGCGATGCGCGCCTTCAGTTCGTCCACCGAATCGTTCAGCGACTGCACCTGCCCGGAAACCGTGTCCAGCTTTGCGCTGGCCGCGTCGTTTTGCGAGTTTAATTTCTGCTGCAGCGCGGTTACGGCGGTGGTCATCTGGTTGGCCTGGTCGGCCGTTTGCTCCGCCAGGTGCTGCAGCACGCCCATCTTCGTATCCAGCGTGGACTGCAGCCGCTGCACCTGATCCAGCAATTGCTGCACCTGGGTTTGCAGCTCGACGATCTCTTTTGAGACCGCGCGGGCGCGCGGCGTGGAGGGAAGAAAGACAAAACTCAAGATCGCTGCGGCAAGCAGACGATTGCGGACGACGCCTGAAATGTGCATGCTCGACCTTCCTTAGAACGAGTGTGAGTGCGAGTGTGAGTGTGAGAGCAAGTGCGAGTGTGGGTGTGAGCACGAGTGTGCATGTGCTGAGAGCGGTGCACACTCACACTCGTTTTTCACACTCACACTCACACTTATTTTTCACACTCACACTTGTTCTGTCTTATCGATCGATCGTGAATCCGGCTCGGCGATTCAACTGCCAGCATTCCTCGGTCGATTCGGTGCAGAACGGCTTCTCTTTACCGTAGCTGATGACGCGAATGCGGTCGGCTGCGACGCCGGCTGTGACGAGCGCGGTCTTGGTGGACTGCGCGCGGTTCTGGCCGAGCACGATGTTGTATTCTTCCGATCCGCGCTCATCGCAGTAACCGCCGATCACGACCTTGATGTCCGGATGCTTCACCAGGAAATCCGCGTCCTTGGCCAGCGTGGGCTGCGCGTCGCTGGTACGGATGTCGTAATTGTCGTAGTCGAAGAAGATGTCCTGAACGTGTGCCTTGAAGTCCTGTTCTTCGGTCATCGAAGTCGCAGGGGTCTCGATCGCGGGCGGCGAATTTACGGTCACGCGCGCTGAAGCGTCTGCCGAGCCACCTTCGCCGCGCGCCACCAGGTGATAGGTGGTCGACGCCGTTGGAGTCACCGTCTTCACGCCCACGGAAGGAACATCGCCGATGCCGTCAATCGTAATAGACGTGGCGTCTGTAGTGCGCCAGGTCAACTGCACCGGGTCGCCGGCTGAAATTACGGTCGGCGTCGCGGTCAGTGTCGCGGTCGGAGTGGGCGCGGTCGCGGTCGGGGCCGTTTCAGATGGCGGCGGCAGGGGCTTGTTCTTTTTGCAACCCGATACCGCGGTTAAGGCAACTAAAAGGAGGGCAGACGTCAAGAAAACATTTCGTAGTTTCATGGGAATTCTCCTCGTCTCGAAAAAGTTGAGTCAATGTTTTGGGCATTCCGGCTTGGTGTCGCCGCGCATGCCGTCATCCGATTCGAGCACCGATAAAATCATAGTGCATTGCGCCGGATACCGGTTGCAGCCCGTGCCCCATTCTGAACGCCGGGTGCCGAGTTAGAACATCCTTCCCGCGTTGTCGCCGCGGCGACCGGAACGAGTAGGTAGCCAACCCCATGCACCCTGCCAGCCTCATTTCCAGCTCCAGTTCGGCATCGCGTTGTCGCCGCTGAAGGTGAGCTGATGCTGCTCGGTTCCGTCCGACAGCATCGACCAGATTTGCGTGCGGTGGTTGATTTGGCGCTGGAAGACGATGTGCCGCCCATCCGGCGACCATGATGGAAAATCGTTGTTCCCCGCCTCGTGCGTGGCCTGCAGCCATTTCTTGCTGGCAATGTCCATCACGTAGATGTCTTGCCCGCCGGGATCGCCGGGACCGTACTTGCGGTTCCAACTGAAGGCCAGCATGGCCGCCGTTGGAGGACCACGAGGGCGAGATCGCGTAGCCGCTGTCGGTCATGCGCTGCACATTGGAGCCATCCAGATCCATCACGTAAATCTGCGGTTCGCCCGTGCGTCCACTCAGAAATGCCAGTTGCGCCCCAGTGCGCGGATTCCACGCCGGCGACGCATCCGCTCCGAATGAAGTAATCTGGTGCACGTTGCCGCCACCCGCATCCGCAACCCAGATCTCGGGATGGCCAGACCGCGCCGAGGAAAATGCCAGTTTCGATCCGTCCGCCGACCACGCCGGCGACTGGTTGTAGCTTCCCACCGTGCCGGCCGGAAAACTCACCATGCGCCCCAGGTCGAGCGAGAACATCCGGATCACCCAGCCTTCTTTATCCAGCGACGCGAAGGCAACGCGTGAGCCATCGGGCGAGACGCGGGGTGACATCGAGACCGTGCCGAGGTGCGTGATGGCGTGCTGATTGGCGCCGTCATAATCCATGACCCAAATTTCCTTTGAGCCCGTGCGGTTGCTTACAAAATAGATTTTGGTTTCAGCTATGCCGTTGATGCCGCCGCCGAGCCGGGAGATGATTTCGTCGGCGAAGCGATGCGCGACGGTGCGCGCCATGTCCTGGCTGGCGGTCTCGTTATACTGCCGGGCCAGCACCGGCGGGCTGCCTGCGGTGGTGGGGTCCATCAGCCAGCCGTACACCACAAGTCGGCCGTTGTCTGCCGAAAGCGCGCCGAACGCCACCATGGAGGCGTTGGCGGGCTGCGCCGACCACTGCGCCGGCACCAGCTCCTGCGGCGAGCCCGGCATGGCCTGCGGCGCGAGGCTCTTTGACACCATGTCGAAGATGCCGGCGTTGGTGAGATCGTTGAAAAGGGTGGTATCGAAGACGTTCTTCAGCACCGGCGTCTGGGGATCGTTGCCTACGGGCTTGAAATCCGCGGCCGCGAGGCGAATGTGCTGATTTCCAAGGTTGGTTCCGGTGCGAACCCAGTCCTGGGCCGTTGCCCGGACGCCAGGAAAATACGCCAGGGAAAACAAGAACAGGGACAAAACCCTCAAAGATGCCTTCATGCGAAGTGCAGTCCTTCCTCGAATTTTGGGATGGTGTTGTGCACGGCCTTGAACGGGGCCTTTTTGCGGCCGCCGATGCTGCTGAATCGTTTGATGCCGCTTCTGGGCCTGAGGGTGATGGCTGGGTGAACCAGCGCCAGCTAACCCTTTGCTTTTCTGCAATCTCTGCGGTTTAGACCGACTGCCTGGCGAGTTGTAACCTGACCCCCTGAAGCCTTACACCTTTTTCTTCAAAACTCGCAGTAGAACGAAACCTTCAACGTGCTTTGATTATATTGCGGCGGCAGGGGGCCGAGCGTGTCCACGCGTTGCGCGGCGCGCAGGCACGAGTTGTCCAGAGTGGGGCTGCCGCTGGCTTGATCCATTTTCACGTCGCCCACGCTGCCATCGCGATGAACCGTGAAGACGATATAGGCGCGCGCACCTTTGGGCGTGGCTGGGTTCACTTCGTACTTGTTCCACTTGCTGCCCACGGCTGTGTTGATGCCGCGCACGTAATAGGGAAACATGCTGGAGAAATTGTTGTCGCCCACCGTGGTCTGTCCGATGGTGCCGGGTTGCACCTGGTGCGGGATTACCGATCCCGACTGCTCGCCGTATTGCGCCTTGTTCTGGGGCTGCGGTGGCTGGTGCTGTTGCGTCCTGGGGGTGTTCATTGGCTGGGGCTTGAGTTTCTTGCCTGCAATCGGAATCGCTGTTTCGTCGACGCGCTGCTTTTCTTTGGGACTGGGCGGGGCCGGCGCTTTGCTCGGCGTCTCGGTGGCAAGCACATTCTGGTTTACTTCATCGGATTTCAGTGGCAGAGTGCTGGTGATGCTCACCTGGATGGTTCCACCGGCACCGGGACTGCCCCAGAAATTGTGATGAAACATGCCCATCATCCAGGCGTAACTCAGCAGGAGCCCGCCAAGCGCGAGATGCAGCCCCAGCGCTCCCGCGGCGGGCGCGGCAATCGGCTCCGCGGTCAGTTCCCGCTCGAGGTGATCGCCGTTATCGAGAATGCTGCTCATGTTTTTTTAGCGCCGATCTCCTGACCGGCTGTATTGCATGTCTCCCGACCTGCACTCTCCAGTTTGGCCGCTGATGTTCATCCCTGCAAAACTAAAGCCCTAACGCCGTCCCTACGGGACTGGTGGTGAACTGTGGAACCTCGTCCCCCACGCTAAAGCGCGGGGCTAACAACCGCTGCGCCTTCGGCGCGCTTGACCGGCCACTGCTTATGCGGGCTCAGTAGCCGTGCGGCTTGTCTTAAACGCGTTTTTTGCGTTTAGGACGGGATTGCACCGAACTCCGCTAATTTCCACCGCTCCCGGCCGATGCCTTCGTGTCCAGCGGCTGGGTCACGATCGATATATTGGTAATTCCCGACTGCTTTACCGCGTCCATCACGCTGGCAAAATTTCCGAACGATACGCGCTCGTCGCTGCGCAGATAAATCGACTGATGCGCGGGATCGACACCCGCCTGATGCAGCTTTTCCGGCAGATCGTGGATGTTTACCGGCTGATCGTTGAGGAAAATATTGTCGTCGCGGTCAATCGTGACCACCATGCGCTGCTCGGTAAGCACATTCACCGTTCGCGTCTTCGGCACATTCACTTCAATCCCCGACTGCAGCACGGGCTCGGTGATCATGAAGATCACGAGCAGCACGAGCACCACGTCAACCAGCGGAGTAATGTTGATTTCCGCGAGCGACGTGCGGGTTTGTCCGTTGGTGGTTGTGAATGCCAAGTTCTTACTCCGCTATTGCTGCCAACGACGAGAGAGCCGGTCGAGAAGGCGTCCCTCAGGGGTTAAAACCCCTTGTTTTTCAGCCTTCTTCGGCGCGAGTAAACTCGCGCCCTGATACAAAGCCCGTTCATGCAGCCAGCTTTAGCTCCGTTCGCTTGCTGGTCGGGGGGGCGTCTGCGGCCGCACGGGAATTTCTTCGAGCGAGTTCAGCAACTCGCGGCAAAAATCGTCGATGGCCGCGGCGAAAACCTTGATGCGCGCGGTGAACTGGTTGTAGGCGACGACCGCGGGCACGGCTACGAACAGGCCTGCCGCTGTGGTGATGAGCGCCTCGGCAATGCCGGGGGCTACGGCTTTCAGAGAGCCTCCGCCCGCTACGCCGATTCCGTGGAAGGCGTCGACCACGCCCATTACCGTGCCGAACAGCCCTACAAACGGGCTGACACTTCCAATGGTCGCGAGCCAGGTCAAGCGGCGTTCGAGCGCGGTTACGGCTTCGCTGGCGGCGGTTTGCGCTGTGCGCTCGAGCGAAGACAGGTTGCGCGGCGGACCTGATCCGCCCGTAACGCGCTTGTAGGTTTCGTATACGTCCTCAAACACCTGGGCAAGCGGGCTGGCGCTGTACTCGCCGGTGAACGCCGCAATCTCCTGCAGCCGCGTCGACTTGCGGAAGGCGCGGATAAACTTGCGGCTCTGGGTCGTCGCTTTGCTGAAGGCGGACATTTTGCCGAAAATCACGGTCCACGAGTAGAGGCTGGCTACCAGCAAGAGCAACAGTACGCCGATCGCGATGGCCCCGATGTTCGAGAACAGATCGGCCAATGCGCTGAAACCCTGGCTCGACTGCGGCCCCGCGCCGCCATCCGCCTGAAAAAACAATGCAAACGCTGCCGTAAGAATTGCCCTTCACCTCAACTTCCACGGTATCAGACCCTGTTCCCCGCGCCCAAGTGACGCTTTGGGTGCGTCCTTCGGGACTGCGCCGGTGATTCCTTTGCCCTTTCGGGGAGTCAATCGTGCTATGCTGCGCTCGGATTCTCAAGGATCAACAGATCAACCATGCTCGTCGAACTCCGCGCTGAAAATTACGCCGTCATCGATCACGCTATCGCCTCATTCGGGCCCGGCCTCAATCTGCTCACCGGCGAGACGGGCGCGGGCAAGTCTATCCTTGTTGACGCGCTTGCGCTGCTTATGGGTGGCAAATCCTCGGCGGACGTGGTCCGGCATGGCGCCGATAAGGCCGTCGTCTCCTGCGTCTTCGAGTCCACGCCGGGGGCTGAAGCAGTTCTCGAGGCAAACGGCATCGACGCTGAGGCTACCGAGATCATTTTGCGCCGCGAGATCCTTTCTACCGGCAAGGGGCGCGTTTTCGTCAACAACCAGCCTGCAACGGTGCAGGTGCTTAAGCAACTCGCTCCCGAGCTCGCGCTCGTCCATGCGCAAACGGAGACCCTCTCGAGTTTCGACCCTACCCAGCAGCGCATCCTGCTGGACCGCTTCGCCGGCATTTCTTTAGACGCTGTCGCCGAGGCTTTCGCTCGTTGGCGTGATTCCTCAGACAAATTGAACGATCTGCTCCAGGGCGAACAGGACCGGCTGCGCAATGTGGATCTGTGGACGTGGCAGCGGAATGAGATCGAGCAGGCGCATCTCACTGCGGGCGAAGACGAGGCTCTTGAAACCGAGAAGCGTGTTTTGGCCAACGCCGAAAAGCTCTACGCGGCGGCGCTTGGCGCATTTGACGAACTGTACGAAGGCGGCAACTCGGCGGAAGCCGCGCTCAAAGCCGCTATCCGCAATGTCGAGGAGCTGGCACGCTACGACGGGCGTTTTTCAGAATCGGCCCAGCAGCTTGCTTCTGCACGCGCCACAATTTCCGATCTCGCCGCTTCACTGCGCGACTACGCCGAAGGCATCAACGCGTCGCCGGAGAGACTGGCTGAGATCGAAGACCGCCTCGCGCTTCTCGATCGCCTCAAAAGGAAATATGGGAAGACCGTGGCTGAGGTCATCGCTTTTGGTGAAGACGTTGCCCGCAAACTTTCCGAGGTGGAGGACCGCGATGAAATTCTCAAGGCGCTTCGTGCGGCACTCGAGAAGGCGGCTTCGGAATACAAGCTGGCAGCCGCTGCGCTGACTGCCGAGCGCAAGGCGGCTGCTGCGAAACTCTCCAAACTGACCGAGGCACACATCAACTCGCTGGCCATGAAGTCGCGGTTTTCGGTTTCTGTCACTGCGAACGACGCCGAATCCGCGTGGACTTCCTCCGGTTGGGACACGGTCGAATATCTCATCGCGCCTAATCCGGGCGAACCGCTCAAGCCGCTTATTGAGATCGCATCAGGCGGAGAATTATCGCGCATTCTTCTCGCGCTGAAGGTGGCGGTGGAAGAGTCCTCGTCGAAGACCAGGAAAAAGACTGCGCCGCGCACGCTTGTGTTCGACGAAATCGACATCGGTATCGGAGGCCGGGCGGCTGAAGCGGTTGGCCACAAGCTCAAGACACTGGGCCGCGGCCAGCAGGTACTGTGCGTTACTCATCTGCCGCAAATCGCTGCCTTCGCCGATCAGCATTTGGCGGTAGAGAAGCGCGAGCAGGATGGGCGCACGACTACGCGCATCCGCGTTCTCGATGACCGCGCACGCACTCACGAAGTCGCGCGCATGTTGAGCGGGGCCAAAGTTACCGATACCAGCCTGCAGCATGCGGCGCAGATGATTGCGGGGAGCCGGTAAAAGAGAAACTCAGGGAGTATCGGCAGGGGAGGGTTCTCAGAGAAGAAAACTTACCGGAACGAGATGTACCCGGGTCTCATTCTTGAGGCCCGGGCACACTAGCCAAATGATGGCGCCAACCGCTAGCAGCCGGCTGTGAAAAGCTGAGAGCGATTGATCCCCGCAAGAGAAATGCCCTTGTGCGCCGTCCCTACGGGACTCCGCCTTTCATCGGTCAGCGTTCCCCACGCTGAAGCGCGGGGCTAACAAACGCTGCGCCTCCGGCGCGCTTATCTCTTATCTGGAGATTACTCATGCAGCCGGCCGCTAATAGCTACCGGCTGCTAATGGCTAATGGCGCGGCTAGAAGCTAATAGCTACGAACTCAAAGCTAGAAGCTGGAAGCCACAAGCTAAGAGCTAAAAGAAGCTAAAAGCTGAGAGCTGCACTCTTACTTAAAAGCTGAGAGCTGCACTCTTACTTTTTGCTCACGTGTCCTCGCCCGTCGCGGACTTCATTGCCTTTGAAGTTCTGAATGTGATCGACGGGGTGTGCTTGATCGGGTTTGTCGCCGGCGTGGGGCGCTTCGCCGCGATAGCCGCGGGAGACATCGTAGTGGTTATCAACATGACCCCTGAAGTTGGCTGGTCCATGAAACCAGGGTCCGGCGCCGACGAATACGCCGCTCACGAACCATTCGGGGCCGTAGTAGCCGTAGGGAGCACAGGCGTATGGAGCGTAATCGTAATAGCCGTAGGGGCACACGGGCTCGGGCCCGATATTGACGCTGACGCCGATTTGCGCGGCCGATTTCGCGGGCGCTGCCAAGAGACAGATTCCGGCTACCGACGCAAGGGCAAAAATTCTGAATTTGTTCATCGTTGTTCCTCCTCGTTGAAGGGCTTTGAGGTGGGGACCTCATGAGCCGTGATTCGCGCCCAATTGCAACGGGGCCGGCGCGATTGATTTTCAAAACCGAGGCGGCACCGCAAGAGACGCATCGAGTGGGTGCGAGCGAGAGATTTACCGCGCGGGCTCTGTCTGGTTCAGGAGGTAATCCCGATGCCTTCCGGCCCGCTCCACACTGTGATGAGGTTGACCTGGGAAAGGATGTCAGAGGGAGGCCTCGAAAGCGCGGGGCATTGGCTTAAAGATTTTGATTCTTTAGCTTACGCGGACCTGGATTTCGCGGACAGGGATTTCAGGGGACAGGGAGAATGGCGGGTTTTAGCGCGTTGTGGTCGGGCAGTTGATCGAGCAGCACTACATTAAGCAGCGACTTGTGCACCTGGATGCGACCGTTATAGCTGATGAAACCGAGCTTGCGGAAGCGGTTCATAAAGAAGCTGACGCGCGACCGGGTGGTGCCGATCATGTCTGCCAGGGTTTCCTGCGTGATGGGAGGAATGAAGGTTTCCGGTTCGCCGGGCTTGCCGAACTCCGCCATGATCAGGAGAATCCGCGCCAGGCGTTTTTCGCTGGAGTTGAATAACTGATCGACAAGGTCGGCCTGGGTGCGCATGCTGCGAGCCAGCAGGAACTTGAGAAACATGTCGGCGAATGCAGGCTCGTCATGCATCACTCGGATCATTTCGTTACGGCTGATTTTGAGCGCAGTGCAGGTGTTCATGGCAGTGGCCGTGGAGAGACGCAAACCGGCGATCGTGGCGAGAGATCCCTCGCCAACAAATTCGCCGGCGGAAAGAAGGGTGATGGTGGCTTCTTTGCCTTTCTGCGAAACGACAGTGACTTTTGCGCGGCCTTTTTGCAGATAGAACACAGAGTCCGCCGCGTCTCCCTGGCAAAAGAATGTCTGCAGTGGCTTTAGCTCGACGATGGTTCGGCCCAGCCCGGCGCTTGCAAGAAAGTTTGCAGTATCGAACTTTGTGATATCTTCACTCGTCAAAATGCTGCTCCGTTTTCGTCCGCTCATTGGTGGGACCTCTTGATACCCGGAGCGGCGTTGCCGCGGTGTGCCGCAAAGGGAGTGCGCTGAGAACAGATCACAGACCGCGAATGCAGTGATCGGGAAAGTAAGAGCACAGCTCCCATTGCCATGCGGCGTCGGGCGACGCAGCCCCGAATTGGTAGATGGGCTTGGGGGCTTGCGCAACATGGGGACAGTCCACACCCACGATGAACCGCAATGACAATCAATCTCTTTCCATCATCGCGCGGATCGAGGAGTCGCGTATGGTCAATTTTGCTCTATCGCAAAGGAGCGCATCTGCAGAGGTTGCGCCATGCAGGCGGCGCCAGAGCTGGAAGACAGACAGGAGGTTAGTTCTTTCCTTTGCCGCTGGCAATCACTTCGCGGATGTTGCCGCCCCCGCCGCGCACTTCATTTCCGTTGAATAGCTCCGGGGCTCTCCGCTGCGCTGCGGGCTTATCGCCAACGTTGGGCAATGGGCCATGATAGCCGTACTGTGGATCGAGTGTGTTATCGACCAAGCCTTGAAAATCGTCGGACCCCTGAAACCACGGACCCGCACCCGTAAAGATGCCGCCACGAAACCATTCCGAACCGTAGTAGCCGTCGGGAACGCAGTTGTGAGGGGCGTAGTCGAAGTAACCATAGGGACAATCGGGGGCGGCCCCAATATAAATATTGATCTGAGGCGTCGCCCTGGGAGCGCCAGGCGCTACGGCGAATGCAGCGAAAGCGGCTACTCCAAGAAAGTTGATTCCGAGCATGAAGATTCCTCATCGCCGTTGGGCCTGCATTTGCATGTCCCGACGCACAATAAGCGTAGTGGTTCTAGGCCTGCGGGTCTGAGCAGATTGAATCATGTGCGGCGCAAGGAATATGGATCGCGCCCGTGCCGGTTCAAGCGGGGCGATTGAAGCGGCTCGGCAGAAAAGAAGCGCTGGGACGGCTGGAGGGGAAACTTGGCGGAGTCAACTGCCGGCTCTATCGCGCGGCCGGCGGGAACGCTCGCGGACACGATCCGGCTTTTCCGGAGCCCGCATGGCGCAAAAAAGAATCAACAGTACCAACACCGTTTGCAAGATTGTCATTGCGTCCTCCGTTGTTCGCTACTGGAACCAGCTTGGGTTTCTTCAAGCGTTGGCATTGCGCGGGCCTGTTTGGGGAACTCCCGCTGCTGGTAGCCGGGGAAACTGAGCTAAGTATGCCGGTATACTTGTCGCGGCGATGAGCAATCCTGCTCACAATTTGGAGGTTTTTTGGCGGGAGCTTCAGGCAGGCCCCGTGAGCGGTGGTCAATCGTGGAGGATTACATTGAGCAGCGACTTATGGACACGGATGCGGCCGTCGTATTCGACAAAGCCGAGCTTGCGAAAGCGGTTCATGAAGAAACTGACGCGGGAACGCGTGGTGCCGATCATCTCGGCCAGCGTCTCCTGCGAGATTTTGGGAAGCGTCGTTTCCGCGCTACCGTGCTGGCCGAATTCCGCCATCAACAGGAGAATCCGCGCCAGGCGCTTTTCGCTGGAGTTGAACAGCTGATCGACGAGATCGGCCTGGATGCGCATGCTGCGGGCCAGTAGAAACTTCAAGAACAAGTCGGAGAATTCATGCTCCTCGTGCATCACGCGAATCATCTCGTCCCGCGATATTTGGAGTGCGGTGCATGCGGTAAGAGCTGTGGCCGTGGCCAGGCGCAACCCTGCGGGCGCCGCCAACGACTCTTCTCCAATAAAATCGCCGGGGCCTAGAAGCGTGATTGTGGCTTCCTTGCCGTTTGTCGAAACCACCGTGACTCTCACACGGCCTTTTTGGAGATAGAAGACCGCATCCGCTGGATCTCCTTGGGTAAAGAAGGTTTCCTTAGGCGCCAATTGCGTGATTCTTCGTCCCAGGCCGGCGCTGGCCAGAAAGGCGGCTGCATCAAACGCGGGCTTTTCAAGCTCAATCACCGATCAGTCCCCCTTCTGAATTCAGCGACAGATCATGACTCTGTGGGGAGGAATGCGACCCCATCCGGTCCCTCCATTGGGCGACCAGCGGGGCGCACGGCCTGTGGGTAGGACGCATCGGATCCCGCAAGCTGCTCATTCCATTGAGCATCCACGGTGATCGCATCACCGTACACTACCAGCGGGACTCTAGCACGAGTTTGCGCCCTTTGAGCCCGACCGTTCTGTTCAATTTTGATCACTTTTCTCGTTTTTTTCAAGATGCGCTGCGGCACCCGGCACTGGAATGCCTTGCCAGCGCTGGCGCCAGGGGGAGCTGGTGCGTAGCCTGAGAGAGCAATGTCTTTGAGAGCAATGTCTTAAGGCTCGATCTTTCGCGAAGAATTGGTCCGTTTTATACAGTCTTCTGCATGCTCGAGCGGAGTAGTCTGTTGCTGAAGCAGTGCGCCGGCCTGAGCGCAGCCGCACTGGCTCGCGATGCACACGAACCAGTCAACGAGCCAACCCTCTCCACGTTCGCCGGCCGTTCCTCTTCCTTGAAAGGTGGCCGATGAACGCCTTGCTGATCTACCCTGAGTTCCCCGAAACCTTCTGGAGCTTTAAACACGCGCTCAAGTTTTTGGGCAAGCGGGCGGCGCAGCCTCCTCTGGGTCTGATGACGATTGCCGCGCTGCTGCCGGGCGCATGGAACAAGCGGCTGGTGGACACCAACGTGGAGCCGCTGCGCGATCGCGATCTGGCCTGGGCGGACGTGGCGATGCTGAGCGGGATGCACATTCAGAGCGAGTCGCTTCTGCAAATTGTGGAGCGTTGCCGGGCGCGCGGGTTACGCACGGTGGTGGGTGGGCCCATCGCCAGCAGCGTGCCGGCGATTGAGCTCAAGGCGGACCATGTGGTGATCGGCGAGGCGGAAAGCCTGATTGCCGGTTTGGCGCGGGAGTTAGAAGCAGGAACGGCTCGGCCTGTGTATCAAGCAGACGAGCGGCCGGAGATGACGACGAGCCCGCCGCCGGATTTGAGCTTGATCAAGATGAAGCGCTATTCGACCATGACCGTGCAGTACTCGCGCGGCTGCCCGTTCAATTGCGAGTTCTGCGACATTATCGAGATCTACGGGCGGCGTCCGCGGACCAAGGCAGTGGCCCAGGTGCTGGCCGAACTGGAGCAGTTGCGCGCGGCGGGCTGGCGCGATTCCGTGTTTATCGTGGACGACAACTTTATCGGCAACAAGGCGCGCGCCAAGGAACTGCTGAGAGCCATGGCGGAGTGGCGCGCGCAGGCCGGGGCGGTTTTTGAGTTCATCACTGAAGCGTCATTGAACCTTGCGGACGACACGGAGCTGATGCAGTTGATGAAGGACGCGGGGTTCAAATCCGTCTTCCTGGGCATTGAGACTCCGGACGAGTCGGGTTTGATCGCGAGCAACAAGCTGCAGAATACGCGGCGCAGTTTGCTCGAGAGCGTGGCGAAGATCCAGAGCTTCGGCATCGAGGTGATGGGCGGCTTCATTCTGGGCTTCGACACCGATAAGGAAGACATTTTCGACCGCATGGTTGAGTTCATTGAGAAGAGCGGGATTCCGATCGCGATGGTGGGACTGCTGCAGGCAATGCCGGGGACGCAGCTCTTCAGGCGGTTGCGCAGCGAGGGGAGGATTGTGGACGCGGGCGGCGGCAATAATACCTTTTGCGACCGGCTCAACTTTCTGCCGCGCATGGATGCGGCGAAGCTGGTGGAGGGCTACCGCGGGGTGATGAAGCGGATTTACAACTGCGAGGCATATTATGAGCGCGTCAAGCTCTACCTGAACCGGGCTCATCCCAAGCTGGCGAAGCGAACAGCGGAGGAGCGTGCCAGGAGACAACAGCGGCCGCGTTCCGAACCGTGGATGACGCGGGCCAATCTGCGAGCGCTGGCTAACTCCATTGTGCGCCAGGGCGTTTTCGGGCGGCACCAATGGAGCTATTGGAAATTTCTGGCGTCTGCTGCGACCAGGTACCGACGGTGCTTTGGCGCGGCGATGACTTTGGCGGTGATGGGTTATCACTTCCAGGTGATGACGCGGAAGCTGTCGAAGGCGATCGATGCTGAGGCCGAGCCTGCCGAATCTGCTGAGCTCCTGCTCCGTGAAACAGGCAAGCATCGTCTCTAGGCCCTCGACCGCTTAAAGAGGAACCTTCCGCGCCCCATTCCTGTATGTTGCGTTCCGAGGCGTAATGCTGAGTCGCGTGTCGGCGGTTGACATGCCGGACGACCTGCAAAGAGAATATGGGCCTGGAGGTCTGGCAGCGTTGAGATCCATAAACGTAATTCGACGGATCTTTCAGAAATTCGGATACGATGTTGTCCCGTTTTTTTCTCCAATTGGCTCTGCAAATCCAAGGCCGGTCATACGAGAAGAGTTCAAGTGCTTGAGCCATGCGGGAGCCGCGGCCCAAAAGCTGATAGATGAGTATGCTTTCGAGACCGTTCTGGATATTGGCTGCGGAAGCGGCGAACAAACTGAGCTGTTTCGAAAGCACGGGAAAAAAGTGACAGCTCTCGATTATGGAAAATCGATCTATTTCGAGCGGCGTCCTGCTGAAATAGACGTCATGATTGGCGACTTCAATAGTCTGGATTTCCCTCAGGAGTATGACTGTGTCTGGGCTTCTCATGTACTTGAGCACCAGGTGAACGCGGGCTTGTTTTTGAAGAAGATTTACGCTGTCACTAAAGACGGCGGCGTTGCATGCATCACTGTCCCCCCTTTGCATCACCGGGTCCTCGGAGGCCATGTGTCGCTCTGGAATGGGGGCTTGCTGCTATACAACCTGGTGCTAGCGGGATTCGACTGCCGCAACGCAAGCATCTTGAGTTATGACTGGAACATCAGCGTGATTGTTAGAAAGGCACCAGCGCATTTGCCCGAATTGGTGTTTGACAACGGAGATGTAAATCGAATCTCGTCGTTTCTTCCCGAAGGTTTTCAAGAGGGATTTAATGGCGAAATTTCGTCACATAACTGGTAAGCGTCTTCCCACAGCTATGTTGCGCAAGGAATTATTTTGCGCGAATCTGGGGAGATAACGGATGTCCCCGCGGCCTCAAGCGCCGGGCCCGTACGGTTCGAGAAAAGGCTTGCCCTGTCGCTCCTCTTCTCGTAAATGCCGCCGGGTAACCAGTCTGTTGCGCTCAACTGAGCACCCCACTCCCGGAAAGTTCCCTCACCAACGAAAAGCGACGGAGCTGGTATGCTCCGCCGCTTGTTGTGGAAACTGCTGTTTGGGCAGCAGCTACAGTTTAGTGTCCGCCGCCTTCATGCCCGCCGCCACCATGAGAGCCACCGCCACCACCGCCGCCATGCGATTCACCGCCGCCACCGCCTTGATGTCCGCCACCACCGCCGCTGGGAGCTGAGTGCGAGGCGGGCGCTGCGTGCGAAGCAGGTGCTGCGTGCGAAGCTGGTGCTGCGTGCGAAGCTGGTGCTGCACGTGGAACCGAGCCACGGGAAGATGGAGCACTGGTGCGTACCGCTTGAGAGTGACCGGCGCTGGGACGCGCTCCGCCACCACCACCACCGCCGTGTGCAAAACTGCTGCGATTGGCTGCTTCGCCGCCGCCGCCGCGATAGCTGCCTCCGCCACCTTCGCTGAAGCGATGTCCGCCCCAGCCGTGGCCGTAGCCCCAACCGGCCCATGGACCCATGCCGAGGAAGATGCCGTTGTAGAAGTACCCTGGACCGTAATAGCCGTAAGGCGAGCAGGCGTATGGGGCGTAGTCGTAATAGCCGTACTGACAAACCGGCTGCACACCGATGCTGACAAATACCTGTGACTGAGCCGCTGGCGCCAGAGCCAGGCCGGCGAGCAGTGCTGTCGTACCGAACAGAATCTTGATTCCACGCATGTGAGACCCCCCTTAAGGTGTCTGCTGTTTGGGGTGGGATGCTTTGGCGCCGTCAGGATCAACCCGGCAACAGCAGCCTACATAAGGGGTTGAGTCAACTCATGAAGCCCCATTCGTGGATCGGGTCCATCATGGATCTACCCTTACATGGCTGAATTTAGTCCTGGGCATCGCATTTGTCTGAGCAATAGGAACCACGCGGTGTGAAGCGGTTCGGTTTGCGCGGAGATTGTGATGTTTTTTGGAGCCGGCTGCATCCATCCTCGGAACGGGCTGAAAAACGTCCCTCAGGGGCTAAAGCCCGACATATTTTGTGGCGCTTTCGGCACGACTAAAGTCGTGCCCTGACACTTCTTGCTGTCCCTGAAGAGTTTTTCAGCAAGCTGTGAAGTCGAGCTTGGCACTTCATGCTGTCCCTGAAGAGTTTTTCAGCATGCTGTGAAGTCGAGCTTGGCACTTCATGCTGTCCCTGAAGAGTTTTTCAGCATGCTTTGAAATCGTGCCCTGACACTTCGTGCCCGACCGAGCATTTTTCAGCAAGCTGTAAGGCAGTGCCCTTTCAAAACGGCATTTATGGGGCCGCTTTGAGAAGCTGCCTTTATGGTCGAATGACCATTTTTCCGACGCCGTCGCGATAGTGGCTGGTGAGGTCGAAGGCTTCGTCGATGCGATCGAGAGGTCGCGTGTGGGTGACGAGCGGTGCGAACCAATTGGGCTGTGCCTCGAGGAGCGACAGAGCCTGTTCGGTTTCGTGGTTGGAGCGGCGCACATTGAAGAGCGTGAGCTCCTTGCGGCGCATGCCTGAGGCGTCGACGGTGAAGGTTGGCGTGGAGTGAATGCCAGTGAGCACGACGCGGCCGGCGTTGCGCGTGAGTTGAATGGCTTGCGGGACGGTGTCGGCTCCGGCGGCGCAGTCGATGGCGCAGTCGACGCCGCGTTGCCCGGTGGCGCGCAGGATTTCTGGGACGGCTTCCCCGGGCTCGAGCACGGCGTCGGCTCCCATGGCGCGCGCCAGCTCGCGGCGGTGCGCTAATGGTTCGATGGCCCAGATGCGGCCGGCATTGGCAGCGCGCAGTGCGGCGATGGTGAGAAGGCCGATGGGTCCTGCGCCGATGACGGCAACGGTTTCACTTGCGGAGATTGACGCGAGGCGCACGGAATGCAGCGTGATAGCGAGAGGCTCGGCCAGGGTCGCTGCGTCGAACGAAAGACTTTGCGGGAATGGGCGCGAAGTTCGCGACGGGCAGGTTGACCAGCTCGCGGAAGAAGCCGGGATAGTTGGCGTTCGAGAGGAAGCGGATGTTGGCGCAGACGTTGTGGTGACCGCTCAGGCAGAATTCGCAGTGGTAGCAGTAGAGCGCGGGCTCGAGGGCTCCGCGATCGCCTGCGGCGAGGCCGGTTACTCCTGCGCCGGTTTTGACGATGACGCCAGAGGGCTCGTGCCCGAGCACCATGGGATAAGCGTTGGGCATGCCGCCGACCTGACCTTCGGTATAGGCGTGCATATCGGAGCCGCAGACGCCGACGGATTCGACTCGGCACTGCACTTCGCCTGGCCCGGGATCTTCGATGGGCATCTCGGTGAGGCGGAAGGTTAGAGGAGCGATGAGTTCGGCGGCGCGCATGGGAAAACGATAACAGAGATCGAGAGGGATCAGAGATCAGAGATCAATGGATAAACATCATTGTGATGTGGTTGACGGCGAAGGCTGCGCCGTAGGCCAGGACGAGCATGTAGAGGAACTGGACGGCGGGCCAGGTCCAACTGTTGGTTTCGCGCTTGACTACGGCGATGGTCGATGTGCACTGCATGGCGAAGGCGAAGAAGATCATGAGGGCGAGCGCGCCGCCGATGGTCATGTCGTGATGCAGGGCGTTTTGCAGGCTGAAGGCCTGGGTGCCGGGATCTGCGCCGTAGAGAGTGCCCATGGTGCTGACCATGACCTCGCGCGCGAAGATGCTGCAAATTAGCCCGATGCCGATTTTCCAGTTGAAGCCGAGAGGCGCGATGGCTGGTTCGATGAAGTGGCCGATGTGGCCGATGACGCTCTGGGCAAGTTGCGGAGGCGCGTAGGAACCGCTGTGGAGGTGGATAGGCGGAATCTGCGCGAGCACCCAAAGCGCGAGCGATACGAGCGACGATGATGGTTCCGGCGTTCTTCATGAAGATGCGCGCGCGATCGAGAAGGCGCAGCGCGAGCGAGTAGAGAGTGGGCATGCGGTACTGCGGCAACTCGAGGATGAAGGGCGTGTCGCTGGACTTGAGGATGGAGCTCTTGAGCAGGCGCGCGGTGGTAAAGGCGGCGACGAATCCTGCGAGATAGAGGCCGAGCATGACGAGAGTGCGCAGGCCGAGAACGCCGTGGAGGAAATACATGTTGGGAATGAAAGCGGCGATGAGCAGCAGATAGACGGGCAGGCGCGCCGAGCAGGTCATGAAGGGTGCGACAAGAATGGTGGCGAGGCGGTCGCGCTTGTTTTCGATGGTGCGCGTGGCCATGATGGCGGGAATGGCGCAGGCGTAAGCCGAAAGCAGCGGGATGAAGGCTTTGCCGTTGAGGCCGATGGTGCGCATGACGCGGTCGGCGATGAGAGCGGCGCGGGCGAGATAGCCGGAGTCTTCAAGGACTCCGATGAAGAGGAAGAGAAGAAGGATCTGGGGGAGGAAAACGAGCACCGACGAGATGCCTTTCCACACGCCGTCGAGCAGAAGGGATTGCAGCCAACCCACGGGCAGAAGCGGGCGGACGAGATCGGCAGCGCGGGCCAGCAGATCGCCGAAGCCGTCGGAGAGCGGCTGGCCGAGGGCGAAGACCACTTCAAAGACGCCGACGACGACGAGGAGGAAAAGCAGCGGGCCCCAGAAGCGATGGAGCAGAACGTTGTCGATCTTGCGCGTGTTGGCAGCCGAAAGCGGGGCCTGGTAGCCGGTGCGGCGGCTGACCTGCGCGGCCCAATTGTGCGTGCTGGCGGCGTTGCCGATGACAGGCAACTCGACGAGATTGGTTTTGGCGTGGCCATTTTGCTGATTGAGAAAGAGCGGAACGGCGTCGAGCCCGGTGCCGCGGACTGCGCTGATTTGCGCGACCGGCGCATTGAGTTCGCGCGCCAACTGGAGCACGTCGATGTGGCCGCCGCGTGACTCCATCAGGTCCGACATGTTGAGCAGCACGAGCGTGGGCAGGCCGACGGCAAGCACCGGCTGGGCGAGCATGAGTTGGCGCGTGAGATGAAGTGAGTCCAAAACCAGCAAGACCGCGTCGGGCTTGGGCGTGCCGGGCATGCGGCCGCGCAACACGTCGACGGCGACGCGCGCGTCTTCAGAGTACGGGGTGAGCGAATAAATTCCGGGCAGGTCGATGAGCGTGAGATCTTCGCGGCCCACTCCGGCCATCAGTCCCTTGCGCTGCTCGACGGTGACGCCGGGATAGTTGGCGACTTTCTGGCGCAGTCCCGTGAGCTTGTTGAAGAGGGTGGATTTGCCGGAGTTGGGAGGGCCGATGAGAAGCACCGTTTTGAGGGTGCTGCCAGGCAGAGGGGCAGCGGGCGGCTTAACTGCCGGCGTCTCGCAGCAGGCGTTCATTGCGCAGCCTCGGCGGGTTTGGGGGCTTCTTCAGCGGGCGTTGCGGAGGCCGTTGCGGCGATGCAGGGACGCACGCGAATGGCGGCGGCGGTCTCGTGTCGCAGGGCGATTTCCATGCCGTCAATGCAGTAAACGGTGGGGTCGCCAGCGGGGGCGCGGCGCAGCGCGTGGACGCACGAATCGGGCACAAAGCCCATATGCATCAGATGGTTCTGGACGGATTCAGGGAGATCGAGGGCCACGAGGATTCCGCGTTCTCCCACCTTCAATTCGCTCAGCGCGCTCACCTGCCGGACTCCCACATGCCGCCGAAAGGGCAGCAATTTGAAAATGCGACCAGAATGGTCGGATTTCAGTATACGGCGAACACGCCTTGGGCTGCAATCGCGGTTTTCGGGGATTGTCGCATCGAGCATTCCCATGAATTGGCCTCCAGATAGGGGAATAAAAAACTGAGAATCCCCAGTTCCTCCGTGACCCCCTGGCGGACCCTCTGCTGACTTCATCGGAACGATGGTTTAGTTGTAGCAGTGGGTAATTGCGCTGAAAGTGATCTAAATCACTTGAGGGCAGGGAACTAGGGAACAAGGGAACAAGGGAACAAGGGAACAAGGGAACAGGGAACAAGGGAACGAGGGAACTAGGGAGCGAGGGAGCAAGGGAGCGAGCCACCCCAGCGGGCACAAGTCGCCCGCCGGGGGCCCCGGCAGGGAGCAAGGGAGCGGGGCTGGATGCCGGTTGCCTTGTTCCGCGCTATTCGGCTACAAAAGCTGCATGAGTATGGAGGAATTTCGCGCATCGCTGGGGTTGGCCGAGCCGCCACGCGAGCTTTCGGCTCCGCTGGCTGCGCTTTGGTGGGACGCAAAAGGCGACTGGGCGCGAGCCCATGGCATGGTCGACGATCTTTCGACACGCGATGCGATGGCTGTACATGCTTACCTGCATCGCAAAGAGGGTGTGGAGTGGAATGCCGATTACTGGTACGGCCGCGCGGGGCGTAAATTCCACCGGCCGACGCTCGAGGCGGAATGGCGGGCGCTGGTGGAGGGGCTGCTTTAGAGGGAAGTGCTGCGCGCTACTTGTTCTTTTGCAGCCAGTGCAGGTACTCGGGGAGCGATTGCAGTTCGTCGACGTGGTCGGGCGCGGAGTTTCCGGCAAAACCAATCACGGTGAGGCCTCCGGCGCTTACGCGGCTCAGCATTTGCGTGCCCATGGGACCAAATCGCACCACCGCGCGCGGCGTGAGTTGCCACTGGCGCAGGAGCCAGTCGGCGGTTTCCGTGGTGCTGGCGAATGTGCCGGGAAAGATTTCGGAATGGGTGATGATGAGGCGTTTCTTTCCTGCGATGGCATCTTGGCCAAAGTGAAGCCAGGTTTGCAGATTGCTTGCGTCGATGTCGGATTCGGCCGGTCCCGGCGTGCCGTTGGTGTAGCCGGTGTGAACGCCGTCGATGCAGAGGACGCGATTTATCCGATCGTAAGAAGCGGGGTCGAGGAGGATCTGGCGCAGCGCGCCGCAACCGGCGCTCCATCCGCCGAGCGCAATCTGGTTGAAGTGGATGTGGCTCGCAGATTCGGCTGCGGCGATCAGCGAGAGAAAACGCGTTGGATCCTTGAAGAGCTGGACGTACGACCCGGAACCGACGCCGGCTTGCACGCGCACGACGGCCATCTGGCGTTGATGGCTGGCGGCGAGTTCCGGCAGCCAGTCTCCTCCGTGAAAGAAGAAAAGCAGAGTGGCGGGCCGGTTGGGTCGCAGGCCTTGCGGCACAAAAAGTGTGCCGAGTGGCAATGGGTAACGGTTGCCCGGCG
>CAVOTQ010000011.1:0-18720 GCA_963699385.1 uncultured Acidobacteriota bacterium | reverse complement strand
GCTGGTACAAGCAAACATGTCCAGCGGCTGCTGGCGCCTGATGCAGATCTCGCGATGCGGTGTGCTTTAGGTGCTACTAGAAGAGACTTTTTGCGAAAGGGAGGGATGCTGAAATCGCGTGAACGTGCCTGCCTAAAATTGATTTATCGTGGTCTGCTCAAGAAATCGCGAGGAACTTGTAATGAAACCCAGGCTGCTTCTTACTGCTCTGCTTCTCGGTCCCGCCCGCCACGTTGTCCTCTGCTGCGGCGCAAACCGCGCCGCCGCCACGGCCCAACTGCATTTTGCATCTCCGACGGCCACCCTGAGCACTACTACACGGCCGGTCGTCGGCGCGGTGAAGCTCACGCATTTAACTGCAGAGTGGGCGCACTTTGCCGTGGAGCACTGAGAATGCCGAAGGCATGCGCAAAGACTCCTCCTGCTCAAAGGGTATGGAAGACGCCGGGCTTGCACGTCGAGCGCGCTGTGATGATGGAGCCGCCGGAAAACTTCGGCAAGTGCTCGACCGACAAGAATACACGCTCGTGCCCGCGCATCTCAAGACCGTCGACTGTCCCCACGCCATCGGCCACCACATCATCCACGCGGACCCACCGCTGCTCCGAAAACAGATGTTTCTACCGCGATGTCCTCCTCGGGCTCCCAAGGCCCTATTGTGGGGGCGGTCGGGGGTAAGTGGAGTGGGTCAGCCAACATCTGATGGCCTACGACTGGATGGAGTACATGGATGACGCGTGGTACCTGCCTGGCCGACATGACGCATGCGCGACGCAATTCCATTGGGTCGGGTGCCCGCAGCTGTCTTGATGCAATGTCACGACGCGGCTCCGAGACTTCCTTTTCGATGGAATCTCAGCTCAACCTGAGCCAACATCCGACGGCATCCGGGAGTGGGGAAGTGATGAACTTTCATCGTTGCTGTTTGACTGATCTGTTGCAAAAACGCGATGGCCGAGCCACAAGCCAATGAGCGAATCGTGGATCTCCGTCGTCGTGCGCTTTCTGGGAATTTGTGTGCGTGTTCCTGGCTTGGACTTGAAAACCCTGATCGCTTTGAGTGTTTGTGATTCTTACTGTCCTCGGTGAACTGGGAGTGATTGTCTCCATCCTCTGGCTTGGTGTCAATCTGTTATGTTGCGCATTGAGTGGAATTGTGATTTGTTGGTGATCAACTTTTGTTCTTCCCTGATACTTAATGACTGAAATGGCCCTTAGGGAATACTGTTTATTTGACTCTCAGATCCACAAACGAGAAAGAAAATGCCTAGTCTTGACCCACAGCCTAGGGCGCGGCCAAAGGTCTTGCAGCAAGAACTGGCACTCGGCAAAATCAAGCGGGGCCAGACAAAAGACGCGGCATATCCTTGCAATTCCAAATTGCGAAGCCAAGCGTACTGGGGCTGGGACCCTGCGGTTTTCCGACGGCCATGGTCACAAGGAGGCGCATTCACGCTGTACCATCGCACGGCTGGCATTTTAAATGAGGGCTGTGCCACTGCTCGCTGACCGGCCGCCGTCCGCAGCATCCCCGCCACAGCAACGCGTTCGAAGGCGAGAGATTAGGTGTCCGAAATAGCGAGTGAAAAGGTGTCACTTCGGGCTCACGTTTACGCTACGGCTCCCTACCACCCTTCAGCCGCGCAACTGAAACGCAAAAAAGGGAGAACTGGCACCACGGCCCCGCGTAAAGGTGGCACCAAGCCACGCCCAACAGACTTCTTACGGTCACTTCCTGCAAAGTCGAAGCTCTACCAAGCGGCCCAGGAGGCCGTGGAAATGCGGCTCCAAGTTTGCTTAGATGGCCCACCAAACGCGGTGGATCGTGGCCGTTGTCGCCGCCGCCTGCAACTGAACCGGAACGAGTGACCGCAGTTCATCATCAACGGATCGGGGAAGAAGGCCGGCATCGAGCTTCTACTGCAAGGTTCTGGCGGACATCTCCGGAGGGCTTCACCGCTTGTCGCCGGAACTGGCCAAGGCCGCGAAGGCCAAAGCCGGACAAGGCGAGGGGGCGGGACGAGGCCAAGGCCGCGTAAGTTAAAACATACTACTGGCGGAAAAAACGGCCCGGCAAGTTCCAAAAGAGTCTGGGCCGTTGTGTGTTTGAGTACTTTTGCTAACTCGTTCAAAAACCCCGCACAAATTCACGGCGGCCCCGCATTGGCATGATGTCGCGAGTTTTGAGCCTGCTATTTATCCCACTCTTTGCTCAAGCTGGGGGTCGCACTGTCGCCATGCCCGCACCCGAATGGTATGTAGTCGATCCAATCCACCATTTCAGAGGCTGTCCACTCACAAATGTGCGTCCTTGCACATTTCGCGATAGTCGCAGTTTGTCGTGCGGTGGCCGGATCATAGGAGATTGGGGCCGCGCGCCATAGAGGAACGAAAATTGCGTTGCCCCACGGCCAGGGTTTCGTACTCGGCTGGGGGATAGCGTCCGTGCTCCGGACAGCGCCCTTGCTGGCCTGGTGGCCCTTCAGTTCATTCAGGAGGTTTTTCGCGGGCCAGCACGGCATTCATCTCGCGCGTGGAGGCAAAGGTGCTGTTCAGGATCAGGTGGCTGAGGTGCTGCTGATACCTGAGTGCGTAGGCCTCGCCAGCACGCCGCCGCAACTGTGGCCGAGCAGGTCGATCTTGCCCAAGTTGAGGCCACGCGCACGGCTTCGATGTCTTCGACGTCGCCCTCGACGGTGTATTGGCTCGGATCCTGCAGCCGCTGGGACCGGCCCGAGCCGCGTTCGTCGATAAAGATGAGCCGGTGCGTGCGCGCCAGGGGCGGCACGCCGGGCAGGAAGTAGGTGTGGTCTACGCCGGGACCGCCATGCAGCACCACGAGCGGCGGACCTTTGCCGAATTCGACGTAGTATATGAGCACGCCGTGGGCGTCCACAAAGCCGTCCTGCAGCGGATAGACGGCCGGCGCGGTTTGAGCGCAAAGCGGAGCTGCGCCCACGATCAGGACGCAAAAGGCGAGACAGAGGGCAGCAATTCGTTTCATGGTCACCATGCTACGGCAGACGCCGGGAATCCGAATGGATTTCGTGCCCGCTGGTCCTGGAGGCGAGAGAAGGGAATGCGCGGCAACTCATGCACTGGTTTATCCTGAACATTCGGCATGACGAACGAAGCGATTCCCAATCTGACGGCATTTGACGAGGCCGCGCTCGACACGGCGTTTGCCCCGCTGGAGGCAGCAGGCGCGCGCGGCCGCGGCGGCGGTCGCATGAGGCGGCGGTGGAGGCCTTCCGGCTGCAATGGCTGGGGCGCAAGCAGGGCCTGCTCAACGAAGTCTCCGAGCGCTGGCTGAAGGCCGCGCCAGGGAGGCCAAAAAGGCTGCTGGGTCAGCGCTTCAATGCGCTCAAGGCGGTGGTGGAGGCGCTGCTGGACGCGGCGCTCGGATGCGGGGCCGACCGATGCGGCGCTCAAGGCCGAGGCCATCGACATCACGCTGCCCGGCACGCGGCGGCTCACCGGGGCCGAGCATCCCATCACGCGCACGATGAACGAGATTGTCTGCGTCTTTGCGGCGCTGGGCTACTCGGTGGGCGTGGGGCCGGAGGTCGAAACCGACTACTACAACTTCGAGTGCATGAATTTTCCGCCCGGCCATCCGGCGCGCGACACGCAGGACACGCTGGTGGTCGCCAATCAAGATCGCCGCCCGCAGCGCGACCGGCTGCTGCTGCGCACCCATACCTCACCCGTGCAGATGCGGACCATGGAATTGCAGCCGCCGCCGGTGCGCATCGTGATCCCCGGCAAAGTACACCGCGAAGAAGCTGCCGATTTCGCTGATGCCGTACTTCATCATGGCGATGCGTTCCACGCCCATGCCGAAGGCGAAGCCGGAGATCTTTTTCGGGTCGTAGGCGGGCTGCTTTTCCGCGGCGAAGGCGAAGACCGCGGGATCGACCATGCCGCAACCCAGCAGCTCAATCCAGCCCGACTGCTTGCACTTGCGGCAGCCCTTGCCTCCGCAGAAAATGCAACTGATCTGCACGTCGGCGCTCGGCTCAGTGAACGGGAAGAACGAGGGGAAGAAGCGCGTTTTGACCGCCGAGCCGAACAGCGCCTTCATGGCGTGGTCGAGTGTGCCCTTCAAATCGCTGAAGGTGATGTTGGTGTCGACGCAGAGGCCCTCGACTTGATGAAAGATCGGCGAGTGTGTGGCGTCGGCAGCATCGTTGCGGTGCACCTTGCCGGGGATGACGATGCGCACCGGCGGCGGCTGCAGCTCCATGGTCCGCATCTGCACCGGCGAGGTGTGCGTGCGCAGCAGCAGGCGATCGCGCAGCGGCTTGCGGTCCTGCGCGGCAACCACCAGCGTGTCCTGCGTGTCGCGCGCGGGATGGCCGGGCGGAAAATTCATGCACTCGAAGTTGTAGTAGTCGGTTTCGACCTCCGGCCCCACGCCCACCGAGTAGCCCAGCGCCGCAAAGACCGAGACAATTTCGTTCAACGTGCGCGTGATGGGATGCTCGGCGCCAGTGAGGCGGCGCGAGCCGGGCAGCGTGATGTCGATGGCCTCGGCCTTGAGTGCTGCATCGGCTGCGGCATCCGTGCGCCCTGCGGCCTTCGAGCAAGCCTCTACCAGTTCCTTGAGGACCTTGAACCGCTGGCCCACGGCCTTTTTCGCCGGCCCGGCGCGGCTTTCAGCCACCGGTCCGAAACTTCGTTGAGGCAGGCCCTGCTTGCGCCCCAGCCACTGGAGACGGAACGCCTCGCAGCATCGAGCGCCGCGGCGCTCGTCGCGGGCCTGCGCCTCCAGCGCGGCAAACGCCTTGTCGAGCGCGGCCTCGTCAAATGCCGTCAGATTGGGTATGTCTTCGTTCGTCATGCCGAATGTTCAGGATAAAGCATTGCATGCAGCAGCCGCGCGCCCTGGCGCGCCCCAAAGCCGGTTGCCGCGAAATCCCTGCGGAAAACCGTGCGATTTGCCGTAGCATGGTGACCATGAAACGCATCGCTGCTGCTGCCGCCTGCCTCGCCCTTTGCGTCCTGATCGCTCCCCTGTCCGCGCGCCCAAACCGCGCCTCTGCCGTCTACCCGCTGCAGGACGGCTTTGTGGACGCCCACGGCGTGCTCATCTACTACGTCGAATTCGGCAAAGGGCCGCCGCTGGTGGTGCTGCACGGCGGGCCCGGCGCGGACCACACCTACTTCCTGCCCTGGCTGCTGCCGCTGGCGCGCACGCATCGGCTCATCTTTATCGACGAGCGCGGCTCGGGCCGTTCCGAGCGCCTGCAGGACGCGAGTAAGTACACCGTCGAAGGCGATGTCGAGGACATCGAAGCTGTGCGCGTGGCCCTGGGCCTGGGCAAAATCTCGCTGCTCGGCCACAGTTGCGGCGGCGTGCTGGCGCAGGCTTACGCGCTCAAATATCAGCAGCACTTGAGCCACCTGATCCTGAACAGCACCTTCGCGTCAACGCGCGAGATGAACGCTGTGCTGGCCCGCGAAAAAGCGCAGATGCCGCCCGACAAACTGGCTCGCCTGAATGAACTGGAGGCCGCCGGCCTTTTCGGCAAGGGCGCGATCTGGGAGCACGGACGCTATCCAGCCGAGTACGAAACCCTGGCGTGGGGCGACGGATATTTTCCGTTCCTCTATGGCGCGCGGCCCGATCCTGCCTATGATCCGGCCACCGGCAACGCACCGACAAACTGGGACCTTTATCGCGAAATGTGGGGCTCCGACGGCGAGTTTGTCATCGACGGCAACCTGAAATCGGTGGAGTATGTGGATCGACTGCATACCATTCAGGTGCCTACGCTGATCGTGGTGGGCGATCACGATGAGTGCGACCCCAGCTTGAGCAAAGAGATGCATGAGAAGATCGCAGGCTCGAAACTCGCGATCATGCCCAATGCGGGGCACATGAATTTTGTGGATCAGCCGGAGATGTGGCAGAAAACCGTGCAGGGGTTTTTGAACGAGTAGCAAAGCACTCAAACGCACAACGGCCCGGAGCTCTTTCGAACTCCGGGCCGTTTTTTCCGCCAGTCATATCTTGACTTACGCGGCCTTGGCCTCGTCCGCCCTCGCCTTGTCCGCTTTGGCCTTCGCGGCCTTGGCCAGTTCCACGAGCTTGGTGAAGCCCTCCGCATCCTTGACGGCGATGTCCGCCAGAACCTTGCGGTCGAGCTCGATGCCGGCCTTCTTCAATCCGTTGATGAACTGCGAGTAGCTCGTTCCGTTCAGCTTGCAGGCGGCGGCGATGCGCACGATCCACAGCGAGCGGTACTCCCGCTTCTTGAGGCGTCGGCCCATGTAAGCAAACTTGAGGCCGCGTTCCACGGCCTCCTGGGCCGCTTGGTAGAGCTTCGACTTTGTCAGGAAATAACCGCTGGCTCGTTTGAGGATCTTCTTGCGGCGGTCACTCCGCTTGGTGCCACGTTTTACGCGGGGCATGGTGGGTTTCTCCTTTTTGCGTTTCAGTTGCGCGGCTGGAGGTAGGAAGGCGTCACGTAAACGTGAGCCCGATAAACCTCTTCACTCGCTATTTCAAGCCTGATCTCTCGCCTTTGCGAACGCATTCCGCATTCGGCGGGGGATGCTGCGGACAGCAGCCCGTGAGCAGTGGCACAGCCCTCATTTAAAGGGCTGCTCCATGCAATGGTCAGGCGTAAGGGATCATGCGCGCTACCTTCTTGTAGTCGCCGTCGGAAACCAGCAGGGTCCGGCCCAGCTTGCGCTTCACTTTTGGCGATTTCGAAGTAAGGATATGCCGCGTCTTCGTCTGGCCCCGCTTGATTTTGCCGGTGCCAGTCTTGCTGAAGCGCTTGGCCGCGCCCGTGTGGGTCTTCAACTTAGGCATTTTCTTCTCGTTTGTGGATCTGAGGCCTGCGATAGACAGGTACTTCCCTGGCCATTTGGGCCTTATTAAGTATACAGGAAGCAAAACTCATCGCCAAATTACACAGAATCAGCGATTCCGGCTCAATGCGCGACGTAACAGATTGACACCCAGCCAGAGGATGGAGACGATCGCTCCCAGTTCACCGAGGACAGTAAGAATCGCGAACGGCCAACCGAAGCGATCAGGGTTTTCAAGTCCAAGCCACGACGCGCAGCCACAAATTCCCGGAAAGCACACGACCGATCCGACGACGGAGATCCCCACCGAAATTGCCAGCACAATAGCTGGCCTTTTCAAATTCGCCCGCTTCATTGGCTTGTCGATCAGCTCGGCCATCGCGTTTCCTTCATTGCGACGGATCTTCGGCCGTGAACGGCGAACAGCAGGGCTTCTCGGTAGCGTGAAAGTTCATCACTTCCGTCCGGATGCCGTCGGGATCGTACAGGTTGAGCTGATATTTGCCGTCGAGGCCAATCTTCGGAGCCGCGTCGTGACGTCCGTCAAGACGGTTGCCGGTGACGAGCGCCTGATACGCGTCGGGCACCGAGACGACCCCGATGGAAAAGTGATCCATCACGCCCAATTCGCGCTGCGTCATGTCGGCCGGGATGCCGGAGGTTCCACGCGTCATCATGTACTCCATCCAGTCGTGGCCGTCGGGACACTGTTGGCTGACCCACTCCACCTTACCGAGGCGCCCGCCCCACCAATAGGGCCGGAAGCCGAGGAGATCGCGGTAGAACGTATCTTCGAGGGCGCGGTCGTGCACCATGTAACCCGCGTGGATGATGTGGTGGCCGATGGCGTGGGGAGCATCGACGGTCTTGAGATGCGCGGGCGGCTCGACAAACTGCACCTTGTTGCCTTCTGGGTCGAGCACTTCGAACCAGCGGCTGCCGTCCGCAGCGCGCTCGACGTGAGCCGGCGTCTTCCATCCTTTGGCGGCAAGATACTTGCGCATGCCTTCGGCATTCTCGGTGTTCCACGCAACGTGGTCGAGGCGATTCACGCCTGCGCCGGACGGGAGCTGCAGCACTTCAATGTACTGCGTTGGGCTTAGGGCGTAGCGCACGCCCTGCGCGTTCTCGTAATCCGTGAGCTTCACCGCGCCGACGACCGCCGTGTAGTAGTGCTCGGTGGCCGCGGGATCGGAAGTGTAGACGGCGATGTGCGAAATGCCGGTGATCTTGGGCCGTGGCGGCACGGTTTGCGCCGCAGCAGAGGACAACGTCGCGGCAGCAACGAGAGCAGTAAGAAGCAGCCTGGTTTTCATTACAAGTTCCTCGCGATTTCTTGAGCCAGACCACGATAAATCGATTTTAGGGCGGGCGCAATCGTCGCGCGATTTCGCGTCTATCCCTCCCTTTCGCAAAGAGCGCGAAAGGATGGGGCACACGTAGATTTCTCTTCTAGTAGTGATAGGCCTAGAAGCGCACCCGCATCGCGATCTGCATCAGGCGCGGCGGCATGGCGCTCACCGCCTGGCCAAAGGTTCCGCTGGACATGTTGCCTTCCACTGTTGCCGGCCCGAAGAATTGCGCGTGGTTGAAGACATTGAACGCCTCGGCGCGGAACTCGAAGGCGCGGGAATCGCCGAGCGAGAATTCGCGCGAGACGGTGGCATCGAGATTCTCCATGCCGGGGCCCGAGAAAAATCGCCGGCGAGCGTTGCCCATGGTGCCCAGAGCGGGCAGACTGAACTGCCCGGCGTCGAAGACCGCGACCCCGTTGCGCGGATTGGTGTTGATATGGAGCGAGTTCCCGCTCCACTCCGGCGTGTCCACGCCGTTGTTGTTGATGCCGTTGGGAATCGTGCCCAGGAGCGAGGTGTCGTTGTTGTTGAGCAGCGTGACCGGCAGGCCGGTGGTGAAGCGCGCGATGCCCGCCAGGCTCCAACCTCCCTCGAATTGCTGGAGCAAGTGATCCGCGCTTTTGAGTTTCGGAATTTCGTAGTGGAAAGAAGCGACGAAGTTGTGCCGCAGGTCGAATGCCGAAAGTCCGCGACTGAGCGACGGATCGACCGGATTGACCGGCTCGGGAAGGCCCGCGGATTGATCGAGCGATTTCGCATAAGTGTAACTGGCCAGCAGATCGAGCCCGTGCGAGCGATGATTCAGCGTGGCCTCGAATGCGCTGTAGTTGGCGTTGGCGATGGTCCGCTGCAGTTCCACACTGCCGAACGCGGGACCGAAGGTGGTGCGCGCGGCCTGCTCATTGAACGGCCCGCACGCCGAGCCCAGGCTCAGGCACAGCGCGGGGTTCGCTGGGTTGGCCTCCTCAAGCACCAATAAATGATGGGAAGAGGTGCCCACGTAGCTGACCGTTGCCAGCGTGCTCGCGCCCAACTGGCGTTCCACGCTCGCCATCCAGTGTTGCGCGTAGGGCGTTACGTCATTGGGATCGACAGCCGGAATGCCGACGAGCGGCTCGAACTGGCTCCAGTTGACGGCTGAATTTGGGTTGGCGCGGCTGGCTCCATCAGCAACGTGCTGCAAGGGGAAGCGTTGGCCGGCATTGGCGCCCGTAGCGGCCACGGTAAACGGCGAGGCGAACAGTGGCGGCGCGGCCGATGTGTAGGTGTAGCCGTAAGGGGGATTCGCGCTCATGATGCCCGCCGACAGTCCCTCGTAAGAGGTGTAGTACATGCCATAGCCGAGGCGAATGCTGGTGGTTCCGGCCGGGCCGAGAATTTTTTCCAAAAGGCTGCCGCCCGCAGGGCCTGGGGAATAGGCAATGCCCGCGCGCGGCGAAAAGTTGTTGCGCGGCGGTGCGAGCGAACTGGGCACGCCGGGATCGCCGGGAAAGACCAGTCCCCGCGGCGCGCCGGGAAATACCTGCGACTGCTCGCCTTTAACCAGCGTCTGCAGCTGGTTATATTTTTCGAGCCAGGGCCGAATGCGATCCCAGCGCACGCCGTAATTCACTGTCAGCCGGCTCGTCGCTTTCCAACTGTCCTGCGCAAAGGCTGCCGTGTAGAGATTACGGTTATAAAAGCTCTCAGCCTGACCCTGCGTGTAACTCGACGCCACACCCAGCAGGAAATCGGCAAAGTCGACGCCGCTCTCGGAGCCGTTGAAGCTGAAGCTGCCGTTGAAGACCACGTCGGGATGGGTGTTGATCTGGTCCTTGTGCACTTCACCGCCGAATTTCAGGCCGTGCTTGCCGACGATGCGCGAGAAGGCGTCCATGCCCTCATAGATATTCTCGGTCTGCACCAGGGCCGTGGTATCCACACCCGTAGTGAAATCGTTGAAGGCGAGATTCTCAATGCCTTCGGTGGAGGGCTTGAGGGGCACAATGTTCGTGAATCCCTGCGCTGCAAGCGTAGGACCCACACCGCCGCGCGGCTGGCCCACTTCATTGGCGTTGCGCATATAGCTCAGGTGCGCCTCATTCAGCATCGACGCGCCGAAAGTCATGGTGTGCTCCAGGCTCGTTAGTTGTGCGCGCCCGTTGGAGGCCGCGTCGAAGCCCGGCACACTTGCGCCGCCAGTTCCGGTGGGATAGGGATTGTCGAGCGAGTAGTTATCAAGGAAGTAGTAGCCGGTGAAAGCTTGCTTCCCGTGAGTCCAGTCCGCACGCAGACCTCCTTTGTTGTCGCCAAGGGCTTCGGCTGCGGTCGCGGTTTCAAACACCGCGGTGCCCGCATTGGGTTCAGGAATCGAGGCCAGAAGGTACTTGGCCGGGGCCGACCAGCTGGTCTGCGGAATCTGCCCCGTGGGAAAGACCTGCGCATAGGGCTCGCCGGGCGTCACCGTTTGACCCAGCGCTGACGACAGATGCGCCGCCCACGCATTACCGTTGACGCTGCCCGTAAGCGGAGCCTGGCTGAAGTCTCCGCCGCGCTCGGCCAGGGATGGAACAGAGATGTCGCCGGTGTCGATGCCTTCGGTCAGGGCCGTTCCCTGGTAATCCGCAAACAACGCAACGCACTTGTGAAACGGCTCGCCGCCCAGGGTTCCACCATATTGATTCTGGCGATAGGCCGCGCGGTCCGAAGAGAAGTAGTTGCGTGCATCGAGCGCCGTGTTGCGCAAGAACTCGAAGGCGCTGCCGTGCCATTGTTCCGCGCCCGCCTTGGTCGTCACCAGCACCTGGCCGCCGCTGGAGTTGCCGTACTCCGCGTCGAAGTTCGAGGTGAGCACGCGAAAGCTGTCGATGGCGTCGAGGTTGGGCACGATGGATGTGCCCATGTTCACGTCTTCTTCCACGTCTGCGCCGTTGACGCGGAAGCCGTTGGAGTCCTCGCGCTGGCCGCTTATGGAAAGATTGCCCGGATTCGCATCGCCGGAAGGCGGCGTGCTCGCCACGCCGGTCATGATCACCGCACCGGGTTGCGCCGTGTTCACCGGCACGATGCCGGGCTGCACGGCCATCAGGTCGGTAAAACTGCGGCCGTTCAGCGGTACAGCCTCCATTTTCTTGGACTCCAGCGTCTCTCCCAGTTGCGTGCTCGTCGTCTCAGCCGCCAAAGCATCCGCCGTCACCTCCACCGTTTCTGCACTGCCGTTCACTGCAAGAGTCACGTCCAGATTTGCGCTAGGCGCCTCGACGCTCACCGTTGCCTCGCCGTGGTAGACCGTAAAATTCGCCACTCGTACCTCGACTGCATAGGTGCCAGCGGCTGAAACGAAGAACTGAAAGCTTCCCTGCCCGTCGGTTTGCTGCGTCAGTGGCGCGGCAGCATTGGATTGGTTGGATTGGCGCAGCGTAACCACGACGCCGGGAAGGACGCCGCCCATTGCATCGTGCACAACACCGGCTACACGAAAGGCCGCCGCCTGCGCCCGCAACCCGAGCGGAAAAATCGCCAAACACAGAATGAAAACGAAATGAACTCGGCCTTTCAATGGAACAACCTCCGGGAAAATGCATTCTTACGGCCGCTGCATGGGTTCGACGCCGCGATCCAGCCGGGAACGTGGCCCAATTCCGCAGGCAGTACCTATATACGACCAAATCGGTCCCTTTTGTTCTGTGATTTAAGTCACCCTCTTGAGAGCCGAAAGACAGTCTGGACTGCCCACCTCACCGCGGGTTCCGATTTTGCCAAGAGCAGCAGCTTTGGGAGGAACCAGCACATAGGCACCGATGACTCTAACGTGGTACGACCATTGGAAGTTAGATTTGAATTAATCGATTGTGACCTTTCAGGGTTTTGATTTTGAGTATCGATAATATCTCTTGACAGGCCACTAATCCGTCTGGCACGATTCCGCCGGTGGCTAGTGAGGTCCGACCACTGAGTATGTGCTCGTATACAAGCCACTGCGAATGTATTCGTATACAGGCTCTCCACAGAAACGCAGATGGAAGGCTTGCTCGCTAAGTGAATCAAACATCAACTCTGGAGGAAGCGATGCAAAGTATCTGTATTGAGTCAGCGTTGCACCATGTGCAGCGTACGGTAAGATGGCGGTCGTCCCTCGTCCCCCTCTTCGTTCTGGCAACCCTGCTCTTGATACCTGCCGTTTTCCACGCGCAAATCGCGGGAACGGCCAACATTCAAGGCACAGTCACGGACACAACGGGCGCGGTTGTGGCAAACGCCACCGTAGCTCTTACCGACGAAGCAACGAATGTCAAGCGCACCACGTCAAAGCGACGGCAGTGGCGTCTATCTGTTTCCCGCACTTCCCGATTGGCACCTACGACCTGATAGTCACGGCGTCCGGCTTCAAGACCTACGAGCAGAAAGGCATTGTCGCTCGAGGTGGGCAGCAGCATCAGCGTGAATGCAAGCTGACGGTGGGAACCGAGGGGCAGACCGTCGAAGTCCAGGCCGAAGGCCTCGCGCTGCAGACTGAAGACGCGACCTTCAAACAGACTATCGACAATACGCGATGTGACGAAATGCCGCTTAACGGCCGGCAGATGACCGAGCTGATCACGGCTCTCCGGCGGCTCGAATCGCGCGCCGGCCGGCGACTTTACGGGCAGCAAATATTCCTATCAGACAATCTCGGTTTCCATCGCGGGCGGCGGTGGCAACACCACGCTCTGGCGCTTCGATGGCGGCGACAACCAGGACTACATGGCCAACGGCAACCTGCCCTATCCATTCCCTGATGCGGTGAGCGAATTCAGCGTGGAATCGACCGATCTGGGCGCGCAGGATGGCGGACACGTGGGCGGCATGGTCAACGTCGTCACCAAGTCGGGATCGAACCAGTACCACGGCGAGGGCATTCGAGTTCATCCGCAACAACTACATCGATGCCACCAACTTCTTCTCGACGTCGCCCGACACGCTGCACCAGAATCAGTTCGGCGGCACGTTTGGCGGACCCATCAAGCGCAACAAGATGTTCGCTTTTGCGGCCTATCAGCGCTGGAATGCCGATCAGTCGCAAGTCGACCACGCAAGCCACGGTGCCCACGGCAGCGAACCTGACAGGCGATTGGTCCGCCACGGACGGCAACCCCGCTGCACGGGTACGCAACCTGTGCAACTCAACCAGCAAGCCGATCCCGCTGGTCGACCCGCTTACCGGAACAACGTTGGCGGGAAACAAATACGCGTCGCCGCCGACCTACAACGCGCCGGCGCTTGGCACTGCAGAAATATCTGCCCGTGCCGAATTCGACCGCTCGACCCGAACAACTGCGGATTTGTCTGCTACGCCATCCCATACTCTGTGACCGACAACCAGTTTGACACCAGGGTGGATTACACGATCAGCTCCAGAACACAATCATCTACGGCCGGTACTTCATCGACGGCTACCAGTTCCCGGCGTACTTCGATCAGCCACCAACATCCTGATCACCACCCAATCGGGAAACATTCGAGCGCGTGCAGACCTTCACGCTGGGCGATGCCTACACCATCACGCCCAACATCGTGAACGCGGCGCACATCTCCATCCTGCGCCGCGTTGAACAACCGCGGCTACGCGCCGACCGACATCAATGCAACTACGCTCGGCATCCAATACCGCTCTCTACCAGTTGGAGCCCAATGGCCTGCAGACTGTCCGAAGGCAAATTCACCATCGGCGGCGGCACCAATTCGGTGGCCCACTTCAACGACAATACCGGCTCCATCGACGACGACGTGACCTGGGTGAAGGGCAAACACCAGATCGCGTTCGGCGGCGAGTGGGTGCAGAACCAGCTCAACATCGGTAACGCGTACGAGGGCAACGGCATCTTCACCTTCAACGGCGAATACAGCGGCAGCGGCCCCAAGGGCGGCAGCACCATCGGCGATCAGAACCTCGATTTCCTGATGGGGACGCTGGCTCGTCGAGCCCATTCCAGCAGAGCAAGGAGCAGCAGAATGCGCTGCGCGGACCGATTCCCAGCCTCTACGTGCAGGACACCTATCACGCCACCCACGCAGCTTGACGCTGGTCGGCGGCCTGCGCTACGGGCCCAACATCATGCCGCACGACTACTTCAATCGCGGCGTTGTGTTCAACCATGGCCGACTTCCTGGCCAACATGATCAGCACGCGTTTATCCCAATGCTCCGGCGGGCGCTCTCTACTACGGCGACAAGGGCGTGAACCGCGCAATTCACGCAGAACTCCAATTGGCAGTTCTCGCCCAATGTCGGCATATCGTTCGATCCCGTCGGCAACGGCAAGACGGTGATTCGCGCGGGCGGCGCGCTGATGTTCGATAACCCCAACTTCTTCACCGGCCAGCGCAACCAGCAGAACCCGCCCTTCGCGACGGCGGTCACCAACTCAGACTTCGTCGACGGGGCCCGTTCCGTTCAGCGGCCCGTGGTCGACGGGGCGCTTTCACCACCAGTCCGTTCCCGCAGCCCGCGGTTCCCACGCCATCGCAGGCGCTGTTCTTCGCGCAGTCGCAGTTCATCGTGATGCCGGCGCAATTTCAAGCCGCATACACGATTCAGTGGACGCTCAGCTTCAGCATGAGTTCGGCCACGGCTGGCAGGCGCAGCTCGACTACATCGGCAACACCACGCGCCACGATCCGATTGGCCTCACCTTTGACCCAGCCGTCTTTATCCCCGGCGTGTGGGGTGCGGGCGGAACGGGCTGCACGGGCATCGTAACCACCGGACCGGCCGCGTCAAGGCCGGCGCAGCAGGCACCAACTGCTCCACCACCGGCAACCAGACTTCCCGGTTCCTGCTTACTGATCCGCGATCAACCCTGACCCAGGGGCAACCAGTATGAGGGCAGCGGCAGCGGCTCGGTGTTCGTCGACGATGGGCCACGCCAACTACAACGGCCTGGTCTCCTCGATCAATCACCGCCTTTCGAACACCTTCAGCCTGTTGGCCAACTGGACCTGGTCGAAGTGCCTGAACATTGACGATGCCCAGGGCGATTGCTGGCACACGGCCGGAGAATCCCAACAACCCCGGGCTGGACTACGGCCCGTGCGGCTCGGATTACCGGCACGTCGAGAACGCGTCCTGGTCGCCAAGAGCGACTTCAGCAACCATCTGAACCGGGCCGAAAAGTGGCTCGCAATGACTGGGAGCTGGCGCCGCTCATCCACATCCAGACGGGCTCGCCCTTCACCGTCACCTCAGGCCAGGACAACTCCCTGACCGACGTGGGCAACGACCGTCCCAACCGGGTCGTCAGGCGTGAATCCCTATGCCGAAGTAAAGTTCCGTAACGCTTCGGGCGAAGCCAACCGCGAGTACTTGAATCCGAATGCCTTTCAGCAGGTCTGGCAAACCGCTGGGTGCGCTTCGGTCACGGCTCCCGGCTGTCCCGCCCTTGGAACCTACGGAAACGTCAGCAGCAATGCCTTCTATGGGCCGAAGTCCCTGCAGTTCGACGCACAGGTCTCGCGTATCTTCCCCATCCACGAGAGCTGGACAGCCACATTGCGCTTGGAAGGCTTCAACGTGCTGAACCATCCTGATTTCAGTAACCCGACCGCGAGCCTGACATCTTCAACGTTCGGCCAGATCTCCTCAACAACCAACGCTGCGCGCGTCTTCCAAGGCGCGGTCAAGGTCAACTTCTAACTGGCTGAAAATGATTTGTTGAAAAATTGGGCGCTCCGGATCCCGCTTGCGGGAGCTTGGGCGCCCAAGCATTTTACGCTGGCGTTCGCCTGGACCGGCAATTCGCTTCCCTCCGTTGCCGCACGGAAGTACAATTCCAACTGCAAGCCAAAAGCAAAGGAACACATTATGGAATCGATTCAGAACAATCGCAGAGAATTCTTGAAAACGGGCAGCGCAGCACTGGCCGCAACGGCAGTTGCGTTCAACGCCAAGAGCTACGCGCAGATCATGGGCGCTAACGACCGCGTGCGCGTGGGAATTGTGGGCTGCGGCGACCGCATGAAGGGCGGCGATTTGCCCGCTTTCCAGCAACACGCCAAGGACATGAACTTCCAGATCGTGGCGGTTTCGGACATCTGGAAGCTGCGCCGCGAACGAAGGTGCCGACTTTATTGAGAAGCTTTGCGGAAATCGTCCAGATCAGGTGCGCAATAACGACGAACTGTATGCGCGCAAGGACGTGGACGCAGTCATCATTGCCACGGCCGACTTCCAGCATGCTTACCACGGCGCTGAGGCCGTGGAAGCGGGTCGCGACGCTTACGTGGAAAAGCCGACTGCGCACACCATGGCTGACGCGCGCATGATTCTGGCCGCGGTGAAGAAGAGCGGGAAGATTGTGCAGGTTGGCACGCAACGCCGGTCGACGCCCGCGTATCAGAAGGCTGCTGAGTACATCAAGTCGGGCCAGTTTGGCGACATCGTGATGGTCGAGATGACTTGGAACGTAAACCAGCCTGGCCGCTGGCGCAGGCCTGACGTTGTGCCGCTGCTCAAGGAAGAAGACACGGACTGGAAGCGCTATTCGCTGGGAAGGAATCTGGGAGCCGTTCGATGCGCGCAAGTATCTTGAGTTCCGCTTGTTCTGGCCGTTCTCATCGGGAATTCCCGATCAGTGGCTGGTGCACCAGATCGACACTGTGCATTGGTTCACCGGGCTTGCCGCATCCGCGCTCGTGCGTGGCCAACGGCGGAATCTATCTTTGGAAGGACGGACGCAAGAACTGGGACACGATGACGGCGGTTTTCGATTACGGTCCGCTTGACGACCTCACTAAGGGATTCCAGGTGCAGTACAGCTTCGCGCTTCACCGAACTCGGCAGGCGGCGTGAAGGAACTCTACTACTCGAATGGCGGCATGATCGACATGGACAAGCAGACGGTAACGCCGACAGGCGGACTGACGCAAACGTTCGCCGACGAGATGCATATGAAGCCGAACCTGCTGCCGCAGATGGTCGCTGGGCGAGAAGGCTCGAGCGGTGAATACCGACGCCGATACGCATGGCGATCCGCAGACTGCGGCGAACATGCGCAACTGGATGGAATGCGTGCGCTCGCGCAAGACGCCGAATGCGCCGATCGAAGCTGGCTACAGCCATTCCATTGCGCTGTGCATGAATGTCGCGGCGATCCAAACGGGCATGAAGGTGACCTTCGACGAGAAGACGCAGCAGGTGATGGCCGGAGGAAAAGTCTATGCGTAAACGCGCATTGCCTTTCGCTTCTGGCTGCGGGATTGCTTTGTGCGGCGAATGCTGTTTGCGGCATCGAAGGGCATTGAAGTCACGCCCGACGAGGCGAATCGGCGCGTCGATATCACCATCGACGGCAAGCCGTTCACTTCGTACATCTGGCCGACGACGCTGAAGAAGCCTGTGCTCTACCCGATTGTGGATGCTGACGATGTGACCGTTACGCGCGGCTGGCCGATCGCGCCGCGGGCCGGCGAGCGAACAGATCATCCGCATCACGATGGACTCTGGTTCAACTACAGCAACGTGAATGGCTTCGATTTCTGGAACAACTCGACAGCGATTCCTGCAAGCGCGCGCAGCGAAGATGGGAACGATTGTGCTGGACAAAATCGTTTCCACCAAGAGCGGCGCGAACCGCGGCGAGTTGGTGAGCAGCTCGACGTGGATTGACGGGCAGAATCACCCGATCCTTGCTGAGACTACGCATTACGTGTTCTCGCGCCAGGGCGCAACGCGCAGCATCGATCTGATGGTGACGCTGACCGCGCTCGATCATGTTGTCTTCAACGACGACAAGGACGGATTGCTGGGCTTGCGCGTGGCGCGCTGGCTGGAATCGCCAGAGGAAAAGGGTGGAACTTTCACCGACTCGAACGGAGTTGCGACAACAGTTGCGGCGCAAGGAAATGTTCCTGGCGTTGCGCCGCCGACGGGCGAATATCTGACCAGCGAAGGCGTGAAAGGCGAAGCTGCGTGGTCAACGCGCGGCCGCTGGTGCTCGCTTACTGGACACGATGGCGAAGGACACGTTGCGACGATTGCGATCTTCGACCACCCGGGCAACATCGGCTACCCGACGTATTGGCACGCGCGCGGCTACGGACTTTTTGCCGCCAATCCGCTGGGCAGCACGTGTTCGATGCGAAGCAAGCCGCCGCTGAACTACACGCTCGAAAAAGGCCAGATCGGCGACGTTCCGTTATCGCATCGTGTTCTACACGCTATGCTGCGACCGCGGAGGAGTTGAACGCCGAGGCGGATGCGTTTGCGGAGGCGCGCGCAACGCGCTAGCGATCGGACATCAGCTTCCAGCTTCTAGCTCTAAGCTTCCAGCTAAATGCAACGAATGGCGCTCCGCGATGGAGCGCGGCGGCCGGCCCTCATCGTTTCTGTGAGGCTCGGAGTTTCTGCGCTTAAGTGGCTCATTCTAATCATCTTGGCTGGCTTCACGGCTTCTGTGAGGGCGGGCCATTTTGTGTGTAACTTGTTGATTCTTGATTGGTTACTCGCACTGCGGTTTCATGGTTCGTTTTCGGTCATTCGCCTTTCCTGATTTATAGGGGGGTGGGGGGGAGGAGGGGGGAGGGGGTAG
>CAVOTQ010000010.1:0-26771 GCA_963699385.1 uncultured Acidobacteriota bacterium | reverse complement strand
AGAGAGGGGGATTCGAACCCCCGGTACAGCTTTTGACCGTACAACGGTTTAGCAAACCGCCGCCTTCAGCCACTCGGCCATCTCTCCGGGTCTCAGTCAGGATTATACCGGAATCCGCGCTGACGCGGGCCGGCCCGCCAAACGTCATCCCCCGGCTTTCGCGAATTGCGCATCTCAGACTGTCACGCAACATCCGCTCTGCGACTCTGCGGATCGCGCTTCTCAGCCAGCCCAACCGCGGCCCCGCACCGGCTTTCCGCATCAAGCTTTTCCCACCACCCTCGTCGGTATTCATTTAGTCCGATACATTTGTTACGGTACATTCATACATTCACACTCATGCGGTTTGTTCTCCATCCCGCCTCGCGCAAGATTCGCTTCCTGCCCCTGGTTGCCGCCACCTACTTCATGGTCTCCGGCGGACCTTACGGCATTGAAGACATCCTCGGCGGCGCGGGCTATGGCCGCGCCATCGTCATCCTGCTCACGCTGCCGCTGCTGTGGAGCCTGCCCACCGCTCTGATGATCGGCGAACTGGCCGCGGCCATCCCCGCGGAAGGCGGCTTTTATGTTTGGGTGCGCCGCGGGCTCGGCCCCTTCTGGGGATATCAGGAAAGCTGGCTCTCCCTCACCGCCAGCATCTTCGACATGGCGCTCTATCCCTCCATCTTTGTGCTCTACCTGGGCAAGTTCAGCCCCGCGCTCACCGCCGGCTCGCGCGCTTTCTCTGGTCGCTCGCCGTGTTGTCTTCTGCTGCGCGTGGAACCTGCGTGGCGCGCCGGAGGTCGGCGACGATTCGGTCTGGCTGTTTGCGTTGCTGCTGGCGCCTTTCGCGGTCTTCGTCGCGCTGGGCTTCTGGCATGGCTTCACTGCGCATCCTGCCATTCACTGGGGCCGAACCGCTCCAGAGCCTGGCGCGCCGCTCGGACTTTCCACTGCTATCCTGGTCGCGCTCTGGAACTACATGGGCTGGGACAACGCCTCCACCATCGCGCGCGATGTCGACAACCCGCAGCGCAACTATCCGCGCGCCATGATCGCCGCTGCGCTGCTGACCGCTCTCACTTACGTGCTGCCGCTGGCGGCCATGGCCTTCGCGGGACTCTCGGCTGAAGGCTTCTCAACCGGCTCGTGGGCGACTGCCGGCAGCGCTCTCGGCGGCCCGCTGCTGGGTTGGCCGTGGTCGCCGGCGGCTGATCTGCGGCGTGGGCATGTTCAACGCGCTCATGATGAGCTACACGCGCCTGCCCATCGCCATGGCTGCCGACGGCCTGCTGCCGCGCGTCTTCCTGCGCCGCAATCGCCGCGGCGTGCCCTGGGTCAGCGTGCTTGTCTGTGGATTGGGTTGGGCGCTCGCTCTCAAACTGCCCTTCGAGCGCCTCATCTCCATTGACCTGATTCTCTACGGCTCGAGCCTGATCCTCGAGTTCGTCGCGCTCATCGTGCTGCGCCGGCGCGAGCCCGATTTGCCGCGTCCCTTCCGCGCCGGGAGTTTTACCTTCGCCTGCCTGCTCGCCGTTGGTCCCACCGCGCTCATCGCCTACGCGCTCTACGCCTCGCGCTCTGAAACTCTCGGCGATCCCGGAACAGCGCTCGCCAATGTTTCGTCGCTGGCTTTTGCCGCCGCAGTGGCTCTGCTCGGGCCGCCGCTCTACGCGCTCACCGTTGCCGTCGCGCGGCGACGGAAGCGCGTGAGTGTGAAGTGTGAGTGCGCGAGGAAGCGCACTTCACACTTCACTGTTCACTCGGTTTCTACGTCTTGGCTGCCGTCTCTGCCTTCTTCTCTTTGAACTGGTTCATCGCGTACATTACGCGGTCGCGGGCGAAGCCCGCGTCGTGCCAGCCCTTCATCTCCACGCGCTTGCCTTCGAGATCTTTGTAGATGGAGAAGAAGTGCGTGATCTCCTTGAGCAGGTGCGGATAGATATCCGTGTAGTTCCAGATATTGGCGAAGCGCGGATTGTTCTTGCCCACTGCAAGCACCTTCTCGTCGAGTATGCCCTGGTCGAGCATCTCCAGCAGGCCGATGGGCGCACCTCCTGCACGCATCCGGGAAAGCTCTCTGTCGGCACCAGCACCAGCACGTCCAGCGGATCGCCGTCGTCGCTCAGCGTCGAAGGGATGAAGCCGTAATCGCCTGGATAGTGAACCGGCGAATACAAGTTACGGTCCAGTTTGAACACGTGCAGCTGTTTGTCGTACTCATACTTCTGCGTCCCGCCTTTGGGGATTTCGATCACCGCGCGAAAGACCTCAGGCGCGCGGTCGCCCACGGGCAACTCCAGATAATTCACCATTGCGTATGATTTCTCCTTGTGAAATGCGAGTGTGAGTGTGAGTGTGAAGTGTGCGCGGATCCCTCGCACTCACACTTGCACTATTCCCAAGCCCTTAGTTCATGTCTTCTCGTCCCTGCTCTTATAATCTAGGAACATGAAGGCGCATGTCTATGTCACGTTGAAGGCATCGGTCCTCGATCCGCAGGGCCAGACCATCCACAACGCACTTCGCAAGATCGGGTTTGCCGAGGTCACTGCGGTGCGCCAGGGCAAGTACTTTGCGCTTTCGCTGGCCGACTCGCTCGGTGCCGAGCAAGCGCGCGCCGAGGTCGAGCGTATCGCTCGCGAAGTTCTGACCAATCCCGTGATCGAGGAATTCACCTACAAGATCGAAGCGTAGTTCGCTGGCTTTCGGCTGACCGCTCCCGGGATTGAGCTATGAGCGATCGGCTGTCAGCGAGCAGCGATGGAGAACCGCTGCGCGCTGCATGCTGTTCGCTTCCACCCCTTGCTAGGAATCAGTGGGCTCGCTTCACAGTTGCTGTGAGGCTCGGAGCTTCTGCGTGTAAATCGTTTATTTTGTGTGCTTTGAATTGGTCCACGGTGGCGCGGTTTTTGCAGGATTTTCTGTAAGCTGCTCATTATATGATAGTTAAAGGCCTCACAGTTTCACGGCGCGTTTTTCCTTTCCGGGTCTTCCTTCATTTATAGGGGGGGAGGGGGGAGGGCATAAGCGCTAAGATAAATATTGACGGCTTGTTTTTGCCGGGGTAATCTTGTCCCATGGCAGAGCTGGAGAACTGGGATGTTCTTCGTGGTCTGTTTCCTGCTGGCTGGGAGCAGTTGGGCCGCACCAGTGGGGCAGTGAAGCGGTTGCGCGGCTTTTCTTCGATTGAGGCGTTGCTTCGCACGCTGCTGATGCATGTTGGCGGCGGTTGGTCGCTGCGTGAGACGGCGGTAGAGGCTAAGTTAGCGGGCATTGCCGATGTCTCTGATGTGACTCTGTTGAATCGGCTGCGGGATGCAGAACCGTGGTTGCGGCAGTTGTGTGAGCAGCTTTGGAAGGAAAACGGGGTCCAGTTGCAGGCCAGTTTTCTGGGCCGAACATTGCGTCTTCTGGATGCAACTGTGGTTTGTGAGCCAGGACCGACCGGTGGCCAGTGGCGCATTCATTACAGCCTCCGTCTTCCCAGCCTGGAGTGCGATTGTTTCCAACTCACCTCTACCGCCGGTCCTGGCACCGCGGAGCGGTTCGGACGCTTTCATTTTCAAGCAAACGAACTCGTTCTTGCCGATGCCGGATACTGTCATCCGGCCGGAATCGCGGCCGTCGTCGAGCAGCATGCCGATGTATGTGTGCGCTTGAATCCACATGCTCTTTCCCTTATGAATAAAGGCGACGAACCATTTTCACTGCTCGACAAGCTGGATCAGTTGCGTCATGTAGGCAAGGTTGCCGAGTGGCCCGTCAAGGTGCGCTCAGGAGGACAAATAATAGCCGGCCGCGTCTGCGCAATCCGCAAGAGCCGGCAGGCCATCAAGCAGGCTCAACGCAAGCTCGACATCAAGCTGCAGAATGGAAAAACAGTGGCGCCGGAAACCCGAACCTACGCCAAATACGTCCTTGTCTTCACCACCCTCAACGCCCAACAGGCGACCGCCACGGAAGTGCTGGAAGCATACCGGCTGCGGTGGCAGATCGAGCTCACTTTCAAGCGACTCAAATCCATCGCCCAACTCGGACATGTGCCCAAATACGACGACAAAAGCAGCCGAGCATGGCTGTATGGAAAACTATTCGTCGCCTTACTCACTCAGAAAATGGCCCGCATCGGTAAAACCATTTCCCCCTGGGGATACTTGTCGACCGAAGCGCCCCACTCCCAGTCCATGGCGTGAATTCCAGTTCCTGCTACGTCAGCTGCTGGCCGCCATCAAGCCTGCACTGCACCTCGACCAAATCATCCAAGAGTGGAACCAAATCAGGGATGATCTATCTGAGCCGCGACGAAAGCGAAAGCCTCAACTCCGATACTTAACTTAGCGCTTATGGGGGGGAGGGGGGAGGGGGTAGGGTACGGACCGGTCACATACCTGACAGATTGAGCCGAAAAACCCTTGATTGCAACGAGAATGGTGCAGTTCGGCTTTCGGGGTTGAGTGGATTTCATCGTGATTTCTGGGCCTATCCTGTTCCAAATAAATAACTTGAAGCAAAATTGCCCTATACCCTACCGGGGTATGGGTGGGTCGTTTTTTCTTTTCTTTATTTAATTTCTGTGAGCGCTGAGAACCCTGTGAGGTCCGATTCAGGGCGCGACGGAGATGGAACGCGATCAGCATGGGTCTATTGTGCGCTGAATGCGCGTAATTCTCTGCGCTTCGCGGGTTGTGATTTGCGCGTGTTTTGAAGGATTTATGGGAACAAATGAGGGGCAGGGGCTTGACAGCGTGGGCAAGTGAACCTGGGGACCGCTTGCTTCCTTAAGGTCCGGGTCGCCCACCGCCCTGTTTAGAAGGTCTTCTCAATGCTCGTGAGCGTGCCGTCAACGAATTTCAAATGTGCGTAGATCTTGATCACACTGGCGCTTCCGCCCCGCTGGAAGGTGCTTGGCGAAAAGCTTTGCTTGCCGCTGTCTTCTGAAAGAAGGCGGGCACTCTCATACTGTTCCTGCACAACTTCGCTCACTTCCGGCATGTTGCGCCCTGTCCAGCCGATGTCGAATTCTACCTGGAAATTTTTGCCGAACAGGGCCTTCACAATTCCCAACTTCATGCGCAGGGCGTCGCCGGCGTTCCACTCCGAGTAAAAGTCTTTCAGCGTCGTGACCCCGACTGAATAGGAAGACAAAATCGCGAGTTGTTTCTCAACCTCAGCGTTTGGTGCATTTGGCGCGTTTGTCTTGGGCGGCTCTTGCTGCCCGTTCTTGGATCGAGAGGGGGCCGGATGCGAAGGACTGAGAATCGGGGCAAGGAAAAAGGCCAAGCAACAGCGGGAAAGTAGCGGGGCCCGGAAAGACGATAAATGCACGATGCGAGTTCCTCCTGCGGCGGCGTTATTTTGGAATTGGATTTAAACTCTGAAACGACAATAGTGTACGTGCTTCCCGGACGTTTTGTCAGCGCCGGTACTGGGTCAATTTGAAAGAGGATTATCCCTCAGGGGCTAAAGCCCCACTCCTTCTTGGAGCCTTTTCGGCGCGAGTGAACTCGCGCCCTGATACAAAGCCATGGCGTTCGGCGGGAGCAGTTCCCGGGTCTCAGAATCGAGACCCGAGGCACCCCTTTTGGTGGTGGGTTTGCAGGTGCGGGGGTCGGGAGACCCCCGCCACAGCCGGCCGGGAGGCCGGCGCTACAAGGGCCGGCGCGTTCGGCGGCAACGGCTTGACAGGGTGGCCAAGTGAACCCGGGGCCGATGGTACAAGCGGGTGGGCGGATGGAGTTTGTTTTTTAGAAATCTCTGATCTCGGTCGATCTGCCGATCTGTTGTGCATGACGACGTTGCGCATTCCCTGGCTCGTGCTCTGCGTGATGACGCTCGCGTTGCCTGGTTCCATGGGCAAGAGCGAACAGAGCTTGCCGGCGATACACCCTGAACCGATTACGATCCGGATTCTTAACGGGAAGGACGGCGCGCCGCTGGCGCATGTGCATTTGGTGTTTGTCGCGGGATATGACGATCGCGATTTGCGCCTTGGGCTGTGGAGCGAAGAGGTGATCACGGATGCAAAAGGGCGGGCGAGTTTGCCGGACTCTCTCAAGAACTTTTCTTTCGTTGCAGTGCGGGTGGCAAAGCGCAGACTTTGCGCGGCACACGGCCGGTCGCTGAACGCCGATCTGGATCGCGTGCGGTTCGAGGGGATGAGCACTCCCAACCACTGCGGAACGACGGTGGTCGAGGACACGCCGGGGGTGTTGACCGTTTTTGCGAGGGGGCGCGCGCAAGATTTGTTGTTGCCTGGCTCGCACGTCGCGAAACCGGCGGGGCATTGAATAGCAATCCCGCACGTTTGGGAAGCGGCGCTCAGGGGCTGAAGCCCCGCATTTTTTTGTGGTGCTTTCGGCGCGAGTGAACTCGCGCCCTGATACAAAGCCGGCGTGTTCGGCGGCAGCGGTTCCCGGGTCTCAGAATCGAGACCCGGGGCGCTCCTTTTGGCGGCGAGTTTGCGGGGGCGGGGGTCGGGAGACCCCCGCTACAGCCGTTCCGCCACCCCACGGACTAAGACCTGTCCGCGGGGGCCCCGAGCCGGAAGGCCGGCGCTACAAAAGCCGGGACGCCGGCGGTGCGGTAGGTTGACTAGGCCTTACTGGAGCTTGACGGGGGTTCGGGTAGTTCGGGTTTGGCGCCGTTTGATTCGGTTGGCGGGGAGACTTTTTGCATCAGGAGTGCGCCGAGACCTTCCAGAACTCCGTTGGCGGAGCTGCCTCCGCCGGTGACGAGCGTGTTGGGCATGAAGGGGACGTTGCTTCTGGAAAGCGCCTCGATGGCATTCACGAGGGCGGTGGCTCCCTGGCCTAATGCGGCGACTTGTTTTTGATAGGCTTCGGCGCGGGCTAGACCGACGGCGCGAACCTGCGCGCCCTGGGCGGTGCCGGTGCGTTCAATATAGGTGGATTCGCCGTCGGCTTCGGCTTTGCGGGCTTCGGCGTTGTTCTTCTTGATGTCGACCCCGACTGCGGCTTGGGCTAGTTGAGCCTGCATGTCGGCGGTGCCGCGCGCTTTTTCGGTTTCGATGCGCTGATCCTGGGCCTGGCGCTGCATCTTGAAGGTTTCTACTTGCTGGTGCGCGACTTCGCGCTCGGTGAGCACGGTGACCAGAGCGGCCGGGTAGATCACGTCCTGGATGTAGACGCCGCGGGTTTCGATCTCGTACTCGGCGAGTTTGCGCTGGATGTAGACGAAGGCTTCTTCCTGCACGATCTGGCGGGTCTGGATGAATTTGATGGCTTCCATGCCGCCGATTTTGTCGCGGAAGAGATTGCCGACGGCGGCCTGGAGGACTTCGTTGACCAGATTTTCCATGGAGCCGACCATGGAGATTACGCGCGGGGCTTTGGTGTCGGGAACGTGGATGAGGACCTGGAGGTCGATGGAAAAAACGAAGCCCTCGTTACTTTTCGCGATGATGGGTTCGAGCTTCGCGTCCAGACCGTGGGCGCCGGTTACCTCCTTGGCCCAGTCGAGCTTGAGGATGGCGGTGAGGACGACTTTGGCGTCGTAGATGCGGGGGTTGATGGGATATTTGCCGGTGCGCAGGGCTTCCTGCCAGATGCCTTGATGGCCGGGGCGGACGAGCGAGCCGAATTTGAAACCGACGCCGGAAGTGTCCTGTGTGGGCAGGCCGACGTAGGCTTTGATGACGGCGACTTGGCCTTGTTCGACAACCAGCATGGGGACCTGCTCAACGCGGAGGAGGAATGGATTGAGGTTGTAGGCGCCGTAGAGAAGCGGATCGTGCTGCAGGCCGATTTTGCCGCCGGCATCGAGGAATTGCTGGAAGTCCTGGTAGTTGTTATGCAGCGAGTTCTTGCTGCCGAGGATGGCGGCGATGAGCTGAAAGTCGGTGGTGTCGGGCTTTTTTTCTAGCTCGGCGACATCGTCGAATTGTCCCAGACGGCTGGCGATGGCGCCTGCCTGCAAGGGCTGGCCTTCGAGCGAGGTGACGATGCCGATCATGTCGGCAACTTTGCCGCTTTCGGTGGGCCGGGGTGCGATGCGCGTGACTTCGAGCTGCCGCTCTTCGAGTCCGAAGGCCGTGAAAGTGAGGCGGCCGGACTGGTCGGCTAGTTGGCGGTAGGTGTCGGTGATGGGGACGCCAAAGACCTGCGGCTTGGTGATGATGAGGAAGGCTACGGGATGGATGGGGGCGAGCATGCCGGGCGAGAGCACGGGGCGCTGCACGCCTTTTTGGCCGCCGTTGGCGACGAAGTTTGAAACGTCGGTGAAGTTGCCGAACTCGGGTTTGAACACGCCGGATTTTGCGCCGATGGGTGTGGGCGAGCCGACTTGCGCGATGACTACGCCGATTTGACCGGCAGGCACTTGCACCCACGGGTGTTTGGCAACCGCGTAAATGCCGCAGAACTTGTAGCGCAGACCAGGCATGAGGAGTTCGGCCTGGTAGCCGGCCTCGCCTTTGAAGGCGATGGGGTTGTCGCCGGGCAATTTTGCGCCAAAGCGTTTGCGGACCAGGCCGACTTGCGTGGGGCCAATGCTGTAAACCGACTTGGCGCTGAGGACGATGAGAATGAAGAGGCAAAGAAGAATCAAGCCTTCAAGAAGAGTGCCGGGCGACAACATACTGGCGAACATACTTCCTCCCGTGTCCGGGATTGGACCCCATTCGGGGAGCATTTTCGGGGACGACTAAGGATACTCCTGAGGCAGGGAACAAGGGACCGAGGGAACAAGGGAACGAGGGAGCCGTGAGGCAGGGAACGAGGGAACAAGGGAACGAGGGAACGAGAGAGCCGTGAGGCAGGGAACAAGGGACCGAGGGAACAAGGGAACGAGGGAGCCGTGAGGCAGGGAACGAGGGAACAAGGGAACGAGGGAACGAGAGAGCCGTGAGGCAGGGAACAAGGGACCGAGGGAACAAGGGAACGAGGGAGCCGTGAGGCAGGGAACGAGGGAACAAGGGAACGAGGGAACGAGAGAGCCGTGAGACAGGGAACAAGGGAATGAGGGAACGAGGGAACGAGAAAGCCTTGAGACAGGGAACAAGGGAATGAGGGAATGAGAAAGCTTGAGGCTAGGGAGCGAGGGAGGCTGATGCGGGAATTGTGCAGGTGCACCTCGATGACGGTTAAGAATCATGCTGCCCGAACTGGCAAATCCGCAGGTTGGCGCGCGAGGTGAGGGCGGAAAAATTATCTTTTGGCGTATAGGCGAATGGCGTAACCTGAGGATCAAGAACACGAGATGCCCATGGGGGAAATCCGGGATTTTGGGCCAGGGGGATTTGGGGCCGGTCGGCGAGACGCGGCGCCCAAGGTTGCGCCGCCGCGAGACTCGGCTGCGAGTTCAGAGAAATACTGCGTCTACAACCAAACCCGCGAGCGATTCGTGGCCACCGATGTAGAACGCATCCTTGCTTCGCCAGACGGCGCCGAAGCGCGCCTGCGAGCTCTGGAACCGGGCTCCGGAACCGGACTCTGGATTCGTCCTTGCCACGAAATCTCCCCAACCAGCATCCGTTTTCCGCTCGATTTGGTCTTCCTCGACGACGAGTGCGCCGTTCTTGACATCGTTGTTTCGTTTCCTCTTGCCAGCGTGCCCGCTTCGTGTAAGAAAGCCTTGAGCTTTCTCGCCTTTCCGGCAGACACTCTGGCCAAAGGGGAGATGCGCGCCGGCGATCAGTTGATCATCAGCAAACCTGAAGAGATGAAGCAGCACTTGCTGAGAATGAAGGAAGCGAAGGCTGAAGCGTCCAGATCCGCAGAGCCTTTGAGGGAGCAATCTGCCATCGCCTCGGCCGAGGAACCAGCCCGCACGGCGATGGAGGAATGGGCCGAAAGCGGAGTGGATCCTACGCCGGCCGCGCCGATCGAGATTGCGCCGGTTGAGATTGCGCCAGCCGAGATTGCGCCCGTTGAGGTTGCGCCGATGGAGCCTGCGCCGGTAAAGGAAAAGGCTGATGGAGGACAAAAGGCTGGCACGGAAAAGATTGTGGTCTCGCAGGCTATCGAAACGAGTTCCTGGAAGAAAAGGTTGGGAAACAGGAATTGGTTCACGAATCTGCTGCTGGGCGATCCTGAGGACCCGCGCAGAGCACTGCGGGAGGAGCTGCCGGGATTGATTGCCTATTTCTACACGGGCGGCACTCCGACAGCACATGAGGTGCGCGATATCAGTGTGACGGGGATGTACATCATTACCAATGAGGGCTGGTATCCGGGCACGGTGGTGCGCGTGACTTTGACAGACCGGGATCATCCAACGGATGACCGAACCTTCACCGTGAATGCAAAGGCCGTTCGGCGGGGAAGAGATGGCGTCGGCCTCGTATTTGTCCTGGAGAACGAGGACGAGGGAGGGGGCGAGATTATTCAGGATTCGGAACGAACCCTCGGAGCGGACCACGCGCGTGTGGAAGCGTTTCTGGAAAGACTGAAAACGCCGCCGTCGCGGGGATGAGGTTTGGCCGTTGCTCCGCTCAGTATTTTGCCGAGAGGGATCTTGCGGCCTCGGAGAATTCTGGTTTTTGCGCTTCGGCTGCGCGCGCGGAACGAGCCGTGCGCTTTTTGCCTGCAGGGGCGCTCTGGGCGGCTGCGGAAGGATTGGCCTGCGAGGCGGCGTTCTCGCCCATGACGTGCAGGCGCAGGAAGTTGGTGGAACCGGACTTGGTGCGCGTGCCGGCCACAATGGCGATCACCTCGCGCGGGCGCACGTAGCCACCCTTTTCCAGCAGTTTCTCAGCAAGGTCGACCATGGCCTCGGTGGTGTTGGCCTTGGGACAGCGGATGGGCGTGGTGCCCCAGAGAAGATTGAGGCGGTTGACGGTGACATCGACGGGGCTGAGCGCGAAGATGGGCGCCGAGGGGTGGTACTTGGACAACTCGCGCGCGGTAGCGCCGGACTCGGTGAAGAGTGCGATGCCGCGCAGGTCGAGATCGTCGGCGGCGTGCGCCGTGGCTTCGCAGATGGTTTCGGCGATGGAGAGATGGCTGTGCCCCTCGCGGGGGCCTCTTACGATGTTTTCCTTGATGTGGCGCTCGGTTTCGCTGACGATACGCGCCATCATGGCTACGGAATGCACGGGATACTTGCCTACGGCCGATTCGCCTGAGAGCATGACGGCGTCGGTGCCGTCGTAGATGGCGTTGGCCACGTCGGAGACTTCGGCGCGCGTGGGCCGCGGGTTCTCAATCATGGATTCGAGCATTTGCGTGGCCGTGATGACGGGCTTGGAGTACTCGGCGGCGCGGCGGATGATGTACTTCTGAATGGCGGGGACTTTTTCCGGGGGGACTTCAACGCCCAGATCGCCGCGGGCCACCATGATGCCGTCGGAAACCTGGAGGATGGCGTCGAGATGCTCGACGGCCTGGGGTTTTTCCAGTTTGGCGATGATCCAGGTGTGACCGCCGAGTGCGGATACGCGATTGCGCACCAGGGTTACGTCTTCGGCCGTACGCACAAAAGAGACGGCGATGGCGTCGACGCCGTGATGGAGCGCGAACTCGAGATCTTCGGCATCTTTATCGGTGAGCGAGGGCGTGCGCACCAGGACGCCGGGAAGATTGATGCCCTTGTGTTCGCCGAGCATGCCGCCGTTGACGATATCGCAGGCCACGTCTTCGCCGCTGATTTCGTGGACGCGCAGTTCGATGAGCCCGTCGGAGAGGAGAATGCGCGAGCCCTGCTCGAGATTTTCGGCGAGGGTTTTGAAGGTGGTGCCTACGTAGGACGCAGTACCCACCACCTCGCGCGGCGTGATGACGAGCTTGTGGCCGGCCTTGAGCAGTACGGGTTGATGATCTTTGAGCAGCCCGGTGCGAATCTTGGGCCCCTGCAGGTCGCCGAGGATGCACAGCGGCCGGCGTTCTTCCTTGCTTACCTTGCGGATTTTCTGAATGACGGCGATCTTGCGCTCGTGGGTGCTGTGAGAAAAGTTGAGCCGCACTACGTCAACGCCGGCGTGGATCATTTCGCGAATGACGGACTCGGTGTTGGAAGCAGGCCCGAGCGTGGCGACAATCTTGGCACGGCGCTGGGAAGGGGCATCCGTCAGGTTCAGATTGGCAAAGGGCATCAGAAATAGCTCCGGAGGCAGTTTGAATTGGGCCTAAAAGGTTTTGGGCGGGTGAAAAGGGGCACGGGAGCGCTGCAGATTTAATTGTAAATGGAAGGACGGGGACGGGAATGGGCGGAGAGGGCCCTACGCGGTTGGAAGGCGGTGGAGATTTCCCTGACGCGGCATTTCGCAAAGAGCGCGATCCTTCGACTTCGCTCAGGAGGATGGGGCACGGATGCGGTGCTGTTGTGCCGAGTCGATAAGGACGGGGGTTTATTGGGAGGCGCGGGCTAGTTCGGGGGCGATTTTATCGCCTGCAAGTTGGATTTGTCGTTCCCAGTAGAGGACGCCGTTGAGCTCGGCGCCCAACAGGACGCTGAACGAGGTGATGTAAAGCCAGACGAGGGTGGCGATGCCGGCGGCAAAGGAACCGTAGATGCGCGTGTAATTGGCCACGCTGGTGACGTACCAGCCATAGGCCAGTGTGGCGGGGAACCAGATGATGGTGCCGGCGATGGCGCCCGGCACTACCCAGGCCCAATGCTCCGTGCGCCGCGTGCCGAAGTGGTAGAGGGCGATGAGCACTGCGACGATGGCGATGAAGCTGACCGACCAGCGCACCATGCGGGAGATGAGGATGACGAAATATTGCAGGTCGCGGCCGGAGTTCGCGACCATTCCTAATTCGATCTGGTGACCGAAGACGATGGCCAGCGAAGCCAGCAGCAGCGGAACCAGCACCATCAATACCAGCATCAGGCCACGGGCGCGGCGCCCCCAGAAGGTCCAGCTTTCGGGCGGAAGCCGGTAGGCGCGGCGAAAACCCTCCATGAACGAGAGCATTACGCCAAGACCGGCAAAAAGACTCAGGGAGGTGGCGGAGAGAATCACCGTGCCGGAGCGGAATTGGTGCGCGAGGATGGAGGACTGCACGAGATCGAGAGTGTCAGGAGGAACGAATTGCTCCAGGACCGTGCGGGTTTCGCCCATCAGCGAGGGCCCCTCCTCCACCTGGGCCACCAGCGTGGTGATGACCAGCAGGGCAGGAAAAAACATGAGCATGCCGGAGTAGGCCGCGGCCTTGGCTACATTCACTATGTCGTGAGCGTAGGCATGGAAGAGTGCTTCTCGAATTTTGGCGAGATAGTCCGACATAGGCGACAAGGCAAGATTAGTGTATTTCCCCGGGTTGCGGATGGAGAAAAACAGGAGACATAAGACGAGAGGGCCAGGGAATGAAGGGCTGACGACAACCGGACGTATCGAACGAGCACCGCTCCCAGCCCGATCGCCGGCATGGCCTACAATGCGGCAGAGGGTTGAACGGTCATGAACTCTTCTTTGAAATTCCCATGGCGCATTCTTGCGCTCTTGATTCTTTTTCTTGGAGCGTGGTCGGTTGCCTCTCCTGCCGCGGCGCAACGCGGCAGCGAAATGGGCCGGGGCCTTGCGTTGCTACCGCCCCAGTCCCGCGCCGTGGTGGAACGGTTGATGAGCTTGTCGCAGTTGCCGGCCGGCGCGTGGAAGATGCACGAGGGTGATTTGCCGCATGGCGAAGCGCTGAATCTTGATGAGAGCGGCTGGCAGGACGCGGCCGTGGGCGCGCATTTTTCTACCAGTGCCGTCTGGTTTCGCCAGACCATTCAACTGCCCGCGACGCTGAACGGCTACGACCTGAGCGGGGCGCGTGTGTGGTTCCAGTTCCACGCCGACGCCAACGGACCCGTTCCAGAGATTATTTACTTTAACGGCCGCCGCGTGGCCCTGGGCGAGGACCTGGAGCCGGAGGTGCTGTTCGACGATGCGCGGCCCGGCGACAAGGTGGTAGTCGCGGTGAAGTTGCTCGAGACCATCGACGTGAAGAGCTTCCACGGGGCAACGCTGAGCGTGGATTTCCCGGAGAGCCGGCCGAATCCGCAAAGCCTGGCGGAGGAGTTTCTTTCGGCTGCGCTGCTGATTCCGAGCCTTACTCCCGGCGATGTTGAGGGGAAAATGGACTCGACGGCGACGCTGAACGGGGCTATTGGCGCGGTGGATTTGAAGGCGCTGGACGCGGCCGATTCAGCGAGGTTCGACGCGAGCCTGAAAGAGGCGCAGGCGCGGCTTGAAGTGCTAAGGCCGCTGTTGCGGCAGGCAACGTTTTTGCTGGATGGGAATGCGCACATCGACGCGGCGTGGCTTTGGCCGTGGACCGAAACTGTGGACGTGGTGAAGCGCACTTTTGGCACGGCGCTGCAGTTGATGAACGAGTATCCCAATTACACGTACACGCAATCGGCTGCGGCTTACAACGAGTGGATGGCGCAGAAATATCCGGCGCTGAATAGCGAGATCAATCAGCGCATCAAAGAAGGCCGGTGGGAGATTGTGGGCGGCATGTGGGTTGAGCCTGACCTGAACATGCCGGATGGCGAGTCTCTGGTGCGGCAGATTCTGGTGGGCAAGCGCTGGTACAAGCAGGCTTATGGAGTGGACGTGCGGATCGGGTGGAATCCCGACTCGTTTGGATATACGTGGCAGTTGCCGCAGATTTATAAGAAGAGCGGGATCGACTATTTCGTGACGCAGAAGATGACGTGGAACGACACGAATAAGCTGCCGTTCAAATTGTTCTGGTGGCAGTCGCCGGATGGGTCGAAGGTGCTGACTTATTTTCCGGATGACTATGTGAATCTGAACCTCAGCCCGGTGCGGTTGAGCAATGACCTTGCCATTGCGCGCCAGCGTTCGCCGGGGCTGACGGAAATGATGGACCTCTACGGCGTGGGAGATCACGGCGGAGGGCCGACGCGGGCGATTCTGGACGAGGGATTCCGCTGGGCTGCGCCTTCCGCGGACGCTGTGGCGGCGAATGGCGGCGAGCCGGTGACGCCGAAGTACCAGTTCGGGACGGCGCAGAGCTTTTTCTCGACGGTCGAGAAGCAAATCGCGCCGGACAGCCCAACTTGGAATTATCAGTCGATTGCGAAGGGCTACGAAGCGCCGCCGGCTGTGGCTGGCCAGGTGTCGATTCCGACGTGGGATACGGAGTTGTATCTCGAGTACCATCGCGGGGTTTACACCACGCAGGCCATGCACAAGAAAAATATGCGCGACAGTGAGGAAGAGGTGCTGAACGCGGAGAAATATTCTTCGCTGGCTTGGCTGTTTGGCGCGAAATATCCGGCGGACGAGTTGACGGAGGACTGGAAGAAGGTGCTGTTCAATCAGTTCCACGATCTGGCGGCGGGGTCGGGGATTGGCGACATCTATAAGGATGCGCAGAAGGATTACGACTGGGTGCGCATGTCGACGAATGAGATTTCTGCGGCGGCGCTGGAGACGGTGACGGAGCAGATCGATACGAGGACGAGCGCTGCCGGTCGAATCCCAATTATTGTCTATAATCCGCTGGGATGGAAGCGCTCGGGCATGGTGACTGTGAGGGTTCAAGGGTCGATTGGCGCGATAGGAAATGTAATCCACGATCCGCTACTCCCCGAGGGACAAGACAGGTTAGCCTACATCATTTCAAGGGACAAGGATGGCGTTACCGAGCTCTCCTTTGACGCGGGCGATGTGCCAGCGATGGGCTATAAGCTCTTCGAGACGACGGGTATTGTGAGTCCGGGAAATCCACATATTCCTGCCGGGTCCCTTGAAGCGAAGGAGATTGAATTTGGGAATGAAAACACGACGGTGACGGTGAATCGATCGACGGGCTGCATTACGAGCATCAAGGTGCGCGGCGTAGAGACATTGGCGCCAAACTCCTGCGGCAACCAACTGCAGTTCTTCAAGGATCTGCCGAAACAGTACGATGCCTGGAACATCGATCCCGGTACACTCGACGTTTCACCGATGACAATTGAAAAGGCCGATAGCGTGGAGTCGACGAGCACTTCGGCTTTCGAGCGTGCGGTCCGGGTTACTTACCACTGGCAAGATTCGAAGTTTGTGCAGATCATCCGCGTCGCGCCAGGCTCGGATGTAGTCGACATTGAGAACGACATCGACTGGCACGAAAAGCATGTGCTGCTCAAGGCTGCGTTTCCGCTGGCCGTGAAGAGCGACTTTGCTACCTACGAGATTCCTTACGGCGCGATCGAGCGGCCGACCACGCGCAACAATTCGTGGGAAAAGGCGCAGTTCGAGGTTCCGGCGATGCGCTGGGCGGATCTTTCGGGCGCTGGGCCCGATGGGAAAGTGCACGGGCTGAGCGTGCTGAACCAGGACAAGTACGGCTACGATGCGGTGGGCAATGTGCTGCGGCTTACGCTGCTGCGCTCGCCTACGTGGCCCGATCCCGATGCGGACCAGGGACACCACCATTTCCACTACGCGCTTTATCCGCACGCGGGCACGTGGAAGGATGCGCTTACGGTGCGGCACGGCTGGGAGTACGACTACCCGCTGCAGGCGGTGGTGACTACGGCGCATGCGGGATCGCTGCCGGCGGAGCACTCGTTTGCTTCGGTCTCGCCGGAGAATGTGGTGCTGACTGCGGTGAAGAAGGCTGAGGATGCAAATGGATTGATCTTCCGCGTTTATGAGTGGGCGGGGAAGGAGACTACGGCGGAGTTCCATGTGCCGCCGGGGGCGACGGGTGCGACGGTCACGAATCTGATGGAGACAGCCGGACCCGAATGCGGCTCCGATCAAGGTGGAAGGGGATGTGGTGAGCGTGCCGATCAAGCCGTATGAGATTTTGACGATTCGGGTGGATTATGCGAAACAGTGATCAGTTTTCAGTTGTCAGTTTCTTGCTCCGTTCGCCGCGAGTCACTGAGAACTGACAACTGGCTGCTGAGAACTGAATTTGTTAATCTAGATTTAACAAGGAGTCTTGCACGATGCACATTTCTTCCCCGTTTTTCGTTGTGTTCGTCATCCTCGCGGTGTTTGTGGCGTCGATTCTGTTTGCGACCAGCAGCAAGGAAGACAAGCCCTCGAACCACTGAGTTCGGCCGCTGGTTTTCGAACGCATGAATTCGTGCTTCGAGGTTTTTGCTCTCCCACCTTTTCGCCTGAAAAAAGTGAAAGGATGGGGTACGGAGCTGATACGGCGCCGCATGGTGAGAGATCTCATTGACGGGCGCCCTGTCCGGCTTCACGGAAGGCTGGTCTGCGATTTCCGGAACCTTTTGCCACGGGCTGGCGTATAACTTGGCCAGAGGGTGATTGCCATGAAGAGAACCTCGATTTCGAACGGGGCGGGACTTCTTGCGTGCCTGGCGCTTGCGGCTGGAGTAGCTGGATGCAGAATCCACGTCGACAAGGACGCCAACGGGCATGAAAAGGACGTCCAGGTGGACACTCCCTTTGGCGGGGTGCACGTGAACACCGACCAGACCACGGCGGAGGATCTCGGGTTACCAGCGTATCCCGGCGCCCAAATGGTGAAGGACAAGGACGACCACGAGTCCGCGGACGTGCACATGGGTTTTGGTGAGTGGGAGCTGCGCGTGCGCGCTGTCTCCTATGAAACGCCGGACGATAAGGACAAGGTGATCGCGTTCTACAAGAAGGCCCTGGGCCGCTACGGCGATGTGATTACCTGCGAGAACAACGCGGCGGTGGGCACGCCCACGAAGACGGCCGAGGGCCTGACCTGCGCGGACGACAGCCATCATCACCACGTGAATGTCGAAGCCGGGTCCTACAACACTTCGAACGGCGGGCTGCAGTTGAAGGCCGGCTCGGAGCGCCACCAGCACATCATGGGCTTCGATGCGCCGGCGAACGGCGAGACGCGTTTCGAGCTTGTCGCGCTCGATTTGCCGGCTATCGACACGGACAAGCCGGACAAGAGTAACTGAATTCGGCCGTCGGCGTTGAATCCTCAAAGAGGCCTGGCCTTGCGCCGTCCCTACGGGACTCCGGAGCGTGGTGTGGGCCGCTTTCCCAGCGTTGAAACGCTGGGCTAACAAACATTGCGCCTGCGGCGCGGCTGTCTGGATTTTGTCCACGGAGCTTCCCCACGCTGAAGCGCGGGGCTAACAAACATTGCGCCTACGGCGCGGCTACGAGGACTCTATCCACGCACGGAGCTTTCCCGCGCTTCCGCCCCAAGAAACAGAGACTGTTTCCTGGGAGCCCCGGTGATGCGCGGGCTAACAAACGCTGCGCCTGCGGCGCGGTGCCCTCCGGGCACACTCCCGTTTCCCGCCAAGTCGCCCCTGGTTTCCACAACCGGCTTCGCAATTTCCGTGCATCTGGCTGCGGAAAAAGCGGGCCTCGTGATTGATGCGTGCAAGAGCGAATCGGATTTGCACAAATCACCCAATAATGTGGCCATTATCGGAGAAGGCACCAACACAACCCTCGAATTCTGCCTTGAACGTGCAGGGGCCGGGTGATACCCATCACTGCGGAAGGCGTAGCCAAGATGGAAAATAACGCGGGCTTAGTGGAGTATGCCGGGTTCCCGGGGGGTTCGATTTGTGACCGGAAAACCGGCGCCGAAGCAAGCCTCGAAGCAGATGTTGGGGATTTGCGGAGGCGGCTCAAAGATGACCTGGACGGAGGATTTCGAGCGCAAGCGCATGAGCGCGGCGCAGGCTCTCAAGGCCGTACACTCGGGCGCGCGCATCTGGATTCAATCGGGCTGCGGAACTCCGTCTCCTCTTGTCGAAGCGCTGGTCGAGCGTGCGGCTGAGCTTCGCGACGTTGAAATCATTCATATGAAGACGCTCGGCGCGGCGGACTATACGCGGCCGGAGTACGCGGGCCACTTCCGGCATCGCGGGCTGTTTCTGGGCGAGAATGTGCGCGCGGCGGTTTGCGACGGACGCGCCGACTACACGCCGATTTTTTTGAGTGAAATTGAAAACCTGTTCGAGACCGGCGCGCTGCCGCTCGACGTGGTGTTGATGCAGGTGTCGCCGCCGGATGGGCACGGATTCGTGAGCCTCGGCACTACGGTGGACTGCACGCAGACGGCGTCGCGCTCGGCGCCTATCGTGATTGCCGAAGTGAACAGGCGGATGCCGCGCACCCATGGCGATACGGTGGTTCCTCTCAGCCGCATTTCGACCATCGTGGAGACCGACCGGCCGTTGCTTGAACTTGAAGCCGAGCCGGCTACCGAGACGCACATGCGCGTGGCGCGCAATGTGGCCACGCTCATCCCCGACGGGGCGACGTTGCAGACCGGCATTGGCGGCATCTCGGAAGCGGTGCTGCATTGTTTGAGCGACAAGCGCGACCTGGGGATTCATACCGAGATGGCCGCGGACGGCGTGATCGACCTGATGGAATCCGGCGTGATGAACGGCGAGCGCAAGACACTGCACCGCGGCAAGGCCGTGGTGTCGTTTGTGCTGGGCACGCAGAGACTGTTTGATTACATCCACGAGAACCCCGCTTTTGAATTTCGATCGATCAGCTACACGAACGATCCGTTTGTGGTGGCGCAGAACGAGCGCATGGTGGCGATCAACAGCGCGTTGCAAATCGATATGACGGGGCAGGTGTGCGCCGATTCGCTGGGGACGCGGCCCTACAGCGGCTTTGGCGGGCAAACCGATTTTATTCGCGGGGCGGCGCGATCGAAAGGCGGGGTGCCGATTATTGCGCTGCTTTCGACGGCACGGGGCGGCACGGTGTCGCGGATTGTGCCGGTGCTGGAGCCGGGTGCGGGCGTGGTGACTTCGCGCGCAGATGTGCACTACGTGGTTACGGAGCACGGGATCGCCTACCTGCACGGAAAGACTTTGCGGGAACGCGCGGAGGCGCTGATTGCTATTGCCGATCCGCGGTTCCAGGCGGAGTTGGAGGATTTTGCGGTGCGTTCGCACTATATTGACAGGGAACGAGGGAACAAGGGAACGAGGGAACAAGACAACGAGCTGGTAGGAAAGCGGTAACCCGGGCAATAGCATGTGCGGGCGTGGACGCCCGCACGACAGCCGGTCAGGAGACCGGCGCTACAAGCCGGAGGCGGGCGCTGCGGGTGGCGTTGAGGGAGCTAACAGAATGACCGATGAGAAGAAGCCGGATCGGGGAAGGCTCGAGATCGATGGAGAAGAGTGCAAGGGCTGCGGCTTGTGCATCGAGGCTTGCCCGCCAAAGGTGATCTCGCTGAGTGAGCGGCTGAATCACTACGGCTATCGCACGGCGATGTATGCGGGTTCGGGTTGCACGGCTTGCGGCATCTGCTTTATGGCGTGCCCGGAGCCGGGGGCGATTACGGTGATGCGGCTGATGGGCCCAGGCAAAGTTGAGGCGTCGGCCTCCCACCCTTTCCGCGCAGAACGCGGAAAGGATGAGGCACCCATGGCTGGTCGAGGAGCGGCGGCATGAAAAAGCAATTGATGAAGGGCAATGAGGCCATTGTGAAAAGCGCGATCCTGGCGGGATGCCGCGCGTTTTATGGCTATCCCATTACGCCGGCCAGCGAAATCACCGAGGCTGCGGCGGAGTTCATGCCCAAAACCGGCGGCGTGTATGTGCAGGCGGAGAGCGAGGTCGCGGCCGTGAACATGCTCTACGGCGGGGCGGCGGCGGGGGTGCGCGCGATGACGGCTTCGAGTGGTCCCGGCATCAGCCTGATGCAGGAGGGTATCAGTTATATGGCGGGCGCGGAGCTGCCCTGCGTCATCGCCGACATTACGCGCGCCGGTCCTGGGCTGGGCAACATCGGCGCGGAGCAAGGCGACTATCACCAGGTGGTGAAGGGCGGCGGCCACGGTAACTACCGCACCATCGTGCTGGCTCCGCATTCCGTTCAGGAGATGGCGGACCTGACTGCGGTTGCCTTCGATTTGGCCGACCGCTATCGCAATCCGGTGGTGCTGATGGCGGACGGTTTCATCGGCCAGATGATGGAGCCGGTGGAATTTCCGCAGTTGGCCACGCAGACACATCTTCCCACGTGGGCCGTGGCCGGAACTGCGGTCTCGCGCCCCAATCTCATTTCTTCGCTGCATCTCGACTTCGATGAGATGGAGAAGCACATCCAAAAGCTCGAAGCCAAGTACAAGTTGGCGGAACAACGGGAAGCCCGCGCGGAAGAGTGGATGACGGGCGACGCGGAGATTGTGCTGGTGGGTTACGGCATCGTGGGCCGCATCCTGAAAGCTGTGACGGCGGAGGCGCGCGCCGCGGGGCTCAAAGTAGGCGTGCTGCGGCCGATCACGTTGTATCCCTTTCCGAAGGTGCAGTTCCAGCGGCTTGCGTTTAACGCGCGCGTCTTCGTGGTGGTGGAGATGAGCAACGGGCAGATGCTGGAAGACGTGAAGCTGGCGCTGAACGGTTCGCGGCCGGTCGAGTTCCTGAATCGCATGGGCGGCAACGTGCCTTCGCACGAAGAGGTGGTGCGCTTTGTGCAGGAGTTGGCGCGGCGCGAGGGCCTTGAGCAGCGATCGACCGACCGGAAAACTCTCGAAGAGGAGCGGGTGGCCCATGTCTAGTCAGATTGAGTACGAGGTTGCGCGCGGTAAGGCCCAATCGTTCTATCGGCGGTACGAGCGGAAGGAAGAGCTGCAGCACCAGACGCATTTCTGTCCTGGCTGCGGCCACGGAATCGTGCACAAGATGCTGGCGCAGGCCATTGACGAGCTGGGCGTGCAGGACCGCACCATCATGGTCGGTCCCGTGGGCTGCTCGGTGTTCACTTATTACTACTTCGACGTGGGCAACGTGCAGGCTGCGCATGGGCGCGCGCCCGCGGTGGCCACGGCAATCCGGCGCAGCCGGCCGGACAGCATTGTGATCAGCTACCAGGGCGACGGCGATCTTTCGGCTATTGGCTCGGCGGAGATTCTGCACGCGGCGAATCGCGGCGAAAACATTACCGTGATCTTCGTTAACAACGCGATTTACAGCATGACCGGCGGGCAGGCGGCGCCGACCACGCTGCTTGGCCAGAAGTCCACCACTACGCCCAACGGGCGCAACGCAGCCACTGAAGGTTATCCGTTGCATGTGAGCGAATTGCTCGCGACGCTTGAGGCGCCCGCCTATATTGAGCGCGTGGGCCTGGGCGATAACAAGCAGATTGCGCAGGCGGCGCGCGCCATCAAGCGTGCGCTGGACAACCAGGTGCGTGGATTGGGGTTCTCGCTGATCGAAGTGCTTTCGCCGTGCCCGACTATTTGGAAGATGACGCCGGTGGATGCGCAGCGTTGGGTGCGCGATGTGATGGAGAAAACTTTTCCGCTGGGCGTGTTTTGCGACAGGACGAAAGAGAGATTGGCGAGTGCGGACCTGAGGCCAGAAGTGCATGACATGGATTCGATCCCACCCAAGCAGAGCTTGGATGGGGCACACGGGCCCTCGCTTGTTGAACTGCCGCGCATTCTCGGTGTGGCCGAAGAGGATTTGCCGGAAGGCCACGCGGCTGCCATGGCCAAAAACCAGGAGATCGATATCGAGGCACGAATTGCGGGCTTCGGAGGACAGGGTGTTTTGCTGCTGGGCGAAATGCTGGCGGAAGCCGGACTCGATGCGGGGCTTGAGGTTTCGTGGCTGCCGTCGTACGGGCCTGAAATGCGATCCGGCACTTCGAATTGCCATGTGCGGCTTTCGCGCCAGCCCATCGATTCGCCGCTGGTGACGGCGCCCTCTGTGCTGGTCGCGATGAACGAGCCTTCGCTGCGCAAGTTCGATCGCAGCGTTCGTGCCGGCGGATGGATCATTTATGACGGCGACGAATTCCCGACGGATTGCGAGCGCGAGGGCGTGCGGGTGCTGGCGCTCCCGTTCACGCGCCTTGCCGATGCCATGGGCGACAAGCGAGCGGCCAACATGGTGATGCTGGGCGCAGTGCTGGAGATGGCGGGCGTGCTGCCACAGGCCAGCATCGATGCGGCTTTGCGCAGGCTGATCAAGAACCCGCGCTGGGTGGAAGTGGACGAGCGCGCGATGGCGCGGGGCAGGGAACTGTTTAGGGAGGCGCTCGCGGAGGTTTGAGATGAATGCGGATGTTGATCCTAATGTGATTGTTTATTTCAACGGGCAGTACATGCCTCTGCGCGACGCGCACCTGGGAATTTTGACCCATGCTCTGCACTATGGAACCGGTGTCTTTGAAGGGATTCGGGCCTACTGGAATGAGGCGGAGGAGGAGCTGTTTGTGATGCGGCCCCGCGACCACTTTGTGCGCTGGAAGCAGAACGGCGGCATCCTGCGCATCGATGTGCCGCTGAGCGCGGATCAGTTGTGCGACATCACGCTGGAACTGGCGCGGCGCAACGGATTCCGCAGCGATCTTTACATTCGGCCCCTGGCTTACAAATGCGCCCAGCGCATCGGCGTGGCCATGGACGACGAGGATGCGTTCTTCATTGTCGCGCTGCCCTTCGGCGAGTACCTGCACAGCGACGGCGGGCTGCACGCGGGCGTGAGTTCCTGGCGGCGCATCGACGACAACGCCATTCCTGCTCGCGGCAAAATTTGCGGCGCCTACGCCAACAGCGCCCTGGCCTGCGATGAAGCGCGCCGCCTGGGATTCGATGAGGCCATTCTGTTGAACGAAACTGGCCATGTGACTGAGGGCGCCACCTGCAACCTTTTCATGCTGCGCAAGGGACGGCTGATCACGCCGGCCGTGACGGAGAACGTTCTGGAAGGCATCACGCGCGATTCCATCATGGAGTTGGCGGCGCGCGAACTCGGGCTGGAAATTGTGGAGCGGCCCATCGACCGCAGCGAGCTCTACGTGTGCGACGAACTGTTCCTGACCGGAACCGCGGTGGGCCTTGCCCCGGTGACGCGCGTCGATCATCGTCCGATCGCAGCTGGAACAATCGGCGTGGTTACGCGCAGCCTGCGCCAACTCTACGCCGACGCCACGCATGGGTGCATGCCCGCGTATCGCAAATGGCTGCTGCCGGTCTATCGCAGCAGTGCGCTGCCCGAGCGCGATGAGACGGCCCTGAAAGAAACGAGTTTGGCCTGAACATGCGCGCGTGTTGCGTCGCATGTGTGGGTCTAATCGGTGCGGGTCTCCCACCCCAACGAGCAAAGATCGCTCGTCGGGGGCCCCGGGTCTAGAGAGGCTGCGGAAAAAGTCCGAAAGTCAGGCCAAGGTCGCGCAGTGTATGCCGCAGGGATTTACAGCCTGCTGAAAAACTCTGTTTTTCGTAGGACGGAGGGAGCGGGAGGCTTCGGCCCCTGAGCGAAGATCCCTTTTCAGATTGACCCGACACCGGGGCAGCGGATCTTCAACGCGCGCACGGTAAAATCGGAAGAGGAGATTGATGATGGCGCATGGACAAGCGATGCCGCAGCCGGTGGCTTTACCGGGTGTTTCAAAAATTGTTGCCGTGGGATCGGGCAAGGGCGGCGTGGGCAAAACCACGGTGGCCGTGAACCTCGCCATCGCGCTCTCCAGGCTGGGACAGCGCGTGGGACTGATGGACGCCGACGTCTACGGGCCGAATGTGCCGCTGATGATGGGCTCATCGCAATCGCCGAAGGTGGGGCCGGGCAACATGATCGAGCCCAACCTGACGCACGGCATCAAGACCATCTCGATCGGGTACATTTCGCCCGGCGACAAGCCGCTGGTGATGCGGGGACCGATGCTGCACCAGATCATCCGCCAGTTTTTGCAGCAGGTGGACTGGGGCGAGCTGGATTACCTGGTGGTGGATCTGCCGCCGGGCACGGGCGACGTGGCGATTTCGCTGGTGCAGACCGTGCCGCTCACCGGAGCGGTGGTGGTATCGACGCCCAGCGACGTGAGCCTGGAAGACGCGCGCAAGGCGCTCGAGATGTTTGCCCAGGTGAACGTGGACGTGCTGGGGATCGTGGAGAACATGAGCCACTTTACCTGCCCGCATTGCCAGCATGAGATTGATATTTTTTCGCGCGGCGGCGCGGAGCGCACGGCGAAACAGTTTGGCGTGCCGTTTCTGGGAGCGATCGAACTGGATACCGTCCATCCGCGAGGGCGGCGACCGCGGCATGCCGGTGGCGCTGGCCGGACCGAAGAGTCCGCAGGCGGCGGCCTTCTATGCGATTGCCGAGAAAGTGATGGAGCAGGCCGAGAAATCGGCGGCGGCGGCGACGGATGTGATCGAGATCAAGTAGGCTCTGTTACCTCGCGGTCGTCTTGCCGGATTGCCGCAGTCTGACGAGCGATAGGAGCATTTTCTGTTCCGCATCAGGCAGCGCGGAAAGAGGCTTGGCCGTGGCCGCGTCCTTAGCAGTCAGTTCCCACACTTTCCCTTCCGCATCAGTCAATGGTTTGCGCTTTGCCATAGCGTTTTGCCTCCCTCTTGTTGGTTTTTCGAAGGTAAGTATTCCCTCACGTCAAGTAGCAAAATGGAGGGGCCGTGACAGGTCAGCAAACTAGCGAGATCATTCTGGAGAAAATGATCCCGCCCGCGCAGCATCTTCAGTCGATAGCTCTGGCTCCTCGGGTTCTTCGGGTCGTATGAGTTGGCGGAACTCTTGGAATTCCTCGCGGAATCTCTCGACCTGCTTGGACAACCCAGAGACAGCAAGGCCGATGAGGATAAGAATTCCCCACGTGATGTAGATTTGCCAGTTCGTCATAGGCAGAAATTATAGGCGCTTATCATGGTAGTATGTCTAACCCTGCGCGCGAAATGCTTTTAGTCAAAGTCGATAGGGCCCATAAGCACGTCCTCGACCTTGAGATCGAGATCACCCGCTTTCAGCGTTCTCGGGGCCCCGGTGATATTTTCCATAAGGACAACCTTCAAACCCAAGAGCGCACTTTTTACGTTGGCTCTTTGACGAAGGTACCGCTCGATTTTTCTGCGCTGGTTGGGGATATCATTCAAAATCTGCGAAGCACTCTCGATCATCTGGCTTGGCACTTGGTACAGAGCAGTCCTGTTATGCCGAAAGCACGGAGCGTAGATATCTACTTCCCGATCTTCGAGACAGCCAGCGAATACCGAGCCGGAAAGATGAAAAAGATACAAGGCATGACGGATGCTGCAATACAGGCCATCGATGTTATCGAACCGTACTACAGACCCGATGTCTTGCCCGGAATCGGAAATGGTGTTGCTTTGTTCTGGCTGCACGAACTCAACAAGCTCGATAAACATCGACTGTTGATTCCCATTTGGGAAGATATGACGACCCACACCATGCCGAAATCCCAACTCCTCAAAATGGAGTCCACTTTGCGTGCAGCCTTCGGTGACAGTTGGGATAAAACCCATGTCGTCGCAAATCGTTCTCCGCTCCCGCTGAAAGATGGCAGCGAATTGTGTACCCTCCCCATCGCTGAAGTGCGGGATAAGATGGCATTTCGCTTCCAGATAGCCTTTGGAGAGCCAGAGTGGGTTCGCGGCAAGGAAATTCTCTCCACCCTTGTCAACATGCACAGGATCGTTCGGGAGATTATCGAAACCTTCGACAGCAAGGGATTGCTGTAAGCGCGCTCATGCCTTTCCGCTACGTGTTCAGCAAAAATCGCAGAAAAAGCGGGGCACACCAGGTTGTTACGAAAGCCTGAATGAACCGTTGAAATCATGGGAAAATGCCCTCGTGGTGAGCGAGGGCATTTTCCATGGGCTTCATTCAAGGTGAGGGACGAACCCAAGGCACATTGTTTCCTGTGGTGCTGGACGATCTTGTCCCGGGCGATCACGTCTGTTGGGTGATCGACGCTTTCGTTGCGCGGCTGGAGATGAGCGAACTCGGGTTCGAGCGTTCCGAGCCGGCGGAAACGGGACGGCCTGGTTACGATCCGCGCGAACTTTTGAAGCTTTATCTCTACGGCTACCTGCAGCAGATCCGCTCCTCACGGCGTTTGGAGGCCGAGTGCAGGCGCAACGTGGGCGCCTTC
>CAVOTQ010000009.1:0-31979 GCA_963699385.1 uncultured Acidobacteriota bacterium | reverse complement strand
GCGGGCGGCCTCGGACGATCGGCATTCACGGAGGGGGCGCCCAAGCCGCGATCCGCATCGCCCGCGGCTTCTAAAGAGGACACTGGCGCTGCGATTCCCGAAGTGAATCCATACGCCGTGGTTCGCGGAGGAATTTGCGTTCCGAGTAGCGCTACTGGTAGGGAGAGGCATCCCGAAAGAAGTGGCAAGATCTTCTACGAGATCCGTACTGGCAATCGGTCTATTCCGGCGTCGATCCGGACAGATTTCATTTGGTGAAAACCTCGCTTCCACTCGATCGCTATGTGAACTACTGGAAGATGGAAAACGGCCAGGTGATTCATTGGACCGGTAAAAGGATTTCCATTCCTACGGGCACAAGAGTTTTCACCGACGGGCAAGGGGCGATGTATCTCTGCGCTTGCGGCAACCAGGTGGCAGCGATCTTGCCGCCAGGAAAACAAAAGACGGTTCTGCCGGCTGGAGACGAACCGCCGACGGCGTATCTTGTCCCGCCCGAGGTTGAATCGGGTTCCGAGAGCCTCGGAGAACTGTCTGAGGAGACACCCGCTCTCCTGGCATCTTCTGGTATGGCTTCCGCGCCGCCGTTTGACGAATCGCAATCGATGCCTCCAGGCCCCTCGACACCACCGATTTTCATAGGCGGTCCCTCGACTCAGGGCGGCGCCCCGGGGTCGCCGATAGGGCCGGGGCAGCCGGCGGTCCGCCCGGCAATTCACTTGGTAATCCAGCCGGTAATCCGTCAGGCAACCCGCCTGGCGATCCGGGTGATCCGCCCGTAGTTCCCAGCCGGGCACATTGTCGCTCATTCTCCTTGGGCTCGGCGCTTCCGCTGTTGCGCGTCGGCGCCGCACGCGGCAATGACGAATTTTCAGCGCTAGTGCAAAGGCGGTTCTTCGCTGCGACGGTCCGCGCGAACCAAACTCTCTGCGAAGCCGGGCTCGGCCCCGCCGCGGGTTGTGGGCGGTTTATACGAACTTAAACGGCTTCAAAAATAGCGCGTAAAAACGTAGGCTTGAATCGTGCCGCGATTTTTTCGCGCGACGCTGCGCGGGGCGTTCTGGTCCTGCTCGCAAAAAATCATTCGATTCCGAGCCAGGCCAGGGGTACAATTGCGGGCAAAAGCATCCAGGCATTTTGAAAGGCGGAAATCATGAGCGAACTTGAAGCTCAGCCTGCGGTCGCGGGCCTTACGCAATGGCAACGCGTGGCCTACACGTTTACGGCTCCGTCGAAGACCTTTGAAGACATCCGGCGCGGCAACCGGAGCTGGTGGCTGCCGCTGATTGTGGGCGCGTTGGCCAGCTTCATTCTGTTTGGAGCCGTGGTCGAAAAGGTTGGGATGCGGCAGACAGTTGAAAACCAGATCCGGATGAACCCAAAGGCAGCGGAAGGGATGGCGCAGCTGCCTCCCGACCAAAGGGAAAAGGCTTACGCCCGCGCGACCGGGTTCTCGGAGGTCATGTTTTTGGGTGGGCCAGTGCTGGGAATGTTGGGAACGCTGGTGATTGCCGCGGTGCTGATGGGTACCATCAATTTTGGATTCGGAGGCAGGGCGAAGTTCGGTGACGCCTTCGCCGTGGTTTATTACGCGTGGCTTCCGCAAGTGGTGAAGGTGCTGCTGGGAGTCATTGTGATTTACGCAGGCATGGCTCCGGAGTCGTTCAACATTCAGAATTTCGCGCCCACTAACCCGGGCGCTTTTCTGGATCCCATGGACACAAACAAGGTACTCTACGCGCTGGCAACTTCGTTCGACGCGGTGACCGTGTGGATGTTGGTGTTGATGAGTATCGGCGTGGCGATAGTGGCGGGGGTTAAGCGCAGTGCCGGTTACATTGCTGTGATTGGATGGTGGGCGATCATTGTGCTGTTCGGCGTAGGGGCGGCGGCAGTGAGGGCGGCAATCGGGGGATAGGGGGAGATCTCGCTACCCCAAACCTGGCGGCAAAAACAATAACGTCTCGAGGGCGGGCCACACGCGAGCGTGGGTCTCCAGATCCGCACGATGGCCGGCTTCGAGGCCGGCGACACGACCCAGCAATTGCGCGTAGCCGCGCTGCTACAATCGAAAGCGATACTTTGCGCGAGCTAAGTTAGCGATGACCCTCCGCCTGTTCAATACCCTCACGGGACAACTGGATGCGCTCGAGCCGGCCGACGGCAACGCGCTGCGCATGTACGCGTGCGGGCCCACGGTCTATGACTACGGCCACATCGGCAACTTCCGCACCTTTTTGCAAATTGATGTTCTGCGGCGCTTTCTGCGCCTGAGCGGCGTGGCCGTGCGCCACGTGATGAACATTACCGACGTGGACGACAAGATCATCCGCAACGCGGCCGCGGCCAACATCTCCATCGGCGACTACACGTCGCGATATGTCGACGCGTTTTTCGAGGATTTGGAATCGCTGCGCGTGGAACGGCCGGAGCAAATTGCCCGCGCCACCGAACACATTGCGCAGATGGTGGAGCTGATTGAAAAGCTCGCTGCGAGGGGAGCGGCCTACAAAGTAGAAGATGGCTCCTGGTACTTCCGGCTGGCGGCGTTTCCGGAGTACGGCAAGCTGAGCAAGAAGGATCTGAGCGGGATGGAAGATGGCGCGCGCGTGGACGTGGATGAGTACGAGAAGGATTCGGCGCGCGACTTTGCACTGTGGAAGGCACCCAAGCCCGGCGAGACATCCTGGGACACGGCGATTGGCCCGGGCCGTCCGGGCTGGCACATCGAGTGCTCGGCCATGGCGATGGAGTATCTGGGCGAGAGCTTCGACCTGCACTGCGGCGGCGAAGACCTGATGTTCCCGCACCACGAAAACGAGATTGCGCAGAGCGAGACCGCGACGCATAAACAATTCGCGCGGCATTGGATGCATGTGCGCTTTCTGCTCGTGGACGGCAAAAAAATGTCGAAGAGCGAAGGCAATTTCTACACCCTGCGCGACCTGCTGCTGAAGGGATACAAAGCGTCGGCGATCCGGCTGGCGCTGATCTCGGTGCCGTATCGCCGCCCCTTCAACTTCACCTTCGACAGCCTCATCGACGCCACCAACGCCATCGACCGGCTGCGCACGTTCAAGGCGCGGCTGCATGCGGGGAAATTCCTGGCCGGCGAGAATCCCGTGTTGCAGGAGGCGGCGAAGAAAGCACGTGCTGCGTACTTTGAAGCGCTGGACAACGATTTGAACACCGCCGACGCACTGGCGCCGATCTTTGAACTGGTGCGCGCCGCCAATACGGCGATGGATGACGAACAACTCTTCGCGGCCGACCGCGATGCGATGTTGCCCGTGCTGGCGGATTTCGATGCGGTCTTCGATGTGCTGGAGGACCGCGACGCCGAGCCCACGCGTCGCGCGCTGGAATGGGCCGAGCAGGAAGGCCGCATGGGCGAAGTGGCGCCGGAGTTGATCGCCGCGCAATCGCTGACGGATGAAGCGATCGAGGCGCTGGTGGCCGAGCGCACCGCGGCCAAAAAGGCGCGCAACTTCGCCCGCGCCGACCAGATTCGCAACGAGCTGGCGGAAAAGGGCGTGATTCTGGAAGACTCGAAGGACGGCGTGCGCTGGAAGCGGAAATAGCTGCCAGCTCCCGTTCCTTGCTTGTAGCTCCGAGGGTCGTAAGATAGGATTTGTAGCGGCAGTTAATTCCCCGGTGCTCACAAATTCACATGAAAAGAATAGATCTGGCCATGGAAGCTAACGAAGCGCAGGAACTGCAGGAACAAGCGGAACACAGCGCGCACGAATCAACGCTGCGGCCCGTCGCCTTCACTATGAGCGTGGTGGCCGTGCTGGTGGCTGTAACCACGGTAATGGGCCATCGCGCGAGCACGGATGTGATTCTGTGCCAGAATCAGGCAGTGGACGTGTGGAATCAGTATCAGGCGCACAAGATTCGCTTGTATAACACGACATTGATCCAGGATCTTCTGACGGTGACGACAGTCAACGACAAGGCCGCGGCAGCGAAGCTTGCTAAAGGCTACTCCGACCACGTGAAGAAGTGGAACGAAGAGATAGACGAGGAGCAAAAGCAGGCCGAGGGGCTACAGCAGAAGGTAGAGCAAGCCGAAGCACACGAGAACCGTTTCGATCTGGCCGAGGCGCTGCTCGAGATCGGTCTGGTCATCACGTCGGTTACGCTGCTCACGCACAGCCGCATTTATTGGTACTTGGGAATCGTGTTCTCTATCCTGGGAGCCGTGTCGGTGGCGTCGGCTTTCCTACTCAAGTAACGAATGCTGCTCGGCGAAAAACTGTTGTCGCGTTTGACGGCGTGCGATAGACTTCCCCGAGTGAAGGTGGACCTATGAGAGTTGCCGTCGCCGCTGCTCTTTTCCTCCTCGGATGCATGCCGCTGGCTGCGCAGGCGCCCGCACCCGCATCAGACCAACCCGCAACCCCTGGGCAAACCGCAACGCCCGCCCCGCCTGCAACGCCTGCGCCCGCTGCATCACCTGCGCAAACTGGAGCGCCTGCACCCGCTGCCGCAATCGCCGCAACGCCTGAGGCCGCTCCCGCACTCGCCGCGACGCAGCCGGCTCAAATCGATGACGGCGAAGTCGGTTTCAACTACAGTCTGCCTGCAGACTGGGAGCTTGTGGCTCCGCCTCCTGTGCCCAAGATTACGGTGCCCTTTCCTGACGCCGTGGCAGCAAAAAAGGGCGATGCCTGCGTGGAACTTGTCTTCACCGCCAAACACGGTACGCCGGCCTCGGTGGTAGACGTGGTGGCGCTGCCCTTTGCCTGCTATGGACAACCCATGAAGCCGAGCGATCTGGCAAACTTTGGCATCGGCGCCGCGGAGGGCATGAAGCAAACCTTCGATGTCACCAATCCGGTAGAAGGCAACTACACGCTGGGCAGCCACGCCATCTGGGTCGAGCGCGCCAAGGGAACTCCCAAAGGCCATCCCGAGAATCCCTTCACCTTTGAGATTGCCTGCACTGTGCTTGCAAAAGGGGCGGTTTGTTGGGAGACGATGGCCGTCGATTGGCACAGCCTGCGCGACTTCCAGAGATCTCCGGTAACGCTGGACGGTGACGCTTTCGCCGCGCTGGTTCCCCCGCACTCGTTCGCTCCTCTGCCCAAGTAAACCGGCCCACGCGGAAATCGTTGCCGGGCATACGGCAGCCGTGACCTCCGACGCATGCGAGACGTGGAAACTTGGTGCGTGGTATGCTCTGAAAAGAGCGGAAATCTGATGAAGGCGCGCGACCTAATGCAATCGCTACACCCGCCAGCTACCAAGAGCTGGTCGCGTTCGCGCGTGCGCAGCATCTGCCCGCGGCGGCACTTGCGCGTGCTGCCCACCCGCACTCGACCTAGCCTCTTCGGCGGTGATTAGCACTGCCCTCCGCCGAAGGTTCTCACTCATATTGGGCCCGGACGCGGGCCCGCGGAATTGAATGATCCCCTGAGCCGGGATCAGTGGCCGCGCCTTATCAACATTGAAGGTGCGCAGGCCGCGACAACCGAATCTGCCGAGGAGAATATTCGATGAACAAGCAGGAATTGCACGCGCAATACGGACCCAAACTTGTCTGTCCTCTGCCGGGACCAAAGGCCCGCACGGCTGTTGAGGCCGACCACCGGCTGATCTCGCCCAGCTACACTCGGTCGTATCCGTTGGTCGCGAAGCGCGGGCGCGGCCTGCGCATCGAGGACCCCGATGGCAACGAATTTCTTGATTTCGCTGCGGGCATCGCCGTGGTCTCGACCGGCCATTGCCATCCCGAGGTGGTGGCTGCCATTCAGAAGCAGGCCGCCGAGCTGATCCACATCTCGGGCACCGATTTTTACAACGAGTTGCTTACCGATCTGGCCACGCGCCTTTCGGCTGTGGCGCCCATGCCCGGTCCGCATCGCTTCTTCTACGGCAACTCTGGCGCCGAAGCCATTGAGTGCGCGCTCAAGATTGCGCGTTATCACACCGGCCGTCAGCAGATCATTTCGTTCTTCGGCGCGTTTCACGGGCGCACTATGGGCGCGCTCTCGCTCACCGGCTCCAAGCCACAGCAGAAGCGCCGTTTTGCGCCGCTGGTTCCGGGCGTGACCCATGTGCGCTATCCCTACGTCTATCGCGGCTGCAAAGGCGGTGCGCAGGAAGAGGAAGCGTTCAGCCTGGACTGCGCGCGGTACATTGAAGAGAAGCTCTTCAAGACCACGGTGGCGCCGGAAGAGGTAGCGGCAATTTTTATCGAGCCTATCCAGGGCGAAGGCGGATTTGTGCCCGCGCCCGCGAACTTTCTGCGCGAGCTGCGTGCCATCTGCGACCGTCACGGCATTTTATTGGTCGCGGACGAAGTGCAGTGCGGATGCGGAAGGACCGGCCAGTGGTGGGCCATTGAAGATTCGGGCGTGGAACCCGACATCGTGTGCATCGCCAAGGGCATTGCCAGCGGCATGCCGCTGGGCATCTGCATGACGCGCGCCGAGATCATGGACTGGGCGCCGGGCTCGCACGCCTCGACTTTCGGCGGCAATCCGGTGTCGATTGCCGCTGCGCTGGCAACCATGGACATCCTGGAGCGCGAGGCCATTGCCAACGCAGCGCGCGTAGGCGAGTTCATGCTGGAGCGCGTGCGCGGCTGGAAGCAGAGCCATCCTTCCGTCGGCGACGTGCGCGGACGCGGGCTGATGATCGGCATCGAGATCGTGAAGGACAAGACGACGCGCGAGCCCGCCGTGGAGCTGAGGAATCGTGTCGAGACGCTGGCTTTCGAACGCGGCCTCGTCATGCTGGGCTGCGGAGAAACCTCGCTGCGGCTTTCGCCTCCGCTCATCGTCAGCAGGGAAGAGGCTACTGTGGCGCTCGATATTCTGGAAGAGGCGCTGACGCAGGCCGAGAAAGAGCACGAGTCGAGCGCGGTTGCAGCAGTGACGGCGTAAGGCGCGAACATTTGTTGTCCGATTCCTGCCTATTCGCAAAAAACGCGAATGGATGGGGCAACGGTCTGATCGCCAGGTGATTTCGTCGCTCCCAAAACCTGTGGGCCGCGGAGATCATGAGATCTTCGCGGCCCATTCGTTTTTTGCGGTACGGACGGTCTACTCGGCGAGCCGCATGTTCGCGATTTCTGAGGTGCGGTGCGCGGCACGCTCCAGGTTGTGCGCCATCTCCTGCGTGGCCAGGTGCTGCTCCTCCGCTGCCGCAGCCATTTGGTGCGAGAGTCCCGACACGTCCTCGGCGTGCGCGGCGATACTGTCGATGGCTGCGATGGCCTTGGAAACGTCGGCGCCAATCGCAGTCACCTTGTTTTGAATCTCCGACGTGGCGGCAGCCGTCTGCTCAGCGAGCTTGCGCACCTCGCTGGCCACCACCGCAAAGCCCTTGCCGTGCACGCCCGCCCGCGCGGCCTCGATATTCGCGTTCAGCGCCAGCACGCTGGTCTGCGTGGCGATGGAAGCGATCAGGTCAGCCACTTTGGCTACGCCGCTGCTCGAGATTTGCAGGCTCAGGATCGAGGTTTTGCTTTCCGCGCTGGCCTGGCGCGATTTCTCTGAGGCGCTGGCAAGCTCGGATGCGTTCTTCGCAATCTCCGCGATGCTGGATTCGATTTCGTGTGTTGCCGTGGCCACCATCTGCAAATTGCCGTTCAAGTGCTCGATATCAGCGCGCTGCGCCTCCTGCGCTTGTTTCAGGGCTTCAACGGTCTGTTGCGTGCTGATGCCCCACAGCACCACGGCGCCAATATAATCGCCGGATTCGCCCAGCATCGGCTCCACGTTCAAATCCAGCTTGACGGGCCCCAGCGTAATCACAGCCTTGTAGGGCAAATGGTGCGTCGCATGGTCTTTGGCGCCGAGAATCCTGTCGACGCTGGCTGGGCTGCTATGAAAAATGTGGATAGACTTGCCCACGATCTGATCCACCGGCACGGGCAGATACTGCTGGAGCGTGAGCAGCGTCTTGCGCGATGACTTATTGAGGAAGCGCAGAACCAGATCGCGATCGCAAAACATTACGTTGGCCGGCAGCGCATCGATCGCGTACTGGAAGCTGCGGTCAACGTCGAGGGATGGTCCGACGGCGGCCTCGGCGGCCGGGATAGATTCGGCCTTTTCCGGTTCGTCGGACATGACAGATGGCGGCGCAGCTTCGCGATGGGCAAACAGGCCCCCGAACAAACCATGAGCCATGAGCTATTCTCCTTGCCGGTACAGTTTCAGTTTCGGGTAAATGGGGTACAACAAGCAGCCTTAGCGCGGCGCAGACTCCATGGCGGTTCCGGAAATGAATTTGCGGGTTTCAATTTGGGATCAGTGAAGATCGAAAGAGACCCGACGGTAATTCCGCTGTTCGAACTCTCTCGAAGTCTGCGGCGCCAGCGTCCATTTGCGCCCCTCGCCCGGCAGGGCCACAATGGTTGGCAATGCGATGGGCTTCAGAAATGGGCGTTGAATTGTTGGAGCGGACCTTGGCCGGCTTGGATTCTGTTGCCGCCCGCCGCGGCCGGACGCCCGGTCTCCCCGCCCATTTGCTCACCGGCATTGAGGGCGAAGAGGCGGCGTGTGTTTACCTGCTTCGCAAGGGCTATACGGTGGTGGCGCGGCGATGGTCGGCCGGCAACCAGCCAGGGGACCTTGATTTAGTCACCTGGCAAGGATCGATGCTTTGCTTTATTGAGGTCAAAACCCGTACCGCCCGCGATTTGACCCCCGCCGAAACCGCGGTCGATCTGCATAAACGCAATGTCCTGCGTCGGCTGGCTCGCCAATATGTCCGCCAATTGCCGGGCGGCTCCGCTCCGCAGACGCGTTTCGACGTGATCAGTGTCTACCTGGTACCCGGTAAGTCATCTGAATTCATGCATTTCGAGAACGTTTTTGGATGGCGCGAGCCGGGGCGCCGCGAAAAAACTTAAAAGAGACAGTATTCTTGACAATCGATTTTGATAGATTCTATGTTGAGAGCTCAATTCAGTTCAGTCGCGCAGCGGAGCTGAGAAAGCACCGAGGCTCCAGACGCGGGTTTCGGGAATTGGAGGACTTGTACGTTATGGTCATGCAGGCGCCTGTTGGCCGGCACCAGGTTCGGGAAGAGATCCAACGCCGCATCCTTGCGGGCGAAAGCCAGCCGGGAGAGCGACTTACGCAGCAAAGCCTGGCCAAAGAACTAGGAGTTGCCCAAGGCACGGTAAGAGAATCGCTGCTGGAGCTGCAGTGGCTGGGGCTGGTCGAATCCATCGACCGGCTGGGCGTTTTCGTGCAAAAAATCGATGCTGCGCGCCTCTGCGAGGCTTACCAGGTGCGCGAATTCCTTGAGGGCTTGGCTGCGCGCCTGGCCTGCGAGCACAGCTCCCGCGCCGATGTGGCCTCGCTGCGGAGAAACGCCGACCGCATCTGGGAACTATCGAAGGAAAACCGGGAAGAGGAGATGGGCGCCGCCGACCGGGCCTTTCACTTGCAGATCATGAACCTGTCGCACAACAAGGTTCTGCTGCGCCTGGCTGAGGGGTACCGCGTGCTGGGCATGGCGGTCAGGGCTTCGCGTGACCCGAAGAACGTGTATGAAGAGCACCTGAAGATCGTCGACGCCATCGGCAACAATCTCCCGGACGAGGCGGAGCGGCTGATGCGGCTGCACGTGGCCGAGGCCCGAAAGATGATCGAGCAGCAGGCGGCCCGAAACGACTTCACCCCCAAGTGGGTGGCGGACGCGGACGACTAAGTGGAGACGTGTGACCGGGATTCGCTCGGAATTCCGCCGAAATGTGTATTATGGGTCTCTACGGTTTCAGGCTGGTTTAGGAAGCAGTCTCTAGAAACGGAGTCGACGCGATCCGGCAGGTTATTGCGTAATCCACGGTGAACGAGACCGGCCGGAGCCAAAGAGGTTCGCCGCCATGTCCGCATTTTTCCACTCTCATTCATCTCATTTCGCAGCAATTCAGAACCCTTTTAGACGCTGCCGGCACGGGATCGCCCCGCTCTGGCTGCTTTTGCTTGCCTGCGGAGTTGGCGCCGCGCAAAACACCACGATCAGCGGGACGGTCTACGATCCACGGGGAGCGACCGGACTTCCGTTGCCTAACGTGCTGGTGTACGCGTCGACGGCTGCGGTGGCCCCGCCGCCCTCGGGCGTGCAGTGCCTGACCTCCGCGAACCAGAATCCCACCGGCGCCAGTGTGGTTCCGGGGGCGTACACCAACACTGCGGTCGACGGCACTTTTACCCTGCAGAACATACCGGAAAACGCGACCTACACCATCGTGATCCAGGCGGGAAAGTGGCAGCGCCAGTTCAGCGAGACAGTTGGCACGACCCCGCTCACCGGACTTCAACTGAGCATGCCGGCCAATCATACTCAGGGAAACATGCCCTACATCGCCATTGCTACGGGTTCGGTCGATGGCGCCGAATGTGTGCTGCGCGATATGGGTATCTCCGACTCGGAGTTTACCGACGACAACCAGACAGTGAATTCAGGCGGCTTCATCCATCTATACAAGGGCAGCGCGTCCCCCGGGGCGGAGATCAATGCGTCGACTCCGACGGAGTCGGCCCTGATGGGGGGTACATCGACCACGGCTCTGAGCGCCTACGACATGGTGATGTTCCCGTGCCAGGGAACCCCCGGCAGCCAGGCAACCACGACCGGCGCAACCAATCTGCTGAACTTCGCGGAAGCGGGTGGCCGCATTTTTGCTACGCATTACAGCTACGCGTGGCTCGAACCCGGTGGGGCGTATGGAGCGCAGTTCGGAAATGTGGCGAACTGGATAACGGAGACGGGAGAACCGTCCCCTGCCGCGGCGACGGTGCAGGAGAATTTCAGCGATGGAATCTTCCTGGCCGATTGGCTTCACTACATTGGTTCAACGAACACGGGCTCAACGAACCAAATCGAGGTCTACAACGTGAGGACGGATGTGGGCAGCGTGGTTGCGCCCGCGCAATCCTGGGTGACTCTGAATAGCGGTTCCTACTCCGGGCAGGTCGGCAACCCGGTGATGCAGATGACCTTCAACGTGCCGTTCGGCGCGCCCGCAGCCAGCCAGTGCGGACGCGTAATGTACAACGACTATCACGTGATTACGCCGGTGAGCGATCCCGCGGTTTATCCCAAGGAGTGCCCCAGCTACAGTGCGACGGCCCCAAACAATTTCAATCCTTCGTATACGATGCAACCGCAGGAACAAATGTTGGAGTACGCGCTCTTCGACCTTTCGGGATTCGTGCAACCGACCGTGGTGCCGACGGTCAATGTCACTTTCAGTCCCAGTCCGCTGACGGTGAAGTCGGGCGACACGGCCGATCAGCTGACGGTAAACGTGAATAGCGGCACAAACGAGACCGACGCCTCCGCGGTCCTGAGCTTCGTCCTGCCTTCGCAGCTCACCGTTACCGCGATGAACGACCCCACCGGCGGATGGGTCTGCACGGTGAGCACGCTGTCGTGCGCGCGCACTTCCGATCTGGCGGCAAGCACCACCGATTCTGTGATTCTCACCATCAGCGTGACCTCATACACTACGCTCCCGAGCTACTCCGGCACGATTACCGCGATGGTCTCGAGTGCGCTCTTCTCCACCAATCCGTCGTTCAACGAGAGCGTGATCTTCCAGCAGACGCCGACCATAACATGGGCCACGCCCGCGAACATCGTTTATGGCACGCCGCTGAGTGGAGCGCAACTCGATGCATCTTCGACCCTGCAGGGAACGTTCACCTATAGCCCTGTGGCAGGCACCGTTCTCGGCACCGGTAAACAGACGCTGAACACGACCTTCACACCCACCGATGCGATCGATTACACCACCGCGACTGCATCGGTGACGCTGACAGTAATTCCGGGCACGCCGACGATCACGATCACTTCTTCGGCCAATCCGATCTTCTCGACAGCTACGGTCACGTTCACCGCCAGCCTGCCCTCCTACGCGTCTTCTGAAACCGGCACCATGACGTTTTATGCCGGATCGACTGCGATTGGCACGGCTACAGTGTCGGGCGGCTCGGCCACGCTCACTACCACTTCGCTTGTGGCGGGGAACCAATCGATCACCGTGGTCTACTCGGGCGACGCCGACTATGGGCCAGCCACCAGCGGCGCGATCACCGAGACAGTGCAGGATTTTACGCTGGCCTTCGCCGGCGGCAACGGCTCAGTGACCGCAGCGCCGGGCGGACAGGCGACCTATTCTCTGGTTGTAACTCCGACGAACGGAACGCTGCTGCCCGGCGCAGTGACCTTGACCGCGAGCAATCTTCCGCTTGGCATGACGGCCAGCTTCGCTCCGGCGACGATTAGCGCCGGCTCCGCGGCCACGACGGTCACTATGACCATCACGCTGCCAGGCAAAGCGGACAGTGAGCGGCCGCGCGGCCCGTTCGGCGGCGGCGCTTTGCCGGTGGCTCTGGGTCTGATACTGCTGCCCGTTGCCGGCAGAATGCGCAAAGCACGCGCGCGCCTGGCCCGGCTGATGGTGCTGTTGGTGATCGGCGCGGCTCTGGCCGTGGGGTTCACGGGTTGCGGCGCTAAGGCTTCTCCGCAGAGCTTCTCGTTCTCAGTGACCGCCGTCTCAGGCACGCTTTCGCACTCGCTGACGCCGGGTCTCACCGTGGAATAAGAATGGCTGCGGCGCGCGACGTTTGATGCCGGTCTGCGGATCGAATCGGCCGCGATTTGGGGCGGAAATCCAAGCCGGTCTCAATGCATGACCTAACGGGAGAGCAGCCACTGCAAAATCTGGTCTTTTATTTCGGTGAAAGGCGGGTAGCGCACATCGAGATCGGCGCGCATCGACCTGCGCACCACCGCTTTGGCATGAGAAAACGCATCGAACGTGTAACGGCCGTGGAATGCGCCCATGCCGCTGGCGCCGACGCCTCCAAACGGAAGGCCGGGCACAATCTGGTTGACCAATACGTCATTCACCACAACGCTTCCCGAGCCGATGTCGCGAATCACCCTTTCCTGGAGCCGGCGATTCCCAGTAAATAGATAGAGCGCTAGCGGCTTGGGCCGCTTCCTGACTGCGGCCAGGGCTTCTTCGATGTCACCGTACCCGATCACAGGCAAAATGGGTCCGAAGATCTCCTCTTCGAGAATCGTTGCGTCGGAAGGCAGGTCGGTGATTACAGTGGGCGCAATATACAGGTCCTGCTCGTCGCACTCGCCTCCGATGGCGATCCTGCCCTGGTGCATAAGCGCGCGTAACCGGGCAAAATGACGCTGGTTCACGATACGCCCGAAGGAGTCGCTTTGCCGCGGATCGGGCCCATAAAATCGCGTAATCGCGCGTTCGAGCGCCGCGATCAGCGGCAGGCGCAGAGCCTCCGGCACGAGGACATAATCCGGCGCAACGCAGATCTGGCCGGCGTTCATGAAGCGGCCCCAGGCAATGCGGCGCGCAGTGACCTCGAGCGGGGAATCTTCCGCGACGATGACGGGATTCTTTCCGCCAAGTTCGAGGGTCACAGGCGTCAGATTGGCCGCTGCCGCAGTCAGCACTATGCGGCCCACGCGGCTCTGGCCCGTGAAAAAAATCTTGTCAAACCGCAAAGTGAACAACTTCGACGCCGTTTCCGGGCCGCCTTGCACCACGATGACTGCCTGCGGATCGACATATTGTTCAAGGTGCGCGCCCATCAGCGATGCAGAATGTGCCGTAACCTCCGATAGCTTCACTACTGCGGCATTGCCGGCCGCGAGCGCACCGGCAAGCGGGATGAGAATCTGCTGGAAGGGATAGTTCCATGTACCAAGAATTAGCGCCAGACCGAACGGTTCCTGCTGAATCCAGCTTTTTCCGGGCTGTGCCGCTAGTGGGGTGTGCACGGGCTGGGGTCGCAGCCATCGCCGCAGATTTCGTTTGATGAGCTGAATCTCCGAACGGACCATCGTGATGTCCGCGAGCCGGGCCTCGGCAGCACATCGGCCCAGGTCTGCTTTCAGCGCCGCCAACATCGCCGCCTCATGGTCCGCGACAAACCGCAGCAGCCCGTCGAGCTGAGCCAAACGCCACGAAAGCGGGCGAGCGACGCCCTCGTCGACGGCTTCCCGCAATTGCTTAAGGCGGAGCTGCGGGATCATCGTGTCGGTCATTCCGCTGGGGTCATCGCTCATGGAGTTTCGCGGACTTGTCAATACTCGCCCCCCTTGGTCTCATTCCCCCTAGAAATGGTTGCATAAATCTTCGAAGCTGATTGAAAAACTTCGCTCAGGGGCTAAGGCCCTTTTGTTCGTCAACATTGGACACGAGATTTCTGCGCCTTCACGGTGAAGAAGAGCCGCAATTTAGTTCCCGAGGGGATTTTGGCGACGATTAATCTCAAATTATGGGTGCAACATCCCTTGCACCTATAAATGTATGAGTCCGCGCTGTAACGCGGTGACGACCGCCTGTGTACGATCGTTGACATTCAGGCGCATCAGAATCACGCTGACGTGGCACTTGACCGTGGACTCGGTGATGCCGAGCTCGGCCGCAATCTCCTTATTGCTTTTGCCATGGACGATCAGCTCCAGCACTTCGCGCTCGCGCGCGCTCAGATCGGAGTTGGGGATGCGCGAGTTGAGGGCGCGGCTGACGGGCTGAGGCAGAAAGCGGCCGCCGCCGTGGACGCGGCGCAGCGCGCTGATCAGAGCCTCGTGCGGCATTCCCTTGATGATGTAGCTGCGCGCGCCCGCCTGCAACGCCTGATGAATGTCTTCGTCGCCTTCGTAGGTGGTGAGGACGACAAACTTGGCATTGCGATGGCGCGACATCAGAATACGGATGGCTTCTACGCCGCTGATTCCGGGCAGGCGCAGGTCCATGAGCGTGATGTCGGGCAGGAGCTTTTCGAAGAGCTCAACTGCCTCTTCGCCGCTGCCCGCCTGGGCGACCACGGTCATATCGGGCGTGGCGTCAATGATGGCCGCAATGCCGACACGCATGATGGGGTGATCGTCGACAACCAGGACTTTGATTTTCGCGACTTCCTTCATGACGGCCTGTTCATTCCCCTGCTGCGCGTCCTCGCACTGTTGGCTCATTGCGTGCCTCCAGCTTGCTCCTTGCTGAGCTGGCTGTAAAGCCGCATCAGGCTGTGTCGAATCATGGTGTGTCGAAGGCAGTGATTACGGGGAGAACGTTGCCGTCGTTATCAAAGAAGCTGCGGCCGCGCAGGCCGCCCTCCGCGGCGGGCTCCCACCAGAAGACGCCCTGGCCGAGGCCCATGGGAAGGTCGCGAACGGCCGCGTTGACCGCGCGTAGAAAGGCCAGTTGGCCCTGCGGCGTTTCCGGAAAATCCTGGCTTCTTGCCGGCCCGGCCCGGCGTCCAGTTGTAGGCCGTCTCCACCACGATGATGGGACGGCGATAGCGCAGCGCAAGATCGCGCAGATTGCTTTGCATGGTGGGCAAATCGCCATGCCAATACGGATAGTAGGAGAGGCCGATGACGTCGAATTGAACGTGGCGGGCGATGAGATTGTCGAAGAACGATGCGGCCGCGTCGTAGTCTGCCGCTGCGCTCGATCTGGATCATGATGCGAGGCCTTGGGCCCGGAGCGGCTGCCCGCTTTGACGCCGCGGATTCCGGCTTTAAGCAGATCGGCGAAATTGTCCCAGTTATCGGGCAATTTGCCGTCGGGCCACAACATGCCGTTGGTGATTTCGTTGCCCACCTGCACCATGTCGGGCATCAGGCCCTGCTGGGCAAAAGCGGCGATGGTGTCGCGCGTGTAGGCGAAGACTTGCTCTGACGAGCTGCTTGTGCTTGAGCATGGCCCACGCAGCCGGCATGGGCTGCTTGCCTGGATCGGCCCAACTGTCGGAGTAGTGCAGGTCGAGGAGAATGTGGAAGCCCAGGTCTTTGGCGCGGCGGGCAAGGGCGAGTGTGTACGGCAAATCGTTGGGGAGTTTGTCGGGCGCCGCAGCAGGATCGTGGAAGATGCGCAGGCGCACCCAGTTGTAGTGATGCTCGCGCAGAATGGCGAGAACATCTTTGGGTTGGCCATTTTCCTTGAAGACCACGCCATCCTGCTCGCATTTGGCGAGGAAGGAGACGTCGGCGCCGACAGCGTAGGTTTGCGCCTTCGCGGGCAGAGGAGCAAGAACGGCAAGGGAAAGAACGCAGACCAGCACTCGGAGTGTGCGGGTTGCGATGGCTCTTGTACGGAGGCCTGTCAACTGAATGTGCTGGCGCTTGCGGAGCTGTTCACGGTATGCCTGCATGGAAGTGATCTCCGCATCCATCGTTACTCGTGCCCCGTGGTGATCACAAGCTGATACTCGGGAACCAGACGGATGCTGTCGAGCTTGTCGATCTGGCCATTCTGCTCAAAGCGCACGGGCTTGGAAAATTCGAAGTACACCGGCGCGTCTTTGCGCAGGGCAAGGATGCTGAGGTCGAAATTACCTGAACCGTTGGGCACGAGGAAGCGCGTGAGGCCGACTATCCAGGGCTTGCCGTTGTAGAAGTCGTCGACGAGGAGGCGGTGATTTGCCGAGAGCCGTGCCAGATCCCCCTCGTAGCTGATTTCGAGGAAGAGTTCGCTGAGGCCGTCGAGAGCGCTGGCGGGAACATCGATCGACCATTGGGCGGCCTGCGGAAGTTCGCCGGCGGCGGGTGCCTGCGCTACGCCATGGGGCCGCCAGTCCTGCGCCGGGCCGGTCTTCACCGGGGGCGCTTCGGCATCGGGCTCGATTTCGGTCGATTGCAATGCGGCGTGCCACTGCGGCACTTCGGCAGTGAACGCGGCTGTGCGATCCGTGGTGCCGACGGGAGTGAGCGGCACGTTAGCCTGAAGCGGAGCGGTTGCGGGTGGAGTGATGGCGAATTGGAATTGCGGGTGGGCAAGAGAACGCAGCCAGATGCGCGCGTGACTGAGAACCGGGATCGGCTGCAAAGTCCTGCGCAGTGATGAGCAGATGATCGCTGCCGGCGATGCGCACCTTCCATGCGTCTTCCGCTTCGCTGGACGTGAGCACGACGAGGCGCAGAGACTTGCCATCGGAGGACACGATGTCGATTGAGGAATCGACGCCGGGTTGGATGCCCGTAACGTAGACGACGCCGGAATCCGTGACGGCTTCTCCGCTTGAAGTCTTCAGCGTTGCGGACGGTTGCCGCGTCGAAGGCGAATTCCGGCGAGATTCCGGGCAGAGCTTCGAAGTAGACGGTTTCTGCACCGGAGTTTTCGAGGCGCGTGAAAAGTTGCGCGGTGCTGTAGCGCAGCGTGACGCCGGCGAGACGAAGATTGAAGGGCCAGATGAAGTATGCGCCCGAGGGCAGATCGATGGGATGGCGCGGAACGGCAAGTGTGTCGCCGGCTTGCCAGCCGCCGCGCTGCCTGGCAAGCGAATCTGAAATTGCGCGGCGCGGCGCACGGGCATTTGGGCGCCGCGCACATAGTTGTTGAAGAAGATGAATCCGGCGTCGCCGCGGGAGCGGACGGCAACGCGCGGAACCGAGAGATCGGCGGAGTTGCGGGGCTGCGCGCTCGGGAGCGTGGACGGTCATGGGCGCGAGATCGGCGCCAAAATCGTTGAGGAAATAGTCAAAGACCTTCAGCTTGCGTAATGAATCGCGCTCCTGGCCGAACTCGCCCAGCGGCGCCTGAAAGTCATAAGACTTGATGGGCAGATCGTTGGGATAGCCGGTCGCCTGCGATTCCTGCAACGTGGTGAGCTTGCCGTCAGGGTTTTCTCCACCCTGGAACATGTAGGTACCGTAGAGATTGACGCCAGAGCCGAGCATGACGGGAACGACGGCGGCAATGTCGTCAGGCGCGATCACCGGACGGCGATGGTACGTGTCTTCGATGCCGCCGCCAATCTCCGCGGTGAGGTAGGGCAGGGAATCGGAGGCGAGAGTCCAGAGCGCCGGGCTCGCCGCGGCCGCGCGCGTCGTTGACATTGGCAGCAATGCGGCTTTGAAAGCGGAAGGCATAGACCTCGGCGGGTGGAAGCTTGGCGATGGAACTGTCCCAGGGCGCATCGGGATAGCCGCCGTAGACGGGAATGACCGCGCGTGGAGGGACGACGGCGTCGTCCCAGCCGGTGATGAGATAAAGCGGCACGTCGAGGCCGCTCGCGAGGGCGAGCTTTTTAAGTTCGAGAATGTGCGCTTCGCCGGCACGCGGTCCGCGCTTCGAATACTCATTCTCAAGCTGGATGGCGATGACGGGACCGCCGTCTTTCCAGAGTAGACCTTTGAGCTGCTCGCCGATTTGGCCGTACCAGGAGCGGACCGAGGCGAGATACACGGGATCGTTTTCGCGCGTCGGGCCCTGCTTGAGCACCCAGTCGGGCAATCCGCCATTGCGCACTTCGGCGTGGTCCCACGGGCCGATGCGCGCGATCACATACATGCCGTGTTTGGCGCACAGTTGCGCAAAGAAGCGTAGGTCGCGTTGACCCGCCCAGTCGAATTGGCCCTGGATCTCTTCGTGATGGATCCAGATCACGTAGGTGGAAACGACATTGACGCCCGCGGCCTTCATTTTGAGAATTTCGTCTTCCCACCCGTCGCGTGGATAGCGGGAAAAATGAAATTCTCCGGCCACGGGAAGCCAGGGTTTTCCGTCGAGGGTGAGGAAGCGATTGTTCAGGCTGAGCGTGCTTCCGGAAGGATTGGCCGCGGTTCCTTCGTCGTAGCGTGCCGGCCCAGGTTCGCGCCACGGCTGGCTGGCATCGATGCGGATCGGCGTAGCGACGGTTTGTGCGTGCGCCGGTGCGGGCGAAAGCGGTGCGGCCAGCAAAAGCGCTGCGGCCAGAAGAATCCTATCAACTCTGAAAATTGAGGGTCTGAAGATCGAGGGTCTAAAGGTCGCGGTTCGGCAGATCGAGGAACCCTTCCGGATGAATCGAATATACGAAGACATTGCAATAAGCACCGTGCCGCCAATCCTGTCTCGAATGTGACGTTGCAGCGTCGTTTTCGAGAAAGACCACTGTATTCCCCCAGGCTGTTCTTTTGATCCGCCGAAAGTCGGATAGGGGGCGGAATTTGTCCCGGTTCCGAAGTGGGCGGCCCTGGCTTTATCGGATTCCCACCCGTTCGGCGATAAAGCTGCCGAACGCATGGGCCACAGAGATGAGTTGCTTCGCGGTATACTTAGCGCCGCCATGCATAGAGCACGTTTGATTGCCGCCTGGGTCGCGTCAGCGGCCTGGTTTGTGATGGGCGCGGGCGCCTGCGCCGCGGCGGAGACTGACGCTTTTGCCGGATACACGCGGCATATCTGGCAGGCTTCCGATGGGTTGCCCGAACAGACGGTGCAGGCCTTCGCCCAGACGCGGGATGGATACCTGTGGATCGGGACCAGCGGCGGGCTGGTGCGCTTCGATGGCGTTCATTTCACCGTATTCGACCGGCAGAATACGCCGGCTTTGCATGAGAACAGCATTTTTTGCCTGATGGTGTCGCGCGATGGAGCCCTTTGGATTGGGACCGAGGGCGGAGGACTGGCGCGTTATGCGCAGGGGCAGTTCCGCTCATGGACTGCGCGCGAGGGTCTGAGCAACGACTTCGTCCGGTCGCTGGCCGAGGACGCGAACGGCAACATCTGGGCTGGAACGGATAACGGTCTGCTGCGCCTCAGTTCCGGAAACGTTGGCGGCGGCCGGTTTATGCGTGTGGATGGGGCGGGCGATGTGCCGACGCTGGCGGTGCACAAGATTTACCTGGATCGTGACGGCGGATTGTGGGTGGGCGGATCGAAGCTGATTCGCATGAGCGGTGGGACCGTGACCGAATACACGATGCGCGGAGAGAGCAGCCAGAACCGCGTAAAGTCGATTGTGCAAACCCAGGATGGGACGATGTGGGTGGGCACGGTTTCCGGGTTAAACCGCATGGCTCAAGGGCAGAAGAACTTTGAGCGCGTGGGTGGAATTACGGGGACGGTGCGGGTGCTGCGCCAGACCACGGATGGCGTGTTGTGGGTGGGGACGATTGGGCAGGGTGTGTTTGAGTATCGTGGCGGAAGCCTGACGCAGATTACGGCTCCGCAGTCGCTGCCGAGCAACACCGTGCTGAATTTTTTTGAAGACGACGAGCAGAACTTCTGGATTGGGACGCAATCGGGGATGCTGCGGCTGACCGAGGCGCAAGTGAGCATTATTCCGCTGCCCAAGGCCAACGACTCCGACTTCGGGACAATCTATCTTGACCGCGACGGGAGCTCCTGGATCGGGTCGACGCTGCTGTTCCGGATGAAAGACGGTACGGTGACGCCCACGCGCTTGCCAGGGACGGACGGTGACCACGTGCGCAACGTGTACCGCGACCGGTCGGGCGCACTATGGGTGGGCACAGACGGCGATGGCGTTTACCGGATCGCGAAAGGCGAGACCACGCATCTGACGACGCGCGAAGGCATGTCGAACAACTTTGTCCGCGCCATGACCGAGGACCGCGACGGAAGCATGTGGGTGGCAGCTGACGAGGGATTGAATCACATCCTGTGGGAGAACGGGCGGCCGCGCATTGTGAGCTACGAGATGCGGGATGGGCTGGCGTACTTCAGCACGCGCGCCTTGCTGGAGGACCGCAATGGCGATTTATGGATCGGCACCGATCGCGGCGTGAGCCACTTGCACGGCGGCGTGTTTTTGACCGATGCAGTGACGGCGGCGCTGGCGCAGACGAAGGTGTGGGCCATTCACGAAGACTCGGACGGAGGCTTGTGGTTTGGCACACGCAACAGCGGCCTATATCGGTATCGCGAGGGGAGGCTGGCGCAGTTTACTGCCGCGGACGGACTGCCGGGCAACGCGATCTACCAGATTCTCGAGGATGCAGCGGGACACTTGTGGTTGAGCGGCCCCAACGGCGTGACACTGTTGAACCGTCATGAGCTGGATGCGCAGGCGGAGCGATTCCCGCGCCATTTCGCGCTGACGTTTTACTCGACCGCCGATATGGCGGCCAACACGGAAATTTACGGAGGCACGCAGGCCTCGGGCTGCATCACGCCGCAGGGCGATGTGTGGTTCCCGAGCAATCTGGGCCCGCTGCATATTCCGTTCTTCGGCCGATCGGCTTTGCCGCCTCCGACCTTGTTCATCCAGAGCGTGCTGGCGGACGGGAGGCCGGTGACCGCGAACGGTGGGGTGATTCTGCGGCCGGGCAACGGACGGCTCGAGTTCGACTTCACTCCCATCCAACTGCGTTCACAGGACGGCCTGCGCTTCCGCTACATGCTGGAAGGCTTTGAAAAAAACTGGAGCGCCCCCACGGCGGCGCGCACGGCGGACTACACCAATCTACCGGCTGGCCGTTATCGCTTTCGCGTGCAGACCTTCGACGTGAGCAACCCCGAGGCGGCGAGCGAGGCGTCGATTGGGATTGTGCAGCGGCCATTTTTCTACCGCACATGGTGGTTTATTGCGGCCTGCATCGGGCTGATTACGTTGCTGGTGTTTGGCCTTTACCAATACCGGGTGCGGCAGGTGCGTGCGCGGTTCGAAGCGGTACTGGAGGAGCGCAGCCGCCTGGCGCGCGAGATGCACGATACGGTGATTCAGGGATGCACGGGAGTTTCCGCACTGTTGGAGGCGCAGGCGATGGAAGGCGAGACAGACAGCCGCGGGACGACGAATGGAGCGGGGCTGATGGATTTCGCGCGGCAGCAGTTGCGCAACACCATTAATGAGGCGCGCGAGGCGATCTGGAACTTGCGCAAGCCGGACGATGCCGGCAGCCTGAGCGAAAAACTGGAAAGCATGACGCGCCTGGTGAGCAGCGAATTCCAGGTGCCGGTTACGTGGTCGATGAGCGGAACGCCTTTCGCTGTGACCGAGCCGGTGGCCCACGATCTTCTGATGGTGGCGCGCGAGGCGGTCTACAACTCCATGCTGCATGGCCATCCGGCGCGCGTAGGCGTGGCGCTCACATACAAGGGCAGCGAATTGGTTCTGGATCTGAATGATGATGGCTGCGGATTCGATCCTGAACAGTTGGGCGAAGAGAACGGCCACCACTTCGGACTGAAAGGTATGAAGGAGCGGGTGGAGCGGTCGGGCGGGAAGTTTCAACTGGCGAGTGCAGCGGGAAAAGGTGTGCGTATCGAAGTGCGCGTGCCGCGGAGAGCGTGAGAAGGCCTATTTCTGTGCTGCGTGGGGAGAGGTGGATTGGGGTTCGTGCTGACCCCGGTCCCAGAATCGGACCGGGGGCACCGCTTCTTCGGGCTGGGCTGAAGGGGGTGGGTTGCGGTCCGTGCTGTCCCCGCAGGCGGCTGTCCTTCAATTCAGAAAGCATTGATCGCGGTGGTAAATTGCAGCACATCTCCTGAACCCGCATTCACGGCGCCCATGGTGTAATTACTCGTTGCGGCATTGTCAGGAGCATCCGGCTCCCAGTAGATCGCTCCCAGCCCCATGTTGTTGGGCACGGCATTCATGGCTTGGATCGCACCCTGAATATCGGTGTAGGCACTGGCGGGATCGCTATACAGGTAGCCGATCTCGCAGATTAACTCCGGCTTGTTATAGCGGGCGGCCAGCGTATTCAGGTTGGCGGCAACCGTGGTGATGTTTGACGGGCCGTCGTAATAGGAGCTTCCAATGATGTCGAAATTTCCGCCGGCGGCCGTCAGCCCGTCAAAGAACCACTCAAAGTCGCTGAGGTTGCTGATGGTCGACAGGTGGATGACGACCTGCGTGCTGCTGCTGACCGCCTTCACCGCGCGATAGCCGCTGTTGATCAGGCCGGCGATCTGGGTGAAGTTGTTGCCGTTTACGGTTGTGGCGCCAACCGAGCCAATCGGCCAGAGCATTCCGGAATCGATTTCATTGCCGACCTGCACGTATTGCGGAAAGATTCCATCCGCCGCCAGCGCCGTCATGAAACCAAAAGTGTAGTTATAGACGTCGGTTTGCAACTGGGCATAGCTATCATTTGTCCATGCCGCCGGAGTGGTTTGATGCCCGGGGTCTGCCCAGGTATCGCTGTAATGGAAGTCGATCTCGATCTTGAAGCCCATCGAATTAGCGAGTTCGGCCAGGGCGATGCTGCCTGCCTGATTGTCATTGCCCACACCCAGAACGCCGGAGGCGATGGTGGGATTCACAAAAGTTCGGATGCGGATGGTGTTCACGCCATGATTCTTGAGAATCTGCAGCGCGCTTTCCGATGCGCCGGTGGTATCGGTCCAGATATACCCCATGCTCTCCAGTTGGGTCAGCCATCCGACATCGGCTCCAACCACGGTGGCCGTTGCCGGGGGCGAGGTCATGGTATAGACGGCGGATGCCACCGAGGAGTTTGCGTAGCCCGCAGCCACGGCGATGGCCTGGATGGTTTCCGTAGCCGGAGTCGCCGCAATGGTGATCGCGCCGGAGTAGACACTTGAGGCCGTGGTGGGCGTCGCTCCGTTGGTGGTGTAGTAGATGGTCGCGCCGGCGATGGCGTCGGAGATGGTGACGGTTTGCGCCGTCGCGTAGATTCCGGCTTCAGGCGAGAAGGTGGGCGCGGGCGCTGTTGACGGGGGCGTAGTTGTGGTTGTTCCCCCTCCGCCTCCTCCGCCGCAACCCATGAGGACGACTGTCCCGGCTGCCAGCACGAAACCACTGAAGCCGTAGAGTATTTTGTGCTTCATCGTTCTGTCGATGTCTCCCACTTGCGCTCCCATCATAGGCACGCCGATCGGCGCTGGCATCAGACGAAAGTTGGGGTCGCCCAACTTGCTGCGGAAAAAAGAGAAGATGGCTGCGCGCGAAACCCACGCCCAATCGCGCAGGAAAAAGCAGTCCGGATCGTGTGATCCGGACTGCCAGGTTGAAGGCGCGAAATTAGAACGTCAAGCGGAGAGCGCCCTGGAAGACACGAGGCGAGTTCACTCCGGTGATGATTCCAAAAGTACCAGCGGCCTGATTCACTGTGGACGCCGGGCCGGAGAAGTTCGGATGGTTGGTGGCGTTGAAGGCATCCCAGCGGAACTGGAAGGTCTTTCCTTCCATCAGAGTCCAGTCCTTCATGATCGATGAATTGATGCCAAAGACGCCGGGTCCAAAGTAGGCGTTCTTGCCGGTGTCGCCGAAGCCGCACCATCCGGGGGTTTTGTCGGCGCAGGAGGTGGGAAGGGTGAAGGCGGCCTCGTTGAAGTAGCCCTTGGCCGGGTTCACCCAATCCCAGTGGTTGCCCTTGCCCATGTTGGCGGCTACGCCCGGGACAGAATCGGCGCGGTTATTCCACATACCGACTCCAGGGTCCGTGCCCCACTGGCCAATCGAGAACGGGCTGCCCTTCTGCGCAGGTGATGATGCTGCTCAACTGCCAGCCGCCGACTGTCTCTTCCATCAGCTTGCCCTTTTCCTTGAACGAGGGGGCCTGATAGATAAAGTTGCTGATCCAGGCCCAGGGCACGTCCGCACCGGAGTTGCCGCGGTTCCACTTGGCGCTGATCGGGTTGCCCAGCGCCGGATTGCCGTAGGAGACGTTGCTGGTGCCGGTGATGTCGATGGTATGCGACCAGGCGAAGCTGGACTGCACCTGGAGGCCGTGCCACACGTGCTGATCCAGGCTGATCTGCAGCGAATTGTAGCTCGCCGTGGCCCAGCTCTGGTCATCGTAGATGTCCCCGATGGCCGCATTCACGGGTATCTTTGAAGCGTACGGCGGGTTCATGTCGATGAGCACCGACAGGTGATCGGTTTCGCTGGCGACATATGCCATGCGGAGGACCGTCGTCGGGGTGATCTGATGCTCGACCGAGAAGTTCCAGGCATACGCCGTGGGCAGCTTGAAGTTGCGCGAGAAGGTCTGGCCGACTTGCTGGCCCCTGGGAATGGCTGTGTTGGTCGCGGGCTTGGTCTTGTAGGTGGTCGATGCCCAGGCGAAATGTTCCAGGGAACGGACTGCTGGTGTAACCATTGGGAATGACTCCGGAATAGGCATCCTGGAAAGCCGCAGTGCTGCCCCAGGGATTATCAAAGGCGATGATCGCACCTTTGGCAATCGAGTCTGGACACGTGGTAGCGCCGCAGGTTGGGTCCCAATCCCATCCCGAGAAGTTAAAGGTGGGGCTGAAGGGGGCGACGTCGGCGGCGTGGTTGTACTCAGAGTATTGCAGCGGACCGGTGAAGATGCCGAAGCCGGCATGAATGACGGTGCGCGGCAGGAACTTGGGCTGGTAGGCCATGCCGATGCGAGGCTCCCAATAACCGTAGTCACTGTCGATCAAGGTATCGGGCACGCCGGGGTCGCCGGGAAAGAGCATTCCCGCGGGAGCGTTGGGATACACAGTGCTTTGCTTGCCGGGGTTGCTATTCGCGAAACCGGCGACGGTATCCGCGCCGGGAACCCAGGCAGAGCCGCGGCCGTTCTTGGAGGCGGGAGGCGTGTTCGGATCCCAGCGCAGGCCCAGGTTGATGGTCAGATTCGGACTCACCTTCCAGTCGTCCTGCACGAAGGGGCCAAACTGCCAGCCGGCCACATCGGCGATTTCGCCGGCGCCCTGCATATAGCCCGATGCGTAGCCCAGCATATAAGTCGGCCAGGTACCCGCTGCCACTGTTGGTAAAGGCACTCGTGGTTCCAGCGGTTCCATTTCTTCCAAACCCGATCATCGGCTGCGTCGGATAAGCCGTGTTCTCGACCGCGTGCTGATGCATCAGGTCGATGCCCGCGGTGAAGTGAGTGCTTGCCGAGGATTCGGTTGAGCGTATCGGCAAAGCCCAGGGTGTTGCGTACTTCCGCCGACGGCTCATCCCAGCCGCTCTCAAAGCCGTAGTTCGAATTGATGCGCAGGGCGCCCATGTAGCAACTGCCGGCGGGCTCGTTGACCCCGATATTGACGCCATTGGGATCGCCGCTGTTATTGGAGAAGCACATCGCCTTTCCGTCGCTGCCCAGCTCCTGAGCGGCGCTGTGCGCGTCATTCTGGTTCATGAAGGCCGAGATGGTGTTGACGGTCCTGGGATTGATGGTCCAGGTGTGCTGCAGCAGGTTGTTGAAGTAAAACATCTGCTGCCAGAAGCTGGCCGTCCACGAGCCGTGGTTGTAGGCGCTCTCCATGTTGCCCGGAACATCGCTTGAGGGAGACCCGAAGGAGTTGGTGTAGGAGCGCAGGGTGAGGGTCTGCGTAGGGCGAGAGGTTGTAGTCCAGCTTGAGGGTGCCCTCGTCGTAGTTATCGTAGACGTTGGGATAGACGTACATCATATCGCCGTTGGCCCTCTGCATACCCGGGCTTCAGAGCCGTGGTGTTGGCCACCGTTGTTGCGGCATGGATCATGCCTTGACTGGCAAAATACTTCGCGGCCGGCGATAGCTTCACGGGGACAGTCGTGCTGCAGGATGCTGTCGGAGAGTATTCACACGCGGATGTTGTAAGGCTGGTGTCGAGCTGGTCGTGGTGCCCGGTCGCAGAGTTCAATTTGAAGGGACCGCCCAGATCTACGCCCAGGCCGCTGAAGTCGCCATTGAGCATGGCGGTGGTCGGCGTGGAGGTCAACGTGTCGGTCGAGTTCCAGATGATCTTGGTGCCCTGGTAGTTGGCGAAGAAGAAGAGCTTATCCTTCTTGATCGGCCCGCCGGCGAATAAGCCGTACTGATTGCGCCGCAGCGTATCGGTCTGGCCGCTGAACCAGTTGGTGGCGTTCATGGCGTTGTTGCGGACGTACCAGAATGCGCCGCCGTGGAAGTTATTGCTGCCGCTCTTGGTGGCGATGGAGACCACCGCGCTGGGCGCGAAGCCGTACTGCGCGCCGAAGTTGCTGGTGATGACCTTGAACTCCTGGGTGGCGTCGGCATTCGGGAACGGATCCGCCAGCAGGTCGTAGTTGTCCATATTGGTGACGCCGTCGAGCGTATAGAACGTGCTGCCGTTGCGGCTGCTGCCGATGCCGGCGCCGGTCTCGGTCGGGAAAGAGAATCCGGTCTGGATGGTTTCGCCGCCATGATGCTGGACGTCAACCGAGCCGGGGATCATGAAGACCAGGGACGAAGGATCGTGTCCGTCGAGCGGCAGTGCGGAGATGGCGGCTTGATTGACCGTCTGTCCCAGTTCGGCCGATGTGGTGTTGACCAGCTCTGTGTCGGCGGTTACTGTGACGACCTCACTGGTGGCCGAGCCGACTCTAAGGTGCACGTCCTGGGTGGCATAAAGGTTGACCGTGATGACGATACCTTTCTGCACGTACGCGGCAAAGCCTTTTGCCGTGATGGTCAGCGAATAATTGCCCGGCATCACCGGCTTCAGCAGATAAACTCCCGTGTTATCGGAAGTTGTCGTCTGCAGAGAATCGGTATCGACGTTCTTGAGCGTGACTGTCGCTCCTGCGACAGCCGCGCCTGTAGGATCGGAAACCTGCCCAGTGAGACTGCCGCTGGTGCCTTGTCCATAGACAAGCACGCCAGAGCCGACGAGGGCTACTGCGATAACGAGCACCAGAGCTCGCAGGCTCTTTGCGCTGATCGATTGCATATCCACCTCCAAAGTGAATACAAAGGGCCGCGAAACCTGGTTTGAGCGACTCTCAAGCCTGAATCAGCGCTCGTGAGACCGCTTTCAACTCGATATCCGCCGTACCCTGCGGCGCGAGGCGCCAGAATTACTGCAGACCTATGCGCGTCATTTCCATACGGGCGGAACCGACGATTTTGAGTCGAGTCGAACTGTACGCCCTCCGGAACTGGCCATGTATCCGCCAAAAGTACGATCACGGCAAGTTTTGCGCATGGTAAGGTACCGGACGGCTGTCATTGTAGGCGCGCGGTGACGTGGCAATCTGTGATGGGTGAACATGCCCCTCAGGGCCATGCTGCAAAGGGGCCGAAGGCGCACAAGCGCGAGGCGCCATGCGGAATGTTGGCCAAGGACGGTCACAGTTTCTTATCCGCAGCAATGGATCGATTCGTCTTCGCCCTTTGTTGGCCCCATTAGGCTTCCGCGACCGGCAGCGACCGCACAGAATAGCGGTGTTGGAGTTTTCTCATCAATATAGGGTCGATCAGTTCCAGCTCGTAGTGATCGGCCCAGGAAATTCTGTTTGTGGCCACCAGCGTGCCGCAAAACATCGCGGCTCCGGGTGCAAACTTCTCCCTGTTCGCGGTTTCAAATCTGTCCATGAGCTGGCTCGGATGGAGCAGGGCCGTCACAGGGCCGTCCTGGTAAAGTACTTCGATGCCGGCGGTGCGAGCAACGCAGCGCAAGCGCAATTTATCCCAATGCGGTTCCACGTCGGCCCACCGCCAGACTTCAGGAGCGATCGGCTTTGGGCAAATCTGCTTGGAGAGCGTCACGCCATGCGCTTCCGCCTTCCGGTCGGTATGGTCGGATCCAAGGCCGACGAATACATCGCTGGCACCGCGCAGGAGCACAAATTCCACTTCTCCAGTGGAGTCCTTGCCGATCACGTCCACCGTGTCCTCGAAGGTTAGCCGGTCCGCAGCCACGCGATAGAACATCGGCGTTTGCTTTGGCCGCTTGACGCCGATGGCTTCCAACTCCTCGATATGACGCTCGACAGCATCGCTGTCGCGGCCTGTCCAACCGGCAACAATCAAATCGTTCACATCGAGCGATACAATCTCAGGTTCAAGTTGCGCAGGGACGAAGGCCCGCAACTTCAGCGTGACCATGCGGCGCACCTCCATCTCTGTCTTGAAACTGGAATGGCTGGCGTTCCGGAGCGGCTACCGCCTCCGCGGAACCCTGATCAAATCGACCGCACGCTGGCTATTGTCGACCAGGCGCTCCAGCATTCTGCACAGAAAATTAAATTCGCTCCGCGACCCGAGATTGAAGAACGTGTCGTTGATTTTCTGCAGCTCTGGAGCGATCGTCTGCAAAGCTTCTACGCCCTTCGGCGTCAGAGACAGGAGGGTCACGCGCCTGTCCATGGCAGACGTCTCCTTGGTCAGGTAACCTCGCTTTTGCAGCTTGCCGGACTCGATGGTGATATAGGTCCCGGTAACGTGCAGGTGCTCGCCCACCCGGCCGACACTCACGCCTTTCTCGTCTTCAAGCTCCGCAACCGCCACCAGCAGCGTGAACTGCGGCCCAGAGACCTGCAGCCTGCTCCCGATGTGGCTTCGTATCTCTTCCATGCGGCTGGAGACAGTGAAAAAATCGTAGAGAAGTTTGCGAAAGGCGTGGTTCGACGCTCCCGTTTTAAGAATCTTCAGGGTGATGGTTTGTGGCAGACGAGGGTGCACTTGCGATTTAGGCATTGACGTATTCAGTCTCCGATAATAGGTGCGCCTCGATGGGAATGCGCAGCGAGTCGTGGATGGTGTTATACATCTTCCAGAACCCGACCACGCAAGCCAGTTCTACGATTTGCGGAGGCGTAAGAAATTCTACTAAACGCCGGTAGACATCGTCTGGAACATTTCCCGCATTCTCCGAAGCCGCCGTTACAAAGTCGAAACATGCTCGTTCCATTTCATTGTGCGGCGTTCCTCCCTCTTTGAGCATGGCAATCACTTCGTTGTCATCCATGCCCCAGCCTTCCGGGCCGAGCCCCACTGGCGCCTTGAGCATCGCACAGCAGTGAGCCGTGCAGTACGTACATTCATTAGTCTTGCAGGCAACTGTGGCCAGGCGGCGTTTCAGGCCCTGATCGAGCGTGGAGGAACGATCGCGCATAATCGCGCTATTTAATAACCAGAGCGGTTCCGCGATCTCCGGGCGGTGCATGTAAAGCTTCAACGCGTTGGGCAGAAAACCCATCCTCTTCATATACGGCTCAAGGATCGGCTGCAGGCTCTCAGGGTAGTCTTTCTCGTCCACATAGGGTAGAAACGGCTTTTTCTCTACCCCGCCGGTTGGCACCACGTGCTCAATTGCCATTGAGACCTCCTGTGCTGTTGAGTTTTGCTTACAGATAGTCCTTCAGAAAGACCTTGCCCCAGTTCACCGGCCACGCGCGCTGAAAGTCGGCCTGGTCGTAGCGCTTCTTCACTGTTGCGTCGATCCCCATCTTGCCTGCGACACGATACGGGTAATCTCCATCGAGCGGCGTGGCCGAAGGATCGTAGAGCGATCCCCGGGTGTGGTTCACGATGACTACATCGCGCGCCGGATCGACGCGGGTGGCGAGAGCGTGGTAAACCGAAGCCGCATCGTCGAGGTCCGTGTCGGGGCTTAGGGCGACAACAAGCTTGGTGTTGAGCCACGGAGCGCCCATGGCCATCAGCAGCGCGTCGTTCACCTGGCCCTCGCGGGCGTACTCGAACTGCAACAGGCATGAGAGCGCGCCGCCCCATGCGGGGAATCGCACGTCGCGCGCATCCAGCCCCATCTCGATCATGCGGTTGTAGAGCATCGCTTCATGGCATAGCCGCGGCAGCGCCTGGTGGTCGGTGCTGGGGCAGGTTTGGTGGTTGCGATAGATGGGCCGGTCCGCACGCATGGTCACGGCAGTCAGGTGGAACGACGGCACATCCTCAAAGTGCGGCAGGTAGTACATCGAGGGCGAGGTGACGTCGCCAGTTCGCCCCGTCTGCTCCAGAGAAACATTTCCCTCGATGATCATCTCCGCGTGAGCGGGTACGTTCAGCGGAATCGTCTCGCAGGGAACCACCTCGACGTCCTGCTGCATGATGGTGCCGAACATGTCTAATTCGCCCCACGAGTCCAGATGCACTCCCGAGAAGTTTGCCATGATCTCGTAAGCGGGTGGCACGCCCACTGCAAACGCCATGGGCATGGTTTTCGCGCCCATTTCGCGGTACTTCGCAATGATGCGCAGCGAGTGACTCGTGGCAAAACTACTGAGTCCCGTTTGCCGATCGACGATGGTCGTCCCGGCGTGCGCCGTATTGTAGAACCCGGTCTCCGGATCGCGCAGTATGATCAAAGCCGAAAGGTAGGGATGCTTGTCGTTCTGCTTGTGAACGGGAATGGGGATGCGCGAGAAGTCCGCTTCCTTTCCCAGCCAGGCAACCTCTTTAACCGGCCCGGTTTTCACGGGCACTACGCCGCGCGCCGGCTGCCGCAGCCGGTAGGCCAGCGTACGCAGATAGTCTTTTTCCTCAACGCCAAGAGCGCGAGCCTGGGTCATGCGGCTCTTCACGAGAATGTCGCAGATGCGAAAGCCCGGATACCCGGCTATGTTCTCGAAGAGTATCGGCGTGTCGCTTTGCGCGCTGAGTGCGCCGATGTCCTCAAGCATGACGGGCTTCGTAATGCGAGTCACGATGCCGGCATTCGTCTCCAGATATCCCCGGAGGTCGCGGTCGAGCGGAACGCCGGCGGGCGGCGGCGCATCGCTATGCACAAATGTCGTCATTTCTTTATCAGCTCTCCAGGTTCCTCACTGTGCAGAAGACAACTAAAGCTGGCGGCATCGTTAGTATTGCCGCTCCCGTTCCAATGCGCGACCTCTGGGTAGGCGCAAAGCGGCCTGCTCAACGGCGGTCCGTCCGGTCCCTTGTGCGTTGCCTCAATCGCATCTGGCGCAAGACCTTGCTCCGTCCATCTTTCAATTGCCCCGATCTTGTCGAATGTGTCCGGCCCCGGTCCACCCTGGCAGTGACCCACCCCAGGAAGCATAAAGAGCCGGACAAAGCTTTTCGTCTTGTCCATGCCACCCATGGCGGCCACTACGCTTTCGAAGTACTGGACGCTCTCCATCGGTGCAATGATCGGATCGCTCCATCCGTGAAACATCAGCAGCTTGCCGCCGTGCGCGTTGAACGCCCGCAGGTCGGGGTCGATGTCGTTGAGAATCTCGCCGTCGGCGCGATCTGCAGCGGCAACATCGCCGTCGAAGTCGAGTGACTGAACGTTCCACTGCGGGTCGCGATGCAAGGCAAATTGAAAGTAGGAGAGACTCGTTAACGTAGGTCCGGGGACGTGAAGCATTCCTGCCCAACCCAATTCGCTGCCCGGGCTAAGGCCAGGAAAAATCTGTGCGCCGGTGCGCGGATCTCTGGCGCCGTCGTAAATCGCAGATACGGTCTTCAACTGGCCCGGCGTCAGGCAATCCGGACCGTCGTCCTTCACGCATGCGATGGTTCGCGGATCGAAGTGGCAGCGTTCGGGATCGCTCAATATCCCATCCGTCACGCCATCCTGAGCATCGCACTCCTT
>CAVOTQ010000008.1:0-12268 GCA_963699385.1 uncultured Acidobacteriota bacterium | reverse complement strand
AGAGGTGGAGGCGTGAGCCGTTGACCTACGAAGAGTTTCTTCAAGAAATGAACACATCTCGGCAGCATTACGTTCACGAAGGCGTGATGGCAAAAGAGATGAATCTTGTGTGTATAAACCTTGAGAAACTGTATCGCCGATTTGACGCGGATGAGAGAAAACTAGCTGACCGAGTAATAAGTGAATGGGTGCAATCGGAAGAATATGATCTACGTTGGGATGCAGAGTTTCTGATTAGCAAGTTTTACATTAAGTCCGCGAGCGAAAGCCTAAGGGATCTCGCCAGTCGTTTGGCGATGGTTCCGATACCATCTGCCCCTGAGAAGTGGGAGCTGGAGAAGGTGCGGCGCCTTCTAGCCGAATTTGGATACCCGATGGCGTAGATGGTATCCGCTCGAGATAAGTTTTGTAACAAGGGCACGGCTTTAGCCGGGCCGCAACAGCAGTAGAGAGGAGAGAGGGCTTTAGCCCCTGCCATGGCGCATCCAGCCCGCAATGCCGCCCCGGCCAACATTCTGAGCCCGTCGCGTATATTTTTCGTGACGACAAAAACGAGCATGGGCAAGCGCTTGCTGCAATCGGAGCGCAATGCCGGACTGCTGATCGATGTGCTGCGTTCGCTGGTCGCGGAGCGCAAATTTGAGCTGCACGATTTTGTCATCATGCCCGATCATGTGCATCTGCTGTTGACGGTTGACGACGACATGACCATCGAAAAAGCGATGCAACTGATCAAGGGCAGGTTTTCTCATCGGTTGTCGCATGAGTTCGGCTACAAAGGCGAGGTTTGGCAGCGAGGATTTACCGAGGTGCAGGTGATGAACCGGGAGAACTTTGAGACCCATCGCGAGTATATCGCGGAGAACCCGGTCAAGGCGGGCTTGGCGGCATCGGCGGATGAATTTCCCTTTTGTTTTCGGTATCTGGCGGCGAGGAAAGCGGAAGCGAAGAGCTGGCAGGGGCTAAAGCCCGAGGAACATTTTCCAGGTTGCGTTTGCGGCCCGGCTGAAGCCGTGCCCTTGTTACAAAGCGGTCGGAATCAGCAGTTGAATGTTGCAAGAGAATCAGCATAACGAATAGTGACAGATGACGCCACTGAATGACGTCCGCGCCCGCACACTTTAGGCAAAGTTCGCCCGCATCCCGCGCAGAACGAGGCTCTGCTCTTCGAGAAGTCCTCGCCGGGCAAGCGCGCTTACAAATTGCCGCCGCTCGATGTGCCTGCTGTCGAGCGCCGATGCGCTGCTCGGCGCCGCGCGTCCGCAAGGAGCGCGCGGAGCTTCCGGAGCTCTCCGAGATCGAGATCATCCGCCACTTCACGCGGCTCTCCACGTGGAATTACGCGATCGATCTCGGCATGTATCCGCTGGGCTCGTGCACCATGAAGTACAACCCGCGCGTGAATGAGTTCGTCGCGCGCATCGAGGGATTGGCCGAGGCGCATCCTTACCGGCCCGACGCGCTGGCGCAGGGGATTCTTGAAGTTTTCGACCTGCTGCAGCGCTGCCTGCTCGAAATCACCGGCATGGACGCGATCACGCTGCAGCCGGCGGCCGGCGCGCACGGCGAGTTCACGGGAATCCTGCTGACGCGGGCTTGGCACGAGTCGCAGGGCAATCCGCGCAAGAAGGTCCTGATTCCCGACTCGGCGCACGGCACCAACCCGGCGACCGCGGCCATCAGCGGCTACACGGTCGAGAATCTCAAGTCGAATGCGGACGGCGGCATCGATCTCGAAGCGCTGGCGCGACAAGTGAATGAAGAAACCGCGGCGCTGATGCTCACCAACCCTTCGACGCTGGGCGTTTTCGAGCATCAGATTCACAAGATTGCCGACATTCTGCACGCCAAGGGCGCGCTGCTCTACATGGACGGCGCGAACATGAACGCGCTGGTGGGCAAGGTGCGGCCCGGCGACTTCGGCGTGGACGTGATGCACCTGAACCTGCACAAGACTTTTTCCACGCCGCATGGCGGCGGAGGGCCGGGCTCCGGTCCCGTGGCCTGCAAGGAATTTCTTGAGCCGTTCCTGCCCGTCCCTGTTCTCGTCCGAAGCGAGAATAGTGCGAAGGATTGTCCGGATGCTGGAGATTGGGAGGACACGAACGCTGAGCCGACAGCCGACGGCTGCCCACCATTGTTTCGCGCGCCCGTGCTCAAGCCGGATGGCGAGCGAGTCGGCGACACGGAGCCGTTGCCGCTGCACCCGCGGGGCGGCGAGCTGCACTGGGACTACAACCGCCCGCAATCCATCGGCCGCGTGCGCGCGTTCTATGGCAACACCGGCATGTTCATCCGCGCGCTGGCTTACATTCTGGCCAACGGTCCTGACGGCCTGCGCCAGACCACAGAAGACGCGGTGCTGAACGCGAACTACATCCGCACGAAAATCGAAGATCTCTACGAGCTGCCGTACAAAACAGCGTCGATGCACGAAGTGGTTTTCAGCGACAAGCGGCAGGCGGCGCACGGCGTGAAGACCGGCGACATCGCCAAGCGGCTGATCGATTACGGATTCCATCCCTACACGGTGAGCTTCCCGCTGATCGTGCACGGCGCGCTGATGATCGAGCCCACAGAGAGCGAATCGCGCGAGGAGCTGGATCTGTTTATCGCGGCCATGCGCGCCATCGCGCGCGAAGCTGAAGAGAACCCGGAGCTGGTGAAAACCGCGCCACACTCTACGCGCGTGTCGCGGCTGGACGAAGTGCAGGCGGCGCGAAAGCCCGTTCTTCGCTGGCGAAAAGCAGAGACCAGGGATTAGAAAAGCCGCGCGGGCTGAGAAGCCCGCGCCACGGCCCTTCCGTCACCCAACGGACGAAGACCTGTCCCTGGGAAGCCCGAGGCCAGGAGGCAGGCGCTACAAGTTTTTCGCTCCGCTTGCTCCGCACCTCACGTACCAAATTCTCTATATGCCGCATCCAAACTGCTGGCTACACTCGAGTTGAGAATGGCCAGCACTCCCTCATCGCCGGTGTCGGGGTATCGCGGACGGTTGGCGCCTTCTCCCACGGGCTATCTGCATGTGGGCCACGCGCGTACCTTCTGGACGGCGTTCCAGCGGGCGCGCGAGGCCGGTGGGACGCTGGTGATGAGGATGGAAGACCTCGATTCCGAGCGCAGCCGATCGACATTTAGCTGAAGCGGCGATGGAAGACCTGCGTTGGCTGGGCGTTCGCTGGCAGGAGGGCCCGGACAAGGGTGGTCCTCACGCGCCCTACGTGCAGAGCAAGCGCCGCTCTCTTTACCTGGCAGCGTGGCGCAAGCTAGTGCACCGCGGCTGCCTGTTCGCGTGCCGCTGTTCGCGGAAGGACATCGATTCCGCGCTGACCGCACCGCATGAGCGCGCGCAAGCCGCGGGCGCCGGCAGCAAGCTCGATTTCCTCGACGATGAACCCATGTACCCAGGCACGTGCCGCCACCTTATAGCTCATGCGCCGCAGCTGCCCGGCCCTACGTCGGTGGATGTTGACACGCCCGAGGGTGTTAATTGGCGCTTCCGCGTGCCGGACGGACAAGTGATCGAGTTTGTCGACCGCAACCTGGGCCCGCAGCGTTTTGTGGCCGGCGTGGATTTTGGCGACTTCGTGATCTGGCGGCGCGACGGCGGCCCCAGTTACCAGCTCGCCTGCGTGGTCGACGATGCCACCATGCGCATCACCGAAGTGGTACGCGGCGCCGATCTGCTCAAGTCGACCGCGCGCCAGATCCTGCTCAATCGCGCCTTGGGATTCCAAAATCCGGTCTGGTACCACTGCCGCCTGGTGGCCGACCACCACGGCCGCCGCCTGGCCAAGCGCCACGACGCGCTGAGCCTTCGCGCCCTACGCCAGCGCGGGCTTACGCCCATGAACATCCTGGCGGCAGAACTGCCAGTTGAAGTCTGAAGAGCCCCACCCAAATAGAGGAACCAAGGCTGCGCCGCATGGGTGCGATGCTTTACCATCGTGGAGATCAGAAATTCACTTCCGGCGTGTCAATCGCGCTAATGTCGCGCGAAGGTCGCGTCAGAATTGGTTTGCAATGGGTGAGGAACCGAGCCACCGTTTGAATCCGCTACGCAGCGCGCCCAACGTGCTCACGCTCCTCCGCATCTGCCTGGCTCCCTTCCTGGTGGCGGCAATCCTCGAGGGGCACTATGCTTTGAGCTTCGTGCTTTTCGTTGCCGCGGGGGTTACCGATGCGCTGGATGGCACACTTGCGCGCGTGCTCAAGCAGCGGTCGACATTCGGCGCATATCTCGATCCGGTAGCCGACAAGCTGCTACTGAGCACCTTGTTTCTTGTTCTGCTCTACAAGGGATTGATGCCGATCACTGTGACGGTTCTGGTGTTTGGCCGGGATGTGGGCATCCTGCTTGTTTCGGCGCTGCTCTATGCGGCCGCAGGGCGCCGGGAGTTTCATCCCAGCCTGTGGGGCAAGGCCAATACTCTGGCCCAGATCGTCGCAGTGGCGGCGGTGCTGCTGCGGCAGGTCACGCCGGATTGGTACTGGATCGCGACGTTTCGCACGGTGGCGCTGGACGCCACCATGGCGCTCACTGTGATCTCGGGACTGCACTATGCGTGGGTGGTTTCGCGCCGCAGCGGGGCCACGGCGGCCAACGGCTCCGCAAAATAAATTACCGGCTCCGGCCACGGGAAAGAGTCGCTACGAATCGTTCTGAAGATCCTCGGTGCCAGCCGTTTCTTCAATCTCCATATCGCGAAATTCTTCGGAATCGAAGATTTCGCCACACTCCAGGCACTCGACAAACTCGGTGTCTTCGTGACGGGAAACAATCCGGACTCTGGGATGTTTGCAGGCGGTTGCCATCGTTCTCGGGACTTCTTGCACTTCAGCAATCCAATTTCGATGCGCCCTTTCCGGTCCCCGTTGCTGCCATCCTGACCTTGTTAGCGGACCTTGGGGTACAGCCATTCGAGGGATTGCGATAGGTGCTCTAGAGCGTTTCGATTCAATTGTTAACGTCGCCGGTACATGCGGAGGGCAATTTCTTGAGGACGCTAACCCTCCGCATTCTGAATCTTGTTAACGACAGCATGGAAAACGCTGTATCCGCCAGATTGTAGCTGTCTTTTGGTCGTTTGCAAACCGATTTTTGATGAAACTTTCAGCCGGAATACCGAATTTCCCCGTCGGGATGAGCCAGACAGGGAACTGGCGCGGGCTTGAAAGGCGAATTCAACCGGACGTATACTGAATGCGGACCCTTCCAGTCGCATATTTCATGCTAAAGCTCACCAAAAAAGCGGATTACGGGTTGATGGCGCTCAAGTACCTCGCCGAGCACCCGGAAACCCCTGCGTTGAGCGCCAAAGACGTGGCGGATGCATACGGAATTCCTGCGCAACTGCTGGCCAAGATCCTGCAACGACTCACTAAGACGGGCTTGCTGCGCTCCCACGCGGGCATGAACGGCGGCTACGCGCTGGCCCGGGACCCCCGCCAGATTTCGGCCTTTGAAGTGATCCACGCCATCGACGGACCCCTGTTTCTCACCTCCTGCACCAAGGGAGCCAAGTCCTGCGACCTCACCCCGAACTGCACCATCAAGGAGCCGTTGGCGCGAGTGAACGAGACCATTATTGGGGTGCTCAAGAGCATCAGCATCCACGATCTCGCGGAGCAGGAGCAGGCCGCGGCCAAAGCCCGCGATGTGCATGGGTTGGTCACGTTGACGGTATAGGGCAGCATGCAAAGCGAGTGCATCGCGGACGGACGCTGCGGAATCGAATGTATATGAATGAGAACGTCAGCATCGGGTTGAATGAAGACGCGCCGGTCGCGCAGGTTGGCACGACAGCAGCTCTGGCGCATACTGAAGGGCTAGCTGTGACCCCCAGCGCCGTCAAGCGCATTCGCGTGATCCTCGCCAACGAAGGCATCTCAACGGAAGAAGGCGGACTGCGTCTCGGCGTGAAAGGCGGCGGCTGTTCGGGGCTCTCCTACGCCATCGCGTTCGACGCCCATCCCCGCGAACGCGACAGAATCTTCACGTTTGACGGCGTGCGCGTGTTTGTCGACCCCAAGAGCTTTGTCTATCTCAACGGAATGACGCTGGACTTCGAAGAGACCCTCATGCGCCAAGGATTCAATTTCATCAACCCTAACTCCACGCGCTCTTGCGGCTGCGGCACATCGTTTTCTGTATAGCGCGCAACGGACACGCGTGCGTGCAGTCTTAGCCGGGCTGGTGAGCCGTCAAGGCTTGAGCACGAACTTCGTGCTCAGCGTGGCCTCGCTGGATCCTCCAACCCAAGCCGTGTAATTGCCTGATTCGACTGCCCATTTGTTTTCCGTGTTCCACACCGCAAGCTGGTCGCACGGAACGCGGAACGTGACAGTTCTGGTTTCCTGCGGCTTCAGATGGATCCGCGAGAATCCCTCCAGCGAGCGGCGCGGCGTTTCCACGCTGCTCACGTCTTCGCGCGTGTAGAGCTGGGCCACTTCGTCGCCCTCTACGTTTCCTGTGTTCGTCACGTCCACCGCAATCTGGATGTCGCCGTGACTCCCCGGCGCTGGCGGTTTCGCAGCCAGGTGGTCGTAGCTGAAGGTGGTGTAACTCAGACCGAAGCCGAAGGGGAAAAGCGGCTTGCCGTCGTCGTCCCTGTACTTCAATCCACGTGACGGGTCAGAGTTGTAGAAGTTCGGCAACTGCCCCGTGCTGCGTGGAAAAGTAATGGTCAACCGGCCGGCAGGATTGTTGTCGCCAAACAGTGTCTCCGCAATCGCAGTGCCGCCAAGCTCGCCGGGGTACCATGCTTCGAGGATTGCGGGTACGTGCTCTTTCGCCCAGCCGATGGTAAGTGGCCTGCCGTTCTCGAGCACCAGCACTGTGGGCTTGCCTACGGCCACAATGGCCTCAAGCAACGGCTCCTGGTTATGCGGCAGATCCAGATTCGAACGATCGTTTCCTTCGCCGGATTCGTCGCGGTTCTCTCCCAGCCCGAGAATCGCGACATCGGCGGCTTTTGCGGCAGCCACTGCAGACGGAACGTCGGTTCCGTCGTTGAAGGTCACCTGCGCTTGCGGCACCATGGCGCGAATGCCGTCGAGCATGTTGATGCGCTGGCCATTCTTTTCGTTTTCGTAATCGGCGTAGCGCGCCACATTCGCGTTTGGACCGATGACGGCGATGCGCTCAATGGATTTCGAAAGCGGCAGCAAATGATTCTCATTCTTGAGCAGAGTCATCGATTCTCGCGCCGACTGGAGCGACACGGCCAAATGCGCCTGCGAGCGCCACACCCTGGCCTTCACGCCGGGATCGACAAAAGGATGGTCGAAAAGCCCGAGCGCAAACTTGACGCGCAACACGGAGCGCACCGCCCGGTCCAGATCGGCCTGCGTGAGCGAGCCCTCGTTCACGCAATCGATGAGCGCCTTCTGAAATACATCATGAGCAAAGTCGTAAAACTGCATGTCAACGCCGGAGCGGATGGCCATGCACACGGCATCCTCGGGTGTGGCCGCGACAAAGTGCGCGTTGTAAAGGCGCCTGATTGCGCCAAGGTCGGAAAGCACAAAGCCCTGAAAGCCCCATTCGTCGCGCAGAATCCCTTTCAGCAGCATGGGATCGGCGGTAATCGGGATGCCATCGATCTCGTGGTAGGCGGCCATCACGCCCATGGCGTGGCCGTCGCGCAGTGCCGGCTCGAACGACTTGAGCATCACGGAGCGCAGTTCACGCTCGCCGATGTGCACCGGCGAAGTATTCGTTCCGCCCTCTGGCGATCCGTGCCCGGCAAAATGTTTGGGTTCGGCGACGACGGTGTGATCGGTGTCGAGGCTCTCGCCCTGCGCGCCCTCGACATACGCCAGGCCAAACTGTCCGCTCAAGTACGGATCTTCGCCAAAATCCTCTTCGACGCGGCCCCAGCGCGGATCGCGGGCAACATCGAGCACCGGCGCCAGAATCATGTCGGCTCCGGTCGATCGCGTTTCTGCAGCGATAGCGGCGCCGGTCTGACGCGCGATGTCGGGGTTCCATGTTGCGGCCAGGTTGAGCGGCGCGGGAAACACCGTGCCCGTGTTATATCCGAGCAGAGCCTCCTCGATAAAAATCGCCGGAATGCCGAGCCGGTTGTGTTCAATCACCCATTTCTGGATGGCGTTCGCCTGTTCGGGAGTGGGATAGAGGTCGTGAATGCTGCCGACTCCAAGCGAGCCCAACAATGCTAGCGCTTTATCCGGCAGAAGGACCGCATCAAGCGTGACATGTGTGCCGTCAAGCTGCGCGCTCATCAACTCCGTCGCGCCGTGATACATGTCGAGCTGGCGTACCTTCTCTTCGAGCGTCATGCGACTGAGCAGGTCGTTTACGCGGCTCTCGATCGGCGCGTTGGCCTGCTGATACAAGGCGGGAGCGCTTTGTTTGGCGGACGATTCCTGGGCCAAAAGCACCGTGACGCAAGCGGAGAATGCAAACACAATTCCGACAAATACGCATGATTTCAGCAACGATGTTCTTTCCCTTCTTGTCGCATGAAGCATTGACATTGCAACCTCTGATTCATTTTCGAAATTGTTGATAATCGTTGTGTGAGGCGGATTTCACGCCATCTGCAGTGGCTGCGGCGCATCGCTTCAAAACAAACCAAGATCGATCGCGTCCGCCATGGCCTGGTATCCCGTGTCGTTGGGGTGCACGAAGTCTCCCGAATTGTATTGCCCCAGCAACTGCGTTGGGTGCTGCGGATCGCGCGTGATGAGGTCGAAGTCGATGAGCCCGTCAAAAACTTTGGCCGTGCGGGTCCACTCGTTGAACGCCGTCCGCGCCTTTTCGCCTTCTGGCCAGGTGCATTGGAAGTTGCGGCAGTCCGTCATCTGCGTTGCGACAAAAACTTTGATGCCATGGTCGTGAGCCTGCGCAGCGATCTGCGCGAGGCCCCATTCCAATTGCTCCACGAGCGCGTCGTAGGGCTGATGCATGCGCGTCTGCGCCTCGATATCGTTGATGCCTTCAAAAAGAATCAGGTAGCGCACGCCGCTGCGATCGAGCACATCCCAGTTAAGGCGGGCCAGCGCATTGGGTCCGTCGCCGTCGAGAAGCAGGCGGCTGCCGCTTGTTCCGGCGTTGACCACGCCGAGCACACAGGCTTTACGCGTCGCCGGGTTTTGCGCGAGACGCACGGCAAGATTGTCGGGCCAGCGCCGGTTGGCATTCGGCGTTGAATGGTTGCCGTCAGTAATCGAATCGCCCAAAGCAACGACCGCAGATGCGCCGGGCGCGTAGACGTCGACGCCGGTAAGAAAGTACCAGGAATTCCGCGTCCACGATTTTCCCGATAAGTCAGCCACGCCCGTGGTGTCGCCGGTTGCGAAATAGGAACTTTGCTGTGCGCCCGGGTGCAGGGTCGAGGCAAGCGTCGGGTCAGGAAAGTAGAGGCTCACGGCGAGATTCTGGAGCGCGGGTACATCGAGTGTCGCAGGGTCGCTCGCGATCGTCGCACCTGGAGGGATGGTCACCGTGGCGCTGCCGTTGAAGGTGAGTGTGCGGTCGGTCTCGGGCTTGATGGCGCTCTGATCGAGATTCGCGGCGGGATGTGGATTGGTGCCCGGATCGACGCTCACGGCTATGTGCGCTGAGCCGATGTGAATCGGCGTCGTGCCAAATCTATTGGAGAGCCAGATGCGTGTTTGCGATCCGCCTACGCTGGTATGCACGATGAGGCGCAGTGTTTGCCTGGTAACATCGGGCGCGCTTCCGTTGAATGCCTCCTCCATTGCCGTGCCCCACGTGGCAACCCATGGCGAGCAGTGCGCAGGATCGGTTGCCGCTGCGCATTGCGCCACGGAAAAACGTGCGGCAAAGATCACGGCAAAAAGAAAAATCAAAACTCGCAGATGCGGAGCGTTACGCATCGACGGCAGACCAGGACGAAACATCGCGATACCTCTTTGTGAAAGGCCGATGGCTTGCATCATTCCGGATAGTAACGGGGCCACTCGCTCGCCGATGGTGGCGAATCGGGTGGGAAGCTCAACACGCGGCGGAACGGCTCGCCGGGTCTGGGATCCCAGTTGCGCCACGAGGCAGGATTGGTGTCGGCGATCCGCGATCGTGGGCCTTCTCCGTTTCCGTTCGAAGCCGTCACGTAATATTGCACGATGACGGGCGGAGAACCGGCGCGGTTTTCTCCGGGGGCGGAGTTGCAGCTGCGAGTTTCTGGCCGCTTGTCATGATAACTTCGCTCAAGTCCGGAATAAAGCAGCTGAAACTCGCTGTCGCCGTCGACTTTTCCGAACAGCCGATACTCTTTAGCGCCCAACACTTCACCCCAACTCACGGTAGCTACTCCGTCGGATAAATCGACATGCAGGCCGTCGGGCGGCGCGGGCGGCTGGTCAGTTATGTAGATGGGATATTCGGGGCCCGGTCTGCTTTCTTGCAGCGCATTCATGGCTAAGCCGCGGACATGCACTTTTTGTCCGTTGGCGAGGGCGGTCAATTCGGTTGTTGATTGCGCATGCGCCGGCAACGCTGTCCACGTCGCTCCGGAGTCCTTGCTCAACTCCAGGCGATACTGCGATGCTGACGCAACCTCGGCCAGAATCACGCGCGCTCCTCCGGCGTGATTTTCGGTGCGCAGAATAGCCGGCGCAACGGGCATCGGCAATTGATCGGTCAGCTCCCAGTGATGCGGCCCCGCGGCGAGTTCGATGACGAAGTCGTCTCCTTCGGGTTTTGCGCTTTGTGCTACGCCGTCGATGTAGAAGGCGTTTTTTCCGCCGAGCCCCGGCGCGGAGATTCTCACTGAACTTGGTTTCGGTGCAAAATACTCGCCTTGCGGGGGCTGGCCGGCCACGATTTTGCCGCCTACGCCGAGATCCGTGTCGTCGGTGCTCACAGTGAATCCGGTTACGCCGATGAGCGTGCCGTGGAACAGCGCGAATTCGACAGAGTTCTTGGTTTTGCGGATCAACCCTGAAGTGCCGTCGAAGACTGTATCGCCTTCGGCAAAATGCACGCCCTCGTGATGATTGAAGACGAGGTCGTCGATGTCATCGACGTGCACACGGCAGCCGAACGACGTGGCCGTTGCGTCAATGTCTTTGCGGTGACTGACGAGCGCCATGGAGTCGCCTACGCCATCGAACCAGACTCCCGTGGTGGCTTCGGTTTGAATATCGGTGCGCTGGGTTACCTTGTCGCCGGGTACAACGCCGCGCAGCAGCTTGATGGTGGGCAGCTCGCTGCCGCGGCGCACGAACCACGAGAGACGATGAATCAGCGACTCGTTCATCAACCGGTCGTAGACGATGAAGTATTCGTGACCGGCCAACAGCACGCTGCGGCTCACGTACTCGGGCCATGAGTATGCGGTTTCGTCGTCGCGCGAGAAAACCTCCGCATACTGGCCGGTGCCCAGATCGTAAAGCGGCTGCGAGAGCACGTTCATGCCGATGGAGCGAAACTCGCCGTTCTTGAAAACGCCGAAGTTGGTACAAAAATCGGTGTCCTGATCGTCGCGGTCGCCCTGGTCTTCCGATCCGTTGAAGCTGTATGCGTTGCCGGCAGCGAAGAAGTACATCACGCCGCAACCGCCTTCGCCGGCCACACCCCAGCGGTAATTCGGGCCCTGGTCGATCTGTTGTAAGTGGATGGAAAGCTCGTTGGGTGTGTCGACGGCGGCGCGCAGCACGATGCCGTATCCCGTGAATTTGCGTGTGCGCAGTTCCGGTTTGGTGCCCAGGTTGTCGGGCGTGCGGTACATTGCGTCCCACGCGTTGGGCTCATTCAACTTCGTCTCCATGTCCTGATTGGTGGGGCGCGCGGCCCACATGGCGTGTTCGGCGGCCAGCGGCGCGTAGCGTTGCAGGCATGTGCCCAGGTACCACAGCGAACGCGGAGGCATGCGCCGTTCGGAGTGCGCGCCTTGCGGCGGATAAACGCGTTGCGGCCCTTTGCCCTGCGTCACCGCTCCCCACTCGTGCCCGTAGGCAAGCGTCTGCAGATCCTTGTACGCCTGCGCGGTCTCGCCATCGAACGGCGCGGAGAGTGCGTGAACAAGCCAATCGGCCATCTCCGCGAGTTGCGGCGAAAGGAAGTGCCCCACGCCGTCGAAGTTGCGCAGCAGAAAATCGGTGCGCACAGAAGGTCGTAAAAATGCCCAGACGTAAGTGCCCAGATTTTCGGTCCAACGGCCACCGGCGGCGTCCCACGTTTTTACCTTCGGTCGCGTGTTGTAGCGCGTGTTCAGCTCCACGGCCTTTTGCCACAGGTCGACCCAAGTGCGCGCCATGGGATGGTCGGGAAACAGGA
>CAVOTQ010000007.1:0-6951 GCA_963699385.1 uncultured Acidobacteriota bacterium | reverse complement strand
ACGAACTCCAACTGGCCGGCGATGCGGTTGAGGCGCGCCTTGATGGTGGGGTAGCTGACGCCAAAGGTCTGCTCCATCTCCTTGATGGTGCCGTGGCAGCGGAGAAAGGCGATGACGAAGACCTGATCTTCCAGACTGAGCCGGGCCAGTTCGGGCAGTGTGAATTGGCCTTCGACGGCGATCTGCTTTTCGGGGATGCGGACGCGCTCGATGATGAACGGCGATCCCTGCGCGATGCGAAGCAGCTCTTGCCAGTCGGAGGCGGGTTTGGGATCGGTGGCCATTGTTGGAATCGAGATTCTTGAACTCGATTCCAACAATACTGACTAATACTTAGTGTGTCAAGCATTATTATTAACTTTATTAATTAATGGAATGGAACTTATTGAGATTCTGCATTATCTTGGGGTTAAAAGAGCCGGAAGGTCAGAGAGCCGTTCCGAGCTCCGGATCTTGGTGTAACCGGGCTCATAAACGCCAACCCCTGAATAGAGTTTTGGTGAGCCAACAATTCCGGAGCGGCTCGTTCCGACCTGAACCAAGAATTCTCCGAACGCACCGTCACGGCCGAGCGAGACCTTTACGCATAGGGGGTAATCTACTTTCGGATCGTCTGGCTTGAGCTGACAAGTGCCCTCCATGAGCCACCCGGAGATGTGAGCGTGAGGCGGGCCGGATTGGAGCCAGTCTTCGAGGCGTTGCGAGGGGAGCGATGTGTCGAGCGCGTGCACGTCGATGGACTTGGCGTACTCGATCACCTGTTTTTCCGTGTAAGGGCGCTGCGCGAAAGTGGATGGTGCAACGAGAAGCGAGAGCATCACAAGGAAACAGGCTTTCATGTCTCGGCCTCACCAGAAGTGGTCATTGATATTAGACACCACGGCTCGAGGTTTCGGGCATCCAGGAAGTGAGAGTGCAGTTTACGGCACGGTGAAGGGCCGGATGCCGTCCCACGGGAAGAGGCCGGCGGGGTTGGTGGCTGTTGATGGCTGCTCGCGGAACATAAAGCGGACGAAGAAGCCGATCGAGGTTGCGGTGTAGTCGCGGGAGTTGTTGGCCGCTAGATACCCACCGACGAACCAGTGGGGGCTGAACTGATAGGCCACCTGACTGCGGATGTCGTAGTTCCCGCTCACGGTGGTGACATTCGGCAGCATGGGGTTGTTCTGCGCGATTTCGAGCGGCTTGTCGACGGCCAGAGGCCAGAGCGGCGCGGAATCTTCTTGAAACGCCTGCGCACCGACCGCGCCCACCACGTTGTAGTGCAAGTGCGTGAGGTAGTGGCCCGACCAGGTGAAAGGCATGTTGGCAAGGAAGTAGCCCTGCGGGCTGAAGTAGCCGCCCATGCCGTGCGTGAAGGCGTTCTGGTTGTTCTGGTAGTGCATCGCGAAAAAGTTGGCGCCCACGCTGAGTGTGCCGTACTCGGGCGAGGTGAAGACATGCCAGTAAGCGCCGCCGTCGCCATCGACGCGATTGTTGTTGAGGACGTGGTAGCCAGTGATGTACTGGCCGCCGACGCTGAAGTAATAGCCGGACTGCGCATCGCCGCGCGCAAATTTCACCTGCCCCTGATTCGCGACCACGCCTCCCCAGATTTGACCCGGATAGCTGAGCGAAGCCTGGCCCGGATCGCGCAGACCTGCGTAGGAAAGCTGCGAATCCTTGACGGAGTCGCGCGTGAGCGAGAAGGTGAAGGGCCCGTTGCCCGGGTTCCACATCATGCGCCCGGTAAAAGTTGAAACCAGGAAGTTGTAAGGCGTGTAGCCGCCGGCGATGACGAAGTGCGGAAAGGCCAGTTGCAGTTCGCCGCCGAGGCCGACCGCATTTTGCTGCGCAGGGGGCGTGAGTGCTGCTGTGACACCGCCGCAGGGTGTGGAACTGACCGAGGCTGCATCCGTGCCGATGGGCTCCGGTATGGAAACCAGACAGCTCCCGGAAATGGTGGACTCGGTGACGGAGATGACAGCCGTGCCGTCAGCCTGACCGGAGTCGAGGAAGACGGGATGGGCGATTACAGTGATGCGGACGCCAAGGCCAAGGGGCGCAGATGCCTCAAAGGGAGCGTCGATGGCGGCAAGCTGGCTGTAGCCGAGAGTGCCGGTGCGATAGTTGAGCACGGTGCTGCCGCCGAGCCAGCCGCTGTAGCCGCTCTCGATAGCCTGCAACTGCTGCTCGGCCAGGTCGCGCGGGCTGAGCTGATTGTCCTGGCGCTGGATGCGAATCCAGGGACCGCGCAGCGGCGGCAGACTGCGCTGCTCGAGCTCATCGTCACTGAGGCCGGTGGAGGTGGTGCTTTCGGGCGCAGTCTCTTGCGGCGCAGGGGTGGGCTGCTGGGTTTCAGATGGAGGCTCTGTTTCGCTCGGAGATGCAGCAGCCTCGGGCGGCGGATTGCTCGTGACAGGAGCCTTTCCGGAATTCTGCGCCTGCTGCGTTTTCCTCCGCTTGTGGTGCGTGGTCGCGCCGGCTTCGTGCTTTGCCGGAACCTGCGGCGGCGTGGCTTGAGGCTGTTGCTGCTGCGTCTGCTGCGGAGGTGCGGAATAGGCGCCCGTCGCAGCTTCCTGCGCAGAGGGCGTGTACTGCGCCGTGTTGTAGGTGCTCTGCCCGGCGTTATTTGATGGTGGTGCCTGAGCCGTGCTCGTCGACTGCACGGGGGGCATGGGGGCGACCGGCGCGTTGGGCAGGTTGTGGATGACGGTTGCCGAGCCTTGTTTGAGCTGACTATCTGTCTGCTCCGCAATCAGGGCTTGCGTCTGGGCAGCCGCGGGACCCATGGGCTTGGACGTGATGCGGGGATAGGCGGTTGGAGGCTGCGGTGCGGCGTTATTCGATACTGGTTGCGGTTGGCGTGAGTTCTCTGCGCTGTCCGTGGTGTCGATGGTTTCTTCAGTGGGCGGGAGTTGAACTCTGCCGGTTAAGGGTTCGCTGCGAGGTTCATGAGGAGACTGTGGCATGTCGCTCTGCGACTTGTAGGAAGGCAGCGGCGCGAGCTGTTCGGCAGACGGAGCCGGGTTAAATCGTGGATCGACGCGCGGATCGAGTCGGGGATCGAGGAGATGCTTCGTGTCTCCCGGGCTGGGCGTGCGGTAGGTGGTGCCCGGCGGCATGACGAGACCGTAATCGAGGCTCTTGACGCTGGAGCCGGGAGGCATGGCAGCGATGGCGGCGCGCCAGAAGGCGGCGGCGCGTTCGTTGTTGCCGCGAGCCTGCTCAAAGCGGGCGGCGAGGCCGAGGGTGGTGGGATCGTTAGGATACTTGGCCAATGCAGTGCGTAGCCAAACCTCGACCTGGGCCATGTCGTTGGCAGAGAGGGCAGCGGAGATGGCGCCCTGAAAGTCGCCGACACCTGCGTCGTTCATGTCGAGCGACTTGTAGAGGGTGACAGCTTCCTGCGAACGGCCCACGCGCGCATAGGCTCCTGCGACTGCGAGACGCACGGTCATGTTGTCCGGATAGTCCTCGGACGCGGCCTGAAGGATTTGAACGCCGCGCACAAGTTGTCCGCTCTTCATCGCATCGTTGGCGCGGCGCACCGCCCATTGGGCCCAAAGCGTTTCGAGCTGCAGCCGCAGATCGGGGGTCAGATCCTGACGGGCATCGAGCCGCTCAAGAAGTGGATAGAGCGCAAAGTCGTCCTTGAGGTTGTAGAGCAACCAGGCGTGCTGCACTTCAAGGCTGGCAGGTAGAGGCGCGCGATGCACGAGGTAGTAATTTTCGACGCGATGGAGATAGAGCGTGGCGTGCGTAGTGTCACCGACGGCGAAGTAAAGGCTGGCGATGCCCTGCACCCATTCGATGTCGGCTTCGAGCTGGCGGCGCACGTCGTTGGGAATCTTGCCGAGTTCGGCGAGCGCCTCGGCGTTGCGATTGCCCGCCATGAGGGAGAAGACGAGGCCCTTCCAGGAATCGGAGGCGAGCGAGTGCGGCGGGTTGGGAATGATGGCGACCTGGCCGAAGCTTTCAATCGTGGATTGAATGACGGCGGGGCGGCCGAAACCGACGCGCATCGACGCGCGGTTTAGGGTGAGAGTGGCGCGCGTGGGCGTCCATGATGCTCGAACGAGTCGAGGGGCGCGCGAGGAGGGATGGGAGTAGAAATAATTCTCAGCAACGTGCCGGCGGATTTGCGACGAGCGTATCGCTTCTGGCGGCGTGGACGCCCCCAGTACAGCCGGTCGGGAGACCGGCGGTACAAATTCATTTCTTGCGCCGGGACCGGGCTTCGCGGCGGGAGGCACGGCAGGATTTGTCTCGACGGGTGGTATCGGGGGCAGCACGACCGGCGCAGGATCATAGGGATCGGGACCGTAGGTGGGCAGAGGCGGAAGCTTGGTGGTCCTGGCGAAGGGCTCGTAGTCGGGATCGAGCAGACGCTCCAGATCGGCCGCTGTGAAGGCGCGATGGACTGTTGTGTCCGTCTCGGGGTAGTTGAGGATGTGGGCGAGTCGGTCGACGGGTGAAACTTTGGGCATGGCCGCCAGTGAGGCGCGATAGTAATCGGCGGCGCGCTCGTTGTCGCCGCGGGCCTGTTCGTAGCGCGCGGCCAAAGCGAGGATGGCGGGATCGGTGGCGAATCGGTCGAGCGCTTGACGCAACCAGAGCTCTGCTTGAGCTTTGTCATTGGCGGCGAGAGCAGCGCCGACGGCGCCTACAAAGTCGCCTGCAGATGCGTCCTGCATGGGGATGGTTTTGAAGAGGGCCAATGCTTCTTTGGCGCGGCCTACGCGCGCAAACCCACCAGCCACGGCCTTGCGCACGATGAGGTTGTTGGGGAAGGCCTGGCCGGCAGCCTCGAGAATGTCCACAGCACGTTGCGCGTTGCCGTTGTCGAGAGCAACTGCGGCGCGGCGCACGCTCCAGTTGGCCCAGATGGTCTGCACGATTTCGCGTTGGGCGAGAGTGAGATCGGTGCGGCCGCCGATGCGCATCAAGGCAGCATACAGCGCGCGATCGTTGCCGATGTTATAGAGCAGCCAGACATTTTGAATTTCGACGTTGGGTGGCGGCTGCTCGTTGGCCTTGGCGTAGTAGGCCTGCACGCGGTTCATGTATTGCATGGCGTGAGTGATGTCGCCGGTGGTGGCATAGAGGCTGGCCTCGGTTTCAAGGAAGTCGATGTCGCCGTCGAGCTGCTTGCGCGCCGCGGGCGGAATCTGCGTGATCTCTTGTAATGCCTCTTGATCGCGATGCGTGGCCGTGAGCGCGGCGATGAGGCCTTTCCATGCATCAGCGCGGTCAGGGTGGTCAGTGAGCACCCGGCGGTAGAGGGCGTAGGCCTGATCGGTGTTGTTGCGGACGAGATAGATGGCCGCCAACTGCAGTTCGAGCGCGACGCTGGGCTGGCCTCCGGCCGCGATCGCGAGTTTTTCGGAGCGCTCGAGCAGCCCTTGCGCGACTTCGTATTGATTGGCCTGCTGATAGATGGCGCCGAGCATAGCCAGGAAGGCGGGATCGGCGAGCGCGGTTTCGTAGGTCGCGGCGGGCATCTTCTTGATGTCGTCGATGGCCTCGGTGTCTTGCCCCATTTCATGCTGAGCGCTGATACGGCCTTCCCAGGCGGAGACATTCGAGGGATCGCTTTCGAGGATCTGTGAATACAGCGCAAGAGCCTGGTCGTAATGCTTTGCGTCCATCAGCATGCCGGCGTATTGGAGCTTGGTGCCGGCCAGTAGCGTGCCGTTATCGGGGAACGGCAGCGAGAGCGCAAGGTCGAGCACACGTTGCGCATCGGCGGGACGGTTCTCGGCTTGATAGATGCCTGCCAGCGCGTGGAGATATTCGGGATCCTTATTGAGCGATGCCTTGACCGGCGCGGGGAAACGCGCGGATAGATCAAGGGCTTTGGCGTTCTGATTGTCGTGTGCGTAGGAGAGGAATAGACCACGCCATGCTTCTAGCGACGCGGGTTGAATGTGGAGAAGCTGCTGATAGACGATGGCTGCGGCGGAGTACTGTTGCTGTTTGGTGTAGACGCCGGCCAGTCCGTTGAGGGCATCGGCGCTGCGCGGATTCATTTCGAGCGCGGCACGGAACTTGGTGGCCGCCAGATCGAGCTGATTCTCGTCTAGAGCCTGCGTACCTTCGCCCATGGTGAACCAGAAACGGGAGGTGGCGAGCGCAGTTTCGACAATTTGAGCTTTGTAGCCGTTCTGCTCGGCCTGCGTTAGATAGCCAATCGCGCCGGAGAAGTTTTTCTGCTGCATGCGCAGAAAACCCATGCCGGCGGCCAGGCGTCCGTTGTTGGGATCGGCCGCGAGAAGCGCTGCAAAACGCTGCTCGGCCTCGTCGAGATGGTGCGCATTGAGCGCGGCGAATGCGGCGCGTTCCGCGGGTGTGCGCGCGATGCCGCTGTTCATTTGCGCCTGCCTGGATTCGCTCAGTTTGAGGCTCTTCTGAATCTCCTGGTCCTGAGGATGCGCCTTGAGATACTCGCGCAGCGCCTCGGCGGAGGCGGGATTGGAAGAGTCCCAGATGAGCGCCTGTCGATAGGCGGCCTGCGCGTCGGGATCGCTCGGGTGCGCGCGAGAATGCGAACGCCTTCAGCGCGCGTGCGCTGGTCGTAGGTGAGCATGATACCCAGCTGCACAGCGTAACGCGGATCGCCGGGATTGCGTTCGACCAGGCCGCGCATGCCGGTAATGGCTTCCTGCTTGCCGCTGGCGGTGCCGTAGAGAGTTTGATAGTAGGCCAGCGCGATGTCGCCGTCGGACGGATGGTCGCCGTAGAGCTGGCGATAGATGCGCATGGCGTCGTCGTTGCGACCCTGTTTGGCGAGGTCACTGGCCTGACGCAGCTTATCACCCGAGCCGCTGGTGGCGGACATGGCTGCAATTCTGGCGATGTTGGGATCGTTGGGATGATCGCGGCGTAAACGATCGAGGGCCGCATCGGCTTTTTCTTCGTTGCCGGTGAGTTTGTAGTCGCGGGCGAGACCGGCAAGAGCTTCAGCGTTGT
>CAVOTQ010000006.1:0-251899 GCA_963699385.1 uncultured Acidobacteriota bacterium | reverse complement strand
CGCCTCGCAATTAGGCGTTCCCATCTCGCAAATCTCTGAGAAGCAAGGTATCGATCTTCTGGCCATCAAGAAAAAGCTGGGCCTGCCCGATATTCGCTTCGATGCGTCGCGCATGAAGGAGTGCCAGCTGTCCGATCTGGAAGTGCCGAGCTCGATTGCGCTCACGCCGACGCCCTGCGATGGTCCCACGGGCAGGAGCGCTTCGGCGAACGACGGCGATCTGGAATCGCTGGTGAAGTCGGTGACGGACGCGGTGATGGATGCGATGAGAAAGTGAAGAAACAGGGACCAGAGACCAAGGGACCAAGGGAACGAGAAAACCTGGACTAGGGACGGCGCGGCGGGCGAGCGAGGGAACTAGAACGGGGCGCAAGGCGGACCGACGATGAAGGCTGCTGAACGGCAACTGCAGAATCCGCCAGATGCTCGAGTCCCGGGACTTCATCGACTCGGAGACTCTTGGCCGCGAGTTGGAAGCGTCGGAATCCAGCGTCCGCCGCGATCTGGACATTCTGGAAGAAGAAGGCGTGCTGAAGCGCGTGTATGGCGGGGCGGTCAGCGTGCAGGCGCCGCCGAATCGCGCCTTCGATTATGCAGTGGAAAGCGTGCGGCTTGAGCGACGAGAAGAGCCGCATTGCCAGGCTCACCGCCGGCCTGATCGAAAACGGCCAGACGGTGATTCTCGATGGCGGCTCGACGGTGGCCGCGGTGGCGCGCGAACTGGCTTCGAAGTCGCTGCACATTGTGACCAACTCGCTGCCCATTGCCGAGGGGCTGGAATCGCTGCGCAACATCGAGCTGACGCTGACCGGCGGGTATCTTGATCCGCGGCTGCGCGTGATGCTGGGGCCGTTTTGCGAGCAGATGCTGGGCGCCATCCGCGCCGATGCGGTGATCATGGGCGTCGGGCGGCATCACCGAGGCTGGGTTGAGCAACAACAACACGCTGGTGGTGGGCTCGGAACAGAAGATGATCGAGGTGGCGAGTCGCGTGATCATCGTGGCCGACCACACCAAGTTCGGGCGCGGCGGCATGATTCCCGTGGCGCCGCTGACGGCCGCGCACACCGTCGTTTCCGATGGGGAGTTGAGCCAGGAGTACGTTGCATTGCTCCGCGACCATGGAGTTGAAGTGCTTCTGGCATAATCGGAGTTGTCGTCCACCCCAACGACGAAGACCTGTCGTTACCACCCAAGGAACGAAAAGGGCTTCTTGAGGAAGCCGGTCGTTTGGGCCCCCGGTACGGAGTCCCCATGCGGATCGATGCCAACGACGTTCTGATCGTCGTCGATGTGCAAAATGATTTTTGTCCGGGAGGGGCACTGGCAGTGCCCCGCGGCGACGAGGTGGTTGCGCCGATTCTCAGCATCGCGCCGCACTTCGCGCACATCGTTCTTACGCAAGACTGGCATCCGGCGGATCATACCTCGTTCGCGGCGTCGCATCCGGACAAGAAGCCCTACGAATCGATCGAGCTCGCCTACGGCGCGCAGACGTTATGGCCAGCGCACTGCGTACAGGAAACGACGGGTGCGGATTTTCACTCCGCGCTCTATTTGCCGCATGCCGAGTTGATTCTGCGCAAAGGGTTCAGATCGCAAGTCGATTCGTATTCGGCATTCTTTGAGAACGACCGCACCACGCCAACCGGCCTGGCCGGCTACTTGCGCGAGCGCGGGTTGACGCGCGTGATTCTTGCGGGGCTTGCGTACGACTATTGCGTGGGTTACTCGGCACTCGATGCGCGGCGGCTGGGTTTTTCGGCGGTAGTTTTGCGCGACGCCTGCCGCGCCATCGAATTGAATGGCTCGGTGGCCGCGATTGAGGCGCAGTTTGCCGACGCGGGGGTGACTCTGATTAACTCCGCCGAGCTTTCAAGCTGAGGCGAGGGGCCGTAGAATCGCAACAGGCCTGCGAAGCGCCCATCATCATGTCTCGCAACTTCTACATTCTCGCCGCCACGCTGGGTTTTTTCGCGCTGGTCTCCGGAGGCATGGCTCTGGTGCCGTCGAGCTTTCAGCCGGGTTTGCCGGCCAATGGCACTTTGTGGCGCACGGTGGCTTTGATTCTGGTTCTGGCGGCGCTGGGGTCGGCGCTGATTGGAGTGATGAGCAATCTTTTTGAGCAAGTCGATCGGCGCAGCGAAGAGGCGCGCCGCGCGGCTCGGCAAAAACGGCGCGGCCGGCAGGGGTAGCAAGTCCGAAGGCATCAACTCGCCTTGCTCATTAGAATGGAAGTGTGCGGGCGTGGTCCGCGCAGGATTGAGCTGACAGCGATGTTTGAAGTTACCGTGGAGGCAGATTTCTCCTCCGGCCACTATTTGCGCAACTACAAAGGCAAGTGCGAGAACCCGCACGGGCATAACTACAAAGTGCGGGTGACGCTGGCTGGCGCCGAGCTCGATGGAGCCGGGCTTCTGCTCGACTTCAGGTTATTGAAGCAGGTGCTGCGGCCGGTGATCGAGCGCATCGACCACCAGATGCTAAACGACCTGGAGCCGTTCACAGTGCTGAATCCCTCGGCCGAGAACCTGGCCAAATATTTCTACGATGAGACCAATCTGCACCTGGCGGATGTGACCGCGGGCCGCGTGCGCGTGAAAGACTGCACGATCTGGGAGACGGACACAACGACTGCTACTTACTACGAGTAGCGATTCTCACGCTGCCTTCCGCGCAACCAGGATGCGCAGCGGCGGAAAAGTTCCCGCCCAGTCGAGAGGACAGTTTTCCACGGTCAAGCCGCAAGCGGCAAACGCCGCGGCATACTCCCGCATGTGTTTGAAGTCGGAGATCAAGGCGACGCCGCCGGGCTTGAGCACGCGGGCAATCTCGCGGCAGGCCTGGGCGCGACCTTCCTTTTGATAGATGTTGTGCAAGCACAAATTGGAGAGAACGACGTCGAAAGTTCCATCGGGGAAGCTCATCTTGCGGGCATCTTCGCTTTTGATTTCGGTTCTACTTTCCACGCCTTCGATGGCGATGTTTCCGAACAGCGCTTGCGGCGAGTTCCCCGACAGATCTTCAGCGTTCCAAATGTCAATGCCCACGGCGTGCCCCGTGGTCAGCCGTTTGGCGGCTCCGATCAGCAGCAGCCCGCGACCGGCGCCCAAGTCGAGTACTGTTTCGGCTCCGGTCCACGGCACTTTGGCAAGCATGCGGTCGCGATGGCGGAATTTTCCCGCCTTGGCGTAGATCAGCATCAGGATCGCAGGAGCGAAGAGCCACGGAGCTGAATAGAGCAGTCCCGGATTCGGCTGGAATGTGACGGGGCCGACGGTAAACCTGGGAAAAAGGAACGCGACGGCAACGCATGCGACGCCCCCGATAAACAAATTGCGAATGACTTTGGGCGCGTCGATTCCGTAATCCGGTTTCCTGGCCATGCGGAGCCTCGGGAGTGGTGGATTCTTGGGGAGAGACAAGGACTGCCGGCAGGAAAATCCTACCACGAGGGCTGCGGAAGCAAGATCCAGGATTAGTTCATCTGGCCGGATTTCGACTGCAGGTATTTGTCGAAGGGCACTTCGAAGTAGAAGAGCTCGTTGCCCTCGGAGTCGCGGATGGAGCGCACGTAGAGCCTGGCGCCGACCAGAGGATGGCTGATATGCGAGACATCGTAAAAAAGAAAGCCGGCGCGAGTAGTGTGCGGCTCGACGGCGAGGGCTGAATACTCGAAGGTGTTGAAGTCCTGCTCGATTTCGGAGTTGCTGCCTTTGGGCTTGGTGTGGATGGGCGGCAGCGGCGCGGGCAGAGGAATCTTGCTTCCCTGTCGTTCCTTGCGCGTCATCAATCGCTCTACATCTTCAGGCTCGGCCGCCTGGATGCGGTCACCGTCGGCGGTCTCAAAGAGAATGCGCGCGTCGCGCAGTGAGATGGGCTTATCGCCCAGATTGGTGACGATGAGGCGTATCGGCATGACGTCATGGTCGATGTAGTCGACGCGAAAGATGGACTCTTTTTCCTTTGTGTCGTAGGGCTCTACGGCAATGGCCACGTGCTCGTCGGGATGAATCTCGACGGCAGGAAATGACGTGGCCGGCTGCACTGGGGGCGGGTTGTGTTCGGTGGCAAAACAGATTGCCGCCAGCCCAAGGATCGAGAGCGCAACTGCCGCAAAAGTTCTCATCGTGGTCGACTGTATCATTCTAGGGTGAACCACCCCATGATTCGGGTTAGGTGCTCTACGATTAGACCGGCGGAAGAGCGAATCGGTACCGCATGACGCTTTTTTTCTATAACGTGGCCCTGCTTGCGGCGCTAATGGCCGGTGCGCCGTGGTGGCTATGGCGCATGGCGACCACCGAGAAATACCGGGAGGGTCTGCGGGAACGGCTGGGACACGTCCCGAGGCGGCTGGTTGCGGGCTCGGGAGCGGGTGGGCGGCCGCTGATCTGGCTGCACGCTGTGAGTGTGGGCGAGGTGCTGGCCGTGACGCGGCTGGTGAAGACGCTGGATGCGGCGCTGCCGGAGTGTTTTGTGGCGATTTCGACGACCACGCGCACCGGGCAGGCGCTGGCGCGGGAGCGCTTGGGAGCGAACCGGGTGTTTTATTGCCCGCTCGACCTGCCGTGGGCGGTGCGCGCGTATCTGAACGCGCTCAAGCCGCGCATGCTGGTGCTGGCCGAGACGGAATTCTGGCCGAATTTGCTGAACGGATGCTTTCGCCGCGGAATTCCCGTGGCGGTGGTGAACGCGAGGATCTCCGATCGCTCGTGGCCACGGTACAAAATGCTGCGCCGATTGTGGAAACCGCTGCTGGGGCAACTGGGCTCAGTTCTTGCGCAGAGCCAGACCGATGCCGAGCGTCTGATCGCGCTGGGTTGCGCGGCGGAGCGGGTTCGAGTGGCGGGGAATCTGAAGTTCGATGTACGCGCGGCGGAAGAGGCCGATGCCACGCGGCTATTGAAGGCTTCGGCGGCGAGTCTGCGATTCGTGGTTGCGGGCAGCACGCTGGAAGGCGAAGAGGCGGCGCTGCTTGATGTGTGGCCGAAGCTCCTGCATGTCGACGCGCAGTTGGCGATGGTGCTGGCGCCACGGCATCCGGAGCGGTTTGCGGCGGTGCAGGCGCTGCTGGAGAAGTCAGGATACGCGTGGACGCGGCGGTCGCAATTAGAGCCGGCGGATTCGTTGGGGCCCGGTGAAATTGTGCTGCTGGACACGATTGGCGAACTGGCGTCGGTGTATTCGCTGGCCAGTGTGGCATTCGTGGGCGGCAGCCTGGTTCCAGCGGGCGGGCACAATCCGCTGGAGCCGGCGCAGTTCGGAGTGCCGATCGTGATGGGACCGCACTACGCGAATTTCGTTGCCATCACCGACAGCCTGCGCGCAAACGACGCGTTGCGCATTGCGGCGAAGGAGGAACTGGCCGCAACGCTCAGTGAATTGCTGCGCGACAGACCGGCTGCGGAGGCGATGGGCGCGCGGGCAAGAGAGGTGTTCGAGCGGCAGGCGGGCGCGACGGAGCGCTGCGTGACGGCGCTGCAAGCGCTTCTCGCCAACGGAACGCAACCGGAGCGAAAGCCATGACACCGGCCGCACGCCTCTTGCTGTGGCCGCTGGTGCCGGTTTATCGGCTCGCTCTTGCGCTGCGCGAATTCCAGTTACGCGCGGGGCTGAAGCCGATTCGGCGGCTGCGCCGGCCCGTGGTGAGCGTGGGGAATCTTTCGGCGGGCGGGGCAGGGAAGACGCCGCTGACGATTGCGCTGGCCAAGGCGCTCACGGCGCGTAGCGTCGAGGTCGATGTGCTTTCGCGCGGTTACGGACGGCGCTCCGCGCTTCCAGTCCTGGTAGATTCCCGTGGCACGGCGGACGAGTTTGGCGATGAGCCGCTGTTGATTGCACGCGAGGCGGACGTTCCAGTTTTCGTTGCGGCCGAGAGATATGAAGCGGGGCGACTGGCCGAGGGAGCGAGCCAGCAAGTGGGCGAGTCAGCAAGTCAGCGAGTTGGCGTCCATTTGCTCGACGACGGGTTTCAGCACCGGCAACTCCATCGCGACGTGGACATTTTGCTGCTAAGTTCCGAAGACCTCGCTGACCATTTATTGCCTGCAGGAAACTTGCGCGAGACATTGCACGCAGCATCGCGAGCGGACGTTATTGCGATTCCGACGGACGAGCCGGAGGTTGCGGAATGGGCGAAGTCGCAGGGCTGGGAGAAACTGGTTTGGCGACTGCGGCGGTGCATGGATGTGCCGCCGGTCGATGGGCCGGTGGTTGCATTTTGCGGGATCGCGCGGCCGGAGCAGTTTTTTGCGGGGCTGGAGCGCGCGGGGTTGCGCCTGGCAGCGCGGTTCGCTTTCCCGGACCATCATCGCTTACACGGCCGGCGATTTGGAAAAGCTCTCAGGCGCGGCACAAAAGGCCGGGGCGGCGGCGCTGCTGACGACCGAAAAGGATCGAGTGCGTTTGGGCGCGATGACCCTTTCGATCCCGATTCATACTGTTGCTTTGCGGATCGAGATTGAAAACGAGAAAATCGCGGTCGACTGGCTAGTCAGTCGCATTCTGGCCGCAGGGCCTGCGAATTTGCAATCTTAGGCGATCGCCCGAGGCAATGCCGCTTACCTGATCGGTGCGCCACGAAAGCCCTTCACTGAGCGGATCGCGAGCACGATGAACAACATCAGGACGACGAGCTGCGTGGCTCCGAACGCCGGCGACGATTGCGTGGGCGCGATGGCTTTGAGCGCCGGAACCTTGGCGAAGAGCTGCGCAAAGAGCACAAAGACATTGAACCACAACGCGATCGTGGCGCCGATGGCATAGACGCCGCGCCACCCCCCACGCAATTTGCCTGCGTACAACGCGATGACAGCCAGCAGCAAAACAAACATCGACAGAATTCCAAGAATGATGCCGGGCGTGACGCCGTGGAACGGAAATAGGAACCCGGTGAGGCTGGTGAGTGCAGTTGTGCTCAGGAAGAATCCGGTCAGGCGGGAAAGTTTGTTGGCGGCGAGTTCAGGAACCGCGATGAGCCCCGCGGTGATCCCTGCAAGGCTCAAGATGACGTGCAAAATTGTAAACACATGGATGCTCATGCCGAGAATCATGATGCTCCTTAGAATTCGAACAGATTCAGACAAAATGACAGGAGCCGTGCGCGTGCAACCTTCGATGAGGCAAGGGGACTTTTTGAGGGGTCCCGGTGCGCTTGCGGGCAATCGAAGCACCAAAGCTCGTCTACGGGAATCCACGGCGACATATAAACCGGCCCGAGGGACTCGGCGCGCGGCCCAACGGGCGCCGCTTGCCGGACCCGCGCGGAATCCTGCCTTCACACTTTACCAGACAATCTTGTAAAGATTGCCTTGATTGTCAACGCCGACGGCGACGAAGTTGTCGAGCGATTCAACCTGAAGGACGGTGCCCTTGTCTCCGGTAAAGGTCCCGCGCAGGATCTTTTTGCCTGCGATCTGGGATGCGTAGTACCCATTGCCGTAGACCAGGTCCCACGTAGCAATCAGGTCTGCATGGGACGAGTTGCTATCGGCGCTGCTGGAGGTCTGCGCGTCTGCTGCGGATGCAGTTGTCCATTCGGGCTTGCCTTTGAGGATCTCTCCGTTGGCGTAGGTGAACGACTTGACGCGTGCGAAGTCGGACTTGATGGAGTATCCGTACGTGCCGCCGCCCTTCGAGCCTTCGTAAAACGGGCCGGGGGCCTGGAGCGACATCGGTCCTTTGACGGGGTCCATCTGCTGCGCGTGGGAGGGCGCGACGGCAAGAGCGAGGCTGGCGAGGATGAGTGCCAAATTCAGAGTGACGGTTTTCATTTGCGGAGACCTCCGGGTTTTGGGATGCAAAAATAGTCTGCCATTTTTTGTGCAAAGAGGGCGTAAAGGATGGGATGGGTATTTGGAAAAATGGCGGCGATTGAGGTTCCTGCTATCCCACCTTAACCGATTCGCGAAAAACGCGAATCGGCGAAGGTGGGGCACCCGGCGGCACTGCGGCACGACTAAAGTCGTGCCCTGACACTTCTTGCGACCCTTGAATGATTTTTCGCTATGGACGCGCGCGGGCGAGGACGCCCGCACGACAGCCGGTCAGGAGACCGGCGGTACAAAGACAGGGAGGCTGGCGCCACACTGGGATGCTTACAGGCGCTCTTCCACAGGGACCCAGTGGGTGGGGTAAGGCGGGCCGATGTATTCGGCGCGGGGGCGGATGAGGCGGTTGTCGTCGAGCTGCTCGATGACGTGGGCGGCCCAGCCGGAGATGCGGCTGATGGCAAAGATGGGCGTGTAGAGATCGATATCGATGCCGAGCGTGGCGTAGGTGGAGGCGGAATAGAAATCGACGTTGGCGTTGAGCTTCTTTTCCTGGTTGATGTAGAGCTCAATGGCGCGCGACATTTCGTACCACTTGGGATTGCCGGAGTCGTTGCCCAATTGCTCGCTCATTTTGCGCAAGTGGGTGGCGCGCGGGTCTTCAGTCTTGTAAACCCGGTGGCCAAAGCCGGAGATTTTTTGCCGCGCGGCGAGCATGCCTTTCACGTATTCGACGGGGTCGATGCCTTCCTTGTCGATGAGAAGCAGCAGGCGCATGACGCCTTCATTGGCGCCGCCGTGCAGCGGGCCTTTGAGCGCGCCGATGGCGCCGGTGATGGCGGAGTGGATATCAGAGAGCGTGGCGGCGATGACGCGGGCGGCGAAGGTGGAGGCGTTGAGCTCGTGGTCGGCGTGGAGGATGAGGGCGATGTCGAGCGTTCGGGTGGCGGTTTCTGAGGGCTTTTCGCCGTTGAGCATCCAGAGGAAATTGCCGGCGTGGGAGAGCGAGCGATCGGGAGGAACGATTTCCTTGCCCTTGCGAATGCGATCGTAAATGGCCACCAGCATGGCGATCTGAGCGGTCAGGTTGTAGGCCTTGCGCACGTTGGCGTCGTGCGAATTGTCTTTCTCGTCGGCATCGTAAAAGCTCAATGCCGAGACGGCAGTTCGCAGCACCTCCATGGGCGTGGCGCTGGTGGGAAAGCTCTTCAGCATCTCGATGACGCGATGGTCGAGGGAGCGCGCCAGGGCCAGGTGCGTGGAGAATTCGCGCAGGGCGAGCCCGTTGGGCAGCAAGCCATTCCACAGAAGGTAGGTGCATTCCTCGAAGGTGGAGTGCTCGGCGAGCTCATGGATGTCGATGCCGCGATAAGAGAGGATCCCCGCATCTCCGTCGATCCAGCAGATACCGGAGTTCGCGGCAACAATTCCTTCCAGACCCTTTCCAGCGACGGCAGTCGACATACGCGGTTTCTCCCCTGTTCTTGCGATGCAGTTTGGCGTTGAGATGGAGTTCCGGCCCGGTTGGGCGGCGCGGCGCCAAAAATTGCAGTAAAGATGTTTATAGCTTAGCGCAAAGACGGGGAGCAAGGGAGCGGTAAATCAGGGAGCAAGGGAGCAAGGGAGCGAGGGAGCAAAAAGCTCCGGAGTTTCCCCGGCCCCCGAGGGCGAGGGGCGAAGGGCACCCTCCGTTTGGTTTTTGCGGCGTCGAAACCGAGACCAATGCAACGCTCCTCGTCCAAAAACCTCAATGCCGTTTGTTTTCCCACCATTTTCGTCATGACGAAAGTCATGCGCTGGGACCGATGGGGCCTTTGAAGCACGCACTGCGGAGGAGGCGGTGTTGCTAGGATGATGCCATCGAGCGCCATCCACGGAGATCGAATGGACCCAGCCGGCTCGTTTTGCAGAATTCGACCTAGCACTCGGAGGCTCCGAGCTTCAGAGTTGGGTTCTTGCGCGATGGTGCTGATTCTAGTTGCCTGTGTGGGGCTGGAGGGTTGCACGGCGGCGGTACAGTCGAACCCGAACTCTGGAACAGGCTCAGCACCGGCGATTACTTCCTTTACGGCGGCTCCGGCAAGCATTAATTCCGGTACGGGCAGCACGCTGAGCTGGGAGACGAGTGGCGCGACCAGTATCGCCATCACGCCCGGAACGTTCACGTCCACATCAGCGAGTGGCTCGATGAGCGTGAGCCCGACGGCGACAACCGCCTATACGTTGACAGCCACCAATGCGGCCGGCTCAACGACGGCTACGCTCACGGTTACAGTCACGACAGAAGACGAACCGACCATCAGCTCGTTCACGGCGAGCCCCACAAGTATCACTTCGGGCGCGAGCAGCACGCTAAGTTGGGAGACAAGTGACGCGACCAGTATCGCGATCACGCCTGGAACGTTCACGTCCACATTAGCGAGCGGCTCAACGAGCGTGAGCGCAACGGCGACGACTACCTATACGTTGACAGCCACCAATGCGGCCGGCTCAACCACGTCGACGCTTACCGTTACAGTAGCAACGGCAAGCAAACCAACCATCAGCTCGTTCACAGCAAGTCCCACAAGCATCACTTCGGGCTCCAGCAGCACGCTGAGTTGGACGACGGCAGGCGCAACCACTATTGCCATCACGCCCGGAACGTTCACGTCCACATTGGCGAGTGGCTCAACAAACGTGAGCCCGACGGCGACAACCACCTACACGCTGACGGCTACTAATACGGCCGGCTCAACTACGTCGACGGCGCAGATCACGGTGACGGCATCTGGCGGTCCGTTGACGATCACTACGACTTCATGCCCAGGCGGAATGCAAGGTGCGGCGTATGCCGGCTGCACAATCGCTGCCACCGGCGGCACTCCGCCCTATACGTATTCGCTCAGCACGGATGAAATCGACTATCCTCCCTTGCCGGAGGGGATGGCTCTCAACGCAAACACGGGGAACATCAGCAGCTCACTGATCGGCGGTCAAGGTACATACATTCCGGAATTTGTGGTAACGGATTCGGCAAGTGCGCAGGCGACTCAGGGCATCAGCTTCGCCATTAATGGCAACAACGCGTTCCTCGCCAATATCTTCCCGTCAACTTCCATTTTTCATCATCGCGTGGACGCGGCCACCACCGGCTTGCCTGTGGATACTTCCCCCGCGGCGCCTATGTACAGCGGCTATTTGACAGAGACAGTCAAGCCGTTCTTCGGCGATGAGTCTGCGAACTTCCCCAATGGAATACCGGCCATCGAAGTTCCTTACAATCAGCCGGACGTGGCGGTCGCAACCACCGTGTATCAATCCTATTTCACCTCGGGACCGATTCCCGCGTATGCTCCGGTGGAAGGCACCGCCAACGCGGGGAACACGGGTGGGGACCGGCACGTTCTGGTTTATCTCGAGGCCGGCGGTGGAAACAACCCTGCGCTTTACGAAATGTGGCAGGGAATATACGAGGACGGTCCCTGGACCGATTCCTCGAATGCACTTTGGCCCAACGTCGCTTCAAATAACCTGACGCCGCAAGGGAATGGAACATCCGATGCCGCCGGGCTCCCGGTGGGGCCGCTGCTGGCCAATGCAGACGAGGTCATCGGAACGGGTACGCCCAGCGCGCCCAATGGCACGATTCAGCATCCCATTCGATTCACGCTCAACCATATGGTGAATTACTGGGTGTGGCCCGCCACGGAAACAGCGGGTGTGGGGTGTTGCACGGCTGCGGGCGGGGCGACCATTCCCACGGAATCGGAGATTTCGCAATCTTCTCCGCCGGCAAGTTGCAGCATGTCTGGAGCAGCCGGGGAGATCTACCGGCTCAAGGCATCCGTGGCGACTCCTGCTTGCGCCGCCACAAGCCCCCAAGCGGCCATCATCATCACCGCGTTGCGCAACTACGGAATTATCCTGGCCGACAATGGAGACAGCGGAGGGCTGATCGGCACTCCCGATGCCCGCTGGAACAATGACGATCTTTCGTGCATACGAATCTTACCCTGTCGGACTTCGAGCCGGTGAACGTCTCGAGCCTCATGGTCAGTAATGACAGCGGAGCGACGAGCCATTAAGCGGAGTCTTTGAGCGCGGGCCAGGAGGCCCACGCTACAGCCGGCCGGGAGGCCGGCGCTACAACGCCAGGGAGCCAGGGACAGGGGCTGGGGGAACAAGGGTGGAGACTGCACAGGGCCCGGCCGTTGGATTTATCCTATAGATTCGCTGGATGTGTGGAGGGTTTTGGCCGGCCGGGACGGCGGCCAGGGCCCTGCCGGCAAAGATGCGAATTGCAGAGATTTTCGGGCGGATTGGGAGGATTTATTACCGATACGGCGTCTAACCCGACAGGATGCCGTGCAGACGTCCGGTGGGGTTGATTCAGAAAAGCCCCCGGAGCACGAAAGGCAAATGAATGAGTGAGATTGACGAGACCCCCCGAACGTATTCAGGCGCGTTGCTAGGCGCCATTGCCATAGCGATACTAGGCGCCATCGGTGGTCTGGTATGGTGCATGACGCTGAACAGCAAGATCACCGCCCAGCAGGCGGAGCTGACGGAGGCGCAGCAGCAGAATGCCAAACTGGCCGCGGACCAGCGGGAAACGGCAGCCAAGCTGCAGGTGGCCACGGACGAGTTGGGCAAATCGCTGGGCCTGACGCAGAAACAGCTTGACCAGCGCGCCCAGGCGATTATCCAGCGCGAACAGGCCGATGAAGAGAAGCTGGAAAGCGAGCAGAAGCAGACCGAACAGCAGGTGAGCACAGTTTCAAACCAGGTCTCGACTGTGCAGACGGATGTGGGCGGGGTCAAAACGGATCTGACTAAAACCCAGAGCGACCTGGCGGCCACGCAAAGCCAACTGCAAAGCGTGCGCGGCGATCTGAGCAATACCAACAGCACGATCGCCCGCAACCACGACGAGCTGGTGACGCTCGAGCACAAGGGCGACCGGAACTTCTACGAGTTCACGCTGACCAAGGGACAGAGGAAGCCGGTGGGCACAGTGAGCCTGGAGTTGAAGAAGGTAGACCCCAAGAAAAATATGTATACGCTGGTGGTCTACGCCGACGACAAGGCCGTGCAGAAGCCGAATCGCGGATTGGATGAGCCGCTGCAGTTCTATAGCGGTAAGGATCCAGCACTGTTTGAGGTGGTCGTGAACGCGATCAATTCAAAGAGCCAGATCTCAGGTTATCTTTCGACGCCGAAGGGCGCGCCTTCTCCACCTACCGTTCAGTAATGGTCACCTTGGGCGTGACGGCGAGGGGGGCCTGGTACTTGAAAGCGAAGGTATAGTCCAGGTTCTTGCGCGCGTCCCATTGCTGCTGCGTCATCATGAAAGCCGAAACAAAAGTTCCCTCGATGGTCTGGCCGGCCTCGATTGTCGTGCTGAGCGGCGAAATTGGCGTCAAGTGCGGCACGGGAATGTCAGGATAAGCCACAAAGATGCGCTCGTAGTCGCCCTTGTTGGCGGCATAGGCGGAGTGGATGCCGTCGTCGAGCGTGACATTGGTCATGATGTTGCCGAGAAGCAGCGGGTGGTCGGTCTTGTTGGTGAGAGTTACGGTGGTGAAGACCATGACCTGGTCGCAACCTTCTTGGGCATGGGCATGCCATTGGCGTCGAGACCCGAAGTTTCAGTGTGTTGAGGATGCGCCCAGATGGCCGTGACCTGGCCGGTGGCAAAGGGCGGTTTCTGGCCGGCAATCACGTAAATTGCAATCGCGATGCTCATCACGAGGCCGGCTACGATGGCGGCGATCACCACATGGCTGGTGCCTCTGGTTAACTCCTCGCCGCGGGCGGCATCGTCCCGTTCTTCCTGGTGAAGCAGGCTCATGGGGTCTCCATCCACCTTGCGAAGTCAATCTTAGCTCGAACCAGACGAAATCGGCTATGGAGAGTTTTGGTGGCTGGTTACCTGGGCGCGAAAGGACAGCAACTACGGGACTTCGGGACTAAGGGACCGCGCGGGCAAGAGTGCAAGGGAGGCGGCCAATCGGACTGCTACGGCCTGCTCCGGAGGCCGGCAAGGAAATCTTTGGCGTGGCGCGTGTTCAGAACGTCCTCGGCGGCAAGCCAGGCGCGGCGCAACTGCTTGATGCCATAGACCATCTTGCCCAGGTTGCGGCTGTCGTGCGAGTCGGAGTTCATGACGATCCTGCAGCCAAGTCTCTTTGGCCAGGCGGAGATCGTGGTCGTTCAGGTCGAGGCGCTCGGGCGCGGCGTTGTGCTCCATGGCGACGCCCAGTTCGGCGGCGCGCTTGAATACTGCGGCGCAGGTCGATGGCGAAGGGCTCGCGGCGCAGTAGCAGGCGGCCGGTGGGATGGCCGAGGATGCGGACGTAGGGGTTCTCGATGGCGCGCAGGACGCGGGCGGTCATCTCCTCGCGGGGCTGCTCGAAACGGGAGTGGACGCTGGCGATGACGACGTCCATTTGGGCGAGCACTTCGTCGTCGAGGTCGAGGGCGCCGTCGGCGAGGATGTCGACTTCGATGCCGGTGAAGACGCGGATGCGGCCTTCCATCTGGCGATCGACTTCGCGCATGCTGCTTGATCTGCTCGAGGGCGCGCTTTTCGTCGAGGCCGTTGGTCATGGCGAGGTTCTTGGAGTGGTCGGTGATGGCGATGTACTCGTAGCCGCAGGCGAGCGCGGCGTCGGCCATCTCGCGGATGGAGTTGCGGCCGTCGCTGGCGGTGGTGTGCATGTGCACGTCGCCGCGGATGTCGGCGAGCGCGACGACGCGGGGCAGCGCGTGTGCAGCGGCGGCTTCGATTTCGCCCAGGTTCTCGCGCATCTCGGGCGGCATCCAGTCCATGCCGAGGGCGGCGTAGATCTCCTCTTCGGTGGCGGCGGCGACGGTTGAGCCGTCGTCGAGCCGGGCCAGGGCCCATTCGCTGAGGGTGTAGCCCATTTTGAGGGCGCGCTGGCGGAGCGACGACGTTGTGCGCCTTGGAGCCGGTGAAGTATTGCAGGGCGGCGCCGTAGGAAGCCGAGGGCAGCAGCCGCACGTCGACCTGCAGGCTCTGGGCAGTTTGCAAACCCTGGTCGAGATTGAAGCTGACCTTGTTTTCGCCTTTGGCGATGATGTTGTGGATGCCGGGATAGGCGGCGACATGTTCGACGGCGGCCGCGGTGTTTCCTGGCTCGCAGGCCGGACCGGTGGCCAGCAGGTCGAGGTCGCCCACGGTTTCGCGGCCGCGGCGCAGGGAGCCGGCGGGCGTGACGTTCTCAATTCCGTTGAACTGCAAAAGGTAGGCGTGCGATGCGCGCGGCCTCTTCGGTGGCCACGTCGATGCGGAAGCGGCCGGAGCTGCGGCGGTAGTCCTCGATGCCTTTGCGCAGCTTTTCAATCTGCTTTGCGCCCATGCGCGGCAGGCCGGTGAGGCGGCCGGCTTCGATGGCCTGGGCGAGCTGGTCGATGCTGCCAATTTTGGCCGCGTCCCAGAGCAGGGCGACGGTTTTCGGGCCCATGCCGGGGAGCTTGAGCAGTTCGAGGACGCCGGCGCCGTACTTCGCCAGCAGCTCGTCGCGCTGAGCGAGAGATCCGGTGGCGGCGATGGCCTGCAGTTTGGCGGCCATGCTTTTGCCGATGCCGGGGATTTCCAGGAGGCGCGCGGTATCGGCGGCGGCCTCGGTCAGGTCGACGGTGGTTTGCTCGGCGGCTTCGGCGGCGCGGCGGTAGCTGCGAATGCGAAAGCTGTCGCCGCCGTCGATTTCGAGCAGGTCGGCGGTCTCCGCCAGCAGGCGAGCCATGGTTTTGTTGTCCATGAAGCGACTCTCCGCCCTTGAGTATCGATCATTTGCGGGACGCAGGGCCAGAGGGTTTACGGACCTAATGAATTTGCGATTGTGGAGTCCGTGCAGTCCCACCCTTTCGCCCCAGAAGCCGGGCCAAAGGGATGGGGCACGGAGCATTTGTCATTGCATGCGCGGGCGTAGACGCCCGCACGACAGCCGGATTGAATCGGGGTATGCAAATACGGAGTAATTCGTGATATGGAACTGGGTGCAGGGCGCACTCCACCTTCACCGCCGGGCGGCGGTCTTGCGCTTGCGATACGCCCGGAGCCTATCGACGCTTAAGCAGCGTTGTGGGCGGCTTCAGCCCGAAGGCGAATGACTGCGTCCGCCTGGGGACCTTTTTGCCCTTCGACTATGTCGAACTCGACCTCGTCGCCTTCTTTGAGCGTTTTGTATCCGTCCAACTGGATTGCTGAGTAATGAACGAATACATCCGGCCCGTCTTCGCGTCCGATGAATCCGTAGCCCTTGGCGTTGTTAAACCACTTGACCTTACCCTTGTACTGAGCCACAGGTTCCGCCTTCCTCTTTTCTGTTGCGGGGATACGGTGAGTGCGATTGGTTGGGGAACACAGCACCGTACTAGTTAAGACGCGGAAATGCTACGAAAGGTTGACAGATTCTGCGGGTTCCACAAAGTGGAACGAATAGGCATGACGCGCGAAGAGGCGCCGTCGGTCTCCTGACCGGCAGCAGTGTGAATCTTCAGACCCGCACTCGGCGGAAAATCATTACGAATTCTTTATGCAGCCAAGAGCCTAGTTCTTGCGGCGGCTTTGGAGGCGCGAGTACAAAAGCACGCTGGTCAGGGTCTTGCCGTCGAGAATGGCGCCTTTCTCGATCATCTTCAGGACTTCAGACAACTTCACCAGGCGCAGCTCGATCTTTTCATCTTCTTCGAGATGAGTTTCGCCAGGCTGAAGACCTTCGGCAAGAAATACTTTCATCGACTCGCCAAGAAAGCCGGGGCTGGCGTAATACTCCACCAAAGGCCGCCATTTTTTCGCGCGGTAGCCGGTTTCTTCGGCAAGTTCGCGCTGCGCGCCAGCCAGCGGCTCCTCGCCGGGATCGAGTTTACCGGCAGGCAACTCCCAGAGAAATTGGTTGGCTGCATGGCGATACTGCCGCTCCAGCACGATCCACGGATCGCGCTTGCTCTTCGAGCTGTCGATAGCGAGAATCACGACGCTGCCGTTGTGGCGGATGACGTCGCGCTCGTTTTCGCGGCCACCTGGCTCAATCAGTTTGTCGTGCTGCACGCGGAAGAGAGGGCCCTGGTAGACCACCTTCGAGCTGAGCACGGTGGCGCGCTCGACGACTATTGCTTTCGGCGCCTGCCTGGGAGTTTCCCGCTTTGCGACTTTGGCCTTCGCTGTTTTGCCCGTGTTCCTGGTTGGCATGATTATTCCTTTTCTGGTGACGAGCGCTCTATGCACACGATTCAAGACGAGTATACGCATTGAGATCGCAGATTCAGGTGGTCCTATTTCACCCTCTCGCCCAAAAAGCGGGCGAAAGGATGGGGCACCGAAGGTTCGCGAGTTGTGCATCGATCCGGGCTGCCGTGGCATCCTTAGTTCAGCGATAAGTTGAGATTTGCGCGAACGAATTCAACACTTTCGAAAGACGAGCCGCCGGTGAACGAAGCAACGACTGCAGAGTGTTATCCCGTAACCGTGATGCCGGGACAGAGCCGGCTGTTTCTGGATTTTTGTTCGGGGGCTCTTCAGGCCTTTTTGCCTTTGGACGGGATCGAGCGGGAGCGCCCGCCGCTCCCGGCACATTGGCCGGAACTGGTTCGGCTGCTGGCGGCGCAGAATCCCCCTCAGAATCCATCGACCCCCGTGGCGGCTTCGCTTGCGGAGCTGGAGCAGGGCGCAGGAACCATCCTGACCGGGCAGCAGGTGGGATTATTTGGCGGGCCGCTGTATACGCCGTTCAAGGCCGCGACCGCCATTGCGCGTGCGCGCCGGGGCACTGCGTGCGGCAGACCCCATGTGGCGGTTTTTTGGCTGGCATCAGAAGACCACGACTTTGCCGAGATTAACCATGTGGTTTTTCCCGCGGGCCGCGAACTGGCCAGCCTGAGCTATGCATCAGCGCCCCAAGCCGCCCTGCCGGCTGGCCGGATCGTTTTCGATGAGTCCATCACGGCGCTTGCGGAGCGCGCGGCGGAGATTTTTGGGCCCTCCGAAGCCACGGATGCTTTGATTGCGGCCTACAAGCCCGGACGGACTTTTGCCCAGGCGTTTCAAGAGTTTTATGCGAAGGTTTTCGCGCAGCAGGGGCTGCTGATTGTGGATGCGAGCAGCCGGGAATTCCACCGTCTGGGTGCGCCGGTGCTGCGCGCCGCCATGGAGCGTGCCGATGAGTTCCATGCGGCGCTTGAGGAGCGCAGCCGCAAGCTCGAAGCCGCGAGCTATCACGCTCAAGTTGCGCCGCAGTCGAGTCTGCTTTTCTTGATCGATGAGAATACGGGCGCGCGGCTGGCGCTGAAGCGCATGGCGCCGACAGCCGAGGAGCCGAACGGCCTGTGGCACGCGGCGGGCGAGACGGGGAATCAGAGTTTTGCAACGGCCGATTTGCTGGGCATTCTCGATGCCGAGCCGGAGCGCATTTCGCCGTCGGCGCTGCTGCGGCCGGTGTTTCAGGATTTTCTGTTTGGGACCACGGCGCAAGTGGGCGGGCCGGCGGAGATTGCGTACTTGGCGCAGTCGACGGTTCTGTTCGAGCGCATTCTGGGGCGGCAGACACCGCCCATTGCGCGTTTTTCGGCCACGCTGATTGAGCCCGCGATTGCGGAGTTGATGCGGAAGCACGAGCTCACGCTGGAACAGGTATTTCAAGAGGAGAGCGCGGCCACGCTGGCGCAGAGGCTCGCGGCGCGGGCCATGCCGATTGAGACCAAGAAAAAGCTGGCTGCAGCGGGCAACGCACTCGACGCCGAACTGACGACGCTTGTCGATTGGATGCAGTCGCAGGACCAGGGGCTGGGGCAATCGGCCGAGACGGCGGCGGGCAAAATGCGCTACCAGATGAATCGGCTGCGGACGCTGGCGGCGAACTTCCAATTGCAGCGCGAGGCCACGTTGACGCGCCACGCCAATAGCATCTGCAATGCGCTTTATCCTGGCGGCGTGCTGCAGGAGCGAGTGCACGGGGCCGCGTATTACTTTGCGCGCCACGGATTGGAATTGGCGGAGATACTCTCGGCGCAGGCGGGCTCATGCTCTGGGCATACCGCGCTCTGGCTCTGAGAGGCAGGCAGCGAGGGAGCAAGGGAGCGAGGGAGTAAGAAGGCCAGGGAGCACCGAGGCCAATGGTCAGGGCTTAGGGTTCAGGTGATTGGGCCTTGCTTTCGGCTGACGAGACGCCAATGGCCGTCAACTTTCGCCAGCGACAGATCCTCCTGAGAGATGAAGGGCGGGCGCGCGGTCCCGTCCGGGTTGCGCCCAACGAGCTTGGTGACGAAACTTACCGTTGCGGTTTTCCCATCGGGGCTGTACTTTGGCTGCGTGAAAAAACGCATGTTGTCGGGGTCGGGCTTGGTCGCCTTGAGGCGTTCGACGCCTAAATCGGCCCACGGGCACTGCTCGACGAAGCCGTCTCCCTGCGGCCTGTAGAAGATGGCGAATTGCGAGATGTCGGGGTCGGCTTTGCCCCACCCGAGTAATTCGCGACCGAGGAGAGCAAAGATCTCGCAATCGTCCTTTTCAGTGTCGGGCGGTTGCTGTGCTGTCATAGCGATTTCGGCCCTTCCGGATTCCGCCGTCTCGAAGCTTCGGCCTGCACTTGCAATTGCCGCCGCATCGGTACTACTTCCGTTCGGCGTTTCTCCAATGGACCGAACGCCGGCGAAGATTGCCATCGGAATCAGGGCCATCGGAAACAGAAGCATTGCCAAACGGAGTAAAGTAAGGCACCGGAGTTTTTGGGCCTGTTTTTGGTCTTGGTGCAGATGCAGGGAAAAGGCGGCCCGGATCTCCATTTTGCCTCCCGGCTGCGGACCAATATATCTCCATTGGTCCTGGCTCGCAATCCTTTCTGCATTTCTTCCAACAGGCGAAAATTTGGGGCGAAGAGACTGTTCCTATTCCCTGCCTTTATAATCCTCGCGAAACCAAGTTGAGGCTCCCATGAAGCAGATCGATTCGCGTTTCATCTGGTCGCGTTTTATCTGGGCGTTTCTTATCGCGGCGTCGCTGGCCTTACCCACCGGCGCGCAAACGGCTTCCTGTGCCACGCCTGGGACGGACAATGCCTTTCTGGGCATTCAGACCATCCGGCTGTGGCCGGGAACCGCGCCTGAGGCCAAGGGAGCGACGTGCGACGACATTCCCGCGCTTACGCTGCTCGAGCCGCGGAAGGGTGCGGCCAACGGCTCGGCGGTGATCATCTTTCCCGGTGGCGCATATTCGCACCTGGCAGGCGATCTTGAGGGACGCGAAGTGGCCGACTGGTTTACCGCGCGAGGCTTCCGCGCCTTTATCTTGAGCTACCGTCAGACCTCGCATGGTTACGTGCTGCCAGTGCCATTGCTCGACGCACGGCGCGCCATCCAGACGGTGCGCGGGCGCGCGGCGGATTACCACATCGATCCTAACCGGATTGTGGTGATTGGATTCTCGGCAGGTGGGCATCTGGCAGCGCTCGCGGGAACGCAGTTTGTAGCGGGTGATCCCGAAGCCGACGACCCTATTGCCCGCGCGTCTAGCCGGCCCGATTTCCTGGTATTGGGCTACCCATGGCTCGGTGCCATTACGCGTGACACCACGTTTCTGAGTTACTGCAAGATTTTTAACTTGATGGACCAGTGCGACGCGCTGCGCGCCAAATACTATCCGGTCCTGTTTGTCAGCAAAGACACGCCGCCCACGTTCATCTATCACACCTTTACCGATAAAACCGCGTCCGCAGAGCCGAGCATTGAGTTCTACCAGGCGCTGGTGAAGGCCGGCGTGCCGTCAGAGATGCATATTTTCGCCAGTGGCGGGCATGGCAGCGGGCTGGGCAAGGGCGATGCGTCGCTGGACCAGTGGCCGGGATTGTTGGAAAACTGGCTGCGCGCGCAGGGGTTGCTGACGGCGGATAAAAGCAGCTTCTAGCTCCTAGCCCCTGCACCGTCCCTACGGGACTGGTCTTTCAAATGTCACTCCTACCCCACGCTGAAGCGCGGGGCTAACAAACATTGCGCCTCCGGCGCGAGAACTCGGAAGCGCCGCGTCTTTTGCGCAGGAACCGGGCGGCGCTGCGTCTTTGGCGCCGCGGCTCGACAGCAATATGTGTCTTGAGCGAAAAGTGAAAGCTAATGGCTGAGAGCGATTCTGGGCAAAACCGCCCAAGAATTAGAAGCGGGCAACCGGAATCGGGAGTGGAAGGAATCCCGAAACCGGCTGCCCGCAGGACCCTGGACCGGGTCTAGGTGGTAAGTTAAGTGTAGGACCATTTCAGGCAAAAGCAAGCCCTATTTTGCATGAAAATTCCCATTTCGTGACAGGAGTCACAGTTCATCACTTTGTGTGCTCCAGCGCGTTGACTTGGGGGTTTTCTCCTTGGTAAAAAAGAGGGTTCCACTTGCTTAAAATCCTATTTTGAGCAGCCGCAGTAGTGCAATTGAGCCATGCAGGATATCTTCCAACAACTCGGAGAGCTTTTGGTGGGCGCGATCCCAACGGCTCTGCTCTTTATCGTGCTGGTCATTGCGTATCAGTTTTTGATCCAGGGCCCGTTGACTGCGGTGCTGGCCAAGCGCCGCGCCCTGACCGAAGGCGCCATCGAGGACGCTCGCAGGGCCGTGGCCGTGGCTGAAGACAAAGCCCAGGATTACGCCGAGCGTTTGCGGCAGGCGCGCGCCGGAGCCTACAAGCTGCGCGAGCAGCGCGCCAAGCAGTGGACTGCGGAACGCGATACGGCGCTCGATGCCGCGCGGCAGGCAGCCGGCCAGAAGGTGCGCGAGGCCCAGACGGAGCTCGAAGCGGAAGCAGCCGCTGCGAGGGCCGCCCTTCAAGCTTCTGCTGCCGATCTCGCCGGCCGGGCCGTCCGCGCCGTTCTACCAGCCGCTGCCGGGGGTTCCCGTTGAGACAGTCTGGATCGAAATTGAGTTTTTGCCTTAGCGCCTTCCGGTTTGCGATGCTGCTGGCCGTCGCGGGGCTGATGATTGCGCCGAGCCGCGCGGCGGGGCAGCAGAGTGTGACGGGTGCCCCGGCGGCGAGTGCGCCAACGAATGGATCCGGGAACGAATCTGGAGCCGCACAGCCGGCTCCGGCAACATCCGATGACGACGGAGATGCTGCGTTTCTGCATTCTCCCGTGGTGCAGTCGGTGGCCCGCATGTTGCACATGAAGCTGGATACCGCGGTCGCCCTTCTGCTCGGGATCAATTTCGCGATCATCTTCTTTGCCGTTGCCATTCCCCTCAAGCGCACCATGCCGAAGATTTTTCACAAGCGGTCCGAGACCTTGAGCCAGGATCTGACGAGTGCGCGCCAGGCAACGGCGGACGCCCAGGCGCGGCTGAGCGCCGTGGAGGCCCAGCTGGCCGGACTCGGCGAGGAGATCAAGAGACTTTCGACACAGGTAGAGCAGGAGAGCCTGGAAGACGAAAAGCGCATCAAAGCCTCGCTCGGCGAAGAGAGTGCCCGCATTGTGTCTGCAGCCGAACAGGAGATCAATGCGGCGGTGACCCAGGCCAAGCGCGGCCTGCGGAGCTTTGCCGCCGATCTCGCTATCGGACAGGCGGAAAAGCAGATTAGCCTGACACCGGAGACCGACCGCGCCCTGATCGCGGAGTTTGTGGCCGGGGTTGCCGGCGACGCCGCAGGCAAGGGAGGCAAGAACTAGATGCCCGCATTTGTCGCCCGCTACGCCCAGGCCTTTGCTGATGTGGTTGAGGATCTGAAGCTCGACTCGGCAGCACTCGACCGCCAGTTCGCGGATTTTCTGGCGACCTGGGAAGGCAGCCTTGAGCTGCGCTCGCTGTTCGAGAACCCGTCTTTTCCGGCCACGCAGAAGGTGGCGATTCTGGACAAGCTGAATGTTGAGATGGGACTGCAAAAGGAATTGCGCAACCTGCTGGCCGTGCTCATCAACAACAATCGCATCGCGAACGTGGCCGAGGTGGCCGCGGACTGGCGGAGAATTCTGCAGGAGCAGCAGGGCATTCGTCCCGCCGAGATCGTGACCGCTCGCGAATTGAGTGAGGAAGAGCGCAACGCGATTCAAGCCGAAGTGGCCAAGCTGGCTGGCGCGAAGATTGAAGCGACCTTCAAGCTCGACAAGGGAATTTTGGGCGGCACAGTGGTACGCATCGGGTCGACAGTATATGACGGCTCGGTCAAAGGCAGGCTGGAAAGACTCAAGGAATCGTTAATGGCCGGATGAAGCCGGCCGTAAGGAACAGAAATGGCTCAGATCAAAGCAGACGAGATTACACAGATTCTTCGCGAGCAGATCGCGAATTACGACGCGAAGGTCCAGGTGGACGAAGTCGGGACCATCACCTCGCTGGGCGACGGGATTGCTCGCCTGAACGGGCTGGACAAGGTGATGGCCGGCGAACTGCTCAGCTTTCCGCACGGCATTGCGGGACTTGCGCTCAGCCTGGAAGAAGATTCCGTGGGCGCCGTGATTCTTGGCGACTACACCGAGCTCAGTGAAGGCAACGAGGTCAAGCGCACCGGCAAGATTCTTTCGGTGCCCGTGGGCCCGGCCATGATCGGCCGCGTGGTTGACGCGCTGGGCCAGCCCATCGACGACAAGGGCCCCATTGCCACCACCGAAACCTTGCCCGTCGAGCGTCTGGCTCCCGGCATCATCGATCGCCAGCCCGTGCGCGAACCCATGGCTACAGGTCTGAAGGCTATCGACGCCATGATTCCCATTGGCCGCGGGCAGCGCGAGCTGATTATTGGCGATCGGCAAACGGGCAAAACTGCCGTCCTGCTCGATACCATCATTAACAACGCCAAGAACGATCTGATCTGCATTTACTGCGCCATCGGCCAGAAGCGCTCGTCGATCGCTCAAGTGGTGCAGACGCTGACCGAGCATGGCGCCATGGGCCACACGATTATCGTTGCTGCCTCGGCTTCGGAGCCGGCGCCGATGCTTTATCTCGCGCCCTATGCGGCAACCGCCATGGGTGAGTATTTCCGCGACAACGGCAAGCATGCGCTGGTGATGTACGACGATCTTTCGAAGCACGCTATGGCGTATCGCGAAATTTCGCTGCTGCTGCGCCGTCCGCCGGGTCGCGAGGCATATCCGGGAGACGTGTTCTATCTGCACTCGCGTTTGCTCGAGCGCTGCTCGAAGATGAGCAAGGAGCGGGGCGGCGGTTCGCTGACCGCGCTGCCCGTGATCGAGACCCAGGCGGGCGACGTTTCGGCGTACATTCCGACGAACGTGATTTCGATTACCGACGGGCAGATCTTTCTCGAAACCGATTTGTTCAACTCCGGCGTGCGCCCGGCGGTGAACGTGGGTCTCTCGGTTTCGCGCGTGGGCTTCTCGGCGGCCATCAAGGCGGTCAAGCAGGTGGGTTCGACGTTGAAGCTCGATCTGGCGCAATACCGCGAACTGGCGGCCTTTGCGCAGTTCGGCTCGGATCTGGATCCGCTGACGCAGAAGCAGCTGGCGCGCGGCCAGCGGCTGACCGAGCTGCTGAAGCAGCCGCAGTTCCATCCCCTTACATGGCAGCAGCAGATGGTGGTGCTGTTTGCCGGAACGCAGGGCTACCTGGACGATCTGCAGGTGAAGGACATTCGCGCTTTCGAGGATGGGCTGTACGAGTACTTCGACTCCGCGCAGCAGGCGCTGATTGCGGATTTGACGGCGAAGAAGGCGCTCGACGACGATCTGCGCAACCGGCTGCACGCGGCGTTGAAAGAATACGCGGCCATGTTCAAAGAAAAGCTTCTAGCTACCAGCCGCTAGCTTGTAGCTAAAACTGCTGTTCGAAGAGCGTCAACTACCCAGGGATTTGAATTGGCAAAACAATCATAAGGGCACATGAGGCCGAAAGCTGCAGGGGCAGCTAGAGGCTAGAAGCTAGGAGCTGAAAGCTCGGCAATGGCAAACGTACTCGATCTACGACGCCGCATCCGCAGCGTGAAGAACACGCGGCAGATCACCAAGGCCATGAAGATGGTCTCGGCGGCCAAGCTGCGCCGCGCGCAGGAGCGGGCGCTGGCGGCGCGGCCTTACGCGCGCATGATCACCAGCGTGCTTGCAGTCGCTGACGCGCCGCGTGGATCTCTACGACGACAAGACCGGCAACCTGTGCTCATCCGCTCTTTGTGACGCGTCCGGAGAAGCGCGTGCTGCTGATCGTGGTTTCCGGCGACAAGGGCTTTGCCGGCGCTTTCAACGCCAATATTCTGAAGGCGGCGTACCAGTTCATCGGCGGCAATCCAGACAAGGAAATTGACATTGAGGCCGTGGGCCGCAAGAGCCGCGACCAGCTGCGGCGGCGCTATCCGGTAGCGGCGTACAGCGAGCAAACCGACGAGGAGGGCCACACGCGGCAGGTGCGGAGCCCGCGCAAGGGGCCGGTCGAACTGACGGGCGATCATCCCGGGCTGCTGGTGAAACTCGAGATCTCACGCGTAGAAGCGATGGCGCGCAACATCATCGCGCGCTACGTGCACGAGGAGATCGACGCCGCTTACATCGTCTACAACGAATTCAAGTCGGTGATCTCGCAGCGGGTGGTGGTGGAGAAGGTGCTGCCTCTGATCGAGGTCGGCAAACAGCAGATTACGGGCGCGGCGGAACCGACCGCTGAAGAAAAAGAGCGCGCGGCCGAAGCTGCTCTCTCGGCGGGCATCCAGATTGAGCCGGCCGACACAGCGGAAGCTGAAGAGGAAGCCAGGAAATTCGGCACGGAGAATGTGGACTACATTTACGAGCAGCCGCCGCAGTGAACTGTTTGCCGGCCTGCTGCCGCAGTACATTTTTTCCATGCTGTTCCACGCTATGACGGAGTCGGTGGCCGCGGAGCACGCGGCGCGCATGACGGCGATGGATTCGGCAACCAACAACGCTTCGGACATGATCGACGCGCTAACGCTGCACATGAATCGCGTGCGCCAGGCGGCGATCACGAAGGAGATTATTGAGATTGTGAGCGGAGCGGCGGCGCTCTAAAAGCAGCTTCTAGCTGCTAGCTTCTAGCCTCTAGCTCGTTCGCGCCGGGGCGCGGCGGCTCAGATAAAGAAGCTGATTCAGAAACGAATGAGCTAGTAGCTAGAAGCTAGTAGCTAGGAGCTGTTTTGAAATGGCAGAAAATATAGGCAAAGTGATTCAGGTCTCCGGCCCGGCCGTAGACGTGCAATTTGAAGAGGCGACGATGCCGCCGATTTACCAGGCGCTGCGCGTCACGAGCGACGGCTTCACGGTGCCGACGCCCATCAACGTAATCCTCGAGGTGCAGCAGCACCTGGGCGAGGGCCGCGTGCGCACAGTCGCGATGGAAGCGACCGACGGCATGGTGCGCGGCATGAAGGCTATCGACCTGGGCGGGCCGATTCGCGTGCCCGTGGGCAAGCAGACGCTGGGCCGCGTGATCAACGTGATCGGCGAGCCGGTGGATGAGTTGGGGCCGATCGGCGAAACCGAGCGTATGCCGATTCACCGGCCTGCTCCGCTCTTCGACGAGCAGTCGACGCACGAGGAGATGTTCGAGACCGGCATCAAGGTCATCGATCTGATTCAACCCTTTCTCAAGGGCGGCAAGATCGGCTTGTTCGGCGGCGCCGGCGTGGGCAAGACCGTTGTGATCATGGAACTGATCAACAACGTGGCCAAGAACCACGGCGGCTTCTCGGTGTTTGGCGGCGTGGGCGAGCGGACGCGTGAGGGCAACGATCTGTGGCTCGAGATGACGGAGAGCGGCGTGATCAAGCCGGGGCATTGGCAGGACTCGAAGTGCGCGCTGGTGTACGGGCAGATGACGGAGCCGCCCGGAGCGCGCCTGCGCGTGGCGTTGACGGCGCTGACGGTTGCCGAGTATTTCCGCGATGAAGAAGGCGCCGACACGCTGCTCTTCATCGACAACATCTTCCGTTTCACGCAGGCGGGTTCCGAGGTGTCGACGCTGCTGGGCCGCATGCCTTCGGCCGTGGGCTACCAGCCCAACCTGGCGACGGAAATGGGCGAGCTGCAGGAGCGCATTACTTCGACGAGCAAGGGCTCGGTGACTTCGGTGCAGGCGGTGTACGTGCCGGCTGACGATTTGACCGATCCCGCGCCGGCGACGACCTTCGCTCACCTGGACGCCACGACTGTGTTGAGCCGCCCGTTGAGCGAACTCGGCATATACCCGGCCGTCGATCCGCTGGCATCCACTTCACGCATTCTGACGGCGCGCGTTGTAGGCGATGAACACTACGACGTGGCGCAGGGCGTGAAGAAGATTCTGCAGCGCTATAAGGACCTGCAGGACATCATCGCGATTCTGGGCATCGACGAACTTTCGGAGGACGACAAGCTGACCGTGGCGCGCGCGCGCAAGGTGCAAAAATTCCTGTCGCAGCCGTTCCACGTAGCCGAGCAGTTCACCGGCATTCCCGGCGCGTACGTCAAGATTGCCGACACGGTGCGCGCCTTCAAGGAAATCATCGACGGCAAGCACGACGATGTACCTGAGCAGGCGTTTTACATGAAGGGCGGTATTGAGGAAGTGCTCGAAACCGCGGAGAAGCTGAAGGCGACGGTGTAAAGACAGTTGTCAGTGATCAGTTGTCAGTTGTCAGTGGATTCGCGCTGCTGCCGACTAGCTAGACTGAAGTCTGACAACTTAGAACTGAGAACTTGTTTATGGCTGACGAAAGCAATCAACTTCGCGTGCGGCTGGTGACGCCAGAGCGCATTCTATTCGAGGCGGATGCCCCGGCGGTGGAGCTGCCCGCGAAGAACGGCTACATGGAAGTGCTCTACGGCCACGCGCCGTTGATGGCCGAGTTGGGCGCGGGCGAGGTTCGTATTCACCAGGGCGGCGGCATCGAATCCACGAGCCCTGAAACGACGCGCTACAACGTGAGTTGGGGATTTGTTGAGGTGCTGGGCGACCGCGTCACCATCCTGGCCAGCGATGCGCTGAAGCCCGAGGAGATTGATGTGACCCGCGCCGAGCAGCAACTCGAGCGAGGCGAGAACATGTGGCAGGAGGCTGGCGACAGCGAAGAAGCATACGATGAAGCCCTTCGCGTGATTTCCGAGGCCGAAGCCAAGATCTCGTCGGCTAGCGAGAGGACCGAAACGCACTAAACCGGAATCGGTCGACCATCGAAACGATAAGCCCTGCTCTCGAGCGGGGCTTTTCCATGTGGACCCCTTGCTCTTTCCGCGTCCGGCCCGATAAAGTTTGAGCCGGGGCTTCTCCTGCCTCAGCGCCGCGTCCCAGCGTCCCGCGGAAACCCAGTCTGTTCATACTTTTAGAGGATCGCGCATGTCTAGCTTGCCTGCATCTACTGCCAATCGGGATATCGATTCAACACTGCGGGAAAATCGCGTATTTCCGCCTCCGGCGGAGTTCAGCGCAAAGGCTCGAATCAAGAGCCTGGAAGAGTATGAGGCGCTCTACAAGCGGTCGATCGAAGATCCTGAAGCATTCTGGGCGGAGGCGGCGCGGGAACTCGACTGGTTTGCGCCATGGGACAAAGTTCTGGAGTGGAATCTGCCGTGGGCCAAGTGGTTTGTGGGCGGCAAACTGAACCTGAGCACCAACTGCGTGGATCGTCATGCGCTCGGCGCCCGCGCAAGCAAGACCGCGATCATTTGGGAGGGCGAGCCGGGCGAGATTCGCCGGCTGACTTACGCGGAACTGCACGCCGAGGTGCAGAAGTTCGCCAACGCGCTCAAGTCGCTGGGTATCCAGAAGGGCGATCGCGTGGCAGTGTACATGGGCATGACGCCGGAATTGGCCATTGCGCTGCTGGCCTGCGCACGCATCGGGGCCGTGCACTCGGTGATCTTTGGCGGATTTGCCGCCAACGCCATTGCCGACCGCGTGGCGGACTCCGGATGCGTGGCCATCCTGACGCAGGACACGAGCTACCGGCGCGGCAACGAAGTCAAGTTGAAAGCGACTGTTGACGAGGCCATGCCTGCGTGCCCCACCGTGAAGCACGTGGTGGTGTTGAAGCGCACCGGCACGCCGGTGAACATGGTGGCGGGCCGCGACCATTGGTGGCACGAGCTGATGGCCAAGGCCGCGCCGGAATGCGCAGCGGAGCCGATGGATTCAGAGGATCCGCTCTACATTTTGTACACGTCGGGGTCGACAGGGAAACCCAAGGGCCTGCTGCACACGACGGGCGGCTACGCGGTGCAGACCTACATCACCGCGAAATACGTCTTCGACCTGCGTGACGACGATATTTATTGGTGCACGGCGGATATCGGCTGGGTGACGGGACATTCGTATGTTGTCTACGGGCCGTTGCAAAACGGCGCCACGGTGCTGATGTACGAGGGCGCGCCGAATTGGCCGGATTTTTCGCGCTTCTGGAAGATCATCGACGACCACAAGGTGAGCAATTTTCTACACCGCGCCCACGGCGATCCGCGCGTTCATCAAGTGGGGCGATGAGTTTGTGACGAAGTTCAAACTGGACTCGCTGCGGCTGCTGGGGACGGTTGGTGAACCCATCAATCCCGAGGCGTGGATGTGGTATCGCGAGAAGATTGGCCACAACCGCTGCCCGATTGTGGACACGTGGTGGCAGACGGAGACGGGCGCGATCATGATTGCACCGATTCCTGGCGCAGTGCCGACCAAGCCGGGCTCGGCGACGCGGCCTTTCTTCGGCATTCAGCCGGAGGTGGTGACGAAGCCGGATGCGAACGGCCATTTTGAAACGGTTCCTGCGGGTAGCGGCGGACTCCTGGTGGTGCGCAAGCCGTGGCCTTCGATGGCACGCACGATCTACGGCGATCCCGAGCGCTACGAAAAAACTTATTGGTCCGATGTGCCGGGCTGCTATTTCACCGGCGACGGCGCGCGCCAGGATGCGGACGGCTATTTCTGGCTGATGGGCCGCGTGGACGACGTGATCAACGTGAGCGGGCATCGGCTGGGCACGATGGAAGTGGAGTCGGCGCTGGTGGCGCACCCCAAGGTGGCCGAGGCCGCGGTGGTGGGGCGGCCGGACGATCTCAAGGGCAGGCGATTGCTGCCTTCGTCACACTCGAGAGTGGCAATGAACCCAACGACGCGCTGAAGGACGAACTGCGCAAATGGGTTACGAAGGAGATCGGCGCGCTGGCGAGGCCCGACGATATTCGCTTCACTGAGGCGCTGCCCAAGACGCGCAGCGGCAAGATCATGCGCAGACTGCTGCGGGAACTGGCCACGCACGGAGAGATCAAGGGCGATGTCACCACGCTCGAAGATTTCACGGTGATTGCAAAGCTGCGCGAAGCGGAAGAAGGCTGACGCGGGCGCAATTTCCTTCGCAGCCAGCGATCGCCTACATCGCGCATGAAAAAGCGCGGATAGAAGCTGGCTAACCTTTGCCCACGTTTCCTCATCGAAGTGCAAGAAGTATGTATGGGGAATCCTCTGCCAACTCGAATCAGTTTCCGGTCACTCATCGCCGCACTCATATGCGTCTGTGCTTCGAGTGCTCTCTCGGGGCCTGTGCGCGCTCGCTATCGCGCGGGCACCATTCACGCTTTCCTTGAGATTCGTTCGGCGGACGGGCATGTGGTGGCTTCAGGAGATCTTGTCCAGGTGGCCCACGGCGATCAAATCACTGCCCGAACGACTTTCCGTTTTACCGATGGCTCGATTGACGATGAAACCACAGTCATTTCACAGCGACACTATCTCCGGCTTATCAGCGATCATCACGTGCAGAAAGGGCAGTATTTTCCTCATCCGATGGACACCCTGATTGATTCAGTCAAGGGTCAGGTGACCGTTCGCACCACGGGGAAAGACGGGAAGGATGAAGTCGAGACGGACCATCTCAATCTGCCGCCGGATTTGGCGAACGGGATGGTTCCACTCGTCATTGAGAACATGCAGCCGGATATGCCGCAAACAACTATGTCGATGCTGCTGTTTACCCCCAAGCCCCGGGTTGTTAAACTCGCCATCGCACGCCAGGGCGAGGAACCTTTCTCGGTGGTCGGCACTTCTCATCAGGGAATCCGTTATGAAATCAAGATCGAACTCGGGGGCGTGGCGGGCGTGGTGGCGCCATTGATAGGCAAGCAACCGCCGAACATTCAGCTCTGGATTATTGGCGGCCAGGCTCCGACCTTTGTGAAAGAAGAAGGGCCGATTTATGCGGATGGTCCCATCCTGACGATCGAACTGGCACGGCCTGTGTGGCCGGGCTCACCAAAGGAGGGCGAGTAGAGCCCGCCCCAATTGTGCTATGCCGCATCGCAGCGTTTATCACCCTCTATCGCCCGCCTCCCTATAATGGATGAGGATTGGCGGAGCGCTTCGCGCTTGCGACCTTTTCTACTTTTCTATTTGGGGAACGCATGGCTGCACTGCTCGAAGCAATCGAAATAAAACGCAAGATGGTTTTTGAGTTTGAGGGCACACCGTATTACTGTCTGGAGGCAGAGGTTTCCACGCCGACGGCTCGCGGCGGCCAGACTCTCGTTCGCCTGAAGATGCGCAACCTGCTGACGCGCGCGGTGTTCGACAAGACTTTCAAAGCAGGTGAGAAGTTCAAAGAGCCGGACCTGGAGCTTGTGGAGTCGTCCTACCTTTACAGCGATGGCGACGGCTCCTATTTTCTTGATCAGGAAAGCTTCGACACGCACACGCTCTCGCCGAGCATGATGGGCGACGCGTTGGACTTTCTGGTGGAGGGAGCGCTGATTCAGCTGCACAAGTTCAACGGCAACCCCATCGGTTTGCAGTTGCCGGCGCAGGTGGAGCTAAAGGTTGCGTACTCCGAGCCGGGAGCGCGCGGCAACACGTCAGGCGACGTGACCAAGCTCGCGCGATTGGAGACGGGACTCGAGATCAAAGTGCCTCTCTACATTCAGGAGGGCGAGAAGGTGAGAGTTTACACCGAAACCAGGGAGTTTGCGGGACGAGCCTAGGTTGCATTGAGCGCGCCACAAATTCCCATCAGAGTGACAGTATTTTGTTGAACGAACTTGCGATTCGGGACATCAGCGCCCATTGCCCGCGACCTGCCGTTTCATCAACACGCAGACAACCTCATCATCCGCCCCTTCATCCTTTCCTGAAAGACCGCTTCTGCGGCGGAAAGGAATCTGGCTATGCCTCTTCCCCAACTGGCATTGCGCGTACTCTGTCTCCTTGCCTGCGTGTCACTTCCGATGCAATTTCCGGAGCGGGCCCACGCGGCACACAAGGGCGACGTCTCACTTGGTTACAGCCGCACTGGCAGCGATATTTTTTATCCCAACACTCCCGGGCTCAACGGCTGGGATCTTGACGGCCAGGTGCACTGGAAGCCGTTTATCGGAATTGAAGGCGACGTCGCGCATTACGGTCTGGGTGCGGATTCCAGCGTGCCTCGGACCACGACCGTTCTCTTCGGCCCCAAGGTCTCGGTGGGCCCGTCGGCGTTCAAAGTGTTTGGGCATTTTCTGGCGGGCGGCGAGCACTCGGCCAACAGCGGCGGTGCTCCGATTTCAGGAGGTGCGTTTACCTACGCCTATGGCGCTGGCGCCGATGTTCCCATCGCACCGTTTCTTGGATGGCGGGTGCAACTGGATCACCTGAGCGCTCCCACCCAGTCTCCTTCGGAGGGTAGGCACGTGCGCTTTACGACTGGCATCGTTTTTCGGTTCTGAAGTGCGCGGTTTAGTGCAAGTCTGGCTTCGTGATTTCGAAATCGCGCTCTGATTAGCGCGGGTCGGGAGACCGGCTGTACAATTCGGCGCGGCATGTGGCTCATTTTGGGAATCGCATTTGAGGCGACCAAAAAGGCATAAGGAAAGCGTGAAGTTGGCAGACTGCTTACCGTAATTGGTAATCTGTTGCTCCCATTCTGCCGTCAATCCCTATGTGAGCACTGCGGTTGAAGTCCGTTATCGTTGCCCTTGTTGCGGATACAAGACGCTCGAAGCGCCGGGCACCCTGCAATTGTGCCCTGTTTGCTGGTGGGAAGATGATGGCCAGGAAGACGAAGACGCGTCTGAAGTGCGATTAACGGTGAATGGCCAACTGAGCCTGAACCAGGCGCGCACCAATTACGTGCAATTTGGCGCGGCGCATCCGCGTTTTCTGCCTTACGTTCGTAAGCCCCAGAGCACAGAACAGTAACGTGCCTTTGAAGGTCCTTAAGTGCCGCCGAGCTGCTCCTCTGGTTTGACCCCTCCGGCAAAGCCCCGTACCATAAAAGCAGGGATTCCAAAGGCCAAACGGCGCTGAATCGCCTTAGAGGCAGCCGTGGCCGCATGGACTACGGCGCAAGCCCGGAAGGTACATTTTGACTGCCAGCAGCACCCTCGAAAACAACTCCGAAACGGCTGAACCCCAGCACAATCACGATCACGCCGAAGAAACTCAAGACCATAGTCACGGCCCGGTCCTGAACCCCGAGTGCACGCGGGAGCTCGTGATTGATGTGCCCGCGGAAGAAGTCTCTCGCGCGTGGGCCAATGTGACCGCGGCCTACCGCAAACACGCCAAGATTCCTGGATTCCGTGCGGGCAAGGTGCCGGAATCGGTGATCCGCCGGCGGTTTGGTGCGGAAATCCGCAAAGAAGTCATCGACACCCTGCTGCCGGAGCGGTTCAACAAGGGCGTCGCCGAACTTGGCATTCGTCCCGTCGGACAGCCGCAAGTAACGGAGCTTTCGCTTGAAGATGGCACGCCGCTGCACGTGAAGGCGGTCTTCGAGTTCATCCCCTCCTTCTCGATCGATGGTTACAAAGATGTGACGGTTACCAAGCCTTCCGTTGAAGTGACGGAAGAGGAGTTCAAGCACGAGCTCGAGCACCTGCGCGAATCGCGCGCGACGATTGAACCGGTTGAAGAAGACCGCGCGCTTGCCGACGGCGACTGGGCACAGATCAGTTACAAGGGTGAGATCCAGAAGGACGCGACCGAAGTTGCCGCTGAGGGTGCGGCCGAACAGCCTGTGAGTGAGCCGCTGAGCGGTGAAGACACGCTGGTCGAGATCGGCGGCAAAGATACGGTGGAGGCATTCAACAGCGCCTTGCGTGGAGCCAAACCGGGCCAGGAACTGAAGGTGGAAGTGATCTACCCGGCGGACTACGCTGAAGCGAAGCTGGCCGGCAAGACGGTTGCGTACGAAGTGACGATAAAGGGTATCAAGAAGCGCATTCTGCCGGAACTGAACGACGAATTCGCCAAGGAACTCGGCCACTACGAAAGCTACGCAGACCTCGAGAAGAGCGTCCGCGATTACATGGAGAACCGCAAGCGCAACAGTATCGAATCTGAAACCAGGGACCGGCTGTTTGCGGCACTGAGTGAGAAGTTCACTTTTGCGGTTCCGGAATCGCTGGTGCAGGATCAAATTGACACGCGTCTCGAACGCGGATTGCGCGCGCTCGCAGCGCAGGGCATGCAAGCCGAGCAAATGCGGAAGCTGGATTTTGCACGGCTGCGCGCCGCACAGCGTGACAGCGCGCTGGCCGAAGTGAAAGCCAACGTCCTTCTCGACCGCATTGCCGGAGAAGAAAATATTACCGTCAGCGACGAGGAGATGGATAAGGAATTGCAGATCGCCGCGATTCAATCTCGCGAGCCACTCGATGCCCTGAAAGTTCGATTGACCAAGGAAGGCGGACTGGCTAGGATCAGGGAACAGCTAAGACGGGAGAAGACTGCGTCGGTTTTGTACGAACGCCTGCCCGCGTAATAGAGCGCAAGTTCCCGGGATCCGATGCGGGAATTAGACCGAAAACAGCGATACAAACAGGAAAAGGCCAGGAGCAGCAAGCTGGCAACCAGGAGTTAAGAAAGCATGGCATTGGTTCCCATGGTGGTAGAGCAGACGAGCCGGGGCGAGCGCGCCTACGACATTTATTCCCGCCTGCTGCGCGACAATATTATCTTTCTTGGTACGCCGATCGACGACCAGATTGCCAATCTCATCGTTGCGCAGATGCTTTTTCTGCAGGGCGAGGATCCGGAAAAAGACATTCCGCTGTACATCAATTCTCCGGGCGGCTCCATTACCGCGGGCCTGGCAATTTACGACACCATGCAGTTCATCAAGAACAAAGTGGTGACGTATTGCATCGGCCAGGCGGCGAGCATGGGAGCGTTTCTGCTGCTGGCGGGAGAAAAGGGAAAGCGGTTTGCGCTGCCCAATTCACGCATTCTGATTCATCAGCCGTCGATGGGCGGATTGAGCGGCCAGGCTACCGACATCGACATTCACGCGCGCGAGATTCTGCGCATTCGCGAGATCACCAACAATTTGATCGCTCGTCACACCGGCCAGCCGCTGGAGCGGATTGAGCGCGACGTGGAGCGGGACTTCATCATGAACGCGGAGCAGGCCAAGGAATACGGCATTGTGGACGAGATTATCGACCGGCCGCGCACGTAGCCGCAACAGGCGAATTGGACTACACTCGTGTGGGGGAGCAAACTGGATGAAAACGCGGATGGGACCTGAAGAAGCGCTTCGCTGCTCGTTCTGCCACAAGTCGCAGGACGCCGTAGCCAAGCTGATCTCGTCGCCCAGCGACTATCCTCGCGCCTACATCTGCGACGAGTGCGTTGCCGTCTGCAACTCGATCCTTGAAGACGACCGCAGCGGCGAAGCCCCCGCCACCGCCGCCGGCCATCTGCCCAAGCCGCAGGAGGTCAAAGCTTCCTCGACGAGTATGTGATCGGCCAGGACCAGACCAAGAAGAAGCTGGCCGTCGCCGTCTACAACCACTACAAGCGCATCCAGATGAACAAGATGCGCAGCAACGATGTGGAGCTGGCGAAGTCGAATATCCTGCTGATCGGCCCGACGGGCTCGCGGCAAGACGCTGCTGGCGCACACGCTGGCCAAGATGCTGGATGTGCCGTTTGCGATTGTGGATGCGACCACGCTGACCGAAGCCGGATACGTGGGCGAGGATGTGGAGAACATCATCCTCAAGCTGCTGCAGGCCGCCGATGGCGACGTGACGCGCGCGCAGCAGGGCATCATCTATATCGACGAGATCGACAAGATCGGGCGCAAGGACGAGAATCCGTCGATTACCCGCGACGTTTCCGGCGAGGGCGTGCAGCAGGCGCTGCTTAAGATCCTGGAAGGCACCGTGGCCAACGTGCCGCCGCAGGGCGGACGCAAGCATCCGCACCAGGAATTCACGGCGGTCGATACCACCAACATTCTGTTCATCTGCGGCGGGGCCTTTGTGGGCCTGGAGCGGGTGGTCGGCCGGCGCGTGGGCAAGAAGGCGCTGGGCTTCCGCAGCCGTCGACGCCGAGGCCGACGAGGCCACCGCTCGCTCGCAGCGCGACACCGAGCTGCTGCGCCAGACCGAGCCGCAGGACCTGATCAAGTACGGACTGATTCCGGAGTTTGTGGGCCGCCTGCCGGTGATGGGCATTCTCGACGAACTGGACGAGGCGGCGCTGATCGAGATCCTGACCAAGCCGCGCAACGCCATCCTGAAGCAGTACCAGCGACTCTTCGAGTACGAGAACGTGCGCCTGCACTTTACGCAGGACGCGGCGTGTGCGGTGGCCCGCGAAGCGCTGGCCCGCAAGGTGGGCGCGCGCGGACTGCGCATGATTCTGGAAGAGCTGATGCTCGACCTGATGTACCACCTGCCCTCGAACAAGCGGGTGCGCGACCTGAGATTACGAAGGAGATGGTGGAGCGCCGCGACTTGTCGCTGTGCCTGCTGGAGAAGGCCGGCTAAGTCCTCACAAATCTTTTTGCCATAGAGCCCTTTCTGCCACACCCGGCGGAAGGGGCTTGTTGCATATGCGTTACCACGCGGGAGTGACTATGGTCACGCAGGGAAACCGTGCAGGTTCAGGGTGTCAGTACTTTCGTGGGCCATGCGTACTTTTCCTCTCGTTCCATAGATCCCTGCTTGGCTGTACAATCCCTACATGACCCGCGGTCGGCCTCGCATCCTGAGGGCGGTCAAGGGAGTCGAATACTGAGACGAGCTAATGACTGTGCCCCGCGACAAAAACGAGCCGCGCAAGCTGCCCATGATGCCCATCCGGGACATGGTCATCTTTCCCTACATGATGACCCCGTTCGTGGTGGGCCGCGAGTCGAGCGTGCGCGCGCTGGAAGAAGCGCTGACCGGCGACCGCAAGATCTTTCTCGCCACGCAGCACGACGCGTCGGTCGACGAGCCCAAGGCACAAGGACATCTACCAGGTCGGGTCCATCTGCAACATCGTGCAGAGCGTGAAGATGCCCGACGGCAACATCAAGGTGCTGGTGGAAGGCGTGGAGCGCGCCAAGTCGATCGAGGTGACATGACCGCGACGGCTTCTTTGTGGCCACGGTGCGCACCGGCAAGCGCGACTTCGAAATGACGCCGGCGGCCGAGCAACTGATGCAGCGCGTGACCACTCTGTTTGAGCAGTACGTCAAGCTGCAGCAGTCGCTGAACTACGAGACCATCATCGCCACGGTGCGCATGGACGAGCCGGCCAAGCTGTCCGACACCATTGCCGCGAATCTGCAGCTGGGCATCGAGGAGAAGCAGGAGTTGCTGGCGATCTTCGACCCCGCGGCGCGGCTGGCGCGGATGGCCGACGTGCTGGACGTGGAGATCGAGAAGCTGGACCTGGACCGCAACATCCAGTCGCGCGTGAAGCGGCAGATGGAGCGGGCGCAAAAAGAGTATTACCTCAACGAGAAGATCAAGGCCATTCAGAAGGAGCTGGGCCGCGGCGAGAAGAGCGAGTTCGACGAGCTGCGCAAGAAGATCGAAGCCGCGGGCATGCCCAAGGACGTGCTGGAAAAGTGCCATCCAGGAGCTGAAGAAGCTGGAAGCGATGCCGCCCATGTCGGCCGAGTCGACCGTGAGCCGCAACTACATCGACTGGCTGCTGGCGGTGCCGTGGAAGAAGCGCTCGAAGGAGACGCGCTCCATCGATTACGCGGAAAAGGTTCTGAACACCGACCACTACGGCCTGGAGAAAATCAAGGAGCGCATTCTGGAGTTTCTCGCCGTGCGCCAGCTGGTGAAGAATCCCAAGGGCTCGATCCTGTGCTTCGTCGGGCCTCCGGGCGTGGGCAAGACTTCGCTGGGCATGTCGATTGCCAAGGCGACGGGGCGCAAGTTTGTGCGGCTGTCGCTGGGCGGCGTGCGCGACGAGGCGGAGATTCGCGGCCATCGGCGGACCTACATCGGCGCGATGCCGGGGCAGATCATCCAGCACATGAAGCGCGCGGGAACGAAGAATCCGGTGTTCCTGCTGGATGAAGTGGACAAGATGGCGTCGGACTTCCGCGGCGACCCGGCGTCGGCGCTGCTTGAAGTGCTCGACCCGGAGCAGAACGTCACCTTCCAGGATCACTATCTCGACGTGGACTACGATCTGTCGCAGGTGCTGTTTGTGGCCACGGCCAACGTGCTGCACACCATTCCGGCGGCGCTGCAGGACCGCATGGAAGTTCTGCGCCTGCAGGGCTACACGGAGCAGGAAAAGCTGGAAATCGCGCGCCAGTATCTGGTCAAGAAGCAGCGCGAGCAGACCGGCCTGAGCGAGAAGAATATCGTCTTCAAGGACGACGCGATTCTGGAAATCATCCGCTACTACACGCGCGAAGCCGGGGTGCGCAACCTGGAGCGCGAGATCGGCAACGTGTGCCGCAAGGTGGCGCGCAAGGTGGTCAAGGCGGGAGCCAAGCACAAGGAAGAGATCACTGCGGCGAACATCGCCGAGTTTCTCGGCGTGGCCAAGTACCGCGACTCCGAAGTGCACGAGAAGAGCGAAGTTGGCCTGGTGACCGGCCTGGCGTGGACCGAAGTGGGCGGCAGCATTCTCACGACCGAAGTGCAGGTGCTCGACGGCAAGGGCAAGCTCACCATCACCGGCCAGCTGGGCGACGTGATGCAGGAGTCGGCGCAGGCGGCGCTGGGCTACATTCGCGGCAAGGCGCAGGCGCTGGGGCTTTCGCGCGAGTTCTACCGCAACATGGACATCCACCTGCACGTGCCCGAAGGCGCGATTCCCAAGGACGGTCCTTCGGCCGGCATCACCATGGCCACGGCGCTGGCCAGTGCGCTGGCCAAGATTCCCGTGCGGCGCGACATTGCCATGACGGGCGAGATTACGCTGCGCGGCAAGGTGCTGGCCATCGGCGGACTGAAAGAAAAACTGCTGGCGGCGCTGCGCGCGGGAATCTTCGAGACCATTCTGCCGCGCGCCAACGAGAAGGATCTCTCCGAGCTGCCGGACAACATCAAGAACGCGATGAAGCTGCACTTTGTGGATACGATGGACGAAGTGCTGGCTCTGGCGCTGGAGCGTCCGCTGCCCACGCCGCTGCCCGACGAGACCAAGACACTCGCGACGGTACCGGGCGAAGTCAGTGGCAATCTTCCCGCGCCGCAATAGGCTAGAGCAAAGCCTCCGCTGAAGACAGCTTGGAGTTTGCCGCACTGCTCCGTGCAGATTCTCTTTACCAGCCTCGTGGCCTCTGCGATATAGTGGCTCCAGCCACAGTTCCTTGCCCGAGAGCGACCATCTTGTCTTCCTCAAATCCAACTCTGACCGGCGGGCCAAACGACCCCAAGGTGAACATCTTCGTGGGCTATGCCCACGAAGACAAGCGATGGTTCGATCAGGAATATCGCTTCAATCTAATTCCCTATCTGAAGGAATCGCTGCGCCGGGATAACACGGAATTCTGGTACGACAAGGAACTCATGGGCGGCGATGAGTACAAGCGCCGCATAGATTCCGAGATCAACAAGGCGCAAATCGCCTTGCTCATGGTCTCGCAGCATTTTCTGAACTCTGAGTTTATTGAAACTTTCGAATTGCCGCGCATCGCCGCCCGCGCAGAGCGCAAGGAATTGGTCGTGATTCCCGTGCTTGTGGAGCCGTGCGCCTGGCACGACTATCCCTTCCTCGCCGACCGGCAGATGGTCCCAAGCTCCAGCCCACTGATCCATTTCACAGAAAGCGAGCCGAAATGGGCTGACGTTCGCTTCGAAATATTGGATGGCCTGCGGCGGCAGGTGAAGCGAACCCGTCAGGAGATGCAGGCCGAAGCGCTGCGCAAAGAGACCGAGGAGCGGCTGAAACGTGAGAGGGAACTTGCGGAAGAGAGGAAGCGTGAGGCCGAACGAAGGGCTCGTGAGCTCGCGGAGCAGCAAGAGCGCGAGAAAACCGAAGAGAAAGCTCGTGCCGAGGAAGCGGCGCGTTTGGCTGCAGAGGAAGCCAGAAAGCTGGAACCCGTCGAGCGGGAGCGGCGGCAAAAACAATTGGAGGAACAAAAGGCGTGCGAGGAGGCCGAACGTAAGGCCCGCGAGCTTGCGGAGCAGAAGGCCCGCGAAGAGGCCGAGCGAAAGAAGCGAGAGCAACAGCAACGCAAAGGACACGAAGAAAAAAAGAACTCCGTAGATATTTATGCACTACTGTTCACGGTTCTGAAGCGCATTCTCGCTTTGATCCCGTTGGCTTGTCTCGTCCTTCTGGCCGATCTCGTCTTCCACCTTTGGCTGGGGCACGCTGGCGCTCAATGGAAATCTCTCAACAGCGGAATTACTGACCCCGTGCATGCGATCACGGGCTCACCTGACGGCAAGACGCTTTATGCCTGCGGCGCGGACAGGTCTTTCCTCACTTCCACCGACGGCGGCGGCACATGGATGAGTCATACCATCAACGAACACTCCAATTGCCAGTCGATTTCCGTCACCCCCGATGGCAAGAAGATTCTGATACCTGTAAACGGCCTCATTGGTACCCGGATGCAGACGGCAGGCTACACCTCTGCGATTCTCTCGTCGATCAATGGCGGAGTGGATTGGCAAACCATCTACCTGGTGGATCCTTCGCTGCCGCCAGTAGTGCCGCGCAAGCCGAACAACGTCGACATGGGGATCGTCCCCGATAGCAATTCATCAGGCATCTACTCGTTTACTAATCTGCAAAAGCAAGGAACTATCTACTCCGGCCTGGCAAACTATTCGCTGCGAATTGAGATGAGAGGAATCTTCAGCGATGGCACGCGCATCATGGCCGTTGGCGACAAGGGCGAGATTTTTGGCACCAAGTATCAAAGCACGGACATCGGCGCCCAGGACAGCGGAGTACAAACTCCGCTGAATGCCGTTACCGGCACGCCGGACGGTAAATTCCTCATCGCCGTCGGCTACCAAGGTTCGTATATCGAGACGGCAGACTGGGGCATCACCTGGCGCAGCGACACTTCTTGGCGCAGCCCAGCCGGCTTCGCCACCCCCGATCTAAACGCCGTCTTCATGACCGCGGATGGGCAACAGATTTGCGCCGTCGGCAACTACGGCACGGTCTTCACCTCCTCCGACGAGGGCGCCCACTGGACGATCCGCTACGCGGGAGTGAGAAGCAATCTTTTCGGCGTCTTCGGCACTGCCAATGGCAAGCACCTGTGGGCCGTGGGAACCAGCGGCATGATTCTCGAGTCGAACGACAGCGGCGCTACATGGAAGCAGCGGCCAAGCGGCGTCAATGTCAATCTCTACGCCATCTATGGCACCAGTGATGGCAAGCGACTCTGGGTCGCCGGTGACAACGGCACTATCCTCGAGTCGAAGCGCAGCCTCCTGTTCTAGGGCTGGCTCCTCAGATCCTGAGACAAACTCCGCGACGGCATGTACACTTGTCCCGACGATTCAGCCGAGGTGTATATGCTCAGCCGACGCAAATTTCTGAAAACGGGCCTTACCACCGGGGCCGCAGCGATTCCACTGGTCTCGGTTCTCGATGCCGCGCAACAGCCGGAGCATGATGCCTCGATCTCTACGACCTCGATCCCGGCCTACCAACTGATTGCGCTTCCGGCGCGCCTGGCGAAATCGGACGCGGCCACTGAGCCGTGGCAAAAGAAGGTTCGCCGCGTGGGCCAGACCAACATGACCGAACACGACCCCGCGGTGATGAGTGTGGAAGAGTGGGCTGACTACTGGCACTCGTGCAAGGTCGACGTGGTGTTTGTCAGCGTGACGGGCATCCTGGCTTTTTATCCTTCCAAGGTGCCGTTTCACCGGCAGGGGAAGTTCCTCAACGGCCGGGATTTTTTCGGCGAGTGCGCGGCCGCCGCAAAGAAACGCGGCATGCGCGTGGTGGCGCGCATGAGTCCCGACCTGAACTGGGGCGATGCGCTCGATGCGCACCCTGAGTGGGCGATGCGCCACAAGGACGGCTCCGCGCAGTTCAGCGCGGAGGAGCCGCGCCTCTTCAAGACGTGCATGTTCTCAAGCTACATGGACGATTATGTCCCGGCCGTAATGCGCGAGATCAACTCGCTTTACGATGTGGATTGCTTCTACACCAACGGATGGCCTCCGATTGGCATGCTGCCCGAGTGTTCCTGCGCGGTTTGCAGCAAGCTGCCGGCGAGCGGCACACCTGCCTACTGGGGCGCCTTCAACGATCGTGTGCTGGCTCTGTGGAAACGCTACGACACGATCGCGAAAGAGAAGAAGGCCGACAGTTTCTTCTTTGCCAACTCGGGCGGCAATGTGCACGCGAGCGTCAACCTCGATCAGTTGGGCAAAACCATCGCCTGGTTCCAGGCCGACAACCAGGGACGCACCTATGAGGATCCCGCAGTGTGGGGATGCAGCTTGCAGGGCCGTGTGTGCAACGCGGTGATGGATGGAAAATTTGCCGCGAACGTGACGGCGGCCTACTCCACGGGCAATCCCGGATGGCGCAATTTGTCCAAGTCTCCCGAAGAAACGCGGATGTGGTTCAGTGAAACGCTGGCCAGCGGCATGGCGCCTTACAACCATTTTGTCGGCGCGGAAAAGGGATTCTGCGAAGATCGCCGCTGGCAGAAAGTGGGCGAGGAGTACTTTGCGTGGACGGCGCGGCATGACGCGCACCTGGCCGTGCGGCGCTCGGTTGCCAGTATCGGCGTGTTGATGGGTCAGAGCACGCAGCTACTTTATCCTGGCCCGTCCACGGCGCGGGTGCGCAGCTATATGCATGAGACGACACAAGGCATGTACGAGGCGCTGCTGCGCGGCCGGTATGCTTTCGACTACGTGCATGAGGACCGTCTGGAGCCGGAGCGCCTGAAGAAGTATCGAGCCCTGCTGCTGCCGAATATTGCGATGCTCAGCGACCAGCAGTGCGAGCAGTTGCGCGCGTATGTGCGTGGCGGCGGCTCGCTAATGGCGAGCTTTGAGACCAGCCTGTATGACGAAGACCTTAAACAACGCCCCGATTTTGGACTCGGCGACTTGTTCGGCGTATCGAAAGCTGGCGACGTCGTGGGGACCAATGGAAATCCTTACTACGCGCGCATTGCGGGTCCACAATCGGGACATCCGGTTTTGGAAGGATTCTCCGATACCAATTGGCTGGCGGGGGCACAAAATCGTGCGCCGCTCAAAGCGATTGCGAATCCGGTGCTGACTGTCGTGCCGGGCTTTGTGCGCTATCCACCAGAGCTTGCCTACCCGCCGGTTTCAGAGACCGATGAGCCGGCCGTGGTGTTGCGCGAACAAGGTACGAGCCGGCTGGCGTGGTTCGCTGGCGACGTGGAGCGCACGTATTGGCTCACTGGCCATACGGACCTTCTGCGCCTGATCGACAATACGATTCGCTGGGTGACGCGCGACGAGCGCATGGTGAGCGTGTCGGGGCCGGGCTTTGTTGAGCTGTTCTGCTGGGAGACCGAGCCGGGCTACGCAGTGCACCTGCTCAACTACTCGAACGCGAACGCGTTTCACGGCTGGATGCAGAATACGGAGCCGCTGGGGCCGCAGCAGGTGAGCATGAAGTTACCGCATGGAGTGCGCGTGGAGTCCGTCGTGTTACTCAAGAGCGAACGCGATGTGCCGTTCCATCTTGAGGACGGCGTGTTGCAGTTCACCGTGCCGTCGGTCGGCGATTACGAGGTTGCGGCAGTGACTGTGGCCTGACGCGCGTGCAATGCTTCGAGTGCGTCGCACGCGGTTTTTACGCCGTTCTCGCGGGCGACTTCTTCGGCGGCTTTTTGCGCTTGTTTCGCATACTCAGGATCGGCGAGCATGGCGCGCACCTGGCGCGCCACGCGCCACGCCTTGTATTGCGAGCGCTGGATGACGCGCGCCACGTCGATGCGCTTCATGCGCCGTGCGTTGTCGGGCTGGTCGTGCGAATAGGGCATGATGAGCATGGGCCGGCCGGCGCGCAAACACTGAGCCGTCGTCCCGACGCCGCCCTGATGCACCACCAGCGAGGCGCGCGGAAACAACCCCGAATAGGGCGCGTACTCCGCCAGACAAATCGAGTCGGGCAGCAACTGCTGCGATCCGTTGCGCGGGTCATTTCGCGGATCCGAGCCGATGAGGAGCACAGCGCGCACGCCCAGCTTCTCTGCTGCAAGCGCGGACTGCTCGTAAAAATCTCCCGCGGCCAGCACCGCGGCCGATCCCAGCGTGAACACGACCGGAGGCTCGCCCGCGGCGAGAAATTTATCAAGCTGCGCGGGCAGCGCCGCGTTGCCTGCGTCGGCATCGTAAAAACAAAATCCTGTGATGAGCGTATTTGCCGGCCAATCCTTTTGCTCTGTTCCCAGCACGTGCGAAAAGAGCGCGAGCACGAGGTTTGGCGAGTGCTTGGCATCAAAGAGGGGATTGCGGCCCGGCGGTAATCCCAGCTCGCGGCGCAGCGCATAGATAGGCTCCGGCCATTTGCGTGTGACAAAGCGTGCCAGGCGGCGCATGGCGCGTCCCATGCCCGGGGCTTTGTCGGCGCTAGCTAATTTGGGATAGGGAGGCAGCACCGGAGGATCGAATGCAGAGAAAAAGGAAAACGGCGCCAGCACATAACTCGCCCAGGGAATGCCCGTGACTTCAGCGACAATCGGTCCCGCGTAGTTGAGTTCGCCGAGCACCAGCAGATCCGCGCGCGCGGGTTGGGTGGCTGCATCCAGCAAGTCCGAGTAAGTCTGGCGGAGGACGGGAAAAAGAAATTCACGCAGCCCAGTCTCCGTGCCCTTCTTCACGTCGTATATCATCTCCACGAGTTTGGTGTTCTTGGGGTCGATGTCGGGCCGTACAGTATGGAACTCGAAACCGAGCGGTGCGATTTTTTCCCGGAACACTTCCGGCAGCGCCATCACCGGCACGTGGCCGCGCCGCTTGAGCTCGAGCGCAATGGAAATGAGCGGATTGATGTCCCCCAGAGTTCCAATGTTCGACAGAACAATGCGCAATTCCGGCTCCCCCGACGCTTGAATGAACTGCAGCTTTGAGAGTAATCCATGGGGGGCCAAGAACCGCGGAACCGGCGCGCGCTACTTAGTACTGGAGGGCGGAGTGTACGCGCATGGCGCTGGCGGGTCCTGCAAAGTTGGCCCCAGATCCGCCCAGTACGGGCTCTTCTTCAGCAGCGAGCAGAAATCTGCCAGCGAAGCAAATGGCTTCTGCTGCGCGCTGGGTCCCAACGCGTCCACAAACTTCCATGCCAGATCCGAGTGGCCTGTGTAAATCAGGTCGAGTACCGGGCCCCACATCGCCTGGCCCATATCGTTGATGGCGCCATCATTCACTGCCTTATCTGCCGTGCTCAACTCCTTTTTCCACGCCGCTTGCGTCGGTGCGGGCTTCTGCATCTTGTCGAACGCAACGTGATATGCGCCGCCATTGGCATCGTCCACAAAGCGCAAGGTCACGGCTTCTGAAGGCGAGCACGCAAAACACGTGGGCCAGTACGCAAACGTCCAATCTGCGGTGTAGTAATAGTAATTCGAGTCCTTTGGATCGCGCCCAAAGTGCGCCATGTCGTCATCGGCATCGTTCAACCTGGCCAGGAGTCGCACCTGCGGCGCCAGCTCGTAGAGGTAATGCGACATACAGCAGTGCGCTCCGCCTGTAAACACTGAAACGATCAAATCCGGATGCCCACGCCCCGTCACATCGGCGCCGTTGGCGATCTCAGGAACATCGTCCGAGCCGGTCTGCCCGAGGGTCAGCGTTCCCCCGCCTTCTATTGTGCCGCGATAGAGTACTTTGGTTCCGCTGGTCACCTGCAGGCAGTGAACGGATTCGGCGGAAAATGCCGAAATCTTCAACTGACCTACCTTGGCTGTGCTGTCGAGGTTTTTCGCGGTGCACGCAGGCGCCGCGCCGTCGCTCGACTGCTGCTGCGCAAACAGCTCGCCGGACGCCACAATCAACGCCACTGCGAACGCACTCGCCCACCTGCGACGTGTGCCTGCTTGAATTTGCCAGCCCATTATCGATGCACCCGCGTGTGCGATCAAGATAGCACCCTCCCCCCGGCAATTCGCCGGTCTGCGCGCCGCCTTCCAGGATCGTCTTTCTTCCCCACCCTCCCCAATGGAGAACCACTATAGTCCGCGCGGTCCCCCGGCGGCCAGTAGTCCCGTATAGTTTCTGTAGCGGTTGTTCGCTGATGCGATGAAACTCATCCTCATTGCCGTTGCGGTTCTGGTTCTCGCCGGCTCGCTGGTTGCCGACTACAAATGGCGGCAATGGATGGCTGCGCGACGGCGTGAACGCAACGAGCCGGACCAACGGGCGGGCCGATAGAGCGCCGTTGCTCCCGACTGTGATCGCCGGCCCCGGCACCCGGTTTTTCCCCATTACAATGATTTCAGGGAGCCGTCAAAACACCTATGCGACTCATGTTTGCCGTTCCGTTCTCCGTTCGACTGAACCGCGCTCGCCTTGTGCTGGCCCTGTTGCCCGTGGTGCTGCTATGGGTTACGGCCACCGCGCACGCCCAGTTTGGCGAGCCGCCTACCACCTCGGTGCACGACGCCTCGGCGCTCAAGCCCCCGGCCGGCGCCCGGGTGGCCATCGTCGAGTTCGAGGACCTGGAGTGTCCCGACTGCGCACGCGCCAACCCGTTGCTGAAAGAGGCGGCCGACCAATACCACATCCCCTGGATCCGCCACGACTTCCCACTGCCGATGCACAACTGGAGCTTTCAGGCGGCCGTGAATGCGCGCTTCTTCGACACCAAGAGCCAGGCCCTCGGCAACGAGTACCGCGACTCAGTTTTCGCCAACCAGATTTCGATCGAGACGCCTGGCGAACTGCAGCAATTCACGCAGCACTTTGCTGACGCGCACAAGATCGCACTGCCCTTCGCTATCGATCCCATGGGCAAGCTGGCGCAAGCGGTAAAGGCGGACTACGCACTGGGACAGAAAATCGGCATTGAGCACACGCCAACGATCTGGATTGTGACCAATGCTGCGCATGCCGCGCCCTTCGTCGAGGTGGTGGACCGCGACAAGCTCTTTCAGCTTATCGACACGGCGGAGGCCGCAGCGAGAAAGTAGAAATTGCGGGACTGCGAGATCAGCCGGTTACCGGCATCTAACAGCCAGGAGTTATCACACTCATATGCAACTGAGCTTTGCCGTTCTATTCCCCAAGCGACTGAGCCGTACACGCCTCGCGCTGGCCCAGTTGCCGTGGCTTCTGCTCCTGGCTGTGCCGGCCGCACGCGCGCAGTTCGGCGCACCCAAAACCACGCAAGTACACGACGCCTCGGCCCTCAAGCCGCCGACCGGTCACAGTGTGGCCATTATCGAGTTTTACGATCTCCAGTGCCCGCTGTGCGCGCAGACCAACCCACAGCTTATCGCCGCGGCCAATCAGTACAAGATTCCCTGGGTCCGCCACGACTTTCTTATTCCCGGCCACAACTGGAGCCGTGAGGCCGCCATCAACGCGCGCTACTTCGACACCAGGAGCGAGAAGCTGGGCAACGACTATCGCGACTACATCTATGCCAACCAGACTTCGATCGAGACACCCTACGCGTTGCGCACCTGGACGCAGAAGTTTGCGCAGGCGCACGGCGTAGCGCTACCCTTCGCGATCGATCCCTCGGGGAAGTTCGCTGACGAGGTCCAGGCAGACGTCAATTTTGGCCTCCACATTGGCGTGGAACATACGCCAACGATCTTTATTGTTGCGAGGGGCGGCCACGCTCCGCCTTACACCGAGGTGGTCGATCGGAGCCGGCTGTTCCAGACCATTGACGAAGTGCTGGCGGCATCGAAAAGGTAGCGTGAGCGCCGCAAAGCAGTTCGCTATCGCGGTTGCCAGCCCTCTTCGCGCCATCTTGTGGGGCGGTCTGCTGTGCGGCGCGATCGACATTACCGCGGCATTCGTCGTCTATGGCGCTATGGGTTTGCGCCCTGTGCGGCTGCTTCAGGGAATCGCTTCCGGCTTGCTTGGCCCGAGCGCCTTTTCTGGTGGAATGGCGACAGCGCTGCTTGGCTTATTTCTTGAGTTCGTGATCTCCACAGGCGCTGCAACCGTTTACGTGCTCGCCAGCCGCTACCTCGGCTTCCTCACGCGCCATCCCTGGATCGCCGGGCCGCTTTACGGCATCGCCGTTTACTGGTTCATGCAGATTGTGGTGTTGCCGCTCTCGCAGTACGCGCACCGACGGTTTTCGCTCGAGATTACTCTCATCGGTATCGCCATCCACATGGTGTGTGTGGGCTTGCCCATCGCGCTGGCCGCGCGGCGGTTTGCCAGGATTGCGACTAGCCTGTAGCAAGTGGTGGTCAGCTAGAAGTGGCACGGAACCGCAGGACCGTAGTCCCTACTTGCTGCTCCCGGCTCCCTGCATCTCAATCTTCACCAACTCCTGGCCGCCGGGGGCGACCATGCGCGTTTGCGGGGCGCGCCAGTGGTCGATGTAGCTGATGCGGTGTACGCAGCCGATGGTGCAATGCGGGGCGCAGCTTTTGGCGGTTAGAAACTCGCGCTTCACATCGTCGCGCGAGTATCCCGCGATTGGCACTCCGGGATAGCCACGCTGCTGCGAGCAATAGTGCACCAGCCCGTCTTCGCATACATATAAGTAGCGCGAGCCGGCGCGGCAGCGCCAGTTGTTCGCCCGGCCCTGCACAATGGCTTCCTGGAACTTGTCGAACTGCGCGTAGTTGGTCTTCTTGCGGTCGGTCATGGCGTGGTAAACGCGCGCTTCGTCTTCCTTGAGGGGTTTGAGTTGCCCGTCGCCGTCGTGGATGATGCCGATGGTGGACTCAAAGCCGAGCTCGAGAGCGCGCTTGCTGATGACCAGCGCGTCGTTGGGATTGCGGATGCCGCCGCCCACCACGGAGTTGATGTTGACGTGGAACTCGGCGTACTGGGCCAACATCTCCAGGCGCTTGTCGAGCGTCTTGAGGGACTTCATCGAAACGTCGTCGGGCTCCAGGTTATCAATCGAAATCTGCATGTGGTCCAGCCCGGCTTCATTCAAACGCTGAATGCGCTCGGGATTGAGCAGAAAGCCGTTGGTGATCATGCCGGCGATGGCGCCGGTCTTCCTCATCCGCCGGATGATGTCGTCGAGATCGGGATGCGTCAGCGGCTCGCCACCACTGATGCCGATCATGGCCGTGCCCAGGCGGCCCAGCGCGTCGATGCGACGGTACATCTCTTCGAGCGGAACCGGCTCGCTCACCTTGTCGTACTCGTTGCAATAAGCGCAGCTCAAGTTGCAAAAGCGCGTGGGAATGATCTGCACCAGCACGGGATGCGATTTGTGGGCCAGCGCCCACACCACCATCCAGTACTCGCGCAGCTTGCGCCTGGCGGCGACCCAGCGGCCTTTGAACGTCGATCTCCGAGAAATGCCCATTCTTTCTATTGAAACACGAGAGGACAGGGAGCGAGGGACCCAAGGGAACATGGGACCAAGAAAGCAAGGGCCAAGGAGCTGAAAAGACAGGGACTAAGCGACCGAGGGGCCAAGACGGAAAGCGGCTTCTATCGGCGCATCGGGGCGGGTGGGACAGCGAGTGTGGAAGAAAGCGCGCGGGGAGGGTTGGGGTCAGGGTTCGTTGTCGAGGTATTCCTCGGGGACGTCGTCCTCGGGCACTTCGCGGGTGCGGACCTCGGCGACATCGGCGTCGGGGGCGTTCTCTACGCCCGAAAGGATTCCGGCCTCATAGGCGTTGCCCTCTTCGAGCAGTTCCTCCACGCTTTCAGAGTCCGCGAGGGCAGAGTCGCGGAGTTGCTGCGAGTCGCCGGACTGCCCGGCGGAGTCGGGGCCGGTCTCGTCGCGCATTTTTTGCCTGGGATTCGTCATGAACTTGCCTCCTGTGCGATTCGATGCTCTGCGGAGGCGAACGTTGCTGGAGTCTTGTGAAAAAGGGAGCGAGGGAACGAGGGAGCGATGAGGCGCTTCCTAGCTTCTGGCTTCCAGTCTATTGAAGCGGGCGGTTAGCTCTATACTGGGCGCTATGCCTTTGCCACCGGATCAACTCGTCGCCCTGATGATTGCGGTCAGCTTTGCCGCGGGGTTGAACGTGTATGCCACGGTGGCGACGCTGGGACTGATGGGGCATACGCGATGGCTGGTGCTGCCGGCGTCTCTGCACTTGCTCACGGACTGGCGAGTGATTGCGGCGGCGCTCGTGCTGTTCGCGGTGGATTTTATTGCCGACAAGATTCCTGGGTTCGACGTGATCTGGAATGCGATGCACACGTTTATCCGCGTGCCGGTGGCGGCGCTGATGGCATTCCAGGCGGCGGCGAATCTCTCGCCGGGCCAGCAACTGGCGGCGACGCTCGCCGGAGGGATGATCGCGTTTATTGCGCATGGCGGCAAGACAGCGGCGCGCGTCGCGGTGACGCCATCGCCCGAGCCATTCTCGAATATTGCGCTGAGCCTGAGTGGGGATGCGCTGGCGGTGTTCCTGACCTGGCTTTCAACGTGGAAGCCATACGTAGCCGCAGGGTTTGCCGTGGTGCTGGTGGTTGTCGCGCTGGTGCTGGTGCGCTGGATGTGGCGCGTAATGCGGTCGCCGTTCAGGAGACGCGCGGAGGCAGCGAGACGGTGAAGCGCCTTACCACGAATCGTCTGTAGAGGATCCGCTCGCCTGTAGGGAACTACACGTGACGTGCAAGCGCGGGTCCTCGCCGTCGCTCGGGGCCGGCTTCTATGACAGTCTGCACGAGAACCCCCAACGAGCCAGAAGCGGGCTCGCCCGGGGGCCTCGGTCAGACTTTGTCTTCGTGCGTTAACGGAGAGTAGCAAACGCAGCCATCGCCAGGAGAATCGCGGCGATCATGATGCCTGCAGCTTTCTCCGCTCTAGTCGTCGATTGGTGCATCGCATGGTCCATGACTACCTCCTCATGGCTCGATTTAGAAGCCCCTGACGCGCATGCTTTCACGCGTTGCGTCAACCTGCGCGTTAATGAAGAAAATGAGCCGCGACAACTGCCAGGAGAATCGCGCCGACCAGGATCCCGGCAACTTTCTCCGCTCTTGTCATCTCGTCGAAATGATGCATTGCATGATCCATAAGTCACCTCTTCAAACTTAGATGCCGAGGTCTGTTTCGCGAGGTCTGCGCGGGTATGATGGCTTTTGATGAGGTCGAAATGTGAACGGAAGTTTCGGATTCGGTTGCACTTTCGGCGCGTGTGAGTCACAGCTATTTCAGAGCCGAGGTTCGTGCAATCCCACATCTCAAAATCGAGATGTGGGGCACCCCATTTCGTACTGAGTTGAAAGAGGTGGGTTGAGGTTCGTGCGCTGCGCCCAGGATTTTTGTGGCCAACGATTACGGTGCGAAGGGCGACGGGCGCGCGGCAGGCGTTCGACGTGAGCGCGTATGCACAGGCGCCGCTCGAGGATTTCCGCATCGACCATCTGGACATTGAAGCGGCGACGGCGGGAACGATTGCGAATGCGAAGAATTGGCGGATGGAGGACAACAAGATCGTGACTGCGGACGGGAGCGTCGTGAAGTTTACGGACTCCTTCGTGACGGACCCTAAGGATGTGCCGTATGGGGATCAATGAGAGAGTGAAGCGAGTGAAGGAAGTGAAAGAGCGAAAGAAGTGAAAGAAGTGAAATGAGTGGAGGAGTGAAGCAGCGAGTGATGGCGAACCAGAAAGCGCCCGCGGTGCGGAAATCGTTCACGGGTTTGCTGGAGCCGGACGGCACAGCGCTGAAGTGGACGATTGCACGGGTGCCTTTCGACGTGGCGAAGGCGTGGCCGGTGCGCAAAGGGAGACGGGTGCGCGGCGAAATCGAGGGATTCGCGTTCCGGACGACGTTGTTTCCGCGTCCCGTAGGCGGCGGGGATTTCCTGCTGGTGAACAAGAAAATGCTGGCGGGCGCTGGGGTGCGTGCCGGCGAGAAGGCGCGGATCTGGCTCGAGCCGGATCTGGAGGAGCGCGAGATTCCGCTACCGAAGGAGCTGCAAAGGGAACTGAATAGCGATCGCGGGTTGCGGAAGTGGTTCGATGGCTTGAGCGACTCGATGCGACGCGAGATTGGGAAGTGGGCCGATGAGCCGAAGAGTGCCGCGAGCCGGCAGAAGCGCGCAGAAAAGATGGCGGAGCGGTTGATGCAGGCGATGGAGGGAGAACAGGAGCCACCTCCGATACTGAAGGCGATTTTTCAGCGGCAGCCGCGGGCGCGGGAGGCCTGGTTTGCGCTGACGCCGACGCAACGGCGGAACCACCTGCTGGGCATCTTTTATTATGAGACGGCCGAAGGACGGGAGCGGCGGGCGGGCAAGGCGGTCGAGGAGGCCATGAAAAAGGCAGGGGATGGGAATTAGCCAACGGGGAGGAAGTAGCTAAAGGCTAAAGACTGAGGGCTGTTTTCGATCCTGTGGGCAACTTTTGGAGCGGGGCAGGGGTTGGAATAGAGAGGGGGGGCGACGATGGACAGGCTGCTGCGAACGAGGATTTCGAGGATTGCGACCGAGGATTTCTCGTCCTGGAAGCCGTTCATGTCGTCTAATAGAGAGAGATGACGATCATTTCGGTACGGCCGTTCTTTGCCAAAGCGCCGATAGCTGCCGACGAGCAGGCTCGGCGGGAAAGTCTTGCCGTCGCCGAAGGGCTGAAACGCCAAAAGGCTGGGTTGCTGGACGAACTCATCGTCAAGTACCAGCACCGGCTGCTGCGCTACCTGCTCTTCCTCACCGGGAACCGGGAGACCGCCGAAGACCTGTTCCAGGAGGTCTGGATGCGGGTGCTGGTGCGGGGCGCCCAGTTCAACGGCAAGGCGCGATTTGAGACCTGGCTGTTTACCATTGCGCGCAACCTGGTGATCGACCAGCGGCGCAAGCGCACTATGAACAGCCTGGATGAGCTGATCGACGGCGTCGGTGACGACGACCGGGCGATGACTTTTGAAGTAGCCGCCGACGACCCCACGCCTTTCGAACACGTTTCGAACCTCGAAGACCGTGAAAAGATTGCTTCCGCGCTGTTGGAGCTGGATACGCTGCACCGCGAAGTCCTGGTTCTGCGTTTCCACGAGGAGCTGTCGCTGGAAGAGATTGCCAAGGTGACAAAAGCGCCGCTTTCTACCGTGAAATCAAGGCTTTACCGTGGTTTGACGATGATCAAGCCGCGGCTTGGCTACGCTGCGGAGCGCTTCGAAGCACGCTGCAATGCACGTTTAGGGGCACGCTTAGGGGAGGCGATTTGAAAACGGCGGAATGGGCCGACGACGGGGCAGCGAATCCTGCGGCTGGGGCGGCAGCGAACCTGGCGCCCGGTGCCGAAGACGCCCATCGCGGCCTGCTCGCGGCGCTGGCCGGAAAACAGGCGGCCCGGGACCGCGCCGTGGCCCAGACCACCCGCCGCGTGGTGTCGACTTCGATGGGAGTCATGCGGGATCAGCAGGCCAGCCGCAAGCGCAGCCGTGCTTTGGCCCTGGCGGCTCTGCTGCTGATTCTGCTGGCACTGGGACCGTTTGTGTGGCACGTGACGGAAGGCCTGCTTGATGGCGAGCACATGGCCGATATCTTCACGCAAACCAGCCTTTGGATCTGTATCCTGTGTCCCGTGATTCTGGCGGCGGTGGTTGTGGCCGGATGGGCGCGCGTCAAGCAATAAATTAAGGGTGTCAGGTTTCTGGTGTCAGCCCGCGTGGGGTGGGAGTCTTGTCCAAACGGCCCGCAAGGGAGTACGGAGTTTCCGAAAAACAGGCAAAAACCCTAAAATTGGCAACTTCTGTCTCGCCTTTTCCGTCCATTGAAAAAGAGGTAATCTGTCTCAAAAGATTTGAGGAAAGGCCCCTCCGTGGAGAGGGAAGGTCCATGCCCGATCCGCAAGCCATCAGCGTGAACGAAGAAGAACGGATGATTCCGGTGTGGTCGATTATCGCGGCCAGCCTGGCGTTTGTTCTGGTTGAGTATTATTTCTGGGACATTGCTCCCAGCCAACACCACCATACTCCGGCGCCGCTGGGACTGCGCATCTACTTCAACATTTCCTGGGGCGTGGTGGCTTCGCTCTACTTCCTGATGGTGGGCTACATCAGCAAGGATGCGCCGCGGCGCGCGATGAGCACGCGGTTCTGGATGTTCATCTGCTTCGTGATGCCGGCGGGCATAGGCGCCGTGCTCTACTTCCTGCTGCGGCCGCCGCAGGTGTTCCGCTGCCCCGCGTGCGGCACGCATGTGCAGGGCGATTTTCACTTCTGCCCGCAGTGCAACTACCAGCTTGCGGCCAGTTGCGGCAATTGCTTCCGCACGGTGCGCGCTACCGATCAGTTCTGCACGTGCTGCGGCCACGAGCTGGCGCAGGACCAGACGCCGGCGCGGCTGCACGTGATGAGCGAGTAGAAGACAGCTTTCAGCTCTCAGATTTTTCATGCCGGTGAGGGGCTTGTGCGGCGCATTGACCCCGCCGGTTTGGCTACCTACAATCGAGTCTTCGATCGCCATGTCCATTTCCGCACTGATTATCGACGACGAACAACTGGCCCGCGAGGAGTTGAAGTATCTGCTCGACTCGGTGGGCGGGGTGGACGTGGTGGCGCAGGGCGCGAACGGCATTGAGGCCGTGGACCTGATTGAGGAGCACCATCCGGACCTGGTGTTCCTGGATGTGCAGATGCCGGGGCAAGATGGATTCGCGGTGATCCAGCGCGTGATGGAGCAGAGTCGCGTGGGAAAGCCCACAGCGGCGCTGCCGCAGTTTGTGTTTGCAACAGCGTACGACCAATACGCGGTGCGCGCGTTCGACGTGAATGCCGTGGATTACCTGCTGAAGCCGTTCGATCGCGCGCGCGTTCTTGAGGCGGTGGAGCGGGTGAGGGCGCGGCTGGCCACGGGCGGGTCTCCTGGCCCGAGTGCGCCAGACGCGGAATCACAACTTGATAGGCTGCTGCGCTTGCTTGATCGTCAGGGGGGGCGCCCGCAGGTCGGCGAGCAGGGAAGGCCACCGGCCAAGCTGATTGTGCAGGCGCAGAGCCGCTTGCTGCTCGTGGATCAGGCGGAGATTTGTTACGCGGCGATCGACGAGGGCGTGATTCGCGTGGTGACGCGCGCGTTCGAGGGACAGTCGAAGTGCCGGACGCTGGAAGAATTAATGGAACTGCTCGACCCGGCTCGGTTCTGGCGTGCGCATCGCGGATTTGTGGTGAACATCGACCAGATTCGCGAAGTGATGCCGTGGTTCAAATCGAGCTACCAACTGCGCATGAACGACCGGCAGCAGACCGAGATCCCCGTGAGCCGGGCGCAGACCAAGCGGTTGCGCGAGCTGTTCAATCTGTAGCGGATTATTAGTCGTAGCGCTCGAAGACGATTTGCTTCTTGTGCCAGCCAAAGGCGGCCAGCCGATCGCGCACACTCGACACCATGAAATTGAGACCGCAGATGTAGGTGTAGATGTCGAAGCCGAGCTCCGCGAGCGCAATTGCGGGGTCGACCGGAGGACTGGGCAGCGGCAGGCCGAGGCTCGCGGCGCGGTCTTCGACGATTTTCGCGACATGGTCCTGCACGTAACCGCGGAGGCCGGTCCAACCGGGCAGCGCGCGGCTGAGCGTGGGCAGGTAATGAAAGTTGGGCACGCGCTGGGCGAGCGCAACGAATTCGTCGTGATAGTACATGTCAGTTTCGTGGCGCGTGCCGTAAACGAGCCAGATCTGCTTGCCGTTGCTGCGGTCGGGGCCGTTTGCCGGGAAGAGCCACTCTGCGAATGCGCGCATGGGCGCGACGCCGGTACCGGTCGAGACGAAGATGGAATCGGTGACGGGCTCCTGCAGCACGAAGTGGCCGTGCGGGCCGTGGATCTGGATGGCAGCGCCTACGGGCAAGTCGGGCAGGTCAGCGAGGTGATTCGAAAAGAAGCCATTCTCCACGCGGTTGACGCACAACTCGAACTGGTTGCCGCTGGGCGCCGAAGCGATGGAATAAGCGCGGGTCTGCTGCTTGCCGTTCGCGTCCGGGGCGACCGCGGAGACGAACTGGCCGGGCAGGTATGGGAAGGACTCAAGTGACTCAACAGAGAAGACGAAGTGATAGCACTGCGCAACTTCTGAGATGCACTCTTTGCGCAGAAGACGCGCCGTATAAAGCTCACGTGCCAAAGTTTTTCTCGCTTTGCCGGGATGTGGGGAACGCTGCTGATCCTATGGGGATTATAGGTCGCAGGGGTCGGCTGCGGCCACGATTATCGGCTAGGGATTCATGACGGGCAGCTCGAGTGCGGAATCATGACCGGGGCCGGAGTAGATGGTAATGATCGCGGATTTGTAGGCGGAGGGCTTGGCCTTCATGATGTTGGACACGAAGGTCTGCGGATTGCGATCGTAGAGCGGAAACCATGTGCTTTGGATTTCGACCATGACGGTGTGGCCGGCCTTGAAGACGTGGTCTACATCGTGAAGGCTGAACTTGTACTCGTGAATGGAGCCGGGCGCGAGCGCTGCGGGGTGGTCGTAGCCTGACAGATAGCGGCCGCGAAAGATTTCGGCGTTGGTGATGAGCTGGTAGCCGCGCATCTTGGGATCGGGGTCGCCATCCGGATACTTATCGATGAGCTTGACGACGAGATCGTTGTCGCTGCCGGTTGTGGAAGCGTAGATATCGGCGACAACCTCGCCGGTGACTGTCAGGTTCTGCGCGAGCACGGGCAACCTGAAGACGGCGACGTCGCTGCGGCCGGTGACGAAGCGCTGGTCTTCTGTGAGCCAGTTGTACCACTGCGAGCCGTCGGAGTAAGTAGGTTGAATGGGACGGTGACGATAGGGGATTGGGTTTGCGGGATCGCTTACGTACGACGCGGTTGCCGCTGTTGTTGACGAATTCCAACTGAGCAGACCGGAACCCGCGAGATAGAGGTTTGTGGCGCGCGATTGCTGGGGCGGGAAGTGGGAGTAATACTGCCAGGTGTTTGATCCGGTCTGAAAGCTGGCGGTGTCTTCGAGAGTGAAACCGGGCTCATCCTTGAGATAGTGCGCAAAAAATTTGGCTTCGATGCGCGATCGGAACTCGGTGCCGATGGGTTCGCCGTAATCGAGATTGCCGAGGCTCGAGTTGGGCGATGACCAGTAGCCGTGACGCCAGGGGCCGAGCACGAGGAAGTTCTCATGTTTGGTGTCGTGCGGCTCAAGCTTTGCGTATTCTTCCTGCGGTCCGAACATATCTTCCTGGTCGTAGTAACCGCCGACGGTGAGCGTGGGCACGGTGACCGCGTTGAGTGCATTCTCCACAGCGCGCGGGATCCAAGTGGAATCGTACGCAGGATGATTGAGGAAGAGCTTCCACGTGGGCAGCAGATCGGCGCCAGATTCTTTGACGTCGCCGGCAAAGTTGCCGCGTTCGAGAAAATAGTCAAAGCCGTCGACGGGAAGGCCGTCCTTGTCATGGCCGTAATCGACGGGTTTCCAGTTCTTCGTGGATTCGAGGTCCAGCACGTAATCGTAGCCGTAGCTCTGGCGGAATGCGCCGTTGTGAAAGAAATCGTCGCCGATCCAGACGTCGATCATGGGCGCTTGCGGCGAGATGGCTTTCACTGCGGGATGCGGATCGATGCCCGCCATCATGGCGAGGAAGCCATCGTAACTAGTGCCGACAACTCCGACGCGGCCATTGTTGCCGGGCACGTTTTTGAGGAGCCATGCGACGGTGTCGAAGGTGTCGGTGCTTTCGTCGATGGCCGAACGATCGTGGTGATCTGCGAGCGGACGCATCATGATGAATTTGCCCTGGCTCTTCGAACGGCCGCGAATGTCCTGGCCGACGAAAATGTAGCCGTCGCGGGCGAGCTCGGGACGCCGGGCAAAAAAGGACGCGCGGTTGTCGTCTTCGACGCCGTAGGGCGTGCGCTCGAGAAGGATGGGCAGCGGCGTGGCGATGTCGGAGGGTTTGAGAATCACGACGTGAAGCTTGATGCCGTCGCGCATGGGAATCATGGCCTCAGTACGCACGTAATCGTGGAAGACGTGATGCACCGGTGGGCCGCCGCGCATGAAGATCGCATCGGGAAAAGTAGAAAGCGAGAAGGAGGCGGCGCGGCCGGATGTGCCGAGGGAAAAGGTGATCTTGTCATCGCCATGCGCGAAGCTGAAAACCGTTGCCGAGATTTGCTTGAGTTGCTCGGGCACGGAGCGCTCGGATTCGAGGGTCAACTTGCCGTCTTGGACGTACAAGCTGAAAGCTCTGTCGGGTTGGCCGGTAAGAGCGTATTCGCCGGCAAAGGCGTTGAGGGGCGTGGATGGCGACGATTGCGCGGGGAGCTCGAAAGGCGAGAGAAGCAAGATGAGGAGCAAGGCGGAATTGAGGGCACGGCGGGAAATCAAAGTTCGTTTCTCCAGGATTCATTCCGACAATTCAGGGTATCAGTGATTCCCGGTAAGCGACCCGCCGCCGGAATGCCTTAATGCGCGTGATGGTGATGATGCGCGTGGCCGCTGGAGATGACTTCGGGAGGCGCAACGCAGCCTTCGAGGTGCTCGCAGCCAATGTGCTCGAACTGAATGGTGGTATGGCTGATCTGATACTGCTCGCGGAGCATTCCGTTGAGCTTGATGAGAATGCACGCGCTTTCAGATGGCGGAATGTCGGCGATGGTCACGTGGCAAGCGAGGGCGCGGGAGTGCGAGCCGAGGCTCCAGACGTGCAGATCGTGCACGTTGACGACGCCCTCGATGGCTTCCATACCGGAGCGGATCTCGGACGGCGAGCAGTCGCGCGGCGCGCCTTCAAGAAGAATGTTCAGGGTTTCGCGGACGATGCCAATGCTGGACCAGAAGATGAGCGCGGCGATAAGCAGTGAGAGCGCGGGATCGATCCAGCTTTGTCCGGTGAGCAGAATGCCGAAGCCGCCAGCGATGACGGCCGCCGTGGAAAGCGTGTCCCCGGCCATGTGCAGGAAGGAGCTGCGGAGGTTGACGTCGCGGGCCACGCCCCACAAAAGCGCGGCGATGATACCGTTCATGACCACGCCAGCGGCGGCCACAATCATCATGATGCGGGGTTGGACGGCGACGGGTGCGCTGAGGCGGTGCACGGCTTCAACTGCGATCCAAAGCGAGATGGCGATGAGCGTAGCGGCATTGATAAAGGCAGCGATGACGCCGGCGCGCTGGTAGCCGAAGGTGCGAGCGTGGTCGGCGGGACGGGACTGAAAGTAGACCGCGGCAAAACTGAGCAGGAGGGCTAGAAAATCGGAGGCGTTATGGCCGGATTCCGAGAGCAGCGCCAGCGAATGAGCACGCAAACCGGCGACGAAGGTGACTACGACATAGGCCAGCGTAGCGGCCAGGGAGATGCGCAGGACCAGGGCTGTGCGTTTCGCATTTTTGTCAGCTTGGGCCGCGTGCCAATGCATAGCAATAGTGTAACCGGGGTTGGGTATGCGAGAAAAGCAGGGAACGAGGGGCCAAGGGAACGAGGGAACAAGAAGACGGGGCGTCGGGCGCGAGTGAAGAGGGTGAATGGAGTGAAAGAATTGAAAGGGGTGAATTGAGAGGGTTTGTGGGCCCGCGACTAGTGGGCGCCGGGCTCGAGATGGCCGCGGTCGACGGGATTGGGGTCGTCGATGGAGGGGAATTGCGGAAGGCCTGCGCGCAGACCGCTCCAGCCCTCGGCGACGACGATGCTGTTGTACGGGTTGCCGGGCTGGTAGCGCACGGTGCAGGGGAATCCGGCACGCACTTTGCCTGTCTCGACCACGCCAAGCATCGCGGTAATCTCCTGCGAGCACTCGTAATCCACGCCGCCAATGCGGTAGCTGAAGAGGAGGAATGTCTGCGCGCGGCCGTCAGCACCTTCCACGTCATAGACATCGAGGAGCATGCCGTCGACGAGACGCCCCGACTGGACCAGAAACTGGCGGCGGGCCTGCTCGATCTCCTCGGCGCTGGGGCGCCGGCGCATCACCAGCCAAAGGGCCACGCCCGCGACCGCGGCAACGGTGGTTACGCCGGCGACAATCTGCCAGTCGTTGTTGTTTGGAAAGGTCATTTACGAATGGGACATTGCCCCCAACAGCCCCAGATTGAGAATACCGCACGCGAATTGCTGATGGGCCTCTGTCTCCTCTTCCAGCGGCCACGCATCACGGCAATGACCGCACCGCAAGAGTGTATCCGCTATTGACTTTGGGCCAGTCATATACTCCGAAATCGCAACTATAGATGGCCCACGCGTCTCCGCTTGCCGCATTGGTCGTGGACGTCCAGTAATATTCGCCTTCAGCGTAATTGGCAAAGATCGGCGGCTGATACACCGTGTTGTCAAGATTCAGAATGGTGTAATCGAAATACTGGCTTTCGTTGGCCTGGATGCGATCAGCCATGCTTTGCATTTCATTCCGGTTCGGCATTCTCCACTGTCCCGCCGCAGAACCGTCCGACAAGCCGCATTGGCCGCTGGCTAAATTGTTTACGGCAGCGACAGCGGCAGCCCAGGGCAGATTGATGCAATTGGCCAGCTTGAGCCACACCAGCCCCGTCACGATGTCGGTGATGGTTCCATTGCCGTTGTCGATCCATCGCGGAGAGGGAAGGCCCACACCCTTTTGCAGAGTTCCGTCGTCGCCGCTTGCATAGGGCACATTCAAACCTGTGGCTTGCAGCTTAGCGACGCCGCTGCTCGTGCCTTTCACCGCCCAAACCGAATTCGTGGACGTAGCCATGACGTTTGAGACGCTATCGTTCACGAACTCTCCGTCACTGAAACGGATGGTCCAGGCGAACGTGGATCCAGTTTCGCCTCCATAATAGGCAGTTGAGGTCCAGTAGATTCCGCTCGATACGTTGGAAAAGTAGGTTTCTAAAGAAAGAGCCAGGTTATTGGTAGAGACATCCACCAGGCTCTCGAGTTCGATCATGTTTGGCAAGCGCCAGGTGCCTGCGGTCGACCCATCCGTCAAGCCGCACTGGCCGCTGGCCAACTGATTGGCCGCCGACACTGCTTTGCTCCAGTTCGCGGGGTTTAAACATCCTGCATTTTGCAACCAGATGAGACCGGTCAGGTGATCTGTAACTGTTCCGTCTCCGTTGGCGGTGAAGCGCGCTTCCGGCCATGCTATCCCCTTGCGCAGCGCTCCGTCATCGCCCGCAACATATGAGGTGGTTTGGCCCGTGGCGGCAAGGCTTACCAGCGGGTTGCTGCCGTTATACGCGGTGAAATTGGCGCCGCTCAAGGAGCTGTAAGGAGCAGGCACCCAGTCGAGCACAGTAAAAACGATAGGTGGATTGAGAGTGTTCAGTCCCGCAAACTGACCGTTCATTCCAGCGCGCATCACAGTGGCCCCGCTGACGGTAGATGGGTAAAATCCGTATCCCGCTTTCGTGGCCCAAAACTGGTATTCGGTGGCCACGTTTCCCCCGGCGGACAAGTTGGAAAACGTGTAGTTGCCATTCGCATCCGTGGTGGCTGTCTGGACGATCGTATTCGTATTGGTTTCCAGGGCATAAATCTTGACCCCGGAGAGCGCGTTGCCTTCGAAGGTGACAGTGCCGGAAATACCGGCGACACGCGGTCCCGGACCGGGGTCTGTCAGACCTGCATTGCCTCCAACTCCGCTACCGCAAGCGCTTAAAGTGACCAGAGTGATAGACGCCAACAGTCCCTTGATCCGCCCCATCGCATGAGCCTCCGTGGGACCCGGTCAGGGGAAATTGAAGCTGGTGTTGCGCGCTTCACTGCCTGTGGTCCACCGTTCTGATCGGCAAACCGCAAGCAATCTTTAGGATCTTTCAATAAGATTCTGTGCATTTTTGCTTCAAAAGTCTGGGCGAAGTGTGCCCGAACCAATGTTCTTGCGGGTTTTCGGCGTTTTATTGAAAGGCGCCAATTTCGCCGGAATGCCCGGTTCATTGTTCCGGCGATAATTTGCGATTCTGAATCTAACCACGATTCCGCTGCTGGCTCACCGCCCGCGCGGCTCCAGCACCTCTTCCATGCCCTATACTTTAGGTTGCATCGGGCGCGGGATTCCTCTCTGCGGAGGGCTCGTTTTGCCCGGTTTGAGGGTTGAAAACTGCCGTGAAAGAGCAAGTTACATTCCACGCAACGACTGTGATCTGCGTGCGGCGCAACGGCGACGTAGTGATGGCCGCCGACGGCCAGGTGACCTTCGGCGATCACGTGTTGAAGCACTCGGCGAAGAAGATCCGGCGCCTGTTCCAGGACAAGATCCTGGCGGGATTCGCAGGTTCGACGGCGGACGCGTTTAACTTGTTTGCGCGATTCGAGACCAAGCTGGAGCAGCACGCGGGGAACCTGAACCGCGCCGCCGTGGAACTGGCCAAGGACTGGCGCACCGACAAGATGCTGCGCAACCTGGAGGCATTGCTGCTGGTGGCCGACAAGGCACAGACGTTTTTGATTTCCGGGTCAGGAGATGTCATTGATCCCGACGAGCAATTGGCGGCGATCGGCAGCGGCGGAAGTTACGCCACGGCCGCGGCTCGCGCGTTGATGGAGAACACCGATTTGAGCGCCCGTGAGATTGCCGAGAAGGCGATGAGAATCGCGGGAGAGATCTGCATTTATACCAATGACCGCATTACGGTGGAGGAGCTGTAGAGCTAGCGGACATACTTCGCTTGCTCGATTGTTCATGGCCATTTATCTTCCCGCATCCGCTGAAGAACAGGACGTCTCGCTGGACGAGCTGACGCCGCGCGAAATTGTCGGCGAACTCGACAAGCACGTCGTTGGCCAGAAGGCCGCCAAGCGCGCGGTGGCGATTGCGCTGCGCAACCGGCAACGCCGGCAAAAGCTGCCGCCTGACATGGCCGACGACATCATGCCCAAGAACATCATCATGATCGGGCCGACGGGCGTGGGCAAAACCGAGATTGCGCGAAGGCTGGCCAAGCTCACCAATTCGCCGTTCCTGAAGGTCGAGGCGTCGAAGTTTACCGAGGTGGGCTACGTGGGTCGCGACGTGGAGTCGATGATTCGCGATCTAGTCGAGATTGGCATCGACATGGTGCGCGAGGAACGCCTGGAAGAGGTGGAAGACCGCGCCGAGATGAACGCCGAGGAGCGGTTGCTCGACGTGCTGCTGCCCCCACCGCCCGCGGCGCCGCACGGGCAGGAGGGTCAGCTCAAGCTTCCGGAATCCGACAGCCACCAACGCTCGCGCGAAAAGCTGCGCCAGCAGTTTCGCGAGGGCAAACTCGACGACCGCGTCGTGGAGATCGACGCGCGCGAACGTTCTACACCGCAGTTCGGCATTATCTCCAATCAGAACCTTGAAGACATGGAGATGAACCTGAAAGACATGCTGCCCAATATTTTTGGGAGCGGCACGAAGAAGAGAAAGATGAAGGTGTCCGATGCCTTCGACTACCTGGTGCAGGAAGAGGAGGGCCGGCTCATCGACATGGACTCGGTGAACCGCGCTGCGGTGGAGCGCACCGAATCGAACGGAATCATTTTTCTGGATGAGATCGACAAGATTGCCGGACGCGAGACCGGACACGGGCCCGATGTATCTCGAGAAGGAGTACAACGCGACATTTTGCCGATTGTCGAAGGCACAACGGTGAATACGCGTTACGGCATGGTGCGCACCGACCACATTCTTTTCATTGCTGCCGGCGCGTTCCATGTTTCCAAGCCCAGCGACCTGATTCCTGAACTGCAGGGGCGCTTTCCCATTCGCGTGGAGCTGCAATCGCTGACGGTGGAGGATTTTCTGCGCATTTTGACGGAGCCCAAGGCTTCGCTGACCAAGCAGTATGCGGCGTTGCTTGAGACGGAGGGAGTGCGGCTGGAGTTCGCGCCGGACGCGCTTCGCGAGATGGCGGAGTTCGCTTTCAAGGTGAACGAGCAGACCGAAAACATCGGGGCGCGCCGGCTGCACACGATTATGGAACGCGTGCTCGAGGACATCAGCTTTTTGGCGCCCGACGTGGCGCGGCGCACATCCGATGAACAGGCTGCGGCCGTAATTAAGAAGGCAATCAGCGACGAAGCCAGCACGCCATTGCCCTACGAGGAACGTATGGCGACGTCCGGCCCTGAAAAGGTTTTTCTGATCGACGCCACGTACGTGAAGCAAATGGTGGCTTCGATTGTGAAGGACCAGGATCTGTCGCGGTACATTCTCTAAATTTCGCGGCAAAACTCAGCACGGATTACGCGATGCTTTTGCCTGCGCGTAAAGCGGCGACGATCTCCGCGGTGCTGCGCACGCGGCCAATGCGAGGAAAGATGTTGGCGATGGCGTTGGTGTGGCTTTCTGCAGTGCGGGAGGTCATGGCGTCTTCGGCGAACACTTGCTCAAAGCCGCGTTCGTAGGCGTCGCGGGCCGTGCTTTCGACGCCGAATGCGGTTGCGATGCCACAAAGGATGATGGTCGAGAGGCCGCGGCGGCGCAATTGCAGTTCAAGATCGGTTCCGTAGAATGCGCCCCACTGGCGCTTGAGGATGACAAGATCGTTGGGTTGGCGATTGAGCTCGGGAATGAGTTCGCTCCAATCGGGCGGCAGCGCACCGGGCACACGCATGGGTTCGTCGCAGGCGATCTGGAGTCCATCGCCGCCGTCGGGCGAGCGGCCCACGTGCACCAGAATCGGCTGCGCACCTGCGTTACGCGCGGCGTCGAGCAGCGCGACACTGTTGGCGATGACGCTGGATGCGGAGTGCGGATTTCCTGGAAATCCCACAATGCCTTTTTGTAGATCGATGACGACGACCGCAGTGCGGCGCGGCTCGAGAATAAGTTCGCTCAAAATAATCCTCCGAATTTGCGGCGGCACAGCAGCGCGAAAGCGCGATTTGCAACACGCACGAGTCATTTTGATTCTCGCATGGGAGCTGTCGGCACGGTTTCGAGCAGGAAAAAAGAGGGCTGCGGCGCAGGGTCCACGAATACGGCGTTACAATGGGAGCCGTTCATTCTGAGAGGAGCTCTTGAGCCATGAGGCTTCGTATTGCGATGTCTTTGATTGCGGCGGCGATGCTTGCGCTGGCGGCGGGAGCCGGTTGCCAGCAGCCGTGGCAGCATTTGCAGAGCCCCACGGCCGCCGAGGTGGCTGCGCGGTGGAAGACCCCTCCGCCGGAGTACGGTCCGGAGCCGTATTACGGATTGAACGGCAGCGTGAGTATTGAACAAGTGCAACGCGATCTGGACACACTGCACAATCTCGGCTTCCAGGCGGTGACGGTGCAGGCGGGGTTCAATATGCCGTTTGCTTACCTGTCACCGGAGTACTTTGCCTTCTTCCGCAAATTTGTGGAGGAGGCCAAGCAGCGCAACATGCGGGTGTGGATTGTGGATGATGCCGGCTATCCCAGCGGTTTTGCGGGCGGAAAATTCACGAGCGAGAAGCCCGAGCTGCGCATGCAGGCGCTGGTGGTGGAACAGAAGATTCTGGTGGCTGGAGGGCAGACGTCTGCACCAGGACTTAAATCCGGACGTAGTGAGCGCGGCTGCAGTGGACTCGAACGGCGCGGCAATGCCGCTGCCGCTGCATGGCGATACTCTCAACTGGACGGCGCCTGCAGGCAACTGGACGGTGCTGCTGGTGGATCACGAATTCAGCACCTCGCCCACACGGTCGGATACGAATCCGAAGCGCGTAAAAGATACGGAGCAGTCGCTCGAAGATTATCTGAACCCGGCGGCAACGCGGCAGTACCTGGCATTTACGCATGAGCAATACAAGCACTACGTTGGCGATGAGTTCGGCAAGACGATCATGGGCTTCCGCGGCGACGAGCCCGACTACTCGATTGCAGGGTTGCCGTGGACACCGAAGTTCTTCGCGCGATTTCGTGAGATCAAGGGCTACGACGTGCAGCCGTATGCTGCGCTGTTTGCGGACACGCCGTCACGACGCGATGCCGGCGTCCAAATTCATCTGACACCGGAGCAGTTGCGCATCAAGGGCGATTATTACGATGTGTTCTCGCAGATGTTCGCCGCCGGGTTCTTTGAGCCGCAGGGTGAGTGGTGCGCGGCCAATCATTTGGAATACCAGGTGCACCTGAATCACGAAGAGATGGAGATGGAGCTGACGCACAGCGAAGGCTCGTTCTTCCGCGACATGCACTGGGTGGAGGTGCCGGGGATCGATGCCATCTGGCACCAGATATGGAAGGACACGATTTCGGACTATCCGCGGCTGGCCAGCTCCGTAGCGCACGTCGACGGCAAGCCGCGCGCGTTCACCGAGAGTTTCGCGGCGTACAGGCCAGCACCCGACGTGGAGATGGCGCGGTACATCATCAATGAACAAATGGTGCGCGGCGTGAACCTGGTGGAGATGATGTATTTTCCAGCAACCTCAGTGGGACCAAGGCCGCCGCCGTCGTATATGGGCCAGCCGGGATTTTCCGATCTGACAGCTTACGTGCGTCGCATGAGCTACCTGATGGCGATGGGGCGGCCCGACGCTACGGTGGCGCTGTATCTGCCATCGATGTCGATGTGGCTGGGCAACGATCGATCCGACATCCAGTTTGTGTCGGCTGAGCGGCTCTTGAGCGAGCACCAGATCGATTTCGACATAGTGGACGAGGATGCGCTGGCAAGCGGATTGAAGGCGCTGCCGGGCGCGCTGGAGACGCGGAGCGGGAATCGCTATCGCACTGTGATCCTGCCCGCGCCTCTGGTGCTTCCGGCCGCGGCGGAAACGCGACTGAAGGCGTTCGTGCGCGGCGGAGGAAAGGTGGTTTTTCTGGGCGGAACGCCGCAGTGGATCGCGGGGCGTACAATCCGTGACGCACGCGCGGCAACGGCGACGGAGTTTTCGTGGGCAAACGTGGTGAGCACACAACTGCCTCCTACGCCGACTCCGCCAGCCGAGCCGCCGCCGGCGCCGCCGGCGCCGCAGGTGGTTCCTGCGGAGGTGCTGGCGGCGTTGCAATCGGCAGTGATTGCGCCGGTGATCGCGATGGACGCTCCGGACACGGCGTTGCGCGTGATGAAGCGCCGCTGGAAGGACGCCGATGTATATCTGTTCTTCAACGAGGGCGCGACCTTGAGCCAACACGCGGTGACGCTGATGGCGAGTGGGCGCGTGCAAATGGGACACAAGGTGGAAGCGTGGGATCCGCAGACGGGGTCTGTGACGCCGCTCGATGCGACGCGGAGTGGCGGTCATGCGGTGATTCAACTCGATCTGGAGCCTTACGCGACGAAGGTGATCGTGGTTCGTTGATTTGTGGATCGGCTGGCGGCGATCGCGATGCGGAGGAAAGGCCGAGTGCCGCTGGCTATGGGGCATGACACCGTCCTATGGCCGAGCGGCCAGCGAAAAAAGCGTAACTACGATAGAATCAATGAGGAGTTGCGAATGCCGAGGGGGCCGTGTGGGCCGCTTGGCGTTTGATGTCGCACCGCAAGGAGCGGCCGCCGGGTCTGAAACCTTCTTCAGCCGTGAACTCCGGCTTGCAGCGCTTTGTACATCCCGAGGCTGCGGGTGAAAATCGAGCGTCGGGGAGTGGCTCAGCCTGGTAGAGCACCTGGTTCGGGACCAGGGGGTCGGAGGTTCAAATCCTCTCTCCCCGACCATTAAATCCCGCAATATCAATTAATTAGAGAAGACTCTAATTCCGGCCACCCCGGAACTTGGGTCCATTTGGGTCCAATAAGAGAACCCCTGGTTTCAAGCAGCTTTTCGACCCCCTCCACAGCCTCTCGCGCGTCTGAAGGAACCGACCCAATGTACGTCTCGCGCGTGAGATCAGAGGAAGAGTGACCGAGCAGAGCTTGGACCGTGCCTAAAGCAGGATGGAATTTTGACGAAGGACGACTCTTGCTGCGATGGTCGTGCCGCCGCTTTACCGCAGCGATGGATGATGCGCGAGAGGCGGCCTCGATTGGACACGGGTCTGCGGTTAATTACCAGACGGCTCGGAAGCGCGATTCTGCCTCACGAAAAGTGTGGTTTCTCCCTGCTGCACCACGCGACCTTCCTGCTGTCTCACGTCAAGATGCAGAGTGACAATTCCATGGCCTTTACTTGAGGTCCGCGTTTCCGCAACCGTGATTTTGGCGCCGATGCGGTCGCCCGCGAATATGGGAGCCACAAACCGCCAATTCCAGCCGAGGGAAGCAACCGCCATAATGTGTACCGGCGATCGGTTTTTCAGACCATCAGTCAGCGAAAGACCGAGCAGTCCATGAGCTATTCGCGAGGGGAACCCTTGAGCGCGAGCAAACTCATCGTCCATATGAACGTCGAAGAAATCTCCGGACAATCCGGCAAAAGCGACGATGTGCGCTTCCGTCACGACGAGATGCCCGGTCTCAAACCAATCCCCGCGATGCAGATCTTCAAACCAATACATCCCTGCCGGCAGTTGTTTCGCAGTTGTACTATCCACAGTCACCTCGCGTCGGTTCTTGGCTCAGTATTCCTTCGCTACCTTATACAGAAACTGAGATATCTCTGCATTTATGATCGTGAACCAAAGATACATCGAGAACCGGCACATGGACCACAAGTTGTCTGCGCTCGCCTACTCTCTTCTCATCTGAACTTCTGTGTTCACTCATTCAGAGCGGCGGCCGGCGTCGGTGAGCGCCTAAGCGGGCGCGACATCCGGCAGCCTACCCGCCAGGCGATCGAAGACGAAGAGCGCCACGAGGTAGACAGTGCCTGCCACTACGAAGAGCGAAGCGTAGTTATGCGTGTGCTGGAGCACTTCGCCAGCGGTGGCTGCGAAGATCACGCCGCCAAGCGCGCCAAAGGTGCCAGCGAGGCCAGCCATGCTGCCCACTTCGGACTGGGCGAATATGTCTGCGGGTGTAACAAACAGATTTGCGGAGTAGCCCTGGTGGGCGCCAGCGGCGAGCGCAATGACGGCGACGGAGACCCAAAGCGAATGCGCGCCGGAAGCGAACGCGACAGGCAGGGCGCAAAGCGCGCAGAGAAACATTGCCACTTTGCGGCCGAAGTTGATGCTGTTTTTGCGGCGGATGAGAATACCGGCGAGCACGCCTCCACCCACGCTGCCTGCACTGGCCGCGAGATAGACAACGGTAAGCGGAATTCTCATCTGCAATATGGTGAGGCCGAATCGTGCTGCGAAGAACTTCGGCAGCCAATAAAGATAGAACCACCAGATGGGGTCGGTGAGAAACTTTGCGATGCACGGGCCCCAGCATTCTCGACGCGCGAGCAGGGAGCGAAATGCAACGCGGGGAGCGGAACTTACGGCAATCTTCGGGCGCAGGCGGTTGTAAGGAAAAGCCAGCCATGCTGCCAGCCAAACCAGGTCAAGCGAGCCGGTGGCGAGAAAGGCTGCGTGCCATCCCCACTTCATCACGACGAACGGGACGAAGAGCGGAGTAAGCTGCACAGCGACATTCATGCCGGTGTTCAGCCAACCCATCGCCAGCGCGCGCTGCTCAGGCGGGAAGTAATCGACCGTGCTCTTTATTGCGGCGGGGAAGTTGCCGGACTCGCCAAGACCAAGGAGAAAACGCACGGCAGCGAAGCCCAGCACGCTACCGACCAGGGCGTGCAAGCAGCTTGCGACGCCCCATATCAGGGAGGCAATGGCGTAACCGGCCTTGGTGCCAATGGCGTCGAGGATGCGGCCGAAAGTGACATAGCCAATCGCGTATGCGATCGTGAAGCAGGTAATGATGAAGCCGTATTGTGACTCCGACCAGTGCAGGGTTTGTTGCAGCATAGGTGCCAGCAAGCCCAGCACCTGACGGTCGAAATAATTAAAGGTCGTCGCGGCGAAGGCGAAGAAACAGACCCACCAGCGTACGCGACTATATATAGGAGTGTTGGCAGGCCTGGGGGCGTCTGCGGTGTGCGATGCAGAATTTACATTCATTTGCTTTTGGCCGGAACTTTCAATTTGCCTCCAGCCCCCAAGTAAGCGGGTGCCTTCAAAGCCTCTTTGCCGCCCGAAATCATGCGCGGTTGATCGGGGCCTGTTATCCGGCTATCTTGCCCGTGAATCGATTACCGTGCTATGTTCAAAGGCGCTTGGTATGCTCTTTTCGATTCACTGCAATAACCGATTAGCTAAGCGCTTCGGCCTAAACAATCGGAACGTAATATGCACTTAGGATGGTTGTCAAGGCAATTTTGAGCAGTCCGGGGAGAACGTGTGGCCACAATATACGACGTGGGCAAACGAGCGGGCGTGTCGGTGGCCACCGTCTCTTCGGTGATCAACAGCACTTCCTACGTGAGTCCCGAATTACGGACGCGCGTCGAGGAGGCGATACGAGAGCTCAACTATTCGCCTAATCTCCTGGCGCGCGGACTGGCAAGTCAAAAGACGCAAACACTCGGCGTTTTGGTTCCGGACATCGCAAATTTCTTTTTTCCGGAATTGGTGCGCGGTGTGGAGGACAAGGCCAAAGAGGCCGGGTATACCATCATCCTCGGAAATTCAGATAATCAGCTCGACAAGGAAGATGTCTACCTGAGGCTCTTTCTTTCCAAGCGCGTAGATGGAATTGTGTTGATCAAAGCTCCGGGGGACTTGAGTCCGCAACTGCTGCAGTTGCTTAACAAGAGTGGGCCTCCCGTGGTTCTGCTCGACCGCGAATACCCCGACCTCTTAACGGATAGTGTTGTGGTCGACGATGTTGGCGGCGGCTATTTGGCCACAAAGCACCTGGTCGAACTTGGGCACCGAAGGATCGGAATCATCTGCGGCATACCTGGGGTCAGCACAACGACCGGCCGCCTCCGCGGTTACAAGAAAGCCCTTTCCGAGGCACATATCAAATTTGATCCTTCCCTTGTCGTTAGCGGCGACTACAACGCCGAGTCCGGACACATCGCGGGACTGGCGCTGTTGGAGCAAGCGCCGACCGCGGTCTTTGTCACCAATTACATGATGACGATGGGCTTTCTACGTGCTCTTAGTGAACGGAAGTTATCGTCGCCTAAAGATTTGTCCATCGTCAGTTATGATGACTTCGTTTGGAACGATATCTTTGTTCCGCATCTCACGTGCGTCACGCAACCGAAGTACAGCCTGGGATACAGAGCGGCGGAGACGCTGATCTCTCGCATTCGAAAGAAGCACAAACATCCCAAACATGTGGTTTTGGAGAACAGCCTGCATATCCGCGCGACGTCGATTGCGAGGTCGCGAAGGACATCCCGAACTTAGCTCCGGTATGCAGGAGCGGGGCGATGGCAAGTGAGTTGGGCTCCAATCGCACTTATAAGGAAGCGAAAATATGTTGAAAACCTTGAGCGTTCTGCACACACCAGAGCTTTTGCACGCACTGGCCTCCATGGGGCACGGTGATGAAATCGCGCTCGTGGACTGCCACTTTCCAGCAGTATCTGTGGCGCAGCGGCTGGTGCGCCTGGACGGCGCCGGCGTGCCGGCAGCCCTGGCAGCGTGCCTGCATCTCATTCCACTCGATGCATTCGTCGAAGCGCCCGCAGTGCGCATGCTGCAGGTGCACGCGCCGGACGAGATACCTGCGGTGCAACAAGATTGCCAGAATGTGATTGACGCCGCCGAGGGCAGGCATGTAGAACTCGCTGGAATTTCGCGTGAAGCCTTTTATGAGCGTGCTCGCAGAGCTTATGCGGTGATTGCTACTGGCGAGCAACGCACATACGGCTGCGTGCTTATCAAAAAAGGGGTGGTGCTTCCCTCGGGGGCCCAATGAGTTACTGTTATTCAGCGTCGGCCACGCTTCGCAATTTTCCTGCCGGGGTTACATTTTGCAACGCAGGCCATGGCACGGCTTGACCCCACGGCTTTCCGCAAAGACGAGGCCGCGCAGGACCCCGATTGACTCGGCCTTTGCAATTGGCTAATCTTGCGAGCTCATATGCCGTCTCAATGTCGAGGTTCTTGAAATCGTTCGCTTAGCGAAGCGCTTCGCCAAAGGAAAAAGTCATGTTCGTTCCCGCATCTTTTGCCACCGCACTCCTGATGACGATTCTATGCACCTGCTGTTGGGGATCTTTTGCCAATACGTTCAAGCTCACGAAGAATTACCGCTTCGAGTTGTATTACTGGGACTATGGACTAGGCATTTTTCTGATTTCACTCGTATTTGCATTCACGCTGGGTAGCAGCAAAGGCGGCCCGTTCAGCTTCGTGCCGAACATGCATCAGGCAGACACCATTCTTCTGTTCTGCGCCGCACTCGGCGGCTTCGTCTTCAACATCGCCAACGTGCTGCTGGTGGCAGGCATTGAGATGGTCGGCCTGGCAATCGCCTTCCCTCTTTCGATCGGCATCGCGTTAGTGGAAGGCACCGTCCTGAGCTATCTCACGCGTCCACAAGGCAACGCTGCATTGCTGGCGGCCGGTGTCATCATGGCGCTGGTCGCGGTGATCTTCATCGGGATGGCGTATTCGGCGCGCGGCACCAGCGGGACGGTCACGTCGCGCAAAGGAACCATGGTCTGCGTCGTATCCGGGCTGCTGATGGGCGTTTTCGCTCCCGCGATAACAAAGGCCATGCAGGGCAGCCATCCGGATGCATCGTTGGTGCCGGTCGGCGCGCTGAGCCCTTACACCGCAGCTGTCTTTATGACGCTCGGGGCCTTCCTGTGCTGCTTCGTCTTCAATCCGATATTGATGCGCATGCCGCTGGTGGGCGCACCGGTCATGATGTCTGGATACTTCGCCGCGCCGGCCAGGTATCACATGTTGGGCCTGTTGGGCGGTGCCGTGTGGGGCACGGGCACGGTGCTCAACTTCGTCGCCGGCCGCTTTGTGGGAGTGCCCATTTCGTATGCGATCGGTCAGGCTTCGCCTATGATCGCGACACTCTGGGGTGTCTTCGTGTGGCATGAATTTCGCGGCGCGAGAAAAAAGTCCTGGGTCTACCTGGCTGCCATGTTCATTTCTTATCTGCTGGCGCTGATGCTGATTGCGCTGGCATTTAGGGCTGGCGAGGCATAGCTGGTTGAACGATGCCGGGCGCTCACTTTCGTTCAGGTAACACGGAGGGTCAATCAGATATGGCAGTTATGGCAAAAAAATGGGTCACAGTGATGGGGAGCTTTGTAGCGGATCTGGCCTTCCGCACCGATCGCGTGCCGGTCTGGGGCGAGACGCTGATGGGGCAGTCGTTCAAGCTCGGGCCAGGTGGCAAGGGTTCGAATCAGGCCGTGGCCGCGGCGCGCGCTGGCGCCAAGGTGAGCTTTATCTCTAAGCTCGGAGCGGACCCCTTCGGAGATATGGCGCGAAAGCTTTACGAGATCGAGGGCATCGACACGCAGTATCTTTTCAGCACCGCGAGCGCTACCGGCGCTGCGGCCATCATTATCGATGCCGCGAAGGGCGAGAACGCAATCATCGTAGTGCCCGGGGCATGCTTTGAAGTGACCGCTGCCGAGGTTGATCAGGCCCGCGAGCTCATTGCCGGTTCCAGTGTTTTCGTCGCCCAGCTCGAGCTGTCGCTGCCTGTCGTCGAGCATGGTCTGGCGCTGGCGCACGCATTGGGCGTGCCCACCATCCTCAATCCCGCGCCCGCTATGTCGCTCCCCGATAGCATCTACGCACAAATCGACTACATCACACCGAATGAAACAGAAACGGCCGCGCTGACTGGCGTAACGGTCGAAACGGTCGCCGATGCCGAGAAGGCTGCCGACGCATTCCTGACCCGCGGCGTGCGCAACGCCATTATCACGCTGGGCGCACAGGGAGTGTTCGTCAAGAACGCGCGGGTCAAAGCGCACGTGCCCGCTGTCGACGCAGGCAAAGTGGTAGAAACCACTGGCGCTGGAGATGCCTTCAATGGGGGCTTCGCCGTCGCTCTGTCTGAGGGCATGGATCTGGTTTTGGCGGCGCGTTTCGGCTGCGTTACCGCCGGCATTTCTATCACACGCCCTGGCACCGCGCCCTCCATGCCCTCCCGTGCGGAGATCGATGCGCTCCTTTAGTGGTTTATCGAAGCGATGAAGTGTTCATTCAAAACGGCGCTGCGCGGGTGCGAACAACTTCTCTGCACCACGCAAGGAAGATTGGACTTGACAGCCCGCGCGGGCGTGTATACCTTGAGGGCAAGTTGGCAAAAAGCGGTTAGCTAAGCGGTTAGATAGTCGTTAAGTAGCTCGCAAATTCATAGAAGCCAATTTGCGGCGCACATCGTACAGGCGGCGATCATGACTTCTGAAGAAGTGGTTATTGTAAGTGGGGTGCGGACTGCGATCGGCACTATTGGTGGCAGTTTAAAGGATGTACACCAACACGAGCTTGGCGGCCGGGTGATCAAGGAAGCCGTGAACCGCGCGAACCTTGAAGGCAGTCAGGTGGACGAAGTTATCGTCGGGAACGTTGGCCAAATTGCGGAGAGCGGTTTCATTGGCCGGGTTTGCATGTTGAACGCGGGATTGCCGCTCGAGACGACGGCGTACTCGGTGAATCGCCAGTGCGGATCGGCGCTGCAGGCCATTCACTCGGCCGTGCAAGCCATCCAGTCGAAAGAGGCTGAGATCGTAGTTTCTTGCGGCACCGAGAATATGAACATGCTGCCGCATTACATCAGAAAGCACCGCTTCGGCAACAAGTTTGGTAACGAGACTCTCGAAGACGGGTTGCTCTCGATCCTTACCTGGCCGATGGGCCCTTACCCTAATGGAGTCACGGCGGAAAATGTTGCCGAACAATTTCGCGTTTCGCGGGAATCCCAGGATGAATTTGCGTTGGCCAGCCAGCAGAAGGCGGAAGCAGCAATCAACGCAGGGAAATTCGTCGATGAGATTTTACCGATCGAAATCAAGGCCGGGAAGGAGACCAAACTATTCCAGCAGGACGAACATCCGCGCTTTGGCATTGCCTTGGACGCCCTGAGTAAGATGAAGCCAGCGTTCAGGGAAGGCGGAACTGTGACTGCCGCGAATTCCTCAGGCATCAACGATGGCGCCGGTGCTGTAGTGATCATGAGGCGGAAAAAGGCCGACGATCTGGGTATCAAACCGCTGCTTGCTATCAAGGCTCAGGCGGTGGCCGGAAATCATCCGGACATCATGGGCGTCGCTCCCATTGCCGCAACGAAGAAGGTCCTCGTCAAGGCGGGTCTCGGCGTGGCCGATATCGATTTGTTTGAAATCAATGAAGCGTTCGCATCCCAGGCGGTGGCCGTGGTCCGTGGCTTGGAAATTCCTCTTGATAAAGTAAACGTCAACGGCGGAGCCATTGCGTTGGGGCATCCGGTGGGCGCCACAGGCGCGATACTCGTGGTGAAGCTGATGAATGAAATGAAGCGCCGCGGCTCCAGGTACGGTGTTGTCGCCATGTGCATCGGAGGCGGCCAGGGAATTGCGACCGTCTTTGAGAACCTCCAGCGTTAGGCGGAACATGAAGGCGAATTTTATTACTGCAGCGCAAGCCGCCGACCTCGTTCGCGATGGCGCAACGATCTGTTCTGTAGGGATGACACTCAGCGGCGTGGCGCAAAGCATACTCAAGGCGATTGAGGCGCGGTTCCTGGGCAGCGGGCAGCCGAATGGGCTCACCTTCGTGCATGCCTCAGGCCAGTGTGACCGGTCGGGCGGTATGCAGCACTTGGCGCATGAGGGTCTGCTTAAGCGGATCATCGGCGGCCATTGGGGCCTTGCACCGCGCATGATGGAACTCATCGGATCGAACAAAGTTGAAGCGTACAACATTCCGCAAGGCCAATTGACGCAACTCTACAGGTCCATGGGTTGTGGGCTGCCGGGCAAAATGAGCAAGGTGGGTTTGGGCACGTATGTCGACCCCAGAAGCGAAGGCGGCAAGATGAATCCTCGCACCCAGGCGCTGCCCGACATCATTGACGTGATTGAATACGGCGGGGAAGAATATCTCTTCTACAAGGCCATCCCGTTCGATTTCGTCATATTCCGAGGCACCGCCGTCGATGGGTTGGGCAACGTGAGCTGCGAAGAAGAGGCCATGAAACTGGAAATAATGGGCGCTGTTCTGGCGGCAAAACGCTTTGGAGGAAAGGTGATCGCGCAAGTGAAGCGCGTTGTAGAAACCGGAACCATCCACCCGCAAAGGGTAGTTGTGCCGGGGATCTTCGTCGATGCCATCGTGATTTGCGAAGATCCGGAGATCGATCATCGCCAATCTTCTTCGTTTTTCTTTGATCCGACTCTCAGCGGTGACCTGATGATTGCGCCAGAGGCCAAGCAACCTCTTTCCTTGACCACCCGCAAAGTGATCGGTCGCCGCGCCATGCTGGAACTCAGGCCCGGCGCGGTGATCAATGTCGGTACGGGGATTCCCAATGATGTGATCGGCCCGATTACAGCGGAAGAAGGCCTGCAGGAAGACGTGCTTGTTACCGTCGAGTCCGGAATTTACGGCGGCTATCCGGAGGGAGGCATTGACTTCGGCGTGTCCCACTCTCCCTGGGCCTTCGTCGAACATACGGTACAGATGGATTTCTACAATGGCATCGGAGTTCCCTATACCTTTATGGGCGCCGGACAAATGGATGCGGCCGGCAATGTGAACGCGACCAAGTTTGGCGACCGCTGCACCGGAGCCGGCGGGTTTATCGACATCACCCAGAACGCGCATCATGTCATCTTCTGCTCGACCTTCACTGCGCGAGGCTTGGAAGTGGATTTCTCCGGCGGCAGAGTGACCATCGCCAGAGAAGGCAGCGAAAAAAAGCTCGTCGAGAAGGTAACGCAGATATCGTTCAGCGGCGAGCTGGCGCGGCGCACTGGCCAAAAGGTCCACTTCATCACCGAGAGGGCAGTTTTCGAGTTCAGGCCGGAAGGGCCGGTCCTGGTGGAAATTGCACCCGGCATTGACCTTCAACGCGACATCCTTGATCAAATGCAGTTCACACCGATTATTGCCCAAGATCTGAAAGTTACCGATGCGAGCCTCTACAGTCTTGGGGCTTGCGGTCTGAAGGCCAAGATTCATTCCAGCTTGCATTCGTAAGGAAGAAGGCGATTAATGCGACTCAAAGACAAGATTGCCGTGGTTACTGGCGCGGGGCGTGGCCTGGGGAAAGGCATCGCACTCAAGCTGGCGCGAGAAGGCGCCAAGGTCGTGGTGTGCGATCTCCTCGAGGAGAATGCCCAGGCGGTAGCGGCTGAAATAGAAAAGGCGGGAGGAAAGGCAATCGCCGTAAAGGCCGATATTGCAAACAAGCCCGATGTGGAGGCGATGTTCGCCGCCGCCGTGAGCCAGATTGGCCCGATCGACATATTGGTGAACAACGCGGGCATCAACCGCGATGGCGTCCTGCACAAGATGACCGATGAAAACTGGGACAAGGTCATCGCCGTCAATCTGACCGGAACGTTCTACTGTCTGCGCCTGGCCGCGCAACAGATGCGTGAGCGCGGTTACGGGCGGATTGTCAATGTCGCCTCAATGAGTTGGTTAGGAAACTTCGGACAAGCGAACTATGCCGCGTCGAAAGCCGGCGTGGTTGGGCTTACAAAAACCGCAGCTCGGGAATTGGCGAGGAAGGGCATCACGGTGAACGCGGTCTGTCCGGGGTTCATCGATACCGAGATGACCCGCGGCGTACCTGAGAAAATCTGGGAGATCATGGTGGATAAAATCTGGTCGGGGAAGGTCGGTTCGCCCGAAGACGTTGGAAACGTGGTCGCCTTTCTGGCTTCCGATGAGGCCTCCTACGTTACCGGAGAAGTGATTAATGTGAGCGGTGGAATGACACTCTAAACGCATGCTGCGACAGTAAACAGCACAGTGCCGCCACTCCACGTCGAGGGATCAATTTTCGCCAGGCAGAGGCCGCGAATTGTTCTTGACAATAATCGGACGTGCGTTCTATATTGCCTTTCAATTGCAGCGAAGCGCTTAGCTAATCGGTTACCCGGTGCGATATGTTCCATCAAAATGCAGGGCAACGCACTGTTCACGTTCTGTTAAAGCGGGCCACGTACTATCCGCGTACTGTTACTGCTATGGTCTTCGGCAAGAACAAAAACGAGGGGCCAGATTTCGATGATGCAACTTAGGAATTGAGGAGGATCCATGACTAGAAAAATGGTGATGCTTTTGGTTGCGGTGCTCGGCTTCGGGCTGGGTGTCTCCTGGACATCGGCGCAAACCACAACGCAAGGTTCTATCGCGGGCACCGTTCAGGATGCGACCGGCGCAATCATTCCCAACGCGGCCATCAGGATCGTAAACAATGCCACGAACGTCACGGCAGTTCTGAATGCCGGCGCAAGCGGCGACTTTACCGCACCGTTGCTCGATCCCGGCGACTATACGGTCACGGTGACTGCGCCGGGGTTTGGTACATTCCGCGTTGACCATGTGATTGTGCAAGTGGGTCAGACCACCCAGGTCGCGACAAAAATGACGGCCGGGGCAGCAACATCCGTGGTCGAAGTTACCGCCGAGGCTCCGGTGATGAACTACGAGTCGGCGAACTTTTCCTCGAACATCAATTTGATTGAACTGGAGAATGTTCCCATCAACAACCGGCGCTGGTCGGCTCTGGCGCTCAGTACGCCCGGCGTCACGGTCGATACCGCCGGCTTCGGTCTCATCAGCGTGCGCGGCATCAGCACCATTCTGAACAACGTGGAGATCGACGGCGCAGACGATAACCAGGCCTACTTCTCTGAGGAGCGCGGCCGCACCCGCGAGGCCTACTCCACATCGGGCAGCGCGGTTCGCGAGTTCGCGGTGAACACCGGCGTCTACCCGGCTGAATACGGCCGCGCCGCGGGTGGCGTGGTCAACTCCGTCACCAAGAGCGGCACCAACGAGTTGCACGGCGAAGCTTACTTCTTCGATCGCGAGAGCAACTGGGCGGCGTACTCCGCTGAAGCAACGCTTACAAAGCTGGTGAACGGCGTGAACGTGACATCGCCTATCAAGCCCGAGGATCTGCGCAAGATATATGGCTTCACGGCCGGCGGTGCGTTGATCAAAAACAAGCTCTTCTGGATTTACACCTACGACCAGCACACGCACGTGTTCCCCTTGGTAGGCGTCCCGGCCAGCCCTGCTGCTTTCTATCAGGTGCCCGATGTGCTGGGTGCCGCGGGCGATGCGGCCTGCGTGTACACAACGGGTTATTTGCCTACCACTACCAGTGGCGTAACCACCGCCAACGCCAGTCTCGACCAGCAAGTCTGCACGCTGGCAGCGCGCCTCCACGTCTCCGGCCAGACCATATCCTCCGGCGGCACGAGCTACAGCGGCGGAACCGTAACCTACTCTCAGGCGCTGGCCCTCTACAACAACGGTGTCAATGCGCTGAACAACGATCTCGGCCTGATCCCGCGCAAGGGCTTTCAGGAGATCAACACTCCCAAGCTCGACTGGGAGGTCAACGAAAAGGAGCACGTCAGCTTCCTCTATCACCGTCTGCGCTGGGATTCACCCGGCGGCGTGCAGACGACAAGCACGGGGAAATACTCACTTAACTCAGCGGGCCAGGACTTCGTCAAGCTGGATTACGGCGTAGCCAAACTGATCAGCCAGATCAGCCCGCATGTCAGCAACGAGCTGCTCTATCAATATGGCCGCGAGCTCAACGATGAAGGCCTGCAGCCTACCACCGCATACGACAAGGCCAATCTCATCAATTCAAGCGGTAACGACCCGTATCTTGCTCTGGACGTGAGTAACATCGGCTTCTACGTCGGGGCGCCGTATTACGGCTTTCGTCCCGCTTACCCCGAGGAGTGGAAGTGGCAGATCGGCGACGATCTATATTATGAGCGCGGCCGCCACAGTTTCAAATTCGGCGTAGATATGGTTCATAACTCCGACTTCACGAACAATTCCCAGTATTACGAGGGTTACTTCCAGTACACAACCAACCTGACGAATTACTTTGCCGATCTCTACTCGCAGGGTTTCAACGGTGGAACCTGTAACTCCGGTGTAAGTTCCGCAGCCACTTCTACGGCGACAGCCACCGGCGCCTATCCTTGCTACAACAAATACGAGCAGGGCTATGGACCGACGACCTTCGCATTCGCAACCATGGATCAGGGCTACTTCGCGCAGGACGATTGGAAGCTCACTCCGCGCCTGAGCCTGCAGCTCGGCTTGCGCTACGACTACGAGGGCCTGCCTCAGGCGGTGCCCGCACTTACGGCGGCAAGCGGAACCTACGTGCCCTTCACCGGCGTCAACAACAACCCCTCTGATAAAACCAACTTCGGACCGCGAGCCGGCTTCTCTTTTGATGTTTTCGGCCGGGGTAAGACCGTCGTGCGTGGCGGCTACGGGGTTTACTACGGGCGCATCACCAACGGAAACCAGGGCTACTTGCTGGCCGATACGGGCAGCCCGCTCTCCCAGACGGTTCCCAACATCAGCGTGGGAGCAAGCCTGGCGGGGGATCCGATCTTCCCCAACCGCTTCAGCGCCGCCCAAATCGCAGGCGGCTCCGTGAAAGCAGCTCCCTACTATCGCGCACCGAATCTGAGCAATCCGCAGGTTCAGGAGTACGACTTAATGATTCAGCAGGAAGTGGGAAAGGGCACCGTCGTTGCGGTCTCTTATCTGGGCTCGCAGGGCCGCAAGCTGCCTAACTTTCTGGATGTCAACCTGAATCCGTCAAATACCGAGAGCCTTACCTACTCCGTGCTGCCGGCATCTGGCACCACTAACTATGGCCCTCTTGGTAACACCACAGTCGTTGTTCCCAAGGTCTATACCAGCTTTGGCAACACCAACCTGTTTGGAGCCAATGCTGCCAACTTCGGAGCCATCAACGAGATGCTCAGTAACGTAAACTCGAACTACAACGCAGCGGTGATTGAGGCGCAGAACCGCAGCCTGCACATCATCCAATTCGATGCGAGTTACACCTGGGCGCACGCGCTTGACGATTCGCAAAACGCCAACACCGCTGGCAATGCCGCTGGTGACGATACCTGGTATGACCCCTACGGAAACTTCAGGGTCAACTATGGAAACAGCACCTGGGACATTAAGGACCGCTTCATCGCCACTGCCATATTCAATGTTCCCAACCTCAAAACCAACTCCGTGCTGCAATACGTCACCAACGACTGGAAGCTCGATACCAGCTTCAACATGGCGACAGGCCTGCCTTACTCAGCCGCTGCAAACACCGGCTCGGCCCCCGGCGGCGTCGCCGCGGAACTGAACGGCTCCAACGGCAACTCGCTGATCCCGCAAGCGGGATTCAACAATTACTTCCCGCACCGGACGATCGTCGACGACATGCGCGTGGAGAAGGACTTCGTTTATCGGGAACGTTACAAGCTCGAGTTGATTGCGCAGGCCTTCAATATTGCCAACCACCAGAATGAGACCGAGATCTTCGGCACCGCTTATAACATCGGCGGCACGGTGGCCGCACCCACACTCACTTATCAAAGCACCTGGGGAACGGAAGAGCAGACCAACAACAGCGGCTTCTCGTTCACCCCGCGCGAGATTGAGTTGACGGCACGAATATCCTTCTAACCAAGCGCAGAGCGATCAGGCTGCTGACGGCGGGGGATACCCCGCCGTCTTGCTTTGACGCTGGAGCGGCAGACTCGTGCCGCGAGGCTTGCGTTTCCGGAATCGCCACTTTTGTGTTCTGAAATCGATGAGGTTGTTATGAAGAAACTCCTTGCATTGGCCGCTATGCTTTTGGTTCTTCCGGCTTCAATCTCACAGGCGCGCACGGTCATTCTCATTTCTATTGACGGCATGCGCCCGGACTATGTGACGCAAGCACGGCAGCATGGGCTGAAACTGCCCAATCTGGTTCTGTTCATGTCCGAGGGCACTTATGCCGATGGCGTCATCGGCGCGGCTCCCACGGTGACTTACCCCAATCACACGACCCTGATTACGGGTGTATGGCCTGCCGAGCACGGCATATTAAGCAATCAAACCTTTGACCCGCTGCGCAAAAACATGGGCGGATGGTATTGGTACGCGCAGCAAATTCACGTCCCTACGCTTTGGGAGGCGGCGGCTGCGAAAGGGATCCTGGTGGCCAGCGTGGGTTGGCCCGTTTCTGTGAATGCCAAAGGCGTTACGTATCTCATTCCCGAGTACTGGCGCGCGAAGACTCCCGACGACCGACCGCTGATCGAGTCGCTGTCGCGACCCGCAGGATGGCTGGAGGAGAAGGAAAAAACCCTGGGACCCTACGTCGATGTCGGCGACGGGGCAATGGAAGGCGATGTGGCGCGGGAGAAATTTGCGCTCGAAATTCTGCGCACGCAAAAGCCCGGGTTTATGACCATCCATCTGGCCGCGCTCGATCATGCCGAGCATGAAACCAGCCCCTTCAGCCCGCACAGCGACGAAACGCTGGAGGCGCTCGACAAGATGGTCGGCGAGATTCGCAGCGCTGCGCTCAAAAACGATCCGGCGGCAGTGGTTGTCATCGTCTCCGATCATGGATTTGTGCGCACGGATTATCGTGTGGATCTGGTGCTGCCTTTTATTCGCGAAGGACTTATTCGGTTGAAGGCGGGTAAGGGTGAACCTACGGTCGCCTTATGGGACGCGGCGTTATGGCCGGCCGGTGGTTGCGCGGCCGTGGTGTTGCGCGATCCTGCCGATAAGGCGACCTACGCCAAGGTGCAGGCGCTGCTCGAGAAGATGAAGGCCGACCCTGCACTTGGCATTGCGCGCGTGCTCGAGCAACCGGAGATTACGAAGATCGGTGCATTTCCGCAGGCGGCGTTTCTGATAGAAATGAAGCTCGACTATCAGCCGGGCTTTGATCTCACCGGCGATGCCGTTGTTTCCATTCCATCGACCGGGATGCACGGATATTTGCCCGACAATCCTGAGATGCACGCGTCGTTCTTCGCTGTGGGCAAGGGAATTGCCGCGGGGCGCGACCTGGGCATTATTGACATGCGGCAGATTGCCCCGTCGCTCGCAGGGCTCCTCGGTGTGCCGTTCCCCAGCGCGAGAGAAAAGCCACTCAATTTCGCCTCGGCTGAGTAAGCGGCCATTCTTAAGCTACACGGGATGGCTCCAAGCATAAGCCGGCCAGCTAAACTCTATTGCAATCCCAACTGCGAGAGCTTCATCAAGACGCCTAAGCGCGATGAAATCTGCGTCAATGAGTATCGGGATCCGGCGCACTCGCGCGATCACTTCTAAGAGTTCATCGACCGCTAGTACAACAAAAACCGGCCGCCTTCCACTCTCGGCTTCCGAACGCCGGAGGAGTTCGAAATGCATATGCGCGGCACAGGTGAAGCAGAATTGCACTCTACTACACTTTGGTTCTTCGTCGGAACGCGCCGCACCGCCGACAATGACGACGCTTATCGATTGTCCGTCCCCGGGACGGACCAGTGGATCAGATCCTTCGACCGGGCCAACCCAATCTGATTCCAGCCGCGATGCGCAAACTGCACGCCATCGTTTCGGCCCGCATAAATCAAGTAATAGTAGCCGTCATACTTGCGCCAGTCGTAAACTGCCGCGGCATTGGCAAGACTCTCCAAGTTGAACTTCTCCTGGGGAAGGTCAAAGGTGTATCCCCGATTCCATGTCAGCCAACGCGAGCCTGGTTCGAGCGCATAGAGATAAGGAGCCTGTACGTCGTATTTGATGGGGTTCTGCTCGTTGTGAAAATAATCCGTGGTTAGCAAGTACCATTGGCCGTTGGAGTGAAGGAACTCGAAGTTTTCGTGGAAGTAGCCATTGTCCTTGCCATCCTTCATCAACAGAGTAACGATGCCGTCCCCAACGTATTGGAAGGGCGCGTCGAGAGATTTGGAAAAAGCGATTCTTGGACGGCTATGGATGCCAGGCGTCGATTCTTTGTACACCAGGTAATAGCCTCCGTCCGCCTCCGCTAAAGTCACATCAATCGGTCGCGGGTTTCCGACTTGGGTGAGGTTGAGTGCCAGCGGCTTGCGAGCCGACCAGTGCACGAGGTCTTTAGACGTCTCGTAGAAAAGCTGGCCCGGAACCCCTGTTCTGTCGCCCCACGAGTTGAACGTCATCACATATTGGCCATAAAGAAACTGCACGTCGGGCGAGCATAACCCGATCCACCCGTCTTCTTCGCCATCAATATTAAAGATTGGTTCGGAGAAGTGCTTGAAATCCGGCGTGCTCACCTCGACCACGTGCGACCTCACCTGCCGTCGGTCGGTATAGAACGCGGAGAAGAACACGTAGAAAGTTCCCTCCCGAAAAGCCATGGCTGTGTCTTTCACCGACCAGTCCGGATACGAGAGAACCGGATTGCGGAGACTCGTCCAATCAATGAACGGCTTTTGTTGCGCTGACGCAAGAGTGCTGAGGCCGAGCAAAGAAACGGAGATAAGGAGCGATTTCGCGAGTTGCATAACCGGTCTCCAAGTTGAATGCCGAGCAAAATAATGACCGAGCCGCATGGGCCGTCATTCTTCTTGAACAACCCGGCCCTCAAGATGTATTCGTATTCAATTAATGGGAAAATTGCAAGTATAGTCAAGCAAGAAGCGCTCCGCACTTTCGCAAGACGCCGAATTTCGAGGAGGCATTATGATCGAGAACACTCGCTATCCATTGAGCCGGAGGAGATTTGTGCGGCTGGCCGCAATGACGGCGATCGGCCAAGCGCTGGCTTCAAACCTCCACGCAGGATCCGTCGAGGGGAGAAGAATTAGACTCTTTGACGGAAAAACACTTAAGGGATGGCGGCAAATTGAGAATAACGCGACCACTTTTTCCACCGGCCAGGTTACCGATGCACCGGCACTGGTTAAGGAACTGGCGATGGGTTCCGGTGCGGTGAGCGTTTTTCTGCGCGGACGACTCGATGAACCGGTGAGAGCGACCCTGAGCACGTTTGCTGGTCCGGATCCGGGTGGAAAGGCTACGATCTCCGCGCTTGTGAAGAACTTGAATCAGATCGTCGCGGGGCCTTCGATCTACGACAAGGCCCGCTTCGGGAAGGGAATCATTCTGCGTCCGGAGACGCGCAAACTGATCAAGGAGAATCCTCAGGGCCAGCAACTGGCGCGGCTCAATAAGCTGCTGATCGAGGATGCCTACGCGAAGCAGATCGCGCCATCTTCCCTCACTGGCTGGGAAGTGCGTGACGGAGCGATGGCGAGCAAGGGTACAGGGCGCGGCGTGATTTACACAGAGAAGGCCTTCACTCGCTTTCGTCTAATGTTTACCATGCGTCATGTCTCGGGCAACCCCGACCACCAGGCTTGCGTGCTGATTTTCTGCACGGGGCCGCGAGGCGACGAAAGACCGCTCGATGCTCTGGAGGGCATTCAATTTCAGGTTCCCAATGGCGGACATTGGGACTACCGGCCGGGCATGAACAATGCCGGCGGACCAGAATTCACGATCGTGACAAAGACAAAGTTCGACATTCACGCGTGGAGCCGCGTGGAGGTTCTGGCTGACGCAGGTAAGGGAACGGCGCGCATGGCTGTCGCGCAGCCGCCGGGAAGTATAGCGGTCGAGGTCCTTCGCTTTAAGGATGCGACGGCGGGCAAAGTCGGGCCGATCGCATGGCAGATGCATAATGCGGGGCTGTTCGATGAGTATAAAGATGTAAGCATCGAACTCGACCCGATCAATGACGAATTGATTAGCGTCGCATGAGCGCGCCATCGGTTTGGGCGACTTCAGGATGAATTGAGTGGGTTGCGCGATATAGGTTACAAACAAGTCAAGCGGTACCAGCAGGCGAGTCGTTAGCCAGAATCAGGCACCAGCCATGGATATGCGGGACATTGCGAGGATCGCAGGCGTATCGAGCGCCACGGTCTCTCGTGTGATCAATGCTTCGAGCAACGTGAGGCCGGAAACTGCGGAGAAAGTGCGCCGCGTGATCGACGAGCTCAAATTCGTTCCCAACGGGAGCGCGACGACCCTTAAATACGGTCGCAGCAGCACCTATGGTTTGATCATCCCCGACATCACCAATCCGTTCTTTCCGGAATTCATACAGAGCTTTGAAGGTATCCTCGCGGATACCGATCACAACATGATGATGGCCACGACGCTCGCACACGCCATGAAGATCCAGCAGACCATTCACCGAATGCTGGTGCGGCAGGTGGAAGGCATTGCTCTGTTGGCATCGGAGGTCGAGACCGAACCCATCGAGGCCATGATGAGGAATCGCGTGCCGCTGGTGACGATGGATCGTCGGTTGGTGGGCAAAGGCCTTAGCGACGTATCTGTAGACAGCACGAGCGGGATGAGACAGGCGGTAGAGCATCTGCACAAACTGCGCCACCGCAGGATTGCGTATATCGGCGGCTCGGTTGGGCCCACAATCTCCGATCATCGGCTGGACTCATTTGTGCGCGCCATGAGAGAACTAGGCGTGCCGGTGGAACCGCAACTTCTGAGAGCCGGAAATTATCGCATCAGTGGCGGTGAGAGCGCGATGGCCGAACTGCTGCTGCTGCGCAATCGACCCACAGCGATCATTACTGCCAACGACCTCACTGCCATCGGAGCGCTGCGCGTTATTCATCGACAAGGGCTCGCCGTGCCCGGCGATTTCTCGATCGTCGGCTTCGATAACATCGAGCTGAGCGACATTGTCAATCCGCCGCTCACCACGCTGCATTTACCTCGTCACGAGTTGGCGAGAAGGTTCGTTGACGCGCTCGAAGCGTTTGCACTTGACCCACATAAAACCGGCAAGCAATATCGCGTGGAAACCTCGCTGGTGGTGCGCAGTTCCACGGGACCGGCGAAGAGATCGAAGCGCGGATGAGACGCGATGCCAGCTCGGCATTTCCCGGCAGCGACGGTTAGCGAAAAATCACATTTAAACAGATGCAGGCCATCAAAACCGCCGCGGCAAGAGCCCAGGTGAGCGGAGAGATGCGAGGCCGGGTTCCGCGATCGACGCAGTACGTGACGCCGTGCAGATCCTGCAAAGGCTTGGGTTTCGTAAACTGACTCACCAGCGTGACCACGACAGTCGTAGTCACCCATGCGTAGATCGCACCATAAAAATCACCCAGCAGCGGACTGCCGTAAGTTATGATTCCGGAGCGAACTGCACAGCCGTGCAGGCTGGAAGCGATCAAGCCGCACAGCAGTCCCCAGAATCCGGCGGTGGGCGTCGCCCATCGCGTGAACATTCCCAGGACAAACACGGCAAATAATGGCGCGTTGAACAACGAGAAGATGAGCAGCAGATAGTCCATCAGGTTGTTGTAACGCAGAACAATATAGGCCGTGGCAACGCTGAGACATGCGGCCAGCGCCGTGAAGATTCTGCCTACGCGCAGGTAATGGGCATCAGTCATTCGCGGGCGCAGGTGGGTTTGATATAGGTCATGCGTGCACAGCGTTGAAAAACCCGTAATGTTGCCGGCAAGTCCCGACATCAGGCTGGCGAGAATCGCGGAGACGCCCAGGCCCATCAGCGCATAGCCGTAGTAATGCCGCATGAGAATGGGGAGTGCATAGTCAAATCGCGGCTGCGGGGTTTTGTTTAGCAATATTGCGGCGGCCATGCCGGGAAAAATCACCAGCCAAGGAAAAACCAACTTGGGAATGGCGGCGAGCAGCGGCGTGCGCATCGCGCCCTCGGCCGAGCGCGCCGCTAGTGCCCGCTGGATGAGGACGAAGTCGGTGCACCAGTAACCAAAACTGAGTACGAAGCCGAGGCCGAAGACAACGCCGAAGACATCCATAGTCGCCGTCGCGGGCTGCATCCATGGCAGCGTGGTCCAGAGGTGGGTTTTGGCGGCCGGCAGTTGCTGCATTACGCCGCTGACCCCATGAAAGTCCTTGTAGATGAAAAAAACCATAGGCAAGAGACCGGCAACGGTCAGGCTCAGTTGAAAGATTTCGTTGTAGATGGTGGCGCGAAGACCGCCGGACAGCGCATAGCAAAGCACAACCGAAGCGGCGATGAGTGCAATGAGAGAGAAACTCCAGCCGAAGAACAGTTGCAGGACCGAGGAGATGGCGTAAAGACTGATCCCCGCGATAAGAATCATCATGACCGACAGAATCACGGCGCTGAGAATGTGGGTGGGATGGTTGTAGCGCATGCGGATGAAGTCAGGGACAGTCATAGCGCCGCTGCGCGTGTATACGGGCATCATGAAGAGCGAAAGAAAGAGCATGGCGGGAATGGCGCCGAGCCAATAAAAGTGCAGAGCCAGGGCCCCGTACTTGGCGCTGGTGGCGACGATGCCCACAACCTCGAGGGCTCCGCAATTCGCCGCAAGAAATGCCAGGGCGGTGACCGCGGCGGGCAGCGCGCCGCGAGCATGCAGATACTTTGCCGCGGTGTCAGATTTTTTGCGGACGATGTAGCCAACCGCGATCGCCACCAAGAGATAGGCCGCAATTACCAGGAAAGCGAGCGCGTTGGCAGGGTTCGGCTGCACCGTTTGAGAGCATACCGGATGTGGAGAAGGTATGTCGCTTTAGTGATCGCGGAGAGACCCGCGCGCTAGCGTATTTATAGCGCAAATTACTCAATTATGGTGGGTTATATACATTGCCGGCCCATGCGAGCATCGTGACCAGCAATTCAATCGTGAGGCGGCAGCGGCCTGTCGGGATTTGGGGCCGCGCAATACCCCCTTGGGAACTTTGCCGACGATCCGCTTTCCTTGGCGTCCCGTACGAAAGCGCTTCCGGTAGCGTTTCCGAAAAACAGATTTTTTCCTTGACAAGGGCTCTCTCGCGGCGTCATTGTATTGCCCGAACCTCTATGTCCGGTTGAAAACGAATGAAATTCGATTTCAACGCGAGACTGCGCTGCAGACTGACTGTGAAACGAACAGGTCGCGCGAGCGCCTCTTCGAGGGGCGTTGCGAATCACGAAGGTAAAAGCGGCAGTAAACGGAAGCACAGAAGCAACCAAAAACGAACTTCAATGTATACGTATCCGAAAAATGTATACGTATTCGCGAGCGGCAGGGCCGGGGCTCCTGCATCGCACACCGAACGGCTTCAGGACACAGGAATTTCATCAAGCACCCCATGTTGAGACACCACACACCATGAAACGAGGGAGTTCGCAATGAAAATCGTGATGAGGCTAGTTGCAATCGCTTTTCTGCTGGGCGCATTCGCCATTCAGACCAGCGCGCAGACCACCAGCGCGTCCATCACCGGACACGTCATCGACCAGAGCAAAGCGGCCGTGGTCAACGCTGAGGTCAAGCTGATCGATCAGCAGACCAAGGCCGTGGTCGTGACCACGCACACCAACACGGAAGGAGATTTTGTCTTCCCCGACGTTCAGCCGGGCACCTACACCGTGGTGATCAATGCTACGGGGTACAAGGAAGTGCGCAAGGTCGACAACGTGCTCTACGCACTGCAGAACCTGGCCACCGGCGAATACACTTTGCCGGTTGGCGTGGTTTCTCAGTCGGTCACGATCGAAGCCGACATTACGGCGCTGCAGACTGAAAGCTCGGAGCGCTCGGGTGTACTCGATACGCAGCAGACCGATAACCTGCTCGCCGTTGGTCGCGATGTGATGTCAATGACCAAAGTCATTCCAGGCGTGGTGGAAAATAGCTACGGTATGGCCAGCATGGGCCAAGCCACCGCTCCCGTGGTGAACGGCGTCAACAACGAGTATTCGATGTCAACGGTCGACGGCGCGATCAGTAACACGCGCGGCCTCGATAACATGGACACTCCGATTAACCTCGACGCCGTGCAGGAAGTGAGTGTTAACGAGTCCAACTACACGGCGCAATATGGCGGTGAAGCCGGAGGGGAGTTTAATTACGTCACCAAGAACGGCACCAGCAAATTCCACGGCGGCCTCTACGAGTACTTCCGCAACGAGGATCTCAACGCCAACACCTTCTTCGACAAGTATGGGTTGACCCCATCGACCTATATTGCCCGGCCCCGTTATCGGTACAACACGGCGGGCGGCGCCGTGGGCGGCCCTATTTTCTGGCCGCACCACTTCAATCGCGACAGAAGCAAGCTTTTCTTCTTCGTTTCCATTGAGGATTCGCCCATTACTCAACCCGACGGCCTGAAGTATTACACCGTGCCCACGCTGCTGCAGACTCAGGGCAACTTTACCGCGACATACAACCAGGGAACTGCGACCCAGACTGCAGCAAGTTTGATCAACATTGCCTATCCGGGTCAAAGCAGCGCAGTCGGGTACGCAGGCGGTTGCCCGGTGAACGGCACGCCCAACGCCAACTGCGTTCCCGGAAACATCATTCCGTCGGGCTACATCAACAAGCAAACGCAATCGCTGCTCACCACCATGTACAACAACACACTTGGTAGCCCCAATCTGGGCAAGAACAACACTTACGCGTTTACTAACCTGGCAGTGAGCAGTAACAACTACAACTACGTAACCAACTATTCGGCCTTTAAGCCGACAAATCAGGAGCTCGCGCGCATCGACTACGAGCCAACGCAGAACCTGCGCATGTTCTTCCGCGGCGAACTCACCACGGTAAACAATAACGACTACAGCTCACCCGCCAACGATCTGCCGTGGTTGATGCGCGTGAATTACGAGAATACCCAACCAAACTTCGTCTATAACATTGTCTACACAATCACGCCTACGCTGGTGAACGAATTTAATATTGGCACCGCGGGCTGGAGCGAGCATCAGCTTTACGACCCTTCGGTTCTAGCGCAGGTGACCTTGAGTCCGAGCACATTTGACTTGCCTTCGCTATACGCCGGAGTCAACCCCCTCAATCTTTATCCCCAGGTGAACTTTAGCGGCGTTACTGACGCCGCAGTTTATAACTGGGACTCGCGCTTCCCGATGGTTGACCAGGTGCGTACGGTCAACGCCACCGATAAAGTGACAAAAATTTGGCGCAACCACACTTTCTCAGCGGGCATCGACGGCAGCAGGGACATCTACCGGCAGATCAACCACAACCGAGTGGGAAATTTCCAGTTTGGCAAAGACACCAGCGATCCTAATGACACCAACTTCGCCTACGGCAACGCGAACATGGGCGTCATTGACACCTACTCCCAGGACACGCAGCTGGTTACATACGATCCCCTCACGAACCGGCTGGAATGGTACTACCAGGACACTTGGAAGCCACTTCATAACCTGACGATCGACGCGGGCATTCGTAATTCCTATGCCATGGCGCAGAATCTTCCGATTGGCGATAACTTTGTGCCCAGCCTCTATAACTCGGCGAATGCCCCTGCGCTGTACGGATATGGGTTTAACGGCGCGAGCACGTCGCTGCAAGCAACTTACAATGGCAGTTACTTCCCCAAATCCTATGCTGGCTTGCTGGTGCCCAACACCGGCAACCAAAACAACGGCATCCTGTATACGAAAACGGCCGGTTATCCTGAGGGAACCACCTTCGGCAATGGCGTGCTGTGGGCTCCGCGTTTCGGGTTCTCGTGGGCCGTGACTCCCACTACAGTGATCCGCACCGGCTTCGGCATGTACTACAACACACGCGCCCGCTCCGGCCAGGAAGGCGACCTGACCAACAACGCACCCACCACCAACGGCCCCACACAGTATTATTCGAGTGCGTGGCCCACAGGCACAGGCCCGGGCCCCTTAGCCAACAATTATTATGCGGCTGCCGGCATCAGCAATCTGAGCTCGCCTTTCGGCATCGGTCACGCCCTTCCCCTCCACGGTTCAGTTCCGTACGCGGAAGAGACCAGCCTGGGCATTCAGCAGCAGTTGAAGGCCGGAATCGTGCTCGACGTTGCGTATGTGGGTGCATTTACCAAGCACGCCTCCGACACGCTGCCCATCAACGAAGTTCCTTACGGTGCGGAGTTTCTGTCTGCACATCAATACTGTTCCGGCGTCAATTCCAGCGCCCAGTGCACTTCAAGCTCCATCATGCCCGACAACTTCTTCCGCCCCTACCCCGGTCTTGGCTCGATCAGCTATCAGACGTACGCTCTTACCGCCAACTACAACTCGCTGCAGGTTCGCGTTACGCGACGCTTCCGCAATGGGCTGGAGTTCGGCGGCGCGTACACCTACGGCCGGGCCATGGACTACATCGACAGCTACAACGGCGGCGGCCCGCTCTACCAGAACATCCGCGCCTGGCAGTATGGCCCGGCTTCGTGGGACCTGAAGCACATGCTGGTCATCAATTATCTGTATGCGTTGCCGCGTGGCAGCCGCGTGCTGGGCGACAAATCCACGTTTAACAATCTCGTCACCCGCCAGGTGCTTGACGGCTGGCAGCTCTCCGGCTTTGCTTACTATTACAGCGGCGCACCGCCGACCAGTCCCACGGGCCTTACTCTGAGCAGCGGCCAGAACGTGACCGGCGGCGGCGATGGAGCGCGTGTGGTCGAGACCTGCGATCCGTGGAAGAAAGTCTCGCACGTAACCCACACTTTCCATGAGTGGTTCAATACTTCTTGCATCGAACCACCCATCGCCGGCAGCGCGGCCCAGGTGCCCACTGTAGCCAACCCCAGTGGCGTGGCTGCCACGCAATACTCAACCGGCAACGGAGTCTTCGCCCCCAAGGTGAATTACTTCCTGCCCGGCTATACCAACTTCGACACGGCGCTGTTCAAGAACATGCCGATCGAGAATAAATTCAATCTGCAGTTACGGGTGGAAACCTATAACACCTTCAACCACACAGAGTTCAACGCCGTGAACAGCGGCGCAACCTTTGCCAACGCAAACTCACAAAGCGCGACCACCAATCCACAAACGTCAAGCGTTTTCGGCCAGCTGAGCGGCACGGGCAACACCGGCAGCATAGAAGGCCCGCGTGTCATGCAAATTGCGATGCGCATCGATTTCTAATTCCCGCCCTCCCAGCTACCGTCGGCATACAAGCACGAATTGCGCGCCGGCGGCGAAGGGAGCCACGTCAATACATTTAGAATTAGCTCCGCACCACGGAGAGGAGCGTCACCTTTGAGTAATGCAGATGATCAGCAAACCCAGAGCACACTTTTGTCACGCCGCGAATGGCTGGGCAAGCTTGCGTTGCCGGCCACGGGCGCCGTCATCACAGCCGGGCTTTTGAATGGGAACTCGGCAGAGGCCGCGCGCACAAAGCCCGCCGCGAGCAGCGATGATCTGGGCGCGCGCGTCTACAACATTCGCAGCTATGGCGCCAAGGGCGATAAAACCACCATCGATACGGCGGCGGTGCAGGCGGCCATCGATGCCTGCACCAACGATGGCGGCGGGACGGTTCTGGTTCCGGCGGGAACGTTTACCATCGGCACGGTGGAGTTGAAAAGCAATGTGACCTTGCACATTGTCGCTTCAGGGACATTGCTGGGCAGCGGCGACGGCAAGCAGTATCACGCCGTGGACGCGATACCGCTGCACGGCGACACGACGCTCAACGATGGCAATTGTGCGCTGCTCTTTGCCGTGAAGGCGAAAAACGTAACCATTGAAGGGCCCGGCACCATCGACGGCCAGGGCGCCCAATTTCATCCCGCAGTGCGCGGCGCAACGCCGCCGAGCGGAATTGGAGGGAATAAACGCCCTTACCACGTGCTGTTGTATCAGTCTGAGAACTTCTCCGTTCGCAACATTTCGCTGCTCGACTGCGCGTATCACAGCATTCGCATCATCGAGAGCCAACGCATTTTTCTCGATAGCATTTATATTCACAACCGCGTGAACGGCAACAACGACGGCTTCCATTTCATCAGCGCCGAACAGGTACGCCTGAGCAATTGCACTGTCAAAAGCGGAGATGACGCGTGCGCGATGTTTGGTTCATGCAAGTACATCACCGTCACCAATTGCTACTTCAGCACGCGCTGGTCGGTGTTCCGTTTTGGAGGCGGCCATGCCGGCAATATCGCCATTTCCAATTGCGTGCTGAAAGAGGTTTACGGCTGTCCGATGAAGTTTCAAGGTGACCCCGGGTCGGTGTTTGAAAACATCTCATTTTCCGATCTCGTTCTTGACGATGTCACTGGGCCGATCAGTATCAGCGTCGGCAAGGGGCAGCGCCGTTCCAGCGACGCTGCTTTGCCTGCTGTGTTGCCGCCGGTCATGGTGCGCAACATCTCCTTTAGCAATATCCAGGGCACGGTGAATGCCCATGCGCCCGCGCAGCTCTCGGAAGGCACGCTCGGAGTGGGCTCGCGGCCCGGCGAGATCCATTCCGCGATCGTTCTCAACGCCATCGACGACGCGGTGCTTGAAAATATTTCCTTCAGCAACGTCCATCTCACCTTCGGCGGCGGAGGCACTGCGGAAGAGGCGGCGCGGCGTGATGTTCCCAAGGTCTTCGGCGAGTACTTCGAACTCGGGCCGATCCCGGCTTACGGCTTATATGCGCGTAATGCGCGCGGCCTCACCCTGCAAAACGTGCGCTTTGAGTTGAGCGAACCCGATCTTCGTCCCGCGGTGATCTTCGATCACGTAGAAGACGCGGCGCTTTATGGTTTGAATGTGCAAGGCAACCCGCAGGCCGAATCCGTGCTGCGCTTCATCGACTCCAAACAGGCGCTGCTTACGGCTTCGCGCGTTCTCACGCCCGCGGGGCCGTTTCTGCAGGTCGAAGGAGAGGGTAGCGGCGGGATCATTGTTGAGGGCGGAGATTTGTCGAAGTCGACTTCGGCAGTTGCTTTCAAGAACGGCGCGCCGGAAACGTCCGTCAAGCTGCGCAACGTGACCTAGAGTTTGACCTGCGCGTCCTCCGTCAATCGGGCCAGGTGGGTGTCGGAAGCATGTAAGCGTTAGTGCGCGAGGTGCGATTACTTTTGGAGTCCAACATGCCGCATCAAATCGTCAAATCGCGGGTCGGAACGCAAGGGGTCGAGGCAAGGATCGACCTTTAGATATAAGAGGCCGACGTCGTGGGCTTCGTATGCCTCTTCAAGCCACTTGAAGGCTTCCTGTTTCTTGCCCAACCCGGCATAGACAAGAGCGATTTCGTATCTGCCCACGCCGTTTTCGCGCACATGCTCTTCCAATTGCCCAATCGTCTTGCGGGCTTCGGCTGCCTTGCCTGTCCGGGCGTAGGCGTTGCCCAGATGGCCAAGTGAATCGGGGCCGCTCCCCGACTTGAGAAATGCGGCGATCGCATCGGAGTATCTTCCTTTTTCGGCATAAACGTCGCCTAAAAGAAAGCTCCAGTCGGGGGGATTGATATCGAGACCCCGAACCCTGAGGATGAGCGAAAGCGCCTGATCGTACTGGCGAGAAAAGTAATTGATGAATCCATCGGCGTGGAAGGAGTGCCAGGAAACAGGATCGAGGTCGACGCCTCTCTCCACCTGGGCGAGTGCCTCGGGCAATTGCCCGGTTCGCACCAGATAAAACGCGTACTTCTCGTGGATGGCCGCGGAGTTGGGATTGAGTGCGAGAGCGCGGTGAAACTCGGCAGCAGCGGTTGTCCAGTCCCAATCCAGCGTCATGGCTGCGTTGGCAAGTTCCGCATGAGCTTCGGGCAGTGAGTCATCCAACTCGACGGCCCTGGTTGCCTCGGCGCGCTGTTGAGTAAACGCATCGTGATAGGCCATCCGGCCCGACTCGCCCATGCGGCCGTAGCAGTTGGCGAGCGCTGCGTGCGCCTGCGCATAGTTGGGATTCTTATCGAGCGCCTTATTGAAGTAGTCGGTAGCGCTCTTGCAGTCGTCCGCATCCAATTGAAGAATGCCGCGCAAGTAAAGGTCCTGCGCTTCCGGATCGATGGGACGGTTACGGGCGAGGCGGGCCTGCTCCTGCGGCGTTACATTGATGCTGATCTGGTCGGCAATGGCCTGCGCTACTTCGCCTTGCCATGCGAGAACGCTGGTGAGATCGCGGGTATAAGTGTGCGCCCAGATAGGCCGATCGTTTCGGGCATCGATAAGTTGCACGCTGATGCGCAGTTCGTTGCCGTCGCGGAGAACGCCGCCCTCCACCACTCCCTGCACAGATAAGTCGCGGGCTATCTCAGGCAGGTTTTCCTTAGTGCCTTTGTAACTCATGGCCGAAGTAAGCGAAATGACGCGCAAGGTAGATACCTGGCCGAGATCGTTGATTAACTCTTCGGTCATGCCATCGGCGAAGTATTCTTGCTTGGGATCTCCAGAGAGATTGGTAAGGGGAAGGATTGCGATCGAGCGAATCTCAGTCTGAGCGCCGGAATTGCCAAACCATTTTTTGTACCCGAAGTACCCCATCGCCGCCAGGAGAGCCACAGCAAGCCCGAAACCGGCAAGCAGGCGGGGCGAGGCCAGCCATCGCCGCGCGGCACGAGGGTGCGAGGCGGGTTCTACTGTGCGGCTCTCAATCTCGGGTGTGTGCGCCGGAGCGCCAATTTGAACGGTAGGCTTTGCGGTTGGGGTCGGAGTTGCGGTATCTTCCAGCCGCTGGCCCGCACCCTCCGGCGGTTCGAAGATAAACTTCGGCACGTAGGATCCGCGCGGAAGCTCAATGCGGACTGGCGACTTTTCCCGTGTCTCCAGGTAATACTCGGCCAGTTTTCTACGAAGATCGGTGGCCTTGACGCGGACGACGGAGTCGTTTCCAGTGTCATATCCAACTGGGCGGCCGAACATCTCCGCCCCGATCATTCGTTCGCGGAGGCTATCGACTTCGCCCTGCACGGCGTGTTCGACGATCAGGTGGAGAAAATCCTGGGTGCGTTTGCTGCCCGCGAAGGCGTGACTGCCGTTCAGCTTTGTAAGGTGCTGGCGAACCAAGCCGATCTGCTCTGCACTGAGTACTTGCGGTTCGCAGGATGAATCGGCTGTGGGCATGTCGCGCTCAGCTTCCCTCTGGTACACCACTATACCACCACAACAAACGTACCTTCCGGGGCCTTCAGGAGGGGGAAAATGCTTTCAGTATGTTACTGAAAAATAAATATGTTTCTCCAACAAACGTCCCAGCGAACCGTTAATAGCATTGCGGGCGAAATGTTGGCAGTGTTCTGATGGGCACGCTCTTGGGCCGCGGGGAGTTAGATTGACTGAGCAAACGTTTACCGGGCGCGGACTCGCGAAGTGCGGCGCGGGAGAGTTTCAACAGGGGGAACCGCCGTTCTCCAAAGTCGGGCAGTCTTCGGCGTCCTTCGGAACCCCTGAGCCGCAGTTTAGAGAATCGCATAAGATTTGCGGGTGGCGGAGGAGACTGCAAGCTCCGCCGATAACTGAGGGTTACGGATCAGCAAGCGAACCATGATTGGTCAGGAGGCAAAGGGTGAATCGATTCAGAATTCAAAGACACGCATATCGCATGGCGAGTTAGGTCACTATCAACGTGGCTCGTGTTGATCGCGCTTTTCTTTGCAGGTGGGGCGGCTGCATTCGCCCAGCTTGACACGGGCGCCATCGCGGGAACGATTCTCGATCCCGCGGGTAAGGCGGTTACGGGGGCAAAGGTAAGCATAAGCGAAGTGGCGACAAAGACCGCCTACTCGACGGTTAGCTCATCCACCGGCTATTACGTTCTAGCGTCGGTTCGCCCGGGTGTCTATGACATCACGGTGGCTGCGGCAGGATTCAAGACGACGGTTCGTCACGAAGTAGTAGTCTCGATCGGGGCTAACGTCGCGCAGGATCTGACGCTCAGCGTCGGCGCGACTTCCGAAACCGTCACTGTTTCAGCCGGAGCAGAGACGCTCGAGGCCGACAGCTCGGAGATTGACGGCTCGATTCAACCTGAGCAGGTAGAAGATCTTCCGCTGGCCGTCGGCGGCGCGCTGCGTTCACCGGAAACCCTTGTATATCTTGAGCCGAACACCGTTGGATTCGGTCAGGCCAGTTCGACTGACGCACTCAAGATTAATGGCGGTCAGGAAGAAGCAACCGACTTTCTGGTGGATGGCATCACCACGCTTCGGCAGGAAAATGGCTCGGCGAGTTTCGGCATCATGTCGCCGTCGATTGAGGCCGTGAATGAGTTTCATGTCAGCCTCTCCGGCCTACCCGCGGAACTGGGCCGGACCACCGGCGGCATTACTAACTTCAACACGAGGGGTGGGACCAACGACTACCACGGCGCGGTTTTCGACTTCTTCAAGAACGCGGCGCTTGACGCCAACAGTTGGTTTAACAACGGCGACATCGCAGAGCAGGGCAATACCGCGGCGGCGAGGGCGGAATTCAAGCGTCCTTACGACACCAAGAACGACTATGGCATCAACCTGGGCGGTCCGGTTCAAATTCCCCACTTCTATAACGGAAAGGACAAAACCTTCTTTTTCTTCAACTGGGAGCAATTGCGTTACAACTACGGCGGCGCTATTACCAGCCTGCTGCCGACCCCCGCGGAGTTGGGATCGAACGGTCAGTACTTCGACTTCTCCTCCACTCTGGGCGCTGCGATTCCAGGTTCGCAAGGCAATTGCGGTCAGAATTTTCCGCTGTACTACGGCGAAATCTTCGATCCTAACTACGAGTATGTTCCGTTTCTCGGTTCGCCGTGCCGTTACGTCGCATTCGGACAAACTTACAACACCAGCACCTTCACAACCTCCGGCACCCCGAACAACAAAATTCCGATCACTCGTGCAAGCTCGGTTGCGAGGAATATTGTGAACACGTATCTAATGCCGTTGGCGCAGCAGGAAGTTTCCGGCAGCAGCGCCTATAACTACATCTATCGCGGCGCCGGCACAGAGGGAACTGACGCGCAGACGGTGTACAGCTTCCGCATCGATCAAAACATCGGCGCCAGGAACAAAGTATGGGGGTTCTGGAGTTCCAGAGAAAACACCGATACTGGCGGAAACTCGAATCTGCCGCCGCCGATTCAAACCTGCTGTGGGACGGTCGATCAACTCGGCAAGATTCTCCGTGTCGGCTGGGACTTGACGATTACTCCGAAGATGGTCAACACACTCACCTTCGGCGGAAACCGCTCAAACAATATCAATCTGTCGAAAGCATCGCGGATGGGAACCGATTGGGATCAGCAACTGGGTCTCAACTCAGGAGCAACGAGCGACGACTTTCCAGTGTTCCAGTTCTTCGGCAGCAGCTTTGGTGGCATCGGACAGCAGGAACACAGCACGGATACTGACAATGTACTCGCGCTTAATGACATCCTGCAGTGGCAGCATGGCGCGCATAGTTTGAAGGTTGGCGCCGAATGGCAGTATCACCAGTATTCGTGGGTGGCTTCAATCGGCGGCACGTGCAGCGGCACAGCCGGTTGCATTCAGACCTGGGATAACCAGACAGCTTCGGATGAAAACTACTGGGGGCAGGACGGAAACGCTCTGGCCTCTTTCCTGATCGGCGAGACCGGCGACATGAATGACCTTGTCGATCTGAATCAACCGCGCTGGATCGCTCACTATGGAGCACTTTTTGCGCAGGACGACTGGAAGTTGCGGCCGAACCTGACCTTCAATCTCGGATTCCGCTGGAGCTACGAAACGCCACGCCATGAAGCTCATGGCGATACGGCGATCTGGGATCCAACCTTGCCCGATGCGGCAGCCAGCGGCATTCCTGGCGCACTGGTCTTTGCCGGCCAGGGCGCGGGCCGCAATGGCAGCAAAAACGAAACCTGGGGCTCGGTTTACCGCAAGGACTTCGAACCCCGCGTCGGTTTTGCCTGGGAACCGGGCTTCCTCGCCCACAAGGATGTCATCCGCGGCAGCGGCGGCATCTACTACGGTCCGCTCGTCTATGCCGATTTCGGCCAGGGAACCGTGCAGGGATTCACGGTGCAGGGCAACAGCTATACTGCCGACCCGCTCGACGGTTGCCCGCTCGACGCTCAATCGACCCCACCGCAATGCACGGACAACCTGGGGAACAAGCTCCCTTACGGGCTTCCGGTGTTGCCCTCCACATTCGACTTGAACCCGAACCAATTGGACGGTAACTCGGGACTTAGCGCAGACTATGTCGCCAAAAGTAACGGGCGTCCAGCAATGGTGGAAACCTGGACGCTGGAAGTGCAGCACCAGATCAAACCCAATCTTTTTGCCACCGCTCGGCTATCTGGGCATGCACTCCACGCACCTGCACGCCATGCTCGACTTCTTCAACGATATGCCCGACAAGTGACATGGCTCTGGGCGACTGGCTCAACTACTGGGCGTTTTACCCCGGCCCAACAAGCGGACTGGGCTCCAAACTGCCATACCCGAACTTCAGCTGCTTCGGAGCACCAACTTCCAACACGGTAATTCCGGGCTGCACGTGGCCGATCAACGAGCCTACCTCTCAGGCTCTGCGCCCCTTCCCGCAGATCGGCTACATCAACATGGACAGCTATCTGCAAAACCTCGGCCAGTCCACCTACAAGCTCTGGAAGCCAAGCTGGAACAGCGCTTCCACAACGGCCTGAACATTCTGGCCTCGTACACCTTCTCCAAGACGCTCACCGATGCCGACGTGATCCAGCCCTACTGGAGCACGCTGCAAAACGGCGGCGCGGTGCAGGATCCGGAAAACCTCAGGGGAGAGAAGGCCGTCAGCAGCGAGGATGTGCCCAACAACTTCGTCGTCAGCTACATCTATGAGCTGCCCGATCGGACAGGGCAAGCACTTCCTCGGCACTTCGCCACGGCCGCGTGAATTGCGGCGATCTCCAACTGGAGCGTCAGCGGCATGCAGCACTACCTGAGCGGCCAGCCCATCAGCATCTTCGGCGCCACCGGAATTCCCGGCAAGAACTCGAGCGTTCGATTTGACCGCGTGGCGGGCCAGCCGGTGAAAAACTCCGCATACAAGAACCCGCTGACCTTCAACCCAACCAGCAACGCCACGGCCTGCGCGACCGGCTACTTCAACTGCGCCGCGTTCTACGATCCTAACCTGTTCCAAAATCGCGATCCCAACGGCACTGGAGCGTCGGGAGAAGGAAATCCGTGGCGCTTCGGCACCATGCCGCGCAACTCTTCCGATATTCGCGGTCCTGGCTATCTCACCGAAGACTTCGGCATCTCCAAAGCGATCCCCATCACCGAGAAGATCAAGGCGGACTTCCGCGCGGAAATGTTCGATGCCTTCAACCGTCACATCTTCGACAGGCCGAACTCCGACCTCAACGTCAGCAATGTCAGCGTAGGCCAGATAGGCGGCCTGCAAAACGGGCCGAGAAACGTGCAGTTCCATTTGAGGATCACTTATTAACTCACCCGGTCTTCGCATGCGCACGCGTCAGATGCGCGAGTCAAGCGAAGAGCGAATCGGCATGGCGCGGCTCCCGGAATTAGCGGGCGCCGCGCTTTCCCGGTCCGCCACATCAGAACGGCAATTTCGGGACACAAGTCCCCTACACAAAAAAGAGAGATTTCTTGTGCGTTTTATACTGTTGTTCTTCGCCGCGTTAGCTCCTGTTGTTGTCGCCCCGCGTCTGTATAGCCAGGTGCCCCGGGCGTTCCCGCTGAGCGGCGACTATCCTGTCACTCACGATCCCTCGATTGCCCACGAGGGCGACACTTATTACGTCTTCGCCACGACATCGAATGCGGCCGAGGGCCAGTTGCCTATCCGCTGCTCTCACGACCTGCAGGAGTGGAAGCTGTGCGGCCTTGTGTTTCCTGAAATTCCAGCCTGGATTCGCGAGGTAAGTCCGGCAACAAAAGAATTATGGGCGCCGGATATTTCTTACTTTCAGGGCAAGTATCATCTCTACTACGCCTACTCGGCTTTCGGCGTAAATACCTCCGGCATCGCTTTGGCGACCAATGAAACGCTCGATCCGCAAGAGTCCGAATTACCACTGGAAGGACGAGGGCCTGGTGCTGAAATCGACCAGCGCCGACAACTTCAACGCCATCGACCCCAACATCGTTCTCGACCAGGTGGGCCAGCCATGGCTGAGCTTCGGCAGTTTCTGGGGCGGCATCAAGATGCGTCGCATCGATGCGGAGACGGGAAAGCCATCCGCGGACGATCCGACGCTTTACTCTCTTGCGGCGCGGGCCATGCCGGCCGATCCCGATCCGCCGAAGCCCGGTCTGCCGGCGGACTGGCAAGCCATTGAAGCGCCGTTCGTGGTGCACCATGGGGATTACTACTACCTCTTTGTCTCTTTCGATCTCTGCTGCCGCGGCACAAAGAGCAGTTATCGCACCATGGTTGGGCGCTCGCGCAATGTTACCGGGCCCTATCTGGATGCCGATGGGAAGGCAATGACAGAAGGAGGAGGCACGCAACTGCTGACCGCAAACAGTCGCTGGCTGGGCCCCGGCGGAGAGTCGGTCCTGCAGCGGCCGGAAGGCGACATTATCGTCTTCCACGCCTACGATGCCATGACCGGCAAACCGGCACTCCAAATTTCAACTCTCACCTGGCAGAATGGCTGGCCGCACGCTGCATTGGCAACCACGGGAGAATCCAGGTAATGCGATTCATAAACCGGTTTGAACATATTGTTCAAAACCCGGCGAACCGCCGCGCTCTGCCGTGCCTTGCACTAATGCTGGCATTGGCTCTAGGCGGTTGCGGCGGAGGCGGAGAAGCGTCCGGTGGTGGAGGCGGAGGCGGAGGAACGACGACCGCGCCCGACATGGGAACGCTCACCTCGGTAAGCGACAGTTACACGTATACGATCACCAGTGTTGCGAGTTCCCTGGTGCTCGGCATCTCCAGCCAGAGCCAGGTGGCCGGCGCCAGCGTGGTGCAGGAGTCCAGCACCGGCTCGACGGACGCGGCCTGGCACTTCATTCCCATGAACAACAATCAGTTCAACATCGAAGACATGCTGACCCATCAACTCATGGGAATTTCGAACGCCTCGATGTCGTCGGGCGCGCAAGTGCTGCAGTGGGCGGATAACGGAACCAGCGACCACTTATGGGAGTTCTATCTTCTCACCGATGGGAACTATCTCATCAAGAACGTCAACAGCGGTCTCTATCTGGAAGATGAAAATTCAAATCTAACTTCATCGGCGACCATCGACCAGAACGCGCGCGCAACTACGGGCACGGGATGCACTTGTCAGGAATGGAAGCTGACCTCGACGAATAACTCACCCTATTCTTCACCGATATCTGTCAACGTCACATACACTTCACCGGACTCTACGGTGATCGGCATCCACGACCCTTCTATCCTGAAGGTTGGCTCGTCTTACTATCTCTTTTCCACCCACGCCACCGTCCACGCCCACACATCCACTGACCGCGTCAACTTTGGCGACGATGGCGATGGGTTATCCTCACTGCCATCGTGGACCAACGCCTACACAGCCTCAAGTGGCGACCTGTGGGCACCCGATGCTTCGGCACACAACGGCGTTTATTGGCTCTATTACGCGGCTTCCACATTTGGCAGCGCCAACTCGGCCATTGGCGTGGCCATCAGCCCCAGCGGTATGCCTGGCACGTTTGTCGACTCGGGCGCAGCCGTCTACACTTCGTCCAATTGCTCGGGATCCAATGCCATCGACCCAGCCTCGGTCATCGATAACTCGGGCAATGCATGGCTGGCCTTCGGTTCCTACAGCAACGGCATCCAGATTGTTCCGGTCAAAAGCGCTACCGGCATTCCCACCGGCGCAGCCTGCACGCAGTTGGCGTACCACGCTTCCGGCACAGGCATCGAGGGAGCGTATATCTATCCCCACGGCGGCTACTATTACCTGTTCGCATCGGTCGACGCATGTTGCGAGGGAGTTACTAGCACATATCGCATTATTGTTGGCCGCTCCAGCTCCATCACGGGGCCGTACGCGGACCGCGGCGGCATCCCACTGGCTTCCGGCGGTGGAACTGTCCTGTTGAGTGCCCACGGAAATATCAACGGGCCTGGTGGAGAAAGTGTGTTTACCGATACAGATGGAGCGATCCTGGTCTATCACTACTACGATGGCAATAACAGCGGATATCCGGCGCTTGGCCTGAACGTTCTGGCATGGACATCCGATGGTTGGCCCTATCTGCAATAGATCGAAGCCCCGTCATAATGCAAAGAAAGATCGGTGCAGTCCGCGGGCTCTCCCGGTGCCCCGTCCGTATTGCGCCTGGCGCAGAACCTCGCCCGGTCAGCTACTTAATAAGCCTTTGCGCGTCCTGAATGTCAAATGTATTTTATTGTCCGCGCCGATCAGATCTTGGCGAGAGGCAAATGCCGAAACCATTCTGTGAGTTCCCGGCCCTGCTGCCTGCGCATCTCGGCAACGGGTTGCGAGAACGCAGCATCGCAGATGCCGCGTGCTTCGGCGACCCATTTGAGAGCCCAAGGAATGGGAAGCCGGACAACTTGGTCTATGAAAGCACCGAGCATCTCATTGAGCTGCGCGAACCGCGCGCCGCTCGTGTCTTCGCGTTCATCGAAAATGGCGCGAATCAACTCGGGCAAGACGCAGGCCACGCCGGAGACGACGCCATCACAAACGCGCTCGCGCAAGGCCTCCACCAGCATTCCGTCATTTCCAACCATCCGGCAGGCGGGAATTTGCCGATCCGTCAGAAGTCGCAATGTCGCTGTTGACTCGCCAGAGTCCTTGATCCCGACAATATTGGGTACATCGCGGATGAGGCGGCAGGAAGTTTCCGGGTCGAGCTGGGACGTGAAGCTAGGCAGGTTGTAGAGCAAGATGGGCAGAGGGACAGATGCGGCCACTGTGTGCACGAATGCTTCCAGATCGTCTTGCCCGTAAGGAAAGAAATAGGGCATGGGGAGCAAAACAGCCTGAGCTCCCTCGCCCGCGACAATTTTGGCCAGTTCAATGGTCCGGGCTGTCCCCGCAGCTCCAATCCCGCAAAGGATCCTGGGATTGCTGTGGATTTTATGCAAAACAGAGAAGAGAGTTCGAAGATGCCGCGGCGTGGTCAGGCAGAACTCGCCGGTTGCGCCGTTAAGGGCAAAGCTGGAAATGTCGCGTGCGAGGAGAAACTCAAGCAGCCGAGCAAAAGCATCCTCATCGACGGAATCGTCCGCTCGGCGCGGGGTAAGAAGGGCCGCATACACGCCGTGAACAGGTCTTTCCGTCATAGGACGCGTGCTCCTTTCATGCGAAATGTTGCGGCTTTAGTGGGGATCCCTTCAAGCCCTGAAAAGGTCCCATGTTGGCAACGTTAGAGAGTAGGCAAAAGGCACGAGCACGAATATATCAAACTGCCGTCGTATTGTCGACATCATGCATACACAACGCAGACACGTTGCCTATGATCGGTTCCCGGCAGGGATGCCGCGGCAATATAAAGAATGAAAAAACTGCCTTCCCCCGGGCTGCGCGTCGAAGTGGTATATTTTTGTTCCATGGAAAGACGGCGCAATAAACGGCGCACGGGAGCCACTTCGGTTCGTGAGCGCGCCTATCGGCATATTAAGAAGCTGATCTCGGATGGGATCCTGGAGGCGGGCTCGCCCATCAGTGAGCTCCTGCTAGCCAAAGAGTTGGGCAGCAGCCGCACTCCGATTCGCGAGGCCATGAAGCAATTGGACGCTGAAGGACTGCTCGAGCAAAGCCAGAACGGAGGAATGACTGTAGCGCAGCTGAAGCGTGAGGACATCATTGAGCTCTATGAGCTGCGTGAAGCCCTTGAAGTCTACTCAGTCGGAAGAGTCGCGAGCCTTCCGCTGCATCCAGCGGATCGCGATCGCTTGCAGTTCGTGGTTGACCAATTGCTGGTGATGAAGAAGGAACTGGAAGACAGCGGAAACCGGACTTTAGACGATGAGCTGAACAACCGCTTTATTGAAAGCGATCTCGGCTTTCATGCTTTGTTGATGAGCATGGCGAACAATTCGAGGATCCAGAGAACTATTCACGACACGCGGCTTCTCATCCGTATCTTCGCGATCCGCCGCCGCGGGCACGACGCGGCTCAGTTGCAGAGTATTTATGACTACCACCAGAAAGTGCTCGATGCTGTGGCAGCGCAGGAGCCCGCCCTGGCCATGAAGGCGATGTCGGAACACATTCAGGCCAGTCAACGCGAGCGGCTGAATGAATACGATGGCTGGCGTCGCGAAGCCACTCTACGTCAGCATCATCCGGGCATGTTCGATTCCTTTGCCCTGTCCAAAAAGCCATGAGCAGCGATGGAACGTATAAGTGGTTGGTGGTGGCGATGCTGTGGTCGGTTTGCTTCCTCAACTACGCGGATCGGCAAGTGATCTTCACCGTCTTTCCCCTGCTAGGCTCAGAGTTTCATCTGTCCAACGCCTCGCTCTCGGTCCTGAGCGCTTCGTTTATGTGCACCTATGCGCTTTTTGGTCCGCTTGCCGGACTGACCTGCGATCGTTTTCCGCGTCGGACCCTGATCTTAGGCGCGCTGATTTTCTGGTCGTTGACCGCGGCAGCGACGGCTTTCGTGCGCAATTACGCGCAGCTTGTTGCCTGTGTTGCCTTAGGCGGTTTAGGCGAGGCCTTTTACTTCCCGGCTGCCATGTCGATGATCGCCGATTATCACGTCGCGGACACGAGATCGCGCGCCATGTCCCTGCATCAATCGAGCGTCTATATCGGCAGTATCGCGGGTGGGGCCATCGCTGGCTACCTGGGGCAGTTCTACGGATGGCGCACGGGATTTCGCTGGTTTGGAAGCGTGGGAATCGTGCTGGGATGCGCACTGTGGCTGCTGCTGAAGGAACCACGGCGCGGCCAGTCTGACTTGGCGGCCGGAAAATTACCGGTCAGGGGGCGGCTTTTGGAGGGACTGCACGAACTCGCGGGCAACCGCGCCGCCTGGCTGCTTGTGGCGGTTTTCATGGGCGCAAACTTTGTGGCCATGATTTTCACGGTGTGGCTGCCGACATTTCTTTACCGCATTTTTCACATGAGTTTGACGATGTCTGGTTTAAACGGAACCGCCTATCTTCAGATCGCGTCTGTCGTGGGCGTGCTTTTTGGAGGCGCGCTCGCCGATGGGTTGGTGCGGCGTCACAGAGGTGACAAAGGCGTACGCATGAAAGTCCAGGCATTAGGACTATTTTGCGGAGTGCCGTTCTTGTTCCTGTCAGGATTGACGACCGCGGCCGCTGCCGTACTCGGCGCCATGATCGGGTTTGGATTTTTCAAGGGAGTTTACGATTCCAATCTCTGGGCGGCTCTCTACGATGTGACGCCCATCGAGCGGCGCGGCGCGGCCCTCGGCATCATGAATTCACTGGGCTGGCTGGGTGGCGCGATCGCGCAACTCTGCATCGGTCTGGCGTCGGACAGATTCGGCATGAATATCTGCCTGAGCGCGACAGCTCTCATCTATCTCGGAATCGCCATTCTGATGGCGCTTGGAGCACACCGGCTCACCCGGCAAACCGCAGCGGCAAATTAATCCCATCTGGCTCCTGGAGGCGTTCGATCGCACGCCCCTTTCTGCGATCTTCATGTTCCGCGGAAAATCCACTGTCCCCGATCGCCGATACGCCGCGCGCTGACCCGCGCTGTGCCGCATTCCGGAATTGCCTGGCAACGGCCAAGTACTTGAAAGCAAATGTGAGCGAAGTTATACCAAGTGTCGACAGTATGTACTTGACAAGTGCACAAACCTCTCGTTACAGTTCACTCGCTTTTCGAAGCCGCTCCACGGCCAAATCTGAAATCTGCTTGTGCGGAAATGCAGAAATCTCGCGGAGCTGAAGCTACAGCGGTCCTGAAGTATCGCAGCTATCGAGAATCTTTGGAGGCAGACAATGAAGAAAATCAACCAGGCACTGGCCTTTCTGTTGTTTCTGGGGGGCTGCTTTATTCCGGTTGCGGCCCAGGTGACGACAGCGACTGTCACGGGGACGGTAACGGACACCACGGGAGCGGCCGTGCCCGGCGCAACTGTAACCCTGAAAAATACAGACAACAATGTGATCCGTCAGGAGACAAGTGGCCCGGAGGGAGGATTTCACTTTGAGTTCGTCGTCGTTGGGCGATACGAATTGACCGTATCTCACGGCGGCTTCAAGACAGAGACGATGACGGGGCTCACTTTGAATACCGAACAGACCCTCGATCTGGCCATTCGCCTCTCGATCGCCACGCTGAGCGAGACCGTGCAGGTAAACGGGAGCGACGTGGAGCTGATGCAGACCACGACTTCCGATCAAGAGCAGGTGTTGCCCGCTGTCGATCTCAATACTCTGCCGGTGCAGCATCAGGATTGGACGACCATGCTGCCGCTGGACACAGGCACGATCAAACCTCTCTCGGCAACCACCGCTGCGTCCACCAGCCCGCAAGGCAGCGGCCTGAACGTGAACGGACTGGCATCGGTGGGCTACAACCTTACAGTCGATGGAACCAATGCCACATCGAACCCCGAGTTCACTGCGTTCAACTTCTATCAGGGCCCGAACATCGTGAACACGGTGAACAACGATGCCATCGCCGAGGTTTCGTTGACCAAGGGCATAGCGCCCGCGACCATCGGGAATACACTTTCAAGCAACATCAACCTGATCACCAAGAGCGGCACCAACAGCTACCACGGCTCGCTTTATGAGATCAATGAAACCGCCGACTATGACGCGCGCACTCAATTCGCGACCATCAAGCCGGGCAGGGTCTTCAACGAGTACGGCGGCTCAGTGGGCGGCTACATTCTCAAAGACAAGCTTTTCGGCTTCGGTAGTTACACCGGCGGCCGGCTCTCTCAGCGCGAGACAGTTTCGGGCACAGTGCTGACGCCGTACTTCTTCTCGAGCGCGTGCACGGTTACCAACCCCAACAACAGCGCTCAGACCGCACCCTGCTATAACACCGTGTATAAGCCACTGTTTGCATTGATTCCAACGATCGCGCAGCCTTCCTCGAGCCCCACCGCGCTGGTGGGCACCTACCAGGGCTTGGGCGCGAATACTGAGGACGACGGCAACGGCGTGGCCCGCTTCGATTACTACTTCAACCCCAAAAACCAGATGTATGCGCGTTATATTCGCTCCCGTCCCTACGAGTTGATCCCCAACTACATTCCCACCGCCGGGGAAACCTACTCGGGTCACATGGACGCGTTCAACGCAAATTACTCGCACTTCGGCAATCAGTGGACGGCCAACACCCGCTTCGGATTCAACCACCTCAAACTCAGCCGCATTCAGGACGGCATCTACGAGAACCTGCCCGTGCTGACCTACGATGGCTTCAGTTCGCAGGGCGGCACAACGTTCCCGCAGCACGGCAGCATCATGTCGTTTGAAGAGGGCCTGGTCTACGTTCGCGGCAAGCATTCCCTGCAGTTGGGCGGCATTGCGCAAAGAACCTTTGCCTCGCGTTTCAAATTTGCCACCGCCACCCTCACTTATACGAATGGCTGGGACTTCTCGCAGAATCAGCCTGACTCGGTGCTCGATTCCGTAGTCTCCATGCCGGCCGGCTATGTGGAATTCGGCTGGACCACCTGGGAGATGGGCGGCTACGCCCAAGACGATTACCGCGTGTCCAAGGACCTGACTTTGAATCTCGGCGTCCGTTATGACTACTACACAATACCTCAGGAAGTTCAGGGGCGCGTTTACAACCGCGGTATCGACCCGAATAACCCACAGTACGGATACGGCTTCGGGCCCTTCCGTCCCTCCAACTCGATGTATGACGCAACCTACTCCAATTTTCAACCACGTTTGGGCTTCGCATGGGTCACTCCGTTCGATTCGAAGTTCGTGATCCGCGGCGGGGGCGGACGCTACGCCGTCAACCACACCATCTACGGTGGCCCCGTCGATGTTTACGGTCTGCCCGCAGCCAACGGCATCGTCGAGCCACTCAACTTCACCGTCAACCAGGCGCAGGCAGAATCGGTGGGACTGGCTTATCCCGTCAACGGAAACCTGTACACGCAGAATCTGCAGGCCCTGCAGGCAGCCGGCGCGCTGGGCACCAACATCGCATTCGAGAACGTGGCTGGATATTTTCCCGATCCCACCAGTCTTCAGTATTTCCTGGGCGCCGAGCACCAACTGCCCTGGGGAATGGTCGCCAAGGTCGATCTGATCGATACCCGCGGCACGCACCTGAATTTCTTTGAAACGCAGAATCTGGTCAACCGCATCACTGATGTCGCGCCGGAACCCACGTTCGGCACCTTCTTTCAATTCCAGGCCGGCGACCGCAGCAACTATAACGCCCTCCAGACGCAGTTGACCAAGACTCTGCAGCACGGGTTTGAAGTGGGTGGCACTTACACCTGGAGCAAAGTCATGTCCCGCGGCGATGCCGATCTGCTGCAGCCGACAGAAGTGCAGGACAACGCCAATCCGCAGAACGACTACGGTCCGGCGCCGTTCGATATCCGGAATCGGCTCACAATCAACGGCCTGTGGCGGCTGCCCTTCACCGGGTGGGCGCATACTCAGGGATATTTTGCTCGCGAAATTCTCGGCGGCTGGGAACTGGGCGGAATCCTCTCCACACAAACCGGTCTGCCCGTCAACGTAACCAACTCGGCCTCGTCCTATCCGGCCGACCGGCCCAATTGGGCTTCGGGACCAAAGTACGTTCCCGGCTACCGCAAGTTCGGCACGGGCCTCACGCATCAATATCTGAACCCTTGCATTGCCAACATGCCGAGCGGATTCTCATCGAATTGCCTGAATAATTTCTCTCAGTACGAGGGCACCCCGGCATACGCCAACATTCTGAATGCTCCGGCTTCGGGATCGCTCACAGGCAAGTCGTCGAATGCGCAATCCACACCCGGCAATCTGCAGCGCTACAGCCAGTACGCTCCCGGCTATGAGGACCTGGACATGAGTCTAAAGAAGGTTTTTACGCTCGGCGAGCAGCGCAGCTTCCAGTTGCGGATGGATGCTTTCGATTTGTTCAACCACACCAACCTCACCGGCGTTGTGGCCACCGTCAACTCTGCAAACTTTGGCCAGTTGACCACATCAACTCCAGGGGGACTTTCTTCGGGAGCCCGGCAAATCCAGATCGGCGGTCGCTTCGAATTCTAACTGGAAAACCCTTCTATTGCCGCCCGGTGAGTTCAGGCTCACCGGGCACTTTTGTCTGCGATCACAATTCGAAAGCGGGTGCTCGCGCCGCACGCTGAGCGGATTTGAGAAGTGATGATTTTGCGTTGTGCGGTTATAAGCAGAGCAGGAGGCCGATCTTCTTTAACTATTTCATCGCGTCCTTTAGCAGATCCCGATTGTTCAACACAAATTCGCTCACCCACTCTACCGCCGAATTTGATTCTGAGGTACTCATTCCGCCGTACTCTGAAACCAGCGATAGGATCAGACCCTTGTGCGGGCGCGATTTGTCCGCCCCTTTGGGAATGATGATCAACACAATGCGAGCCAGGGCGAGATCCCCGCTTTCCTTGGTCTCTTCGAGGGTCTCAAGCGTTCCAGTTTTCGCGTAGAAGTTGTACTCAGGTCCCATGGATCGGGAAAGCGCGCGTGCGCCGCCTTGTTTGTCCGATAGGAACGATGCTCCAGTTCCCGATTGGATCATTTCCTGCAAGCCTGCACGAATGGGATCGAAAACCTCTCGCCCAAATGGATCGCGGGTTGTTTCTGTCTGAGCCAACATGCCGATGTGCGGCACAATCGGTCTTCCGGACATTGCGGTGTAGATGCTGGACGGAAGATCAAGGTTTGACCAGGTGTTGGTTGAGCCGCCGAGGAGTACGCTGATGAATGCTCGCGGCGCCGCAAACTCTGGAAGATTCTGGTCGGGGCTGGTGGCATCAAACGCAAAGTTTGTTGCAGCAGGGCTGATGGAGCTCAGCTGGCCCCATCGCTCTTCAACACCTTCTGTGCCAAGCAGATTATCGGCCTCGTTTCCTGACCAGAACGAAATGTCGTAGGAGCGGCGAACGCGATTGGTTTCGACGATGTTCACGGGGAAGTGCGCCAGCATCGCCTGCGCGAGCTGACTCGATTGCAATCCTCCGAGCTTACCGGGAGTCTTGTGGCTGAAGCCGTAGGCGCCGAGATCAGGAGCGCGAGACCATGGCTCATTCGTAAATGTCTCGAGCTTTGACGAGGTGTGGAACTCGGAGCGGTCTTTGTTTCTTTCCACTTCGACGACATTTGGCCCCGGGTCGGGACGTGCGAGTCCGAGAAAATTAAGCCGGATTTGGTAATTGTTGTTGGAGTCGGCGAGGTAGTGAGTGAAATCGATCCAGCGATCGCCTGTTGCTGTGCCATTCCAAGGCGCGCCCGGAATGTCGATACCAAAGAGTGTGTGATCCACCTTGATTCCGCGCACGCTCAAATGTACGAGGCGAGGGTTCACATCAAGCGATGCGGCGGCCCAGATGGGTTTGGTCGACGAACCCGCAACCAGAAGATCAAAGTTCCTGTCGCCCAAATAGCGGTTCCTGATTGCGGCGGGCGCCTGGGTAGTAAGCCATTGGGCCGGCGGATGCACATCAACCGCGCCTTTGCCGTCGGCGCTCATCACCGTTTCCCATTCATCCGTCGTGGAACTGCGCGGCCACCCAGCGAGCGCAAGAACCTCTCCATCGAGATTCATAATGGAGATGGCCACGCGCGGAGGGAGAAACAGCCGTCTTGCTTCCACGCGCTGCAATTCAAGTTTCTGCGGAATTCTCGCGCCGCCGGCTGAAGAAGTCGCGCCGCAGTCGACCTTCGAACACGAAGAAATTGCCGCTGTGATCAATCTTTTTTGCAACTCACGTCCGTGCTCATCAACCGAAGCTTGCGCCGCTGCCTGCAACTTCGGATCGAGCGTGACCCGATCAAAGTTGAGTTGCCTGTCGCGCTCGGACTGAGAGAACCGGGCGAGCTGCTCCAGCCAGGTCAGGCGGGCGCTTGGGTCGTATGCGGCGTCCCACTCACCATCGACCCAGGCGGCTCCGACCAGGGCTCCAGCGCTTGAGTGCGTCAGCGTGAATATAGGCTCTTTAGGCAGTTTGCAGACGCTTTGCCGGGGCCGGAAGCGCGCGCCGTCGTGCAACGTAACTGCTCCGCTGAAATCTTTGAATTCAGCGCTGCCGGCCGGCTGATACGCGAGCTTCAGGTCTGCCGAGCTCAGCGTGATGCCGCTGCCCGAGGCGTCAATGTCGACCAGCGCTGTCTGCGTCGGCTCGTGCCTACGCAGGAAGGGGATCTTCCATCCGCTGTCGTTGGAACAATTAAGAACAATCTGCAATTTGCCGCTGGTTTGTTGCGCCGATGCAGTAAATGAATCAACTTGGTGGTTCACGCCCTTCATCGGCGATAAGATCACCTTCGCGCGCTGATCCTTCGCGCCGGCGCCGGTAGTGATGGTCACCGCGACGCCTGCCCCCTCCAGCAACCAACTGTCGCCCGACCCGTTACGCCACGCGATGGTCTTCAGGCCGTCGGGCGTGAGCCGGGTGTCGAGATCGATGACCGCATCGTAGGCGGGGTTCGCCTGAATCGTATAGGTTGGTTTTCCAGATTCAGGGAATTCACCCGCGTCCGCAACTGGAAATCGTTCCTCAACGCGAAACAGCGGAGGAAGTGACGCGGATTGCGCTGGGCTTGTGTCTTTCTTCCATTTATCCATCAGCTTCATGTAGCCGTCGACGGTAGTGAGCGAGGTAATGTCGGCGACGAATTTGTTTGCGTCGCTGGAACTCCTGAGGCTATTCCCTCCCGGAGACACAATCTTCAATGAATCTGGAAGCCCGTTGAAGCGTTCAATTTCCTGCTGAAGCTGCGTGTCTCTGTTTCTGTTCTCTTCCTCCGGGGAAGTGAAAACGATACGGTCCGTCGCGGATTCGAACTTGAGCTCGTTTCGGATTTGTTCGAGTTGGCCGCGCACTTCAGCGTCACGGTCGTAAGTGGGCGGCACCGCGCCAAGGGCAATTTCGCCGCCCGTCTTCGGGCTCTCTAGTGTCTTGTCGGCCATTTGGCCTTGGATAAGAAGGAAGATTGGCGAAATGCAGACCACGAAGACTGCGGCCGCCACAGCCTTGGCCGTCCAATGCCAGCGCCTGTTCACCGCCTCGTCTTGAGGGTCGCGGTCCGCAACCATAATCAGAACCGCGCATGAGAACAGAACCGACCATCGCAGAACATCTGAAAGCGAGGAAACAGAAAGCAGCGGCAAATTCCGGCCAGTGAACGGAATGATCTGCATGCTGTTCATCAGAACCTGCGCCAGGGTTTCAAGAAAGAATGCGCCGCTAATAATGTAGAGCAGCTCAGTGAGCCAGGAGGCCCCGGATGCGTGCCAGTGGCGCCACCCCACGAGGATGAGCGGAAGCGCCGCGAGCAGCAGAATGAACACGCCACCCCATGCACCGTGTTCGCTGGCTATGTAAAACGCGTAGGTACTGTCGGCTTGCACGGTGTTCAGCGCGATTCCCGCCTTCTGCGGGCTCGAATTGCCGTAGCCGACACCGGAATACGCGCCGATCCGGATCATCCGTAGATTCGCCCACCGGTGCTCATCTCCAAACGCAAACTGCTGCGCCAGCGAATCCCCGTTTTTTCCGTAGGCTTGCTGTGTGAGCCATTGGTCCTGCGCCCATTTTGAAGTATGTTCGGCAAGCGTGACGCGCGCGTACACGCGAGGCCAGTGTTTAGCCCAGCCGGGAAAAAACGCAAGGAGAATTCCGGCAACGAAGACTACGATGAAGGCTCCCGCCCACCATTTTGCAAGCGGGCGATGATCTCCCAGGAGCACGACAAACAAAAACGGAATAAACAGCGCCAGCCCGCCGACCATGCCCCCGGGATCGTCAAAGCCGATTGCGGGCAGTACGCAGCAAGGCAAGAGAATGAGAAAAATCCCAATCAGAGACTTCTTCCTCAGGCGCACTCTCCCCACGTTATGCAACTGCCCCTTACCCGGAACAAGCAGAACCGCCAAGCCAAACAACTGGCAGATTGGAGCCAGCGCCTCCTTGCCCACGCCGTTGAGCGATGGCAAGAAATGCGTGAAGAAGGCGAAAAGAAAGATCGCGACGGTGACGGAGCTTACGATTGCAATCTCGCGCCGCTGCCATTGCCTGGCCCATAGCTCAGTCAATGCTTCTTCAAGCGTTACAAAGCGATCGTCGAGCGACTGTCTTGAGGTTCTTCTGGCCTTCCGCCAAAGCCAAACGCAACTGACAAACCAGAGAAGTAGGAACAGGCCGCACGGTTTCTCGGCGCTGACAGTTGCTCTGAATAAAGAAAAGAACCCGGGGCCAGTCTGCAACGAGTGAAGAAGCGGCCACATACACCAAACCAGCGCCGGAATAGCGATGAGTACAAAAAGGTTCAAAACAGGCAGCAGGCGCAACCATCCCAGGTCTTCAGCCTCCTGTTTCCTGACGGCGCTCAGAAACGCCAGCACCAAAATGAATGCAGGAAGAAACGCCAAGGCTCCCAGCGAGAGAGTGAGACCGTTGATGGCGAGGGCATCCACAGTACCAGGATTTGCGGCATAACGAAATGCAAGTCCTACGCGCGCACAAAGAGCGGCCCACGCGGCAAGTGAAATTCCCAACAGAGTGATCAGCGTGCGAGGCTCGACAGTGTCGTCATAGAGAAAAGCAATCTGCGCCAGGCAGGAAAGGTATCCAAGCCAGATAATGAACAACGGAAGAAACATCGGCAAGCCGCCTCCCGCTGTTCCCGAATGCCAGCTGGCGGGGACGTCACGATCAGTGTCCAGATAGAAGTGATATGGTTCGATCACTGCATCAAAGGACGATGTCACTCCGGGAATTTGCGCAACATCGGCAGCCGGATGGCCCGATTTGTTTTGAAATTGCCCGTTGACCAGAAGCGCCTCAACATGGGGCGCAGAGAGAGCGCCGATGGGCAGTAAGAACGCTTTATGGCCGGGCGCAGGCATGGCTTCAATCTCGAGCTTGGTGGGGACGGGCGCCGGCGCGTCCTCAGGTGGCAGTGGACTGGATTGGCGGAACGGCGGTAAAAAGACCAGGCGCGGGGTTCCATCGATCGACTCAAGCCGGACATTGAGCTTCAATCTCGCCCAGCGAATCGTGATTACCGATCCCGCGGGAAGTTGCGAGAATTGCGGCTGAATTCCGGCGCCGGGCTGGCTCGCGATGACGAAGTACGCGTGATTGCTGTCCGTCAAAAGCAATTGAATCTGCGCAGCCCAACTGCCGAGCGGCCCAGCTTCAGGGTCCGATTGCGCGCGCAACCGTCGGATGGTCCGGTCCAATTCTGCCGCAAGATTCACCACCGAGGTTTCCGACGCAACCACTTCGCCTTCGCCGTTTTGGACAAGATTCTGCCCATTGCGAAAAACACCGATCTGCCATTTGCTTAAAATCCAGCCGTGTTTTCTAACCGACAAGGTATAGGAGTTGCCGTCATGATCCGTGACGTTCTGATCTTGATCGAGACCGGTGCCGTAAAGGACTTTGTCCTTGCTATCGAGGACAAATCCGCCGCCGCCGTAACTTCGCAATGTAATTTGGCCGCTTGGGCCAGAGGTGAAGTTGATGGTGGGAGAGATGTGATTGCCGGGCCAACCAGGAACCGCGCCAGCGGACGGCGAACCCAGCGTAAGAGAATTGCCGCGGACGGGTGCAATGCCCACCCAGGCTATTTGCGTGTGATCTTTCCATCGCCCCGGTTGGTCGACCATGCGCAGCAGAAGCAGCGCAGATACCGCCGAAAGCACAGCGACGAGCAGGCAAACGAGTGCCATCCGGATGCGGTCGGAATTATGGAAGAGCAGCCAGGCCATTGCGACAAAGACGACTGCGGGAAGCGTGAGGAAGAAAAGATTCATCCCCTGAACCAGCCCGTCTTCCGAATCAACCCCGCTCCATCAAGCACGACTAAGATGGATCGGCGCACGCGCTTCAATTGATCGGAAATCACCGGCTCGAGTTGAGTGATCTGTTCTTCGCCAGACCCGAGATAAAGCAGCAGGAGCCAATCGAAGCTGCCGTCGACGCCGAAATTCTGCGCGCCCGATTTGGAAATGTTCGCGATCAGTTCCCCGCACCGGCGCTTTGTATAGAGGTCACCGCTGGCGAGAATGTTTGCGACGACTTTCTTGAGACGCACCCATGTCTCTTCAGAAAGAGTCACAGTGTAAGTTGGAGGGAAAAATCCCAAGATCAGCAGCGCGAGACCACAGATTGCGATCACTGTGCCAGCCAGCTCCAGTGGCAGGTGATGCTGCTCCGCACCAAGAGCGCCAAGGGGAGGAATCGGCAGAGGAAGAAACCACACGGTCCACGCAGTCGCGCCTAGAATCAGCCCCGCGACTCCCATGAGAACCGCGGGCAGATTCGTTGGCAGTGCCCCATATTGCTCCTGGGAGTCGGGCTTCGGCGACTTGCGGCGGGCCCAATCGATCAAGAGTAGATCGGCCAGGTCGTCATATTGATCCGGGTCGATTTCTTGTGCTGTGTCCGTCGCGATCATGCGATCGGAACCCGCGATCGCCTTCAGGACCCGTTCGATCGCGTCGCGTAGTTTACTTGCATCGGTGAATAGTTCAGATGAGACAATCGCATCCGGTTTAGACTTCGATGAATCGACGGCGTCTTTCTTTTGGGCCGGCTGCAGAGCTTCGTAGTATCGCTGGAATTGAGGGTCCGATGCTAAATCACTCAATGTAGCCGCGAATCGTTTCTGCAATTCGAGCAATTTGGCGATCTGAACAAACTCTTTAACTGAAATGCTCAGTTGCTTACTCTTGGTGTAGAGCCGCAACAAGTCCATGCATTCCAGCGCCAGGATGGCTCGCTCTTCCTTCGGGACCTCCTTGCTGGTAAAGGGTTTGCCATCGTGCAGCGCTCGTGAGAGCGACCAAAAATTCGCCCATCCTGGAGGGTTTTCATAGGCGATCGCAAGCTTTGTCTCCACGGCGAGGTCGTTGCGGAGACTGGATGAAGCAAGCTGCTTCAGCCACGCACGCGCAGAAGTTCCCAATTGGCGTGGTTCTTCCCTCAGCTGCACGGCCAGATCCTTCAAAGGGGCGTCGAGATTGCTCTTGAATTTCTCCAGTTCCGTATTCACTTCTTCCGCGGGAAGAAAGAACAGACTATCGTAGAGCCAGGTGAGACCGAAATTGGCGGGGCCTTTGTGAAGGCGCGAGGCAGCCTCCTGTTTCAGGATCTGATTCAGCTTGGGATCTTCACTGGTCTTCCACGGCGCCAGCCAAGGTTGCCGCTGCGCGAATTCTTTGAGGAATTCGATTTCCGCATCTCCCGCCTCTGTCTCACGCAGGAACCATCTCCATCTCTCCAAATCCGCTCGCGTCAACGCGCCTTTCTTCGCGATCATTTGATGCTTACAGCGCGCCAGGCAGAGCTCGGGAGGAAGTTCGAGGTACTCAGCAACGAGCGGAGGCACCGACTCGGCATCGAGCTGCCTGCTAAGTGCTTCGGCATCGAGATAAGGAACCATGGCACGCGGAATACGCGTTGGACCGAAGCGGCGTCTCGACTCGAGGATCGCACGCGTTTGATTTGGACCGATCCTCGTTTGGTGAGCAGCTCTATTCATCGCATTCTGAAAGGCGGCAGCGAAAATCTCCGAGGCGAGCATGCCATCTTCTGGGAGTTCTTCAGGGAATTCAGAGTCGTCACCGGCAGTTGCCTGGCGCAACAATCCAGCGCGATCGAAGAATTGTTTCGCGTCGGGCCAGCTGATTGCCGGCTGATTCACCAGCGTGCGGACTTTCTCGGCAGTCGACGGGGACTCGCTCAACTGTTGCAATAGCGATTGCAGTTGATCGCCGTCGCGGATCACGGGAGACGGATCGATGTTTTCTCCAAATGGCTCGTCGTCGAACAACGCGCCTGCGCCGAATCCGGCTGCCTGCGTATACGATCCCCCCACCATCCATCCCCGGCCCGTTCGTAGCCATGGCGGCAGATGAAAGCACAGGCTTGCCAACTCGGCCATCGTGGGTCGCCGCTCGATACCCAGCGCACGTGGCGGCGCCACCACGGGAACCTGTGCATTTAAAGACCCAGCCACGAAGCTCGCCCACTTTTTTTCAAAAGCCCTCAGCTTCGGTATCTCCTGGGCGAAGCGATCCAGTTCGCGTTTTGCGATGATCTCTTCCACTACGGAGTTCAGCAACGCCGTGCTGAGGCGCTCGGGAGCCATGAAGGTCGCGCGCCGGGAGCTTTGCGCGCCAAACATGCACTCCAGAAGACCGGCAGCATTCCAACCCGCGCGGCTCCAAAGCGTGTCGGTTCCTTCCCAGGGCCCGAGGTCGAGCAGGACTGTATACGGATAGCCGCCACGGTATTGAGGATTGATGCGCTCGCGATAAAGGAGGGCCGGGCTGCCGCCCGGAAATATCAGGCCAAAGCTCGGGCTTCCCGCGGGAATTCCGTAAAGGTCTCCAAGATACTCGCTGGAAATGCCGGGCCACTCTCCAATCAAGGTGCGCATCGAATATTCATTCCCGCCATAAGCCAGGATCTTCATTCGATCTCCCTCAGCGTGAGAGGCGCAACCGCACCTTTACTCGAGCTCTAACGTGAATTTAACAAGTTCCAGCACTCCACAACTGATCGCCGGCTGGACGTCCGCTGCAGGAGGCGCTGCGCTCATGACCGGAGGAGCCGCGCCAACCGTTAGCGCCGAATCCTGACTGGCTTGTGAAGTACCGGCAACCACGTTCGCAACCATGCCAGCGTCTGGAGACGTGGATGTGTCTGGTTTTGATTCCGTTTGTGCGACAGACGGAAGGTCGCCCCACTGCACCGGCGCGAGTCCGGTCGTCCAAACGAAGAATGCACCTTTGATGGTCTCCCCGTCCAACCGTTCGCGAATCATTTTTTGACTGGGGTCAGACGGATCGTAGAAGCTCTTTAATTTTTCAAGATTCGAGCGCGCAAGGTCTTGAATCTCCGCGCTGCTTCGAGCCGACGGCAGTTCCACACGCGACTTGATTTCCGCAAGGTCGTTCAGGGCGCGTTCTTTATTGATGTCGGGCTGGCCACGCCGGCCATTCCCACGCTGGCCATTTCTGAAGCCGGCGGCTTCCGCAGCGATCGATTCGGAGTCTTCAGCAACGAGTTGCGCCGATTCCTCGCTCCCCTGATCCACGGCGAATTCCGAATGGCCGAAATTCGGAATATCAACCAGGTCGACCTTCGTAACGACAATGATCTTGGGAGTCTCGTCGCCTTCAATCTGCCGAAGACTCGCGCTCAACCTGGCATTGAATTGCGATTTCTTTGCCCGCTCTTTCCGATTTTGCGGCTCGATAAACTCTTCGAAAATCGGAATGCAAGTAATGTCAAGCAGGACGTAAATGCAGTCAGAATTGGCGGCTTGTTCGGTAACCATTTCACCCGCCCCTTCCTGGAAGTGTTCTCCAGCAAGGTCATATAACACCAGCGCACGTCGCTCCCGATCGACAATCTTGCTGTAGAAGCCGGCGCGCATCAGGGCTTCCGCTGGGCCAGTATTGTGCATGTCCAAAGGCTGCCAGTCCCGCAAGCTCTGGATTGCCTGCAGCGCATTGGCAAAAAATCTGAAAGGCTGGCGCTGCTCCTCCGGCACATTCATATCGGTGGCAACAAACGGTGAGGCGTAGACGAAGTTCTCTACCTGAAGATTGCTGGGAAGGCTATCAGGATTGACCACGATGGACGACAGAACGCTTTTTCCTACGTCGGCGGGCCCTCTCATCTGCACCCGCTTTCCTTTGCCGCTCGAAAGCAGTCGCAGCAGTTCCGACGGAAACCACATGGCCTTCACGCCAACAACCTTCTCTGCAGCGCCGTGAATAATGGGCAGCGTCCAATGCTTTACATCCCGGGGGGCACTTCTTCCGCCGGGCGCACTTGGGTCAACCCAGCGCAAGGTAAAGGTTTCGCCAAGAGACTGCACGCGATTCTTGCCGCCGTCGTTCAGGTTCAGGATGAGAGGATTCAACCGCCGGCAGTCCTGGTGGGCCAGAAAGGGTCGCTGCGCAAGGGTGCGGTGGCTTTGCAGCCGATTTTCTTGCACCGCGAGAACAACTCGCGCGTCGAAGTGCCCTTTACAATTTCCCAGTTCTTGCAGACCGGGCAGAACCTGATAAACCTCGTCTCTGCAGTGATCGACTCAAAGCAAAGCGGACAGATTCTGGGGTCGGCCTGTTGTGGCGACTTGGTGGCAATCCACGCGTAGGACCTTTTCAGAAACTCAAGCAGCTTACCTGGGAATTCCATTCAACTGCCCCTCTTGGCAGGGGTTGTCGGGGGATTTCAGTATACAGACTTACCGAAAAGTGGTCACAAATCCCTTTCGGCGCAGAAAAAAGCGGCTCCGGGCGCGTGGAATTCACAAATTCCGTGTCTCCTTTGTCAGGGGACAATTCTTCATGCATCGTCTAATGGACGAGCGGATGCAGTAAAAAGTGCCATCAGTTTGGGGATTTCAACAAGCGAAGGCCCTCTAACCGGCTGCCGGGAGCTGCACCAGGACGTTGGCATCTTATGACTACGCGAAAACTCACTTGCCTCAATGACAATGCTCAATTCACAGAGCAAGAGGCGGCGCGCCTGTGCGTTCGCTGCCAGGAACCATATCGTCCGCAGGCTGGCCAAATCAGCCGATGCTCAAGCTGCGGCGCAGAAGGCATCAACGGAAAACTCTCATGCGAGTGCGTCGATGGCCGTCTCGAAGACTCCGGCTACCGTTGCCCAGGTTGCGGGCTCGAAGGCAGAGCAGAAATGCTCGATGGACCACTCGCTTGTCCTTACTGCCTGAATGCAGTGGAGAGACCTGAAGGCCCCCGCCCGAAGTCAGTCCATCAAACTCGCCGGGTGGGAGTCCGGCGACTGGGCCAGGTTGCCGCTCTGGGTTTGTGCGTCGTTGGTACACTTGCCGCCGCATACGAGCTTGCGCCGCAAGTGATTGAGCGTTGGGATAATCTTAAGAAGATTTTCCCGGCAAAGCACGAGGCCGCGAAGAATACTCAGCCCACCGTGCAGAATCCGCCACTCACTGAACCGTCACCCATTAGAGTGTCGCAGCCTCTCCAACCGTCGCAAGCGAAGCCTGATCCGCGGGTTCCGGAGATTCAAGATTCGCCGCTTGCGACAGCGCAATTGCAACCGCTTGAGCCCGAAACCCCGGCAGAGCCGCCCGCGCAAATCCCCCAACCGGGTAAGCCTTCAGGAGGGACCGGCAATCAGCCGCCGCCAGCGGTGAAGCCAGCCGTCAATGTGGCGCCTCCGGTTGAGAAGCCCGCTGTTAAAGTAGCCCCTCCGGTCATTGTTTCGTTTACCAGCTCAGCGCCATCCATCGACCGAGGCTCCACGGCGACGCTACGTTGGCAAGTCACGGGAGACAGTCCAACCGTCACCATTCTTCCCGGAGTTGGAACGGTTCCATCAACTGGCTTCTGGCAGGTCAAACCGGAATCAACGCAACGATTCACGCTATCCGCCACCAACAGCGGCGATTCGAATGCTTTGATCCGCAGCATTGAGATTGTCGTCGTTCAGCCGAAGCGTCCGACCATCGTCAGTTTTACGGCCGACTCAAGCAAGTTGCGGCTTGGCCAAACCACCGCCCTTCGCTGGACTGTTCTTGGAGCTTCGCAGGTTCGCATTGATCCCGGCATTGGTTTGGTCGGCACCACCGGAACTGCGGTAGTGCGTCCGCCAGGCGGTACGGCGCTACACGTTGACGGCCACTGGCCCCGGCGGAACATCCACAGGCGCATTGCCAGTCAGCGTCGATGTCCCCGCTCCAGCGCTCCCCTCGCCGCCGGCTCGATACGCGATTAATCCCCCGCCTGCGAATTCCACGGGCTCGAATCGAATGCCTTTCTCTGGCAACAGGCCCGTTTCCGGCGACAGACCTGCTTCCAGCGACAGAAATGACCCGCAGGCGCTGGAGCTTCTTGCCGCCGTGCAATCTGCCATGGGCGGCAAAAGGAACCTCGAATCGATCCACGATTGGCAGCGCACGGACAGGGTCTTCTGGGAAATGAATGGTGGATGGTCCATGGAGACTACCACCTTTGCTGCCCCATCCGGCATTCGTGTCGAGTCGCAGGGTAGCGGCACCGCGGTCATCTTCAGCAACGGCGAATCCGGTTGGGCGTGGACTTCTGCGCAGCCAGTGCGCAGCAATCTTCCGTCGTCAACCGCTACAAGCATGCCGTTTCGTTCTCTCCCCACTCTGCTGCTCAGCGATGATGATCCGCAGCGCACCGTGGCCCTCGCTGGTCCATCAATTCTCCTCATCGCCGACAACCGCGGCGATCGCGTGTATCTCAAGGTCGATCCCTCCACGAATTTGCCTCAAGCAGTTTCCTGGACTAACCCGGATGGCGCGGAACTGATTGAAACCTACTCGAACTGGCGCCAGGCCGCAGGAATCCTGTGGTGGACCCACATGACGCGCTCGAGGAATCGTCAGGAGTTCTTGCGCGCGGATGTCACCAATTTTCATGCCAACCAGGGATGGACGCCACAGCAGATCGCTTACGCTGGACCATAACTCGCGCCATTTTGCCGCGCGCTTCGCCCAGCGGCTTGGAGGGAGCAGCGACCTTCAGGTCGCTGAATTGGCCTCCAATAATAGGAGCGGCTTTGGCCGCGGGCATTTTCGCGGGTTGGGATACCCGAAAAAATAATAAGGCTTTTATTATCTTAGATTTACATCTTCCAAGCCACAGCTCCTCGTAACCCCTCCCAGCACCGGCCTTCCTAAACTCCCTTTTCACCGCATCAAAGCAGGTATGACGCGCACACCCTCATCGTGTTACCGGCTGCAGCTTCATTCCGGATTCACCTTTGATGATGCCGCCGCCGCTGCCGATTACCTGAAAGCGCTCGGAATCTCCCACCTGTATTGCTCGCCCTATCTGCAAGCTGCGAAGGGCAGCATGCACGGATATGACGTCGTCGATCCGCAGAAAGTGAATGCTGAACTTGGCGGTGAAGAGGGGCACGCGCGTTTTCGCGCAGCGCTAAAAGAGCTCGGCATGGGGCAGGTGCTCGACGTCGTGCCGAATCACATGTCCACGGCTCCGGAAAATAGATATTGGTGGGACGTTCTGGAGAACGGGCCGTCGAGCCGGTTCGCAACGTGGTTTGACATTGACTGGAACTCGCCGGAAGTGAAGCTGCAAAACAAAGTTCTGATCCCCGTATTAGGCGGACATTACGGGCAGGTTCTCAGCGCGGGCCAACTCTCGATTGATTACGACGGCGCATCGTTTCAAGTGCGTTACATGGATCATGTTTTTCCGCTTTCCCCGCGGTCTCTCGCGATTCCTCTCTCCCTCGCAGCGAAGTACGTCGATGCGCCCACTCTCAGTTTTATCGCCGATAGCCTGGAGAGGCTTCCGCAGCCGGAATCGGCCGAGCACGAAGCCGTAGCGGCGCGTCATCGCGACAAAACCGTGCTCTACGAACTGCTGCACCACTTTTGCAGTGAGACACCCGGCGCCACGGAAGCCATCACCCGGGCAGTCACTGAACTCAACAGCGACCACGATACTCTGGATGCAATTCTGAATCTTCAGAATTTCCGGTTGGCCTACTGGCGCACCGCCGATCAGGAGCTTGGCTACCGGCGCTTTTTCGACATCAACAGTTTGATCGGCGTGCGCGCAGAGCGCCCCCATGTTTTCATGGCCACCCATTCCCGCATCCTGGAGTGGCTTCGCACCGGCGTCCTCGATGGTGTTCGTGTGGATCATCCCGATGGCTTACGCGATCCGCAACAATATTTAGCGCGCTTGCGCGCGGCTGCACCGGACGCATGGATTGTAGCCGAAAAAATCCTGCAACCCTCCGAGGTCTTGCGAGCCAACTGGCCGATTGATGGCACCACGGGATACGACTTCCTCAATGTATGCAACGAGCTGCTGGTCAATGGCGAGGGACTCGAGGAAATCGGCAAGATTTACCGGGAATTTACGGGATTTGCTGAGGATTTCGACTCGCTTGTCTACTCGAAAAAGCTGGCCGTAGCACACGAAGCTTTGGGCAGCGATGTGAATCGGCTGGCCCAGATGTTCGTGGAGATCTGCGAGAACAACCGCGACCGCAGGGATTACACGCGAGCCGAGATTCGGCGCGCCATTCGCGATGTTGCGGCGGGCTTTGCGATTTACCGGACCTATGTCATTCCGCAGCGAAGCGAAATTGATCGAGGAAGACCAATCCGCGATCAGCAGCGCGATAGAGATCGCCAAAACGCGCCGCACCGATATTGATCCGGGTTTATTCGATTTTATTGGCGATGTGCTCACGCTTCGCGCGCGCGGCCCTCTCGAAGACGAATTTCTGCTTCGCTTTCAGCAGTTCACATCGCCGGTGATGGCCAAGGGCGTTGAGGACACCGTCTTCTATTGCTACAACCGCATGATCGGGTTGAACGAAGTGGGCGCGTCCCCGCAACGCAATGGCATCACTCTCGGCGAATTCCACGCTTTTTGCGACAGGCAGCATATGCTTTATCCGCGAACCATGAATACCCTTTCGACCCACGATACCAAACGCTCCGACGATGTGCGCGCGCGCCTGGCGGTCTTGACGGAGATTCCCGGCCCGTGGCGCGCTGCGCTGCGCCGATGGTCGCGGATGAACCGCCTTTTCAAAACCGGCCAATTCCCCGATCGCAACACGGAATATTTTCTCTATCAAACGTTCATTGGCGCCTGGCCGATCGCGAAAGAGCGGATGATGGCCTACATGGAAAAAGCCGTGCGCGAGGCCAAGGAGCAGACGAGCTGGACACAGCAGAACAAGGAATTTGAAGATGCGTTGCGCGAATTCATCGACCGCATCTATGATTCGTCGGAGTTTCTCGCGGATCTAGAGGAATTCGTTGCGCGCATTCTGCTTCCGGGAAGGATCAACAGCCTTACGCAGACGCTGATCAAGTGCACTGCGCCCGGAGTGCCGGATCACTACCAGGGCAGCGAGATTTGGGACCTTCACCTTGTCGATCCCGATAATCGCGGCCCCATTGACTATGCGGCCCGGCGCTCCCTGCTCGCAGAACTCGAAGCCGGGATGCAGGTTGAAGAAATTCTCAAGAGAATGGACGACGGGCTGCCCAAGCTTTGGGTGATCTTCAAAGCGTTGCACCTGCGACGTGAACATCCGGATTGGTTCGGCGCGACTTCGGCCCATCTGCCGATGGCCGTGGAAGGCCCGAAGCAGGATCACCTGGTTGCCTATTTGCGCGGGGAAAACGTTGCCGTGATTGCGCCGCGATGGCAACTTAAGCTCGGCGGGAATTTCGGTGCAACGACAGTGCAGATTCCGGAGGGGACCTGGAATCAATCTTCTGACTGGGGAGAAGTTTCGCAGGCGGTTCGCTGCGGGCGCAGAACCTTTTCAAGCGATTTCCGGTGGCGCTTCTCACGAGAAATGGAGAGTAGAAGATGCATCGATTTGCAGTCTGGTCTCCACTGGCGAAACGCTTGTCTGCCCGCGTCGCGGGCGAAGTTCGCGCGATGGAGGGCCCCGATGACCGTGGCTGGTGGCGCCTCGACGTCGACGATCCCGCCGTAGGCGACAGCGGCCCCGCAACCGACTACGGTTTCCTCGTGGACGATGATGCGAAGGTCTATCCCGATCCGCGCTCTGCCTGGCAGCCGAATGGTGTGCATGGTCTTTCGCGGATTTACGATCACAGCCGTTTTGTCTGGAGCGACGCGCAGTTTCAGGCGCCTCCTCTGGCCAGCGGCATCGTCTACGAACTTCATGTCGGCACGTTCACTGCGCAAGGCACCTTCGATGCGGCAATCGAAAAGCTGGACTACCTCGTCGAACTTGGCATCACGCATGTTGAGCTGATGCCAGTGAACGCCTTTGAAGGCCGGCATGGCTGGGGCTACGACGGGGTTGCGCTCTTTGCAGTGCACGAGCCCTATGGCGGCCCCGATGGCCTCAAGCGTTTTGTGAATGCAGCGCATGCCAAGGGCCTGGCCGTGCTGCTGGATGTGGTGTACAACCACTTTGGCCCTTCAGGCAATTACACCGGAAAGTTTGGCCCCTACGTGACCGATTCCCATCACACGCCCTGGGGCGGCGCCGTAAATCTTGAAGATGCGGGATCGAGCGAGGTGCGACGGTTCTTCTGCGACAACGCACTCATGTGGATGCGCGATTACCACATTGACGGCCTCCGCCTCGATGCAGTCCATGCATTCGTTGACCGGTCGGCCATTCATTTTCTCGAGCAGCTTTCGCGCGAAGTAGAAACGCTGCAAGCGGAGCTGGGCCGGCGACTTGTTCTGATCGCAGAAAGCGACCTGAACGATCCGCGCATTGTGACGCCCCGCGAAGCCGGCGGATTCGGAATCGACGCGCAATGGAGCGACGATTTTCATCATGCGCTATTTGCGGTCCTCTGTCCCACAGGAAAGAGGCGGCTACTACGCCGATTTTGGGTCATTGGCGCAGTTGGCGAAGGCGCTCGAACGAACATTTGTGTACGACGGAATTTACTCCGGCTATCGTCAGCGGATCCATGGCAGGCCAACGGGAGAGCTGTCGCAGCATCGTTTTCTCGGCTACATTCAGACCCATGACCAGGTGGGTAATCGTGCCCTCGGCGACCGGATCAGCCATATTGCCGGGTTGGAGCGTGCGAAGATTGCCGCTGCGATCGTTCTGTTGAGTCCGTTTGTGCCCATGCTGTTTCAGGGTGAAGAGTGGGCAGCTTCGTCTCCGTTCCAATATTTTGCCGACCACGAGGACCGGGAACTTGCCCGACTGGTTTCCGAAGGAAGAAAGCGGGAGTTCTCGGCGTTTGGATGGGCTCCGGAGATGATTCCCGATCCCGAGAGTCCGGGAACTTACGAGGCCTCGAAGCTCAAGTGGAACGAAGTCGACGAGCCGGAGCATGCACAGATTCTGGAGTGGTATCGCGCCCTGATTCGATTGAGACGAACGACGCCGTGCCTGAACGACGGTGGCCACAGCAATGTGTGCGTCACCTTCGACGAAGAAGAGGGTTGGCTTCGCATGGAACGCGGAACAATTACCGTGCTCTCAAACCTGGGCGCGGCAGAGAAAACTCTTTCAGGTTCCGCAATCAAGCTCCTTGAGCTAGCGTCACACAAAACCATCCGCATCGTGGAGAGTCGATCAGTCTGCCTCGCGATTCGATCGCCGTGTTGACCGGACCGCTTGCTAAAAGTGCCTGCTCTAAAAGTGTCTGAGCGTTTCTTCCGCACCGGCTGTCTCTTCCGGGATGTGCACGCGCTCGCCTGTATGCTCCACGCGGCTTTCAAGGGAGCGGCTGACCAGGTCGCGCGAGCCCAGCCCGACGGCGAGAGACAGCGTAAGAACAATTCCGCCGAAGAGAATGCCGAAGGCCAGCTCAACGATATTCCCGCCCACCTCCAGATGATCCAGCACCATCGCCGCGGTCAGCACGAGCACCAGCCACTTCACGCCCAGTGAAAGAAACCTGGCATATTGCAGTTGCGCATTTACGGCGCTGATAAGCACCGAGCGCGCCAGGAATCGGGCAATCAGAACACCTGCAACCAACAGCAGTACTGCGCCCACCGCACGCGTGAGATAGGGAAGCAGAGAAATGGGAAGCGCCGTGCCGGTTGCATACGACGTGTCGAAAGCCGAAACCCCGATGATCAGGCCAAGCAGCACGCAGACCCAGAACGAAGCACGCGCGATGATCTCGGTGGGCGACGTGGCCGGCGTCCAATCCGTTCCGCTCTTGCGGGCCATGCGCAGATCGAACTTTGCCCAAGTGAGGCAGCGTCGCAAGATCCAGGAAACGGCCATGCCGGCCACAGCGAAGATCACCAGCGCCACAAAAAACGCAAGTATCCCTGGCAGCACGGCAATCAGAAGCGTGAGGACGCGGTAAAGCGACTGGTGCAACGCGTCTGACATGTGGTTCCAGATGGAAACGTCGTTTGCGTAGACGGGAGATACCGGTGTAGTGTGACTTGCCTGCTGCACCGTGTTTGTAACCAGATTTTGCATCGCATTCTCTCCTCTCACTATTGCGTCGCGTTCATCCACTTCCAGCGTCGCAACTGCGATCATGAGTTGAACCGGTCAGGCCAACGCCAGCGCGCGACCAGGTAGGGTTTATCCGCTTCAAAAGCCGCGGCAACGGCTTCAATGTGGCGCTCGGCTGGGGTTCCGGACTGCAATGACATTGATATGGCCGGCAACCCACGCCAAATAGAGTGGGATCAGCGCTCCCAGCAGGTGTCCGCGGTTGATGGTGCGGAGTCGATAGGCAATCAGGAAGTCGAACACGATACGCGCCCAAAGATTATCGGGCAGGCGAAATTCGGCTGGCATCAAGAACGGAACATCGCTTGAGCATCAGCAACGAATTAGGCGGCAGCACAAGCGACCAAATCTCCTGGAGGTTGGCGGTGGCCAGCCGAAAAGCCGCCACCATACGAGCCACATCGGCTGTCCCGTCGGAAAGCGCGGTCGCGGTCGCCGTTCGGCGAATCGGAGGCGCGCGCCTGGGGCGCTGCCACAGGGCCGCCTTGGCTTCGATATCGGCAAAGAGTGAGCCGGTAACCAAGGCCAAAATCGAATTGATATCCGGATCGGAAGGCTGGGGCATTGCGCGTGAGCCGGCATCGACTTCATTCGACTGTGAATCCGGCAGCGATGGCTTCATTTACCGGCCACAAAAGCGCTTCGCCCGGGTTGATTGTCGGAAATGCGCTGCGCCGCATCGCAAGTCGCTCCGCCATGCGCGGCGAGAGACCGAGATCGATCGACAGCGGGAATCGGACGCTGGATGCGAATACAGCCCGCGTGAGTGGATAAAGAATGGCGGAGTTGATCAACCCAGCGTGCGGCGGCAAGCGAATAGTGCGGCACCGCCAAGTCGATCGACGCGGTCAGTACCGCATCGGCAAGGTTGCGCAGAGCGAGCGAACCCAGGGAGTCGGCGCCCGGGCCAAGGATCAAAATCGCCTTTGCCTCATGTTCGAGCCCGCTCTGCGCCGCGCCGATAAAGTCTGCCGGTTTCAACATCCAAAGTGAATTCGACGGCGGCATAAGATCGATCCGCAGGTTCGTCGCAGTATCCGCAGGTAACTCGTTTTGAGTTGCCACGATGATGTTCTCAGCGGAAAAAGTGTCCTCGAGGTTGACCAGAACGCCTTTGAATTGCTCCGGCAGGCATGGCCGTAACAAAGACGACAAGATCCGCTGTCGCGCGTTCGGCAACCGGTGTTTCGCTCGGGATCGAATTTGCTGTCGCCATTTCTCTCCGGAAAATCTCAGTCGAGTCGGCCCTTGACGAAAGTGCGGTCTTACCGCCAAAGATTCCTATAAAGTTAGGATGCTGTTGATCGGAATCCGGATCCACGTCGGGCGGTTATTCAATTCGTAGAGCAATTCATAGAGCGCTTTTTCAAGCAGATACGCTCGAGTAGAATCTGCATCCGCGGGCGGCGGCAGCAACGATTCATTGGCCGCCATGCTCTCCCTGTACGACGAAAGGAACGCTGAGGCCGCGGCGTTCTGCCAGAACTGCGCCCACTCAAGCAGAGCAGCGGCCCGGCCGAAGGCTCATTGTCGCTGCCCGCGGCAAGCGAACGGTCGATCGCGGAAAAGGCGGCATACGAAAAAGAGCGCAACATCCCGACAACATCCTTCAGCGGCGACTGTTTCCTGCGCCGCTCTTCAATCGACCGGGCAGGCTCACCCTCGAAGTCGAGAAGGACGAAATCGCCGATGCCCGATCCAGATTTCTCAGGACCCTCTTCTGACGCGGGAATATGCAATGTCTGGCCCAAATGGTAGTCGCCGTGGATGCGGATGCCTTGCCCGGCGGAGGTGACGCTGGTGATGGAGCGCGCGCGCTCGATGAGCGCGGTCCTGCGAGAGAGAAGCAGGCCGGCACGATCGGAAGCAACATCGTCGAGTTTAGGCGATCTTCCCCTTAAGCGCCTCAAGGGAGCTCTTGATCTGCGCTTCAATTCGCTGCGCGTCGCGCTCCAGATCCTCGCGCGTGAGGGGTTCCGGAGCGAAGGCCGGAAGGCTCTATTGCTTGAGAGCGCGAGATGCATCTCAGCAGTGCGTTTGCCGAGCAGTGCCGCGGCATCGAGCGTAACCTGAACCAGCTTGAGCGAATCTGAAACCTGCACTTGGCCGCTGAGCCAGCCAGCCGGCGACGAATGCGCCGGCGCCGGAAGCCCTGCAACGCTGGAGAGCCAGCTCGTGAGCCGGTCCAGAAACCATTGCCAGCCATCTCCGTCATTGTCCACCAGACCCTGCAGCATCGCCACCGTGGTTTTTCCTGCGCTGCCCGAACTGATCGAAATCTCGCCGAGGAAGGGCGGAATCCTCGGAAAGTGCGCGACTTCGGTGAGAAAGCGGCTGAGCTCCACGTCGGGGTTTTCTTCCGGCTGCAATCGCCGGTAGAGTTTGAGGAAAAGTTGTTTTCCGAACAGGATCGCTGTGTTCGATTGTTCGGCTGACCCAACTTTCGAGGGAAGATGCTGCGTCGCCAGCGCAGGCGTGAACTGCGTCGAAGCGCGCGCGTCCAGCCTGTCCCCCTCCGGCGCCGAGTCGCCCGCAGAAGGAGACTCGCGAGGCTGCAAGCGGCGAGCGCCGGCCGTTTGCGTTTGCGGAGCCTCTGTACGTGGCAGCGCGGCCGCTTCGCCCGGTTGAGCACTGAGCGGGACAGGTGAAACCAGGGCGGGCGAAACTGGGCCGGGCGTATCGGCCAGCGATTCCGCCTGCTATCGAGCGATGGTTCAAGCGCCGTACCGGACCCTGACGCCGACACGCCGTCGTGCGAAACCGGAAGCGTGGCGTTGGCTGCAATCAATCGCAGCAGCCCCTGGTGAAAATCGTCGCGCGCGACAGCGTCGTGAAGAACGGCCGGCCCCGTTGCGGTAGTGAGTCGTGCCACGATGCTGTCTGGCCGATTCGCGGTAACTTCCTCAAGGGCTGCGCCGGCGCTGATCGCCAGCGGAATCTGGTAGATGTCGGGAGGCCCGTCGAAGTAGTGAACTTCGAAAAAAAATAGCGCGGGCTGAATGGTCGCAGTTTCCGACTCGCCGCGCAGGTGTGAAGCCATCGCCATCTGGCGGAAGCTCGACCCAGCTGCGCACCCGTAAAGATTCGATGGTACGTGTTTTGGCGCCAAACCACCGCTTCCGCGGCAGCCAGTCACGAAGAGCGGGTTCCAGAATCGAAGCATCCGCACTGGCGAGAAACTCCGTCCAGCTAGTTCATCGGCACCGGCGCCGCAATCGACTCTTCGGCTACGGCAATCTCCGGAATTTGCGCGACCGGTTCCTGCAGGTAATTCTTCGGCCGGGCCAGCTGCCTGCAATTCAAGCCAGAGGAACGAGTAGGGCGCAAGCGTGAGCGGGTAAGGCTCCCGTGTAATCTCCGGAAACGAAACGTAGCCCAGCATCTCCACAGGCTGATAGCCCGCGTAAGTTGGAAAGATCGAGCGTGACCGGTTGCGCGAAGCGGCTCAGATTCGCCACACAAAGCACGGTCTCGCAAGAGCCGTCGCCCTGATCGAGCTCGCGGAGATAGGCCAGGATCTTGCGGTTGGTGGGATTGAGAAACGTCAGCGTTCCGCGGCCGAAGACCTGAAACAGCTTTCGCAACGCGATCATGTTGCGCGTCCAGTGCAGCAGACTGGATTGATCGCTTTGCTGCGCCTCGACATTCACTACCTGGTAGCCGTAAATGGGATCCATGACGACAGGAAAGTAGAGCCGCGCAGGATCGCACTTGGAAAAGCCGGCGTTGCGGTCCGACGTCCATTGCATCGGAGTGCGCACGCCATTGCGATCGCCGAGATAGATGTTGTCGCCCATGCCGATTTCGTCACCGTAATAAAGGATGGGTGTGCCGGGAAAACTGAGCAGCAGAGAGTTCAACAGTTCGATGCGACGCCGATTGTTGTCGACGAGCGGGGCGAGTCTGCGGCGAATGCCAACATTGATGCGCATGCGCGGGTCCGCCGAATACGCAAAGTACATGTAATCGCGCTCGTCGTGCGGTGACCATCTCCAGCGTCAGCTCGTCGTGATTGCGCAGGAAAAGTCCCCATTGGCAGTTATCGGGAATCGGCGGCGTTTGCGCCATGATATCGGTGATGGGCTGGCGATCTTCCTGGCGAAGCGCCATGTAAATGCGCGGCATGAGCGGAAAATGGAAGGCCATGTGGCATTCATCGCCATCGCCAAAGTAGGGCCGCACGTCTGCCGGCCACTGGTTGGCTTCGGCCAGGATCAGGCGATTCGCATAGTCCGCGTCGATGGCGGCGCGCAGTTTCTTGATCGACAGTGTGCGTTTCCGGCAAGATTCTCGCAGGAGGTTCCATCGCGCTCGCACAGATACGGAATCGCATCCATGCGCAGCCCGTCCACGCCCATGTCGAGCCAGAAACGCATCGCCTTCAGCACCTCCTCCATCACCAGCGGACTGTCGTAGTTCAAGTCGGGCTGGTGCGAAAAAAAGCGATGCCAGTAATAGGCCTTGGCAGTTTCGTCCCATGTCCAGTTGGATTTCTCCGTATCGGCAAAAATAATGCGCGCGTCTTTATACTTCTCCGCGGTATCCGACCAAACGTACATGTCGCGCTCAGGCGATCCGGGCGCAGCCAGCTCGTGCAGCCTTGAACCAGGGATGCTGATCGCTGGTGTGATTGATCACCAACTCGATCATCACCTGCATGCCGCGCAGATGTGCGGCGTCAAGGAACGCTTTGAAGTCGTTCAATGTTCCATACGAAGGGTTCACATCGGTGTAGTTCGAGATGTCGTAGCCGTCGTCGCGCAACGGAGAAGCAAAGAACGGCAAGAGCCAGATGCAAGTAACGCCCAGATCTTGCAGGTAATCGAGCTTCGTCAGCAGTCCCGGAAAATCGCCGATCCCATCGCCGTTGGAATCGGCAAACGCGCGAACGTGTAGCTCGTAGATGATTGCGTCTTTGTACCAGAGGGGATCGGTTGCGCTGGCGATCTTCTTCACGCGTTCACACTCCGGAAAGCCTTCATCGTTACTTCGTCACTGCATGCGGCTCACACGCAAGATGTGCGCCGGCTGAACTCCAGGCCGCAATGCAACATAGTTTCGATCGCGCCAGACGTACTGCGCGCCGCTCAGCAGATCATCGACCAGAAAACTTTCATATGCCGAGCACCCGATCTTATCGAGATCGAGATGGGTCCAGCCGGTTTGCTCGTTGAATGAGTCGAGGTTCACCACTACCAGGATCGCGTTGTTGAAGTTGGGCGTGGCCTTCGAATAGCAGATAAGCTGCGGGTTATCGATGGAGTGGAAATGAAGCGAAGCGTTGGATTGCAGCGCGCGATTTTCACGGCGAATCCGATTGAGCTCGCAGATGAGCGGAACCAGCGAGCCCGGCTGGTTGCGGTCGCGCTGCCGGATCTCGTACTTTTCGCTGTCGAGATACTCTTCTGATTCGGTCTTGCCCTCCGCAGGCTGGGCCGCGGCATTTTCTTGGAGTTCGTAGGCCGGCCCGTAGATGCCGTAATTCGCACTCAGCGTTGCCGCAAGAATTAGGCGGTGCATGAACGCGGCACGCCCACCTTCCTGCAAAGTCTTATGCAGAATGTCGGGAGTATTCGGCCAGAAGTTTGGTTGGAAGAACTCACTGACCGGCGGCCGCGTAATTTCTTCCAGGTAGCCTTGCAACTCGTCTTTCGAATTACGCCAGGTGAAGTACGTATACGATTGCGTAAAGCCCCGCTTCGCCAATCCGTACATGACATGCGGCCGGGTGAACGCTTCGGCGAGGAATATTGTGTCGGGATAGTTGCTTTCGAGTTTGCCCAAGCACCATTCCCAGAAGGGCAATGGCTTGGTATGAGGGTTGTCCACGCGAAACGCGCGCACGCCGTGCTCGATCCAAAATTCAAAAACCGAGTAGAGCTCGTCCCATAAATTGCGCCAGTTGGGCGATTCAAAATCGAGCGGATAAATATCCTGATACTTCTTGGGAGGATTTTCGGCGTATTGAATCGAGCCATCCGGTCGGCGGATAAACCAATCAGGATGTTCAGCGACCCAGGGATGATCGGGTGAACATTGGAACGCAACATCCAGGGCAATCTCCATTCCGTGTGATTTGGCGGAGGCGACCAGATTACTGAAATCGGCAAAAGTGCCCAGCTGCGGGTGAATCGACTTGTGCCCACCGTGATCTCCGGCAGCCTCCGCGCCTAACGAAGCCCCGGCCTGCACCGTCCTGTCGCCGATGGCCCACGGGCTGCCGGGCGCATCGGGCGGTGCGGCGACGGAGTTATTCGGGCCTTTGCGGAACGCGCGCCCAATGGGATGAATGGGAGGCAGATACACAATGTCGAATCCCATCGCCGCAATTTCGGGCAACTGCCGCTCTACGTCGCGAAGCGTTCCATGCTGGCCGGGAGTCGGCGACGCTGACCGCGGAAAGAGTTCGTACCATGAAGAAAACCGCGCCCGCTCCCGAGCCACATAGACTGGCAATTCCGTGTCGTATTGGGTAGCGTTCGCCAAATCGGGATAGCGCGCCATCAATTCGATCAGCGAGGCATCACATGGATCGTCGTAGATCGAAGGTTTGTCCTGCGCCAGCTTTTCCAATTTCTGCGCCCACCGCTGAAGTCGCTTGGCATCGCTGCCTCGCGCCCGGCGCGAAGCTTCGCGTACCAGCTCGGCGCCGGAACAAAGCGCCAGCGCCATGTCCTGCACTGCGGGATTGGAACCACTCTCCAGCCATGCTCCAGAATTCCGGGCCGCGGCGGGATTCGGAGTTGTGTCACCCGTCGCATCGGTCAATCGATTAGCCTCGATCGATTGCCATGGATGGATCGCTCTGCGCGGCGATACGCTTCTTCAGATCGCTGGCCCAACTCGCAAAATGGTCCCCCCACCCCAGAACGGTGAAGCGCCAGGCACCAAGCTTGTCCACCCGAAACGCGCCACTCCACATATCGTTCCCGGTGGCTTGCATCGGCACAAACCGCCATCGTACGTCACGCGACGGCGATAAAGCAAACGTGCAGCCAGCGCATCCTTGCCGTCGGCATAGATTGCCGCCGTAACGACGACCTCGTCACCGGCAATACGGCGAATGGCATGGCGCCCCCCGTCAATCTGGGGAATTACATCTTCGATGACGACACGCCTGCGACCATGCGGGGGTTTCATGGTCATCCTTAACGGCGAAAATCACGATCGCAGTCCTTGGCAGACCCGGAGGAACAGGGAACGGGCTCAGAAGCTCTGAGGATTTGCCAAAAATGACTACAGTAGTTAAAGATGCGAGGAGGAAATACGAAGTTTTGTTGGTTTCGCTCGCGGCCCCCGTCCGATGACAAATATTAGGGGCGAAAGAAAAGGGAATTTGCCTGCCGCACTTTGATCGCCTTAGAGACAGCCTTGCTTTTCGACGGGGCTACTACGGTGACTTCGTAGATTCCTAATCAAGCCCTCGGCCGCCCGTTTTGAGCATCTATGGTTCCGCGCTGACGGCCTGCGCGTTTTCGATGTTCGGAGCGTCCTCCGCGATTTGAACGCAAATCGAATTGCGCAATGCTGCCGAACTGTTTTCCGCGATCCCGGCTTTCCAGAAGGTCATTCGAAGTGGGGCCGGAGTCATATTCCTGGTTACTCATTCGGCGCCTCGCAGGGAGACCCAGTAGTACCGCCGCCAGCAAAACTTGCAGCGAACGGGGCGGAGAAAAAACAAGCCAAGCAGTCCATCGAAGGAGCGCAACTCGGCGGGTTTGAATTGAACGGATTTGCAGCGAGGGCACTTTCGCCGCAACCAAAGCACTCTCGGCAGCCAAACCGGCCAGGTCATCGCATCAATAGTTCATTTGGAAGTTCCTTTCAAGCGACAGAATGGCATCCTTCACTGCTGGGTTCCATCTCCCGCGCTGGAATTTGCATCAAGCCACGCCAGAAAGCAACGTATGCTTCCCGTGGCTAAAGCTACGCTCGAATCGGCTGCTCCGTAATACAGGTTGATGGTATCCCCATCCGCGCCGATGGTTTGGCCGCAAGGAAACACCACGTCACGAACATCTCCGACGCGCTCGTATGGGGCTTCGGGACCGAAAATCCACGAGTTCCCGCGTTGCAGGCAGATCTCAGGATGTTCAAGATCGAAGAGCGCCAAGCCCAGACGATAGATGCTTCCCGAGGCCGTTACTCGCACACCGTGGTAAATCGTCAGCCAGCCTTTCGGCGTTTCGATGGGCGGAGAGCACAGGCCAATCTTGTTCGCATCCCACCATCCCCCGCGCCGCGCTTGAAGAATGACTTTATGGCTGCCCCAATGCTTCAAGTCGGGAGAATAGGAGATCCACATGTGAGCGCCGGTCGTCGTCATGGGCCGGTGGATCAAGGCCCAGCGGCCGTCAATTCTTCGCGGCAGCAGCGCGGCATCCTTATCCTCAGGCGGCATGATGACGCCGAATCGCTCAAAGCTTCGGAAGTCCTTGGTGAGCGCCAGAGAAACCCCCGGACCGCCGCGGGCAAAGGAAGTATATGCCACCGCATACTGCTCGAGTTCCGGAACATAGGTGATGCGCGGATCTTCAATGCCCCAGATTTCCTCAGGGTAGTCGCGTGGATTGGCCATGAGCGTTGGCTGGGGATCAATACGCCATCCGTTGATTCCATTCGCCGAACGTGCCGCGCACAAGTGCGACAGTCCGCTGCGATCTTCCACGCGGCAAAGCAATAACGTGTCTCCGTCGGGCAATAGCACCGCTCCGGCGTTGAAGACGCTGTTCACGGCGTAAGGCCAATCGTGCCCGCTCAGAATCGGATTGTCGGCGTAGCGCGTGAGTAGAGGAAGGTCAGTACATAGCTCCGGGTTTCGGCTGTTCGAAAGCAGTAGCCTCTGGCCGAGTCCGGTGGATGAATAACTGGATTCAATGGGAGATACTCATTTCCTGTTAGGTTGTTTCTGCGTGGGGCACTTTCGCTGCCCTGCATTTCCAGCAGCGCCATCAGGAACGAAAGCGTTGATTCCGCTCCCTGATTTTCATTGACGCGATCGGGATGAAGTCCATCTTTGCATCCGCCGGTGGTCGCATCGTAAAGCGGAACCCGCAAATCGTTCTTGCCCAGGAACCAGCGGAAGACACGATGGGCTTCCTCGGGCCAGCGTTCCTCCTGCGTGAGCCTGTATGCCTCAAGGCAAGCAGAGATGGTGGCGCAGGCTTCGACGGGCTGCTGATCGAAGCGAGCCTTCTCGCGCGCCCTCGGTGAAGCATCCGCTGGAGCCGATAGGCACAAAGATCTCCGGGTCACCGCAGTGCTGAGCAGCCACAAGCCATTCGAGCGACTCGATTCCCGCCGCGATCATCTTCTTGTTCTTGCTGCGCCCGCCGGCCAGGATGAGCGCCTGCGACAGCCGCGCATTGGAGTACGAAAGACTCTTCTCGAACCAGTGCCAGGTCTCGGAGCGGCTGCGCTCGTAAACATCCAGCAGGCGATTGGCGAGCGTGTTGCGAACACCCTGGATGGCCCTGTCGCCGGGGAACCAGTCAAGATAGGCCTGCAAACCGAGAACGCTGAATGCCCATGCGCGCGGGCTGCTGAAGGTCGAAACCGCCGGCACGGCAGCCTCAAAGAGTCTTCCTGCCGCTCCCCGCAATCCTGCAATTCTGCGATTGGCCAAGCACCGTTCCCAGGGCCCACAGCGCGCGGCCATGGCTGTCTTCCGAGCCCACGTCTTCAAGCCATTTGCGGTCGTAGCCGAGGAAATTCCTGAACCGTCCGGTATCGGGATGAAATGCGAGCCAGAGAAAAGCCAGGTAGCGGCGAGAGAGGTTGACGTGGTCCTCGCAGTGCTCGACTCCCGGTACTCTTATCCAGAAGTGTGGATACGATCAGCGCCCGCGCGTTGTCGTCGGTGGTGTAGCCCTCGCGTGTATAAGGCACGGAGAAGATGGCGTGCTGCAACATGCCCGTGTCGTCAGTCATGGCGCACAGATGAGCGGTGTTCAGAACCGGCCAGTGTTCGACAGGGTCGATCAAGCTTAGCGCAGCATCGTCCGGATGTGCGGCCCTTGGCTGCAATGAGCGCTCGAAGCGTGCGCGCTGAAAGGTCGCCATATAGGCCCGCGCCGTCTTCGGCCAAGTGGTTCCGCGAGAGTAGAGATAAGCGCGCTTGCGCATGGCATGGCGCTCCGCGTCGTTCTCCAGCAGTGCGTTGACCGCTTCCGCGATGGCCTCTGGATTGTCGAACGGGACCAGCACGCCTCTCTTATCCGCTAACAACTCCTTGGCATGCCAGTAAGGCGTGGAGACAATTGCCTTGCCGGCTCCCAGAGCGATAGCCAGCGTGCCGGAGACAATCTGCGCCTCCTGGCGGTAAGGCGTGATGTAGATGTCGGCGGCGCCTACGTGCTCAATCAGTTCTTCAGTGCTTACGAAGCGATTGTTGAGAATTAATTGGGACGAAACACCAAGCTCGGCGGCCAGCGCCTGCAACTCTTCGCGATAGCGTTCGCCCTCGCGCCGCCGTACGTGAGGATGCGTTACTCCGGAAACAATATAGGTGACGTTCGGATGCCGCGCCAGAATCGCCGGCAGCGCTCGAATCACGTTTTCAATGCCCTTGTTTGGAGAGAGCAAGCCGAAGGTCAGCAGAACAGATTTGCCTTCGGTGCCGAACTTGTCCTTATAGTAGTTGGGGTCCATGAAATGCATTTCGGGCACGCCATGCGGAATCACATCGATCTTTCCGGCGGGAACCGCGTACACTTCGCGCAGCAGTTGGGCCGCAAGTTCACTCATCACAATCAGACGATCGGAGAGCTGTGCGATCTCCTCGAACACAATCCGCTGATTTGCATCCGGCTCACGCAGAACCGTGTGCAGCGTAGTGACCAGCGGCATTTTCAACCTGCGCAGCAATACCAGAATGTTGCGGCCGGCGGCGCCGCCGTAGATCCCGTATTCATGTTGCAGACAGACAAGATCATTGCTATTGAAGTTAAGAAAATCGGCGGCCCGCTCATAAGAGGCAATGTCCTCCTGCGTCAGTTCCAGGCGCACTTGTTCGGGATAGTCGTAACTGGAGTCGGGATCGTCTACGGGGATAGCGAACAGGCGACCTTCTCCGTACTCGGCTGCGAGCGCAGTGCACAGGTCAGTAGTGAAAGTGGCAATACCGCACTCGCGCGGCAGATAATTCCCAACAAACGCGATGCGCGTGGGCAAAGGCAGGCAGCTGGCTTCCAAGGCGGCGAGCAAAGAGCTTGGTGCACCAGTTCTTTGCACCTCGATTTCGGAGTGGTTCATTTCGGGGGAAGACATTTGATCCTCTTTTCACTCGGGATTCGATTTGCCCTTGAAATACGCCGCACTGGCGTTGCAGAGGACGCGTGGCGCGCGGCTTACCGTGTGGCTGTTGTACACTGTCACACCAGATCCGGTCTGTTCAATAAGCAACATCAATTCGCAGAATGCCTGGAGACACCGGTTGTCGCCTTATCTAAAGGGCACTGCGAAGCGATGCCATTCTTCCACAATTTCCGGCCACGTGTATTGCTGCACCTGACGGGGTTGCAATGTGACGTTGGCAGAGTGCAAGCCGGAAAATCTGCTGGCTTCAACGTCAATCAGCTCGGAAGCGTTGAATCGTCTTGCCACACCCTTCAGAGCGCGCGTTAAGGCGCGCCGCGTCGCATCTTGCCTCGTCAGCCCAAAGCCTTTTCGGGTGCAGGGGCGGTGAACCCACAGAAAATGCCAGCCCATCTGGCGAATCATGGTGTCGAAAATCGGCGCCGTGATCTCTTTCACAAGGTTCCAGTTTTCGCCGCAGGGTTCCCGGAGCGGATCCAACCGATCCGGAAGGATACAACCCCTGCGCAGGAAAACGGAATGCGGCTTCAAGCTTGCGCGCGTTTCGACGCAGTGGGCACGAGAAGGCGGATGGAACCGACGATAGGATTGGCCGGCGCGGTGGCTGCGCCAGATGACGAGTGTTCCGCAACGAAATCTTGAGCAAAAGTCGGAGAATCGGCTTTGACTGCGTCCGGTTCAGGCACGGAGCAGCCGGTCGCATCGGGCTGGCTTATGGGGTCGCAGAGATGTATTTTTGTGTGAAAGCGCGGAGACGGATGGTTCTTCGCATCGCTTTGGCTGATTTCGCTCATGGCGACTCCAGTGGTTCGGTTGAGTACCTGAAAGATGCTCGTCTGGAGCGATGCCTGGAGTGCCGAAGGCGAGAAGGGAAAAACGAGTTACTCCCTCAAGCATACGCTTACGCGAGCCTGCGTGCCGACGACCCATCCTGCCGTCATGGCCAACGGATTGCAAGTGGAGCCAGCGCAATGACTTCGACTACAACGATCCCCTGAAGAAACTGCTGGCGCGACGCCCGAATGGGCACACCATTTCGCCCGACATCAGCGGCGAAGCCTGCCGTCTTGAATCGATATATGCAGTCTCTCTACGGTGAGGTGAGATCGCCCCGGTTTGAATCGGGGGTGACGCTCTCACCCCTTGCTTGAATCAGTGGTCCGATATGCCTCGCGCCCAGCCTCGACCGCTGCGGCCACCCGGTTCGCTTGGTCACCCACGAGGCGCCGGCCACGCTGCACGTACTCACCTACCTGCTCTTTGCCCTTGTCCACCAGCGCGCCCACCTGTTCGGCAGCCTGCTTTGAACGTGTGCGCAGGTATTCCGTTCCTTCGCGAGCACCACGAGCAATGTCCTCCCTGGTTTCGCGACCACTCTTGGGGGCATAAAGAATCGCCACCAATGCACCAACGCCGAGTCCCACCAGCAACCATGCCAAGCCCACACTCTTGCTATTTTCAGCCATGTTGAATCGTCTCCTTTAGCTCAGTTCCTAAGAAGCCCAAACGTACCAGATTCCGCGATACGCCGCAAATATCCAGCCGTTTGTGCGCCCAATTCAGCGGCCGGGTGAATGCCCCTCGCCGGCAAGAATGCGCGCCAAACTCCATAGTAATATTGGACGCAACTTCAGATGCAGTAGTTGCGAAGCCGGCCCCGATCCCCGCGTCTTTCTTACGGCCGTACAAGTATGCTGGCAAGAGTTACGGCCGGCCTTTGACGCTGATCGAGACAGAACCTCTGGATCGCTTCGGATACCGGAGGCTCATTTGAAGGCTGAATCACCAAGTATGTAGGCTCCTGCACCGAGGGTCTTCCACTTCAATCGCAGCGATCCTGCATCGAGGATCATCCATCTCGATGGCCACGCCCCTGAGCATTACGCCGTTGCCCAGGCCCGTGCACCTGTGGTCTTCCATCTCAATTACCACGCCACTGAGCGTACCCCTGCAGCGGGGGTCTTCCGTCTCAATCGCCGCGATCTTGCACCGGGGATCTTCCATCTCAATCTCCACTCCATCATGCGGTTCTTGCGCCCGATCGCTTTGCCAGCGGGCTAGAGTCATGCTCGCGCACTCTGTGGGATGCTGACTGTCCAATATTGACCGATCAGATAAACTTTGCGCGCCGGCGAAACTAGCCGGCCTCTCGAAGCCTTGATTGGGCAATTGACGAGAAGGATTCGTCGGTGACGCCCGTGGAGAAATGCTCTCCGGCAAGGCTCTGAAGAATGTAAACATGTTTCACGATATGCCCGCCTCCGCCAAGGCTCCGGCGCGACAGCCTTCGCCCGCATTCGGGCATTGGAACCTGTCTGAATATTGGGTTGGTTGGCATGCCGAGCCGTAGCCCTCTCGCAGAGGGCGAAGGCTGGTGGAGGCGGCGGGAGTCGAACCCGCGTCCGAAATCGCTGTCAGCCGGGAGAGTCCATGCTGTGTCCGATTCGATTGGATTCGCTCCCGGCGCTTAAGAACGGACAAGATGCGCCGGAAACTAGTCCGATTGATCTCGCGTCAGCCGCCCGGACCGAGCCGCTTCAGCCAGCCTACTGAATGACGTCTCACTCGCAGCCCATAGGCGAAACCGCGAAAGACGGCTGCTTATTTAATTAAGCAGCAAGTGCCAGATTATCGTTGGCAACTTTAGTTTTGCAGGCGATTACGGGTGCCCACACCCCGACATGTCTCCCATGCCGCAATCGATCCCGTCGAAACCGTGACGCCCCCACTGAACGACACCCCTATTCGATGAATCAGGAGTGCCGTTGGGTGCGAGCACCGGGCCGAATGGCTCGTGCTGCATCTACTTATGATTCTACGCTGAATCTTATTCCGAAGCCGGCTCGCCCATGTTAGCGTGACAGAATGCCTGCCTGAAGCGGCAGGGAAAGCGGAGGCGAGGATGGCGGAGCAAGTAGTTCGGCTGACGGTGAATTTTGCGGTGAACAGCGAGCAGCTCGCGAGAGTTCACGAGGATTGCGCAGGCGATGACCGCTGTGAGCGCGTCGGAGCCCGGCACGCTGGGTATGACTGGTACGTGAGCGCGGATGGCAAGCGGTTCCGGCTCGTGGAAACCTATGCGAACGCCAGCGCCATCGAGGCGCACTTTATGGGCCCGGCAGTGCAGCAATGGGTGCCCCAGATTGTGCCTATCTCCAGAGTCGATGGATTCGAAATCTACGGCGATCCGGGGCCGATGGTCGCACAGATGGCAGGCGGGCTCGGCGCGGTCATCTACCCGTACTGGATGGGCATCAACCGCTGACCGTTGGCCAATAACTGATAGCCACTGATCACTGCTTGTCCAGATCGATCGACTCGTACTCGTGCCTTGCGATGCCGGCGCGAATCTGCGCCGGTGTCCAGCCGGCCTTGGTCTTGTAGTAGGCGTAAAAGCCTTCCTGGGCGCAGGTGGAGCACTGGGTAGAGTGCGTGTTTTCGTAGCAACTGTGCAGGCTGGTGTGGCCCAGGGCGCGGTCGCAGCGGCAATTGCAGGGCAACTGATAGATCACGCTTGGAACTTTCGCGGCCAACTGATACGCGCTCACCTGCCAGTGATATTGGAAGTTCGGTCCCGTGAGCTGGGCGCCGTGAAGCAGCGGGGGAATGGATTGCAGGTTGAGCGGAGCCGAGGCATGATAGGCCGGAACATCGTCGGCCGGGTTCGACCATTGCGCGTAGCTGGCCGCGGTGAGAGTAAAAACGGCCAAAGCCACGCCCCAGCGGGTTGCCATCGAATGCTTCATCAATTGCCTCATCCTTAATAGTACGGCAGATTGAGGAATTTAATGCGGATGCATGGGCGGCGCAGCAGCCGGGGTGGGAATGGAAAACGGCCGCTTGAGCGCAGTCGCCGAGTTCGTAAGCCCTTGCAGGAAACTTCATGATTTTGAGGTACGTACGCGGCGAACTCCAGGGCGGGGCGAGCGCTTGTCGAACGGGACTGGCAACGGAAGAGGAAACGTGAAGGATTGGCAGGAATGGGCGAGATTCGAGCGCAGATGAAAGCGCGCGGAAAAGCGGCCAAAAGGAATCAGCTCGCGCCAGGAAGCGGCCTGGAAAAAAAAGACGGCACGAACGGTCTAGCTGTTCGTGCCGGGAGGCCAGTGACGCAAACTACTTCCGGCTTGGAGAACCATCTCCACAACCGGAATAAATACACGATAGCATAGATTCGAAAAAATGCAAATACAAAATTCAAAATTTATTTCTCGCAGCCCAGTAAACCTATCTTTCAATAGCGCATCAAACTCCACCCACAAACCGAGGCAGATTATAGGCCAATATGGGGCGGAATCCATCCTGATAGGTTCGATGATCTGTCGGTAAGTTATTTTAAAATAAGCATTTAGATCAAGTAGTCCGGGTCGCCATACTTTGTGCTCCCGGCGGTCGAGGAGGCAGGAGCAGCGTTTCGTGCGAGATGGTGAGGGGCTTCCGCTGCCGCGAGGCGATCCAGAAAGTGCACCCAGAGCAAGAAAATCTACCTAAATCCAGATTTGCGGAGAAAAAGAGCACCCTGTCTCGGTTGGAAAAATTCCCACATCGTGAGAAATCGGGCTGAGCCTACGAGTCGGGGAGCTTCTGGGCCTGGCCAGCCAGATCGAAGTCCTTTTGAGTGAGGCCGCCGGCATCGTGTGTGGTGAGCGCGAGACGCACCCGGTTGTAGCGGATATCGATGTCCGGATGGTGGCCGGCCTTCTCAGCCAGCTCGCCGACCCAGTTCACAAAGTGCAACGCGGCGCGAAAGTCGCTGAATTTAAATGTCTTGACCAATTCTCCAGTTTCGATCATCCAGCCCGAGAGGCTGGCCAGACGGGATTGCGCCTCTTGTGGGGAAAATGGCGGCATCGGTTCGACCTCCGGCGTGATTTTATCGAGATGGAAAAGGGCGAACGATTAGGCGCCTGCGGCTTTGGCCATATCGAAAGTGGAAAAGCGCTTGTTCTGGCGGCTGATCTCAGAGCGCAACTCCTGCCAGAGTTCGTTCGGGATCTTCAAAAAGACCTCGACGACGGCGGGATCGAACTGTGTTCCCGAGCAGCGCAGGATCTCTTCGCGCGCGAAATCGAAGTCGCTGGCCTGGCGATAGGGGCGGTCGCTGGTGATAGCGTCAAGGGCATCGGCGATGGCGAAGACGCGGGCACCGATGGGGATCTCGCGGCCGCGCAAGCCGTTCGGGTAGCCCGTGCCGTCGAAATGTTCCTGGTGGCAAAAGACGATCTCCGCGGCGCCGGCAAGAAACGGAATCTTGCGCAGCATTTGATAACCGCGCGCGCAGTGTTCGCGCATCAATTCCCGTTCCTGCGGAGTGAGCGCGCCGGGCTTGCGCAAAATTTCGTCGGGGATGGCCATCTTGCCGACGTCGTGCAGGAAGGCGCCGCGGGCAATGATCTTGATCTCTTGAGGAGGGATGCCCATGGCGCGCGCCAGGGCGATGGCATAGGCAGTGACGCGCTTGGAGTGGCCCTCGGTTTCAGAGTCCTTGAGGTCGAGGGCGTCGCCGAGCGCTTCGAGGGTCACGTCGTAAGAGTGCTCCAGATCCTCCATGGCGTGGCGCAGCATCTCGGTTCTGGCGCGGACCATTTCTTCAAGGCTCTGGTGATAGCTCTCAGTCTCCTCAAGGGCACGGCGATGATTGAGCGCCCGCTCCACGGTGCTGAGCAGCTGTTCCTGCTCGAAAGGCTTGAGGAGATAGTCGTAGGCGCCGCGGCGCATGGAGTCGATGGCCACACTGATGTCGCACACGGCCGTGACCATGACGACGGGAAGGTTGGGCTGGAGAGCGTGAATGCGCTCGAGAAGAGCGATGCCGTTGACGTCCTGCATCACCACATCGGTGAGTACCAGGTTGAAGGTGTTGAGCTCCAGAGCTTCGAGGGCTTCGCGTCCTCCACTGGCCAGTTCGATGTCGTATCCATGGCGCTCGAGCGAGGCAGCGATCATGGTCCGCACAGGGGTTTCGTCGTCGACCACTAGAATCCGTATGGGCTTGCGTGCCGCCTGCTCGGCGCTGAAAGCCGCTGCGGGGGACGGTCTCTTCGCATCTGCGAGCTTCGGTCCCAAACGACGGCCTCCATCCTTTTCGCGCACTTTCTACCCCTGACTCGACCGATTCGATCCCAGCGTTTCTGCCCGGCTGTGAAGCACTGTCCTGTTTCTGAACAAAAACCTGCTGCGATCGCCAACGGCCGCAGGCACCCTGCGCGTTCCCCTGGTATTTACGCGCGGCGCGCTTATCGTGTTCCATGGAATGCTGAGCCGGATGGAAGACGCCGACACAGTTGCGCAACTCGTAACAGGTCCTTGACTCGAGAAAACAGCTTCGACTGGCCTGAAGGTCGGCATGTTACCACGTTCTTAAGTGCGCCCGAATACTGCCGTGCAAGCATGGGGGAGCAGCCGGCCGGGGTCATTTTGCTTACCCGAGCCTACCACCTTCGTAACCCATTCTCAATGACACGAACGTGACATGCGGGTACGGGTATCTACGGCGTCACTTCGTTCCCGACCTGACCTGCGGAGACCGGACCCCGGCGGCATGATTCTGCGCAAAACGTAACCTCAGGGGGTAACTGCGACGTTACTTCCATTCGTGGGGAAGAGCGCCGGCGGGCTGGTGCTGGGTAATCTCCGCGTAGGTAATGGCAACATCCGTGCTCAAGTCCTTGGGAATCCAGTTGCGATCGCGTTCGGGGAGAACGGGGTTGATCTGCGCGAGAGTCTTACCGGCATCGACCTGTTGTTTGACGGCCGTAAATAAATCCTGAAGAAACGCCTGCTGACCCAGCAGAATCTCCGGGCCGCCCGCGTCTCCGTGGCCGGGCAGAACATGAAGGGGCCGGAGGTCGAGAGCCTGGGCCAGAACGCGCGGCCAGTTTTCGATGTTTGCGTCCCAGAGCTTGTTGTGCGGACCGTTGACGGCGGCGTCGCCGGTACACAGGATACGCTCGTTAGGGAGCCAGACAAAGCCATCGCCGCGCGTGTGCGCCCAGCCAAAAAAGTAGAAGCGGACCTCGCGCGTCGCGTCTTTCAGGATGAAGGGGCTCACACGAAAAAGGAGCTGGGGACGGGGGGCATCGGTGAGGTTGAGGGAGCGCACGTCTTCGCGCTCGGCCGCAGTGTCGCGCCAGCGCTTCGATTCGTAGCGGTCCATCTCGTCGGCGACGCCCTGGTAGGCGAAGGTGGTGGCACCGGCCTCGGTCCACACAATGTTGCCGTAGGCGTGATCGCGGTGCGCGTGGGTATCGAAGACGAAACGCACCGGTTTGGGCGAGAGTTGGGAGATTTCGCTGACGAGCTCGCGGGCGCGGCCGGGATAGTTGGCGTCGACCACGATGAGGTAGTCGCGCATCTCGATGACGATGTTGTTGCAGTAGCCTTTGGACGCGTCGCCGGGGATAAACCAGACGCCCTCAGCGATCTTTTGCGCGTGGAGTCGGCCGGGTTGGGGCGAGCCCGGCTGCGCAGCGGCAGCCGCGAGAAAGAAGAATGCCGCCAGCAGGAGGGGCGCCATTGCCGCGAGACGGCGCCGGCTCATGGCTGTTTAGGAGTGCGCTTGGCGCGGCGCTTGGCAGCCCAGCCTTCGATGTTGGCCTGTTTGCCGCGACCGACGGCAAGCGCGTCGGCAGGTACATCCTTGGTGATGCAGGACCCGGCGCCGATATACGCGCCGTCCCCAATGGAGATGGGCGCCACCAGCGTCGAGTCGCTGCCCACAAACGCACCCTTGCCGATGCGCGTCACATGCTTGTTCACGCCGTCGTAATTGCAGGTGATAGTGCCTGCACCGATATTCGTGCCTTCGCCGATCTCCGCGTCGCCAAGATAGGTGAGGTGGTTGGCCTTGGCGCCCTTACCGAGCTTTGCCTTTTTGGTTTCGACAAAATTGCCCACGTGCGCGTTTTCGCCGATCTCGCTGCCGGGACGCAAGTGCGCAAAGGGGCCGATCTGCGCGCCATCGGCGATCGTCGAATCCTCAAGCACGCAGCTCTGGCGGATAAGAACGCCGTTGCCCAGAGTGCAGTTCTCAATAACGGAGAAAGAACGAATGCGGCAGCCGGTGCCTACGCGTGTCTTGCCGAGCAGTTGCACAAATGGTTCGATGACCGTCTCCGCGCCGACCTCGACCTCCGGATCAATCACACAGGATTCCGGTCGCTTGATCGTGACACCATTGCCGGCGAGCCAAAAAGCCCGCGGGTCGGGCCTGGCACTGACGGTGGTAATCGGCCCACTTCCGACCGGCTCGATCTGATGCGCATTTCGAACGAGATCTTCTCGAACTAGCGCTAGCTTCAGGCCGCGTTCTTGAAGAATCTGCGCCGCAAAGCACTTTTCCTCGCGCAATAGCCCCAGGAGCAGATGTTCGGTTCCGATGTGCTTGTGGCGCAGCCGCTCCGCTTCCTCTGCAGCATAAGCCAGCACCCGCTTGCCCTCGTTCGAGAGAGGCAGGTCGACGCTCGTTTCAATTTTCTCGCGAATGTCCGTGTGCGCTCCAATTTGCTTCCGGATCGACTCCACGGAGGCATGCGCTTGCAGAAAGCGGTTGGTCAGCGCCTTATCTTCGCGCAGAAGCCCCAGCAGAATGTGCTCGGTCTCAATATAGGGTGAGCCAAACTGGCTGGCCTCGTACCTCGCGAAGAAGATCACGCGCCGGGCCTTTTCCGTATACCGCTCGAACATGACGTGCTCCTGTTTTACTTATCTACTCAATTGCCGGGGCCCGGCCCTCCGTGCGGACCGGGTGCGCCCGGGATCGTAATGTCGATCGCCTGCGGCGCGCCCATCCCGAGATCGTCAATGGGCGGCTTGATCTCCGTGCTGTTGCCAACCACGAGCACCGCCAGTTTCTCAGGATGAATATACTTTTTCGCGGCCGCGGTTACGTCATCAACCGTGACTTTCTCAAGTGCGGCGCGATAAGTCTCAAGATAATCGGCCGGGTAGCCGTAGAATTCGAGCCTCTCGCTCTCGGCGAGAATCTTTTCGCGCGTGTCGTAGCGGAAAAGGAACGAATTGAGAATGTCGTCCTTGGCGCGCTGCAATTCTTCCTGGGTAAACGGCTTCGTGTTAAGCCCGGCAATTTCGCCAATGGCCGCCTTGGTTGCATCCACTGTGGAAACGCTCTTGGTCAGCACTTCCACGCGGAAAGTCCCCAGATGGTCGTAAGGAAGATCGAAGCCGCCGCCCACCGCGTAGGCCAGCCCCAGCTGCGTGCGCACTTTTTGAAAGAGCCGGCTACCAAAACCGCCGCTGAGAATTTCATCCATGATCACGATGGCAGGCATGTCTGGATTATGGCGATCGATGCCGAGCGCCAAGATCTGCACATTGGATTGATTCACATCTTCCTTGTCGATAAAGTAGACGCCTGGTTTGGGTCCGGCGAACTCATCGTGCCGCGGCGGCTCGGGAGTCACGGGAGGAAGGGGCTCGAAGACCGCGCGCACCTTGGCTTCCATGGCCGCGGCATCGAAGTCGCCGCTGATGCCGACGATCAGTTTGCCTTTCAAAGTGCGATCGTGCCAGGCCTGCAAATCGGCAAGAGTGATTTTGCCGATAGTGGCGAGTTCGGGCTGCCGCGTGTAGGGACTGTTGACGCCGTAGACCAGCTTGGCCGCTTCGCGCTCGGCAATTCCATCCTCATCGTCGTTGCGGCGCACAATGCCCGTGGCCTCCTGCTGTTGCGCCAACTGCAGTTTTTCCGCACTGAATTTGGGATGGAGCAAGAGGTCCATGGCCAGCGAAAACACCTGGTCGGAATCGCCCTTGAGCGAATCCCAGGAGAGCGCGGTCGAGTCGTCGTCGCCCTCGGTTTCAATGTGCGCGGCTTTGGCTTCGAGCAGGTCGTCCATGGCGTCGCCGTCCATCTTTTCAGATCCGCTGGTGCGCCAAGCCTGCTGATAGATCCCGATAAGGCCGGCCTTGGAGGCATCGACGTCGCGCGCGCCGCCTGGAATGAGCACCGAGCCGGAGACGAAGGGCAATTCATGGTCTTCCTGGAGAAAGATCACGATGCCATTCTTGAGCTCGATGCGTTTGGGCTGCTGCGGATGGAATTCATGCAGCGTGGGAATAGGAATCTGCTCCCAGGGCTTTGATTGCTGAGCCGACATGCTCGACGGTGCGGCGAAGGCTACCGCGAGCAGTGCTGCGAGCAGGCAAGAAGGCTTGAACGCAGACGAGCGAACCGCGAACCACGAAACACGGTTCGCGGCCTTCTGATCACTGATCACTGACCACTGACGACTGCTCCCTGTTTTCTCGTTCCCTTGTTCCCTTGTTCCCTCGTTCCCTGTCTTTATCATTCCGCGCCTCCATCTTTCTTCGCGTCCGCGGCCGGTGGCTCGGTGTCGATTTCGGCGCTGGTCCGGTTTGAATCCACAAACACTTTATTGGCTACGCGACGGATGTCGGCTTTGGTGACCTTATCCACTTCGTCAAGCTCGAGAAAGAGCTGCCGCCAATCGCCGTATCGGGTCTGGTACTCAGCCAGCGAGGAGGCGAGTCCCTGGTTGTCAGCCAGGCCGCGCAGCAAATCGGCACGGGTACGCGTCTTGTACATCTGAAGCTCCGCATCCGTGACATCGCTGGTTTTCAGCTTCTCGATCTCCTTATGGATGGCGGCGCGCATCTCGGCCGGCGTGTGGCCGGGCAGCGGGACAGCATAAAACGCGAAGAGGCTCAGGATATTTGTCGCCGGGGAAGGGACTGAAACCCTCGGCCTCGGCGGCGATCTGCTGCTGCTCCACCAGGCTGCGATAGAGGCGCGAGACGCGGCCGTTCGACATGATGTCGCTGATGGCGTCGTAAACCGCGTCGTCAGGATCGCGATAGCTGGGCCGGTGATAGCCCTCAATATAAAACGGCTGCGTCTGCTCGCGAATGATGACGGACTTCTCAGCAAATTGCTTTGGCTCGATGGTGGTCATCTCTTCCGGCTTGGGCCCGCCGGGAACGCGGCTGAAATATTTTTCCAGCAGCGGCATCGCGGTTTTAGTGTCCACGTCGCCCACGATGGCGATCACCACGTCGCCCGCCGACGTAATACTTCTTGTGGAATTCCATGGCCTCCGTCGCGTTGATCTGGCTGACCTCACTGGGCCAGCCGATGGAGCTGCGGCCGTAGTTGTGGGCCACGTAGGCCGTGGCCAGGAACTGCTCGACGAGGCGGCCGATGGGATCGGAATCGGTGCGCATGCGCCGCTCTTCGATCACCACGTCGCGCTCCTTATAGAACTCGCGGGGGACGGCATCGGCCAGACGGCTCGACTCCATCCACGCCCACAGCTCCAGGCGATTCTCCGGCATCGACCAGAAGTATTGCGTGTCGTCGAGTCCGGTTTCGGCGTTCAGACCGTCCGCGCCGTTAGCTTCGGCAACCTCGGTGAACTGGTTGGGGATGACGTATTTCTCGGCCGCGGCCTGTGCGTCGAGAAAGGCCTGGTGCAGCGCCTTCAGCTTTTCCTCGCTGCGGCCGATGGGCTTCAGATACTCGGCTTCGTAGGCGTCGTTGGCCGCTTCCACTTTTTCGAGCGCCACTTTTTCGGCGGGCATAATCCTTGGTCCCGATCTGCGTGGTTCCTTTGAAGGCCAGATGCTCGAACATGTGCGCGAGGCCGCTCTCGCCGGAGGGATCGTTGACGTCGCCGGCATCGATAAAGGTGGTGTAACTGAAGACCGGCGCCTCGTGACGCTCGCAAATAATGAGAGTGAGCCCGTTGGGAAGCACCTTAACAGTGGTGCGCTGCTCAAAACTCTTCAGATCCTGGCCGTAGGCGCCGCTGCACGCGGCAACGGCCACAACCACCCCGAGAAAGCCCGTCCAAAGCCGGGAAAATGACTTCGACTGCATCCAACCTCCTTCAAGCAACAACAGCGATTCACGCACATTCGCTCTCTTCCAAGCTATTGCCCGCGGGCGGGGCCGTCAAACGAAAGTAGCGCCGCCCTCCAGACCCGCGCAAGGGATACGAGCTCAATCGCCTGATCCAGCGGGAAAGAGGCGGCAGAGATACGCTTCGCAGAGCCTATATAATGATGCGCCATGAGACAGGGCCACGGATTGTTGAGGAACTGGGGGCGCATGGGAGCGTGTTTGTTCCTCGCCCAAACCATCGTGGCGGTCGTTTTTGCCGCTCCGCCGCCGGCGCCAACCAATCTGACGGTCAATCAACTGGACCAACTGCTGGCGCAGATACGCGGGCAAAGCGATATCAGGGTTGCAAGGCAGATCACGGGCGTCAAGCTGACGGAAAGGGCCAGCATGGCGCGGCTTGCTCACTGGGAGACCGAACTGCCGGGCGACCGCTCGCGAGAAGCGCTGATGGCCGTGGCCGATGTCTCTGCATTTTTGACGCCTCCCCCTGCGGAGATGCCCAGCTTGCCGACGCCCGACACACAGACCCAGAAGCAGATTCTGACGCGATGCAGGGACTATGTGAATCAAAGGATTCCCAAGCTGCCCAACTATCTTGCGCTGCGCACCACAACCTCGTTTGCTTTTGCAACCGCGGGGCAGCTCGCATCGCAGCAGAGCACCAATGGGATCTTTCAAACCAAGCAGGGGCAAAAGCTCCATTACCGCGCGCTGGGCCCGGCCAAATCAAGTGACTCGCCCGATGATCAATATTTCTGGCTGGAGTCTTACGCACAGGAGGTGACGTATCGCGGCGGAAAGGAGGTGCTGAATGCGGCGCCGGGAGCAAGCGGACCTTCGCGCGCTTCGCTTTCTGCCATGACGACTTCAGGCGAGTTCGGATCGGTGCTTGAGTTGATACTGCTTGACGCTCAAGAAGACCAGATGGCCTGGGATCACTGGGAGCAGCGCCACTCGATGCAGGGCCACTCGGCGCAAGAATCGAGTGGGCCGTTGGCGGTCTTTCGCTACGCGGTTCCAAGCGAGAGATCTCATTTTGGGTTGAACCTCGGGGGTGAGCCGCCCGAACAACCGGCCTATCATGGCGAGGTTGCCATCGATCCGGTGAGTGGAGCCGTGTGGCGGATCACGATTCTGGCAATCGGGAGCGAATCGGGCACCTTCGACGAATCCTCGATCGCGGTCGAGTTTGCGCCGACCGAGATCGGAGAAGTGACTTATATCTGTCCCGTGCGCAGCGTGGCGATCGTGCGATTCTTCGACACATTCGAGTATGCCAATACTGCGCACACGCCGGTTCCGTTTCAAATCTCCATCAATGACGTCGCATTTACCAACTATCACCAGTTCCGCTCTGAGTCGCACATCCTGTCCGGTGCCTCTGGGCCATAAATGGGGCTGGGACGGCGGCAGAAAATGAGCCGACGGTATAATCGGAGCCATGGCAGCGAGCGCGCAAATCGGGGAGCCAGCAGACACGGCGCCAAAACTGCGCGCACTTGAGGCCCGGCTCCGGGAGCTCAAAAGCGTGATGGTGGCCTACTCGGGCGGCGTGGACTCGGCATTTCTGGCGGCCACGGCGCATCGCGTCCTGGGCGACCGCATGCTGGCAGTGCTGGCCGATTCGCCGTCTCTGGCGCGGCGCGACATGGAGCAGGCGCGCGCGTTTGCGCAATCGCTGGACGATGCCGCTCGAAGTGATTGCCACCGAAGAACTCGACCGGCCGGAGTACGCGCGCAACGATGCCAACCGCTGCTTCCATTGCAAGGACGAGCTTTTTCTGGTGATGGAGAAGCTGGGCGCGAAGCTCGGGTTCGCCCACATCGCCTACGGGATGAATGCGGACGACACGCGGGATTTCCGGCCCGGGCAGCGCGCGGCGGAGCAACACGCAGTGCTGGCGCCGCTGGCGGACGCTGGCCTAGCCAAGCTCGAAGTGCGCGCCCTGGCAAAAGCGGCCGGCTATCCCGTGTGGGATCGTCCGGCTGCGCCGTGCCTTTCGTCGCGCGTGGAGTACGGGCGCACGGTGACGCGCGAGGTACTTGAACAAGTAGAGCGCGGCGAAGAGAGCCTGCGCCAGTTGGGCTTTCGCGAACTGCGCGTGCGCCATCATGGCGAGCTGGCTCGCGTGGAGATTGCGCGCGATGAACTGCCGCGAGCGCTGACGATGGAAATGATGGACGCGATCACGGCGGCACTGAAGCAGGCGGGATTCAAGTATGTGACGCTGGATTGTTCGGGCTTTCGATCGGGCTCAATGAATGCGGTCCTGCCTATTGAAGTTTTGGCGCGAAAAGGCGCATAGAACCACCCTCACCGCAAAGGCAATAGAATTACCAAGTCCAGGTTCTAGACTCCGAAGAGATCGGACAAAACTCATGAGTTACTACGTTACTCGCAACGGTCAGCAATACGGGCCGTACACCGAAGAAGTTGTCAGGAGTTACCTCGGGGCTGGGTCGCTTTCTGCGTCCGACAACATTCGTGAAGAGTCCAGCCCGGCTTGGACGACCATCGGGCAGTTGTTCCAGGTTCCCGCGGCTCCCCCGATGATGCAGCCGCCCGCTTCACGATCCACAATGGAGCGATGGATCGCTCTGCTTGTACGATACTGGGCCGTTAATATGACGATTGCATTCCAGTCAGCGGGTTACTGGCCGGGCTTCGGTTACAGCAAGGACGAAAAGGCTGAGATGGCGCGCCTCAGTCAAAAATGTTCCCTTAAGCAGTTTGTGTTTTGGGTATTTGTCGTCGCTCTCATTGCCCTGCCGCTCATAGGCGTCCCAATGGTGCCTATGATCTACCTCCCGGCTGGCCCCGCAACCGCCCCAATCTTTCTCCTGTTTATGGGGATGGCCATGGTGGTCTGTTTCACGGTTGCGATCCCTGTGGCCATGCTGCTTTCGTCAGCACTTATGGGCAAAATCTATACAATTCCGGACTCTGAACTGCCCGATCGTTCCACCACCGCGCGATTGTTTCATAAATTTTGGTTCCAACTCACCAGGATTGCGATCGTGATGACGGCGATTCTCGTTGCGGCGTGGATCTTTATCCCCGACAATTCCAAGGTCATGGTGACCCTCAACCTGGTGATGCCTTTTTTGGCGCCCGCGGTGTCGGTGTCTGTCGCTGCCTACTTACTTTCCGCTCGCCTCAGGCGAGATGTCTAATCCGCGTCGCCTCGCGCGAAGGCCCGGCATGCAATAGACGCTTCGCTCTTCCTTATCTCGTCTGGGACCTTCACCCCCCACGCCCCTGGCAATTTAAAATCACTAGGCGATGCGTATTGGCTATTTGGAGTGCTTTTCCGGCATCAGCGGCGACATGCTTCTCGGCGCGTTAGTCGATGCCGGAGTCCCGTTCAGCGTGCTTCAAGAAACGACTGCCGCCCTCAACGTCGGGGCGCGCCTGGAGATGCGCAAAGTTGACCGCGGCGGACTGGCGGGAACTAAGGTCGACGTGGTCACGGAAGAGCAGGGAACAGAAAAGCAGGGATCAGGGAACAGGGAACAGGGAACAGAAACCGTGCATGAGCGTGAGCACGAGCATTCACACTCACATTCCGATTCGCACTCACTCGCACATTCACACTCGCACTCACACGAACCTCATGACCACGAGCATCACGGTCACGAAACCAGACACGCGGATCAGCACGAACATGCGCCGCATCGATCTTTGTCGTCGATTCTCGCCATCATTCAGGCGGCGGCGCTGAAGGAGACGGTGAAGCGGCGCGCAGCGCGCGCTTTTCAGTTGCTGGGCGAGGCGGAGGCGGCGATTCACTCCATTCCTATCGAGAAGGTGCATTTTCACGAAGTGGGGGCGGTGGACACGATTGTCGATATCGTGTGCGCGGCGGCGGGATGCGAGGCGCTGGACGTCGATCGCTGGAGGTCGTCGCCGTTGAACGTGGGCAGCGGGACGGTGAAATGCCAGCATGGCACTTTGCCTGTTCCGGCCCCGGCGACTCTGGCCCTCATCGGCGACGCACCCATCTACTCCGCTGGCCCGCCGATGGAGAGGGTGACGCCGACGGGCGCAGCGCTGCTGCGCATGCTCGATGTTCAGTATGGGCCGCTGCCGGCGATGCGCGTGGCGGTGCGCGGCTACGGAGCTGGAGGGCGCGACACGCCGGGCGAGCCGAACCTGCTGCGGCTGCTGGTGGGCGAAGCGGAGGATGTGGCCGCGTGCCCCGATTCGATTGTTGAGTCGATCGCGGTCATCGAGGCGGTGATTGACGACTCCACCCCGCAGTTGCTGGCCTACGTGAGCGAGTTGCTGCTGGAGGCGGGCGCGTGGGATGTGTACCGCGCACCAGTGCAGATGAAGAAAGGCCGCACGGGCGTGCAAATGACCGTGCTGTCGAGTCCAGAGAAACTTCCGGCGCTGCGCGATCTGCTGCTGCGCGAGACCACAAGCATCGGCTTGCGCTGGCGCCTCGAAAATAAATTAGCTCTCGCCCGCGAGTTCATCGAAGTGGAAACCGAGTGGGGCAAGGTGCGGATCAAAGTGGCGCGATGGCCGTCGGGTGAAGTGGCCAACGCATCGCCGGAATACGAAGTCTGCCGCAACTTGGCGCGCACCCACAATGTTCCGCTGAAACAAGTCATGCAGGAAGCGATGCGCGCCTGGGCCGAGTCGGGATTGTCTGCAAAGAAGGAAGGCCGCTGATGGATCGCTCTCAAATTGAAGCGCTATTGAACGAAGTGCACGCAGGATCGACCAATGTCACGGATGCGCTGGAGCGGCTGCGCAATCTGCCCTTCGAAGATTTGGGATTCGCCAAGGTCGATCATCATCGCGCGCTGCGCACTGGCATGCCGGAGGTGATTTTTTCAGAAAGAAAAACGCCTGCGCAGGTAGCGGCGATTTTTGCTCGCATGGCAAGCGCCGGCGGCAACGTGTTGGCCACGCGCGCGTCGCGCGAGGTGTATGCGGCGGTGCAGGCAGCGGAACCCCGTGCGGAATTCCACGAAGCGGCCCGCGCAATTACGCTCCAGCAATCCGACGCGCCAGCAGGCAAGGGAACCGTGGGTGTAGTGTGCGCCGGAACCAGCGACCTGCCCGTCGCCGAAGAGGCCGTGGTGACGGCGCGGCTGATGGGCAACACCGTTGAGCTCGTCGCTGATGTGGGCGTGGCCGGAATTCATCGGCTGCTGGCGCAGCAGCACACCTTGAAATCGGCACGCGTGCTCGTTGTGTGCGCGGGCATGGAGGGTGCATTACCCACCGTAGTCGGCGGTCTGGTGAGCGCGCCGGTGATCGCGGTTCCCACCAGCGTCGGTTATGGCGCGTCGCTGGGAGGGATTGCGGCGCTCTTGGGCATGTTGAACACCTGCGCGCCCAACGTCTCCGTCGTCAATATAGATAATGGGTTCGGCGCGGCGTGCATCGCGTCCCTCATCAACCATCTTTGATCAATCATTTGTGAGAGAGCTTCGATAGCGGCGTGGTTGTGAAAGATAGGTTTGCCGCCTGCGCTCCCTCCCCCGGTACGTGACCCTGATCACTGTTTCACCTTCCCTTGAGCCTTGATGATGGCGGCGAAGGCTTTCCGCCAGCGCGCGGCGTGCGGAGGAATGGGTGACCGGTTCCCGATGGCAGCGAGGACGGAGAATTTCGCAGATCTTTTTTCTGCTGCTGTTCCTGATGCTGCTGGTGTTTACCGCGCTGCGCGCCATGCCGGGCACCACCAGTGACATTCACCTGCGCGGGCCGGTGCGGCTGTTCTTCGAGTGGGACCCTCTGGTGGCGCTGACGAACGCCATCGCCAGCCACGCGCTCTATCGCGGCCTGCTGTGGAGCCTGATCATCCTCGTGCCCACCCTCTTTCTCGGCCGCTTCTTCTGCGGCTGGATCTGCCCCATGGGCACATTGCAGCACTTTGTGGGCGACATGCCGTCGGAGTCGAAGCGCGGCAAGCAGCGCATCGAATCCAATCGCTACAAGCGCTGGCAGACCGTCAAATATGTGGTGCTGATTGCGGGTCTGGTGGCCGCGGCATTCGGGTCGATGGTGATCGGCTGGCTCGATCCATTCAGCCTGTTAGTGCGCTCCATCGGGCTCTCGCTTTTGCCGGCGTTCAACTACATCGCCCGCGCGGCGCTGACGCCGATGGAGACGAGTCACATTGCCGCCGTCAAAGCCACCGGCGGGATCATCCACGCGGTGCTGGGAGCGTTCCTCCTCGAATTTCGGCAGGCGCATTTTACTCAGGAGCTTTTCCTGGGAATTCTGTTCTTCGCGATTCTCGCCATGAGCCTGCGGATCACGCGCTTCTGGTGCCGCGCCATCTGCCCACTCGGCGCGCTGCTGGGCGCACTGTCGCGATGGTCGGTGCTAGGCCTCGATAAGGACCCCGAAGCGTGCAACAACTGCAACCGCTGCCTGCTGGACTGCCAGGGCGGCGATGATCCTATCGGCAGCGCACCGTGGCGAAAATCCGAATGCCTGATGTGCATGAATTGCGTAGGCAGTTGCCCAGATCATGCTCTCCGATTCCGCTTCTTCCGCCCAAATCCCAAAGAAGTGGCTTCGCCGGACCTTGGAAGGCGGCGGACTCTTACAGGTCTCGCAGCGGGCGCAGTTGCGGTCCCCTTGATGCGCGCCAACACCGGCCTGGGCAAGAGCCGCAACGAGCGCCTGCTGCGTCCGCCGGGCGCGCTCGATGAGACGGACTTTCTCGGGCGCTGCATCCGCTGCGGGGAATGCATGAAAGTCTGCCCCAACAATGCGCTGCAACCCGCGCTTATTGAGGCGGGCCTGGAAGGACTGTGGACGCCGACGCTGGTTCCGCGCATCGGCTACTGCGAACCGAGTTGCGTGCTCTGCTCTGAGGTTTGCCCGACCGGCGCCATCTGGCAAATTACGCCGAAAGAAAAAGGCTGGGTGGTAGGCGTAGGCGCTGTGCAGAATCAGCCCATCCGATTGGGCACAGCATTCTACGATCGCGGGCGCTGCCTGCCATGGGCCATGGCCACCGATTGCATTGTGTGCGAAGAGTGGTGCCCTGTGTCGCCCAAGGCGATTTATGTAGAAGAAGCTGAAGTAGTCGATTCGGAAGGCAAGACGAAGACGCTGAAGCAGCCGCGCGTCGATCCCAGCCGGTGCGTGGGCTGTGGCGCCTGCGAATTCGCCTGCCCCTTGCAGGACCACCCCGCCGTCTACGTAACAAGTATTGGCGAAAGCCGCTCGCCCAGCAGCCAGATCCTGCTGACCCGGCGGTGAAGAAGTGAAACAGTGAAGGAGTGAAAGAGTGAATCTGCAAAGGGCCCGATCAAGAAAAAAGATGTTGGCGACGGCGGTGATAGTTTTTTTGGCCGTGAGCGCGGGATGCAGGAAGAAAGCTGTCGACCCGCTCCCGCCTTCGGGAGCTGTCTCGGGATGGGAGAAATCGAGCGACACGCGCGTCTTTGAGGCCAAGGACCTTTGGCAGTACATCGACGGCGACGCCGAGCAGTATCTCGCGGCCGGTGTGGTTTCCACCTCCACGTCCGACTACAAGTACCAAAACCAGTTGGACGCAGTGGTCGACGTTTACACTATGGGAGATTCGGCGGGAGCGCGAAAGATTCTGGAATCGGGAGAGTCGAACGGCGCGAGGAATGTTCAAATTGGTGACGCGGGGATCGCCTATGAGCAGAGCGTGATCTTCCGCAAAGGCCCGTACCTCGTGCACATTGTGGCCTATGACGCCACGCCCGCCACCGAGCAGGCCCTTCTGGCGCTGGCGCACGGCGTGGAAGCAAGGCTCTAATGTCGATTGCAGTGGGAGACGCCTATGGCGCATTGTCCGATGAAATTCCGCATGGTGCGCCGCAGGCTGACTGCGCCCGCGCCGCGCATTCTCGACATCGGCTGCGGCAATGGTTCGCCCACGGTGACCAAACGATGGTTTGCCGGCTGCCACTATGCGGGCGCGGACATCCAGCGTTACAAGCTGAGCGACGCGGACATGGCGGCAATGGACGCGTTTTATCCACTCAATATAGATGGGTCCGGTTACGACGCGATTCCCGACGCCAGCTACGATTTCGTGATTCTGAACCATGTGGTGGAGCACATGCGCGACCCGGCGCCGGTGGTAGCGATGCTGTGCGCCAAGCTCAAGCCGGGCGGATACATCTGGATCGCGTTTCCTTCGTTGCGCAGTTTGTCGCTGCCGCACTCGGAGGACGAAACGCTGCAGTTTTCGGACGATCCCACGCACGTTTATTTACCAGACGCGCGCGAGATGGCGAATGTCCTGCTGGCGAACGGAGTGGCCGTACTGCACGCGGGCCGTTCGCGCGAGGGTTTTTTTACGGCGGTTGGCGACGTGGTAAAGCTTTGCAAGCGATGCGTGATGCGCGTGTTTACAGGGAAATTTTCCGGGCGCGGGATGTGGTATGTGCTGGGCTTTGAGGATCACGTTTTTGGACAACGCAGGCCGGATCGATAAGTAGGCTGGCCGAGAACGAAGGCAAGGGAACGATGAAGAGTCGCAGGGAGTTTTTGAAAGAGGCAGCGACGGGTGCCGTGCTGCTGGGTTCTTCTTCTGCCGCAGAGAAATTGGCATTTGCCGGCACACCAACGGCCAAATCGAAAGTCGTAATCGCGCGCGATGCGTCGTTGCACAGCGCGGGAGCACAACCCAACGAGCAGCGCGTGCTCAATCTGCTGGACAAGGCGATGGCCGCCTACACCGGACGCGATAAGCCATCAGAAGCATGGAAGAGCATCATTCCCGCCGGTATTCTCTACGGTAAAACCATCGGATTGAAAGTGAACGGGCTGGGTGGGCGCGGGATTTCAACGCATGCGGCGCTGACCCTGGCGATTGCCGAGCGCCTGCAGCAGGCGGGCGTGCGCGCGGGAAATATTTTGATATGGGAACGCGACGCGCGCAGCCTCGCGGCCTGCGGCATGACGGTGAACACCGATGCCAGCCGCGTGCTCTGCTACGGCAACGACGTGGGCGGCTACGAAGACCAGCCGGTCGAATGCGGCCCCGTGCAGATTCGTCTCGCGAAGATTCTCACCCGTGAGTGCGCGATGGTCATCAATTTGCCCATTCTCAAGGATCACGAGATGGCCGGCATTACGTTCTCGATGAAAAACATGTACGGAGTAGTCGACAAGCCGTTCTTGCTGCACGGCAACAACTGCAACCCTGCCGTGGCCGATGTGAATGCGATCCCGATAGTACGCGCGAAAGCCTGGCTCACAATCGGCGATGCCATTTCGTCGGTCTACGACGGCGGCCCAGGATTCCATCCCGAGCGGCTGTGGTATCCGAATGCGCTCGTGATCGGCGAAGACCGCGTGGCTGTCGATCATACCGCTTGGGGAATGGTTGAAAAGCAACGCGCGGAGGCCGGAGTGCCAACGCTCGAAGCAGCTGGGCGCAGGCCCGATTACATTCGCACTGCGGCGGACGCGGCGCACCGGCTGGGGACAAATGATCCGCAGCGTATCCGGCTTGTGGAAGTGTGATGAGGAACGGCATGGCGGATGAAAGCGGCAAAATCGTAAAGTTCGATGGAGGCGCGCAGAGCCACACCGCAGGCATGACGCGGCGCGAAGCCATGCTGCAATTGTTGCGCGTCGGCGGCGTGGCTGCGGGAGCCGCAGGCCTGACCCTGTGGCTGAGCGAGCGCAGCAGCCGGCCCATTCCCGAACAAGCGCAACAAGCGCGTCGCGATCATCGCGTGGCCGCGGATGCTGCGTGGCCGCAGATGACAATTATTCAGGGCGGCGAGCCGAGGGCACTGGCCGCGCAGGCGATAGCAAATCTCGGCGGCATGAGCCGCTTCATCACCAAGCAGGATGTGGTAGTGCTGAAGCCGAACATTGCCTGGGACCGAACGCCGGAGCAGGCGGCCAACACCAATCCGGATCTGGTTGCCGAGGTCGTCCGGCAGTGCTGGCAAGCGGGAGCCAGGCGTGTGATCGTGACCGACGTGAGCTGCAACGAGCCGCAGCGGTGCTTCCAGCGCTCGGGAATCCTGGCCGCCGCGCGCGCCGAGGGCGCAGAGGTGATTTTGCCCGATCCCGACCATTTTCGCGAAGTCGACATCGGCGGCGTGGTGCTGAAAAGTTGGCCGGTGTTTACACCGTTTCTCGAGGCGGACAAGGTGATCAACCTGCCCATCGCGAAACATCACGCGTTGACCGGCGCCACGCTGGGCATGAAGAACTGGTACGGGATTCTGGGCGGCGAGCGCAACCGGTTGCACCAGCAGATTCACCAGAGCCTGGCAGATCTGGCGAACTTCATGTTGCCCACGCTCACCTTCATGGACTGCTACCGCGTGCTCCTCCGCAATGGCCCGACGGGCGGAAATCCCGAGGATGTGGCACTGAAAAAAACGCTGGTGGCAGGGACCGATCCGGTAGCGATCGACGCATACGTGGCCAAGGCGTACTGGAATCTCGACGCGGAAAAAATGCCGTACCTGGCGATGGCGGCAGCGCGCGGCTTGGGGACGGTGGATTTTGCCGCGATCAACGTGAAGGTAAGCCAGCTGGGGTAAAGGTGAGCCAGCTGGGCCGAGCGCAGAAGCCGGCGGCGCTGCTTCTCATCATTCCTCGCAAATTCCTCCATCCAAGGTGGAATGTCTTTACTTTGCGGTTGGGGAGTGATAGTTTGCAGAGCATCCCCCTGGACCCCTTCTTAGGACAGGAGAATGACTATGTTTTGCCCATCGTGTGGCGCCGAGTCCCTTCCGGACCAACATTTTTGCAAGAAATGCGGAACTACCTTGCTAGCTGCCGATGACGGGCAAACCGTTCCGGCGGTCGCAGCGGTCCCAGCCTCGCAAGCTGCCCCTCCGCCAGCACCAGCGCCGGTGCAATATGCGCCTGCGCCAACGCCACCGGCGTATCAGCCGCCTCCGCCGATACCACCAGCCTATCCGCCGCCTCCACCTGCGTATGGGGGATATCCACCGATGGTGCAGCCGGCTCCTCAAAGCTCGGGCGCTCGCAACATTGTGATTCTGGTCCTTCTTGCTGCAGTGGGTTTCGGTCTCTGGTACTACTTTAAGCGAACGGGAACGGTGATCATCGGAACCAAGGACCAGGTGACCTACTCCGGATTGTCCACGGAGTCCCAAGCCACTGCGCTGGGCAATGCGCTCAAGACCGCCGGATTTTTCACAGATCAGGGATTTCAGGTCTTGCTGCGCAAGCCAATAAGCGGCGCCGTGATCATTTCGTATGTGCTCAAGGACGGCTCCTGGAACGATCCGGCGATGGTGAGCGATGCTGAAGCGCTCACGCGGGATGTTGCTCCGAGTGTGGGCGGATTTCCAGTCGAGATGCGCATCGTGAATACTGCGTACACGGTGGAGAAGGACGAGACGATCACCGCGCAGACAGACACGCAGCCCGCCCCGCAACCAGGCGCGCAGCAGCCGGGCCAGCAGCAGCCGGGCACGCAGCAGCCGGGCACGCAGCAGCCGGGCACGCAACAGCCAGGTACGACTCCCGCGGTGACGATCGGAACCAAGGACCATGTGATCTACACCGGTACGGCCACGCCGGACCAGGCCACGGCGCTGGGCAATGCGCTCAAGACCGTCGGATTTTTTACGGACCAAGGCTCGATCGCGGTGTTGAACATGGGCGCCAACGGCACCACGATTGCGTTTGTGGTCGGGGATAATACCTGGAGCCAGCCAGGGGTTCTCTCGCTGGCCGAGGAAACCGGTCGGCGGGTGGCTCCGACGGTCGGCGGCCTTCCGATTACTGTGCAACTGATGGACAACCAGGGGAATGTCCATAAGACAGGGGTAGTGGGCGAGGTCCAACTGACCGGTGGCGACGCGGTGTATTACGAAGGATACTCTACGCTCGCCGATGGGCAGGCGCTCGCCCAGAAGTTACAGTCGATTGGTTTCTTCACGGGCACGGGCATCAACGTGTTCTTGAGGAAGCACACCAGCGGCACGACGCTGGCCTTCGTGGTCGTCAACGGCACCTGGAACGATGCCTCAAAGGTGACCTACTTCGAGAACCTCACGCGCAGTGTTGCTCCAACGATCGGCGGATTGCCGATTGACATGCGCCTGGTAAACACCGAGGTTGTGGTGGTGGAGTTGGACGTGACGGTGACTGCGCAGGGAGCAACACCGGTGCAAAAACAACCGGCACAAGGCGGGCAGCAGTAGGGCGGAACGTCTTAGCGGCGATCGCAGTTATCAAGCGAGCCGAATCGCACTGCCCACTTAAGACGGCATGCTCAGGTCTCCGATCGGAGACCTGGGGACGCCTGCCGAAAACAAGTCTGATGGCGGGCACTGATTCGGTGGCGATCGACGTGTATGTGGCCAAAGCGTACTGGAATCTCGACGCGGAAAAGATGCCGTATCTGGCTCTGGCGGCAGCGCGCGGCCTGGGGACGGTGGATTTTGCCGCGATCAACGTGAAGGTAAGCCAGCTGGGGTAAAGGTGAGCCAGCTGGGCTGAGCGCAGAAGCCGACTACATCGCTTCTTCTGATTCTTCGCAAATTCCAGATTCCAAAGCGGAATGTCTTTACTTTGTGGTTGCGGAGTGATATTTTGCAAAGATTCCCTCTGCACGCCCTTTCAGGATAGGAGAATCACTATGTTTTGCCCTTCGTGTGGCACAGAGTCCCTTCCGGACCAACATTTTTGCAAGAAATGCGGAACTACCTTGGTTCCTGCGGGAGACGCGCAAACCGCTCCGGCGGTCGCAGCGGCCCCAGCCCCGCAAGCCGTTCCGCCGCCAGCACCAGCGCCGGTACAATCCGCGCCTCCGCCAGCTCCCCCGGCGTATCAGCCGCCTCCACCGCCGGTCCAGTATGCGCCTCCGCCACCAGCGTATCCGCCGCCTCCACCTGTGTATGGGGGATATCCACCGGTGGTGCAGCCGGCCCCTCAAAGCTCGGGCGCTCGCAACATTGTGATTCTGGTCCTTCTCGCTGCGGTGGGTTTCGGGCTCTGGTACTACTTTGAGCGAACCGGAACGTTGGTCGTTGGAACCAAGGACAACATAATCTACTCCGGTTTGGCCACGCAGGCCGAAGCCACTGCGCTGGGCAATGCGCTCAAGACCATCGGATATTTCTCGGATGCCGGTTATTCGGTCCTGCTGCGCAAACCAATAAGCGGCGACATGATCATTTCATTTGTGACCAAGGACGGCACCTGGAACAATGCGGATGCCGTGAGCGATTATGAATCTTTCACGCGGGACGTTGCTTCGAGTGTGGGCGGATTGCCAATCGACATGCGCCTGGTGAATTCCTCGGAGGTGGTCGAAAAGGACGAGACAGTCACCGCGCAGGCCAACCCGCAGCAAGGCTCACAGCAAGGCCCGCAGCAAGGTCCGCAACAAGGCCCGCAACAAGGCCCCCAGCAAGGCCCGCAGCCAGGACCGAGCTCCACGGTAACCATCGGAACCAAGGACCAGGTGGTCTATTCCGGTTCGGCCACCGAGGCCCAGGCCACCGCGCTGGGCAATGCGCTCAAGACCGTCGGATTCTTTCAGGACAGCGGCTTTACCGTGCTGTTGAACATGGGCGCCAACGGCACCACGATAGGGTTTATGGTCCCGGATGGTGTTTGGAACAAGGCTGGGGCCATGGGTGATTTCGAGGAAATCGGGCGGGAAGTGGCCAGTTCAGTCGGCGGTCTTCCGGTTACTGTGCAACTCGTGGACAGCAAGGGGAATCCCCAAAAGACAGGGGTCGTGGGCGTGGTCCAACTGACCGGTGGCGACGCAGTGTATTACGAAGGCTACTCTACGCTCGCCGATGGGCAGGCGCTCGCCCAGAAGTTACAGTCGATTGGTTTCTTCACGGGCAAGGGCGTCAACGTGTTATTGAAGAAGCACACCAACGGTACGACGCTGGCCTTCGTGGTCGTCGACAACGCCTGGAACAATGCCCAAATGGTGACCGGCTTCGAGAACATCACGCGCACTGTGGCTCCGACGATTGGCGGATTGCCGATTGACATGCGCTTGATGAACACCACGCTTGTGGTGGAGAAGGAAGAGACGGTGACTGCGCAGGGCGTAACGCCCGTGCAAAGACAACCGGCACAAGGCGGGCAGCAATAGGGCGGAACGTCTTAGCGGCGACCGCAGTTCTCAGGCGAGTCGAATCGCACTGCCCACTTAATATGGAAGTGCCCAGGTCTCCGATCGGAGACCTGGGCACTTCCGTCTAAAGCAAGTCTTACAACTTACGCTTGCGGTTGCGACGCCGCCGGATCCTGGCGATTGTGCCGGTGCGAGCGGCGCTCAGCCTGTATCTTCTCGAATTGCTGCTTCTGCGTGTCGTTCAGGACCGCCTCGATCTTCGTGTTTGAGTCCTGCATCAGAGCCCGGACCTTGGCGTGGCGATCCTGCTCGTTGATCGAAGTGTCCGCGCGGAGGGTCTGCATCTGCTGAAAGCGATCGGCAAGAATGGGCTTGATCTGCGCCACCTGGTCGTCGCTCAAACCCAGCCGCTTGCTCAGGCGCACGGCTTGCCGGTTAGGGTCGAAGTTGCGGTGGCCCTGCTGCTGCGGCGGCTTGCGGCGCGCTGACGGAAGGGGATTGATTGGCGGCGGGTGTCTGAGCATGCACGAGCCCCGCGGAGAGAAGCGCGCCCAGAAACAGCGTAGCTTTTCCTGCATTGCGAATAGTGTTCATATCTTGAATTCTCCTTGTGGCTGTCGTGTTGCTGACCGGCCTTTGCGTGTGTAGACACCGCACCAGCGCACGAGTTGCGCGAGAAAATCTGCGTCTATGGCAAAGAAAACTCGGGATTTATTGAATCTTTTTCGAGTGAGTCTAATGCGGAAAATGGTTCGTCTAATGCGCGGTGCGCGCAGGAAATGTCCACCTGCATGACTCGCGATGGTCGGGATTTCAACCTGGAAGTTTTGCGACTCGCGCTCCTCGCGGCTTTTCCGCGGCAATCAACGCCTGCCGCGCCAGTTCCTTGAATGTCTTGCGCAACTCCGGCGGGTTTTCGACCACAATGCGACGGCCAATACTCAACAGCATCGCAGCAATCATCTCCAGCCGGTCGCGCCCGCAGCGCACGCGCGTTCCGCCGTTCTCCTCCTCGAGCGCCACGCGCAACGGCACAAAGCTCTTCCGCACCTCCTCTACGGCCAAGTCGATCCACACATCGATTTGATATTGCGATTGAACGAACGGCATGCTGGCGCGCAGGTGCTGCTGCGCATCGAAATTGGCAGGCCGGCGAAAGCTTCCCGCGCCGGATTCAAGGTTCCCCACGCGGTCCAGCCGAAACGTGCGCAGCGCCCGCCGCGACAGACAGTAGCCGATCAGATACCAGCGCCCGTCGGTGTGCACTACGGCGTACGGTTCGATGTGGCGTCGCGTCGCGTTTCCATCGTGGGCCTGATAGTCAAAGCGAATGCGCCTTCCCGTGCGGATGGCCGACGCGGCGCGAATCAGATGCTCTACCGGAGTGGCCACAACCCACGGGCCGGGCTCGATGGCAACCACGTCCTCCACCGTCCTGATGCTCTCGCGCAGCGCTTCGGGCAGCACGCGCTCGAGTTTCTTGAGCGCGCCCTCGGTGGCCGGAGCAAACGCCGAAAGGCCCACCTGGCGCAGTGAATGCAACCCCAGCGAAAGCGCAAACGCCTCCTCGTTCGTCAGCAGCAGCGGAGGCAGCCGATAGCCGGGACGCAAGCGATACGCGCCGCCCACGCCACGAGATGATTCGACGGGAATCTTCAAATCTTTCAGGCGCACAATGTAGCGCTGCACGGTACGGAGATCCACTTCAAGCCGCTCCGCCAGTTCCGCTCCGGTCACATGGTCGCGCGCTTGCAGCACTTCCAGCACTGTAAGCACGCGCATGATCGGGTCATACATTGGAACTCCTGCCAATCGCAGTTTTTATCTTCTATTTAATTTACGACAAATACTGTCGGGAATTGCGGCTACATTCATTTTGAGCCCTGAAGGGCCACATGGAGGTTTGACTATGACAACCGCGACAGCAACCGTGAGCGTGATCTCCGCCGAAGATTTGCTCAAGAATTGGCAGGGCCACCGCGCCCTGACCCGCCGCACCATCGAAGCTTTCCCTGAAGACGATCTTTTCAACTTTTCGCTGGGTGAAATGCGGCCCTTCGCTGCCATGGCCATGGAGTTCATCGGCATGGCGGTGCCCATTGTCGACGGCGTGGCCACCGGCAAATGGGTTAAGTACGGCGAAGGTCCCAAGCCCGTAACCAAGAGCGAGATTCTTGCGATCTGGGATCGGCAGACAAAGGAACTCGACGCGAAATTCCCCACCATTCCGCCGCACCGCTTTGCCGAAGTCGATACTGCCTTCGGTCAGTGGACGATGCCGGGAATTGCGACGATTCAATACGCGATCGACAACGAGATTCACCACCGCGGCCAGGGGTTCGTCTACCTGCGCGCTTTGGGCATCGAGCCGCCGCACTTTTGGGAGCGGTGAGTTTTTCTATGCGCAAGGCCGTAATGATCAGCGCGAAGCCCAGCGACGAGTCGCTGGGCTTTGTTGTGGGATTCGTGACGGCTCTACGGGGCGGGCAGCCTGAGCGAAGAAGAGATCCTTGCCGATTTCGCGTTCTGGCGGTAGGCGATGCGCCTAACGAGCGAATCCCCGGAGCTGGCGTACCCCAGATCACAGTTTGGCTAATGACTTACCTGTTTAGAATTGGTGCGCCTTCTTTGCGCGTGGGAAGCGGCAGCGAAAGATCAGCCCGGAAGATCGGGCTGTCGGTCCGCGAGTCGCTGTAACGACCCGCGGGCCGTGCTAACGCAAAGGAGGTGAGGGCATGGATGAGAAATCATCCTGGATGCGGTTTGCCATTACGATCGCCATCGATTGGCGGTTTGTGCTGGCAGTCGTTTTCCTCGTCCTCGCGCTACTGTTGAGGTAGCCAACTCCCGGCAGGGGACCCACCCCTGCCGGGACTATTTAAGTATATCGCGGTTTTGGATCGGCGATGCGTAGTCGCATTCGGGGAGGTTCCCGTTTCGACCGGCCCTACGGGGCGCCGGGGATTTTGGGCGATTTTCCCAGGGCGTCGTCCGCCACGGCGGACTCCGGCCTGGGCTATTTTCGATCCATCCCTCCGGGATGAGAGAGTCGCATCGTTCCCCGGTCCCCAACAGCGAGGGACCGGGGGCACCCTCAAATTCATAGGAATCTCTCTTGACTTGGGAGCCACCCACCACTCACCCGTCTATCGGCCTTGCTCTCTCGTTGGAGATGACGATTCATTTGGCGTGTATCCAAGCTGAAACGTCCTATCGGTTTTCTGGACAAAGGCATCTTTTCCGAAACCGGTATCAACCATCCCTTCCGTGAGATACTCTGCCCCCAAATAATTGTTGTGTAGGAAGCGGCACTCAAAGACTCGGCTGGGCTGACTTAGCAAGGTCTCTTTAGTAGTAGTACCAAGCGCGGTGTTTAGGGAGACTATCCTCGGGTCTCCTCGTTCAATCAATAGGTGGATCTGCCGTTTAATGGGCTCTCCTCTGGCGTTTTTCATTGCTATTCTATCTGTTATCGATTTCACGCTCTGATCTAGGGCGTCAAGAATGAGTGCTTGGCTTAAAACGATGTTGTAGCCATCATCTAGATCATCTGGATAACGCATCTTGTATGACTTTTCGAGCAAACAAAGGAAAGATTCATTTAGCTGAAGGGAGCTATTCTTTCTTACTCTCTCGTAAATACCTAACGGATTATGTCCGCGAACGGCAGCCTTACTTTGAAAGACAACGAGTGCCTTCAGATACTTCTCGATGGCAGTATTGGCCAGCGAGGCCCCCTGAACTAACAACCCGTCCAAGAGGAGCCTTCTGGCTGCAAGATAGTCGTTGTCAGCCCATGTTAGCCAATGAAGGATCGTGCGTGCCTGATCACCTGAAACAGTGTGCAAACTGCCACTATGCCCTGCTTGATCGCCTTCATTCGTCATCGAATGCTCCTTTGAAATACAGATTAACTTACCCGGACTTCAGGGGTTTGGGAGGGGGCGCCCAAGGTCCGGCACAAGCACAAAGGCCGTCCTCGCCAGGCTGTTACGAAACGGGCGATTGAGGTAGACGAGAAGCGGTGTTCGGGTTGGCCGGACATCGCTTTTTGTTTTGGAGGAGGTTGTTTTCCGAGCAAGATCAGATTGGTTAAGTGGCGCGGTCGTAGATGGGGGTATTTAGCAAGCCAGCGCCGCGGCCAGCTTGTGACCTCCGAGGACATTGATCATGCGTTTCAGGTTGTAGGCCATAGTTGCCAGGCCGATCTCGGTTTGTGCTCCTCCAAGTCCGCGCAGCAGAAATCGCGGGTTTCCGAAGATGCGATATTTGAGGGTTGCGAAGGGGTGTTCTACGATGCATCGTCGTAGCCGCATGGCCTCAGGCGTGGCTCGTTGTTGCATGCGCGTGAGCGCTCCTTCATGCAGGTGGCGGGTAATCCAGCGACGCGATGCGGTAGTGCAATTGGTCCTGATCGCACAGGCTTGGCATGTTTCGGCTTCGGCGGCATACATTATGCAGCGGTCCCTGCGCGACAGTTGTATGCGTACCAGCGTCTCGCCATCGGGACAGCGGAAGGTGTCCGTTTTCTCGTCGTATTGGAACCGGCTGCGGTCGAACAGTGTGCCGTCGCCCTTGTTGTTGACGGAACGGTTGGCTGGCACGTGCGGCACGATGCCCTGTTGCTCGCATTGTTCGGCCTGCTCGCCGTTGGAATAACCGGCATCGGCAACCACGTGGAGAGAGTCCGGTACGCCCACCGCCTGCTTGGCCGCTTGGGCCATGGGCAGCAGGCTACGGTTGTCGGTTGCCTCCGTGGTCACCTGCTGGGCCACGATCAGCGCATGTTCGGCATCTACAGCGGTCTGCACGTTATATGCAGGAGTAAGTGCATGGGCATGGCCAACGCGCATCAAGTGCGCCTCCGGCTCCGGATGCCTGTTCAGCTTCTCCAGTGCCGTCGCCACGGCATCTGGATCGATGACCATTTCATCCCCTTCATCGGCTTGCTCAAGCTGCTCCAGATAACGCTTCACCGCCTCGCGCTCGTGCACACTGCGAGCGCTGCTGGCGGCCTGGAACTTGGAACCATCGATGGCTATCCACTCACCCCGTACCAGGCCCACCGAGCGCGCAAAGCCAACCAGCGCGGCCCCCGCCTTGGTGACCGCTTCACGGTGCATGCGCCGGAATTCGGCGATGCTCTTGTAATCGGGAGCCAGACGGCCCAGCAACCACATCACTTCCACGTTGCGCCTGCACTCGGCCTCCAAACGCCGTGAGGAGCGGATCTGCTGCAGGTAGCCGTAGAGATAAAGCTTCAAAAGTTCGCGCGGATCGTAACCAGGCCGTCCCGTTTCCGCCGGCTCGGAACGCTCGAACCCGAGTTCGCTCATCTCCAGCCGCGCAACGAAAGCGTCGATCACCCGACAGACGTGATCGCCCGGGACAAGATCGTCCAGCACCACAGGAAACAATGTGCCTTGGGTTCGTCCCTCACCTTGAATGAAGCCCATGGAAAATGCCCTCGCTCACCACGAGGGCATTTTCCCATGATTTCAACGGTTCATTCAGGCTTTCGTAACAACCTGCTCGCGGACGGCTTTTGTGTTTGTGATGCAGTAGAGGAGGGTTGCTTGTACGATTAGTCGCCGGAGACCAGTTCGCTGTCCCGGTGACGGTTGATGGGCGATGCTGCGTTGTTCGACGCGGGCTTGATGTCGCCGATTGAGACCATGCCGCCCTCGAGAGGCTTCTCGCCGAGCACATGCTCGCGATACAGCTTGGCCATCTTCGCATTCTCCGCTTCCGTCTTCATCTTCTCGTCCCGCGCGCGAATCTTTTCTTCGCGAGAGTTTTTGGCGATGCCCAGATTGTCGAGCGTGTGGTTAGCCTCGGCATTCACGTGCTCCATGTTGAGCTGCAGGTCGTGGCCCACCTGGGTCATGCCCACCTTCTTGCCGCCTGCGAAGATTTCGTGGCGGCCGTGCTCTTCGTACCACTTGGTCAGCGTGGCCGTCATGTGCATTTTCTCGATAATGTTGCGCCAGCCCACGCCGGTGTTATAAGCGCAGAAGCTGATCTCGCCTTCCTGCGTGGCGTAGGGAATAATGCACTGCTCGGTGCGACGGAAATCGTAATTGAACAGATCCTGGAACCACATGCCGGCGATGAACAGGAAGTTCCAGCGGTCCTGGCGGCGCTTCTTGATGTCGTCCATGGTGCGGTCGCCCTTGACGCTGCCGTAGTTTTTGCCGGTGGCGTTGAAGGTCTTGTCCATCTTCTTCATCATGTCGCTGATCTTGAAGTGCGTTGGCGACATGAACGGATCGTAGTTGCGCAAAAGCGCCAAGCCAAAGCCAATGACTGAGAGCCACTTGCCACGGGCGGCGTCGTTCACTTTGGCCAGATCCTTGGCCACCTGGTCCATGTGCAGAAATGCTGTAACGGGCGCGCATTCCTTGGTTTCCTTGTCGATCATCACAGCCATGCCGATGCCGCAATTGGGATGGCATCCGCAAGAGAGCTGGCCCCACTCGGCGTTGGGCCCGTGCACCAGATCGGCCCAGTCACTGAAGGTGGACATGAATGAAATCGGGAACCAATCGCGCGCCGGCTCGCCCATGCCGACCTGCGACTTCACGTCGTGCGCCATGTGCGAAAGCGTGTAGCGCTGCGCCACGCGGCGCTCTTCGGTAATGTCTTCGTCGCGGCCCGTGAAGCTGACCGGCTGGAACGAGAGGAAGCTGATCTTCTTGGGATTGTCGAGCGCGAACTCGATGATGCGCCCCACCTGCTCGTTGTTGATGCCGTTCACGATGGTGGTGACGGGCACAATCTCGACGCCGGCTTCGTGCAGATTGTTGATGGCCTGCAGCTTCACGTCGAACAGGTTGCCGACCTTGCGGTGCGAGTTGGCCGCGTTGCCGATGCCGTCGAATTGGAGATAAACGTAACGCAGACCAGCCTCGGCAGCAGCGCGGCAAAGTTCCTTCGACTTCGCAAATTCAATGCCATTCGATGCGGCCTGCACCGAGTTGAATCCAACCTTGCGCGAATAAGCCACCGCGTCAAGGAAGTAAGGGGAGAGCGTAGGCTCGCCGCCGCTGAACTGCACGCTCATCTGCCGCTTGGGCTTCATCGTGATGGCGTTATCGAGCATGGTCTTGATTTCTTCCCACGTAAGCTCGTGCACAAAGCCGACCTGGTTGGCATCCATGAAGCACGGATCGCACATCATGTTGCAGCGGTTGGTCAGGTCGATAGTGAGCACCGAACCGCGGCCGTGCGTCACAGTCGACGTGCCGTGATGGTGGAGGTTCTTGTCGCCGTCGCCGTGGGCGCGGATGTCGCGGCCGGGGAAGGTCTCTTCAAGGTGCTTGAAGAAGGCCGGATCGATCGACATCACATCCTCGAAATGGCCGTGCTTCGGGCAGTCCTTCACCATCAGGATTTTGCCGTCGCGCTCAATGATCTGCGCCTTGATCTCGCCCACTTTTTCGTTGAGCAGAACTTCGTGAGGCAACTTGCCGTCGAGAATCTGCTTGCGAATCTCGGGCACGCACTTGGGACAGAGCGAATCCGTGGTGCGCGGCCAGCCGAGGGGCGGCTTCTCCTTCTGCCAGCTCTTCTGCAGGGGCTTGTCACTCCACTTTGGGGTGAATGAGGCGTTAGGGCTGATGCGGTTGAAACGCTCAAAAACAACCCAGGCTCCCTTGGCAGCGTAAACGGCGGCCTTCTCGGCGTACTTGACGGCTTTGGACATGATTGCGGTCTCCCTCACGTAAAAGTGGACTGAAAAAGAACGGCCGGAGGTTACGTCTGGCCCGGCTTGGTACCTAAGGATTGAAGCCTCCCGGTTTCCCGGTTTGAGAGGATTCCGGAGGCTAATAAGTCATTACGAGGTTAAGACGGTTGGGCGGCAAGCCCAAGGTGGTTGCAGCGAATGGGGATATAAGGGGCTGGACGGGGATTTGGGGGCTGTGAGCGGGGCGCCAGATACGAACCTCGTCGTCTGGGGCAAATAGCAGATCACACGGAGGTTAGAGCCGGGTGGGGCACCCAAGTATTTCGGGATCCATGGTGAACCTGGGAACATCCCGTCTGTCCCTAGGTTTCTGTCCCTAAGTTTCAGGTTCCGTAGTTTGCTTTAGATGCCGAGGTTCGCCGACACACGCTAAACCTTGTCCCTCGCCCCTCGACCGATAACATACGGGGTTATGGCGGCCAAGTCCAAGTTGCCGCTTGCGGGAACATTGCATGCAAAGACGGTCTGGGCGACCGAGGCCGCGGGCAAATCGGCGCCAGACGCTGTGGCGGCGTCCATCACCAGATCCATGTCTTTGCTCATCAGCCGCAGCGGAAATTCCGGAGAGTAATCGCTATCCCTGATTTTCCTGAACTTCCCCCCCATCGCTGGAGCAACAACCGCCGTTTTGGAAAGGACCTCAAGCAGAACATCTCGATCGATCTGAAGATGCTCTCCGAGTGAGACTGCTTCCGCGATTGCCTCCATGTCAAGGCCGAGGAGAAGGTTGACGACCAATTTCATTTTTACGCCTGAAGACCCGGGTCCAATCAAGAACCACTGCCTGGCAATCGACTCGAAAATAGGGACACATTGCTCAAAGGTATCTTCGTTACCGCCCGCAAGCAGCGTGATCGTCCCGGCCTCCACCGCCGGCGTCGATCCGGAAATGGCCACATCGAGAAGTTTGACGTCTCTTGTGCGGGCCTCCTGATGCAGTTCGCGCGATAATACCGGCGAGATCGTGCTCATCTCCAGGATGACGGTCCCAGGTTTTGCCGCAGAAAAGACCCCATTCTCGTCGAGGTAGACGGACCGAACCGCTGCATCGTTGGTCAACGAAGAGAGAACCACATCCGCACCAGTCACGAGATCCGCAATTGACGGTGCAATGTCTACGCCCCATTCATTTAGCTCGTCTGCAGGCTTTGGGGTGCGGTTCCATGCTCGAACGTGCCATCCAAATGAATCTAGGCGCCGCGCGAGCCGGCTTCCCATGAGCCCAAGGCCGATGAATCCCACGCGAGCAGTGAGTTTGTCGAGTAGCGTTGCCGGCATGATGTGGTCCTAAGCAAGAGCCCTTACGGTTCAAGAAGAAGCGTGCCTCGCCGTCCGCATGGACGGGTATTCCTTCGTGGGGTGAGGGTCCGAATTCCCGCCCGCGCCCTAATTCCCCTTCTTGTAAAACACATCTCCATTGACCGTGATGGTTGTCTGATTTACCCAGATAACGCTCCAGCGAATGTGTCCGGGCGCGAGAGGCATCGGGTATGTGAGGTCCAGAATCCCGCCTTTGGCAGAGGGGTTCTCCCACGTGCAGGTTCCGGAGGAGGTGACCTTGCCGTTGAACAGGAAGGCGCATGCTCCGTTCTGCTGAACCACGAGACCCTCCGTCTGATTGGCCCAGTTGCCGATGGGCGCGGGCGCGGCCTGCGCTCTGGCGAGTTGGTTGCTCATCACGCCCAGCAGCATGCATGCAAAAGCCAGGCAAAGTGCATTCAAAGAGAAGGACCTGCGAACGCTTTTCATTTTCTTGGATTTTCCTCCATTGCGGTGAATGAAACCTGCATGAGAGGGGGACGGGTACCGGTGATGTGAATCTACCACGACGAGGCGATCTCCAGGGTCCCAAAGGCGGGACCCGGGCCACCCGCCCTAATTCCCCTGCTTGTAAAAGACATCTCCATCGAGCGTAATGGTCGTCTGATTTACGTAGATAACGCTCCAACGAATGTGGCCGGGCGCGAGAGGCATGGGATATTGGAGATCGAGAATCCCTCCTTTGGCTGAGGGGGTCTCCCACTTGCAGGTTCCGGAGTAGGCGACCTTCCCATTGACCAGGAAGCCGCAGGTTCCGCTCTGCTGAACCACCAGACCTTCCGTCTTATTGGCCCAGTTGCCGATCGGCGCGGGCGCGGCCTGCGCTCTGGCGAGTTTGTTGCCCATTACACCCAGCAACATGCATGCAGAAGCCAGGCAAAGTGCACTCAAAGAGAAGGATCTGCGAACGCTTTTCATTTTCTTGGATTTTCCTCCGTTGCGATGGATGAAACCAATATGAATGAGGGAAGGGGGCCTGTGATGTGAATCTACCACGACAAGGCGGCCGCGCGGCAACCATAAGCTACCCCGGCGGGTACCCGCGCCTTTTCGATTGTGAGCGGGAGGCCGCTCACTGCGCCGTATTTTCCGTCCGCGCCACCTGGTTGATGACCCGCTGGATGATGACCACTTGGATGTGTACGTGTCGCGCCACGTCGGGCAGGAACTCGGTTACGAAATTATCAATCGGCGCGGTGGCGAGGCCGATAGCGTAGCGCTCGGCGGTGGCAGTCCCCCGCGTCTGCTGGCCTGGGACATAGAGATTGCCGATTTCGTCGTCGATGGCGAAGCCGCCCAGATCGGCGTAATTGAGCATGCCGCGGCCATCGTCGCCCTGTGTCCATGCAATTTGCGCGATGCAATGCAAAATGCGGCGCCGAATGGTGGCGTTGGGCATGCGATGGTAGTGCGGGTCCTGATGGACGAGCGAGGGAATCAGGAAAGTGCCGAAGAACTCGCCGGTCAAGTCCTGTGTAAAGCTGACGCCCACGTAGCGGCCCCAGCCAGGAACGCCGGGACCGTAACCGGAATGCGGGTTGGCGGCGACGGAGATGGCGGCTTCACCAGCGATGGTGAGCAGGTTGAAAGGGTCGAGGAGGTTATGCGCCGCGAGGTCGGCCTTTTCGCTGGGCGTGAGTGGCTTGACCTCGGGGCCGTTGAGGAATCGGGCGTACCAGTTGATGAGGGGCATGTGCGGGATGCAGACCCTCGTTACGATCGCGGTGGCGCCGGCGTAGGCCGGAACTCCGCTGAACCCAAACACCGCGAGGGCGCGCATGGAACCCGTAGCAGTCATCGTGGCGCCGGTATTTTTCAGCTGGCAGCCTTCTAAGGGTTGCAAAGTCGCTGGGGGCTGAGAGGCGACCGCAGGCTGAGAATCGACTGGCGCAAGACCCTGCGATGCAGAAGACTGCGGCGTGGAGATCGCAGGGGTGGCGGGCGAAGGTTCGACATTTTGTGCGAGGGCGAAGGGGCCGGTGCGCGAAGCGAGAGCGAGCGCCCATCCGAAAAAGAGCAGCGCCAGGAAGCACCGCCCGCGCGACACACGGGCCGCCGCCACCTTTCTCATGACTTCGCGAAAGGATGCGCCGCTTTCCAAGAACCGGACCTCGTTCGATGAAAGTTCGGTGTATAGGATGCCCGTAACAAACCGGCCCGCAGACCAAAGACCCGCAGACGAAAAGCCCAAAGCCAACAGACCCAAAGACAACAGAATTGATCGAGAACCGAAACCCACGGGTAGCGATGGAAGGCCGGTTCTAAAGGTTAGGACGCAGACCGGGCGCAAAGGTTGTATCGCGGAGAGGGAACGCCGCGACGGAATCGGATTCTCTGAGCAATGCGCGGCGACTACGGTGGATTCACGGCCACCTGGTTAATGACGCGCTGCACAAAGACCACGTGTGTGTGGATGTGGCTGGCGATCGAGGGCAAGAACTCCGTGATGAAATTGTCGATGGGCGCGGTGGCGAGGCCAACGCCGTAGCGCTCGGCGTCGGCGCTGAAGTGCGTCTCGAGGCCGGGCACATAGAGATTTGAGACGCCGATGTCGAAGACCGGCGCGACCAGCTCGGAGTAGTCAAGAGTATGGCCGCCATTGTCATCGCGCTGCCACACGATCTGATCGAGGCAATGCCAAATGCGGCGGGGCATGCTCAGGTCGGGCCGGCGGTGATAGTGCGGATCGGTGTGCGTAATGGAAGGAATCAGGAATGTGCCGAAGAACTGATCCGTCATATCCTGCGTCAAGTTGGTTCCGGACAACTTGGCCCAGCCCCCGAATCCCGGACCGTAGGCCGTGTGCGAGTTGGCGGCGACAGAGATGCCCGCTTCAGCCACGATGGTGCCGAGGTTGAAGGGGTTGATGATGTTGGTCACGGCCAGGCGAAACTTTTGCTCGGGCGAAAAACGCATCACGTCGGGGCCCGTAACGAAGCGGTCGTACCAGTCGATGGCCTTGAAACGGCTGCAGACCTTGGACTCATTCGCGGAGCTGCCGGCCGTGCGCGTGGTTTCTCCCACGCCGAGCACGGAAACGTCTCGGAGGCCGCCGGTGTCGACCATGGATGCGCCAGAGTTCTTGATGTCGCACGGGTCGAGGGGTTTGGGGGCTTTTTCGCTTTCGAGTTTGATTCGGGAGCCAGGGCGCCGGGCTGTGCCGATTGGGTTTCGGCAGCAGGAGCGGGCGCGGGTGCAGCCCCAGAACCGGCACCGGTTCCGGCCCCGGATCCAGATTGCGCGAATGCGCAATTACCCGCGCCAAAGGCCAGCCCAAAAGTGACCAACCCCACAGCCAGCCCCCGAGCGATCACCGTCCCGAGAGGAAGCAGGCCCGTGCCCCGCCTTCCGCGTGCTCGCCAGCCGCCGCTTGCAACGTCTTTCAAGTGAATCGCACTGTCTTTCAAGGGATCCGAACCTCGCTGACAGAAATCACTTCGATCCGCTTACCCGGGAGAACGACGGCCCGCTGCCTCAAGACACGAGAGACACGAACGAAAAAGGGCGCTCGCGGAACAGCCGGAGCAAGGACCCGGAAAACCCGGACGCAGGCTGGCGGCAAAAGAGGAGAGCGGCCATTTTCGAGCGCCGCAGCCCGAAAGGTTCGCCGCATCGGGGTCTGTCGACGCTCCCCTGGCGGCTGTTCAGTGGGGGACTCTAGGCAATCATGCGGAATGCACTCGAATGCGTCAATAGTAATTTTCGCGATTCCTTCAAAATTTCGCGGGCATTGACTCGATCCGCGCCGTGAAGCAGACTTTGGACAGGCTACGTATCGCGTGACCGGCGAAGAGAGGCTGTGCAATGAGCACCAACAATACGCCCAACTGGGGTGGCCCCGGCATTGGCCACCGCATCGAAGAAGCCGTGGAGTTGATCGAGATGGAACTGCGCCACGCCATCGCGTATGTGAACGACGCGGTGATCCCGCAGGTGCGGCGCGAGTCGATTTCGGCGATGCGCACGGCCGCCGATACACTGCGCACTCTGGCAGATCGGTTTGAACAGCGCAGCGGTGCAGCTCCCAGCCCACGCGGAGCTCCGGCAGAAGGCAGCCCGCCGAAAACTTCCGGAGAACCGCGCAGTTGAAGAACCCCATGCCTGTCTTGAAGCGGCACCGCGGCCCGGCTGCACGGGCGGCGCTGGCGATGGTGAAGCGCGCCCCGGGTTCGCCGGGTTTGTCGTTTCTAATCCCGCTTCTGCTTGTCCCCGCATTGCTTGCGTTGACAGGCTGCCATCACAAGAACACGGCGCAGGTTGCGCCGCCGCAATCGCTGCCGCCTCGAGTGCACCCGCCTCCGGCTGAGCAGCCGCCGGCGCCAGGCGCCAACCAGTCGAGCACGAAGATTCCCGTCACGCCACTGCCGCCAGGCGGAGTGAGCCAGGAAGATCTCGACTTTGTCGCCACGCACGCGCCCATCCTGAGCGAGGTGGGCACCGCCTCGTGGTATACCGCTCCGTATAAGGGCCGTAAAGCCGCCAACGGTGAGGTCTTCGACGACAACGCGCTGACGGCCGCGCATCGCACCCTGCCCATGGGCTCGCTGATTGTGGTTACCAATTTGAAGACCGGTCAGTCCAGCGCCATGCGCATCAGCGACCGCGGACCCTTTGTGGCCGATCGCATGATCGACCTGACGATTGCATCGGCAAAAGCCGTGGGTGTTTACAGGACCGGTCTGGCACAAGTGCGCCTGGATGTGTACCAGACTCCGAAGCCCATCTCCACCGGCGGCCGCTGGTGCGTGCAGATCGGCGCGTTCCACAACGAGAGTGATGCCATCCAACTTAAGGCGCAACTGATCGAGCTTTATCCGGACGCGAACGTCATCGAGTTTCCCGGCGACAACAGCTTTTGGGTGCGCATCCGGCCGCAAGGTGACGACCGCGCCATGGCCGCATACATTGCGCGGCAGTTGAAGCCAGTCGAAGGCGATGCATATTTAACCAGGCTGGACTAAGAAAACAGCAAGTCAGCGAGTCAGCGAGTCAACGAGCTAGCATTCTGTTTCTAACGTTCGCAACATCCTCGCAGCCGCGCCGTAGGCCCAGAGTTTGTTAGCCCCGCGCTTCAGCGTTGGGGAAAGCTGCAAAAATGCGCTGCGGAGTCCCGTAGGGACGGTGCAAGAACATTCTTTTCCCACGGATCGATCGCTGACCCGTTGACTTGCTGTCTCTCTATCTCGCTATCTCAGCAGCTCCGACGCCGCCCACAAAATCGGTTCCTGGCCGTGGAAGTCGCCGGTTCGGCGGGGGCGCATCAGATAGTAGTCAAGACTGTTGAGCTTGTTGGTGCCTGCGCAAATGTTGGTCACGTCGTTGTTCTGATCGATGAAGCCGGTAACCGCGATCCAGCCTTTGCGCGCGGCAGGGCCATACGTGGCCGCGTCGAGCCAGCCGTTCTTGACGCCGGTAATCAGCGCGAAGGTGAACATCCCGGTACTGGACGACTCCTCCCATGCTTCGTCGTGGTCAATGAGTTGACGCCACATGCCGTCCGCTGCCTGGTATTTGAGCAGGGCGGCCATCATGAGCTTGTAACTGGCCATGATGCGCGCGCGTTGCGGATGGTCGGCGGGCAGCGTAAGCAGCATTTCCGTCATGCCTACCGCCACCCAACCATCGCCGCGGCCCCAGAAGAAGGGCACATCGGGCGCGTGGTAGAAGAGGCCGTTTGGCTGCTGCAGCTTGTCGAGGTAGGCCACCATCTCGTGGGCGTCGCGATCGAGATACTTCGTGTCGCCGGTGGCGCGATAGGCCTCGAGCTGCAGGATGGTCAGCATGTACATGTCGTCGATCCAGTAGCGCGTCTCATGCGAGAGGCCGTCGGGCTGCGGATCGACCCACTGCCTGTCAGCGAAAGAGAGCCCATAGTCGAGATACTTCTTGTCTTTGGTCTGGATGTAAATCTCGAGGGGTACAGTGCCGAAGATCGAGTCGTCGACGTGATCGCGCTTGGGCACCAGCGCCTCTTCCGCGCCACCCGGCATCAGGGGATCGAATTTCTTGATGAGCCGGTCGCGCAGATCGGTGTCGTGCGTGAGCTCTGCGAAGTTGAGCGCGCCGTACCAGGTGCCGACTTCGCCGTAGAAGATCGTGCCCGGGTTGTGTTGGTGCGGGCTGGTGACAAAGTGCTCGGCCAGCGCCTTGCCCACCTCCTGCGGAGAGCGTCCCGCGGGCCAGTTGCTGAAGTAATCCTGTTGCGCGGCGAGCGGAAGAGCCGCGGCCGGCAACAGCAGGAACAAAACTGCAGATTTCACAACGGCTTTCATGCTTATTCCTCGAAATTCAGAAGGTGGGTTGAGGCTCAAAAATGGTGCATGACGATGATAGCGCCCGGGGGTGTGAGCCGGCAGGGCAGCTGCTACTCTCTCGTGTAATCCTCCAACTTTCGAGCGGCTCGATGCATCGCAGCATGCGTGGCTAACATTCTTAGCGGCCATGGTTGCGTGCGCGCATCAAACTCAGACGATGCGGCTTTTTGCTGCGGGGGAGGGACTGCCATGATCCAACTCAAGCGCGCTTACGACAAGCCGAGCAGAACGGATGGAGCGAGATTTCTGATTGAACGGCTCTGGCCGAGGGGCGTGAAGAAGTCTTCGTTGCCCATTGTGGCGTGGCTGAAGGACGCGGCGCCGAGCACGGAGCTGCGTAAGTGGTTCAGTCACGATCCGGCGCGATGGCTGGAGTTTCGCAAGCGGTATTTCGCGGAGCTGAAGTTGCGGCCGGAGGCCTGGGCGCCGCTGCTGGAGGCGGCGCGCAAGGGCACGGTGACGCTGATCTACAGTTCGCACGATGAGGTGCATAACAATGCCGTGGCGCTCGAGGAGTTCCTTGAGAGAAAGATGAAAGCCCGCACAACCGCGCAAAAGGCTCGCACCGCCGCACAAAAGAACTGACCCTTTCGGCACGCGGACCGGCGCGAACACACCTAGCGCTGCGCCGGAACGTAGGCGGGATCAATCGACGCGCGCATCGCCGCAGAAAATCCCTCCCAGCTGCAGGAAAGATCCTGACGACTGCAGCCGGGAATAAAGATAGGCGCGATTGCAGGCGGATTTGCGGGAGTCAGCGCCACCGAATTGCGCATCTGCTCCAGCGTTTGCGCCGTGTATTCAAGACGCACGAAGGGCTTGCCGCCGTCGCGCGGACGCCAGACCTCGAAGAGCAATGCGCCGCCGGGAGGCGTGTCGTCGACACGGCCGTCGAAGACCCAGTCGATGTGCAGTGCGCCGGCCACGGTCACGATGTTGGTGTCGTGGCCCACCAGGATCACAAGGCGGTCGCCGGGCTTGCCGAGCGCGCCGGAAACAGCCGTGCCAGCATCGCCGCCGCCGTTCGCACCCCCGCCGTTCACACTTTGCTGCATGGTTTTCAGGATGCGGTCGAGAAGCGTCGAGGCAAAAATGTGCGCGACCGCCGGGGTGCGCTTGCCGTAGTCCCAATTCGCGCTGTTGACCTGCATGATGGTGCGCAAGGTTGCGCCGTCGATGCAGCCCCATCCGGTATCGGCCTGGCTCATGCCCTGGGTGTATTCGAGGAGCAGATTTTCGGCCATGGTGGCGGCCGCGGTCACCGGACCGCGCAGAGCGGCGGGACTGTCGCCGGTGCCAGGCGCGAGCGATGCCGGAATGGCGAAGATCGACGTACGCTGGGCGTCGGCCGGCGCGTGGCCGCAACCCGCCAGCACGCTGTCGAGCAGCGTCAACTGCGAGCGATACAGCTTCGGTGAGATTGTTAGGATCGCCGCCGATGCGGCCGGCGACCGCCGCGGTAGCCAGGGCCGTGTCGGGATGGACGGCCTCAGCCTCGATGGGCCGGAAGAGCGGATCGCTTGTGCCCTCAGGCTGCGCGTGCACCGCGATGGTGCAGCCGGGAAACATGCCCTCCGCGAGAGCTTTGCCCGTTTCGCGCGTGCGCTGGTCGCTGTCCGCGATGATCGAGACGTGAGCGGCATCGGCGCAGCCCGCGGCGGCGAACAGGTTCTCGCTCGCGAATTTGCTGCGGTCCCACGCTCCGAAGAGCTTCATTAGTTGATAGCCGTGCGCAGTAAGATAACCCGGCGGCACATCCCACGCGGGCCACGGCGCAGCGGCGTATTGCCATATAAATCGCGTGCCCCAATGGGCGAGCGCACGCCATGGCGGCTGAGCACAACCACCAATTGCAAGTCGGCATCGCGGCTTGTGGCCGGGGCGGCAGCAGACTGTGCCGCAGCCAGCGAGCAGAGTGGGAAAAAAGCCAGGGCGAAGAGGAGAATTCGAACGGCAGTTTGCATAGGATCGTGAGGAACTCCCAGAGAAAAGTGTAGCGGGCGCGGCCGGGGGGTCCGTGGCGGCAAGATGAAAGCTGTACCGGGATTAATGCCATCTTCGGCTCACGAAGAATTTCGAGCGTCAGCCGCGCGCGCGGAGACAGGTGAAGGGCGACTCGGAGCTGGATATCTTCTGTAAAATCACGGCCAAAGGCGCCAGGAATGCATAGGGTCATTAGTATAGTAAAGCCATTTACTCGCCTCCTAATTGAATTTAACCTCAACAGAATCTGTGAATTGCATATAGACCGCCAGGGTGAGGCGGCCTGGACGCCGTTTCGCCAAGGAGATAAATCGGTTTTTCTCTTAAATAAATCGTTTTTTTGTCTTGACAACGATCTCAAGTCGGCCATATAGTTCGGTTCGCCAATAAAGGCCTGCTCCGGCATGTTTCGAATCGCTGCGCGGGCACGTCTATGTTGGCGGCTGAGGCAGTGTGGCTTTGCTGGGGACGTAGGGTCCAGCAATGCTGTGGGCAACAACAACATTCTTTGGAGGTGTCTATGTCAGGAAGGCCAATGGGCGAGTTTCGAGTCCAGCACAACGCGATCAAGATTTTCATGACGTTGATCGCTCTCTCGGCGATGTTCCTTGTGAGCACCGCCGCAAATGCACAGATCCTTTACGGATCGATTACCGGAACCGTGACTGACAGGACGGGCGCGGTGATTCCGAACGTAGCAGTGACCATCATCAACCAGGGCACGGGCGAGCAACGCACCGAGAACGCGAACGGCGCGGGCACCTTCAACATTCTCGACATCCTGCCAGGCGCGTACACAGTTTCTGTTGCCCGGACGGGAAACTTTGCGGGCTTTTCGCAAAAGGACGTGCAGATTGAAGTCAACCGCCAGGTGCGCATTGACGTTACTCTGCAGCCGGCCTCCGTGTCGACGCAGGTCACGGTAACCGAGGCGCCCCCTTCGTTACAGACCGAAACGGCAGAAGTGAACAGCGAAATCAGTCAGACACAGCTCAGCCAAATGCCCGAGACCTCCTCTCAGGGGCGCAGCTATCAGGCACTTTATTCGCTCATACCCGGCGCGGCGTCGCCGAAGGAGCAGAATTCAACCGCTTCCAATCCCGCGCGCGCCATGTCGATCAACGTGAACGGCATGAGCATGAACGGCAACACCACGCGTATCGATGGAGCAGTCAACTACTACGGCTGGCTGCCCTATCTCATCGCCTACGTTCCGCCGGCGGACTCGATTGAGAACGTCAGCGTCACCACCAACGACTTCACCGCCGAGCAGGGCCAGGCGGGCGGCGCATCGATCAAGATCACCACCAAGAGCGGCGGGCACGACTTCCACGGCGAGCGCATGGGAGTATTACCAGGACTGCCGGCCTGAACGCCCGGCCGTATACCGCGACGGTAAATGCGCTCAAGAGCGCCATCGATCCGAACGGTGCTTCCCAAGAACGTCTTCGACGAATACGGCTTCAACATTGGCGGCCCGGTCTATATTCCGAAGATCCTCACCGGCAAGAAGAAGCTGTTCTTCTTCGACAACTGGGAGCGCACCACGCGGCGCCAGTTGATCGGCAACGGTGTAACACTGACGGTTCCTGATACCAACATGATCAACGGCAACTTCTCCGAGGCTGCGCCGTATGCGACGATTTACGATCCGCAGCCCACGGCCGCATGGGTCAGTGCATTCACCCCCACCGCCAATGCCCGACGCTGACCTACACCGCCGGCTATCTCAACTATGCATGCCGGCCGAGCTTCACCTCTGAATATGGCGAGACGGGAAGCAACGTCAACACCATTCCTGCAAGCCGCCTGCCATCGACCTCAGCGCCGATGTGATGATCGACAATTTGGCCAGTATCGCGGCTTCGATCGCTCCCGCGGAACTCGCCTCTACGGGCTGTTCCTTCGCCAACAACATGGCCAACGACTACACTGGCTCGGCCACCTTCGCCTACAACCGCACCAGCAACGATGCCAAGATCACCTACATTCCGAACGACAATACGCAGATCTTCGGCAAATACAGCATCGAGCCGTTCCAGGTACTCGATCCGCAGGAACTGGGCCCGGCGGGCGGCGGCACCTTCGACGGCGGCCAGCCGGGCGCGGGGCATGGCCACATCCAGAATGTGGGCATTGGCGTAAGCCATGTGCTCAACCCGAACCTGGTGATGGACGCCGATTTCGGTTACACCCGCCAGTGGTCGGGAGCGCAGTCGGTGATCGATCTCGCAGATGGAAGCTATGGGCTGAACACACTGCACATTCCGGGAACGAACCTCACCACCAACACTTCCGACCCGGATTATTGGGGCCAGCCGCTGTTCAGCTTTAACAGCACGCTTCAGCTCCATCGGCAACTCCAATACCGCCAATCCGTTTCGTTCCGCGACAACCAGTTTACCGGCGACGTGAACCTGAGCTGGATCAAGGGCAAGCACCAATTCAAGTACGGCTTCACCTACTACCACTTCGACCTGAACCACTTCCAGCCCACTAGCGGCGGCGGCGTCACCAACGTGCGCGGCGGCTTCCTGTTCCAGGGCGGCATGACCTGCGGCGGCTCGGCTACTTACGTGCGGCGTAACCGCGTACAACGATCTGGCCGACTACCTGCTGGGCCTGCCCAATTCAACGGCACGGGCAACGCCATTCAAAAGGCGCAGCAGATTTTCGATCCCAACTCGCTGCGCTGGACGGAGCTTGGCGCCTACGCGCAGGATCAGTGGACGGTGACTCCGAAGCTGACCATCACCTATGGCGTGCGCTACGAGACGCTACCCGGCGGCGTACCGCGACCACACCGGCATCTCTGAGGTGTATTTGAACCGGCCTCAGTACATCCAATGTCGAGATCGGCGGTGTTATGGGCAACCCCAAGAATGCCGGCGTGGATACGGGGCCACGGATTCTTCGCGCCTCGCGTCGGTTTCGCGTATCGCCTCAACAACAAAACCGTGATTCGCACCGGCGCCGGTATTACCGTCGATCCGGACAGCATGCGCGAGCTGCGCGACGAATACCCCTTCGATCTGGCGCCGAACTACGCCGGCGACGGAGCGGGAACCATCGCGGTCGATCCGGCGAATAGCAACGCGGGCATGCCCATAGGCGGCTGCTCTGCGGCTACGCCGACCTGCTACGGCATCCCGATTCCGGTCGCACCCAACTACTCCTCAGGTTTTGTGGCGTTGCCGATCACCGGGTCACCAACGCCGTGTGGCCGAATTTCCGCCGCGGCTACATCGAGAGCTGGAACCTGTTTGTCCAGCGCGATCTGGGCAAGGACTTCGTAGCCAACGTGGGCTATGTGGGCGATCTTTTCGTCCGCCAACAGTCCAACGTCAGTCCGTATAATGCGGCGCCGCTGCCCAGCGCAAGTACGCCTTGCATGGCCAACGGACAATGGAACACTGCCCTTACCGGCCTGACCGGCAGCTGTGCAAGCTTCGGCGACCTCCGCCGAACGAAATCATCAACTCGGAGCAATCTGCACTGGCAAACGGCTGGTCAACCTGCGCTTCCAACGCAGCGGCTTATACAACACCGGCGGCATTACCATGAACGGGCCGATCTTCAGCGCGAACTACAACGGCTTGCAGGCGCAAGTTGACCCGCAATGCCGGCAAGAACGCTTCGCTTGGCCTGGTCTACACCTACAGCCACGCCTTCAACTATGCAGACAACGGCGCCGGGACGGGATCGAGCGGGCCGCCGTTCAGCCTATCCCGGCGTATTACAAGATGAACCGGGCGCAAGCCAACCAGGACCAGAAGCACAACGCTGCAGATCTGGGGCATCTACACACTGCCCTTCGGCTACGGCCAGAAATGGCTGAACAGCAACGACCTGTTGAGCGAGATCGTGGGCGGATGGCAGGTGACCGGCCAGTACAGCTACTTCGGTGGCCTGCCGTTCTCAGTCACCGCCAACAGCAACACGCTCAATGCGCCTGGCAGCACGCTCTATGCCCAATTGGTTGCGCCATATCAGGTTGAGCACGGCCACAACCGGACCTTCGGCAACACCGCAGTTTCCGGCGGCAAGCCATGGTTCAATCCGGCCTCGTTTGCCAACCCGACCGAGCCGGCGTTCAGCTCAGCAAATACCACCATCGCCTCGCCGGTATTCGCCAACACCCATCGCAACCAATTCCGCGGGCCTGGCACCGGGGTCGTCAACGCGAACCTGTTTAAGGGCTTCCGCGTGTACCGTGAGAGCGAATTCAAGGTCGGCATCGAGGTGTTCAACCTCTTCAATCATCCGTATCTGAACCTGAACAGCCCGGACGCTACCGTGCCATCGACGCACGAACGTTAACGCGGGCAACTACGGAACGTTCGGTTTGATCACCGGCCTTCGGGCCGCCGTACTCCCAGACGCAGGGGGCTCGTTCGATGCAGTTCAGCGGAAGGTTCAACTTCTAAAAACTCCTCAACTTGGCTTTGCGGCAGCCCCTTAGGGGCTGCCGCATTTGTTTTTGCACGATTGTCCGCGGCCCGGCAGGATTCCAGCGGGCAAAAGCACACATCCCCTGGCCGGATATATTGGTTACTGAACCGCTTGCGAGAAACCAGAATCATGCACGCAACGAGTAAGCCCGTAACCGACAAATCAACCCGGCCCCGCCGTGCCGTAGCCTCGAGCGAAACCGCGCGCGAAATCAACCGCGACATTCTTCTGCACGCCATCCATCTCCACCAGCCCGTGAGCCGCGCTGACCTGGCGCGGCTGACCGGCCTCCAGCCCAGCACGGTGTCGGTCATCATCGGCCAGCTTATTGATGAGGGCTGGGTGCTGCCGGGTACGCTGGGCAGATTGCCGCGCGGGCGACGGCCTACGTTTGTCACGCTGAATGACCGGCACGTAGCTCTGGCCATCGATCTGCGCCCTGGCAGGGCGAACCTGGCCGTCGTGGACATCAATGGCAAGCTCCTGAGCCGGGAAACTGTCCCCTACGAGATCAAGGCTGGCTCCACAGCCGATGAGGCCAGGACGGCCATTGCGCAAATCGCCCAGGCGGCGCACGCACTCAAGGCAGCATTCGCTGACCGTGTCTTTCACGGCCTGGGTCTGAGCGTTTCAGGTCGCGTGGACCAGAAGACGCATCGCTTGCTCTTCTCGCCGAACGTGCCATGGGGACAGATCGATGTGCACGAAGAGCTGCAGCGGGTCTTGGAAACCCCGATCGAAATGGAGAATGCCGCCAACGCCTGCCTGTTCTCGGAGCGCTGGTTCGGAAACTTCCACGACGCCTCCAACATGTTGGTCGTCTCGGTGTCAGAAGGCATCGGCACCGGCATGCTCGTCGACGGGAACGTGGTGCGCGGCCGCGACGACATGGCAGGCGAGTTCGGCCACATGACGCTGGATGAATCCGGCCCCGTGTGCGGCTGCGGCAACGCGGGCTGCTGGGAGGTCTTTGCCTCCAACCGCGCCGGCCTGCGCTACTACCAGGAGCTGGCGCCGGAGACCACGCTTACCAACTTTCAGGAGCTGCTCGATCTCGCCCTCGCCGGCGACCTGCGCGCGCTGCGCTCCATCGACAAGATGATGACCTGGCTGGCGCGCGGGTTGACCATGCTCGCTGCCGGCCTCTCTCCCGAGGTGATCATTATTGTGGGCGACTGCACCGCGCTGTGGCCGCGCATCCGCCCCCTGCTCGAGAGCCAGCTGATTGCCAGGTCGATTACGCCGCACACGCCTCGCGTGGTGGCGGCCATGGATGGCGATGCTGCGCGCCTGCGCGGCGCCGCAGCCCTGGTCCTGCACAAAGTCCTCTTCGGCCAAGCCGACTTCGCCCCGCAACCGGCACGCGGCGGCGCCCGCCCCAAAGCAGAACCCGAACCCGTACTCGCGTAACGGCCTGCGACGAAAGTCCGGCTTTTTGAAAGGCCACGGCTTGATTGGGCTCCGCATGGACGGAATCACGGCACGCGCCGGAGGCGCAGCGTTTGTTAGCCCCGCGCTTCAGCGTGGGGAGACAGGATTCCCCACCTCGCTTGGAAGTCCCGTAGGGACGATGCTAGAAAAGTTATCTCACCAGAATCGATAGCCGCTGAGGATTGGTTTTTCTGAGAATCGTACCTTCCCCGCACGACGTTAAATCGCCGTCGTGCCCGTATCATTGCTGTCGGGAGAAAAACAACCAATGAGAGTGGGAGTCATCGGCACCGGCGCCATCGCCTGGAAGCACGCGCAAGCCTACAAGAACATCGGCTACCAGATCACGGCATGCACCGACGGCAATCGAAGAAAAGGGCCGCAAATTCGCCGCAGCGTGGGGCGCCGAATTTGTAGCCTCTCCAGAAGAACTGAGCCAGCGCGCCGACGTGGACTTTCTCGATCTCTGCACCTTCCCCGGCTACCGGCTGCCCGCGGTGGAGCTGGGCGCGAAGTACGGCAAGCACGTGCTGGTACAGAAACCCATGGCTGTCGATCTCGAGACCGCGGCGCCCATGATCGCAGTGGCGCGCGCGGCGGGCATTCAACTAGGCGTGGTGAGCCAGCACCGCTTTGACGATTCCACGCTGTTTCTCAAGCGCGCGCTGGCCGCCGGGCGTCTCGGAACCATCCTGCAAGCCGACGCCTACGTGAAGTGGTACCGCACCGATGAATATTATGCGCGCCCGGTGAAGGGAAGTTGGGCCTGCGAGGGCGGCGGTGCCCTGATCAGCCAGGCCATCCATCAAGTAGATGTGCTGCTCTCGCTTGTCGGCGCGGTCGACGAGGTTTTCGGTTACTGGCGTCTTGGCGCGATTCACAAAATCGAATCCGAAGACCTGGTGTGCGCCGTGATGCATTACGCGTCAGGCGCGTTGGGCGTGATTCAAGCCGCGACCGCATTGTGGCCTGGCTACCCGGAGCGGATCGAGATCCACGGCACCAAAGGCAGCGCAATCGTAACCGGCGACCAACTCACCACGTGGGATGTGCGCGACGACGAGGGTGAGCCAGCGCCGCTTTCGCACGAGACAAAATCGGGTGCATCCGATCCCATGGCGATTTCGCTCACCCCATTCGAACGCCAACTCGCCGACTTCGGCGAGGCGTGCAAAACCGGCCGCGCCCCGGCCTCGTCTGGCGTCGAAGGCTATCGCGCACTGCAACTGGTGCGAAGCATTTACACCTCCTGCGCCGAAGGAAGAAAAGTGAAGATTCCGGCAGTTGAACTGTAGGCGTCGGGCTCGCCGCGCCCCTTTCGAAAATGGCGCCCGCCGAAGAGGCAAGTGTAACGATTGCATAGGGTTGTAATTTCTCTCTCTAAGATCTGGGTCGAAATCTGATATAATTCGAGATACAAACAAAATATGAGCAGCTCCACCATTATTGCCCATCCAAATCTCACACGGGACGCCTTTGTCGTCAGCAATCCAGACCTGGACCTGAGCCCGATGACGGGAATGACCCGGCAGCACTACATCGAGTGCGCTCAATATGTCCTGGGACGCGCTTTCCGCCACGTGAAGTCTTTTGACCAGCCGATTATTTTTCCGCTGGTGCCCGGCAAATCCTATCCGCAGCCGAACGACCCGGAATGGCGAGTTCGTTCGTTCGAGTTCGAGGCTCTGGAGAGAACGTTCAACCTTGCGGCTCCCCTCATCCACGTCGATCCCGAATCCACGATCGGCGAAATCAAGCTTCGCGATTACTATTGCCATCATTTCTACAACGCGCTCACGCCGGGGCACGCGAACAGCCTGCCGCTGCCCGAGGATCTCCCCGACGCAACCTATCAGTTCACGTGCGAGTTCGGCGGATTGACCAAAACCCTTCTGCTGATGCCCGATGTCCTGTGGCCGCATTTGACCCAGCAACAACGCGATCGAAATGGCCGTCACCATCTCCAAATGGGCGCATCACCGCACCACGCAGAACAACTGGCGGCTCTTCAACATCTGCGCGCTTTCGTTTCTGAAAAAACACGGCTACGCCATCGACGACGATCTGCTCAAGAGCCACCTGATGTGGATCACGTCTTACCATGCGGGTAACGGCTGGTACCTCGAGCAAAGTTACAACTACTACACGATCAGTCTTTTTGTGGTCTACGGCACCATCTGGAGCCGGGCTTTCGGCCGCGAGCACTATCCCGAGATCGCGAACGTGCTCGAAAAAAGTTTCGCGGAACTGTTCGAAACGTATGCCAACTTCTTCGCCCGCAATGGCTACATCAATATGTGGGCGCGCAGCATCTGCTATCGCTCCTGGATTTCGGGCGGATTCCCGGCATCGTTCATGCTTGAGCCAAAACCGCCGTTCGATCCCGGATGGGCGCGGCGCTTGTGCTCCGGATCGATCCTGCAATTTACCGGCCGCGAAGATTTCTATCAGAACGACATTCCCAGCCTGGGCTTTTACGGCCATCGCGAATATGCGATCCAAAGCTACAGTTGCCCGGCCAGCCCGTTCATCATGTTTCTGCCCTTCATCGCTCTCGCCTTGCCGGAAGACGCGCCTTTCTGGACGGCGAAAGAGAACGACGGCATGTGGGCGGAGCTCGGCAAAAAATCAAAGAGAACGGTTCTCGAAAAACCGGGGATCGTCCTCGTCAACCATGGCAGCAGCGGCAGTTCGGAGATCATCTCCGGCAAGGTGTACGACGACGATCACAACTATTCCAAGCTCGTGTTCAACACGCATTTCCCCTGGGAGAACCACAATCCCAAGGGCGGCACATCGCAGGAGTACAGCTTCCGCAGCCTTGACCCGCGCGATTTGCGCGGCGTCGACATCAATTTCTACCTCACCGGCCGCACCGTCGATAACACGGCATCGAAGAGCGGCGTCTACGCGACTTCGCAGAGCATTCTCTTCAACGGCGTCCGCAATGGAGTGCTCTACCGGCAATTGATCATGCGCAAGCCGCCGAACAACGGCGTCGGCTACCTCATCGACCTGGCCGAGATCACCGTGCCGGGCGGCGTGGTGCGCGTGGACCGCTGCCGCCTCGCCTTCGAGCACGAGCTCACGCTGGGCCATTTCGGCCTGCCCCACATGGGCGGCGAAAGCGCCGTCGCTGCGCGCCTTCGAGACGGGCAGGGAGCGCGGCATCACAGCCTCCATTCCCGGCCGCCAGGTGGCGCTCATCGCCTACTCCGGCTGGGACGAAGTCGAAAGCCAGGTGCATCGCGGTTTCAACGCCGAGGCGGACGAGAGCACGGTGTTGTACGTCCACCGCAAACGCACCGCCAAAAATCCGGCGATGGAATTGATGATCACCGCCATGCTGCACAAGACGGACGATTCACGCCTGGACGCCGGAGGAACTGAGCCCCGTCAAGGATGTCCGGATCATCGATGTCACTCCATCGGGGTCGGTTCTCGGAGCCGAGATCACGTTAGCGGATGGCGCCGTATACGTCGGTCGACTTCAAAGATGTCGACGGATTGAGGAATTGCTGACGGCTCTTGATCCAGCTCAGTGACTTGCTTTCCGATCCGGCAGGATCGTCCAGATCTCGGGATCCTCCTGGCCAAGCGACCACGAGCAAAAGCCTTGGAGACCGCGATCGGCGGCTAATTGGTAGCGGTCGCGAAACGTCCGCTGATCGGTGTAGAAAACCCACTCGCGCAGCTGATCGCGATAGAAGAAAAAGAAGGCAGTGTGGTCGGCCGCATCCCAATCGGGCTTGACGGCGAATTCTGTGGCCAGTTGCGCTGCATCTGCCCGACTTGATGGAGTCGCCGGTCAAATTTGGCCGCTCATCGCCGGTGGTTTTATCTGTGATGGGCGCGCCGGTATACCAGTGGTCTCCATAGAGCGGTATTCCGAGGGAAAGCTTTTCCTTGGGCACAAACTCGCAGAGCGTAATCCAGGTTGTCGATCGTCCATTGCCAGCCAGCGACGGGGCCGGGCATGGTCCAGCGCGTGTGCTGATCGTAGGTCATCAAGCAAATCAGGTCCACGGATTTGGCGAGGGCGGCGAGATCGTACGCGCCGCGCCAGTCCGCGTAGATCCATTTGGAGAATCCGCCATTGCCGGGATAGCCGGGCGCGTTGGGCACTGTGGCGATAGTGAGCTTGAGGCCTGCATTGTGCAGCGCGTCTGCTGTATGCGCGACCACTGCCGTGAGCCCATCGCGGTCAAGATAATCGAGATGCTCGAAATCGATCTGGAAGCCGACGTAGCCGTGCAGCTTTGCCTCGCGGAGCAACGCATCGTTCATGTGCAGCTGCGCGGCTTCGCTGCCGGCCAGATTGTGGAACTTGGTCTTGCCGAAGAGCGCGACGATGGGCATCACCGGCAGACCCTGGCTCTCCGCGCTGGCGAGAACCGTCGCGTTGGGCGCGCCCGTGACCAGCCCGTTTTCATCCACGTTGTACCAGGCAGGCACCAGCACATCGATCTTGCCCGAGTGGGCGAGGAACGACCGCACGGAATCGGGGGAATCGGTCATATAAAACAGCGCCGACGGTGCGGCGCAGAGCGCGTGGCTGCACAAAAGACAAAGGAATGCGATGAAAACGAATCGACGCATAACGAGCTACCTCACAGAAAGCCGCGCGAGAGACCGGTCACGGGGCGTTGCATGAAACTATAATCGAACGGCGCGGCGTCTGCTGCGGATGCAATCATTCGGACTTGAAGTCTGAGGGAGTTTGTTGCGCCATGGGGAACGAAACGAAGTGTGAGCGGCCGACGCGGCGTGAAGTTTTGCTGGGGGCGGGCGCGTGGAGCCTGATGCAGGCGGGAGCGGTGAGCGCGTTTGCGGAGCAGGCGACGGCCATGCAACCGGAATCAACGGCCGAGAAAACCGCAACCCCGAAGCTGCCTCATGCGCGGCCGGCCGTGGCCGATCGCAAGTTCACCTCGCCGGCGGTGGAAGACGCCGTCGCCACATTGCAGGGCCAGATCGGCGACCCGGCGCTGCGCGTGCTGGTTGAGAATTGCCTACCCAATACGCTCGATACCACGGTCTATCCCGGCATCTTCGACAAGCATCCGGATACATACGTGGTGACCGGCGACATCGATGCCATGTGGCTGCGCGATTCGTCGGCGCAGGTGTGGCCGTATCTGCGCCTGGCGCGCAAAGACGCGCGGCTGCGCATTCTGCTGGAAGGCGTGGTCCGACGCCAGGCGCGGATGATTCAACTTGATCCCTATGCCAATGCGTTCACGCGCGACACTACGGATGCGCCGCTCTCCTGGGCGGTCAACGACCGCACGCGAGCATCACGCGGGCGTGGCAGAACGCAAGTGGGAGATCGATTCGCTTTGCTTCCCGATCCGGCTGGCCTACGGCTATTGGCAGGCAACGGGCGATGCGGGACCGTTCGACGCCGAGTGGCGAGCGGCTGCGGAGGCGATTCTGCGCACCTTTACCGAGCAGCAGCGGAAGCAATCGCCCGGCCCGTACAGTTTCCAGCGCAAGGCCGAGTCTCCCTACGACACGCAGGGGCTTTCGGGATTCGGCAACCCGGCGCGGCCCAACGGCATGATCTTCAGCATGTTCCGCCCGTCGGACGATGCCTGCATTTTTCCGCTTGTTGGTGCCGTCAAATCTTTTTGCGGCCAAGGCGCTGGGCCAACTGGCGGAACTGGCCGCACATGCCGCGCAGGATACGGCGCTGGCGGCGCGGGCCTCGACGCTGAGCGATGAAGTGGCGCAGGCCACCGCGCAGCACGGGCGCGTGAACCATCCGCACCTCGGAGAAATCTGGGCGTACGAAGTGGACGGTTACGGCAGCCACTTGCTGATGGACGACGCCAACGCTCCCGGCCTTGTGACGCTGGCTTATCTCGGCATTTGCTCGGCCAGCGATGCCGTCTACCAGCGGACGCGCGCTTTCGCGCTCAGCGACAGCAATCCGTATTTCTTCCGCGGCACGGCGGCGGAGGGCGTGGGAGGGCCGCACATCGGGCTCAACTCCATCTGGCCGATGTCGATTATGTACCGCGCGTTCACGTCGACCGAGCGACGCGGAGATTCGCCAGTGCCTGCGCTGGCTGCGCGACACCACGGCGGGCACAGGCTTCATGCATGAGTCGTTCCACAAAGACGACCCTTCGAAGTTCACGCGTTCGTGGTTTGCGTGGGCCAACACGCTCTTCGGTGAATTGATGTTGTCGCTCGCCGAGCAGAAGCCGGCGTTGCTGGCGGCGCCGCTTAGCTAACGCGCGTTCGAGAGCGCGCATTGTTTTAGGACAGGGAGCGGTCTGGCCAGTATCCTGATCCGGAGATGGTTGGACGCAAGCTGGTCGACGTTTTCCGATGGCTGTTTGACGCGCGCCGCGGCCCGCGAGGCCGGCTGATTCCGCGATGGATTTTTCTGCGCGCGCTCGGCCTCATCTACTTCTCCGCGTTTTATTCGCTGCTGTTTCAGATCAAGGGCCTGATCGGTCCCGAAGGGATTCTGCCCGCGGCAGCAATACCTGGCCGCAGTTGCGCAACAGCTTGGCGTAGCGCGCTTCTGGTACGCGCCTTCGCTCTTCTGGATTTCGGCAAGCTCGGCGATGCTGATGACGGTGACGTGGATCGGACTGCTGGCGTCGATCGCGGCCTTCTGCAACCTGTGGCCGCGGCTCAGCTTCTTCGTCTGCTTTGTCTGCTTTCTTTCGTTTGTCAGCGCGTCTCAGGTGTTTTCTCGAGCTATCAGTCGGACGGCATGCTGCTCGAAGCTGGATTTCTGGCGCTGTTCTTCGCGCCGCCGGGGCTGATGCCGGGATGGGGCGCGAGCCATCCGCCCTCGCGCGCCAGTTGGTTTCTGCTGCAGTGGGAGTGGTTCCGCATCTACTTCGAATCGGGCATGGTGAAGCTCGCGAGCGGCGACCCGCAGTGGCGCAACTTCACGGCCATGGACGAGTACTACCAGAACGGCCCGCTGCCCACGTGGGTGGGCTGGTACGTCGAGCATTTGCCGCACTGGTTCCACGCAGCCACGGTGGCCGGAACGCTGGCGCTGGAACTTGGGATTGGTGTTCATGCTGTTTTTTCCCCGGCGCGTGCGCTTGATCTGCTTCTTCATCGTCACGCCGTGGGAGATCGGCGTGATTCTCACTGCCAACTACACGTTCCTGAATTACCTGGTGCTTGCGCTGGGCTTTCTGCTGCTCGACGACAAGTTCCTGCTGCGCTTTGTGCCCGCGCGCTTCCGGCCCAGACGAACCGGAAGCGATGCCCGAACCGCGATTGGAGCGCAGGAGACGATGAGCCAATCTCGATTTTCGCCGCGAACCAGGCGGACGCGTCAACCGAAGCGAGCCGCTGCGCACGAGAGCGAGCATCCATCAATCATGAGCGGCCCGTTGACGCAGAGCCGGCCCCGTTTTTTACTGGTGGGTGACGCGATTGTCGGTGACGGCATTCCTGCTGACGTGGATCGCTTACGACACCACTGCGGAGATGATCGCGATTCCGTTTCGCCACGTGCATCTGCCCACGCAGCCCATCGAGGCGCTCGAGCCATTTCGCATTGCCAACCAGTACGGCCTCTTCGCCGTGATGACGCGCGGCCGCTACGAGATCGAATTTCAGGGTTCGAACGACGGCGTGAACTGGACTGCCATACGAGTTTCGCAACAAGCCGCAGGCGCTCAATGAAGCGCCGCGCATCTACGCGCCCTATCAGCCGCGCTTCGACTGGAACCTGTGGTTCGCGTCGCTGGGCGACTGGCGCGAGAACGAAATCGTCCCGGTCACGGAGGAGCGGCTGCTGCTTGGCGACAACGATGTGCTGGCGCTGTTCCGCGGCAATCCGTTTCCGCAGCTGCCGCCGCGTTACGTGCGCGCGGTGCTGTGGCAGTACTGGTTTACTTCGACTGGACGAGAAGCGCAGCACCGGCGACTGGTGGCGGCGCGAGTTGCTGGGCCTTTACGCGCCAGAGCTGACGATGACCGAGGACGGCCGCTTTGCCGCGGTGGAATGGCCCGAGGAAATGCCGCCGCACGACTAGCAGGGATGAGTCATCGGGTTAGCGATCAGGATGATGCACTGAAGGACGATGACACAATGAGCCGCGCCTGCGTGATCGGATCGGGCCCGAACGGGCTGGCCGCCGCCATCGTGTTGGCGCAGGCGGGGCTGCGCGTGGACGTTTACGAGGCGGAATCCGAGCCGGGCGGCGCAACCCGCACATTGCCGCTCACGCTGCCGGGATTTCTGCACGATTTCGGCTCGGCCGTGCATCCTTTTGCGGCGGGTTCGCCGTTTTTCAGCACGCTTCCGCTCGCGGAGCACGGATTGGAGTGGATCCACGGCGAAGCGCCGCTGGCGCATCCGCTCGACGACGGAACTGCCGTTGTTCTGGAGCGCGACCTCGCCGCAACCGAACGCGCGCTGGGCGAAGACGGCAAGGCGTGGCGGAACTTGATGCAGCCCGCGGCCGAAGATTGGCAGGAATTTGCCAAGGACGCTCTGGGCCCGCTCCTGCACATTCCGCAGTCACCCGTTGCGCATGGCGCGATTCGGATTGAGCGCGCTTGAGTCCGCGCAAGGCTTTGCGGCGCGCCATTTTTCGAACGCGCGCACGCGCGCCGTTTTCGCGGGACTGGCAGGGCACTCCTGCCTGAGCTTGGATGAGCCGCTGACCGCAACCATCGGATGGATGTTCGGCATCACGATTCATGCGGTGGGCTGGCCGATACCGCGCGGCGGCGCGCAGGCCATTGCACAGGCGCTCACCAGTTATCTGCGATCGCTTGGCGGCACGGTGCATACTTCGCGCCGCATCGACGCGGCCGCATTCAAAGAGCTCGAGGCCGACAGCGATCTGGTGTTCTTCGACACCGCGCCGCGGCAACTGCTGGCGATTGCCGGCGACCGGCTCGGCAACGGCTACCGACGCGCGTTCGAGCGATTCCAGCCTGGACCCGGCGCATTCAAGATCGACTACGCGCTTTCAGATCCGGTTCCGTGGCGCGCGCAGGAATGCCGGAGAGCCATCACGGTGCACCTGGGCGGAACGTTCGAAGAGATTGCCGCTTCGGAATACGCCGTGGCACAGGGCCGGTGCGCGGAGCGGCCCTTCGTGCTGGTTGCCCAGCCCACGCTCTTCGATCCAACGCGCGCGCCTGCGGGCAAGCATGTGCTGTGGGCGTATTGCCACGTGCCGAACGGGTCAGCATTCGATATGACGGAACGCATCGAGGCGCAGATCGAGCGCTTCGCTCCCGGCTTCCGCGATTGCATCCTGGCGCGTCACGTTTCCACGCCGGCTGCTCTCGAAACCATGGACGCGAATCTTCTAGGCGGCGACATCGGCGGCGGCGCATTGTCGCTGCGCCAGATGATCTTCCGGCCCACTCTGCGCGGCTACGCGACAGGCACCAGGAATTTGTATCTGTGCTCGGCGTCGACGCCTCCCGGCGGCGGCGTGCACGGCATGTGCGGCTATCATGCGGCGCAGATGGCGCTGCGGCAGATGAAGAGGGCTGAGGACGGCCCCGCAAGAAAAAGTGGCCGCTTGCTGAAATTGCGCTCTGCCTTCCACATCGCGCAGTTCAAGCAAACGGCCTGTTGAGTCAACTTCCCCTTGAGAATAAGGTCTACGGTTCTACCCGCGAGCGTAGCTCTCCAGAGCCACGCGGCTAGGGAATGGTGAGCGTGCATCCGTGCTGCGCCACCAGGTGGTGGTTCTTGAAAATGCTCAACGTGCGCGTCACGGTTTCGCGCGAGGCGCCGATGAATTCGCCGATCTGCTCGTGCGTGAGCGAGAGGCGGCAACGCGCCGGCCGTTCGGGCTTCTGGCCGGGCTCGTCGCTCCACACCAGCAGCAGGCGCGCCAGGCGCTCGGGTACCGAGGTCGAGAGGCCCACCATGCGCAGTTGTTCGCAGGCGGTGTTGTAGGTGCGAACCATCTCGCGTGCCACCGACTGGTAGACGGCGGGATGACGCGACATGAATTGCAGAAAGACCTGCTGCGAGATGTGCGCGATTTTTGCCGGGTAGAGCGTGTCCGCGGTCATTTCGTACGCGCCGCCAGAAAGCGCGGAGGAAAGGCCCAGCACTTCGCCAGCCTTGGCGATGCGGAAGCTCAGGCGGCGGCCGTCGGGCGAATTGATCGAGAGCTTGACCTCGCCATCGAGAACCACGTAGATGCCCGAGGCCGGTTCCGTCTCGCTGAAGAGAACCATGCCAGTGGGATAGGTGGAGGGCGCGAGCAGGTGCTCGAGATCGGCCAGAGCTTCGGCCGGCAACGACTTGAAAAATTCACCCTTCCGGTAGGAAGGAACAATCGCCTGGTTCGTCGATTCGTATGCTGCGTACATTTCAGACCTCCGTGCCCGCTGGTTGAGAGTTTGTGCTTGCCACTTCTTCGGCAAGATATTGGGTCCATGGTGTGCCGGCTGAGGATTGCGGCTCCGGTTTGCGAGTAGAATGGCTTTCAGGATCCGAATTCCGCTCGGCGATCGGCAAAAGTGGTTTCCCGCAGATCGAGAGACAGTTTCTTCTGCGCGAATGCCGGGAGCTTTCTCTTCCCAGAGGCGGCCAAGTTCGGCCGCCCATGGTCCGGCAAGACGCCCTTCCAGCTTGAGAACGACTGCGTCCGATTTTTCTTCAACGGTGATTCTCAGCACTTGCTGGCTCGTCCTGCGCCATGCCCCTGTATAAGGCACGGCGCGTGCCAAACTCGAGACGCGGACGCGACGAGGGCCGTGGCGTGTTGAAAATAAAGCAGTTAGATTCTTCGAAGATTCTGAACGCGGAGGGCGGAGGAGGGCGGCGCGTGACGAAGTGACGACGACGATATTTCGTCACGGCGACGATGGGAAGTCGCGAGCACGTTCGTACACTTCACACTCGCGCTCACGCACTCGGCGTCTACATGTAGTCGCCGCGCTCGATGCCGAGCTTCTTCATTTTGGAGTTGAGCGTGGTGCGCTTGAGGCCGAGACGCTCGGCTGCGCCGCCGGGTCCGCCGATCATTCCTTTGGCTTCGCGCAACGCGCGCAGTATGGTTTCGCGCTCGGCGGCCTGGAGCGTGGGGTTCGTGGACGCTGCCTCGTCTTCTTCCTCGTCCTGCATGGATTCGAGTTCGGCAAGCGGCGCGTGCAGCACCGTCCCGCGCGTAAGGATCACGGCGCGCTCCAGAAAATTCTCGAGCTCGCGAATGTTGCCGGGCCACTTCCATGCCACCAGCGCATCCATGGCCTCCGGCGGAATGGTTTCGATGGTTTTGCCCATGCGGCGAGCGTGGCGCGAGACAAAATGGCGCACCAGGATGGGAATGTCGGCGGCGCGGTCGCGCAGCGGCGGCGCAAAAACCGGAAACACCTTGAGGCGGTAAAAGAGGTCGCTGCGGAATTGCTTTTCCGCGACCATTTTGGCCAGATCGCGATTGGTGGCGGCGATGAGGCGCACGTTGATGGGGATGGGCCGCGTGCCGCCCAGGCGCTCGATCTCGCGCTCCTGCAGAGCGCGCAGCAGTTTCGGCTGCAGGTCGAGCGGCAGCTCGCCCACCTCGTCGAGAAAGAGCGTGCCTTCGTGCGCCAGCTCGACGCGGCCGATTTTGCGCGCGATGGCGCCGGTGAACGCGCCCTTCTCGTGGCCGAAGAGCTCGCTTTCGAGCAAGCCGGCGGGAATCGCCGCGCAATTCAGCTTGATAAAGGTGCGCTCGCTGCGCGGGCTCAGGCGATGGATGGCGCGCGCCAGCAGCTCTTTGCCGGTTCCCGTCTCGCCCTGGATGAGCACGGTGGCATCGGTGGGCGCGACGGTCGCAATCTCGCGCAGCACGTTGCGCAGGCCCGTGCTTTCGCCCACGATGTCTTCAAAGCGGTGCTCGAAGTTGATCTCTTCTTCGAGATACTGCTTTTCCTGGGTCAGGCGGTCGCGCAGCTCCGCGATCTGCTTAAAGGCCAGAGCGTTGTTCACCGCCATGGCCACCTGTCCCGCCACCTGGCCGAGCATTTCCGCGTCGTGCTGCGAAAAAGCATTCTCCAGGCGGCTGGCCACCGCCATGGTGCCGAGAGTTCTTTCGCGGTGCACCAGCGGAACCCAGACTCCCGACTGCATGCCCATGCCTGGTGAGGTGCTGCACGGATTCGGGCGCGAAGGGCCAGCGGTCGATTTTGTTGAGAATCACCGGACGCCGCGTGCGGATAGGCCTGGCCGGCGGGAGAAGCATCGGGATCGAGCAGCACTTCGCCCTGGTTGGCTTCGGCATCGCCGGCGGCGAGAAACTGCACGCGCAGCTTGCCGGTAGGCTCGTCATAGAGCGCCAGCGTGGCGGCATCGTGCGGCACCATCTGGCGAATGCTTGCAGTGAACGCTCCGAGCAGCTTGCGAATGTCCACGTTGACCAGCAACAAACTGCTCAGTTCGGCGATCACCGACTCCTGCGCCTGCTTCTGCTCCGTCACGTCGCGCGTGACCTTGGCAAATCCCGTGACGGCGCCGGTGCTGTCGTGGATGGCCGTGATCACGACGTTGGCCCAGAAGCGGGAGCCGTCTTTGCGCACGCGCCATCCCTCTTCTTCCACGCGATTTCTCGCGATCGCCTGGCGCAGCAGCTCGGCGGGGCGGCCCTGCTCCACATCTTCCTGCGTAAAGAAACGCGCATAGTGCAGGCCTACCACTTCGTCGGCCTTGTATCCCTTGATGCGCTCGGCGCCGGGATTCCAGGTAAGGATGTGGCCGTCGCGGTCCAGCAGATAGATGCCGTACTCGCCGATGCTTTCGACGATGGAGCGCAGCCGCGCATCGTTCAGCCGCACAGCCTCCTGCGCCGCGCGTTGCTCCGTGGCGTCGCGGATAAAGGTCACCACGGCGGGACCGTCGGCGGTCTGCATCGGCTTGAGCATGATGTCGACGGGGATTTCCGTGCCGTCTTTGCGCAGGCCGAAGAGATTCATGGCCGCGCCCATTTGCCGCGTGCGGGGATGGGCGCTGTAATTTTCGCGATGGCGGGGATGGCCGTTGCGGAAGCGCGCCGGCACCAGCATTTCCACCGGTTGGCCGATCAGCTCTTCGCTCGCGTAACCGAACAGTTCCTCGGCGCGCGGGTTGGCTGCGCGCATTACGCCGTTTCCGTCGGAGACGAGGATCGCGTCCGGCGAAAACTCAAAAAGTCGCTCGATTGTGTTCTGGGCAAAACCCGGATGCACGCGTTCCTGCGCACCCGCGTGTTGCTCTGGGGAATCCGAAGAGCCCATTCTGTGCTACCGACCTTAGCTGAAAGGTACCGCCGCCGACCTTGCCTTTGCAACGCCGATGCGAAGAATTGTTGCGAGCTGAGGCCGATAGAGGCCCGGCAGGCTCAGGAGGGTCGTGCCTGCTCCGCTAAGTAGGCGAGCCACGCATCCATTCCCGCGCCGGTTTTGGCGGAGGTCTCGAAGATGCGGATGCCTGGCCGGATTTCGTTGATGTTGCGCAGCGCCAGTTCGCGGTCGAAGCCGCAGGGCTCGGCGATATCCATCTTGGTAATCACCGCCGCATCGGCGGAGTTGAACAGGCCCGGATACTTGAGCGGCTTGTCTTCGCCCTCGGTCACGCTGAGCAGGGCCACGCGGATGCGCTCGCCCAGGTCGTAGCTCGACGGGCAAACGAGGTTGCCGACATTTTCGATGAAGAGATAGTCGAGACCGGCGAGCGAAACCTCTTCCCAGCCTTCGAGGTGCTTTGCGATCATCTCCGCGTCGAGGTGGCAAATGCCGTGCGTATTGATCTGGCGCACCGGCGCGCCGCTCGCAGCCAGTCGCCGCGCATCGTTGTCGGTTTCAAGATCGCCCACCAGCGCCGCCGCGTGTGCGCCGCGCGCGCGCAGCTTCGCGCAGTGTCCGCTCAAGAAACGCGGTCTTGCCCGTGCCGGGGCTCGAAACCAGGTTCAGCACCAGCACGCCGGCCGTGGTGAAGCGCATGGCGCAGCCCCGCCGCCAGCTCGTCGTTCTTCTTCAGGATTCCCTTCCGCAACTCGACAATCCGCGTCGTCATGCCTGCTCCTCAACCGGGTCCGGCACAACTGCGTCCGGTTCTTCCATTTCAATCGATTCAATTTCCAGCTCGCGCCCCTGGCGCAGATCGGCGGCCAGCTCGCCGCACTTTGGAGCAGCGAAAACTTTGCACGCCTGCAATCTCGGCGTCCGCGCCGCAGGCATCGCAGTGCAACATCACCGGCAACATATTGATCACCAGCGCCGCGCCCGCGAGCGGCGAATCCTTCCGTGGCCAGCTCCCAGCAGAACTCGAGCGAGTCCTCGACCACCGAAGCCAAAGCGCCCACGCGCAGCCGCACCTCTTTCACGCGCGCGCCGGGATAAGCGGCGGCCGACTCGGTGACCGACTCCACAATACTGGCCGCGATGGAAAGCTCGTGCATAGACACGCGATCTCGTATTCTCTTCTGCAAGATACTACGCGCGGCGCCAGCTTTGGCTGTAGACGGGCGCACAGCCACCGGCCGCGACGAAAATGTAAGATGAAAGCAAAGGATCTTCCCCGTGCCCGGCACAACCATTCACATCGTCGCGCCTTGCCCTCAGCGCACTTGCGCCCGAGACGTTTCAGTCCGAAATCCGCGCCATGACCACGGAGTGCGATCGCATGGGCGGCATCAACCTGGCCCAGGGCGTTTGCGACACGCCGGTGCCCGCGGTGGTAGAGGCCGCGGCCGCCCAGGCCATGCGCGACGGGCAGAATATCTACACGCGTTGCGACGGCATTGCGCGCCTGCGCGAGGCCATCGCAGCCAAGCAGCAGCGCGACTACGGCCTCACCTACGATCCCGAGAGCGAAGTGCTGGTGGCGTCCGGCGCCACGGCCGGTCTGCATGCCGCGGCCATGGCGCTGCTCAACCCCGGCGACGAAGTGCTGGTCTTCGAGCCGTTTTACGGCTACCACGTGAACACGCTCAAGTCGCTGCGCGTCAATCCGGTGCTGGTGGCGCTGGCCGAGCCCGACTTTCCATCTCGATCGCGGACGCCCTGCGCGCCGCCGTTACGCCGCAGACGCGCGCCGTCCTGCTAAATACGCCGGCCAACCCCAGCGGCAAAATCTTTACCCAGTCCGAACTCGAACAGGTCGCGGAACTTTGCCGGCAGCACGATCTCTTCCTGATCACCGATGAGATTTACGAGTACTTCGTCTACGATGGCGCGCGGCACATCTGCGCGGCCACGCTGCCCGGCATGCGCGAGCGCACCATTGTGATCTCGGGCTTCAGCAAAACCTTTTCCATCACCGGCTGGCGCCTTGGCTACGCCACTGCCGATGCGCGATGGATGCCGGCCATGGCGCACTTCCACGACCTGACCTACGTCTGCGCGCCTGCGCCTCTGCAGGTGGGCGCGGCCGCGGGGCTCGAGCAGTTGCCGCCCAGCTTCTACACGCAACTGGCTGCCGATCATCAGGCCAAGCGGGAACGGATGGTGGCCGCGCTCGAAGACGCGGGCATGAAGCCCACGGTGCCCGCAGGCGCGTACTACATCATGGCCAGCGCCGAACGCCTGCCCGGCAAAACCGCCGCGGAAAAGGCGCGCCACCTGCTGCGCTCGACCGGCGTGGCCGCTGTCGCCGGATCGGCATTCTTCCGCCCCGGCCGCGGCGAAAACCTGCTGCGCTTCTGCTTCGCCAAGCAGGATGCGGAGCTGGACGAGGCCTGCGCGCGGCTGCGCAAGCTGTAACGGCATTCCACTGAATTCGCGAAGATGCCGTCTATTGCGCCTGCGCCGCCAGCCACTTCTTCAGGTTCGGCTCCTGCAATCGGCGCAACTCGATGCAGCCGTCAATGTGCTCGAGGGCGTGCCTGAGCGCCGCATCGGCCGCGGGCACCGGGTGCGCTGGCGAAAAAGTTTTTCACGTCGTCGCGCGCCTCCGCGGAGCAGAAGTTGCCCGTGCCTGCCACAAAGTACGAGCCCATCTCGGTCGTGAATTCCGTCTGCACCTGGTCCCAATGCGTCTTGATGAACTTCCAGGCTTGCGTCGCGGTTTTCCGGAATGCGCATCGCGATGATTGAACTGATGGCTGAATCCTGGTTGCGCACCTTCGAAGAGACTGAGTATTCGAGGCGCGCGCTCCAGCAGATCGGGATTGGTGAAAGTGACCAAGCTCGCGCAGCGCGACTGTCCTGCATCTCGGGATCGCTCGAGGTTTCGTAGATTTTTTGCAGCTTGTCGAAGAGCGCCGCGTCGCCGTCCTCCGCGGCGATGCCGAGAGCGGTCTGGCCGAGACGTGGGATCGACCGAGGCCGGATCGGCCAAATATTGATCCGCGATGCTAGCGCGCCTGGGCCAGCAAATTCGGCATCTTTGCCGTCGGCGGCGAGGACGCCGAAGAGATACGCGCGCAGGTTCGCGCTGGTTCGGCGTGTCGCTAGCCGAGGCATTGCCGAGCCTGCGCATACACAGGGGCAAAAGTCCGCCGAATCCATGCGGCAAGCGCGTCGCGCTCCTGCTTTGGTCGAGGCCACGCGTGTCGGCAATGACGCTCACGTTGTCTACGGCGCTCGAGAGAACATCGGCGCTGGCGTCGGAGCTGAGCGCAGCCACGAGATTCAGGTAATCGCCGACCGTAGCCTTGTCGGCGCGCACCTGCGCCCACTCGTCGCCGGTCAGGCTGATGCGCTCTTCGGGAGTGAGGCCGGTTTCCACGTGGGCCACAAGCGCCGCGTACTGGTGCGGGCGCATACGCGCTGCGGTAGTAGCCTTTGCCGCCCGCGTTGGCGAAGAAGATTTTCGCGGCCGGCACCGCCAGCGACGCCGAGGAGGGAGTAAGGACCTGGCAGTCCTGCTTGTCCGCGCCCGCTTTGAAGCAGACCGGCAACGTCCATTTCTGCTGCGGGATCGGGCGTGATGCCGGGGCTGAGAAAGAAGCGCGACTGCGCGACGGAGACCTGGCCGGCGGCGGGAGCGCCAAATTCCAGAATGGGCGCGCCCGGCTGCGGCCACCATCGACTCCATGATTTTGTCGACCGGCTTGTGGCTCACCTCGGTCTGCGCGTTCCAGAAATCCTCGGCAGTGGCATTGCCATACTCATGCGCGGCCAGGTACGCGTGCACGCCCTTGCGGAAGGTTTCCTCGCCAAGATAATTCTCGACCATCAGCAACACGGCGCCGGCCTTGTTATAGGCGATGGAGTCGAACATCTGTTCGATCTCGTCCGGCGTGTCGGCGCTGGCGCGGATGGCGCGCGTGGTGGGTTGCGCATCGATATTGAGCGTGCGCTGTTCGTCGGCAGCGACAAATTGCGGAATGTTCCACTCGGGATGCATCGCGCCCGTGCACTTGTTCTCCATCCACGTGGCGAAGCCTTCGTTGAGCCAGATGTTGTCCCACCACTGCATGGTCACCAGGTCGCCGAACCACTGGTGCGCCATCTCATGCACAATGGCGAGGGTCGCATTCCGTTGCGCGCGAAAAGATGCGGTTTTGGGATCGAGCAGGAGATCGGTTTCGCGGAAGGTGATGGCGCCGAAGTTCTCCATGGCGCCGGCCTCGAAGTCGGGAATGCCGATGAAGTCGAGTTTCTTGAGCGGGTAGTGAATGCCGAAGTAATTGTCGTAGTAGTGCAGGGCGAATTTCGCGACGTCGAGCGCGAAGGGCGTGAGCTCGAACTTTGTCGGGCGTGGCGCAAACGCGCAGGGCCACGCCGTCCTGCTCGCCGCTGGTGCATTGGAAGTCGCCCACCACGAAGGCGACCAGATAGGTGGACATTTTGGGCGTGGTCTCGAATGACCAGTGTGTGCTTGCCCGCGACCGGGCCCCGGCGTGTCCGCTGGCGATGGCGCTATTGGAAATGGCCGTGTCGCCCGTGTCGATCGTGAGCGACACGTCGAACGTTGCCTTGAAGGCCGGCTCGTCGAAGCAGGGAAAGGCGCGGCGGGCGTCGGTGGACTCGAACTGCGTGACGGCGTAGTTGCGGCGCGCGGTCTTCGAAAGATAGAAGCCGCGCAGCTTGTTGTTGAGGATTCCCGTGAACTGGATGCTGCAGCGTCGCGTCGCCGGCCGGGATGGTCTTCGGGAAGGTGAGCGTGGCCTGCTGCTTTGTCGGGATCGAGGCTCACCGATCCCGTTTGCTCGCTCGCCGTGCTGGTACATCGATCCCCACACTCTCAAATTTGAGCTCGATGGCGTTCAGCGTGATGGCGTTGGTGGGCTCCTTGATGTTGACGTCAATCACTTCATAGCCGGAGAACGTGGCGGCCTTGAGATCGGGCGTGAACTCCAGCGAATAATGCGAGGGAATGACGTTCGTCAGAAAGACGCTGCGCGCTGGCGGCGTGAGAAAAACTGAGAAGAAGACAGAAGATTGCAGCAAGGGCGCATAAATCAAGCAGCATCAGGAGAGAAAGACAGGCGAGATTTCATCAGGTTCCTCGTGAACGTGAAACGGCAGGGCAGCTGCTCCGCACGATATGTTCCACCCTGGAATGCAGCCGCCCTGGATCGGATCACCGGAGATGGCTGGTTACACGCAATAACTCAGCCCGCTATTCAATTTTCGCCGGCGCCAGCTTGGGCGCAATGCCCTGAATGATGAGCAACGCCGCCGGGTAGGCGAGGCATGCGATGACGAACAACGTGACGTAGCTGTGTGTGACAGTAGACAATTTCACCCGCGCCAGCTGGAACAGAAAACCGCCTACCGCGCCCGATCATGCCGCCGATGCCGATGACGCTGGCCACCGCGGACTTGGGAAACATATCGGACGGCAATGTGAAGAGGTTCGCCGACCATCCCTGGTGCCCCGCCGTAGCCATTCCAAGCAACGCCACCACCAGCCACAGATGATGAACAAACGGCGCGGCGAAGATCGGCGCGATCAGCAGCACGCAGACCAGCAGTGTGGTCTTGCGGGCCACGTTGGCGCTGATTCCGCGCTTGATCATCACAGAGGAAAGATCCTCCGCCGCCAATACTGCCAATGATGGAAATGCTGTAAGCCATCACCACCGGCACGCGGCTTTGCTGCAAGGCTCAGGTGGAAGGTCGACTGCAGATAGCGCGGGAATCCAGAACAAGATAGAACCACCAGATGGGGTCGGTGAGGAACTTGGCGATGGCGAAGGCCCAGGTCTCCTTGCGCGGAAACACGCGGCTCCAGGGAACGCTTTCCACCGTTTCTCGGCGGGATCGCTCAGGATCAGCTCCAGTTCGGCCTTGGAAACGCTGCGGTGCTGCTCCGGCCGTCGATAGTAGATGAGCCAGAAAACCAGCCAGACCATCCCAGTGCGCCGGTCACGACAAAAGCGCCGCGCCAGCGTCACCAGCATCACCAGCGTCGGCACCGCAATGGGCACCACGATGTTGCCGATGTTGGCGCCGGAGTTGAAGATTCCCGTGGCCAGAGCGCGCTCGCGCTCGGGAAACCATTCCGCGACAGTCTTGATGCAGGCGGGGAAGTTGGCGGCCTCGCCCAGGCCGAGGAGAAACATGGCGATTGCGAATGTGATGACGGAAAACGCCGCGCCGGGCAGCATGGCCGCCACGCTCCAGATGGCGATGGCGATGGCGAAGGCCTTGCGCGTGCCGAGCTTGTCGGTGAATCCGCCGGCCACCACCATGCCGATGGCATAGGCCGCCGTGAAAGCCGCGGTGATGAATCCATAGGTCCGGTCTGTTCAGGCCCGGGATTACGGTTTCCAGGATGTTCTTCGAGATAGGCGATCACGCCGCGATCGACGTAAGCGATGACCGTAGCCAGAAACAGGAGGAAGCAGATGACCCAGCGCTGGTGCGAGACGCGATCGGGGGAGCGAAAGGTGGCGAAAAAACTGCGCGATTGGGTCCCTGCCTGCGGCATTCTGTCCGGCTCCTGAGCGAGGCAAAGTGGTCCGACCAATTATACCGGGCAGCCTGATTGGCGCGCTGCGCGGGCGCATTTTCACTACTTTTCCGCGGCTGGGGGCAACAACGCCTGTGCGGCGAACGACGGAGCGGTGTCTGTGAGCAACTGTGACGGGTTGATCTACGATCGACGGCGCGACCGGGAGTATTACTTAGGCGCGGGCGCCGGCGGCGCGGTTGCGCCAGGCGCGCTCGACTTCAGCACGTCAGTAATCTCCTTCGACAGTTCCGCGGTCAGGTCCTTGCTTCGCTCCTGCAGTCGCTGCATCACAATCGGCATGTACTCCTGCATGATGACCGGCGTAATTTGCAACAGATGCTGTCCCGCGGGAGTGGAATAAAACGCGATGTAGGCGTTCACATCGTCGCGGAGTAAAATGCCGCTGATAGATTGCGGCCATGTCGTCGATCATTTCGTCTACGGTAAAAAGGTTCATCGCCTTATCGAGAAAACGGTTCATCACCTTGTCCAGCGCCGCCTGTTGTTCCGGAGTCAAGTTTGTGCCCGCCGACTGATTCGCCGTCATCTCCTTTTCCTGTTGCCGCACTTGCTGCTGGATCATGGCCGGAAACATCTTCATCATCGAATTGATTTGTTCGCGGGTATGCATCGCTGCAAACAGCTTTGCCACCTGCTCTTTGGTGGCCTGCTGATCGGGGGGAATCACCGGCACCGTGGATTCTGGCGAAGTCATGGTCGTAGCGGCTGGGGGCGGCCCCGCTTGCGAGCGGAGAAACGAAGCGGAGACCACGAACCCGATGACGAGCGCAGTTGCAAAAAACTTCTTCATAATCTCCTCGCGGATTGATTCGAAAACTCTGATTCGGCGGCAGCGCAGAGCGCCGCCCGATCTCGCAGCTGGTAGGCCAAGTCAGTATAACCGCGAAGGGGCGCGCCGCGGTCAGGAAATGTACTTTGTGTAGCGGGCCAGCTTGAATCCGTCGTGAAAGGGCACGGCTTCAGTCGTGCCGCAAAGGCCCGAAAACAGAGGTGGGCTTTTTTATTTGATGCCTGCATAGGTAATGTCCTGCAAATCCCGCCGGAGGCGCAGCGTTTGTTAGCCCCGCGCTTCAGCGTGGGGAAGCAGATTCACCAGATGAACTCCGGAGTCCTGTAGGGACGGCGTAAGGACATTTCCTTTGCAGGAACCAATAGCCGCCGAGGGGTGATTTGTTCAAACTGACCCACTACCAGATTTCTTGCGCGGCAAGAGCGAATCAAGAAAAAGCAGACAGGCCCCGGTGACGATCGAAGAATCGGCCAAATTAAAGTCGGGCCAGTGAAAGCTGAAGATGTGCACCTCGATGAAGTCGATGACGGAACCATAGACAATGCGGTCGTGCGCGTTGCCCAGCGCGCCGCCCAGGATCAGCGCAAGCGCGACCGTGGCCAGCGTGACGCGGTCGCCCAGCCGCAGCAGGGCAATGAAAACGCACAGCGCGGCGAGCAGAGTGAACGCGATCAGGCCCCAGCGCACCAGGTTGGGCGAACCCGTGTCGGCAAACATGGAGAAGGCCGCGCCTTGATTGGTCCAATGCGTGATGCGCAGAACGCGGGGAATGACGGGGATCGCGCCGCCGAGACGAATGTGCTCGGCAACCCAGGTTTTGCTCAGCCGGTCCGCGACAACGACGAGAGCCGAGATCAGCAGCAGCCAGTGCAGGCGGCGCGGCCGAGGCCAATCCGAAAACCAGCTCACTGTGCGGCCTCCAGCGTCGGGGTTCCCGCGGACGGATTTTGGTCCGTGGGCTGAGGGCTCGGCGCTGCAATGCCCATTTCCTTGAGCGCCTCGCGGCAGCGTCCGCACACGTCGTGCCAGATGCCGTAGTCGGCGGTGTCGGGCATGAAATTCCAGCAGCGGGCGCACTTATGACCCTGCGCGGGCGACGCCGTGATCTTCGGCTCCTTGCCTTCCACCACTTCTACGCTCGAGACATTCAGAAATTCCTTCAGACTGCTCGCGTGGCGCTTGAGCAATTCGAGCGTCGGCCCCGATGCCTCGATCGTGAGCTGCGCCTCGAGCCCTTTGCCGATTCGCTTGGCCTGACGGTCTTCTTCCAGCACGCGCAGCGCATCATCGCGCACTGTGAACAGTTGCTTCCACTCCTCGATCAGTCTTGCCGGATTCTCCGAGAAAATCTCCTCCGGCCCCGGAAACCGCGCCAGATGCACGCTGATCTCACGGCCCGCGACCGGCGGCAACTGCTCCCACACCTCGTCGGCAGTAAAGGTGAGGATCGGCGCCACCAGCCGCACCAGCGCTTCGGTGATCTGCCACAGCACGGTCTGCGCCGAGCGCCGCGCCAGGCTCGAAGGCGCGAAGGTGTACATCCGGTCCTTGAGCGCATCGAGATAAAAGGCACTCAGGTCCACGATGGCGAATTCGTTCACTGCCTGGTAGACGCGATGGAACTCGAAGGCTCCGTACCAGCCCGTCTTCCCATCCGGCCCAAGAATTTTCTCGGCAAGCTCGCGCGTCCGCGCCAACATGTAACGGTCCAGCGGCAACAGGTCAGCCTCGGCAATACGGTCGCGCGCGGGCTCGAAACCGTGCAAGTTGCCGAGCAAAAACCGAAACGTATTGCGCAGCTTTCTGTAGAGCTCCGCGCAGCGCTGCATCAGGTTCTCGCTGGCCGCCATGTCTTCGCGGAAATCCACCGACGCAACCCACAGCCGCACGATCTCGCCGCCCATCCTGTCGGCGATATCGACGGGATCGACGCCGTTGCCCAGCGACTTCGACATGGCGCGGCCCTGCTCATCGAGCGTCCAGCCGGCCGTCGCCACGTGCGAGTAAGGAGCGCGCCCCCGCAGCGCCACCGATGTCAGCAGTGAAGAATGGAACCATCCCCGGTGCTGGTCGCCGCCCTCCAAATACAAAACTTCGCGGGCGCCGTTTCTGCCCTCCCTGGCCTCAAATCCCTTGTAAGCCGCGCTCAATTCCGGATCCGACTCGCAAACCGCCAGCCAACTCACCCCCGAGTCGAACCACACATCGAGAATGTCATTCTCTTTTCGAAATGCTGCCCCGCCGCAGCGAGCGCACTTGGTCCCCTCCGCCAGCAGCCCGTCGCTCGCCGGCAGATGCCACGCCTCCGCACCCTCCCGCTCAAAGAGATCAACAATTCTGCGATTCAGCTCAGCATCGATGATCGGCACGCTGCACTCTTCGCAAAGAAAAACCGCGATCGGCACTCCCCAGATTCGCTGCCGGCTGATGCACCAGTCCGGGCGCGTGGCAATCATATTCGTGATGCGCTCCTTGCCCCACGCCGGATCCCAAACCACTTTGTCAATCTCTTCGATCGCAAGCTGCCGGTACGTGGTTGCCGATCCGTCGCCACGCTTCACGGGCGTCTCAAGCGAGATGAACCACTGTTCCGTAGCGCGAAAAATGACCGGATGATGGCAGCGCCAGCAATGCGGATAGGAGTGCTCGAGCTGAGCGCCGCCCAGCAGCGCGCCACGCTCTTCCAGCATGGCCACAATCACCGGATTCGCGGCAAACACCTTCATTCCATCGAATGCCGGCGGGACTGGCGAATTCCATGCGGCAGGATCGACGTGGATGTGTCCGCCCGCATCCACGCGGCTGGTGGGGTCGATGCCGTATCTCTGGCCGGTATAAAAGTCGTCCATGCCGTGCGCCGGCGCAGTATGCACCGCCCCAGTTCCCGTGTCAGCCGTGACATAAGTCGCCAGCACGCCCAGAATCGTCCGGTCCAGGAACGGATGCTGGAACGTTACGCGGTCGAGCGCTGCGCCCTTGAAGCGCGCCAGCTCTTTGGTCGGCCCCAGCTTGCAAGCGGCCCTCACGCTCTCCGCCAACTCCGCTGCAATAATATAGACAGGCGCCTCCGCATCATCCTCAGCCGCGATCGCCACGTACTCAAAATCCGGATGAAACGCCACCGCCATCGACGCGGGCAGCGTCCACGGAGTAGTCGTCCAGATGATCGTGTAGACGTCGCGGCCCGCCAGCGCCGGTGCAATCGCCGCCGCATCGGAAGTGAGCCGGTAGCGCACATACACCGAGGGACTGGTGTGGTTTTCGTACTCCACTTCCGCCTCGGCCAGCGCCGTCCGGTCATTGATGCACCAATAAACCGGCTTCAATCCGCGATAGACAAATCCCTTCTCGAGGAATCCGTAAAACGCCTCCAATGTCTTAGCCTCGTAAGACCGCGCCATCGTCTTGTAGGGCGTTTGCCACCGCCCAAAGCAGCCAATGCGCTCAAACTGCTCCGTTTGCAGGTCGACATATCTCTGCGCGTAGGCCCTGCAAGCCTCCAGAACGGCCGGCACCGGCATGGTGAGCTTTTTACGGCCCAATTTCTCGTCCACCTTGATCTCGATGGGCAATCCATGGCAGTCGTACCCCGGCACGTAGGGTGCGTCGTAACCGGCCATGGTCTTCGATTTGACCACAAAGTCCTTCAGGCCCTTATTAAGAGCGTGGCCCAGGTGAATGGGTCCGTTCGCGTAGGGCGGCCCGTCGTGCAGCAGGTAAAACGGCCGGCCCTGGCAGGCTTTCCGCAGCTCTTCATAAAGCCCGAGCGAGGCCCAGTGAGACAGCCGAAGCGGCTCATTCTGTGGTAGATTGGCTTTCATCGGGAAGGCGGTCTGGGGCAGCGTAAGCGTCGCCTTCAACTCCGGCGCAGGGGACATCGGGACTCCGTTCAAGAGTGCAAACTTCTTCATATTCGAGTGTAAATGGCGGCATGAGGATTTTTCAGGTAACAAACCGGGCGTTCGAAGCGTCTATTGGTTATGGAAGTGTTTGGGTAACCGGGTTCTGAAACTTTGGAGGTTGCAGTCGGTTCTGAATTGCTTGCCGGGCCGGGACAAGAAAGTTACAAACCCAAGACAAGTAAGGCCGCGGTAAAGCATAATGTATGGATGCCCTGTTACGGGCGCGTTCGTTCCCGGGCAGGCAAACAGCAGTCCCCGCTGGCAGCGACAAGGGCACATAACCAACGCACATGACACCGGAAGAAAAGAACGACCAGACACGCACCGGGCCGCTAAACGGCCATGAGCTGGACGCTTTCCTCGGCAAGGCTTTCGAGGAAAAGCCCCTCTGGGCCGACCTTTGGTCAAGCGTCCGCGACGTGTTTTTCCCGGTCAAGCTGCCGCCGTTGCAGCTCACCTCGACTCCTATTCCTGTTCCCGACCGGATGGCCGTCAAGACCAATCCCTGGGCCATCGGCATCTCCACCACCATCAACGGCCTCATTCTGTGCATCATCCTGTTTTATGTGGGCAGGGAAGTCATCAAGGCAGTCAAGCCCTCGCTGCTCGGCACCAACGTCGACATCTCCAACTACAACGCGCCTAAGTCCGATACCAAAGCCGGCGGCGGCGGTGGTGGTGGCGACCGCAGCATGATCGAAGCCAACAAGGGCAAACTGCCGCCGAAGGCGCCGGAGACCCTCACTCCACCGACACCCGTAACCGTCGAGCATCCCAAGCTCCCCGAGCCCCCGACCATTAATGTGCAGAAGGACATCCAGCTGCCCGACAACCCGAACATGCCGATGATCGGCATGAAGAATTCGTCCAATGTGCAATTGGCCTCGGCTGGTGGCGGCAACGGCGCCGGCATGGGTTCAGGCAGCGGCGGCGGCCTCGGCTCCGGATACGGCAACGGCTACGGACCCGGTTCCGGCGGCAATGCCGGCGGCGGCGTCTACGCGGTGGGCGGCAGAATCTCCCAACCCGTGCTCGTCATTCAGCCTGAAGCCGAATTCTCCGACGAAGCGCGGCGCGCCAAGTACCAGGGCGTTTGCGTCGTTGAGATGATCGTCGATGCGCAGGGTAATCCGCAGAACGTGCACGTCATCCGCACCCTGGGCATGGGACTGGACGAGAAGGCCATGGAAGCCGTGCGCAAGTACAAATTCAAGCCCGCCCTTAAAGACGGCAAGACTCCGGTTGCGGTGATGATCACCGTCGAAGTCGACTTCCATCTATATTGATGCGTGAATGAGGCCTGCGTCAGCAGGCACCAGGAATTGAAAAAGCGGAGCGCAGGTCGCTCCGCTTTTCGTTTGAGTTCTTACTAAGCGATCCCGCACAAGCCACCGTGCCCCATCCATTCGCGTTTTATGCGAATGGGTGGGAAACCGACTCAGCCATGAGCCGATCCAACCCCGCTAACTCCGCTAACCCCGCTAACCCCGCTCGTCCCTACATGATCATCCATTCGCCGTCGTCTTCGAGCAGTTCCTTCATCGCCGCGCAGTCGCCCGGCGCATTCCGGCAGGGATCCACATCGGGCCCGTCCACCGCGCGCATCACCGTAACAATCTTCTGATTCGTCTTCAGAACTTCATCGTGGCACTTCTTGGCCACGGCCATCAACTGGTCCCAGTTCCCCTCGATCACCATGCCCTTGCCCACAGCGCCCGGTTTCTTTCGCTGGTGATAGAGTCCGCTGGCGTCAACAATTCTCTCCAGGTCCGCGGCCGTTTCACCCACATGCCGCCCTTTGCCCTTTGTCTGCACCGTCAACTCGAGAAGCATCCGATTGGTCCCCTTCGCAGTCTTCCTCTTGAACTGATACACCGCGCAACGCGGCAAAGCCGTGATTCCGGTCACGCTCGCAACGCGACGCCGCCGACTCCAAAATCCGTGGTTTTTTGAGTGCGTGGGGTGGTGCCGTACCAAGCCCCATGGAATCAATGCAGATTCTCATTTATTCGGGGTGTCTACCCGGCCAAATGTTCGCTTACATAGTGTCGGGAGATTCCGGGGCTGCCGCCGAGGGGCGAAGGTTAGTTAAGCCTGCCTGGCGAGCCTTTGATCATCGTGGCGAGATCTTCGATCGCAGCTTCGGTATAGACGTTTCGGCTGTTGAGCAACGTGACTCCAGAGTAGGTAAGGAGCCGCTGCACAGCGGGGTCGGACTCGGTGGCATAGTCGGAGACGTTGAAGTCCTCGAAAATAATGGGAATCATGGGCTTGTTGTTCTTGTAGGCGAGCTGGACTTCCTGCCGGACCCAACTGGAATCGAGCGTGGACTTTTCCAGGAAGCACACGAAGACATCGCAGCGCTTGATCATGTCCTCGATCCAGCTCGGGAACTGCGTGGCATTGTCGCGGCGCTTCACATCGAGGTAGACGTCGATGCTGTTGTGTTGCAGTTTGTCGGCAAAGTGCGTGGCCCACCCCGAGGCTTCGCCGCGGCGATAGCTGAAGAATGCATGTGGCTTGCGAGGAGTGATCGGAACGACGACGTCGGCAGTACTGAACGCTTTAGAGAACTCAAGCACGGACGGAAAACGGTCTTCGGGTTTGACGGCGAAGGCGCGAACAAAAACGGCATGAAGCCTTTCAGGCACGGTCTCGTTGCCGCTTCGCCGGCTTTCGACCTGGATGTTTGTGGTGCCGCGCTCAAAGTTGCGCGTCCGAACCCGCGGATCGGCCTGGCCCTCGTACGGAAGAACGCCGCAAAGGCTAAAGTAAGCAGCCACGGCGAGCGAGTACTGATCAGTCAAAGGAGTGGGCGCGACAGTTTCGTCCCACTGTTCGGGCGCCATGTAATCCGGTGTCCCAAAGTAGATGTTCGATTTGCGCGCGCTTGCCTGCGCCCCCACAGCAAAGTCGCAGAGATAGGGAGTGAAGTTCTTGTCGAAGACAACGGAGGTGGCCTTGAAGCCGCCGTGAATGACCTCCTGCCCATGCGCGTAACTCAGTGCGTCGGCGATGGGGGTAAGCCAGGCGCAGGTTTCGCCAAAGGTCAGAAAGCCGCTTTCGGCCACCCGGGTGCCAAGGCTGCCGCCTTCCATGAAGTCGGTGGCAATGTACTGAACTTCCAGCTCAGGCGAGTTTGCGATAGAGAGCGTGGACGCGCCGAAATCGACGATGCGAGCAATGTTGGGGTGCTCGAGCCCGGCGGCGATCTCGGCTTCAAGTTCGAACTGCTCAGCGTATCCGGGGTAAATGGCAAGGTAAGGCGATAGCAGCTTGACTGCGACATACCGCGGCAGCCGGTGGTGCTTGCCCCGGTAGATCGCACTCTTTTTACTCAGGCGCACGGGCGCCTCAAGAATGTAACGACCGCCGATCAGGGTACCTGAGAGGTCGGGAAGGTCAGACAGATCCACCGGAATAAAACTCACGGCGGTCTTGTCGCTGCAACGAATAATCGAACCAAAGTGCAGCAGCTTGGGATCTGCTCCGATGGAGCGGCCATTGACCCAGGTTCCATTGCGGCTGCCGTGATCCTGAATGTAGTAGGCGCCGTCGCGCCAATCGATACTGCAATGCTGCTTTGAGAGCGACAGATCGCCCTGGACGGAAAGCTGGCATTGAGGATCGCGGCCTATGAAGAACGGGAGCTCGGTAACAGGCACCGATTTGCCGGCCTGCATAACATCCGGCGCGGCGGCGAACGTGAGCAGAACCTGCGGGCGCGTGTGCGAAGAGGACGACGCTCTCGCCGAGGCTGCATTGAAGATTTGCGTAAAGGATCCTGCCCCGCCCGGCGCCTGGTTGGCAACCGGGGCTGGCGGCTGCCAGGTGGTGGCTTGAGCGTCCTGCCGGAGGATAGCCGTAGGGGCGGCGATGGGCATCAGCATGGTGGAGGCGCCTGCTCCGGAATCCGGAACCAGGGGCGCATCCGCCTTGTGTTCGCTATCCAATGTCCGGAGCATGTCCGTGAAGCTGCGTGACGATGCGGGCTGCTCTTCCGGTCGAGCGGGCGCAGCAGGCTCGGCGGCCACCGTTGGCCCGCAGAGCCGGAGCACACTGGGAAGCGTTAGCAGATGTGCAAGTTCTGCGCCGAGTTGATCGGCCGTCGAGCGCTCTTCAGGATTCTTTGCAAGCGCGTGGTCAACCGCGTCGTTCAGCTCCGCTGGAACCTCTTCGATGTACCGCGAGAGCGGCGCAGGCACTTCGTTGACCACCTTCAGGATGACAGCCATGGCTTCGCCGGAGAACGGTAACTGTCCGGTGAGCATTTCGTAAAGAATGACGCCACAACTCCACACGTCGGCGCGTCCGTCGGAGGGTAGGCCATTGAACCGTTCAGGGGCCAGGTATTGCGGTGTCCCGATCACGTCGCCGGTCCGCGTAATACTGGAAAGATCGCGCAGTTCGGCAATGCCGAAATCGAGAACCTTGGCGTGAAGGTCGGGAGCGACCATGATGTTACCGGGCTTAACGTCGCGGTGAACAATACCGTGCGCATGAGCGTAGCCGAGGCCCGCGCAGACCTGGCGAAGTATGTCGAGCTTTTGGGGAATTGTGAGCTGTCCCCGTTTCAGGAGTTGGTCGAGGGGTTGCCCGGAGAGCAGCTCCATGACCAGGTAGGGGCATCCATCCTGCTCTCCAACGTCATAAATCGTAACCAGGTTGGGATGGTTGAGTGTGCCGGAGCGCGCTTCCCCAAGAAAGCGGCGGCGCAGTGCTTCGCTATTGTCGCTGAGCTGCTTGATCGCGACATCGCGACCGATGAACACATCGCGTGCGCGATAGACCACACCCATGCCGCCGCGCCCCAGCGTGGACAATATCTCGTATTTTCCAATCGTTCGCGGAGCATCCATTGCTAGCCCTGACAATAGCCCGGTCTCCCAAGAATAAACGAATCAATAGCTCCGTACCCCAGATCGCCGTTGTAGCCCACTCCAGCGGGCGTCAAATGGCACTCGAAGGACCCACGTTCGCCTTTCGATTTGTATCAGTCCATCACCGGCATCTCCGACCCACGATGGACGAAACTTTGTGTGCCCCATCCATCGAGCGTCTTTTGCTCGATGGGTGGGAGACCACGAATCTCGGGACGGCCACGGTTCGGTTTAGCTTCTTATCGGGGCCTGGCCCTGGCCATGCCAAGACCGCGTCCCACCACACGGAGGGAGCGTGGGGCTTCAGCCCCATGAAGCCGCCCGCCCATTTTCGAGAAATTAAGTACGCGGCGAAGCCGCGCGGAGCATTTACCGCTTGTTTTCAAGGCGCGAGGATTGCAGCTAAGATGGGAGCAAAGACTCGGACCAGTTTGCCTTGTATCAGGGCGCGGCTTCCAGCCGCGCCGAAAAGGGCCTTCTTAAGGAGTCGGGGCTTTAGCCCCTGCAATGGCAACGCCGTTTCGCAATGCGCCGCAAGAAAATGCGCTCAGTTCCTCGCGCAGTTTTTTCGCCACAACCAAGACCCACGCGGGTCGACGCCTCCTGCAATCGGAGAGAAACGCGACGCTGTTGATAGACGTTCTGCGTTCGTATATGGCCGCAGGAAAGTTCAGCGTCCAAGACTTCGTCGTCATGCCGGATCACGTACATCTGCTCTTGAGCGTGCGCGGGGATATGACGATTGAAAAGGCCATGCAACTGATTAAGGGCCGATTTTCGTATCGGCTTAAGCACGAATGCGGCTATCTGGGCGAAGTTTGGCAGGTCGGGTTTTCAGAGTCACGAGTCGACGATGCCGCGAGTCTGGATCGGTATCACCGATATATCGAGCAGAATCCGGTAAAGGCGGGGTTGGCTGAGCGGGCCGGGGAGTATCCGTATTGCTATGGCCATTTGGCTGAAAAGAAGCGCAGGGGCTGAAGCCCAGTTCTTTTATGGCGGTTTTCGGCGCGGCTCCAAGCCGCGCCCTGATACAAGACTCCAAAGCAATAGAAGAGCACGAACTGGTGGCCGCAAGTTTCGATTGCGGCTGCAAAAGGCGCGCGAGTCGAAAGGCCGGAGTCCAAAATTAAGCCTCCCGCGAATTGCAGAGAATTAGGCGCATTCAGCGCACAATTGTTCCATGCTGATCGCATCCCATCTCCACCGCGGCCTGAATCGAGCCCCATTCGAATCGCAGCGCGCACAGAAATTAATTAAAGAAAAGAAAAAACGACCCACCCATACCCCGGTAGGGTATCAGGAAATTTCGCTTCAACCTATTTACTTTCAGTACGATAAGCCCATAAATTGCGGCAATATCCGATCCACCCGCGAGGCCGAACTGCACCATTCTCGGTGCAATACCGGAGATTCACCGGCCTATTTCGTCGGAAATGCCCCCACCCCCTCCCCCCATAAGCGCTAAGATAACTATTGATCGGATTGTTTTTCGAGTTTAATCTTCTTTCATGTCTGAACTTGAGGATTGGCCGGTTGTTCTGGACTACTTCCGTTGGGCTGGGAGCAGGCTGGGCGCAGCAGCGGTGCGGTAAAGCGGTTGCGCGGATTTTCTTCGATTGAGGCGTTGCTGCATACGCTTTTGTTGCATGTTGGCTGCGGGTGGTCGTTGCGTGAGACAGCGGTACAGGCTAAGTTAGCGGGCATTGCCGATGTCTCCGATGTTACGTTGCTGAACCGGTTGCGGGATGCCGAACCGTGGCTGCGGCAGTTGTGCCTTCAGTTGTGGCAGGAGGGCGGTGTGAGTTGCAGCCGTTTGCCGGGCGCGCGGTGCGGGTGCTGGACGCGACCGTGGTCCGGGAGCCTGGCCCGACCGGAAGCCAGTGGCGGATTCATTACAGCCTTCGTCTTCCCAGCCTGGAGTGCGACTTTTTGCTGACTCCCTCGACCCATGGTCCGGGATCCGCGGAGCGGTTTGGACATTTCGTTTTTAAGCCGGAGAACTGGTGCTGGCCGATGCCGGTTACTGCCATCCGGGGGGAATTGCGGCCGTGGTCCAACAGCAGGCCGATGTATGTGTTCGCCTGAATCCACATGCTTTTCCCTTATGACTAGCGGGGTCGAAGTCTTCTCGCTGGTCGCCGCGGTGGCTAGTTGCCTCGGGCCGGACAGGCCGCCGAGTGGCCGGTCGAGGTACGCTCTGGATGGCAACGAATCGCCGGCCGGGTCTGCGCGATCCGCAAGAGCCGGCAGGCGATCAAGCAGGCCCAACGCCTGCTCGACATAAGCTGAAAAACGGAAAAACAGTGGCGCCGGAAACCCGAATTCGCCAAATACGTCTTTGTCTTTACCACCCTCGCCCATCAGGTGGCCGCCACGGCAGTGCTGGAAGCTATCGTCTGCGCTGGCAGATCGAGTTGACCTTCAAGCGACTCAAATCCATCGCCCAGCTCGGACATGTGCCCAAATATGATGATCAAAGCAGCCGCGCCTGGCTCTACGGAAAACTCCTCGTCGCCTTACTCACTCAGAAATTGGCCCGCATCGGTAAATCCATTTCCCCCTGGGGCTATCTTGTCGACCGAAACTCCGCACTCCCAGTCCCTGGCGTGAATTCCAGTTCCTGCTACGTCAGCTGCTGGCCGCCATCAAGCCTGCACTGCACCTCGACCAAATCATCCAAGAGTGGAACCAAATCAGGGATGATCTATCTGAGCCGCGACGAAAGCGAAAGCCTCAACTCCGATACTTATCTTAGCGCTTATGCCCCCTCCCCCCCCCCCACCCCCCTATAAATCAAGCTCGTGATGGGTATCACTGGTTGGACCACTTGCACCTTTCTATACTCGGTTCGAAGTTCGGTTCTCCCGCGCTGCGCCTCAAAAGGCGACGCGAACAATCGCAGGTTCTTGGCGGAGAGCCGAAGAAAGGGTGCGTCATGGCGGGAGCGGCAGTGATCGAAATTGCACACGAGACAGAAGTCACAAAGCGGGAAGGTTTGGACCTCGCAGGACTGACGAAGATGTATGACTTCACCGGAAAGTCGGTCGCGATTACGGGCGGCGCCGGAATCCTCGGCAGCGAAATTGCCAGTGCGTTGGCTGGCTGCGGCGCGCAGGTCGCCATTCTCGACGTGAATCCCGACGCGGGCAAGGCCGCGGTCGATCGCATGGGCGAGCACGGCAAGCAAGTCACGGTCTTCCAGTGCGACGTGCTCAACCGCGACAGCATTCTGAAGACGGCCGAGGACGTTGCCGCGCGCTTCGGCAAGCTCGATTGCCTGGTGAACGGCGCGGGAGGCAACAAGCCGCAGGCCACGACGAGCGCCGATCTCAAGTTCTTCGATCTGCCTGCCGACACATTACGCTGGGTCTTCGAGCTGAATATTCTGGGAACGATTCTGCCCAGCCAGGCCTTTGGAAAAATCATGGCCGCGCAAGGCTACGGCGCGATTCTGAACATTTCCTCGATGAACTCTTTCCGGCCCCTCACGCGCATTCCGGCCTACTCGGCCGCCAAGGCCGCGGTCAGCAACTTTACGCAATGGCTGGCAGTGCACATGGCGCAGGAGTACTCGCCAAGAATCCGCGTGAACGCAATCGCGCCTGGCTTCTTCCTGACCAACCAGAATCGCTTCCTGCTGCTCGATAAGGAAACCGGCGCGTTGACCGCGCGCGGCAAATCCATCATCGGCCACACGCCGATGGCGCGCTTTGGCGAGCCGCAGGACCTGTTCGGATCGGTGCTCTGGCTGCTTTCACCGGCCGCGGAGTTTGTCACCGGCGTGGTCGTGCCCATCGACGGAGGCTTCTCAGCCTACAGCGGCGTGTAAAGCCCAGCGGTGTGCGAGTTCGGCACGCAGTCGCCACGCGACTTGACTGCGAGAGTTCATCTATTGGGGGTCAGCAGGGTCGGGTTCAGCAGGCGGAGTTGAGACGTCGGCATCTACAGCAATATCTTTGGGCTCGTCCACTGTTACGGATGATGGAGGGACCAAATCGGCAGCATTGGGTTTGTCCGCGGTTTGGACAGCGGCGGATTCGAGGGCCTGAATTTCGAGAGCCTGAACAGCTTCCAGTTCAGCGATGCGTTGGAGAAGGATGCGTTTGAGTTCAGCCAAAGCCTCTCGGTCCTGCTCGGGCTCCGCGCTCTGTTCGACCTTCAGGAGGGTCAGGCGCAGCGATTCCAGCGTCTCATGAGCCGGTCGTCCTTTCATCGCGTCAGCCAAAGTTTTCAACGCAAGTGTCCGGACTGATGCCCATGGGAAACTTGGTCTCCTGTTGACCTTTGATGCGGTTGACACATGAGTGGAGGTCTGAGTATTGCAGAGAATCTGAAGGGCGCTCGATCGATTCCAAAATGATACAGAGCCCAGAATTACATTTGTTTTACAACAGTCGTACTTTTTTCTTGCGGCGTCCCGTGTTCCGTGGTAGATTTTGTTCAATTCCCTTATGTGAATCGAGGTCAGGTGAAGAAGATCTCACCGGAACGTCTAACACTGAGCACACCTTCGCGCCATGCGGAGGTGGCAGAGTCAGTGTTCCGTCACATCGATCCCGTGGCATGGGACCGACGGGCGCGAAGCGTACTCCAAATGCATCTTTAGAAAGTCACTTGCTGAGTCGCAGTAAAGATCCGCACCACCATCAGCCAATCCCGCCAAGACTTACCCTGCAACAGCTCAATCTCCAATGGCTGTTCTGATACCCCGAATTCGCACGATTAATGTCCGGCTCTCCGAAGAGGAATATATGGAGTTGGAAAGGTTCTGTGTAGCCAGCGGCGCACGCAGCATCTCGGACCTCGTGCGCAACACCATGAACAGTTTGATCACGAGCAGGAATCAGGATAATTCGCTGGCATCGAGCGTCATCGAGTATTCCGCGCATGTGAGGGATCTGGAGATGAGGGTGAGCGAACTTGCCGCGGAACTTGAATCGTTCCGGACCGGCGACCGGCCGCATCACGCGAATGGGCCCGACGAGACAAAGGAGGCTGTAGAGATGCGGCGCTTGGATGATACCGATATCTCTTCAGGCTCGGCCATGTCGGATCCACCGTTGTCGGAGACCGATTCGTGACGGTGGAGCGAAGAGCGTAAGCGTGAGGGAGCGGCCAGCTGCGGTACTCGTGCACTTTCATTTAGTGGCCTTGAGCGGAGTTCTTATCTTTGCCGCCAGATCACTTTCCGCTGCGCCTGGCGGACTGGAGAGTGACAAGCAGGCAGCGAACGATTCCGTCGCGTGGACACAAGATTGCGATCTGTCGATGTCCGGTTCGCCCTATATTCCGGTGGATAGTTGGATCTATCCGGCCGTGCTGCGGTTGTATTCGCTGGGCTTTCTGGATCATGTTTATCTGGGCTTGCGTCCATGGACGCGCGCCAGTCTGAGCCACATGCTGGAAGATACTGATGCCAAAATCGAAGATGCGAAGGCAGGGCCGGTCACGGACGAGGCGAGGGAACTCAACGATGCGCTGAACCATGAGTTGCATCCCGACACAAGAGGTCCCTGTCCGGAGCGTATTGGCGACGTGCGCATCGAGTCAACCTATTCGGTGGTGCGCGCGATCAGCGGTATGCCGCTCCGCGACAGCTTTCATCTCGGATCGACGATTGTCAACGATTACGGCCGGCCTTACGAAAACGGCTTCAACAACTACTCGGGCTTGAGCGGCTACGCGACCGCCGGCAGGTTCACGCTTTACGCGCGCGGCGAGTTTCAGGGCGCACCCTCGGCTGCAGGTTATTCCGCGGCCGTGTATCAAGCGTTGGCAACCGTAGACGCAACGATCAATCCCATCACGGGCCTGGCCTACGGCAATCAAGCCACCATTCCTTTGGGGCCGATCGGCACAGCCGTCCAGGGACGCTTTCTTGAGGCATACATTTCGTATCGATTTCTGAATCACGTCTTCTCGTTCGGTAAACAGGACGAGTGGCTCGGGCCAGCTCAGGGCGCCAGCATGGCCTATTCGAACAATGCCGAAAACATCTATGCGTTTCACATCAACCGCATCGAGCCGTTGTACGTTCCATTCCTATCGAGGTTTACCGGGCCCTTCCGCTATGAGTTCCTGGTGGGCGCGCTGCGCGGTCACACGTTGATGCCGAATCCGCTTTACGCCAACAACCCCGCGGTTCAGGCTAACGTCATCAGCCCCGGCAACCCCTGGGTGCATGTTGAGAAAATCAACTTCCGGCCGACGAGAAACCTCGAGTTCGGCTTCGAGCGGACCGTCATGTGGGGTGGTGAAGGCCACTCGCCAGTTACACTTCACACTTTTCTTAGGAGTTTCTTCAGCACCTACTCTCCCGCCACCGCGGTAAAGAACGGCCCTGATGATCCCGGCGCGCGTTTTGCGTCGTTCGACTTTTCCTACCGGCTTCCTTTCGTGCGCAACTGGCTTACGCTCTACAGCGACTCCGAATTGCACGACGACGTATCTCCCATCGATGCACCGCGGCGCGCCTCCTGGAGACCGGGACTCTATCTCTCGCATTTACCCGGCGCTCCCAGGCTGGACCTGCGAATCGAATCAGCCTCTACGGACCCTTCCAATTCAAACTCCGCCATCCAGTACGGGCACTTCATGTACTGGGAGGGTCTGGAGAGGCAGGGCTACACGAACCAGGGTCAGCTTTTCGGAGACTGGATCGGGCGCGAGGACAAAGGCGGCCAGGCCTGGATCACCTGGCACCTGAGCGGCAACGAATGGCTCCAGGCCGGCTTCCGCAGTCAGAAGGCCACCACGTATTTTATCCCTGGCGGCACCACACTGAACGACATCAACTTTCAAGCGGTCAAGCGCATTGGCAGAGACTTTGAAATCAGAGGCGACTTTGCTCTTGAGCACTGGAAAGCCCCGATCTATCTTCCCGGCCAGCACACTGTGACCGCAACAACCATACAACTGACTTGGTTTCCGGAACGCAAGATTGGGTTTTGAAATTCCGGCGCAGAACTGACCCGCAAACTAAGCAAAAACTCTTGTCTCAAAAAGTCTCCTACACCATGACAAATAAACTCCTGATCTTGTTTGCACTGATTTTCCTTGTATCGTCCGGCTCTTTTTGCGCCGGCCAGACCGACTACAGCGCGGCTCCGGCTCAAACGGTCACTTGTCCTGCCGGCCCTGGGTCGGTCTCTCAAGAGCAAGCCGTGCAATGCTCGCCCGAGACCACCCAGGCTCCCGTCACCGGGCTGAACGGATATCCCGCTCGAAACGGGACGACCTTCACGCCTCGGCTAGCTCCAGGTCGAACTGAAGGTGCCCAAGCGCCGAGCACGACGCCGTCCACCCGGGTAATTGGTCCGATCACCACTCGATCCGAATTCGAGATGTTCGCCGAAGATGCCGCCAGGCGCACGCTCCACGTGTATGGCAGGCAGTTATTCGATGAGGTCCCCACGACCTTTGCTCCCACGGATCGGATTCCTGTGCCCGCCAGTTACGTGATTGGTCCGGGAGATCAGCTTCTGATAAGGGCATGGGGAAAGATCGACCTTGACACCAGCGTTACTGTGGACCGGAACGGCCAGATCTTTCTTTCCAAGGTAGGGATCTTGAGCGTGGCCGGGCTGCGTTACGAGCAGCTGGAAAGCTATCTCCACACGGCCGTTGCCAATCTCTACAAAGATTTCGAGCTGAATGTCACGATGGGCCAGCTTCGCTCCATTCAGATCTTCGTTCTGGGAAGCGCAAGGCAACCCGGAACGTATACTGTCAGCTCTCTCAGCACGCTGGTCAACGCGCTGTTTGCCTCCGGTGGACCCTCCGCCACAGGTTCGATGCGGCACATTCAGCTACGCCGTGACAATCGCATCCTCGTCGACTTCGACATTTATGACCTCGTGCGCAGGGGCGACAAATCACGCGACATGCAGTTGCTCGCGGGGGACGTAATCTATATTCCTCCCGCCGGTCCGCAAGTTGCGATCATAGGAAGCGTCAACGAGCCCGGGATCTACGAACTAAAGGGCGAAACTACGATTGCCGCCGCGTTGAGCGACGCTGGCGGCCTCACCAACCTGGCAGAGGTCGATCGCGTGCTTCTCGAAAAGATTGAGAATCACAGGAGAAGAGGGGTCGATGACTTTCCTCTGGATGCAGCGGGACTCGAGCGCACGCTCAAGGATGGCGACATGCTGCGGATATTTCCCATCTCGCCGCGGTTTGACAATGCCGTGATACTGCGCGGCAATGTCTCTCAGCCGGGCCATTTCCCATGGCACGAAGGGATGCGGGTCACGGATCTGATTCCGTCACGCGATTTTCTGATTACTCGCAGTTATTGGTACCAGGAAGGCCATTTGACAGAGAGCGCGCCCGTTGGCAGCAGTTGGAGCGAGGAAAACGGAGTTCGTTGCAATCAGCGTGGTGCAGGCATTCCAAACGGGGCCTACGGGACGAGCGGAAATCGGCGCGATCAAGGCTTTCCGGACCAGGAAAACGGAACAGAGGGCGGTCCGCGCGAGGCAGAAACTCCGAATCAGGAATACGACGCGGCAGGTAATGCGCGCGATGCCTGCGCTACGGACCCAGGATACGGAACGGGCGGCAACGCGCCTGTAGGAAGCGATCCTAACCAGCAAAACCGTGCGCCGGTGCGTGTACCGATCGATATCATGACCGACCTGGTTCAGAACACGGCGGAGATCAACTGGGACTATGCCTCCATCCAGCGCCTCGACGAGCAGGATTTGAGCACCCGCCTGGTTCCCTTCAACCTGGGCAATGCCATCGCTAACCCCGCATCCGCCGATAACCAGCTCTTGAAGCCAGGCGATGTGATCACGATTTTTTCACGCAGCGACCTGCCGTTGCCGACGGACAAGCACGCAACATTTGTACGAGTGAGCGGAGAAGTGAATGCGCCAGGCGTTTATCGTGTGGAACCGGGAGACACCCTGCGCAATGTGGTCGAACGCGCCGGCGGGCTCACTCCACACTCCTATCTTTACGCCTCGGAGTTGAGGCGCGTCTCGACCCGTCAGGCCGAGGAAGATCAGCTCCGGGTCTCCATCGCACAAATGCAGAGAGAACTTACCTCGCGCTACGCGGCAGCCTCGTCGCTGACCACTACGAGCGCGGCTGACCAACAGACGACACTCAATTCCCAGCAAGCCGCGATCGCCCAACTGGCGGCCGTTACGCCGACAGGCCGGATCGTTCTCGACATGCAGCCCAACGCCAGTACAGTCGCCGATATTCCGAACTTCCCGCTCGAAGATGGAGACAGTTTCTATATTCCACCCAAGCTCAGCACGGTTCAGGTCGCTGGTGCAGTTTACAACGAAAATGCCTTCCGGTATCAGCCCCGGAAGCATTTGTCTGCATACCTCAATGACGCCGGCGGCCCCACCAGGCAAGCGGACACGAGGCGCATCTTTCTGGTCAGGGCGGATGGAACCGTCATCAGCAGGCAAAGTCACGGCGAGTTCTGGCATACCGACTTTGAGAGCACGGTGCTTTTGCCCGGGGACGCAATCATTGTTCCCACCAAGCTGAAGTCGCCGAACAACTTCATGCAGCAACTTCCGGCTCTGGCCCAGACCCTATCTCAAACCGCGATGACGGGAGCCGTGATCGGCACGACCTACTGACATTCGAATTAGGGCGTCCTAATCGATTCTTCGACGATTGCGAACGACAGTTGCAACGCATTTGCCGATCGCATTCGGTCAAGGCGGGAGCCGTCGAGTGCCGGAATCCGGCACTCATTTTCTCACTAGACGATATGGCCATCCGGCGGCTCTTGCAGCACATGCCCAATCATCCTCATCCAGAATCACAAAAATGAAGAGGAACAAATAATGCGCAACAGAGTAAGAAGAATGTTGAGGAGCAGCGCGGTGCGTTGGCTCTTCGTGTGGGCCGCACAAGGCTGCATCTTTGCGCTCTCGGGATTAACCGCGTTCCTGTTACGGTTCGACTTGGCGCCTCCGCAGACGTGCCTGCGCTACTTTGTCTATGCGCTTCCAGTCTGGATTGTCGTCAAAAGCGTGATATTCCAAGCCTCGAACTTGAATCGCTGGGGATTGCGGTATGTAGCGATTGCCGATGTCTACAGGATTGTCATCGCGAACTGTGCCGGATCGCTTCTGAGCTGGGCGATCATTGTTTACATTGCTCCCGCGGGTTTCCCACGTTCCATTTTTCTAAGCGACCTCATTCTTTCTCTCCTCGGCACGGCCGGACTTCGTGTCGTGGCTCGCATGGTAGCCGACGCCGCACACGGCACGCACGGGAATACGCAGGAAAAGAGGGCGCTTATCTACGGGGCCGGAGACTCAGGCATTACTCTGCTCAGAGAGATTCGGAATAATCCGAAATTGGCGTATCACATTTGTGGATTTCTCGACGACGGCCGGGACAAAGAGGGCTTACTCATCAGTGGTATAGAAGTACTTGGCGGCGGGGACGAAGTCGGGGCCCTCGTAACAAAACACAATGTATCGATCATCTTGATTGCCATTCCTTCGGCGACGGGCGTCGAGATGACAAGAATATTGGAGTTGTGCCATGCCGCGGGAGTGGAGTATAAAACTGTCCCCGGCCTCGGAGAAGTGGTCGAAGAGTGCGGCCTGGTTGGCCAGATTCGCGAAGTTGCAGTCGAAGATCTCCTGGGCCGCAATCCGGTGCGGCTTGAAGTAAGCCGAATTCGCGACGAGCTCAAGGGTAAGGTTGTGCTCGTGACTGGAGCTGCTGGGTCGATTGGATCCGAACTTTGCCGGCAGATTGCGCGGTTTCAACCCGCCGGAATCGTGGGATTTGAAATAGCCGAGTCTCCACTGTTCGAGATCGATCGCGAAATGAAACAGAGATTCCCACAGGTTCCCTTCTACCCCGAGATCGGGAACGTGCAAAACCGTACGCGCCTGGACGACGTGCTTTGCCAATACAGGCCCACCATTCTTTATCATGCCGCGGCGTACAAGCACGTTCCCCTCATGGAGACACACGTCTTCGAGGCCGTGGAAAACAATGTCCTCGGGACATACAACCTGGCCATCTCCGCGATGAAATACGGTGTGGAGGATTTTGTCCTGATCTCCTCCGACAAAGCTGTGCGCCCGACCAACATCATGGGCACCACCAAGCGCATCGCTGAACTCATCCTGCTGGCTCTGCAAAACGGCCGAACCCGCTACGTCGCGGTGCGTTTTGGCAACGTGCTGGGCTCGAACGGCAGCGTGATTCCGATCTTCAAGAAACAAATAGCGGCAGGGGGACCGGTCACCGTGACGCATCCAGAGATGCGGCGATTCTTCATGACGATTCCCGAGGCGTGTCAGCTGGTTTTGCAGGCATCGGCGATCGCAACCGGAGGCCAGATCTGTGTTCTGGATATGGGCCAGCCGATCAAGATCGTCGATCTGGCCAGGAATCTGATCCTGCTGTCCGGCCTGAAGCCGGAGGACGATATCAAAATCCAGTTCACCGGGATGCGGCCCGGCGAAAAGCTCTATGAAGAACTCAGTACTCTGCTCGAAGATACGATTCCAACCGAGCATGAGAAAGTGCGCATCTTTGTAGGCAACGGGGTGCCGGAAGGGAACATCCACAGGTGGCTGGATGAGCTTCGCGACCTTTGTGCGGCCCGCGATACCGGGCGCCTGGTGGTTGCCCTCAAAGAAGTGGTTCTCGACTACAGCCCCAGCGCTGACTTACTAAGACGCGTTGTGGAAGCCAGGGACCACGACCCGCGCATAGCCGTTCTTGATCGAGCTCATATAAGTCATCAGACAAAAGCGCCGATTTGTTGAAGCGATCCCTCCTCTCGCAAACCGCCACGAGTAGCGACCTACTCACCCTGATCCATTAGTCGATGTGCAGAAGATGAGCGAACAGAATTTACTTACTGACGAATTCGAAGCTATGACGCAGCCGGCGACCTCGGGGGCAGACCATGCCACGATGTTTGGCGTCGCCGGCCTGGTGATCAATGTTCTTACCCAACTCGCCAGCCGCAAGCGAATGATTCTGAGCGTGACCGGTGCGGCCATGCTGGGGGGCCTGCTCTTGAGCCTGCTGTTGCCGGTCCGGTATACGGCGGTTACCAAGATTATGCCGCCGCGGCAGACCCAGTCCACTACCGCCATTTTGAACAGCGTGCCGGGGCTGGGATTGATGGGCGACGCCATGTCGGGTGGACTGAATCTGCGCGATCCCAATTCAATCTATGTGGCTCTTATGCAGTCCAGGCCGATTGCGGATGACCTCATCGATCGCTTCAACCTAATGCAGGTTTATGGCAAGAAAAACCGGACTGACACCCGCAAGGAACTCGCGGACAGTACGGAGATCGTATCGGAGATGAGCACTCTTATTTCTATCTCCGTTACGGACAAGGACAAGAAGCGCGCGGCCGACATGGCCAACGCGTACATCGAACAGCTGCGCACCCTGAGCAAGACCATTTCGGTCACAGAGGCTTCCAGGCGGCGGCTTTTCTACGAGGAGCAATTGAAGCAGGCCAAGGAGGATCTGGTTGCGGCCGAACTTCAATTCCAGCAGGTTCAACAGCAGAAGGGTTTAGTGCAGCTGGACGCGCAGGCCAAGGCGATGATTGAGAGCCTTTCCGTGCTTCGCGCGCAGGTCGCAGCTAAACAGGTGGACGTGCAGGCGCTGCGCTCTTATTCAACGGAGCAAAATCCCGATCTGCAATTGGCAGAAAGAGAACTCAGTTCTCTCGAAGCCGAGGAAACGAGCCTGGAGCAGCGCAATCACGTGCCAGGAATCGCCGGTCTGGGGCTTGGCAACGTCCCTGCTGCAGGATTGGATTATCTGCGCGCCGCACACGAACTGCAATACCAGCAGGCGCTATACGACATGCTGATGAAGCAATACGACGCCGCCAAGCTGGATGAAGCCAAGGAGGCGGCCGTCATCCAGGTCGTCGAGCCGGCGATCGAACCGGAGCGGAAATCGTCTCCGCATCGCCTGCAGATCCTGCTCCTATCCGCGATAGGAGGTTTTCTGGTCTCCTGTTTTCTTACCTGGGCATTGTGGTGGCGAGGTGTGGCGCAAACGGACCCGGAAACCTTCACTGCAATTCAGAATCTGCAGTGTGCACTGCGGAGGCCGATCTAGTCCGCGGTTGATCGATCGCGGGGAACGATTCAACATCTGGCGGAGGATGTTTCGCTGCTCTCCGCCACCACCGTCAAATCGCTCCTGGGCCAGCATCCCGGCCCGGTGGCAGAGGACCAGCCTGAGGGACTCAATGAACTCACGCACTTTTGCAGATAAATGCCTCCTCATCACCGGCGGTACCGGCACCTTCGGAAACGCGGTGGTTGAAATGGCGACCCACGCAGGCTTCGGCGAGATACGCATCTTCAGCCGCGACGAGAAGAAGCAGGACGACATGCGGCGGCGGCTGAAGAACGGCGCCATCAAGTTCTACCTGGGCGACGTGCGCAACTACGGCGGCGTCCTCGAGGCCATGCGTGGAGTGGACTTGGTCTTTCATGCGGCAGCACTGAAGCAAGTCCCTTCCTGCGAGTTCTTCCCGATAGAGGCCGTCCAGACCAACACCCTGGGTGCCGAGAATGTGATGAACGCAGCCATCGCATCAGGGGTGAGCAAGGTCATCGTTTTGAGCACCGACAAGGCCGTGTATCCAGTGAACGCCATGGGCATGTCGAAGGCGCTGATGGAGAAGTGCATGGCGGCCAAGGCCCGCATGTACCAGGACTCTCCGACCGTGTTTTGCGGCACCCGTTACGGAAACGTGATGGGCTCGCGGGGATCGGTGATACCGCTGTTTCTGAGCCAGATCCAATCCGGGGAGCCCCTTACCGTAACCGACCCTGAGATGACCCGATTCATGATGACCATTGAGGGCGCAGTAGAGTTGGTGCTCTACGCATTCGAGCATGGCAGGGCGGGGGACATCTTTGTGCGCAAGGCTCCATCGGCCACAATCGGTACCTTGGCCAAAGCGCTCGAGCAGATCTTCGATGCTGAGAAGAGCTATCGGGTCATCGGTACGCGCCACGGCGAAAAACTGTACGAGACCCTGATGAACCGCGAGGAAATCGCGCGTGCCGAGGATCTTGGAGACTACTACCGGATATGCGCCGATGCGCGCGATTTGAATTACTCATCCTACTTCAGCGAAGGCAAGCACGAGATATCGGAGGCCGAGGACTATCACTCCCACAACTCCGCGCGCCTCAACCTGGAGGAGATGAAAGCGACGCTCCAGAATCTGGCCTGCGTGCAAGAAGCGTTGAGCGGAAGGATGCTGCCGGCGTGATCAGGGTTCTTGTCACCGACAGCCGCTGCTTTCTCGGCCGCAACCTGCTGGCGCATCTCGGCGAGCGGCGGGATTGCGATACGTTTGCCGCCGATGGGGAGACTTTTCCGGCCGAGCTCGAACGGCAACTGGCCGTCGCGGATGTGGTATTTCATATAGGCGGCCTCTACCGGTCCAAGATCCCGGCCGAGTTTGAGCGGGTGAATGCCGGGCTGACCAGGCGGCTGTGCGATATATTGCGGCGCGCAGGCAGCGCCGCGAAGATCGTGTTTGAGTCTTCGGTGCAGGCAGACCTGCGCAATCCCTACGGAACCAGCAAACGGCAAGCGGAAGATGCGCTGCGGGAGTTTGCGGCCGCTAGCGGAGCCAGGGTCAGGATCTTCCGCCTCAAGGGCCTGTTCGGCAAGTGGTGCCCGCCAAACTCGAACTCGGTGACGGCGACGTTTTGCCATCACATCGCCCGTGAATTGCCTATCACCATCTCCGATCCCGCCCATGAGGTGGAGCTCAACTACGTGGACGACATCGTCGCCGCGTTTCTCAATGAATTGGACAACGACGCTCCCGAGCCGCGGCAGATCGCCTGCACCCGACTGCGGCTGGACGATCTCGCCGGCCGGATTCAGGCGTTTCACGAGATGGGCGCAAACCTGAGGCTGCCGGATTTCGCGGATCCCTTCTGCCGCGCTCTTTATGCAACCTATCTGTCCTACGTTCCGAGCAACGCCCGGCAGCGAAATCTGGAAGTCAAGACCGACGCGCGCGGCAGTCTGGCGGAATTCATTAAGGCCGAGCATTGCGGGCAGATATTCGTGTCACGAACGGTCCCGGGCGTGACCCGTGGCAACCATTATCACCACACCAAGGCGGAAAAGTTTCTGGTCGTCGAAGGCAAGGGGTTGATCAGGATGCAGCCCATTGAGGGCGGCTCTGTGGACGAGTATGCGGTAGAGGGCAGCAGGTACCAGGTGATCGATATTCCGCCCGGGTTTACTCACTCCATCCGCAATGTCGGCCGGGGCGAAATGGTGACTTTGTTCTGGTCGAGCGAAATCTTCAACCCCGACCGTCCGGATACTTATTATCTTCCCGTGGGCGAAGGGCGGTTGGCGCTCGATGACCGCGTGGCAGCCGGAAGTTGAGAGAAAGCAATCTCTGCAGCACCCTGGAGACACTATGAAAGTTGTGAGCATTCTCGGCACCCGGCCGGAGATCATCAAGATGTCGCGGGTGATGGCCGTTTTGGATCGATACACGGAACACATCATTGTCCATACCGGCCAGAATTACGATTACGAGTTGAACCAGCTCTTCTTCGAGGAGCTGGAAGTTCGCCGGCCCGACCATTTCCTTGAGGCGGCCGGGAAGACTGCGGCGGAAACCATCGGGCTGGTGATTGCGAAATCAGACAGCCTGTTCGCCGAGATCCGGCCCGACGCAGTCCTGATCCTGGGGGACACCAACAGCAGCTTGGCCGCACTTCCCGCCAAGCGAAGGAGGATTCCCGTATTCCACATGGAGGCCGGAAATCGCTGCTTCGACGACCGCTCGCCCGAGGAGATCAACCGGCGGATTGTGGACCACACCAGCGACATCAATATGCCCTATAGCTCCATATCCCGGGAATACCTGCTGCGTGAAGGCCTGGCGCCGGACCGCATCATCAAGACCGGGAGTCCCATGTATGAAGTACTTCACCATTACCTGCCTAAAATCCGCTCGTCGCCTGTTCTCGAACGTTTCGGCCTGGAGAGCGGAAGGTACTTTGTCGTGAGCTGCCATCGTGAGGAGAACGTGGACCAGCCGCGCGCGTTGGAACGGTTCGTGGCCCTGCTCAACTCGCTGGCCGCCGAGTACGAACTTCCCCTGGTTGTCTCCACGCACCCCAGAACCAGGAAGCGGCTGAACGAACTCGGTCCGCTGCTGAGCCATCATGTGCAGCTGCGGGAGCCGGTGGGTCTTTTCGATTTTGTGCAGCTGGAGATGAACGCCAAAGCCACGCTTTCCGATAGCGGGACCATCACCGAGGAATCTTCCATTCTCGGATTTCCGGCGCTGAATCTTCGCGAGATGCACGAGCGCCCGGAGGGCATGGAGGAAGCCGCCGTAATGATGACCGGCTTCAATGCGACGCGGGTTGGCGAGGGGCTGAGGATTCTCGCCGATCAGTCCGATGCCCAGCTGCGCACAGTGCTCGAATACACGGTTCCCAATGTCTCGCAAAAGATTCTGCGCATTATCGTCAGCTACGTGGACTACGTGCACAGGAATGTGTGGCACGAGTATGCGCCCGGCAGTTAGGCGGCGATGAAGGTTCGATGCCGGGGCCGATCCGGTTCTAAATGATAAGACGAAATATTCTCGCGAATATGATCGCCCGCGCCTGGGGCGTGATCTCGGTCTATCTGTTCGTTCCGCTTTATCTCCGCTTCCTGGGGATCGAAGCCTACGGAATTGTCGGATTCTATTCGACGTTGCTGGCCGTGCTGGCCTTCGCGGACATGGGATTCACGGCTACCCTGAACCGGGAGATGGCGCGGCTTTCCGTGCAGAAAGACGCAGCCGCCGAAATGGGCGATCTGCTGCGCAGCTACGAATCGGCCTATATCTGCATCTCTTCCGCCCTGGCGGTTGCCATCTGGGCCCTGGCTCCGGCCATCGCCACCCACTGGCTTCGCTCCCGGGCTCTGCTGCCGCACGAAATGGCGACGGCGATCCGCTTGATGGGGGTTGCCATCGCACTGCAGTTGCCCTCCGCACTGTATATCGGAGGGCTGATGGGGTTGGAGAAACAGGTTCGTTCCAATACCATCACGATTGCCACTTCGATATGCAGGGGCCTGGGCGCGGTTCTGGTACTGTGGCTTGTTTCTCCAACCATCTTCGCGTTCGCCCTTTGGCAACTGGTCTCGAACGTCATCTATTGCGCTGCCGCCCGTTTCGGTCTGTGGCGCTCCCTGCCGGCCCGCGCCGACCAATCGCGACCGCATTTCCGCTGGCAGGCGTTCCAGAGCACTTGGCGGTATGCACTGGGCATGGCGGGTATGGCCGCCGTTTCCGCGCTCCTGACGCAGGCCGACAAACTGACGGTCAGCAAGATGCTCCCCCTGGAGATGCTGGGATACTACACCCTTGCCGGCGCTTTGGCCTCGGCGCCGCTGATGTTGGCCAGCCCCATCGCCCTGGCGGTTTTCCCACGTCTCACGGCGCTGGTTGCCAGCCAGAACTCAAACGGGGTTCGGCGCCTCTACCATCGCACCTGTGCACTGGTCGCCGCCGCCACCATTCCCGTCGCGATGACCCTGGCGCTGTATGCGGGCGACTTCATCCGCGCCTGGACAGGTTCGGCCGTGGCCGCGCAGCGGGGTGCATTGCCGGCCTCCATGCTGCTCGGCGGCCAACTGCTGCAGGCCCTTCAGGCTGTTCCGTGTTATCTCGCTTTGGCTCATGGCTACGTCAAGTTGAACCTGTATGTCAACATTGCCTCGCTGCTCCTGCTTGTGCCCTTGTTATTTCTTCTGGTGCTCAGATTCGGCATTGCGGGTGCGGGGCTTTCGTGGCTGATCGTAATGTTTTGCACCATGGCGCCGTTCATGTACTTGCTGCACCGTCGCTTCCTGCCCGGTGAACTCCGCAACTGGCTACTCGGCGGTCTGCTTCGCCCCCTGCTGGCCACGCTGCCTGTAATTCTGCTGGCTCGCCTGCTGTTGCCCGTGCCTTCGTCGCGCCTGCTCACGATGGGCATGATAGGCCTGGTCTGCGGTATGGGTGTGCTGGCGGCGGGTTGCTCCGTACCGGATTTGCGCGCGGAGTTCATTGCCAGGACCAGAGGAGTGTTCTGGAGATCTTATGCCCACCCGTGAATGCGAAGCGCGTGACGCGCTCGGGGAAATACGGAATTTGAGCCCGGGACCGCCGTCCGATCCGATCCACGCGGTCTGGTACGGGGGCCGCGGCGGCAGCGGCGGTTTGATCTGTTATCTCAAGGGGGTGCTCGCCATCCCCGCAGAAGCCTCCGGCGTGCGCATCACTCTGGTGTGCAGCCCCACGCTTGCCCGGGAACTCGGGGAACTGAACTCGTCCGTCCGCGTGATCACCGTGCCCACTCTGGAGAAGGCCATTTCGGCGCAACTGTGGGAGCAGATGCACCTCGCCAGATTTATGCGCCGGCTGCGTCCGGACGTCCTGTTCTGCGCGTCGGGCAGCCCACGCTCGCTTCCCGCCGGCGTACCGGTGGTGGCGGCATGCCATAACATTCTGTATTTCGATCAAAAGGAGTTCCACAAATACCGCTATTCCAGGCTTTGGTGGAGATTCATGCGGAGATTGAACCGCAAGCTTCGTGCGCTCTATCCCAAAACCGCAGGAGTCATCTTTACCTCGCAGTATTCGCAGGAACTCGCGGTACGCGAGCTTCCCGGCATCAGGCAGCATACCGTCATTGCCAACGGCGTGGAAGCCGCTTTCCTCGCTGACGGTCCGGTGCCAACCATCGATCAGGCGCCGCGCAACATTCTCTATGTGTCGACCGTGTACCTGTACAAGTACCAGTGGAACGTAGTGAAAGCGGTGAAGCAGTTGCGCGAGTCCACGGGCCGGGATTACCAGCTTTGGCTGGCCGGAAATGCCGATGAAGATCCGCTGGGCAGGAGAGAGCTTCTGCGGGTTGTGGAGCAGGAGCAAGCGGGCGCATTTACCCACTTGCTGGGCAATATCAGCCACGATGCCTTGCCTGCATTGCTCCGCAAGGCCGACCTATTCGTATTCGCTTCTTCCTGTGAAGCGTTTGGCATTACGTTGCTCGAAGCCATGGCATCGGGGCTCCCGGTGGCCTGTTCGAACCGGTCGGGCCTACCCGATCTGCTTCGTGATGCGGGCGAGTACTTCAACCCCGAAGACGCGACGGAGATCGCCTCCGCGATCGCTCGCCTTTGTGCCGGCGGTGCGATACGGCGCCAGTATGCGGAACGTGCCATGCGCTATGCCCGCGAGTACACATGGTCCAGGCTGCGCCGAGGAGACATTTGCCTTCCTGCGGGACGTCACAGTCTCGGCGCCATGAGGCCATCCCAGGAATCGCTCGGTTGCTTCCGATTTGCGAGGTAGACCCTTGGCAAGTACCAGGAATCGCTCCTATCTTTTTTTCACATTTGGAAAGGAATAGGTTCTTCATGTTGAGTTACGAGAGGAATGCCGAGTGGTTTGAACGTTACAGTAGAGCCCGCGGCAAAAACCGACAGGATCTGCGGACGAATAAGGGTGTACTGTTCCAAACACTCGCCTTAGATGTATCCGTCATCCGGGCGTTTTATTGGCTAGATGTGGATTGCGACAGCGCAAAAGTCCTGGACGTCGGATGTGGCACGGGCGCAAGCTTGGAAAGACTCTTACGTCTAGGCTTCAGGCCAGCGAATCTTCAGGGAATAGATCTTCAGAACGAATGCATCGATCAAGCCAAGGCGCTATTTCCAAATATTGGATTCACAAATGGCGATGCTGCCGAGCTACAGTTTCTCGACGGTTCCTTCGATATCGTCATAGAAAGCACTCTCCTTATGTCGGTTGCGGAAGATACAGTGCGTCGTAAAATCGCGGCTGAAATGATCCGTGTCTGCCGCCCCGGCGGCTATATCTTATTGATAGACTGGCGCATTTCGAATCCTTTCTCCAACCCGTACAACTACAAAGGGATTGATTGCAGGGAAGTGAGGAAGCTATTTGGTGTGGGGAGCTTAACAAGACCAGTCAGGACATGCCGTGGAGCTTTGCTTCCTCCGATCGGTCGATTTCTGTCGAAGTATATGGGTTCTTTATATTTTCTAGTTGCTAGATTATTCCCCGCGCTAGTTGGGCAAGTAACCTATGTCCTGAAGAAATCTTAACGCGGCCCTTGTCAGTCTTCTCGGTTTCTGGTCGCCTGATTTCGTTTCTTCTATAGCAGAACTTCTCGTGTGCCTTTTTGCTCGTAACATATGGTTACGCCTTGCGGGGAAATTCCATGTCGAATACCGTCAATCCGAGAGTGCTGATCGTTAGCAACCGCCCATTCAACGATAAGGGCGCGAGCGGCAATTCATTGGCCTCGTACTTCAAGCGCTGGCATCCGGATGCGCTTGCTGAACTCTATTTTCACGCCGAACTGCCGAGCGGTCCGATGAGCCACAGGTGTCGGAGGTACTATCGAATTACTGATTTCGACGCATTGAGGAGCGTTCTGTACCGGCGGCCCTGCGGTCAGGTGGTGAGCAATGTTGATATTGCCGGCGCCAGCGTGGAGGGCGGTTCTGGCCCCTCGCGCTTGCAGGAGCGCGTGTACGAGTTCGGCCGCAAGAAGCACCCGAGCATGATGCTTCTGCGGGATGCGATATGGCGGGCGGCTCGCTGGCGAACCGGCGAGTTGAATGCTTGGCTAGATGATTTTTCGCCGGAGGTTGTCTTCCTTGTCGGGGGCGAGTACATGTACTCCTACGACATCGCAGCGTACGTTGCCACGAGATGCGCCGTTCCTCTCGTCGTGTTCATGGGCGATGACTGGTACAGCGTCTCGCGCTTTTCACTCTCTCCGCTTTTTTGGCTGCATAAGGCGCTCGTTCGCCGCGCCATGCGCCACGTTATTGGCTCCGCCGCAAGACTTTTCTCGGCCTGCGATCAAATGGGCGAAGAGTACAGGCGGATATTCGACGTCGAATACACGACCCTGGCCACGGCATGCGGCCCCATAGCACCGGAGCCGGCATTGGACGCGGGCACTCCCATCGAGCTGTCATATATCGGCAAAGTCTCTCTCGGCCGCTGGACAACGCTCGAGAGGATTGGCGCAGCGCTCGCCGAAATCAACGCACGACAGCAGCGAGCCATCCTACGAATTTACTCAATCTTGCGCCTCGACAGTGGCATGGTGAAGCGGCTAAGTATCCCTGGGGCAATGGAGTTTATGGGGGGGCTTAATGCGGCGGAAGTCAGAAAGGTCACTGCAAAATCCGACATCCTTGTTCATGTCGAATCCATGGATAAGGTGAACCGCAAGCTCACTCGGCTGTCTCTTTCCACCAAGATTCCGGAGTATCTGGCCAGCGGCAGATGCATCTTCGTCGCCGGGCCGCTTGAAGTGGGATCGATCCGCTACATCCAGGATCACGAGGCGGGAATGGTCGTTACCGACATGGAAGCGCTTCGCGAAAACCTCGAAACTCTGATCTCCAGCGCGGATTTGCGCCGGCAATATGCCTTGAATGCTCTCCAACTTGCGCACCAGAAGCACGACTCGAAAGTCGTTACCGATCTCTTGGAAGCCGATCTTCGCGGCGCGATCGGCAGCACGGTCTGCGCTCCATCCGCTTTAGCGGCGGTCGGGCAATAAAACCCCGGCTTGCGCGTGCGCGCGTCGCGAGGCCTGGCGTCATCTCGCACGGGCCGCGGGCGATCTCGAGTCTCCGTCTCGGACACACGCTATGGAGACTGAGCACTGCTTGCCCTTCCGCCCCGCGCGGATTTCCGACGCCCGGTGCGACATCGCTTCCGAGCGGCGCAAAGCCTGCTGGAGTTTTTTCTATCGCTTGGCCAGCATCCTTCCCGCGAGTCGCCATTGCCCTGATGATCGTACCGGTTGCCAGGCAATTTCTGAACGTCTGGCTGACCGTAACCGTGTTCGCCGTCTGGACGTTCTTTGCAGTGATTCTGCGGCCGCGTTGGCCTTTGCAACTGCCCCGCTGCCTTTACCTGGTTCCTCTTTGGCTGGCCTATGCATTTTGCGAGGCCATGCGCGTCGGACTGGATGATCGCTTCATCGGAGGATTTGTCCTCTTCCTTGCTCCCGCCTTCGTGTATGACTACTACCGCAAGGACCACGCCATCCTGACCCTGCTGACCACGGTGGGAATCATCAGTTTCATGGCCGGATCCATCATGTCAATAAAGGTATTGTGGGTCAATCCTCTGGCGGCCAGGCTGGTCAGCACAAACTGGGTGATATCGCCTGCGTACGCGTACCTTGGCCGCAGCGGGGTCGGTGACTTCCGGTTCACTTATGGGTCGCTATGCTGGCGCCGCTGATGGTCGCCATTGCCGCCGGTACCGGCCGGTCAAAATGGCTCCGAGTCTCGATGGCTGCTAGCGCATGCATCTTCGCTTACTACCTGTACCTGGCTACCTTTGCCATGTCGATCTACATCTTGATCGCGGGAACTTTCATCGCAGTGTTTCATCACATCAAGCGCCTGCCCCTAAAATTCGCCGTAACTCTGCTGGCAGTCGCCGCCGCAGTTCTTTTTCTGGTATTTGGCGCTGACCTGATGCTGATTGTGGCAAGAAATGTCAAGAGTGAGGTGCTGTCAGTCAAGGCGCGGGCGCTCGCTTCCGTCCTCCCAGGGGCGCAAGCAGGCGGCTCTATCGCGCCCGACCGATTAAGGCTGTATCGGGTCTCGATCAATACATTTCTCGACCATCCGATTGTGGGCGTGGGGGCCTACTACAGCATTGCCGGCCTCGACGTTGGATTGGAGCGCGGGATTGGCGCCCACTCCGATTTGTTCGACAATCTCGCGCGCTACGGACTGATCGGCGCAGGTTTATACCTGCCTGTTTTGTTCCTTCTTGCCTTTCGCGCAGCATCGGAGAGAAAAGGAACCGCATACGGCAGGACCGCTAAAGCCATGTGGGTATTGTTCTTCCTCATGTGCTGTTCGAACCCGGTGTCGGGACAAACCGAAATTGGCATGAGCGTGTTCTTGCTCTGGCCGGCGCTGCCGAAGTGTCTTCGCGGCGCGAGGGACGGCACGCATCGAGTGATCCGGAAGCAGTTGAGATCTGTCCCGAACCCGACACGGGAGTAAGGAGAGCAATGAAGGATGCGATGAAATGGCAGGAGTTTAAGGCTGTTGCCCATTCTCCTCAGCGTGCGGCGGCCGAATTCGAGAAGGGGTGGCTGTGGCGCACCGCGCGCTGGCTCGGCATCCGGGTTGCCTATGTTCTGTTCCGCCTGCGCATTTCGGCCAACGCTGTCTCCGTCCTGGCGGTGCTTCTGGGAGTTATCGCCGTGGCGGGCGTGTTCTGGAGCGCCGCGCTCCCGCGATGGGCCGGAATCGTGATGCTGGCATGCTGCTACGGGGCCATTTTTCTCGATTTTTGCGACGGGCCCCTGGCCCGAGCTCGCGGCATATCCAGCCCGTTAGGCAGGATACTCGATGGAGTCGGCACCGACTTTCTGCGCGAAGGCCTTATCGTGGCGCTCGGCGTCGCGGCCGGGTCGCCGGCGTTTCTCCTGATTGGCCTGCTATCGGGACATTTCATCGTGTCGGTCCGAAATCAATTCGTCTGGGACGGCATCGCCTTCGATACCAAAGCGGATGCGGGAGTCGTGGGGCGACTGGTTCGATTTAGCTTCTCCGTAGTGACCATGCTTGCGCTGCTGCCGATCCTGATCGCAATGGCAATTTTTGAAGGGCTCATGCGTCCGTTCAGCCGGGTCACTCTCGTCATTTATCTGGTGCTCTGGATCGTATGGTTTTGGTCCGCTTGCCTGCGAGCCGCCAAGATAGCCGCCGGCCACGGGGCCAACGACGGAAAAGGCTTGCCGGCAGCCAATGAACCCTCGACGATCGCTGCGCAAGCCGTGTAGCAGACCCTGCTCCCTCCGCAAAAACCCATCTGCAACTGTAGTACCAGGAGACTAAGAACTGATGAGCACCCAAGAGACATTACACATTCCATCATCGGCGCGAAAACACGCATCTGCCACCGCCCGCGAGGATATCCACATCGGCAATGGCGCCACAGAGAACGAACCAGCGGTGGATCCGGAGCGGTTCTGGGATATCCGAGCTGCGAATTACGACCGTCTTTTCTGGACCAAGGATGCCAGCTATCTGGACGAAATCATCCGCATGGGGGCCCTCAAACCGGGGCACAAGGTTCTTGATGTCGGCACTGGAACCGGTACGGTGGCGAAGGAGATTCGCAAGTACGTCAATCATGTGGTCGCGGTGGACATCTCAGATGCCATGTTGTCTCACGGAAACTGGACCGGAATATCGGCACTAAAGTGGGATATCGGAAATTCCTTTTTTGCGGAGGGCGTTTTTGACCGCGTATTTGCGCGCATGGTGTTTCATCACATCATCGATAACCTGGATCGTGCCTTGTTGCGATGCTACGACCTGCTCAACGCAACCGGGCGGATCGTAGTCGCGGAGGGCATCCCGCCCAGCGAGAATCCGGCGGTTGTCGACTGGTTCACCGAGATGTTCCGGCACAAAGAAGACCGCCTCACCTTCACCGAGACCGGCCTTCGCCAGTCCCTCTTGCGCAACGGCTTCCGAGATGTGCGCACCCGAATCCATGTGATGCACAACTTCAGCGTGAGAAACTGGCTGGTCAACTCCGGACTGCCGCAGGAGAAGCAGGAACTTATTGTCGCCATGCATCGCGACGCTCCTCCCGAGGTGAAGAGGGCTTATAGAATGCGCTTGGTCGAGGACGACTGCCTGCTGACCACAAAGAATGCCATCCTCGTCGGGATCAAATAGCTAGGGCCAGCGACAAATTCTCTTTTCAGAAACGGGATGGGAATCCCGATGAAGGCAGGGGATGGAAATCTCGAATTCCGTAAGGGGCATTGCCCGGAGTGCGATGCCACGCTTTGCGCTGAACGGCATCAAGCTAGCCCGTTTGGTTGGAAGACAGAGGGTATGGGGATTCTCGATTGGCGACAAACCCTGCGTGGGAGACGGTTCGAATGCGGCGTTCGAGCGGATGCTCGAAAATTGCCGCTTCTATTTGGAATATGGAAGCGGCGGCAGCACGATACGAGCCGCGCGCATGGAGAAGCCATTTATCTCGGTCGAAACCGACCGCTTTTATCTGAAGGCCGTTCACAAGAAGATCGGGACGCTCTCACGTGGACAGCATTTGCTGTATGCCGACATAGGGCCGATCGGTCCGCAATATGGAGCGCCCTTATTCAAGACTCCAACCGATCTCAGGCTGGAGAAATGGACCTCCTATGTTTCGCTTCCCTGGCGTCATCTCGAACCCGGCGCCTTGCCTGACCTGGTAATGATCGACGGACGCTTCAGGGTGGCTGCCGCGCTGATCAGTTGCGCGCACTTGATCGATTCACCCGAAAGTAGAATCGCGGTGGACGATTATGTCGGGCGTCCTCACTACCAGTCGATTGAGCAGCATGCTCAGTTGGTTTGCACCTATGAGCACATGGCGGTTTTCAAACCACCATCGCGAAACTCTCCGCAACTTCAAGAGGCGATTCACAAGTTCTCGGCCGATTGGCGATAGCCGGACGTGCGCGCAATCTGAACTGCTCCATGAAGATTGCCGCGTCTTTCGCAAGCGGTGTCTTGATCCTGTTCGTCGCGTTGCCGGCCGCCTGGATTTGGCCGCGTGCCGTTAGAATTCGCACCCTGACAGCGCCGGCAACCCACGAACAAAGCGCCCATTGAAAAAGCAGTTTGACCCTCGATCATGCCCTGCAGTGGAGTTCAAATGACCGACATGAATATTGAAACGCGTGAGCCGCACCTGGTTTCGATGGTGGTTGTGTGCCGCAATGAAGCAAGGTGGATCGCGCGCTGCCTCGATTCCGTGGTCGAGAACGACTATCCGGCGGATCGCGTGGAGATTCTCGTGGTGGATGGTGACAGCGACGACGGAACGCAAGAGATCCTGCGCCAGTACGCCAGCCGCTGTTCTCGGATCAAGGTGCTGCGCAATGAAGGCCGGTTTCTCCCCCTGGGATTGAACATCGGAATCAGGGCGGCTCACGGCGAAATCATCATGAAGGTGGACGCGCATTCGGAATATCCCGTCAACTATATCTCCGAATGCGTTCACCATTTGGTTCGTTCCGGAGCCGCGAATGTGGGAGGAGGCTTCGATGGGGTTCCGGGTTCCGACACCTTGTTCGCAAGGGCGGCGGCCAAGGTACTCTTTTCAGAATTCGGGTCGGGGAATTCTCGTTACCGGTTCAGCACCGGACAGCCGATGTGGGCCGACACGGCTTACTCGGGTTGTTACTGGAAGAAATCCCTGCTCGAGGTGGGCTTGTACGATGAGGCGATTCGGCGCAGCGAAGACATCAACTTAAATTGCAAGCTGAGGGCCGTCGGCGGAAGAACGCTCCTGGTTCCCACGATTCGCGTCAAGTACCATGTGCGCGCCGTCTTCACGCAGTTTTGCCGTCATGCTTTGTCGAACGGGTATTGGGTGACTTTCCCTGCGGTCGCAAAAGGCACGCGTTTCTCATTTCGTCATTTTGCCCCGCTCGCGTTTGTGGCCAGCCTGTTCGCTTTGGCCGCCCTGTGCTTTTTCTTCCCAACTGTCCGAATTGCCATGGCTGTCATCGCGGCTAGTTACACCGCCTCCGCACTGACGGCTGCCATTCTTGCCTGGAGGGAGCGGCCGACTCCCGGCGTCGTACTGACGACAGCCTTTACATACGCCACATATCACATGCTCTACGGCCTGGGATCGCTCGCGGGCCTGGTTGCGGGCATTGGCCATCTTAACCAACGCTCTCGCAGCCTGCCGCTCGCGTCCGGGGCGTGTGAAGCCACGCTACCGGCCGGGACTGGCCCTGAACTCTGTCCGGGCACGCTTGCCGCAGGCGAATCAGGTGAAACGGGCGCTAACCTGCCGTTCGTCTCAGTAGTTCTCGCATGCAGAAACGAAGCACGCTTGATCGAGCGCTGCCTGGAGTCTATTATTCGGAACGATTATCCAGCCGATCTCATGGAAGTCGTAATTGTCGATGGAGAAAGCACGGACGGGACGCGAGATATCATTGCGCGCTACGAGGGCGCTCGATGCCCCATCAGCCTGGTGAGGAACGCGCGTCTTCACACCGCGATCGGCATGAACCTGGGCATCCAAGAAGCCCGAGGCGATGTGATCATGAAGATCGATGGCCACTCGGAATACCCTCCGAACTATATCTCCGAGTGCGTTCGCTACCTGCGCCAGTACGGAGCAGCCAATGTCGGGGGAGTCGTGGATTGCGTGCCTGGAGCTGACACCACCTTCGCCAGGGCTGCGGCGAAGGTTATCTCCAGCCGTTTCGGAGTGGGGAATTCGCTGTTTCGGGTCGGCACCGACATGCCCCTATGGGCGGACACAGCTTTTAGCGGTTGCTATTTGAAAAGCTGGCTGCAGAAGGCGGGGATGTACGACGAGAACGTGCGGCGAAGTCAGGACTTTGATCTCAATGGCAGGCTTTGGGCGCTTGGCGGGGGAACGCTCCTTGTTCCTTCGATCAGGGTGAAGTACCACGTTCGGGCTTCTGGAGTAGATTTCTTCCGGCACGGGCTGTCGAACGGCTACTGGGTAACGTACCCCGCATTGGCTCGAGGAACGCGTTTCGCGGTCCGTCACTTCGTACCGTTGGCATTTCTGGTTTTCATGCTTGCATTCGCTACATTGGCGATATCGTACGGCCCAGCCAGGCCTTTTTTTGCGGCGGCGGTTGCGGCATACGCAATTTGCGCAATCGTCGCTTCTGCTGTGGCCTGGAAATCGGCGGGATCGCTGCGATTGATTTTCACGACTGCGGTCACGTTCGGGGTACTCCACGCTCTCTATGGGTGCGGATCACTGCTCGGCATTGGCGGTTGGGTAGCCTCGCATCGCTCGATCCGCGGAGTGTGGCAGCGTCTCTCGTCTTGGGTGACTGCGGCGGCGAGCACACGTTTCAGCCTCTAGACCCGCTCTCATTTCACGCCCTATCCGGCTACCTGTCCGCACTGAACAGGAGGCTCTGGGGACCCGTCAACCGCCTGCAACCATGCGCGGCGCTCAACATCATGGAGTTTCAATGGCAGCTATAAGTCAACTACCTTTCTGGACAATTACGGAGGCGCCGTCGACGGGTGCGAGCGCCGAACAGATGTCCATCCTTTACACACGCTACGATCTCGCACGGCGTTACGCCGAGGGCCGGGATGTACTCGAAGTGGCCTGCGGAGCGGGTGTAGGGCTGGGCCTGATCGCCGGCACCGCGAAAAGCGTGACTGGAGGCGACATCGATTCCAAAAACTGCGAGACCGCCGGGAGTACTTACCGGGGCCGTCAGGGGATCACGATACAAGAACTCGATGCCCAGGCGCTTCCGTTCGCAATCGGCTCATTGGGCCTGGTGGTTCTCTTTGAGGCCATTTACTACTTGCCAGAACCCAATGTCTTTCTCTCTGAGACCGCGCGAGTGCTTGACTCCACTGGCGTCCTGCTCATCTCCAGCGTGAACCCCGAGTGGCCAGGCTTCAATCCGAGTCCGTTCTCGACCCGCTATTTCTCGGCTGCGGAGTTGACGGTCCTTTTAAAAGCGCACGGGTTCGAGGCCGAGGTCCATGCGGCCTTTCGCGAAGAAAAGGGTGGCCCTGCAGCTGCCGCGGTCCACGCGATCAAAGTCGCCGCGGTCAAGCTCCATCTGATTCCGAGGACGATGAAAGGAAAGGAGTTTCTTAAGCGCATCTTTTTTGGACGGCTCACCCCGATCCCGCGCGAGCTTTCGCCTGGCGTCGCCCCCATCGAACTGCTGGTTCCGATCGAGGAGGTCCGAGACCTTACACAGTACAAGATGATCTACGCAGTAGCGCACAAGACGGAGCAGCAGGAGGATTTGAATTGAACCCGAAGCACGTGCCTTTCTTCAATTATGGTTTTCTGTTCGGCTCTAACGAAGCCGAGATTCTTAAGGTAGTAACAGACGCAGGCCGCCGTGGCGCATTTATTCTTCAACAGGATCTTGCGGATTTTGAGCGGCATCTTGCCGAATTCGTCGGCGCGCGGCGTTCCCTGGGCGTGGGAAATGCAACCGACGGTCTGCATTTTGCCGTTCGTGCTGCCGGCATAGGGCCGGGCGACGAGGTCATTCTCAGTTCGCATACCATGATCGCCACTGCCGCCGCGGTTCATTTCGCGGGTGCAACGGTGATTCCCGTGGAATGTGGAGCGGATCATCTGATTGACGCCGATGCTGTAGACGCGGCGATCACGCCCCGCACGCGCGCCATCATGCCCACCCAACTAAATGGTCGTACATGCGACATGGCTGCCCTCGGCGCCATTGCCAGGAAGCATGGTCTGGTCATCATCGAAGACGCAGCACAGGCGCTTGGTTCCAGGTTCAAGGGCCAATGCGCCGGAACGTTCGGATTAGCTGCAGCCATCAGCTTCTATCCTGCCAAGGTCCTCGGCTGCCTGGGCGATGGTGGGGCCGCGATCACCAACGATGACGTGATTTACGAGCGCATCTTTCAATTGCGCGACCACGGTCGAAGCACAGATGGTGCGATTGCATCTTGGGGGCTGAATTCTCGTCTCGACAATTTGCAAGCTGCGCTGCTTGACTTCCAGTTGAAGAAATATGAAACGGTAATGCATCGCCGCCGCGCATTGGCAGGGCTTTACACCGAGCGTTTGAAAGACGTCGCCGAGATCGTACTTCCGCCCGCCCCTGACTCCGATCCCGACCACTTCGACATCTATCAGAACTACGAGATCGAAGCGGAGCGCCGCGACGACCTGAAAGAGTATCTGAAGAAAAACGGTATCGGCACGCTCATCCAATGGGGTGGCCAGGCTGTGCATCAGCTCAAGGCGCTGGGTTTTACGCAAAACCTTCCGAAGACCGATCTTCTGTTCCAGCGCATGCTGATGCTGCCGATGAACATGGCGCTTTCCGATGAAGACCTTGACTATGTGTGCGAAAACATTCGCGCCTTCTACGGATACCGGGGATGAGTGTGCAAACCACCATCGATTCCGTTCGCTTGGCACGACGCATCCGTACCCACGCCTTGCGCATGACCAGTGTCGGGGGCGGATCGCACATTGGCGCGATCTTTTCGTGTGCCGACATTCTGGCCGTACTCTATGGCGGCGTTTTGCATGTGGACCCAGAAGCGCCGCGGCACCCGGACCGCGATCGCTTTGTCTTGAGCAAGGGACATGCAGGAGGCGGACTCTACGCTGCGCTCGCTGAGCGAGGCTTTTTCCCGGTCGAAAAGCTTCTGACGCATTACCAGAACGGCTCAGAGTTGAGCGGCCATGTATCGCACGCTCTCCGCGGCGTGGAGGTGTCCACCGGAGCCCTGGGACATGGGTTATCGATTGCCGCAGGCATGGCCTTCGCAGGGAAGCTGAAAGAAGCCGGGCATCGGGTCTTCAGCCTGCTCAGTGACGGAGAGTGCGATGAGGGGTCAACTTGGGAGGCTGCCCTGTTCGCAGCCCAACACCAGCTCTCGAACCTGGTCGCCATTGTGGACTATAACCGCATCCAGGGTATCGCGCCTGTCTCGAAGGTTCTCGAACTTGAGCCCTTTGCGGATAAATGGACTGCCTTTGGCTGGGCGGTTCGCGAAGTCGACGGGCACGATCACGCTGCCCTGCGCAACGCGCTCGAGGCTGTTCCTTTTATCCAGGGCAAGCCGTCGTGCCTGATTGCCCGCACCACCAAGGGCAAAGGCGTCAGTTTCATGGAGAACTCAGTGCTTTGGCATTACCGGGTTCCGCGCGGCAGAAGAGTTCGACGCCGCACTCGCTGAACTGGAGGGCCAACAGTGAGAGATGCTTTTGTCGGTGTGCTTACCGAGCTCGCTCCGCAGCACCCTGAGCTTTTGCTGCTCACCGGCGATCTCGGCTTTGGTGTTCTGGACAAGTTCTCCGCCGAGTTCCCACGTCAGTTCTTGAACGTCGGAGTCGCGGAGCAGAACATGTCCGGACTCGCCGCCGGACTTGCGCTCGAAGGCCATTCCGTTTTCACTTACTCGATCGGAAACTTTCCGACGCTCCGCTGCCTCGAGCAGATTCGCAATGACATTTGTTATCACGGCGCAAATGTCAAGATTGTCTGCATGGGCGGGGGCATGAGTTATGGGCCCGTCGGCATGTCGCATCACGCCACCGAAGATCTGGCCATCCTCCGCTCGCTGCCAGGCATTGGAGTCTTGTCGCCTGGCGATCTGTGGGAGGCGGGCGAAGCATCGCGTTATCTGGCATCGCGCCATCGCGGGCCGGCTTATTTGCGCCTTGATAAATCGGCCGCGCAAGCCGACGCTGCGCCCTGGCGAAGTATTTCGCCCCGGATTCATTCGCACCGTCCGCGAAGGTTCGGATGTGACCCTGGCCGCAACCGGCGGAATTCTGGGAGAGGTGCTTTTGGCCGCGGATGCCCTTGCCGGAACAAGGCGTTCATGCCGCGTCCTCAGTGTCCATACCGTCAAGCCCCTCGACACCGACACGCTGGCCTCGCCGCTGCAGAGACGGGCGGAATCGTCAGCATCGAGGAACACACCGTGGATGGTGGGCTGGGCGGCGCCATTGCGGAAGCGCTCATGGAGGCTGGGGATCTCTCCCGGCTTCTTTGTTCGCATCGGGCTTCGCAACACGTTCTCGTCCGTTGTCGGTTCGCAAGAGTATCTCCGCACAGTCTACTCGCTCGATGCTGCGTCCATCGTTCGAACCGTGTCGGTAAAGATGGGCATTGCTGAGGAGGCCCTCTCGCGATGATCAAACGCGCATTCGATATTTTTGCCGCGTGCTTTGGACTGCTGGTTTTCTCGCCGCTGATTAGCGGTAGTGATGCTCGCCATCTGGTTGCAGGACCGCCAATCGCCGTTCTACATTGCTCCACGCGCGGCTCGCGGCGGCGGCGAATTTCGCATGGTCAAGTTCCGTTCCATGGTGACGAATGCCGACAAGATCGGCGGCTCATCGACAGCTGCCAGCGACCGCCGCATCACGCCCATAGGCCACTTCGTCCGGGATTACAAATTGGACGAATTGATCCAGCTCTGGAATGTCCTCAAGGGCGACATGAGCCTGGTGGGACCGCGGCCGCAGGTGCTGAGCGATGCCGCGCTTTACACTAGCGCCGAAGGGCGCATGCTTTCGGTCCGTCCGGGCATTACCGATCTGGCTTCAATCGTTTTCTCCGACGAAGGAGAAATCCTGAAGGACAGCGCCGATCCCGATCTTCTGTACAACCAAATCATTCGTCCCTGGAAAAGCCGGCTTGCCCTGGCGTACATAGATCACCGGAGCCCTTTGATCGATCTATGGCTGATCGTTTTGACTGTGCTTGTAGTGGTCTCCAGGCCTACAGCTCTAGGGCGACTGGGTAAGTTGTTGCGAGCCTGGAAACTTGACCCGCTCGTGATTCGCATGGCTACACGGCAGGCGCCGCTTCTGGCCTACCCGCCCCCCGGAGCGGAGGTCGTTGTTCAGCATTTGTAAGGTTGCGGCGATCGGCCCATCGGGCGGGGCTAAAGATCCAATTCAACCGACCCACAACATATTGATTCTATGCATTATATAAAACGGCCGGCGCTTTTGCGCCGGCCGTTTTCGTTAGCGGTGACCACGATCACATCTAGCAGCGAGCTGTCGGTATTTTAATCACCTGCAGTCATCAGAATATCGCCATCATTGTTTGTAATACTTTGGTCTGTCTCCCAGAAGCAGACCCTGCCTGAAAGATCTCGCATAAGTTTCCGCGGTTGTGATCTCATGCCCAGATGTCAGACGGATCATGCACCATCGATCTCAATGACGCCAGGGCGTTGGGGATGGAAAACCGGAAACCTGTTCTCTTCTTGAGAAGCAAGGATTGAACCATGCATGAGAGTCCGTGGCATGTTCTGCATGTGATTGCGAATCACGAAAAGAGAGTCGCGCAGCATCTGTCTGTGCGTTCTTTGGAGCACTACCTGCCGCTCTACACGGAGCGGTCAAGATGGACTGACCGGTCCGTCGTCCTGGATCGCCCGCTTTTCGCGGGGTATGTGTTTGTCCGTTTCTCGCTTCATGCCAGGCTCTGCGTCATCTCCACACCCGGTGTGATTCGCCTCCTGGGCGATCACGAGTGCGATACGGTAAACGCCGAAGAGATTGACAGAGAGAGCGGGCGCGGCGCGGGCGGGCGGGCGGGCGCGGGCGCGGGCGGGCAGGGAGGCGGCGCGGGCGGGGGAGGGAGAGAGAGAGAGGGAGAGAGAGAGAGAGAGAGAGAGAGAGAGAGAGAGGGAGGAAGGGAGAGGGAGAGAGAGAGAGGAGGGAGGGGGGGGGGGGGAGGGAGGGAGGGAGAGAGAGAGAGAGAGAGAGAGAGAGAGAGAGAGGGGGGGGGGGGGGGGGGGGGGGGGGGGCGAGGGACGGGCGGGCGGGCGGGAGCGAGCGGGCGCGGGCGAGCGAGCGGGCGAGCGAGCGGGCGGGCGAGCGAGCGGGCGAGCGGGCGGGCGCGGGCGGGCGGGCGGCGGGCGCGGGCGGCGGC
>CAVOTQ010000005.1:0-747683 GCA_963699385.1 uncultured Acidobacteriota bacterium | reverse complement strand
CTGCCTGAAAAGCGGACCAAAGTTGCGTGGGACTAGCTGAGATTGGTGGACGGGCAAGGGCATCGCGTAATTGGCGAAGGTCCCCCAAGGAAACTCGAAGCGGACGGACGCCGGAATAGAGTACTTGCAGCGCCGTCAGTTCATCGCGGTGCTCCCCAATCCAGCGGCAAAAGTCCTGTACCTTAGTTTGCGCCTTCTCTACAGCGGCGGCATCGAAGCCCGAATAGAGAACTTCGTCCAGGTTGTGCCGGTCCATCGTCTGCTCGTTCTGAGCGCGAATCTCCAGAATGCGGCGGCGAAGAGCAGGCTTCATCAATGGTGTAACGGCTTGCTGTGCGAGTTGCAGCGCAGCGGCCTGCATGTGTTGCTCAGTGGGTGCCACTCCAGGACCGGCAAGGTTCGAGCGAAGTTCAACTGAGAATCCGCATCACATGCGTTCAAAAGGTCGTGGGAAATATCCGCAATGGATTTTCCGCCTGAGAGTTGGCGAAGCTCGGAGAGCTGTCCGGGGGTGAATTCGCGTTGCAGGCTGGCGAGCCGTCCAGCCAGCGTTTCCAGCGCATCGGAATCGGTGCCGCCCTGGGCCACGTATTTGAGCAACTCCGGGAGTGTCGCGGAGGGCTGGCGATTGAGCGTCTTGGTCTCCGTCTTGTCCTGCTCGCAGACGCCGACGGCATCCACGATGATGAAGCGATCCTTGGCCTGGCGCTGGGCGTGACGACTCTCAATTTGTCCGGCGAGATCACTCGGACGCCGCGCCCCTTCATCTGCTCGAAAAATCCGGCGGACTTGACGTTGCGGAGAAAAAAGACGCACTCGATCGGTTTCACATCGGTGCCGGTGGAAATCATATCCACCGTGACCGCGATGCGCGGGAAATAGCTGTTGCGGAAATTGGACAGGATTTCATCGGGCGTGAGAGTGGACGTTCTAACCCAGATGGATTTTTTGACCGGTTCACCTTTATCGGCTTTCACCACGTCTGCCGTGCTCGTCGGTGACGATTTCCCTCCGTCCTTGTGAAGCCGGTGCGGTAGGTGTTTTCCGGCAGAACTCGTTTCCTGCACGCGAACACCTCGCGAACCATGCGAACGATGTCGTCGGCATGGGAATCGTCCTTGGCAAAGATCAGTGTTTTGGGACTTCGGTGCGTCCGGGGAATGCGTCAGGCAACACCTTGTCCTCGGAATTTTGGCGGATGACGGTCGAATCTGACTTTCGTTGACCACGTCGCGGTCAAGCTCGTTGGCGGTGTAGGTCAAATCCTGTTTCAGTTTTTCAATCCGCTCGGCGCGGGTCAATTTCTGGCGCTTGTCCACATAAACGCCGGTGGGGTCGGCAACGATGGTCGCGCCCTGTTCGGTGACGCGGGTGCGGATGCGATAAACATCGAAGTCCACATTGACGCCATCGGCGACGGCCTGTCGTGGCCGTACTGCATGACGAGGTTCTGATTGAAGAAGCCGATCGTCTTGCCGGCAGGCGTGGCGGTGAGGCCGATGAGGAACGCATCGAAATAAGACACTGGCTCCACAGTTCATAAATGGAGCGGTGGCACTCGTCCACGATGATGAAGTCGAAGAACTCCGGGGGGATGCCGGCATTGTAAACCACCTCGGGCGGCGCACCTTTCCAGGGCTTTGCGGTAGTCGAAACCGGAACCCTCCTCGTTGGCCTCGTCAAACTCGACCTCGCCCTTGAGCATGGAGTAAAGGCGCTGAATGGTGGTGATGACCACCTTGGCGGCGGGATTGATCGCATTGGATCTTGAACCGTTGGACGGTGTAGAGCGTGGGAAATTTCCGGGGGTCGTCCGGCGGCTGAAGTTGGCGAACTCGTCTTCGGCCTGTTGCCCAGATTGCCGCGATCCACCAGAAAGAGGATGCGCTTGGCCCCGCCGAATTTGAGCAGCCGGTAGGCGTTGTTGACGGCGGTGAAAGGTTTTGCCCGCGCCCGTAGCCATCTGAATCAGGGCGCGCAAATCGGCCCGGGCGAACGACTTCTCGAGGGCGCGTATCGCGCGAACCTGCACCCCCCATAGACCCTGTTCGCTCAGTTCGGGGAGGGTCGCATTCTTGCCCGAAGCTGGTGCGGCTGCACCGCCCACTCCGCGGGAGTTCTCGGGGCGGGGAAAGTTGAACACCTGACGGCTACGCGGTACGGGATGTAGTCCATTCGTGAAAAAAGTCACCTACCCATTGACTCAAAAAGGAAAGGAAAGGCCGTGCGATGGCGGGCAGATTGTCCGGCAGACCACAGCACCATATTTGGCGGATTGCGCCTCGACGCCGGTCAACGTTCCCCTGCCTTGGCCTCGACCGCACCAATGGCCTTGCGGTCGACATAGAGGAAGTAGTCGGCAAAACCAAAGCCGGTCTTCATGCTGAAGTTGCGCACTTAGCGGACACACGCGCCCTGCGGTGAGGTTCCAAGTCGTCCCGGCTCTGCACCAGCCAGCCGGACTCAACTAGGATTTGCATCGATGTCCACACGTGCTTTGTCTTCGGGCGTCAACAAGTCCAGCACACTCGATTGGGATTCGGTGAAGATTCCGGATTCGCTAATTGTACGGCGGGTAAAAGGGTGGGGATTAAACGAGCGAGAACACTTGCGTAAATTGAGTACTCGCCTTACAATTTCCCTCTGGAGGGCAATCCTCTAAGTCGTTGATTCTAATAATGGTCGGGACGGGCAGATTTGAACTGCCGACCCCTCGCACCCCAAGCGAGTGCTCTACCAGGCTGAGCCACGTCCCGACATAACGCAGCCGGCTCTTGTGCGAGCCGGCTTTTGGGGTCTTGATTAGTTTACACCGATGCGGGCGCGGTAAGCCGGTGGTCAGACCGGCTTCTGACCCATTTGCAAACGCAAGGATGGGGCCGGATCACGGTTGCTGATGCATGGAGTGCATCGGAGATCGCGTCTAATGCTCGGGCGGCACGAATTCCGAGGGCAGGGCCGAGCCGGAGCCGAAGAAGAACTCCTCCATCTGCTCGACGAGGAACTGCTGCGCCTGGGGCAGCCAGGGCTGCAGGCGGTACTCGTTGAGCAGCATCTTCTGGCGGTTGAGCCACTCGTCCCAGGCTGCCTTGGAGACGTTCTTTAGATTTTCTGGCCGAATTCGGAGTCGAAGGGAGGCTCGTCGAGTCCCTCCATCTCCTTCTTGTTGCGAACGCAAAAGACCATGTGCGCCATCGGAATCAATGCTCCCGTAACTATTGTATGAGATGAGAGGAGATGGGGCCTTGGGGCATTCATGTGAATAAGGAGGCAGAGCGATAGTTCAGATTCGCGCCGCCCCTACGGGGCTGCGGTTGTTATTTGCTCGTACCCAGGACTGCGTCCGCTGCGGCGGACTTGTCCTGGGCTATTTTCCTATCCTCCCTCCGGGAGGAGGAGTTGCATTTGGCGGGACGCGTCGCGGCCTGAGCAAATCTGACCAGACCAATGGTCTCGATGAGTTCAACAATCAAACTGGCGCTTGATCTGCCTCCCCATGGAAGCGGTCGAAATTCGAGCGGGCTTTGAACGAGCGGGTTGTCCGCTCGGAGCAACCTCGCCCGATGGGAGTGCATCTGGCCTTAATATGTCTGGGCCTCAGAACGAGCGGCCTGTCGAAAAGGAGCAAACATGTCCGATGTGAATGCACCTGGCCTTAATGTGTCTGACTCTCAGACCGAGTTGCCCTATCGAAAGGAAGCAACCATGTCCGATGTGACTGCACCTCGCCTTAATGCTTCTGGCCTCTCTGACAACGCCGCCGGTGGTCTTTCCTACGTCACGATCGTCCCGGCAATCGTGTTCCTGGTCGTTGAGCCCTACAAGAGGAGTTCGTTTGTCCGCTTCCACGCGTGGCAGTCGATCTTCCTTTATGTTGCGTGGGCGGTGGTGCATATTCTCGTGCAGGTGGTACAGAACCTGGTTCCGACGGTCGTCTTCCTCACGTTGACGCTGTGGCAGCTGGTGGATCTGGCCTTCTTTGTCGTGCTGGTGATTGTGTTCGTCAGCGCCTTCAACGGCAAGCGCTTTATGCTGCCGCTCATTGGCGGACTGGCAGAGAAGCAAGCTAATCGGTAACTGCCCTCCCCCACAGTACCGAGTGCAGAAACGGCCTCCGCATGGAGGCCGTTTTTGTGTGTGCGCTTTCCGGCTTTCTTTCGCCGGGCTTTTTTTCGCCGGAGAGGCGGCCTGCGGTAGTGACTCCGCTTCTTCGCGCAGAAATTCTCTTGACAAGGGGAAGGGCGGCGGATTGTTCTATTTCCACCCCACGGTCCGAGGCAACAACAGGCTCAAATTCCCGATGCCGGGCCAATCGCAGCAGCAGTGATGCAACACTCCCCGCACCCACTTCCTTCTTCGAAAGGAGTTGCTATGGCCGACTTGAATGCAGCAGGAGGCGCTTCAGGGCTCTCAGACAACGCCGCCGGCGCCATTGCGTACCTCACGTTTATCCCGGCGGTCTGCTTTCTGATCATGGAGCCGTATAACAAAAACTCCTATATACGCTTCCACGCATGGCAATCGATCATGCTGTTTATCGTGGTGGTTGCCGTGAGACATGGCGCTGAGTTTTGTGCTGGTGTTTGCGCTCGCGTTCTCCCTTTTCCTTCATCTGGCTATATGGCGAGCTGATCGAGCTATTGTGGTTCGCGGTGTGGCTTGTGTGCGTGGTGAACGCGGCGCAGGGCAAGCGGTTCAAGCTGCCGGTGATCGGAAGCCTGGCGGAACAGCAGGCGAACAAGTAGGGGAGCGGCGGTGCTGTCTCACCCTTTCGCGAAACACGGATGAAGCGCGCTCGAACGCGGACGGGGACGTCCGCGTTACAGCCGGCCGGGAGGCCGGCGCTACCTATTCTTCCAGCGATCGGCAATCTTGAGCCAAGCAGCCGGTCCACTCGATACCAAAAGGCAAAATGCTCTAGCGGCGGCCGCGGCGCGGGGGTGGCTTTTTGCCGCGCCGGGCTTCTTTTTTGGCGTGCTTCTTTCGTTTGGATGAGGGAGGCGCGGGCTTGCGGCCGGTGAGAGGAAGCTCTTCCTCGACGAGCGCGAACTGCAGCTTGCGCTCCTGCGCGAGGATGCGGTCGAGGATGACCTGGACGCGGTCGCCGGCGCGGAAACGGCGGCCGGTGCGCTCGCCAATGATCTCGTGGGTGTTCTCGCGCCAGGTGTAGCGGTCGCCGCGGAGAGTGTCGATGGGGACGAGGCCCTCGACGAAAAGATCGGTGAGCTCGACGAAGAGGCCGTATTTGGCGGGGTTGAGCACGAGGGCGGCGAACTCGTCGCCAACCTTGTCCTCCATGAAGCGGACTTTCTTCCACTCGACAAGCTCGCGCTCGGCTTCGGCGGCGCGACGCTCGGTCTGGCTGGATTCGTCGGCGATTTGGGCGAGTTCGGGCTCGGGGATGGGGGGGGTGGTGAAGGGCGGGCTTCCCTTCCCCGGTCCCCAAGTGCCAGGGACCGGGGGCGCCCCGGCGGTTGTCGTATCCCACCCAATCCGCTTCGTTTTTTCCAAACTTCGCGGATTGGATGGGGCACCCGTGATTTTTGCTTGACCTTCATGCGGGTGCGACCAGGGTGACGCGAGGCGCGCCTGGGTGACGATTCTGCGGCCGGGGACGCCGGCGCGGAGCAGAGCTTTCGTGATGCGGTGGACGATGAGATCGGGATAGCGGCGGATGGGCGAGGTGAAGTGGGTGTAGGTGGGCGCGGCCAGTGCGAAGTGGCCTTCGTTGACTTCGGAGTAGCGGGCCTGCGAGAGCGAGCGCAGCATCAGGTAGCTTAGGATGCGCTCTTCAGGCTTGCCTTCAATGCGCGCAGCTAGCTTTTGATACATGCGCGGCGTGACGGCGATATCTTCGGGGACTTCGTGCTGGCGCGGGTTGCGGCCGCGGCCTTGTGAGTCGCGGCGTTCGCCGCGAGTGACTACGCGCTTTACCGGCAGCGGTCCGAGACCGAGAGAATAGCCGAAGCTGGCGGCGAGTTCTTCGAATTGGACGACGCGGCGGGGTTCGGGTTTCTCGTGGATGCGGTAGAGGGATGGGACGCCGAGATCTTCGAGCCAGATAGCGACGCACTCGTTGGCGGCGAGCATGAACTCTTCGATGAGGCGGTTGGCCCAGGTGCGCTCGGAACGGGTAACACCACGCATCTGGCCTTGCTCGTCGAACTCGATGACGGGCTCGGGGAGATCGAAATCAATGGAGCCGCGCTCCTCGCGGCGCTGGTTCATGAGGACGGCGAGTTCTTTCATGCGTTCGAAGTTCTCGACCAGCGGGGCATAGCGGGCGCGGGTTTCGGCGTCGCCTTCGATGATCGCGTGAACTTTGGTGTAGGTCATGCGCGCGGCGGAGCGGATGACGCCTTCGACGATTTCGAAGCTTTCGATGCGGCCGGCCGCGTCGAGCTGCATGATGCAGCTGAGGACAAGGCGATCTTCGTGCGGGCGCAGGCTGCAGATGTCGGTGGAGAGCTCCTGGGGCAGCATGGGGATGGCGCGATCGGGAAAGTAGACGCTGTTGCCGCGCAGACGGGCTTCGAGATCGAGGACGGAGTTGGGTTGGACGTATTCGGCCACGTCGGCGATGTGGACCTGGAGCTCGTAGCCGCCATCGGCGCGATCGGTGACGAGGACGGCGTCATCGAAGTCGCGGGCGGTCTCGCCGTCGATGGTGACGATGGGGAGATCGCGAAAATCGGCCCTGCGGGCGGCAGCCTCCTGGTCGAGATGGGCGACTGCTCGAGCTTCGACGAGGACGTGTTCGGGAAAGATGCGCGGCAACTGGTGCTTGCGGATCATCATTTCCACGTCGACGCCGAAATCATCGGGCGACCCGAGGATTTCGACGACGCGGCCGATGGGGGGACGCGTGGGCGTGGGCCAACTGGTGATCTCGACGTCGACGATCAGGCCGTCGCGCTCCGCGCCTCCGGGTTTTGGACGGGATTTTGCCTCGCTGCCGAGTACGCGATGCGGACTGTAGTGCTCTCCCACCCTTTCCGCACCGGCGGGAGCCGGTGCGGAAAGGATGGGGCACGGGGCTGTATCGTGACGCGCTGTGTCGGGAGGGATTTCTGCGCCGGGGGGGATGACGATGGGTTGGGTCATGCGTTCGTCGAAAGGAATGACAACATTTTGCCGATAGCCGCGGGCGGGATCTGCGAAGTGAAATGTGCCGACGATGGTGGGGTTGCGGCGTTCCAGAATGCGGAGGATGCGGCCCTGCATGCGGCCGTCGGACTTGGGCGGGTCAGCGTCGACCAGGACCTGGTCGCCTTGCATGGCATCGCGAATCTCGTTGGGCGGGATGAAAATATCTTCAGTTTTCCCGGTTCCGGGCGCGCCGGATTTTCGATTAGGGCGGACGAAGCCGTAACCGTCGCGATGGAGATCGAGACGGCCGGCGATGAGATTGCTTGTCGAATTTGAACGGGGGTTCGAACCGGGGCCCGATCCCGAGCGAGAGGGGGCGCTGGGAAGGCTCCAATGCTCGCGATCGAGCTGGACGAGTTGGCCGCGGAGAGTGAGGCGAGCCAACTGCTCCTGGAGAAGCCGGCGCTCGCGCCCGCCGCCGAGGCCCAGTTCGCGGACCAACTGCTTGTAAGCGGCCTTGCGTCCGGCTGAGGCGGCGATGCGCGCCACGAGTTCGCGATCAGTCATATGGCAAGATTAGAGCCTGACCTTGACTTTCGCGTGGCCAAAGTGAATGGTGGACTCGAGGCTACCCGGAAGGTAACACGCAGGCTTCGCGGAGAAGGCGCAAGAACCCGCGCTTTGCCGTAGAATGTGGGAGACGGTCGATCCTGGGGCAGCGGAACTGCGGTGTGCCTGGATTTCGGCCGCATGAAAATTGCGCCGCGCGACGATTGCTGCGCATGGCATTGTTTTTAATTTTTTGGGGTTCGAGCCAATGGCCCTTGGCATTCCCAGTCCTAATCGGACAGAAAAGGAAACCTACTTTGAGCGCAATGTGGAAACCCAGTCAGTCTGAACCTTACGTTCCGGTACTCCGGTCCGGAACCGCAGCGCCCCACGGCTTCGCGGCGCCGAGTCGTTGAGTCCACAAACCGCAATGCAGCTCCCGCAGGCGACCAGGCCGTGATCAGCAAGGGCTTGTTTGTGAAGGGCGAAATCTCAGGCACGGAATCGCTGTATATCGATGGCAAGGTGGAAGGGGCGATCAATCTGCCCGGCAACCGCGTGACCATCGGCCGCAACGGCAAGGTGGGCGCCAACGTGACCGCGCGTGAAGTGGTGGTGATGGGCAAGGTGCGCGGCAACGTGTCGGCTTCGGACCGCGTGGACATCCGTGCCGAAGGCGCGTTGAGCGGCGATGTTTCCGCGGCGCGCATCAGCATCGAGGATGGCGCGTTTTTCAAGGGCGGGATCGATATTCGCAAAGCCGACGCCAAACCGGGGCAGACGCTTGGCACGCCGGCTGCGGCGCAGGCATCGATGACGTCCGCGCCCGAGACGCAGAAAGCTGTCCAGTAAGCGCTGCCAGGAACGACTTGGCTCACGAGAGCGCCCTTGCGTGGCAAAGGCGCTCTTGTGTTTTTGTGCGGGACGTAGGAAGTGAAGCGAGTGAATGAAGTGAATCCGCAGGCCTAGAGCGTGATGCACTATTGAGAATGCAGATTATCTTTTGCATGGATGGAGGAGTCGTTTTGGTTTCTTTCGCCCGCTCAAGCGGGCTGACTCTCCTGAATTTGACCGTTCCCCCAGGCTGACGCCTGGGGCTACCGTCTGACGCCCCCTTCGGGGGCTTTGCGCGGACGTCCCGCAACCTTCGAAATTGCGACGCACTGCACTAGCCCAGGCCGAGGCGGCGGAGGGCGACGCGGGGTAGAGCGGAGCCGGATTTTTCAAGTGTCCACCCGACGATAAGAATCCAGAGGGCGATGCCTGCAACGAGGATGACTGCGTCGGTCCAGGAACGGGCGTGGCGGAGCGCGGCCAGGGCCGGGAGACGCGAGGAGAGGTCAGCGAGTCCCCAGGCGAGAAGAACTGTAGCGCCGCCGGCCGTTAATGCGGCCAGCAGGCAGCGACCCATCTCGACATAATCCAGACCGGCGAGGGAGACCATGCGCCGCTGATGCAGGAGCAGGGCGATGGTGAGGGTCTGGAGAGCGATGCCCGCGTCGGAGGCGAGCGCCAGACCCGTGGCGCCGCGCCAGTGGAAGAGCGAGTAGTAGATGGGCAGTGAGACTACGGTGACGATGGTGCTGGCGACCATGGGCGCGAAGGTATTTCCCGCGGCATAGAAGGCGCGCGCGTAGATGGCTTGCGCCGACCAGAGGAACATGGAGACAGCGAAAATGGCGAAATAGAGGCTGCACTGGCGCGCATCGGCGGCTGAAAAGCGGCCGCCGGTAAAGACGAGATCAATGGCCGGCCAGCCCAGCGCCACCATTCCCGAAGCGCAGAGCAAGCCGAGCGAGGTGACGCGCGAGACGGAGTCGGCAACATCGGTGGCAAACTCGTAGTGCTGCTCGCGCGTCCAGAGGCTGGCGAAGAAAGGCATGGAGGCGGCGCCGGCAGCCTGGGCCAGCATGGCCATGGGCGCAGAGAAAAGTTGCTTCGCGTAGCTCATGAGCGAGACCGCGCCGCCGATGGCGGAGGCGAAGTGGGCGATGATCCAGTTGTCGGCGGTGACGAGCGAGACGCCGGCCATAAGGGGAAGAGACAGACGCACCCACTCGCGCAGGCCGGCGTCGTGCCAGTCGAGAATGAAGCGGTAGCGCGAGCCGGCGCGGTGCGCGAAAAACCAGTTGAGAAGAAACGGCCCGAGGATGGCTCCGGCCACCGTGCCGAGTGCGAGCGAGGAGACGCCGATGCGCTTGACCAGCAGCAGGCCGCCGACGATGGGGCCGAGTCCGTAGATGATGGGCGCCACGGCCTGTACGCTGAACCGCTTGCGCACCATCAGGACCGCGCCAAAAACACCGCCGGCGAAAAAACACAACTGCGCGGGCAGCAGAATGCGCGTGAGCATTGTGCACTGCGCGGCCTTCGCAGGATCGAAGCCGCTGAACCACCAGCGCACGTACCAGGGCGCGAAGATTTCCGCGAGCACGATGGCCGCGCCCAACACGAGGTAAACGGTGGAAAGAATCACGGAGAGCGAGCGGTCGCCTTCAGCCTCGCGGCCTTGCTCGCGATAGCGGGTGAGGATGGTGACAAAGGCGATGGAGGCCGCGCCGCCGACGAGGAAGTAGGAGATCATGTCGGGCAGGACGAAAGCGGCATTAAAGGCATCGGCCTGAGCGCCGCGGCCGAAGAGCCAGACAATGTACTTGACCCGTACCAATCCGATGAAGCGCGACAGAAACGTGGACACCATGAGGACTACGGTGGCGGAGAAGACGCTGTGCGCGTGGGTAGGATGAAGGGCGCCGAGAAAGCGCGCCCAACGCGAGGGCGCGCGGGGCGATGACGGAGCGGGCTGGGATGGGGGCGAGCTTGCCATTGCAGACGATTCTATAAGGGCCGCTGGGAGTCAATCCGCAGCCACGCGTATGCTGTTGGCATGAGATTTTTTGCTGGTCTTGGATGGGCGCTTTGGCTGGGAGCGACGGCTGCGGGGCAGACGATTCACGGGCGCGGTGGAATCACGCTGCCGGCCCCGCCCGATGCGCAGGTGACGCCGGTGACGGACAACTATTTCGGCACCAAGGTGGTGGACAACTACCGCTGGCTGGAGGATGCGACAGAGCCAGCAGACCAAGGATTTTATCGACGCCGAGAACGCCTACACGGCGCGTTACATGGAGCAGGCGCGCATCCACCCGCAGATTGCCGACGATCTGGATCAACTGGAGCACGTGACGACGTGGACGGTGCCGATCGCGCGCGGCGACGACTTGTTTTTCATGAAGCTGCTGGCCGGCGAGGACCAGTCCTCGATCTACGTGCGCCACGGATGGGCGGGGAAAGACAAACGGCTTGTTGATCCGGCGCAGTTCAGCCGCGACCCCAACACGTCGATCGAACTGGACGATGTGTCGCGCGACGGAACGCTGGTGGCGTACGGCGTACGCGAGGGCGGCTCGGACGAAACCACGGTGCACGTCTTCAACGTGAAGACGGGAAAGAGCGATGGAGGATGAGCTACCGAGCGCCAATTACCTTACGATGTGCTTTACTCCGGACGGACACGGGCTCTTCTACTCGCGCATGGACGCGAAGCGATCACTTTTGTACGAACACAAGTGGGGCGAGCGCAATTCCCACGATGCTCTTCTTTTTGGCAATGAGTTTCGCGGCGAAGAGCTGGGGCCGAGCGATTTGATTCAGGCTTATGTAACCGACGATGCGCATTACCTGGTGGTCGGAGATCGACCGGGGCGTGCCGGCAAAACGCGTAGACATTGTTTTTCGCGATCTGACCAAGGCGAATTCATTCTTCGACGTGCTGGTGTGGGGTATGGAGTCGCGGTTTTCCGCAACTTATACAAAGGGCGCATGGTATGTGAAGACCGACTACAAAGCGCCGAACGGGAGGATTCTGAAAGCCGATCCCGGCATTCTGCCCGATGAGTGGACCACGATTGTGCCGGAAGGAAAGGATGCGATCGACGACTGCAACATTGTCGGCAACAAGATTTATGTGAAGCGGCTGCAACGATGTGAAGACGGAGACGACGGTTTATACACTTGACGGCAAAGCGGCGGGCACGGTGGAGTACGACGGCATCGGGTCGGCATCGATTGTGGGAGGCCGCACCATCGATCGTTATGGCTTTTACAGTTTCGAATCGTTCATTGCGCCGCCTACGATTTATCGGCTGGATACGATGACCGGCAAGACCGATGTCTTTGCCCAGCCCAAGGTTCCGTTCGACACCAGTCAATATGAGTTGAAGCAGGTTTTCTTCACGTCGAAAGACGGCACGCGCGTGCCTATGTTTATTGCCGGCAAGAAAGGGTTGAAGCAGGACGGGACGGAACGGCTGCTGATGATCGGCTACGGCGGCTTCGAAATCAGCGAGCTGCCGGAATGGAAGCCGTGGTATGCCGAATGGATGGAACTGGGCGGCTGGTTTGCACTGCCCAACCTGCGCGGTGGGAACGAGTACGGCGAGAAATGGCACGAGCAGGCGATGTTTGAGAAAAAGCAAAATGTCTTTGACGACTGGTTTGCGGCGGCCGAGTTCCTGATCGCGAACAAGTACACGTCAACTGCGCATTTCGCCATCATGGGGCGGTCGAATGGCGGGCTGCTGATGGGCGCGTCGATTACGCAGCGGCCGGATTTGTTTGCGGCGGTGGAGTGCGGCTATCCGCTGCTCGACATGCTGCGCTACCAGAAGTTCGAGGAAGGACGGCTGTGGACGACGGAATACGGATCGGCGGACAACGAGAAGCAGTTTGCGTATCTGCTCAAGTATTCGCCCTACCAGAACGTGAAAAAGGGCACGGCTTATCCGGCGATCTTCTTCTTTACTGGAGCCAGCGACACACGCGTCGATCCGCTGCACGCGCGCAAGATGACGGCGCTGCTGCAGGCGGATTCGTCGAGCGGGCGGCCGATTCTGCTGCATTACAGTGTCGCCGGCGGACATTCGTCCGGAGTGAGCATTGAGCAGGATATTCAGGACGGGACCGACCAGCTTACGTTTCTTTGGACCGAAACGGGACAACCGACCAAACAAAAGTAATGGTCACGCAGGCCTCGCAAGCGGGTGACTTGTACCTAAAGACGGATGTCCATGCGTAACCTCATGGAATAAGAATCTTCTCCGATAAAAGAGATACGAAATCCACGGCAATGCCCGGATCGGTCAGCCTGCCCGGTCTCGGCGCGGCATTGTTGCTTGAGAGCCGCGCGGACTGCACATGGCGTGTATATCGCTTCCGGGCAAAAATCAAGCGGGTTGCATTTTCATTCCATTGGAGAGCCGGTTGGAATTTCGTGGGCCCTGGAGAAGGTGATGCCTACAGGCGGAATTCGCGATTAGCAGTTCGGATAGTCGAGAAGAGGATGCGAGGCTCAAGGCTCTCGCCTCGACGGGAATTCTGGACACAGCGCCGGAGGCGAACTTTGACGCCATCACGCGCCTGGCCGCAGAGTATTTCAAAGCCGACACAGTCTTGCTGGGGTTTGGCGACGAGAGCCGTTTCTGGATCAAGTCGTACTGGGGCGAGCCGGTGCGGGAGCTGCCGCGAAAGCAATCGATCTTTGAGCGAGTGCTGGCCGAGGACGGCCCGGTGGTGGTCTCGAACATCAACGACGATCCCGAATACCGGGAGCGACGGTTGCCACTGCGCCGGCTCGAGGCGCTTTCGTTTGCGAGTGCTCCGGTGCGCACTTCAGATGGCAAGATTCTGGGCGTGCTGACCATTTTTTCATGCCAGCCACGCCGGCCGATGGCGGTGACCGAGTTGCGCATGCTGGAGAGCCTGGCCGATATCGCAGCCGGCCAACTGGAATTGCGCAGGTTGCGCAAAGCGGTTAACGGAAACCGCATGCAGCAGGAGCGCGCGGTCGAGACAGTGACCGGAATCTGGCCGCGCAAGTCGGACCTGCGGCAGGCGCTCGAGAAGAAGCAATTTGTGCTGTATTACCAGCCGGAGGTGGAGTTGACCACGCGGCGCATCATTGGCCTTGAAGCGCTGATTCGCTGGCAGCATCCGGATCGCGGACTGATTCTCGCCGATGGATTTCATTCCCATTGCCGAGGAGACAGGGCTGATCCTGCCCATCGGAGATTGGGGATTGTCGGAGGCCTGCAACCAGATTCGGCAGTGGCGCTCCGAGGATCCGGAGCAAGCGGGGCCGCGGGTGTGCGTGAATCTTTCGGCGCGGCAGTTCTCGCGCGAGGGGCTTGCCGATCATGTGGAGGCGCTGTTGCGCCGTACGGGCGTTTCAAGCCGGCAACTCGGCCTGGAGATGACTGAGTCCAGCCTGATTCCCGATCCCGGCACGGCGATGGAAGTGCTGGGCAGCCTGCGACGGCTGGGAGTCTCGCTGCTGCTGGACGATTTCGGCACAGGCTACAGCTCACTGAACCATCTGCATACGCTGCCCTTCGATGTGCTGAAGATCGACCGCTCGTTTGTGACACGCATGACCGAGGGCGAGCAGCCGCTGCAGATTGTGCGCACCATTGTGGAACTGGCGCGGGTGATGGGCATGGACGTGGTGGCGGAGGGAATTGAGACGCAAGAGCAGTACATGCTGCTGCGGCAACTGGGCTGCCGCTTCGGGCAGGGATATTTGTTTTCGCGTCCGGTGCCAGCGGAGACGATGAGCGCAATGCTGCGGTTGCCGGGACGGATTCTGCCTGAACCCGCTGCGCCTGAAGCCACTGCAAACTGAAGGCGGGCGAAACGGCGTGACGGGATCGACGCGATGAGTGCGTCGATTTGGGAACGGCGGGCGGCATTGCCCGATTTGGGATGAGGCCGCCCGTTTCGTTGGAGAATTCTCACGGATGCAGGTGGGAGCAGCAGTATTCTGCAACCCATGCAGCAGCCTGCTCCATCGCAGTCCTCCCCCACTCTTTCCAGTTTTGCGGGACTGCTGGCAACGCTTGCCTCGCCTCCGCCCTCCACCCGGTCTGAGGCGGCCGACGATGCTCCACTGGGGAGCTCAAGCGACCTGGGCGAAGACGTGGTATCACTCAGTTACGAGCAGGCCCTGCGCGCGCGAGCGCGTTACCGGTCGGCTTATCGAAGCGGCGGATCGCCAATGCCGCCGGGCAGCTTGGGCTTAGACGCCGGCGCGGATGCCGTGATGGAAGCTGTAGCAGCGGACGCCGTGCCTCTGTGGCAACCGGCAGGTGCGCCGGAACGCGATTTGCGTTCGGCAAGTGTGACGGTTCGCCTTAGCAAAGCCGAATGCGAGCGGTTGCATCGGCGCGCCGCAGAAGCTGGGCTGACCGTATCGGCTTATCTTCGCTCCTGCGCGCTCGAAGCCGAAACATTGCGCGCACAAGTGAAGCAGGCGCTGGTGGAACTGAAGGCAGGCAGCGAGCCACCCCAGCAAGCACAGATCACTTGCCGGGGGCCTCGGCAGGGAACGAGACACCCCAGCAGCGAAGCTGCCGGGAGCCCGGGCCGGGAGCAAGCGAACAAGAAACCGGAACGGCGAACGTTTTTGGGATGGATTCGGTGGCTTATGAGACGCGGATAATGATCGCGGTCCTCAATCGAGATCAACTGCTCAACGATCTTGGGCGTCAAAAGCTTCAACCAGGTTTCGCGAGCCTTGGCTGGCTCGATTGCCGGCTCCAATTCCCATGCCGCGCAGGACGACCGCAAACTGAACAACCATGGGGATGAGCATGATCTTGGTCATCTCTCCCACGTAGAGGAAGGAATCATTCGCGGGCCCACTTGCGAATGCGGTGCCCTGCTGCGCGGCCATCAGGAATTGCGTCAGCATGACAGAGGTTGAAACCAGCCACAGTGGAATGGTCGTCCACCAGCGGCGCGAGAGAGCGACGCAGTACGCCGGAATGACCAGCAGGAGCAGCGTATAGCGAAGAACGGTGAGAGCCATCATGGATGGGTGCGCCTCCGCGCTCTACATCCAGAGTGAACCAATCCTTCTAAGGGAAACATATAGAAAATCTGTAACTAACATAAGGGTGTGTTTGGCGGAACACCGCGGCGTTGTTGAGCGTGCTTCGCAGCCAATTGAAGAGGGGCCCTCTGGGGCATTGGTTCCTGTAAAAGAAATGTTCTTGCACCGTCCCTAAGGGACTCCGAAATTTATCTGGGAGGTCCGCGTTCCCCACGTTTCCACCCCAAGAAACAAAGACCATTTCTTGGGGACCCGGGTGAAGCGCGGGCTAACAAACTCTGCGCCTCCGGCGCGGTTATCAGGACATTCGTTGAGCGACCATCAATAAAGTCCGCTTTCATCTTGTGCGGTTTGCAGCGCGCGACCCATCCGCTGGGTGGGTTCTCGGCTCGCGCCCTAGAAAGAAACGAGAATGTAAATCCAACAAGAATGCGATCGACGAAAAGGCCCGAGCCTAAAGGCCGGGATCTACAACTTCATCTTTCAGGAGCCTGAAGGCCCCTGCTCCCTCCGCGAATGCGAAACCCATCTGCATGTTTTTTCCCAAGCGGGTCGGCGGGGACGGAGGGGGACCGCAATCCCAGAGTTTCGTCCGCTAGGCGGACTCCACGCTCCACCCCGCGGACAAGGACCCGTCCGTGGGGACCCCGGCCTGGGCTATTATCGACGCTCCCTCCGGGAGCGAAGAACGGCGACGCCTCGCTCGATTTTCTTCCCATTTGGTGCGCACCACGCCCATAGCGGCTCAGAGCAGGCTAGAAGTCGTGCCCTTTCACGAAGCGCGTTATGAAGAAGCTTCCGACCGCTCGCTTTCTTGCTCCCTTGCCGGGCCCACGGCGATTTTGCCGTTGGGGTGGCTTGCCCCGTTGCTCCGTGATTTATTCCGCTTCGAGGACCAGGCATTTGAGGTATTCGGTTTCGGGCAGATTGAGGATGACGGGATGGTCGGGGGCGGCACCGCGGCGCTCGAGGAGGCGCACGCGGCGCGAGGCATCGGCGGCGGCTGAGGCCACGGCGGATTCGAGATCGGCCCAGCTGACGTGATGCGAGCAGGAGCAGGTGACGAGCAGACCGCCGGGACTGAGCATTTTGAGCGCGCGGAGATTCAGCTCCTTGTAACCGCGCAGCGCGCCCTCGATGGCGCGTTTGGATTTGGCGAAGGCCGGCGGATCAAGGACGATGACGTCGAAGGTTTGGCCCGCTTGCGACCAGTCGCGGAGAATCTCGAAGGCGTCGGCCTCGATCCAGTCGACATCACCGGAAATGCGGGCGCGGTTGGCCTGGAGATTGCGCTCGGCGACTTCGAGCGAGGCGCGGGAAGAGTCGATGCCCGTGACCTGGCGGCAAACCTGGGCGAGATGCAGGGCGAAACCGCCCTGGTAGCAGCAGACGTCGAGGGCGCGGCCCTGTGAACTGGGATTCGCCGTGCCCAGACGCTGCGCCCACTGCTGCGCGGCGGCGTAGTTGGTGCGCTGATCGAGAAAGGCTCCGGTCTTTTGGCCGGCGTTGGCGTCGTAGTGAAAAACGAGGCCGTTCAGATGAAACTCTGTGGTTGCGACGGGACGCGCCGCGGTGGCGATCGATGCTTGATCGGCGACCCATAAAGGATCGGGGCTGGGCGCGGGCAGGCCTTCAAGTTCGCGAATGCGCGGATCGGGGCGCTCGAAAATGACTGCTGGCGCGAGTTCTTCGCGCAGGACGCGCACGCAAGCTTCAGCCACATCGGCGTGGAGCAATCCCTTGGTGAGGAATTGCAGAACAACCAGGTCGCCGTACTTATCCGCGATGAGGCCGGGCAGCTCGTCGGCTTCGCTGAAACAGAGGCGGCAGGCATCATTGGCCGCGTCAAGGATGGACTTGCGGCGTGCGATGGCCGTGCGCAGCCGCGCTGCGAGCAGCTTGAGCCACGCGGCGTGGCCGAGTGATTCGCGCGAGACCAGACGCAATGCGATTTGCGATGCGGGGCTGTAGAGTGCGGTGCCGAGAAAGATTCCGCGCTGGTCGGCGACCGGGATCAGCGTTGCTTCCGGGTTGGGCAAGGTTGCGGAGACCACGTCGGATGCGTAGACCCAGAGATGGCCGCTGCGCAAACGGTCGGCGGCGCGGCGGCTAACGATGGCACCGACGGGCGCTGCCCGCGTTGGATCGGGGGATGGATGAGATGCGGCGCGAGCGGAAGGTGAGGATTCGCGGGGCGGGAGCGCACTGCGAGGCCCACTGCGAGGCACACTGCGAGACACACGGGGAGGGAGTGCGGCGGCTGGACCGCGGCCGGCGACAGTTGGTTGCGGTCGGTTCCTGCGCGGCGGCGCGGCGGTTTCCGGTTTGTGTGGCTTTTTCATTGGCTCCCTTCCCAAGGGTAACTGCCTGGGGTGGGGAACCAAAGAACCGTAGTGCTATTTTTGCTGCAACGTCTGCAGATAACGGCTCAGGTTGCTGATTCTGAGGGCTCTCGCGTTGTCTTCGCTCGGAGATAAATCCAAGGACCCAAGCATGGGTCCCCACACAGGCATTTCCGCCTTGCCGTGCGACGGATTCGCCGCGCCGAACTGGAGCACCGAAGCGATATGCATCGTGGGAAACTTCCCTCCGTTGTTTCTGCTCAGTATGGCCAAGTTGGTGGGCTGCATTCTTAAAGCAGCGGCCACTGGGCCGTTCCCCTTGCCTTCCATACCGTGGCAGGGGGCGCAATAATTCACGTACATCTGCTTGCCGTTGTTCAACGGCACCTTACTTACCGGGATGATGACCGTCTTTGCTGTCGACTGATTGGCGTATGCAACGCCCACAACAACTGCCGCGGCCAACCCGGCCAAAAAGAGATTTTTCAGCATGATTTCCTCCGTCCTAACCTCCGGAGAGAAATATTAAGCGCCTTTTTACACATGAAGATATGTGATGAGCAACACATTGAGCGGGGATTTTGGACTCTGCGGGAATACCCGTAGCCATCGCGGGATTGATGCGGAGTACCTGGAGGGAAACGGGTGCCGTCATGCCTGCAGAATGCATGCGGCCTATAATGAAGCATGGCGACCGTCCGCCACACCGAACCAATCGATGTTCCAGGCGCCCCTGTGAGCGAAACGGGAGCGGCGCCAGCCATGAGCCCGGGGACGGGAACTCGCCGCAATGATCCGCGGCCGATTGAGGAGCGCTTCGAGGCCCTTCTCCGGCATGTCCAGGCCAACCGCCCCAATGAAGATATCTCGCTGATTCGCAAGGCGTGGGAGTTCTGCGTGAGCCACCATGAGGGGCAAACGCGCGCCAGCGGCGAACCCTATATTGTGCACCCGCTCGAGGTGGCGGAGGTGCTGGCGGAGATGAAGCTGGATGCGACCGCCATCGCGGCCGCCCTGCTGCACGATGCCGTGGAGGACACGCCGGCGACAAGCGAGGAGATTGGCGAGCGATTCGGCGACCAGGTGGCGCACATTGTTGAGGGCGTAACCAAGATCGACAAGATTCAATTCGCCAATAGAGAAGACCGGCAAGCCGAAAACGTGCGCAAGATGCTGCTGGCCATGGTGAGCGATGTGCGCGTGGTGCTGATCAAGCTGGCCGACCGGCTGCACAACATGCGCACGTTGGAGCACCTGAAACCGGAGCGACAGGAGGCAATCGCGCGCGAGACGCTGGATATTTACGCGCCGCTGGCGCACCGGCTGGGCATGGGCAAAGTGCGCGGCGAGCTCGAAGACCTGGCCTTCCGCTATACCGATCCCGTGAGCTACGAGCAAGTGTCGGCGGCAGTGGAGGCGCGGCGCATTGAGGGCGAACAATTCCTGCGCGGCGTCGAAGATACGCTTGTCGAGCAATTGCGCGAGAACGGCATTCAGGCGCGCGTGGAGTGGCGCATCAAGCGGCTTTATTCCATTTTTCAAAAAATTGAACGCACCAAGGTTTCCTTCGACCAGGTGTACGATCTGCTGGCGGTGCGCGTGATTACCGAGGACGTGGCGTCGTGCTACGCGGTGTTCGGGTTGATCCATACGTTGTGGCGGCCGGTGCCCGGACGTATCAAAGATTTCATCGCTATTCCGCGAGCCAACCGCTATCAATCGCTGCACACGACGGTGATGGGCGCGAGCGGACACCAATTTGAGGTACAGATCCGCACCGAAGAGATGCACCGCATCGCCGAGGAAGGGATTGCGGCGCACTGGAAGTACAAGGCCGGCGGCGGCAGCGCCGTGACGGCTCGCGATGAAGAGCGATTGAACTGGATCCGCCAACTGGTGGAGTGGCAGAAGGAGATGACGGATCCCAACGAATTCCTCTCCAGCCTGAAGATGGACCTCTATCCTGACGAGGTTTACACCTTCACGCCGAAAGGGAAAGTGGTGGTGGTTCCGGCGGGCGCCACGCCCGTGGATTTTGCGTACACCATTCACACCGAGGTGGGTCACACCTGCGTGGGGGCCAAGATCAACGGGCGCATGGCGCCGCTGCGCACCAAGCTGCGGACCGGCGACATTGTAGAGATTGTGACGCAGAAAGATCACAAGCCGAGCCGCGATTGGCTCACGTTTGTGAAGAGCCCGCGCGCGCGCAACAAGATCAAGCACTGGCTGAATGAAGACCAGCGAGAGCGGGCAGTGGAGATCGGCAGAAAGCTGCTGGAGCGCGAGGCACGCAAGTTCAAGGTGCCGATGTCGCAGATCGACGATCAGGACCTGGGCCGCGTGGCGCAGGAGTTCGGCGTGGCCACGGCATCGGATCTGCTGGCGACATTGGGCCAGGGCAAGCACTCCGCACACCAGGTGTTGAGCAAGCTATCGCCCGGATTCGCCAATCCGTCAGAAACCGAGCCGGGCAAAGCGGGCGAAGCGGGTTCGGGCACGGCGGGCACTGGCGCGGCGGGAATGACCGATGCGGTGCGCCGGCTGCAACTCACCAGCTCGGAATCGCTCGAAGTGGAGGGCCAGAACGATCTGCTCGTCTATCGCGCGCGATGTTGCAACCCGATTCGCGGCGAGGAGATTGTGGGCTACGTGACGCGCGGCAAGGGCGTGGCCGTGCATGCGAGGAGCTGCCCCAACGTGCAGAATTTGTTGTATGAAAGTGACCGGCGCATCAATGTGGAGTGGTCGCGCACGCCTGACGCCGCCGGCAAACCGCAGCGCTATCCCGTGAAAATCACCGTCTTCTGCGACGACCGCACGGGCATGTTGAAGGAGCTCACCGCGGTGATCTCCGATGAGAATGCCGATATTCGGGGCGTGGATTTGAAGCGCGACGATGAAGGCGAAGCGATTATCGAGTTTATCGTCGAGGCTGAGGATGTGCGCCACCTGAACCGCATGGTGCTGGGGCTGAAGCGCGTGAACGGCGTGCGCCAGGTGCAGAGGACGCAGAAAGTCTAAGAGCAGCCTTCAGTTCTCCAACCGCATGAATTCGTACTTTGGCTTCCGTGGTTTCCCACCCATTCGCCGAAAAAAGGCGAATGGATGGGGCACGGGAATGTTTGACGGCAGCTGCTGGGTCTTAGCTTCTGGCTTGTTCGCGGTCAGTGAACTCCCGCTAAAAATCAGCCCCCCAAAATGCCGGTGAGTGGGCCAGTTGCCACGCCGGGCCACTGGACGCTACATCCTTGCATCAGAAACTCATAGGCTGGTCTGAACAGCTCAGACCTGGCCCGCTTGCGGTGCGACGCTTGAGTAGTATGCGTGATTGCGCTTCAGCGCACAGCACCTGGCCAAGGAGATCACATGTCGTTTGGACTTTATGCCGCCGGCTACGCGATCGCAATCGCCGGGCTGGTGTACGCCGCACACCTGATGCGTCTGCCCTCGCACTGGATTATTGCGGGCGCGGTCGTGATGATCGGCATTGGGATTCTGTCGGCGGTGAAGGCTACGCGCCCTAAAGACCCCGCGTGAGCGTACGGATCATTCGTAAGGATCTGACCGGCGGAAGCTCTTCGGATCTCGCGATCGATGCGGTATCCCAGAAGTTCGCTGCAACAAAAAAGTGCGAAGAGCAACCGCAGGTCCTTCGACTTCGATCGTCGCAAATTGCGCCAAACTTCGCTCAGCGACTGTCTGGGTTCGTGCTTTCCCGGGTCCCCAAATGCGAGGGACCCGGGGCACCCTCGAGGATGATGTAGATACAAGGATGACAATTTCATTTTGATGCGAATTATTGAGCCGCCAGGCCAGGCGAGGTTTATTACGCCGCCAGGCTAGGCGAGGTGCAATGCGGCTGTGCCTTTGCGCGGAGCGATGAAGCGGTCGGCGCGGGAAACGATGGCCAGTTTTTCGCGACTGAGGAGCTTGCGAACCTGGCCGCGGGCGTGATCGGCCCAGGGTCCGTAGTTGTCGAGCTTGACATAGGCGCGCCAGTGGAAGAGCGCGGGGCGTTGCTGCCCGCAGCGCTCATAGGCGAGCGCCAGGTTGTAGTGGGCATCGGCGTAGGCCGGCGAAAGAGTGACGGCTTTCAGATAGGCAGCGATGGATTCGTCGAGACGTTCAAGCTCATCGAGCACGTTGCCGAGATCGAAATAGGCCAGCACGTAGCCGGGGTCGGCCACGGTGGCGCGGCGGTAGAGCTCTTCAGCGCGGCCAAACTGGCGGAGATGGAAATAGATGGTTCCGAGGTTGATGCAGGCCGCAGCATAGTCGGGATCAAGGGTGAGAATTTCCTCATAGAGGGAAATGGCGCGCTGCTTTTCGCCCGCTTCCTCGGCGCGGACTGCGGCCAGAAAGCGTTCCTGAAGGTCGCGCGGACCTGCGGGCAGGGAGCGGCGCAGGGGCTCGGGTTCGGCGACAGCGGCGGCGATTGCCTGCTGGCCGCCGCACTCGAAGTCGAAGAGGAACTGGCGGCGAATGGGGTCGACCATGGCGCCGTGATGGCAGAATGCCAGGCGCGTACCGGTGCGCACGACGCGGGACTCGAGCAGCGGGTTGGCCATGCCGGAGACGGCTTTCATGGCCAGGATCGATTCGCGAATGGAGGCTGAGGGCACGTCTTCAGCACGCAGCGCACAGAGGATGCGCAGTTGCCCGAGATCCTGGAAGGTATAAATCTCCTGTTGCGGGATCAATCCGGCTCGTTCCCAGGCTTGCAATTGACGGGAACTCATATCGAAGATGCGCAAAACGTCCTGACGCCGATAGGTGGTCAATCGTGTGCTCCGACAGGTAGTGCGAGGCAGTTCCGGGGATAGCGTGCTCACGTAAAAGTGCGGTTGCGCGCGCCCCATCCCGCCACGACGTTGCTAAAAGTCACGCAGGAAGCGCTCTTGCAGCGATTATGCCAAGTCTGAGCCGGATTGGCGCGTGGATAAACGGGGTGGAACCCTGAGATGCAACAAAAAGGCGTGGATAACGAGTGCACGATTTGGTTCAAATCGGTTCCAGGCTCAGAACTTTAGCTGAAAAGCAACTGAACATGGCGCTTCTTTTTGCCGAAGCTGAGAGTGTTGCCGCGGCAACGAGCAGCCGCGTTGCGTCCGCCGCGGCGGAGAAAGGGTGGTCTGCGCCAAATCGTGGGAGGGGCGAAACGATCTGAGCAACTGCCGGCCTGCCGCCTTCTGCCCCTATCGGGGCGCGCACTGCTGGAAAGTTGCAGGAAGATTTGCCGCATGGGCGATGGATCGCAGGTGGCAATGGCCTACGATTCTAATAGCCTTTCGAGGATTCGCTATGATAATCTGCCTCGCACAAGCGAAGGCCGACGCAGAAGTGTCAGGGACCGATGTCAGATGTAACTTTCTGCTTCGATTTGAAATCTCCGCCGCAGCTCGTCTCAGTCGGCGAAGATGTTGAATCCCTGTTCGGCTATCGTCGCGAGGAATTTCTTACCGCAAGAGTGCAGCTGCAGGATCGCATCCATCCGGAGGATGCCAGCCTCGCTGCAACCTTGTTTTCGCCGAAGAGCGCGTTGACATCAGCTTCGGTGAACCTGCGTATTCGTCACGCCGACGGGAGAATTCGCTGCCTGAAGACACGGTACGCGAAGTCGGACGTTCGGGGCGACGGGGTCAAGCTCGATCTGTGGATGGAAAACGTGCGGAGGGTGCGCGAACCCGGCGACGCGATCCTGATCGCCAGTTTCAAATCCCTGATCGAGCACACCGACGACTACATTTTTCTGAAGAATTGCAATCACATGATTCTGGCCGCGAGCCGGAGTGTGGCGAACTTTACCGAATCGGCGAAGCAAGCCAGTGAGCTTGTAGGCAAGACCGACTACGACATCCACACGGAGGCGGTCGCCGACGCGGCTTACCGTCTGGAGTGCAAGGCGTTTGCCGAGGGGCGGCGCGTAAATGAAATCCAGAAGATGTGGACCCGGGACGGGACTCAGCGCTGGATCGACAATCGCAAATATCCGATCAACGGGCCGGATGGGGAGATCATCGGCATCCTCGGCGTTGCACCGGATATCACCGTGTACATGGAAGCGGAAGGGAGACTGCGCGAAAGCGAGGAATCGCTGCAACAGGCGCAGAAGATCGCGGGAATAGGCAGCTACAGCCTCGACTTTGTTTCAGGGACGATGGACCAGCTCGGACATTCTGGATGAAATCTTCGGAATCGACGGTGCATACGAGCGCACAATCGACGGATGGATGGATCTGATCCATCGCGAAGACCGTTCAGCCATGAACGCTTATTTCGACGTTGAAGTTCTGGGCCAGGGCAAGACTTTTGACAAGGTATACCGCATTGCCCGGCACAGTGACGGGGCGGAACGTTGGGTGCACGGTCTAGGCAAACTGACCTGTGCCGACGATGGGCGGCCGGTCAGGATCCGCGGCACTATTCAGGACATTACGGAAGCGAAGCAGGTGGAAGCCGCGCTGCGCGAGAGCGAGGAAACCCTTCGAGAGGCGCAACGGATCGCGGGCTTGGGCATCCACACCCAGGATCTCTCGACGGGCACGTGGAGCGCTTCCGACATCCTGAGAGAGATCCTGGGCGTCGGCCCCGCATACAATCTTTCCTCTCCGGGATGGATGGCCCTGGTCCATCCGGAGGACCGCGCGGCGGTAGCAGCTCGTTTTACCAAGGAAGCGTTAAGCAAGAGGCCCCAATTCGAGATAGAACATCGGATCGTACGCAATGCGGATCAAGCCGTGCGCTGGGTGCGTGCAGTGGGCAAGAGCGAGATGGACAACTTCGGGACCCCCGTAAAGCTCCGCGGCACGATTCAGGACATTACGGAAGCGAAGCAGGTGGAAGCCGCGCTGCGCGAGAGCAAGGAATTGCTGCAGTTGTTCATCGGACACGCGCCAGCGGCGCTGGCCATGCTGGACCGCGAGATGCGCTACCTGGCCGCGAGCCGGCGATGGCTGGAAATGCACTCTCTTGGCGATGTCGACATCATCGGGCATTCGCACTACGATATTTTCCCCAGAACTCCAGATAGCTGGCGGGAGGAACATCGGCGCTGCCTGGCGGGCGAAAAGATTGAGGCCAGCGAGCGAGAGCTGACGAGGGCCGATGGAAGCGTGCAGTGGATCCGGCGCGAGATTCTTCCCTGGCGCGCAGGCGACGGCTCGATTTGCGGAATTGTGATCTTCTCGGAGGACATCACGGAGCGAAAACTGGCTGAGGAGCGGCTGCGGCTGGCCGCCACGGTTTTCACGGGCGCCCGCGAAGGCATCACTATTACCGATCCCACGGGCACAATTCTGGACGTGAATGACGCCTTTACTCGCATTACCGGCTACACGCGGAAAGACGCGCTGGGGCGCAATTCGCGCATGCTGCAATCGGGTCTGCAGAGCAAAGAATTCTACGAGGACATGTGGCACTCCCTAACTCGGGATGGCCACTGGTCGGGTGAAGTCTGGAACCGGACAAAGGGCGGGGACATTTACGCAGAAACGCTTACTATCGATGCGATCCACGATGCCGGTGGACAGGTGAAGCAGTACGTGGGGCTATTCACCGATATCACGGAGGGGAAGGAGCACGAGAAACAACTGGAGCTTGCCGCGCATTACGACGCGCTGACCGGGCTTCCGAACCGGGCGCTGCTTGCCGACCGGCTGCGCCAGGCCATGGGGCATGCGCACCGCCGCAATCAATTGCTCGGCGTGGCATGTTTCGATCTAGACGGCTTCAAGGCCATCAACGACGGCTACGGCCACTCGAGCGGCGATGCGCTGCTGACCGCCCTGGCCTTCAGGATGAAACGCGCGCTGCGGGAGGGAGACACGCTGGCGCGGCTGGGCGGAGATGAGTTCGCCGCTGTGATTCTCGATCTGCCCGACCGCGATGCCTGCCTGCCCACATTGACCAGTATCCTCGAAGCTGCCGCCAAGGAAGTGCAGATTGGAGATGTGCCGCTGCGCGTGACGGTCAGCGCGGGAGTGACCTTTTATCCGCAATCGGAGGAAATGGACGCGGACATGCTGTTGCGCCAGGCCGGACAGGCGCTCTATGAGGCCAAACTGGCCGGAAAGAATCGCTACTGCATCTTCGACCCAAGCCACGATCTGATGGCGCGCAGCCGCCATGAGAACGTGGAGCACGTGCGCCGGGCGCAGGCGGCGCATGAGTTGGTGCTTTACTACCAGCCCAAGGTGAACATGCGCACGGGGAAGGTGATCGGCGCAGAAGCGCTGCTGCGCTGGCAGCATCCCGAGCGCGGTCTGTTGCCTCCGGGCCTGTTTCTGCCCGTGATCGAAGACCATCCGCTGTTGGTCGAGGTGGGCAATTGGGTGATCGAGAGCGCGCTCGCGCAAATGGAAGCCTGGCAGGAGAACGGATTTGAAATGCCGGTGAGCGTGAATGTGAGCGCCATGGAATTGCAGCAGCCGGAATTCGTCGAGCGGCTGCGCGCGCGGCTGGCGGCGCATCCCCGCGTCAAGCCATCGCAGCTGGAGCTGGAGGTGCTGGAAACCAGCGCCTTACAAAATGTGGCGCTCAGCTCCCAGGTGCTCACGGCCTGCCGCGAAGCCGGCGTGCTGATCAGCGTGGACGACTTCGGCACCGGCTACTCCTCCCTCGACTATCTGCGGCGCCTGCCCGCCAACATCCTGAAGATCGACCAGAGTTTTGTGCGCGATATGCTCGATGAGATAGGAAGCCTGTCGATTCTGAAAGGCGTTCTGGGACTGGCCGAAGCGTTCCGCCGGGAGGTCATCGCGGAGGGAGTGGAGACGGCGGACCACGGCCTGATGCTGCTGCAACTGGGATGCGATTGTGGACAGGGATACGGCATTGCGAAGCCCATGCCCGCGGCAGAACTCGAAGCCTGGGCGACCACGTGGCACGCCGATCCACGGTGGGCGGAAGTGCCAGCAGTAGGCGCGGTTAATCGGGCAGTGCTGTTTGCCATGGTGGAACACCACGCGTGGTACGGGCATTTTTTGGCGTACTTGCAGGGCGCGCGACCCACTCCGCCGACGCTCGATGCGGAGCCATGCAGCCTGAGTGGGTGGCTGGATGCGCAAAGACTTTCCCTGGGCGGCTTGTCGCCCTCTCTCGTTGCCATCGAGACCCTTCATCGGCAACTGCACGCTCTGGCCGCGGAGATTTACAACGCGCAAGTGAGTGGACGGAAGCAGGATGGACTGGGACTTCTGCGCCAACTCCGTTACCTGCACGAGCGATGCCTGAAACGGCTGCGGCCCTTTACACGTCTTTCCTCGCGTAAATCTGCCGGCAACACTGCGCTTCGGCAAGGGAATGCATCCCCGGGCAGCGACGCGGCGTAAAAACGCTGGCAAGAGAACTTGCAGCTTTGAACGGGCACGACTTCAACGCTGCCATCGGCCAACACGAGAAAGCTCCGCTTTTGCCCTCTTGCATCCTATGACGTCCTCAGGCGCCAAAGCCCGTGTTGATTTTACAACCACTTGCGGCACGACTAAGTCTGCCGCCTCTTGCCGTCCTTGAAGAGTTTCAGCGAGCTGAAGTCGTGCCCTTTCAAGACTCGACTTCTATCGCAGGCTACTGTCGATGGGCGCTGGCGGCGAGGGCGTGCGTCTGTTCCGGCGTGGCCTGCTGTTCGCGCAGCGTGAGCACGGGACAGTGCGCGTGGGCCAGCACGCGGTGGACGGTGCGATCGCGCGCGATGTTCTCGAGAGCCGTGCGGTGCATGGCGCCGAGCACAATGAGGCTGGCGCGACGTTCGGCGGCCAGGGCGAGGATCTCGGTGGAGGGATTACCGTGGACGACGACCGGCTCGACGGTAGAGCAACAATTGGCGCCAGCTTGCGCGGCGAGGATGCGCAACTCGAGCATGGCGGAAGAGTGCATCCCTGTGGGGAGTCCCTTCCGCTCCATCTCTGAAATGGGCGGCAGAACGTGCAGCAAAATGAGTTTTGCCTTTTGGGCAGCGGCCACCTGACAGGCGAGCGCCGCGCTCGGGCGAGAAGCCTCGCGAAGCGCGGTGGCATGCAGGACGACACGTTCCTCGCTTTTGTCGATCGGGAGATGGGCCTCGGGTCCCACGGTGATGACCGGGGGATAGATCGAGCGCAGGACTTGTTCTGCCACAGAGCCGATGAGCAACCTGCCTAGTTTGCCTCGGCTCCGGGTTCCGAGCAGCACGCGGTCCGCATGAGACTGGCGAGCGACGGCTGCAATCTGTTGTGTGGGATGGCCTTCACGAACCATGTATTCGCAGCGAATGCCGAGACGGGCCGCAGTTTCGCACCAGGGATGCATCATCTGCTCGGCGATCTCCACGGCGCCGCCAGTGTCGTAATAAGGCATGCCGGAGGCGTCAGCGGTAAAGGCTGAAGTGGTGGAGAGCACGTGCAGGAGAATGAGGCGGGCTCCGGTATCCCACCCCACCGACGCCTCTTCGAGGGCAAATGGCATGAGGTGGTCCAGATCGCTCAGGTCAGTGGCGACGAGAATGGATTCCGGATGCGTCCAGCGGCGGCCGTCAGAATCCCGCATGGCATACACCTCATATTCGCAAGCGTGTCACCGGCGAAAGGGCCCGGATGTGCCAGAGAGCACCGCGGGGCGTGATTTAAATCACATTGTCGGAGTGTGTCCTGCATGGGGCATTTTCTTGAATGACCATGGTGCGGCGGGCAGACTGAATGCTCGCGGAAACGGCCCGATAGGGATAAGAGAAGGCCAATCAAGGGCCGGCCATAGCTGTGAGGATTCTTTTATGCGGACACACCTCGACGAGGAGTCGCTGGTGCGCGCAAACGCGCAATTCTGGGAACAGATGCTGGGCATGCAGATGGATACGGTTCCGTTTGCCGAGGAATTCTGCGTGGATGCGGGGCATGTTCTGGTGAGCGTGGGTCTCTTCGGGAATTGGAACGGGCGCATCGAAGTGCGGATGGCGAGGAATTTGGCCGATGCAGCCACGGCGGCGATGCTGATGCAGCCCGTGGAGGCGGTGGTTGAGGCGGATACGCTGGACGCGACGCGGGAAATTGTGAACATGATTGGGGGCCTGCTGAAATCGTCGCTGCCGCAGCCGTGCTCGATGACGGTTCCCGAGTCGGCGATTGCAACGGAGAGGCTCTGCTCGGTGCTGCATGGGGAAAACACGCTCACGGTGGCGTTTCGTCACGAAGCGGGCGGGCTGCTGGTGCGGGTGCAAGAGGAGCAGACCGCGAATTGAAGGCCCGAGGCTGCGGCGGCCGAGAGTTTATTTACAAGAGCAAGCTGGCCCCGATATAAATTGATTGCCTCGAAGTTCGAGGATTCCTTCTTGATCTACTGGAGATCCTTGCAATGAGTGCAGCGGAACTGGATCGGCGCGCGTTTTGCGCGCGATTGGGAGCGGCGGCATGGATGCTGGGCGGGCCGACGATGATGCGCGCCGCGGGCGGGCATGCGGGCAAGCCAAATGTGGTTTACATTCTGGCCGACGACATGGGTTGGGGCGATATCGATGCATACAACGCGCACTCCGCAATCCCCACACCGCACTGCAACACGTTTGCGCGGCAGGGCATGCGGTTTACCGACATGCATGCGTCGAGCGCGGTGTGCACGCCGAGCCGCTACAGCATTTTGACGGGGCGCTACAGCTGGCGCGGGAAGTTGAAGAAGGGCGTGCTCAACGTGGAGTCGCCGGACTTGATCGAACCGGGTCGCATGACAGTGGCCTCCATGCTGAAGGAGCAGGGCTACTACACCGCTGGCGTGGGCAAATGGCACCTGGGCCTTGGCAACGCCGAAAAGACCGACTTCACAAAGCCGCTGCAGCCCGGACCGAACCAGCACGGCTTCGACTATTATTTCGGCATTCCCGCATCGCTCGATATGGCACCGTATCTCTATTTCGAGAACGATCACGCGGTGGAGCTGCCCACGATTCAGGACGCCGGCGCAAATACGCCGCACGGTTATTACTACCGGCCGGGACTGCGCGCGCCGCACTTCGACATTCCGCAGGTGCTGCCAACGTTGACCGATAAGGCCGTCGAGATACTGCACCAGCGCGCGCAGCACAAGGAGCAGCCGTTCTTCCTCTACTTCGCGATGCCGTCGCCGCACACGCCGTGGGTTCCGCTTGCGGAGTACAAGGGCAAATCGGGCGCGGGATTATACGGAGACTATGTGGCCGAAGTGGACGCGATGATTGGCCGCGTGCTGGACACTGTACACGAATTGGGCATGGACCAGAACACATTGGTGGTGGTGACCAGCGACAACGGCGCCTGGTGGAACGACCAGGACATTGCGACTTATCCGCATCGCGCCAATGCGGGCTGGCGCGGCGAGAAGGCCGACATCTGGGAGGCCGGACACCGCATCCCATTCATGGCGCGTTGGCCGGGACATATTCCGGCTGGTACGGTGTGCGATGAGACGGCGTCATTGACTGATTTAATGGGGACGCTGGCAGCGATTCTGCACCAGCCGCTGCCGCCGGACGCGGGCGAGGACAGCTTCAATCTGCTGCCCGCACTCGAGTGCCGGCCGCATGCGCCGATTCGCAAAGACATTATCGAGCTGTCGACCACCGGAATGTTTTCGATTCGCGAGGGCAACTGGAAGCTGGAACTGGGGCTGGGCAGCGGAGGATTTACGCCGCCGGTGGAAGTGGAACCGGCTGCGGATGGCGTGAAAGGGCAACTTTACAATCTGGCCGACGATCCGCATGAACTCTACAACCTGTGGGCGCAGCGGCCCGACATTGTGGAGCGGCTGACCAAACTGCTTGACCAGTACAAACAGAGCGGACACACGCGGTATTAAGCGCGGTCGCGTTGCAGGGGCACGGGGTGGACTGCGATGATTTCTGCGCGCCGCTGGAACTTCGCATTCAAGTTCGGGAGATCTGATCCATGGATAAGAAACTTTTGTTTGTCGCCGCAGCCGCATTGGGCGCCGCGAGCGCAGGCGCACAAGCGCCCGCTGCCCCTCCTGCCGGACCCGCGCTGGGTTGGACGCCGCCCGCCGGACTCGTGACTATGCCGATCTGGCCGGGCACGCCGCCCGACGCAACGCCCAACCTGCCGCCCGAAGGCGGAGCGCCGTCCAGAATGATGGCCGGCCGGCCGTATATTCGTCTGACCAATGTGTCCACGCCGACCATCACGGTGTTTCCGGCAAAGGGCAAGAACAGCGGCGCGGCGATCGTGGTGTTTCCCGGCGGCTCCTACCAGATTCTGTCGATGGATCTGGAAGGCACGGAGGTTTGCGACTGGCTGAACCAGATTGGCGTGAACTGCGTTCTGCTGAAATATCGCGTGCCGGGCAGCGGCCCGTATCCCAGGTCAGCGGCGGCTCTCGAGGATGCGCAGCGCGCCATGGGCCTGGTGAGGCAGCACGCGGCGGAGTGGGGCATCGATCCCAAGCGCGTCGGAGTGATTGGATTTTCCGCAGGCGCTCATCTCTCGGTGGCCGTGAGCAATCATTATGACAAACGGATTTACGATCCGGTCGATGCAGCCGACCAGTTGAGCTGCCGTCCGGACTTCGCGATCGTTCTCTATCCCGGCTACACGGCACTGGCGAATCAGAACTACGCGCCCAATCCCGATATTCAGCCCACGGCGAATACGCCGCCTACGTTCCTTGTGCAAGCTGAAGACGACAATACCGCGCACGTCGAGAGCTCGATCGTTTATTTCATGCAGCTGAAAAATGCCAAGGTGCCTTCTGAAATGCACATCTACGCGGAAGGCGGGCACGGATTCGGACTGCGGCCGAGGGATTTCCCCATCATGGGCTGGCCCAAGCTGGCGGAGACGTGGCTGCACACCATCAAAGTGTTGCCGGCGCAATGAGGAAATAGAATCAGGTCATGCTGCTTGCAGTGCTCACCATCTCGGACCGTTGCTCAGCCGGACAGATGACCGACACGGCGGGACCGGCGGTGGTCGCGTTGCTGCGTGACGCGTGGCCGCAGGCCGAAATCGATACTGGACTGCTGCCGGACGACGAGGATGCGATTGCCGCGGCGCTTGAAGAACTCGAGCGCAAGGGTGCGGCGCTGGTGCTGACCGTGGGCGGCACGGGGCTGGGGCCGCGCGACCGCACGCCGGAGGCGACTCGGCGCGTGATCGACCGCGAAGCGCCGGGGCTCGCGGAGGCGATGCGCGCAAGGGGCGCGGAGCGGCGTGCTTTTGCGTGGCTCTCGCGCGGCGTAGCGGGGCTGCGTGGCACAACGCTCATCGTGAACCTTCCCGGCAGCGAGCGCGGCGCCGAAGAGAGCCTGAAATTGATTCTGCCGCTGCTGCGGCACGGGCTTGAGGTTGCGGCCGGTGGGCAAGAGCACACGTAAAGACAGGGAGCGAGGGAGCAAGATGGAAGCGACGTTTGATGGATGCATCAATCAATGCATTGATTGATGCATTGATTGAGCGGCGGTTGAACCCGGATCAACAAAGGGGCCCGAAAATTCGGGAAACGCTTACCAAATTCGCTACTCTTTGCAACGCCGACGCGGCTTGTGAAATGCAAAGATTCCCCATAACTCTCGGTATTTGAGCGAATTTTGCCGCGCCGCCTTCGTATGGCGATACGAGTAACGCCGGGAAAAGCGTACAATTCCTTTTTCATGGACCGGTCAAGGAAATCCTCCGAGCGACGCCGCGCCAACGTGAACATTCACGATGTGGCCAGGCGCGCACGGGTTTCCATTGCCACTGTTTCCCGGGTCGTGAATAACATTTCCACGGTCGATCCCGAATTGGCCAAGCGCGTGTGGAAGGCCGTAGACGAGGTGGGCTACGTGCCCAATACTCAGGCGCGGGCGCTGGTTTCTGGGCGCAGCCGCATCCTGGGCCTCATCGTTTCCGAAATCACCAATCCATTTTTTCCCGAGCTGGTGCAGGAGTTTGAGAACCTCGCCGTGGCGCAGGGTTACGAGGTGATGATCGGTTCGACGAACTACGATGCCGCGCGCACGGAGTCGCTGATCCGGCGCATGCTGCAGCGCAACGTGGATGGCGTGGCGGTGATGACCTTCGGCATCGAAGAAGAACTGGTGCAGAAGCTGGTGGAGCACGGATTTCCGCTGGTGTTCGTGGATGCGGGACCGGAGCTGCCCAACGTGCGCGTGCTGAAGGTAAATTACGGCGAGGGGATTCGCGAGGTTGTGCAGCATCTGGCCGCCCTGGGGCACCGGCAGATCGCATTCATCTCGGGGCCAGTGCATATGCGGACGGCGGCGACGCGGCGCGACGCCTTTCGCAAAGCAATGGCCGAGCTGGGACTGACCGTACCAGCCGCGTCGATGGTTGAAGGCAGGCACACCATGGAGAGCGGCAAGGCGGCGATGGAAGAACTGTTGCAGACTGGGGAGCTGCCTACGGCGGTCGTCTGCTCAAACGACATGACCGCCATCGGCGTGCTGCATGCGCTGGACGAAACCACGCACAAGGTTCCCAGGGACATTTCTGTGGTGGGATTTGACGACATTCACCTGGCGCAGTTTATGCTGCCGCCGCTGACGACGGTGCAGATGTCGTGCAGAGATTTGGCCACGGCGGCCGTAGAAGCGCTGCGCGCCGGCATTGAGTCGGACCACCCGAAGGGTGCGCAGCGAGAGTGGCCAATTCAAACTCGCTTAGTTGTGAGGCGGTCTACGGAATTCCCACGAGGCACGCTGCCGGCGCAAAGCAAAGCTACGGCCGAAAGCGCGGCGCGGCCGGCGACGAGCGCGAAATAAGTCTACTGCGCCTTCGCCGGCGCGACCACGTACTCATATTCGAGGAGACCGCTTCCAGTATTTTCCACGTTGTGGCGGGTGGCGGGCGGAATGTAGACCAGCGCCGGAGCGATGAAGGGCAGGCTGGGCTGACCGTCAATGAGGGCGTTGCCCTTTCCATGCAGCACCACCAGGGCCTCTTCATTTTTGCCTGTGGTGTGCCAGCCCACGGTTTGACCGGGCTTGAGACGCACAAAGCCGCTGCGCATGCCTGTAGTTTGCGGCGTGCCCGTCAGCACCGGGCAGTCGCCCTGGGAGCACGTGAGCGGAATCGTCAGCGGCCGCGGCCCGGGCGTTTGCGGCCAAAGATATGCGGCAGCGATGAGCAAGCAGGCCGCGAAAGCCGGCCAGCGCGACCACAAGAAAAGGTGCATAGTCTTCTCCTGCAATGAAGTTACGGGAGCCTCAACCCATTCTGCACGGCGAGGGCGCCAGGACAGATTCCCCCTGGGTCGCACGAATCTTAGATTCGTAATATGATCATGCCATTCCGTAGCACAAATTCAGAAATCGTGTGATCCGAATCACAGGCAGCGCTGCGAACCCACATTTAATCTGACTTCATGCGTAGCACAACTGCACAAATCGTAGCACTGAGCCTGCTTGCGCCCATTGCTGTGTTTTGTGCGGGACTGCCGGCGCATGCGGCCGATGCAGCGGTGGTTTCTGGGACGATGACCGATGGTCAGGGCGTGGCGATTGCGGGTGCGATGGTCGAGTTGAGTGCGCAGGGCGGCGCTCGGGAGCGGGCGGTGAGCGACCTGCAGGGACGGTTTGCATTGCAGGCGCTCGAACCAGGGACGTATGAGTTGAGCGTGAGCGCGGCGCATTTCCAGAAATTGCAGAAGAGCGTCGTGGTCACGAGCGGGAGCAGCGTTCTCGCCATTCGGCTCCAACCCGAGGTGCGCGAGACGGTCGTGGTGACGGCGGACCTCGCGGGAGGCGACGTGATGTCGCCCGATCCGGCGGTAAAAGTCTTTGCCACCGCGGATCTGCTGGACGCAAATCCCGGAAGGCCGGGTGCGCCCATCTCAATTCCCGGCTATCCCATCGAAACGGCGTCGAGCGGAATCAAGGCGCCGCAGTATTTTGCGCCGGGGGTCGCGGGGGACCATGGCGAATCCATTGCGCAGTACTTGCAGGTGGGGACGTATTTGGTGCCGAACAATCTTTCGGCCAACGCGCACGGCAACGGCTACGCGGACCCCAACATTTTTATTGCGGGCGCGATTGAAAGCGTGCAGGTGGATGGCGGCGCATTCAACGTGCGCGAGGGCAATCATGCGCTGAATTTGGCGGCGATTTACGGACTGCGCACGCACCTGACGCCGTTCTTCACAATGACGGGCGACTCGCGCGACCTGACGGCAACGGCGGGAATGAGCCCGACGGAGAATTCCTGGGTGACGATGGAGGGCTCGTACGGCAACGGGTTCCTCGACCGGCTGGAGCACCGCAAGCAATTCAAGTTCAATGGCGGACGCACGATTCACGCCGGCGATCACACTCTGACCGTGCTCGGTATTGCCTATCTCGGCTACGGGTATGTGGCGGGGCTGCGGCCGGTTTTTGGATTCAATGGTGTTGACGCGGCTGCGGGATGGGTTGCGTATCCAGACACGATCGACCCGCGGCAGCGAGACCAGACGCACACCACACTCATGGCGCTGAACGATGAGTGGAAGCTTGGAGCCAATCAGGAGGCGCAGCTTTCAGGGTTCTTCCGCATCTACAATCTGTCGCTGTTTTCGGATTTCGGACTGGGACTGATCCGGCAAAGCGAGTTCCGCACTGTGGGTGGAGCGAGTGGCGTGTACGTGGACAGGATTTCGAAGCAACTGACACTGATGGCAGGAACGGATTATGAGCGCGAAGCGCCGCGGCGCGACGATCTGGACCACTACAACTTCTACAATCCCGCTGCGCCCGGCGATTACGGCGCGTTCGTTAAGATCGACGGCAACAATGTGACAATTTCGCCAGTGACTCCCTACGTGGCTGCGCAGGGAGCGCTGGGCAATCACTTTAACTACTACGCAGGCTGGCGGCGAGACGGGATTTTTATCGACAACCAGGATTTGATGACGCCAGCGAATTCGTGGAGCAAGCTGGTGGGGCTGAATTCACCGAAAGCGACGCTGACGTTCGTGCCGAATCCTTCGTCGTTATCGCCGCTGATTTCGGTGAGCTTTGGCAAGTCGTTTTTCACCGAGGATCCGCGGGAGGGCACGGCGCTCGATGGTCCGACGGCGGCTGATCCCGTGGAAACCGCGCGTTCGTTTCAACTGGTGGCGAGCAAGACTATTCACAAGACCGACGTTAAGCTGACGCTAAGCCATGAGACGCAAACCGCTGAGTACGGCAAGATCGATCCCGACCAGGGATTGCAGTTTGACCTGGGGCCCGGGCGGATTCGCTTTCTGGCAGCGACGGTGCGGCAGACGCTACGCAACGGGTCGGTGCAGGCTACGTTTGAACAAGCTGACGCGCGGCTCGTGCAACCATCGTTTTCCGTCGTGCCGGAGGCCCCTCGGCTGATCGGCGACGTGACGGGGACATACGAGAAGCTGCCGTTTCACCTCGAGGCCAAGGGCGAATTCGAATACGTGGGGCGCAAGGTGGTGGGCAACGGGTGCAGCGAGGCCAGTTACACCAGCGGCGATCGGAATGCGTTGAATTATTACTGCACGGGCGTGCCCAACAAGGAGTTCCGCTTTGCCGCATCGCGGCCGTTCATGGATGGGCGGATGAACGTAGGCGTGAATGCCATGATTGCGAGCGGCTGGACCGGCCAGACCACGGAAAACTTTGCGGCTGCCGGGGTTTTCGCGCCGGGCGCTGCGGGGCTGGGGAGCAACGGACTGGTTGCTGCAAATCCGGTGAGTGAAGTGGTGGGCGTGAGGATTCCTTCGTACGCAAGCGTGAGTGTGACGTATCACTTCGGGGTCAAGGCGGAGCGCTAGGGGCAGAACGAGTTCGGGTTGGCTGCCGCGTGAATGAAGTAGTGGGAGGGAGGATTTCCCGGGCCATATCTAGTTCTTCTTGGCCGGTGGTAAGCTGAATATCTCAATCACGTACCCTTTGCGCCGTGGAGAAGTTGGGAATGAGCAGTAGTTTCTGTTTTGCAAGGGGTACGCGCGAGCATCGCCGGCCCTCGTCGTTGTTTCTCTCCGCGGAATCTCGCCGGCGCACCAGCCTTCAGGGCCGCTCGAATTCCTTCGACAGCTGCATCGCATTCGGCGCAAGATGGGCATCCCGCGCTTTGTGGATGGCCGTCGCGCTGGCCGCGGCTCGTGGTGCAGACATCGCCGCGCAGGATGCGCCGGTCTTACATCCAGCTTCGTCCGCCTCTCTCGCGATGGGCTGCAGCTCGACGCCGCACGGGCTTGCGTTGAACGCTCCGTGCCGCGCGCCAGCGCCACTCATTGTGATCGGCTTCATGGGCGGCCATGTCCGCGCCGGCAATCTGGTGCATCGCGAGGCGCTTTTGGTTCGCGATCTCGAACGCCGCTACCCGAATGCGGTGCGGGCCATGACCTTCGCAAACAGCGACAAGGCGGCCGCTCTCCATTCTGTTCTCAGTCTGCTCGATACCGAGAAGGACGGCTGGCTGAGCGACGACGAGAAGTCTGCGGCGCGCATCGTCCTCTTCGGGCATAGCTGGGGAGCTTCAGAAGCCGTGAACCTGGCCCAGGAGCTCGACCGGCGCGGGGTTCCGGTGCTGCTGACCATTCAGGTGGATAGCGTGCGCAAGCACGGCGAGGATGACGGCAGTATCCCGGCCAACGTGCACGAAGCCATTAACTTCTACCAAATCGATGGCATACTACACGGCAGAAGCTCTATCCAGGCCGTCGATCCAGCGCGCACAAAAATCCTGGGAAGCTACGAGTCCACTTACAAGATAGCGCCCGTGTCCTGCGCTGGCTTTCCATGGTTTGCCCGCGCCTTCATGAAGCCGCACATTGAGATTGAGAACGACGTTGCGGTTTGGGACCAGATCGATGCGCTAATTGTGGCACGCTCCTGCGCGGCGAATCCTGCGGGGATGGCACGGGCTTGCGGTGAGACCACTGCGGCTCCGAGCCCTTAAACCCGCGGGCGGCATGATTCCGTGTTTTAATCCGATTCCAGGATCGATGCACCCAGGCTTCTTGCTTTCCCACCCTTTTCGCAAGAGCGCGAAAAGGATGGGGCACGGAAGCGATGGTTATAGCTATTGTGGAGTTGCTCTAGTGGCTATGCTCGTGCGGATGATCGTGCGGGTGGGTGTGCTCGGCATCGAGTGAAGGCACGGTCATCACCAGGCGACCGTGCTGCACGCCTTTGAGGCCGATGACGATGTCGGCGAGAAGCTGGACGCTCGCGGCCTTGCCGTGGACGATCAGCACTTCAAGACAGGAATCTTGATCGAGATGCGCGTGCGTGGTGGAAACAACCAGTCCGTGGTGTTCGTGCTGCGCCTCCGTGAGCTTCTCGGTGATGCCATGGGAATGATGGTCGTAGATGAGAGTGACCGTGCCGACGACAGTCGCGTCGGGCGCGGCGGTCTGCTCGCGGACCAGCCGGTCGCGGATCAGATCGCGAAAGGCTTCGGAACGGTTCGTGTATCCGCTCTTCTCGATGGAGCGGTCAAACCGCTTGAGGAGATCGGAATCGAGGGCGATGCCGATTCTACTTAATTCACCCATGAGCGCACCTGGCTGGAGCGGAGCTAACGGAGTTAGCGGTGTTAGCCCTGTACCTTCATCCCATCCTAAATGGAAGCCACAGAATAGGCGGAATCTTTCGCCCGCTGAAGCGGGCTCGCGGCGTGGGTTGCGATCGATTTCCCCAGGCTTGCGCCTCCACCCCACGGACGAAGACCTGTCCGCGGGGACCCGGGACCTGGGGCTACCGTCTAACGCCCGCTGACGCGGGCTCTTTTGCTGGGGTTCCAAACTGGTCGCTGTGCTTTGGGAGCTCTGCGCCACGCGCCACAGAATGCGGCACGCTCGCGCCTGTATACTGAGGCGCGGCATCGGGAGGACTGATGAATCGCCGTCATTTTATGGCTGGCAGCCTTGCGCTCGCAGGGCGGCAGAAGCTTTTGCATTCCCTGGGCAATCTTGCGCTGGCGGGGCAGGAGAGCACGCAGCTTCTGGTTGCGCCGCACGATTTGCTGACGTCAACTTACACGGAAGCGTTTCTCGAGGGCCACCTGGCGGCACCGGGCGACTGGCATCCTTATCCCAAATGGAACGAGCGCGCGGCGTGGGAGGCGATTCCAGGCGATATTCGCGCGGCCGTTGTGGCGCGTGCGGAAGCCGACCAGAAGGCGGGATGGAAGGCGCTGCTGGCATCGACATTTCTCGACTTCAAGCGCAACGGCAATCGCAGCCGGTTCGAGGCCGAAAGTTTTGGCCGCCGCGCCATGCTGCAGCGCTTGATTCTGGCCGAGTGCCTGGAGGGGAAAGGGCGATTTGTCGACGGGATCGTGAACGGGGTGTGGCTGATTTGCGAGGAGACTTATTGGGGCGCGCCGGCGCACCTGGGCGCGCAAAAAGCAGGCGTGGGACTGCCGGACCAGAGCGATCCAATTATCGAATTGTTTTCAGCGGAGACGGCGCAATTGCTGGCGTGGACGAACTATCTGCTCGCGGCCCAACTCGACGAAGTTTCGCCGCTGGTGAACAAGCGGATCAAGATTGAGGTCGAACACAAGATGCTGAAGCTGGCGCGCGAGCGCGACAACTTTACGTGGATGGGCCTGGGCGGGCCGAAAGCGGAGCACCGACTGAACAACTGGAATCCGTGGATCAATTCGAACTTGCTGGTGACGAACCTGATCCTCGAAGACGATGCGAAACTGCGCATTGCCGAGACAGTGCGCATTGCGCGCAGCGTGGATGCCTACTGGAACGACTACTGGCCGGACGCGGCCGAAGAGGAGGGCCCGGGCTACTATAGCCGCTCCGTGCTGAGTTTGTTTGATGTGATCGGTACGCTGGAATCGGCCACGGGTGGCACGACGAAGATTTTCAGCAATCCGTTTCTCGATGCAATGGGCCGGTTCATTCTGAGCGCGCACATTGCGGGCGACGATTATGTGGCATACGGCGACGCGCATCGCAGGGCCGCTCCCTCGGGGGACGTGCTCTATCGCTTCGGCAAGGCGGTGCACGATGAGGAGCTGGAGGCTTTCGGCGCATTTTATGCGGAGAAGGATGGGTGGAATGCGCAGGGAGCGGGCCTGGAGCGCGCGTTGAATGAGAACATGACGAGCCTGTTGCGCTCGCTGCCTGCGGTGCTCGAGGCCGACGAGGTTCGCGGTGCGAAGAAGCAGGATGTGCTGGTGCGCGACGCGTGGTATCCGCAGTTCGGATTGATGACGGCGCGCGAGAAGGCCGGTTCGACCGCTGGCATGTACGTGGCGGTGCTGGCTTCAAACAACGGGCGGAGCCACAGCCACAACGACACGGGAAATTTCGTCATTTATCTCGACGGGCAGCCCGTGGCGATCGATGTGGGCGTGGAGCAGTACACGGCCAAGACGTTCGGACGCGACCGCTATTCGATCTGGACGATGCAGTCGGCGTATCACAATCTGCCCACGGTGGGCGGCGTGATGCAGCAGAACGGGGTGGAGTTCGAGGCGACGGACCGGAAGTACGAGAGCAACGATCAGCGCGCAACGGTTTCGTTCGACATCGCCAAGGCGTACCCGAAAGAAGCGGGTATTAAGAAGTGGGTTCGTACCGTGACGCTGGATCGGAAGCGCGACATTGTGGCCGTCACAGAGGAATTCGATCTGGAGCGAGCCACGCCGGTGAGCTTCTCGATCATGACGCCAAGGATCGCAACGGCCGACGGCCGCAGCGTGACGATGAAGCTGTCAGAAGGGAGCGGGAGGGCGTGCTCCTTAACATTCGATGCGACGCAACTCGCGCCGAAGATCGAGCCGATGCCCCTGACCGACGCAGGATTGCGCGAAAGTTGGGGAAACGAGATTTACCGGATTCTGCTCAACACCCACAATTCGGTCCAATCCGGAACGCTGTCGTACGCATTTGAGCCAGTGCTTTAGGCTACTGCGGATTGATCAGGTGATGCGCGATTGCGAACAACGCCAGTTCGAGGCGCGTGGAGACGCCGGTCTTGTCGAAGATGTTCGAGAGATGGCGCTTGACGGTTTCTTCGCTCAGAGTGAATTGCTTGGCGATGTCGCGATTGGAGCAGCCTTCGACGATGCAACCGACAACTTCAAGCTCACGCGGGGTTAGGCCGTAGGTTTTGCGCTGCGGGACCGCGGCCTGCTGCATCAGATCGTGCAGGGCGGAGACGAGATTGACGACGCGCTTGCCGCCGATCCAGTAGTCGCCGGCGTGAACGGTGCGAATGGCCGTTTGCAGGTGGTTGGCGAGCGCGTCTTTGAGCACGATGCCGCGCGCCCCGATGTGCAGCGCCTCGATGATCTGCTGGGTGGTGATAGTGGAGGTGAGCAGCAGGATTTTTGCCGTCGACGGGCCATTCATGATGGCGCGCATGGCCTCAAGACCCGGGAGCCGCGGCATGGAAACATCGAGCAGAAGAATATCGGGCTGCTTTTCAAGGGTTTCGGTGATGGCCTCGTCGCCATCGGTGGCGTCGCCTACAACTTCAAAGCCCTCGGATTCCGTGAGCATGTTGCGCACGCCAATGCGGACGACGGGATGGTCATCCGCCAGAACAATTCGAATAGGTCGATCCATCTTGACTACGTGCCTCCGCGCAAGCCAGCCCGCGCATGATGAGACGCGACAGGTCAGACAGGCATCTCAGCATCCAGCATATTCTGTAACCGCCGGGCGGCGGCGCGCAAATCGCTGAGTAAAGCTGCGCTGTTATCCAACTGGTTATCCCCGGACTGGTAACTCCCAGATTCGAGCAGCGCGCCCAAACGTGCGGCCTGGAGGGCGCCTGCCATGCCGCATCCACCTTTGATGGCGTGGCCGATGCGCCGGACTTCGGCGTCGTCGCCCCGGGCTATGGCGGCCGCGAGCGCTTCAATGCGCCGGTCGAGATCTGTGACAACGGCCTGATACACCTCGCGCACAGCGGTTTCAGACATGAGCTTGCGGAACTGGGCGATAATTTCCGGGCTGACTGCGGGTTCATTGGGCCCGAGGCCGTCCGTGTTGAACGGCGAGGCCCTATGCTCCGGTTTGCCGCCTCCGAGGAACATCCGAAACGCATCGGCGCTGAAGGGCTTGAGCAGAAAACCATCGGCTGCCGCCGTGAGTTCAGGCGGGGGGTTGCTGCCGCTGACGACGCAGATGCGCGCCGAGCTGCGCGCGCGGAGCTCGGCGATTAACTGCGTTCCGCTCAGACCGGGCATTTGCGAATCCATCAGGATGACATCGGGCCGGAGCGGTTCAGGGCTGAGCGCCTGCGGCCGGCCTTCCGCCGCTGTGAGCAACACAAGGGCCGCCAGGCCATCTTCCGCAGTGTGAACGGTGTAGCCATTCATGGTAAGAACCGTGGCTGTGACTTCACGGCTAACCAAATCATCGTCAATGAGCAGGACCAGGGGGAGCGCGTCCTGGGAGGTGCGCTCGAACATATATCTAGTGTGCATCGTGGGCGCGGCCGTGCGGTGGAAAATCTTGCCCGTGGTAATCGATTTGGTTCTGATGCGCGGGCGCACTAGCCCGCCTATTTCCCTAAGAAGGCGCGGAAATGGATGGGGCACGGATGTAGCATTTTGTCGCCGAATCAATTGTGCGGGGTTTCGGCCGGCGCGGGAGGGGCGAGCGACGATGTTGCGGGCAAGCCGAACGACGAGGCCGGGGGCAGATCCTGGCCACCATGCCAGGCGCGAACCGCGGTCTCAAACTGGTTGCCGCGGCGCTGCCACCGCTCGATTTCCAGATCGTAGCGGACGGTGATGTTGTTGAGCCAGTAGGGACGATTCTCACCGAGCCAAACCTGGCTGTACTCGGCCTTGAGCGCCGAGAAGCCGTCGCGGAGATCCTGGCAGCGGCCATTGTCGCTGCTAATCTCCTCGAGCTCGTGGCTGGCAGCCGCGCGCTGCGTTTTGTCGCGCTGCTGCGCGACGGCCTGTGCGTAGGCCGAGGCGATTTCCTGGGCGAGCTGAAACTTGAGGCCGATGAAATCGAGACGACGCGCACCGAGGTCCATGGCGGTGAGCGCGTCGGGCTCGGCGAGTTTGGGATTGCCAGCGCGGGCCTGCGCCAGCAAAACGATGGCGCGCTCGGCGTGAAGACGCATATCGTGCGCTTGCGGCAGGAGCTTTGCAGAAACCTCCTGCCCCTGCGCGTTCCAGGGATCGAGCCAGAAAAGCTCGTCGCTGTTCATGTGGGTCTTGGCGGCGGCGATGGCCTCTGTTGCGGCCATCAATTCCTTTTCGGCCTCGTTTATCTTTCCCGTGGGGTCGAGATGGAAGAGGTCGCCGTAGGCGTCCTGGTAATTCGCGATGGAGCTTTCGCCGGGCTGCCACGCGGCCACAGCACCGAAGAGCACGCCGTACCAATCCATGTTGAAGAGACCTTCGCCGTCGTCGTTCCACACGGTGGTGAGCGCGCCGGTTGATCCCAGCCGCTGCCCGTCGCGAATGAATCCCTGAATGTTCCAGAGCGCGGTTTTGGCTACGGGATAGACCTCGTTCCAATTCGCGTCGCCGGGTGCAACCCAGGTTTCGATGCCGTTTTTGGCAAAAGGCTCGATCAATTTGTCGAAGCCGCTCGAAATCCGGTAATTCCAGGGCACGGCGATCATGTCTTTGGGCAGGGCGGAAACGGCGTCGGGATTGGCGTCGCCGATATCGCCCCAGAAGAGCAGGCGGCGATTAAGCGGGGCGAGCGCGTCGTGAATCTGTTTGAGGAAGTCGACATACACCGGCCCGTAGCCTCTCTGTTCGACTGCTTCGCGGGTGCGGCCTGCACCGAGATCGAAGGTTTCGTCGGCGCCGATGTGTATGAAGGGCGAGGGAAACTCCTGCGCGATCTGCGTGAACCAATCCTTGATCAGCGGGAGTGTGCCGTCCTGGCCGGGCGCGAGCACATGGCCGTGCGGAGTTTCCGCCAGGTCCTGGTAGAGCTCGTATTTGAGCACGTGGTGCAAATGGCCGAAGGCCTCCTGCTCAGGCAAAACGGTGATGTGATACTGGCGGGCGTAGGCCACCAATTCCGCGGCCTCGGCGGGCGTGAGCGAGCTGCCGGGCGGCGCGGCCAGCGGCTGGTCAGGATACAGCAGTGTGTGCTCAAAGTACGGCGAGTAGATGTTGATCTTGAATGCGGCGAAGACGCGAACCTGGTGTTTCTGAAATTCGAGCGTGGGAAACGGGCCGCGCGAAAGATCGTCGTCAATGCCCCTATATTTCATCGCCGGCCAGTCGCGCGCTGTGCCCGTGGCAATGACGTGGGCTGCGCCGGGCAATGGCAGCAATTGCTTGAAGGTTTGCACGCCGTAAAAAATACCCGCGCCGGTGGCGCCGACAATCGTGGCCTCGTGCTGTTCGACGATGAGAACGTAGCCTTCCGGTTCCATCACTGCATCGAAGGCGAGATTATTGCGCGCCAGGATGGCCTTGGCCTCCGCGGAGTCGGTGCGCAGGAGCGTGACGCGATAGGGCTGCTGCGCGGTCGAGTGGGTTTCGTCGGCGGATGGAGCGATGCGCTTGATTGCGTCCTCGAGTTCGCGCGCGGCGAATTCGTCTTCTGCGTCGTGGCCGGGTACGGTGACTACAATTTTGGCCGGGAGATCGGTGGTCTGGCCGAAATTGGCTTCGCGCGGCGCGGGCAGAAGCTTGACCTGCGTCTGTGCGGAGCAGATTACAGACGCTGTCACAACGGCGAAAAACACTGCGCCAAAGGGGAGTGGAGTCACGGAGGAGCGTTTGAGACTTGCCAATTGCGACCGCCTTGAGTTGAGGGGTTTTGAGCAGATGGACCTGATGCGACCATTGTAGACTGAGGAGTCGCCAGGTTTTACTCTTCGACAAGTTGCGCTACCCGGACCGCGCACCGAGTTGTGAAAGGGGTCGATCAAAGAGATGAACGCCACTGGCTCCCCGCACGCATTTGCGCCTTCCGATGCTGCTGCGATACGCCGCTACAACGCATTTCTGCTTCTTGTGGCCGGTCTCGGCGGCCTGCTTTACGGCATCGATGTCGGCATCATTGGCGGCGCATATCCCTACCTGGCGGCGACGTCGGGGCTGACGGCGTCGCAGCTCTCAGTGATTGTGGCGGCGGTGCTGCTGGGCAGCGTACTCTCGACGCTCTTTGCTGGAATGCTCGCCGACTGGATCGGTCGCAAGCCGCTGATGATCGTGAGCGGGTGCACGTTTGCGCTGAGCATTCCGGTCATTGCGCTTTCGCAGGGCTACGCGCCGCTGTTCTTCGGCCGCCTGTTGCAGGGCATGAGCGGCGGATTGGTCGGGGTAGTGGTTCCGCTGTATCTTGCCGAATGCCTGTCGGCGTCGGATCGCGGAAAAGGCACGGCTATTTTTCAGTGGTTGTTGACGCTAGGCATCGTGGCCGCGGCGTTGGTGGGCATCTTCTTCAGTTATCGCGTGGCCGCCGTGCAGAAGCTGGGCGATGCAGCGGCGCTTTTTCATTTTGAGGATCACGCCTGGCGCAGCATCTTCTGGGTCTCGCTGCCGCCGGGACTGCTGTTTGTGCTCGGTGGATTCTTTGTGACCGAGTCGCCGCGCTGGCTGTTCCGGCGCGATCGCAAGGAACGCGCCTACGCGGCTCTCTTGAAATCACGCAGCCCGGAGCAGGCGGCGTTAGAGATCGAAGAGATGGAAGCGACGGCGCACGCGGCGGCAAGCGCAACTGGCCGAAGGGTTCGCGATTCGCTGCTGCGGCGCAAGTATGTGATTCCCTTTCTACTAGCGTGCGTCATTTTGGCCTGCAACACGGCCACGGGCATTAACTCGGTCATCCAGTACAACACGGGCATTCTGCTGCAGAGCGGAATGAGCGATTTGCTGGCGCACTGGGGCTATGTGATCTTCACGGTTGTGAATTTTCTGGCGACCACGATCGGCATGGTGTTGGTGGACCGCAAGGGTCGCAGATTTCTGATGATCCTGGGCACGTGCGGCGTGATCGTGGCCACGGCGGGCGTGGGGCTGCTGTTTCGGACGACGGAAAAAATCGGCGTGGATTGCCGCGATGCCGTGCAGGCGATGGCCGGTGCCAATCAGGAATTGACTTTGCGTTTCGACCCGGCAGAGGCGAGCAAATTGCTTCAAGCCACGGGCGATGCGGGCGGCGGCATTGACAGCCATCGCGCTTCGCTGGCGATTATCTACTCCTACGGCGACTTTACCGCCGCAACAAATTTTGTGCGCTCAGACGATGCGGCGGCCGCGCCGATTGAGATCACGCGCGCTAGTTGCGTGCCGGCGAACAAGATTGAGGCGATCTTCAAAAACCCCTTCGCCAACCTCGAGGCCGCGCAAACCGCGCCGCTGAAAATCGAGAAGGCGCAGGTTGGAAGCGTGCCCGACGCCGGGCACGGCTGGCTGGTGGCGCTGGGGCTTTATTTGTTCATTGCGTTCTACGCCATGGGTCCGGGCGTGGTGGTGTGGCTGGCGTTGAGCGAGCTTATGCCCACGCGCATCCGCTCGAACGGCATGAGTGTTGCGCTGGTTATGAACCAGATGGTGTCGACCACGTTGGCCGCCATCTTCCTGCCTTTTGTGAGCAAGCATGGCTACTCGTCGATGTTTTTCTTGTTCGCGAGTTTCACGGTGGTTTATCTCGTCACAGCGGCGTTCTTCCTGCCGGAGACGAAGGGGAAGACGCTGGAAGAGATTGAAGCGCACTTTGAAGGAACAGCTACTAGCTCCTAGTTTCTAGCTGCCAGCTCGCAACTGGGAGCGCCGGAACTTAACATTGCGGTCTCCGCCATCAGCTCTCGAACGGCTTCTTGAGCGTGATCTTGTAGACGAAGGCGCTGTCGCAGGGACGGATTTTGGGCACGGTCATCTGCAGCGCTTCCTTGGTGAACTTCCATTTGATCGGCTCGTCGCTGCCGAGCATCGTGATGGATTCAATCTCGGATGGATAGAGGCCGGCCCAGTTGTTGCCTTTGGGCACGAGACTGGTGAACGAAGCTTGATCACCGGGCCACGCGAGGCACGTTGCATACAGAAAATGATCGCGGCAGGTGTAGCGGATGTCCTGCGGTGTGTAGGGCGCGGCCTTGTCCTCGTTGAAGGAGCCGGTTTTGGCAAGTTGCGTGGGCCCTTCGGATGCGACGAGCCAGGGGCTGGTGTTGTAGATTGACTCTCCGTTCACCTCGAGCCATTTGCCGATCGCGAGCAGGCGTTCCTTTGCGGGATCGGGAATGGTGCCGTCGGGCCGAGGGCCGACGTTGAGCAGGAGATAGCCGTTCTTGCTGACGCGATCGACGAGTCCGGTGATGAGTTGATCGGGCGATTTGAAGCCGAGGCCTTCGATGTATCCCCACCCGCTGCCGGCGTCGATGGTCATATCGGTGATCCACTCGTTGTAGGTGACATTCGCCTCGCGGCCTTGTTCGAGGTCGATGATGCCGACACCGGGAGTGAGGTCGTGATTTTTGTAGCTCACGATGACGTCGCGATGAAGGCGCGCGGCGTGGTTGAAGTAGTGGGCGAGAAAATCCTCTTTGTAACGCTGCTGGATGAGCTGCAGTCCGAAATCGAACCAGACAAAGTCTGGGCCATAGGCGTCGACAACCTCATTCAACTTGCCGATCCAGCGATCGAGAAACTTTTTGTCGGGCAGCGCGTCTGGCGGGTGGCTCTCGCCGTAGAGACCGGCGTAGCGCAGGTCGGAGACGTCGTAGCGCGTGTCCCATGTAGGAAAGTAGAACCAGTTCTCCGCGTGATGGAAGGCGGTGAGAAATTTCATGCCCTGCGCTTTGATGGCTTTGGAGAGCTCGCCGACGACGTTGCGCTTCGGTCCCATCTTCGCGGCGTTCCACTCTGAGTATTTGGTATCCCACATGGAAAAGCCGTCGTGGTGTTCGGCGACCGGGCCGGCAAAGCGCGCACCCGCTTGCTTGAACAGCTCGGCCCACTCGTCGGGATCGAAGCGGCTGCCGGTGAACATGGGGATGAAGTCCTTGTAGCCGAATTTCTCGAGCGGCCCGTAGGTTGCCTCGTGATGCTTGCGTTCATCGGAGTTGGGTCGCGTGTAGACGTTATGCGCATACCACGTGCCGTTTTCGCCGTAAGCCGGAACTGAGTAGACGCCCCAGTGCGTGTAGATGCCGAACTTGCCGTCGCGCAGCCATTGAGGAATGGGAAGAGTGCGCAGAGAGTTCCATGTGGGCTGAAAGGGTTGTGGCGCGGGGATGGATTGCTTATGTTGCTGCTCCGCGGAGGAGGCGAAAGGACGCGCGAGCGATGCGGCGGAAATAGCGAGACCACTTTTTAGAAGATTGCGCCGGTTGGTTGGAGCCAAGAATCACCTCGTGGCTTATTTTTCGACGACGGCTTTGGAGAGATTGCGCGGGCGGTCGACGTCGACGCCGTGCTCGAGCGCCATGAAATAGGCGAAGAGCTGAAGTGGAACGACTTCGAGAATTGGCAGCAAGTATTCGCTGGCTGGCGGGATGAAAATGCAATCATCCGCGAGCGCGGGAACCTGTGCGTCGCCCGCGTTGGCGAGTGCGATGACGCGCGCGCCCTGCGCTTTCATGTCGGCGAGAAGCTGCAGAGTTTTTTCGTAGCGCAATACTGAGGCATCGAGAGTGTGATCGACTGTGGCGAGGACGACGAGCGGCACGCGATCGCTGACCAGGGCGTTGGGACCGTGCTTGAGCTCGCCTACGGGGTAGCCCTCGGCGTGCACGTAAGAGGATTCCTTCAACTTGAGCGCGCCCTCGCGAGCGATGGCGTAGTGGATGCCGCGGCCGAGGTAGAGAAAGGTTATGGCCGATGCGTATTTCGCGGCGAGCGCGGCCGCCTGCTCGCGCCAGGCGTCAAGATGAGATGAAAGCTCGCCGGGAAGGGCGGTGAGTTCGGCGATGTGCGCGGAGACGGCGGCCGAATCCATGCGGCCCAGGCGGACACCTTCGTAAAGCGCCAGCAGATAGAGCACGGCCAACTGGCAGGTGAAGCTCTTGGTGGCGGGGATGGCTTTTTCGACGCCCGCGGCCAGGGGCATGGAGACATCGGCTTCGACGGCCATGGTGGACTCGGCGTGATTGGTAATCGCGAGAGTTTTGTGGCCCTGGCGATGCGCTTCTTCGAGAGCGGCGAGGGTGTCCGAGGTTTCGCCGGATTGCGAGAGGACGAGTACGCTGGGATGGCGAAGATCGACGTAACCTGGGCCGCCGCGGCAACAGTATTCGCTCGCGTATTCCACGTCGACCGCGAGGCCGCAGAGGTCTTCGAGAAGAATTTCGCCGTAGAGACCGCTGTGACGGCTGGAGCCGCTGGCGGCAATGAGGACTTCGCCCGCGGCGTTGGGCCAATGCGCGAGGCGCGCGGCAACTTCCGGCTTCAATGCAGCGTCGGAAAGATAAAGATCGAGAGTGCGCTCGAGCGCATGGGGCTGCTCGTAGATTTCGCGCAGCATTGCATGAGGGAAGGTGGGCATGGCTTTCGATCCGGCGGAAGTGGGCCTGCGCGTGGAGCAGAACCCTCTCTCATGATAGATGCTGCGGCTGGCGCGAAACTTCAATCCCCGGTCCCTCCGCCGCGGCGGACGAGGGACCGGGGGCGCCCTCGTTGTGGTTCGGGAAAAGGATCGAGGGATGAGGGCCACCCGCCAACCACGAATAATTTGCGGTCTGCCAAGATCTCTGAGGACCAGGAGGTCCTCAGTACAGCCGGTCAGGAGACCGGCGCTACAATTTTCCGGGACCGTTGCCGAATTCGAACTAGAACAGGCGGAAGTCGACGGCGACGCTGATCAGCACCGAGACGGGCTTGCCGTCTTTGGTGCCGGGCTTGAATCGGTAGCGGCGGACGGCTTCGAGAGCTTTCTCGTCGAGGCCCATGCCCAGCGTGCGAATCACATGCACGTTTTGCGGGTTGCCGTGCGCGTCGACAATGACGGACAACATGCAGGTCCCTTGATATTTGTTGCGGCGCGCATCGTCGGAGAACTCCGCTTCAGGAGCGACGAGCAGTGTGGGCGCAACGACTCCGTTACCGGGGACGTAGATGCTGTTTCCGTCGCCGGGACCCCAGCCGGGGCCATTGCCGGGGCCATTGCTGCCGTTCTTTCCTGTGCCGATACCGTGCGGGCCCCCAGGACCGTTTGAGGCCAAGGTCACCGTTGAATTGTGCACGCCGATGGTGGGCATCGAGTTGTCTTCGGGCAGGCGGATGTCGATGGTGGATTCTTCCGGCAGCTTAGGCTGCTGAATGAGAGGAACCATGGGCGGAGCGACGGGCGTGATGGCGAACGGCGGATTGCGGCCTTCGGTTGGGTCAATCAAATCGTGCGATCCGGCGCCGTTGCCGCCGTTGGAGGGTCGTGCTTCGAGCGGCGCAAAGATGTGCAGGGGGCTAATGTCGACGTGAGACCCCGTGGGCGATGGCGGAAGGCGATTGATGGCGGCTCTCATACCCAGCAAAATAGCTAGCGCCACGATGCTTCCATTGATCACGGTGGCCGAGCCGAGGGCCCAGGGATTGGTTCTCGAAGCCATGCGATCGGACAAGAGCGCGAAGGCTTGGTTTTCGTGCGCCATTGCGCGAATTTCTGAGGAACAGGGTCGTTGCATACGCACCTCGCTCGAGCGCTCCGTATGAACTGGGTTAGCACGTGGGAGCGGCGGATTTGGGTTTCCTCGAGTCCTCGATGACGGATAGACGGAGCGGAGAGAGAGTGGTGATCCGAGAAAGAGCGGAAAAACCAAGGGCGCAGCCGATTGGCTGCGCCCTTGGTTTGGCCCCGGAAGAGGGCTTTTTATTTAGAGCTACTTGTTGGTGTGTGCCATTCCTGTTTTCTCTTCGAGTGCGGCCTGAGCGGCGGCAAGACGCGCCGTGAGCAGGCGGAAGGGCGAGCAGGAGACGTAGTTGAGATCGATTCTGTGGCAGAACTTGACGGACTCGGGATCGCCGCCGTGTTCGCCGCAGATGCCGACCTTCAGATTCGGCCGCGTGTTGCGTCCCTTGGCTACGGCCATCTTCACCAGTTGGCCCACGCCCACCTGGTCGAGGGTGGCGAAGGGGTCCTGTTTGAAGATGCCGAGCTTGAGATACGCGGGCAGGAAGTTGTTGATGTCGTCGCGCGAGATGCCGAAGGTGGTCTGCGTGAGGTCGTTGGTGCCGAACGAGAAGAACTCGGCCTCCTCGGCGATTTGATCGGCGGTCAAAGCGGCACGCGGAATCTCGATCATGGTGCCCACCTTGTAGTCGACCTTGGCCTTCTTCTCCGCGAAGACCTCATCGGCGACGCGGCGAACGATGGCGGCCTGGTTGCGCATTTCCTCGATCGACCCGACGAGCGGAATCATGATCTCGGGATGCGGATCGCCGCCCTTCAACTTGACCGCAACCGCGGCCTCGATGATGGCGCGCGCCTGCATCTCGGTGATCTCGGGGAAGGTGATGCCGAGACGGCATCCACGCAACCCGAGCATGGGGTTCTGCTCGTGCAGCTCTTCAACGCGCGCCAGCAGCGTGCGCAGTTCCTTGAGCTTGGGCGAGCGCGGCTTGGTGTCCGTCAGGTGCTGGATCTCAACGAGCAGATCCTCGCGCTTGGGCAGGAACTCGTGCAGCGGCGGGTCGATCAAACGGATGACCACGGGCAGCGGCTTCCATGGCCTTGAAGAGGCCGGCGAAATCGGAGCGCTGCATGGGCAACAGTTTTTTCAAGGCCACGCGGCGATCTTTCTCGTTGTCGGCGAGAATCATGGCGCGCATGTGCTCGATGCGATCTTCAGCAAAGAACATGTGCTCGGTGCGGCAGAGGCCGATGCCCTGAGCGCCGAATGCACGAGCGGTTTTGGCGTCGCGTGGAATGTCGGCATTGGCCCAAACCTGGAGGCGGCGAAGCGGATCGACCCAGCTCATGAACTTGACGAGATCGGGATCGTCGGGCTGGGCTTCGAGGGTCTTGAGCTGGCCGGCGATGACGCGGCCGGTGGTGCCGTCGAGCGAGAGGTAATCGCCCTGCCTGAAGGTTTTGCCCTTGACGCGCAGTTCCTTTTTGGCTTCGTCGACGACGCAGTCGCCTGCGCCGGCCACGCAGCACTTGCCCATGCCGCGGGTGACGACAGCGGCGTGCGAGGTCATGCCGCCGCGCGAAGTCAGAATGCCGTCGGCAACTTCCATGCCGGCGATGTCCTCAGGGGTGGTTTCGCCGCGAACCAGAATGATGGACTTCCAGCCTTTCTGGTGCTGCTTGACGGCTTCCTCGGCAGTGAAGACGATTTGGCCGACAGCCGCGCCGGGCGAAGCCGGCAGACCGGTAGCGAGCACTTCGATCTTCTCACCCTTTTCGACGAGGCGCGGAACCAGGAAGTCGTAAAGCTGGTTGGGCTCGACGCGGAAGATAGCTTCCTCCTGCGTGATGAGACCCTCGCGCACCATGTCGATGGCGACGCGGACCGCGGCCAGGCCGGTGCGCTTGCCGTTGCGCGTCTGCAGCATATAGAGCTTGCCATCCTGGATGGTGAACTCGAAATCCTGCATGTCGCGATAGTGCTTTTCCATGCGCCGTGTAATGTCCTTGAGCTGCTCGTAGACCTTGGGCATGCCCTGCTCAAGTTCGCTGATGGGGTTGGGCGTGCGTACGCCTGAGACCACGTCTTCGCCCTGCGCGTTCATCAGATATTCGCCGAAGAACACGTGCTCGCCGGTGGCGGGATTGCGCGTGAAGCCCACGCCGGTGCCGGAGTTCTCGCCGAGATTGCCGAAGACCATGGCCTGCACGTTGACTGCTGTACCAATCGAGTCGTCAATATGGTTGATGCGGCGATAGGTCTTGGCGCGATCGTTTTGCCAGCTCCTGAAAACGGCATCGCGGGCAGCGGAAAGTTGTTCCAGCGGATTCTGCGGGAAGTCCTTGCCGGTCTCTTTCTTCACAAGCTTCTTATATTCGGCAATGATCTGCTGCAGCGCATCGGGCTTGAGCTCGTAATCGAACTTCACCTTTTTAGCGGCCTTTACGCCGTCGAAGATGTGCTCGAACTTTTTCTTGGGAACGTCCAGGACCACGTCGCCGAACATTTGGATGAGACGGCGGTATGAGTCGTAGGCAAAGCGGGGATTATTGCTGAGTTTGGCCAGAGCTTCGACTGCCTTATCGTTGAGGCCCAGATTCAAAATCGTGTCCATCATGCCGGGCATGGAAAATTTTGCGCCGGAGCGGACTGAAACCAGCAGCGGATTGTCGCCCACACCGAGCTTCTGGCCCTGCAACTGCTCGAGCTTGGCGAGCGCCGCGAGAATCTCTTCGTCGATCTTGGGGCTGAGCTTGCCGCGCATGTATTCGCGACAGGCCTCGGTCTGGATGGTGAATCCGGGAGGAACCGGGAGACCGGCATTGGTCATCTCGGCCAGGCCGGCGCCCTTGCCGCCCAGCACATCCTTCATTTTTCCGTTGCCATCGGCCTTGCCGCCGCCAAAGAAAAACACATACTGCTCAGTCGAACTTGAGGTCGCATCGGCGACAGGTGGTTCCAATACAGCTTGAGTCATCGGGTCCAATCTCCATGGTAGGATTCCGCTTCGCGGTCCATCTGCAAGGGTAATGGAACTCGGGGCCTGAGCGCCAATTGGAAGCGGCGAAACGGGCAGAGCGGGCCAAACCCTCAAGAAAATGGGACTGCGCCAGGCGGGCAGTGTCCCAAATAGGAATACAGTCCGGGGGATAGAGCCGCCTGTGACCCGGGGCACATGGGATGTAACGGGGGGAGGGCTGTTCCAGAGATCATCACGCGGTACTGTATTTTGATACGAATGCGGCGGGTGGTCGCGGTTTCCGGCAGGAATTCAGGGAATCAGGCCGCTGTTTCCTGCAGTTGTGGCGTGAAACAGGGAACTTCTTCGGCATTTTGGGATTGAAGGAGAGCATCCAGCCTGACAAGAGCAAGGATTTCCCGAACGCGCGGCGAGGGGTTCGAAATGCGGAACCGGTAGCCGACTGGCAGGCGTCGCAATAGAGCGTGATGAGCGCGGCGAGACCGGCAGCATCGATGCGGGCGACGTGCGCGAGATCGAGCGTGACGTTTTGCCGGCGCACCAGCGGCTGCAGGCGGGCAAGCAATTGCTGTTCGTTGCCGCGCACCAGTTCGGTGATTCTGTTGGACTCAAAGAATTGAATGGTCATCGTGTGCCTCCAAGGGGCTTTCGGCAGTCATGGGGATATACGCAGGGGAGTAGCAGGAAGTTCCAAGCCCGGAAGGATGAATTGGAAACCGCGGCGCGCGAACGCGGGGGCGCCGATTCGCGAGCGAGGGAATATTCTGAAATTGCCAGACTAAGCGAATTCTCCAGGTCGAATTTCCATGTCAACTGAACCCGCCCATCCCGAGACTTCGGCTTCTGCCGTTCCCGCATCGGGATTGGCACGCGAACGGGCGCGTGCATTGGCGCTGGCGGCAGGGTTTAGCGAAGCCGGCCTGGTGGCGCTTCCCTATGCTGCCGAGGAGCGGGACGCGGAGCGGTTTGCCGCGTGGGTGCGCGCGGGGCGCGCGGGAACCATGGAGTATCTCGAGCGGACCGGGGAAGACGGGCGATTGACGCGAGAACGTGTGCACGTTCCCTTCCCGTGGGCGCGCTCGGCGCTGGTCTGCTTTGCGAGCTACCTATATCCTGACGAACCACTCTCGACCGAAACGCAAGACCCACGGAGTGGATGGATTGCGCGGTATGCGTGGAGTAGCCACGTCGATGCGAAGGGCGAGCGGAGGCCAAGCGATTATCACAAGGTGCTGCTGAAAAAATTGCGCGCAGTCGAGGCGCAGCTGCACGCGGAGTTGGGTGAGTTCGAATCGCGCTGCTACGTGGACACGGGGCCGGTGGTGGAGCGCTCGCTCGCCGTGGCGGCCGGGCTGGGGTGGGCGGCAAAGAATACGTGCCTGATTCATCCGCGGCTGGGCTCGTGGGGATTTCTGGCGGTGGTGTTGACGTCGCTCGAAGTGAGCGAGGGAGCGAGCCAACGGATTGGCGTTTCAACATTGATTCCCGATCATTGCGGTTCCTGCCGGCGCTGCGTTGAGGCCTGCCCAACGCATGCGCTCGACGTGCCTTACCAGATGGATGCCACGCGGTGCATCGCTTACCTGACCATCGAGCACGAGGGGCCGATTGCCGAGGAGCTGATGCCGGGCATCGGCCGGCAGGTTTTCGGTTGCGACATTTGCCAGGATGTGTGCCCCTGGAATCAGAAAGTGCTGGGGCATGCGCGGCTGAAAGGACCGATCGTGGTCGATACGGAGCTCGAACCGCGGCCGGAACTCATCAATCCTGCGCTCGATTGGCTGGCAGACCTCGACGAAAGGTCCTTCGAGCGGGAGTTCAACGGTTCGCCGGTGCGCAGGGCTGGATTCTGGGGCTTGAAGCGCAACCTGGCCATCGCCATGGGCAACAGCGGACTTGCTCAGTTCGCGGCAAAGCTCGAGGAGTGGGCCGCGGCCAGCGACGAAGGCTTGCGCGTGGCCGCGCGATGGGCGCTGGCAAAGCTCCGTACGTGAACCATCTGCAGTGAGGCTGGGATCTGAATGCGCCCGGAATTTTCGCCAGGTTTTAAGCCGGTTCCAGAACGGGTGTGCCCAGCATTCTCGCTTTCCCACCCTTTTCGCATAGGGCGCGAAAAGGATGGGGCACGGACGTGATGGGCACAGCAATCGAGGAATTCCGCGCCGCGCGAACAGACCGAAGTTTCGAGCTATCCTTAGATCAGCGCCACCCGCACAGCGCATCAAAGAGTCAGAGACCTGAAATAGAACCAGGCTCAAGGAAAGGAATCGACCTTTGGCCGAAGACTCACACTCGGCTCTTGAAGAAGCCCGCGACGCCGGCGAATCGCTTGCAGCCGCGGCCAAGGGTCCTCAGGAGCCGGCCACGGAGTCGAAATGGTACCTCTGGCGCCGGAGCGGCACAGCGCTCGTTGCCTACCTGCTTGATAGCGAGGTGCATACCTTTGCCTTCAGCGTGGCGGCCAACGCCATTATTTCGTTTATCCCTTTCATGGTGTTGCTCTATGGAGTGGCGCTCTCGATCTTCCATTCGCAAACCATGGTGGGTGTGGTCAACGACATGGTGAATTACTATCTGCCCTCCGCCGCAAAAGACCCCCACTTTATGACCAACACGATCCTCTACGAGGCCGCGAAGAATCCACTGGTGAAGAAACACAGCGTGCAGGTCTTCTCGCTGGTGATGATTCTGGTTGCCTGCACAGGTATTTTTTTGCCTTTGGAGGTAGCCCTCAATCAAGCCTGGGGCGTGACCAAGAGCCGCAACTATCTCTTCAATCAGGCCATCGCCTTCGGGTTGGCAATTCTCATGGCTGTGCTCGCGCTCCTGAGCATGATCGTGACTGTGTGGGTGAAGGGTGCTCTCGGCGTAGTTACTTTCCACAGCACGAATGGCATCATCAACTGGACTACCGATGGAATCACTTTTGTTTGTTTGACGGTCTCCAGCGGCGCAGCGGCGATCCTGTTCCTTTTTTCGGTTTATTACGTGCTTCCCCATCGGAAGGTCCCTTGGCGGCCGGTATTGCGGGTATCGATCATCACGGGCCTCATCTGGCTGCTCGCGCGGTTCCTGTTTGCCATGGCAATTCCTCACATCGATCTGAGTATGTATGGCCCGTTCTATGTCTCCGTGAGCTTGCTGTTCTGGGCGTATATTTCGGGGCTGATCCTGTTTGCCGGAGCACAGTTCAGCGTGGCGCGCTGGGGTCAAAAGACCGGAAGTAGCAAGTAGGGTGTAGGGTGTAGGAAGTAGAAATCGGGCGAAATCGAATGCCTTGCTTGTCCGTCATAATCGTTCGCTTCGTCGATGAAACCTTCCCGGGTTTCATCGAATGCACATTCATTGACGCCAACCAGCGAGTGCACACGCTGGTTGACAAGGTTCCGACATTTTCAGCGCTTACTCTCTGGAGCGATTCCCAGTATCCGCAGCCCGGCGCGGCGTGCTGCCGGATTCTGGAGAGCGTTCACGATGAATCGGGGCGAGGACTGCTGCGCATCACTATCGACGGAGTGGAAACCGTTGACGGTGAAACGGAGTTCGTCGTAGAAAAGTCGCAAATCACGGAAGATTCTTCACGGTAATCCTGCACTCTCACCCCTTGCTTCTTGCTTCCTGTTTTTTCGCTTTGTGTTCGCCGTCCCTTTTGCGTTAGTCTCAGAAAAGCGTGTCTCCCCAGCAGCCCCATTCCGAATCAAAGATCGATTCCACCGCTGATGCCATGGCTTGCTTTCACCCAGTGACAGCGGCGTGGTTCAAAGCGGTCTTCGATGCACCCACGGCGCCGCAACGCATGGGCTGGCCGGCGATTGCGCGCGGAGAGAGTGCGCTGATCCTGGCGCCGACCGGCACCGGCAAGACGCTGGCCGCGTTTTTGTGGTGCCTGGACAGACTGATGCTGGAAGGCAGGGAACGAGGGAACAAGGGGACAAGGGAACAAGAAAGCAGGGAACAAGGGAACAAGGAACCAAGGGAACAAGAAAACAACGCAACGAAGAGGAACCTCAGTCAAGGAGCCTTGCATCAGGGCGCGGCTTCAGCCGCGCCGAAAACGCTGCCAAAAAAATCAGGGGCTTTAGCCCCTGGGCAAACCGATCGAAGCCGCGGTTGCCGCATTGTCTACGTTTCGCCGCTGAAGGCGCTAGCGGTGGACGTGGAGCGGAATTTGCGCTCGCCGCTGGCCGGCATGGCTAACATGGCGAGGCGCATGGGGGTCGCGTTCCACGAGCCGCAAATCAGTGTGCGCACCGGCGACACGCCACAGCGCGAGCGCGCCCGCTTCGCGCGCCATCCTGCGGACATTCTCATTACGACGCCAGAGTCGCTCTACCTGCTGCTGACGTCGCAAGCGGCCGAGGCGCTGCGCACGGTGGAGACCGTGATCATCGATGAGATTCATGCGCTGGTGCCTACCAAACGCGGCGCGCATCTTGCGCTGACTTTGGAACGGCTGGCCGCGTTGACGGGGAAGCCTCTGCAGCGCATCGGTCTGTCGGCCACGCAGCGGCCGCTCGAAGAGGTGGCGCGGTTTTTGGGTGGCATTGAAGTTGAGCGGACGCGGGGAAGCGAGTCAGCGGGTCAGCAAGTCCGCGAGTCGGCGAGGCAATCCGCTGGGGCTTCGGTCGCTCAGGATGGCAGCCTCGATTTGGGCGAGATTGCCGATCCCGGCGCATTGCGTTACCGGCCAGTGACCATCGTGAACGCCACCGCGCGCAAGCAGCTCAAGCTGCGCATCGAAGTTCCGGTGGAGGACATGGCGCGGCTCGGCGAGATGGAGGAGATTCCTTCGGGGCCAGCCTCGCAGACGCCGCGCCGCGTCTCCATCTGGAACGCGATCCATCCGCGGCTGCTGGAGATTATTCGCGAGCGCAACTCGACGATTCTGTTTGTGAACGCGCGCCAAACTGCTGAGCGGCTGGCCGGCGCGCTCAACGACCTGGCTGGCGAACCCATCGCACGGGCGCATCACGGGTCGCTGGCCGCGGCACAGCGGTCGGTGATCGAGGAGCAGCTCAAGGCGGGACAGATTCGCGCTCTATGCGCAACGTCGACACTGGAGTTGGGCATCGACATGGGAGCGGTGGATCTCGTGATTCAGATCGAGTCGCCGCCCTCGGTTGCCAGCGGCATGCAGCGCATTGGCCGCGCCGGTCATCACGTGGACGCGGTGAGCGAGGGGATTTTGTTTCCGAAGTATCGCGCCGATCTGGTGGCTTGCGCCGCCGTGACGCGCGCCATGCACGAGGGCCACATCGAGTCCACGCGCTTTCCGCGCAATCCGCTCGATGTGCTGTGCCAGCAGTTGGTGGCGATTGTTGCAAGTGCGGGAAAGGCAGGGGCCAAGGGAACGAGGGAACAAGGGAACAAGAAGACGGGGAGCAAGGGAGCGAGGGAGCAAGGGAGCAGGACCGCAGCAGCATCGCTGTTTCCCGATGCATCGGCGGTTCAGTCCCTTAGTCCCTCAGTCGCTCAGTCCCTCGCCACCGAAGTTTCCGTCGACTTTCTCTTCGACCTGGTGCGGCGGGCGGCGCCGTTTGGATCGCTTTCGCGAACGGCCTTCGAGGGAGTGCTCGATTTGCTCAGCGGCCGCTACCCTTCCGATGAGTTCGGAGAGCTGCGCCCACGGTTGACGTGGGATCGCGTGCGCAACGTGGTCACGGCGCGTGACGGCGCCGCGCGCCTCGCCATTCTCAACGCCGGAACCATTCCCGACCGCGGCCTCTATGGCGTTTTCCTCGCGTTCACTGAGGGCAAATCAGTCCGCGTCGGCGAGCTCGACGAGGAGATGGTTTTCGAGTCGCACCCCAACGAGACTTTTATATTGGGCGCGTCGACGTGGCGCATTACCGACATTACGCACGACCGAGTACTCGTGACGCCCGCGCCCGGGGAGCCGGGCAAGATGCCGTTCTGGAAGGGCGACGGACCGGGACGCCCGCTGGAGTTTGGCCGAAGGATTGGCTGTATGGTCCGCGAGCTGCGCGCGTTGCCGCCGTCGGCGGCGCTCACGCGGCTCGTCAACGAGCACGATCTCGATCCTGGAGCCGCTGAAAATCTGCTGCGCTTTCTCGCCGACCAAGCCGAATCGACTGGGCAGGTTCCCGATGACCGCACCATTGTTGTGGAGCGTTGCCGCGACGAACTGGGCGACTGGCGCGTGTGCGTGTTGACGCCTTTCGGCAGCCGCATTCACATTCCCTGGGCGATGGCGGTGAGCGCGCGGATTCGCGCAGCCGGCGGGCCTGAAGTGGAAACGCTGTGGGGCGATGATGGCTTTGTGCTGCGCTTTCCTGACACTGACGAGCCGCCCGATTCGGATTGGATTCTTGTGGAAGCGGCCGAGGCCATGCAGCTGGTGCTGCGCCAGTTGGGTTCGACGGCGCTGTTTGCGGGACGCTTTCGCGAAGCGGCAGGCCGCGCGTTGCTGCTGCCGCGCCGTCGCGCTGACCAGCGCTCCCCACTGTGGCAGTTGCGCAAGCGCTCTTACGATCTGCTCAGCGTGGCCTCGCGATATCCGCAGTTCCCGCTGCTGCTCGAAGCGTACCGCGAATGCCTGCGCGATGTTTTCGACATGCCGGCGCTGATTGAAACTCTGCGCGCCATCGAACAGCGGCAAGTGCGCGTGCATGTGGTGGAAACGCGCAAGCCTTCGCCGTTTGCTTCGTCGCTGCTGTTCAGCTACGTGGCCAATTTTCTTTACGAAGGCGATGCGCCGCTGGCCGAACGCCGTGCGCAAGCGCTCTCCATCGACCAGGACCAGTTGCGGGAACTACTGGGCGAGGCTGATTTGCGTGAATTGCTCGATGCCGCGGCGATTGCGGAAGTTGAAGAAGCCGCGCAATGTCTGGCGGAGAACTGGCGGGCGCGCTCGGCCGATGGTATTCACGATCTCTGCCTGAAATTGGGCGACCTTTCGCGCGAAGAATTGGTGCGGCGCGTGGTTTCTGCGGACTTGCTCACGCAAGTCGACAGGTTAATTCGCTCGCGGCGGTTGCTGGAATTGCGCATTGCCGGCGAAAAACGGCTAATCGCTGCCGAGGACGCGGCGCGTTATCGCGATGGGCTGGGCATTCCATTGCCGCCGGGGCTGGCGGTTGCATTGCTTGAGCCAGTGGCGCATCCCGTGTTCGAACTGGTACGCCGCTACGCGCGCACGCATGGGCCGTTCATGCTGCGCGAGGTTGCGGATCGATTTGCACTCGACGCAGTAGCGGTGGAACATGTGCTGCGGCAGCTTGCAGCGGAGGGCCGCGTGCTCGAAGGCGGATTCCGGCCGGGCGGCCTTCACGCCGAGTGGTGCGATGCGGAGATCTTGCGGCAGATTCGCCGAAAGTCGCTGGCCCGGCTGCGTCGCGAGGTGGAACCGGTGGAGCAGCACACGCTGGCGCGCTTCCTCACGCATTGGCAGGGACTGCTTGCGCCGCGGCGCACAGGCAGCGCGCATCTGGATGCGCTGCTCGATGCGATCGAAAATCTGCAGGGCGCGCCACTGCCTGCATCGCTGCTTGAAACGTCGATTCTGCCCGCGCGCATTGCCGACTTCACGCCTGCTGGGCTCGATACATTGATTGCCGCGGGCGAAGTGGCGTGGGCCGGGGTGGAACCGATTGGCGAGCGCGACGGGCGCATCGCGTTGTTTCTTGCCGACAAGCTGCCGCTGCTGGCGCAGAGGCGGCCATTCGTGGAGCCTCTCACCGAGCGCGAGGAAAAACTTCTCGCAGTGCTCGAGTCCACGGGCGCGAGTTTCTTCGATGGGTTGCATCAGGCGGCGGGCTCAGGCTACCCCGGCGAGACGATCGATGCGCTGTGGAGTTTGGTGTGGCGCGGGCTGATTACCAACGACTCGCTGCATGCGCTGCGCGCCTATATAGCTCGGCCCGAGAGCGCACGTACGCCGCGGCGCTATCAGACCGGCGCTGTCTTCCGCTCGCGCCGCACTACGCCGCCGACGGCGCAGGGACGTTGGGCTTTGCTGCCGCTTGGCGGGGTCAACGAAAACTTCTTTCGGGGGCTAAAGCCCCAAGCTCCCGTTACGCCAGCTATCGGCACGGCTGAAGCCGTGCCCTTTCAAAACGCTGCCAGTCCGTCGCAGACCGAGCGCAGTCACGCGCTGGCGCTGCAACTGCTCCACCGCTATGGAGTGCTGTTGCGCGAATCGGTGGCGGCCGAAAATGTGCCTGGGGGATTCAGTGCGATCTACGATGTGCTGAAGGCGCTGGAAGAAAGCGGGCGCATTCGCCGCGGTTATTTTGTCGGTGGCCTGGGGGCCACGCAATTCGCGCTGCCCGCGGCCGTGGATCTGCTGCGCCAATTGCGCGCGGAGCCACCCCTTGAAAAGCCGGAGTTCGTGCAATTGGCTGCAACCGATCCGGCGAACCCTTATGGTTCGATTTTGCGCTGGCCGGATCTGCCGGTTGCCGAGGAGGATTCTGAATCGGCGCCACGTGTGCTGACGCGCGCGGCGTATGCGGAAGTAATTCTGCGCAATGGCCGATTGGTGGCGTGGCTCAAGCGCGGCAGCCCAAACATTGTCATTTTTTTACCCGCCGAGGAGCCGGAGCGCTCGCAAACGGCGTCGGGGCTGGCGCATTTTCTGTGCACACGCGGCCAGACGCGGATGCACGCAAACAGCCACGAGGGCGTGCTGATCACTACCATTAACGGGCAGCCGGTAGCCGCGCACTTCATGGCACGCTTCCTTATGGATGCGGGCTTTCATCCGGGGCCGCTCGGCATGCACCTGCGAAGGATTCTTTTGCCGGTGGCGCAAGCACAGCTCCGGCCCGAGGTGCATTAGATTATGCCAGAGGGCGACACCATTTTTCGCACCGCGCGCAACCTGGGCCGCGCACTCGAGGGTAAACCGGTGACCGCCTTTCGCTCCACGTTTCCGTGGTTGATGCGCTTCAACGACGACACGCCACTTGCCGGGCAGAGGATCGATCGCGTGGAGGCACGCGGCAAATGGCTGCTGGTGCATTTCTCGGGTGGCGGCATTCTGGCATCGCATCTGTTGATGAACGGAAGCTGGCACATCTACCGCAGCGGCGAGCGCTGGCAGCTTGCGCACATCCACATGCGGATCGTGATCGAGAACGCGGAGTACCAGGCGGTGGGGTTTCGAGTGCCCGTGGCGCGCATGCACACCGAGCGAACACTAGAGCGCGACTTGCGCGTCGCCGTTCCGGAAAATGATTTGCTGCGCACGGAATTCGATGCCGCGGCGGCGCTCGAAAGGCTGATGTCGCGCGGCGATGAAGCCATCGCAGACGCATTACTCGACCAATCTGTGCTAGCTGGTGTGGGCAACGTCTTCAAATCAGAAATCTGTTTCGTCAACGGGCTGAATCCATTTCGACTCGTCGGCACGCTCACGCGCGACGAGGCAGCGGCGACGATTGCCAGCGCGCAAAAGTTGCTCCGGGCCAACGTGCTCGAGGATTCAGGCGACACGATCGTGACCTATCGCGGGCAGCGGCGGCGGACGACGCATGCATCGGACCCGAGCGAGAGCCTGTGGGTCTACGGACGCGCGGGCGAACCATGCCGGCGCTGCGGCGAGGCGATCCGCCGCCGCATTCAAGGCGTGGATGCGCGCGTCACGTTTTGGTGTCCGCAATGTCAGCCCATGCCGGATGGATCGGATGTAGAGGGAACTTGAAAGCAACGGGCCCCCGATAGGAGGTGAAATGAAAACACGTACACCTTCTCCGAAAAACATCGCAGAAGACCAACTTGCCGAGTGTATCGACAAGTTCGCGCCGGAGATGGCTGAGGCAATTCGCGCCGTGCGGGTGGCCCTGCGCAAACGGCTGCCTACGGCGAATGAACTCGTGTACGACAACTATAACTTCTTCGTGATCGGCTACAGCTCAACGCTGCGGCCGTCGGACTGTTTTACTCAGTTGGTGGCCGACACACACGGCGTGCGGCTCGCATTTTATTACGGTTCCACGCTTCCCGATCCAGCGGGAATCCTGCTGGGCGGCGGGAATCAGAATCGATTCATTCGACTGGCGAGTGCGCGCGATTTGCGTAAACCCGAGGTGGAAGCACTGATTCGCGCGGCAATTGCACAGGGCAAAGCACCGCTGTCCGCGACCGGGCGAGGAACTCTCGTGATCCGATCAGTCTCTCGAAAGCAGCGTCCGCGGCGAGTGCCGGAAAAGCCCGCGCGCCGGCGCTAGTTCTGTGACTGCATGAATTCGCACTTTGGCTTCGGTGGTTTCCCACCCATTCGCCAGAAAAAAGCGAATGGATGGGGCACGGGAAAATTCTTCTTGATTCTCTCAGAGACCTAGTTCCCCGGCTTGCCGAGGCCGAAGATTTTCTGCAGGATGTTGCGGTGGTCGTCACCGCCCACGCCGCCTTTGTGGTCGCAGGTTTCGGTGGGCGCGGTGCCGTCGAGAAAGGCCGCGGAGTAATCGTCGGGGCAGGAGCCGTCGGCCAGCAAGTTGGTGACCTTGTCGAGAGTGACGATTTCGACGCCATCAGGGGGCGTGAACTCATTGGTGTCGGAATACTGCGGCAAGAGGACGGCCTGCTTCATGAACGCGGCCCAGATGGGTGCGGCGGCGCGTGAACCCTGGACGCGACCGAGGTTCGCCGGATCGAGCGGGGTGTAGTCGTCGTTGCCGACCCACACGATGCAGAGCAGGTTGCTTGTGTAGCCCGCGAACCATGCATCGTGATCGGTGCCCGTCTTGCCGGCAGCGGGGGCCGTAAATCCCAATCCGCGAACGCTCGCTGCAGTTCCATTATTCATCACTGCTTCCAACATGCTGGTCGTGAGTAGGCAACGCGGGGATCGAGAATCTGGCGCGTGGTGGGTGTGTAGTCTTCGATGATGTCGCCATTGGGTGCGCGCACGCTCGCCAGCATCCACGGATCGATGTGCAAGCCTTTGTTGGCATAGATGGTGTAGGCGCCTGCCATGTCGAGGGGCGTGGCATCGTAGGAACCAATGGGCATGGAAGGCGTGCCCTGCGCGCTCTTGACGCCGGCGCTGCGCGCCAGTGCGGCCACGCGATCAAACCCTACCCATGCTCGCCAGCTCGATGGTGGCAATATTGTCCGACTGCATCAGGGCGTAACGAGCGGTCATCTGGCCGTAATGCTCGTTGATAAAGTTGTGCGGCGTGTATTCGTAGGGGGTTCCCTCGCCGTAGGTAGTCGAATCGTCGCTGAGCATGGTGACAGGCGAAAATAGCGCGGTTTGGCCGGGCAGCATGGTGCCTTCGACAGCGGTCTGAAAGGCCGATGCATAAACGAACGGCTTGAAGATGGAGCCGGTGGGCCGATGCGCCACCGCGTGATTCACCTGCGATGTGCCATAGTTGCGCCCTCCGACCAGGGCCAGCACCTGGCCGGTGTGCGGATCGAGCGCGATGAGCGCGACCTGTGGATAGATGTAAGGCTTGCCCAGCTTCTTGTCGCGCGCATGGACTTTGTCCACCAGCTCGTCGACAACGTGAACGGTGGAGTTGACGGCTTGCGTGGCGAGGCGTTGCAGATCGGGATCGAGCGAGGTGTAGATGCGCAGCCCTTCGCGGTTGAAATCGCGATCGCCGAGGCGTTGCGTCAGCTGATCGTGCACCAGATCGACGAAGTAGGGCGCTTCGCTTTCATCCACGCTGCCCGGGACCAGGTGCAACGGCTCTTGCTTGGCGGTTTCAGCCTGATCCTTGGTGATGGCGCCGGTTTCTACCATCGAATCCAGCACCAGGTTGCGCCGCTCAATCGCGCGCTCCGGATGGTGGAATGGATTCAGGCGGCTGGGACTTTGAATGAGCCCGGCGAGCAGAGCGCACTCCGCCAGATCGAGTTTGTTCACATCCTTGCCAAAGTAATCCTGCGACGCCTCGCCGAAGCCGTCGATGGAAAAACTGCCGATTTGGCCAAGGGGGATTTCGTTGGCGTACATGGCGAAAATCTGCTTTTTATCGAAGCGGTGCTCGAGGATGATGCTGATGACGGCCTCGCGCATTTTGCGTGAGTAGGTGCGCTCGGGCGTGAGGAAGAAGCCGCGCGCCAACTGCTGGGTGAGGGTGGATGCGCCCTCGGTGTAGTGATGCAGGTGAAAGATGTCGTTGCGCATGGCGCCGAGGATGCGCCAATAATCGATGCCGCTGTGCTCAAAGAAGCGCCGGTCCTCGATAGCGATTACGGCATGCTCCAGGTTGGGCGGAATCTCGTCGTAGGTGAGCACGCGGCGCTTGGTGCGCTGCGCGCCCTCGCTGAGGCCGGTGATGAGCTGCGGCTCAAGCTCGTAGCTCGAAAGCGCCTGGCCATGCTCGTCGTTGATGGCGTTGACCACGCCGCCGCTGACGTGGATGGTAGCGCTGTCGGGCGCGTGATACGACTGCGGACCGGGCCGCACGGTGATCTGCTGCGTGCCCAGGCTGAACGTGCCCAGCGGCGATGCTTGCGCAGCATCGTCGCCGGTGTAGCCGGCCTCGCGCAGCTCATTCGCGATCAATTGGACGGTGAACTTCTGCCCCGGCCGCACCTCGCGCGGGGCGGCGAAAATTTGCGCGGTGTTGGCGAAGATGGGCTGCTTGAGCCGCTCGTCGACAATGCGCGCGTACTTGATGTAGAAAAAGGTGAAAACGCAAACGCCCACCAACACAACGCAGCCGACGGCTGCCAGCAGGCCCCACAGAATCCGCGACCGGAGGTGATGGCCCTCAGCGGGCTTTGCGAACCGGACTTTTAACGCCATCGATGCTCCTGAAGACAGCTTCCAGCTACTAGCTCCCAGCTACTAGCTTTTATTGCTTCGATGCGCTCCCACGTCATTGGCGCAGGTCAAAATTCAGATACGCATACGAAAGGTTGGAAGTTCGCGGGTCAGTAGCTGTCTTCCAGCAGCTTTTCTTCGTCGACGCGCTTTTTCACCAGGGCCACCACATCGTTCAAGCCTACATCCACGCTGGTGCTCGTGGAGCGCGCCACCAGTTCCACCTGGCCCGCGGCGGCCTTTTTGCCGACGTTGATGCGGTAGGGAATGCCGACCAGGTCCGCATCCTTAAATTTGACACCGGCACGCTCGTCCCTGTCATCCAGAAGCACATCGAGCCCCGCCGCTTCAAGTTCGGCGGCGAGTTTTTCGCCGGTTTCGCGCAGCGCCGCGTCGCCCACGTTGGTAACCGTGACCACCACGGTGAATGGCGCAATCGAAGCTGCCAGGCAAAAACCGTTGGCGTCGTTGGTCTGCTCGATAGCCGCCGTCAGAATGCGTTCGATGCCGATGCCATAGCAGCCCATGATCGGCGTCACTGCCTTGCCGTTTTCGTCGAGCACGCTTGCACCCATGGATTTCGTGTACTTGTCGCCGAGCTTGAAGATGTGGCCGACCTCGACGGCTCGGCCGACGACGAGCTTGCCGGTGCAACCGGCGTTTTTCTCGTTTATTGCCGGGCAACCCTCGCCTTCGTTCACGCTGCGAATGTCTGCGGCAAGCGTCCAAGTGAAGTCTTGTCCGGGGGTCACGTTGCGCAAGTGGTAGTCGAGCTTATTCGCGCCACAGACCATGTTTTTGCGGCCCTCGAGGGCACGATCGACAATCACTGTGAGGCCTTCGCCGAGCGGCTCAGCATCATGCTTGAGCCCGACGGGCCCGAGAAAACCCGCAGGACCGTTGAAGAATTGTTGCAACTCTTCGGCCTGCATGGTGCGCAGCTCCGCAGCGCCGATCGCGCCGAGAAGTTTGGTCTCGTTCACCTGGTGATCGCCGCGCAGAAACGTTGCCACGCCGTGCCAGGTATCTTTACGGCTGCCATCTTTTGGCTTCGCGCCGTGCTTGAGCGCCATGTAGGCCACGCACTTGATGTCGGAGGCGGGCGAAATCTTAAAGAACGCGGCAACATCGGCGATGGCTCCGCAACCGGGCGTCGATACCAGCTCCGGTTTGCCGTCGCCTGTCGGCTCCATCTCGGCTACGGAGTCGAGGCGCGAAGTAGCTTTTTCCAAATTCGCCGCATAGCCGCACACCGGGCAGCTTGCGATGAAGTCCTCGCCGGCGTCGGTGTAGACCATGAACTCCTGCGACTGCGAGCCGCCCATCGCGCCCGAATCGGCCTCGACGGCGACAAACTTGAGGCCGCAGCGCGTGAAGATGGCGCGATACGCCGCGTCGTGCAGATTGAAGCTCTTGTCGAGGCTGGCAGCGTCGATGTCGAAGGAGTACGCGTCCTTCATGATGAACTGGCGCACGCGCAGCAGGCCCGACTTGGGCCGCGGCTCGTCGCGAAACTTGGTCTGAATCTGGTACCAGATCTGCGGCAACTGCTTGTAGCTGCGCAATTCGCCGCGCGCAATCGAGGTCATGATCTCTTCGTGCGTCATGCCCAGGCAAAGGTCCGCGCCCTTGCGGTCCTTGAGGCGGAACATGTTTTCGCCCATGGTCGTCCAGCGGCCGCTCTCCTCCCACAGCTCGCGCGGCTGAATGGCGGGCAGGTAAAACTCCTGGCCGATCTTGTCCATCTCCTCGCGCACGATGGCGATGATCTTGTTCAGCGCGCGCTGCCCGAGAGGGAGGTAGTTGTAGATGCCGGCGCCGAGCTGGCGGATGTAGCCCGCGCGCAGCAAAAATTTGTGGCTGGCCACTTCGGCGTCTGCCGGGGCCTCGCGGAGAGTTGGAATAAAAAGTTTCGACCAGCGATGCATAGAGGAAGTTTTGCTTGCTTTCTCGTCTGTTTCGGTGCGGCGCATAAAAGCGTTGGGCCGCAGGACGGAACACTGACGCAATAGGACTAGTTCATCCGTATCCCATTCTAAATGTTCATGGTGTCGCGAGCGCCGGGAAGGCGGAGCCGCCGTTCCACCCAAAGCGAGCCACGTGGCCACAGAAGTTTCCATCAACACCAATCCTCCCGTTTGCATCTGCCTTGCAACGATGCAAGGGGAGGGCCAAATCATCGCTCACTGAAAACAAACGATGTTGGGGATTGTTCGAACGTTGGAGGCTGTGTCATCAGACACACGCTTGTAGAAGAACTGACACGCGAGGCCGAAAAAGGCCTCTGAGCTGGAACTTTTCCAACCGCCCATTGCGACGCACATCGGTCCACTGGAGCCGTGTGGCATACTTTCAGGCATGAATTTCCATCACATCCCTTGGGGAGAGATCGTGTTTGTATTGGTCAAGCTTCTCAAGGCCTTCGGGATTATTCCCGGTGCGATTGCGGCATTCGGTGTGAAGAAGTTCTACCAGAAATGGCGGCAGAACAAGGCGATGGCCGGTTGGCCCGCGACGGAAGCGACAATCCAAAGCGGAGAGGTTCACAAGCAAGGATTCCGGCGCTTCTGGGTCGAACTTACCTATACCTATTACGTGAGTGAGTATCGCACAGGCAAGCATGTGCATCGCTTTCACCGCGAGGAAGATGCAGATGAATTCGTCCGCCAGGTGAAAGACAGGCGGATTCAGGTCCACTACGACGCTGCCAACCCGGACAAGTCGGTGATACTCGATCGCGACCTGGAAGTGATTGCGCTGTTGACTCCGCAGTTCCGCTGATCTTCGCGGTTCCGAGCGAATTCAGGTCAGGTCAACCTCAGATCAATTCCACGCCCCACAGATCGTGCAGATGGACGATGCCTTCGACTTTTCCGTCCGCGTCGATGACGACGAGCGAGGTGATTTTTCGTTCTTCCAGGATCGCTAATGCTCTTGCGGCCAGTTCGCTCGATGCGATCGTGCGGGGATGCGGGTTCATAGCCTCGCTAGCGGTCTTGCTCAACGCCGCTCCGCCTTCGCGCTCGAGAAGACGCCGCAAATCTCCGTCGCTGATCACGCCGCAAAGCCGGCCGTCCTTCTGTACCGTTGTGATGCCGAGTTTTTTCGACGACATCTCGAAGATGACATCGGCCATAGGGGTGAATGGCGTGACGGCGGGGATCTGATCGCCGGAGTGCATCAGCTCTCGCACTTTCGCGAGCTGCTTGCCGAGCTTGCCGCCGGGGTGCAGTTCGGCAAAGTCTTCAGCACGAAAGCCCTTGCGGAGACTGACGGCTACAGCCAGCGCATCACCGAGGGCGAGCATGGCTGTAGTGGAGGCGGTGGGCACGAGATTCAAACCGCAGGCTTCGCGCTCGACCGAGCAATCGAGTGCCACGTCACTCGCCTGGGCCAAGGTTGACTGCAGATTGCAGCAGAATGTGATGAGCGCGTCGCCTTTGCGTTTGACGGTGGCGAGCAGGCGCAGAATTTCCTCGGTTTCACCCGATGAGGACAGGGCGATGACCACGTCACCCGCCATGAGCACGCCCAGATCGCCGTGCACGGCTTCGGCAGGATGCAGAAACAGCGCCGGCGAGCCGGTGGAGCTGAGCGTGGCGGCGATCTTTTGCGCGATGATGCCGCTCTTGCCCATGCCGGTGACCACCACGCGGCCGTTCGACTCGCCGCAGCGGAGGATCATTTCGACGGCGCGGGCGAAGGACGCGGCCATGGGTCCCTCAAGGCGCGCGGCGAGAACCTCAAGCGCGGCAGCCTCAGTGCGCACGAGCGCTGCCGGCTGGAATGCATCATCTTGCTTGTGAGAACTCATCGGCCTTTGATGGTAACAAACGGCAGGGACCAAGGGAACAAGGGAACCAGGGAACTAGAAGACGAGTGAAGAGAGTGAAGGGAGTGAAGGGAGTGAAGGTGGTTAATGTTGGTCGCCGTCGGCACTCCATGTGTTCGCTTCTTCACTCCTTCACTTTTTTTACTATTGAGTGATCCGCGGTCCCCGCCTCGTAGAATAGTTTCATGAAGTCCATCCCCACGCGGCGCAACACTCTGGTTCTGGGCGCTACGCTTTTGATACTGGCCATCTTTGCCTGGGCGGGGTGGGCGAATTGGGAGTATCGCCGGCAGGAGGCCGAACGCCGCCTGGCGAGCGTTGGGCAGGGAGAGTTGATTCCCGCGCCGGGAGGCGGCACGCCGCAATATGTTTCTCCGCTCAACGGCAAGCCCGCGCCGGACTTTGAACTCAATGATTTGAACGGGAAAAAAGTCTCTCTCGCGAGCTACCGCGGCAAGGCTGTGCTCATCAACTTCTGGGCCACGTGGTGCGGGCCCTGCCGGCTCGAAACGCCGTGGATCGTCGAGTTGCGCGAGAAATATGCGGCGCAGGGCTTTGAGGTGCTCGGCGTTGACACGGAAGGCGACGACCTGGAGAAAAACGACAAGGCCGGATGGGCGAAGGCCACGGCCGCCGCGGGCAAGTTCGTCGCGGAAGAGAAGATTCCTTACCCGGTGCTGCTCGACGGCGACTCCATCAGCCGCGACTACGGCGGACTCGACGATCTGCCCACCTCGTTTTTCGTGGATCGCAAGGGCGTGGTGGTTGCGGCGCAGGTGGGTTTGAGTTCGGAGAGCGACATTGAGAGCAAGATTCAGAAGGCGCTGAATCAGTGATCAGTGGTCAGTGATCAGTGGTCGGCGATGAGGCGCGGGACTCAGAGGCTAAAGGATTGGGAGCGATGAGATTCTTGAAGGGCGTTTTCCTTGCGATGATTCCTGCGCTCGCGGTTAGCGCGCTGGCCGCGCACGGACAGAGCTCAAGCTCGCCCGCGCGAAGCCGGCCGCTGTTGAAGGCCGACGCGGTGACGTATCTCTTTCCCGAGCAGGTGAGGGCGCCCTCGGGCAAACCTATCCAGGTCGCCCTGCACTTCCGTATTGCGCAGGGGCTGCACATCAATTCCAATAAGCCGAGCGACGATTTCCTGATCCCGACGACATTCTCGATTCCCGACGGCTCGGGCGTGCGACTCGTGAGCGCTACGTATCCAGCCGGCACGGTGATTGCGCTGCCCATCGACCCGACGACGAAGTTGAGTGTTTACACGGGCGAGTTCATCATCCAGGCGCGCATTGTGGTCACGGCGGGCAACCACCTGGTGGAGGGGAAACTGCACTACCAGGCGTGCGACAACAATCAGTGCATGCCGCCGAAGACGATCACGGTGGCGATTGATGTGATTGGTAAATGATTTAAATTCAGCAGTCTATGTATGGGAAATACCATGCTTGCATTGAATGCCTGCATTGAATACAATGGATGCATGCAATACACGATTCGGAATATCCCGGACTATCTTGACGCCACTTTGCGCGACCTTGCGCGGCGCGACGGCAAGAGCCTGAATGAGGTGGCGGTAGCGGCGCTTGTTCGGGGAGCCGGTTTGGCGGAGCGCGAGCGCGTCAAGCGCGATCTAAGCGACATCGCGGGCACATGGCTGGAGGATCCTGCATTCGATAGCGCGATCGCCGAGCAGCAGAAAATCGATGAGGCGATGTGGCAGTGATGATTCTTGAGGAATCGCCGGAACGATGCGCTCGGTGAGAGTGGCCCTCGACACTAATCGCTACACCGACCTCTCCCGAGGCGACGATTTCATTGTCGGTTTGGTTGCGACCGCCGATGAGATCTGGTTGCCGTTTGTCGTTCTCGGAGAACTTCGAGCGGGCTTCGCAGCTGGCTCCCAGGAGGCGCGCAACGAGGCTGTGCTGCGCCGGTTTCTTCTCAAGCCGGGTGTGGGGATTCTCTATGCCGGCGAGCAGACCACGCATCATTATGCGAACGTGTACCGGCAGCTGCGAAAGCAAAGAACTCCCATCCCCACGAACGACATGTGGATCGCGGCGCTTGTGCTCGAGCATTCACTGGTGCTGTGCGCGCGCGACGCGCACTTTGACGCGTTGGCGCAGATCACGCGAATCTGAATCCTGCGGCCATGAACGACGAGCGTGGGCCGGGAGGCCCACGCTACAGCCGGCTAGGAAGCCGGCGCTACGTTCGACTGCCGCTCTTTACGCTCCGGCCTTCTTCTCGATCTTCGCCCAGGTATCCTTCAGCGGCAGTGTCCGGTTGAAGACGAGTTTCTCCGCGGTCGAATCGGGATCGACGCAGAAGTAGCCGACGCGCTCGAACTGGAAGCGGTCGCCGGGTTTGGCTGTGGCGAGCGAAGGCTCGAGTTTGGCGTCGTTCACGATTTCGAGCGAGTTGGGGTTGAGATTGTCGAGGACGTCCTGACCTTCCGCGAGATCGTAGGGATCGGGCTTTGAGAAGAGCTTGTCGTAGAGGCGGATTTCGGCGGAGATGGCGTGCGCGGCCGAGACCCAGTGCATGGTCGACTTGACCTTGCGGCCGTCGGGCGACTGGCCACCGCGGCTCGCCGGATCATAAGTACAGTGGACTTCGAGACTGCCGTCGGCAACCTTTTCGATGGACTTTGCGGTGATGAAATAGGCGTTGCGCAGGCGGACTTCTTTTCCCGGGCTGAGCCGGTAATACTTGGGCGGAGGAACTTCGCGGAAGTCGTCGTGCTCGATGTAAAGCTCGCGCGAGAAGGGCACCTGGCGGGTGCCGGCTTCAGGGTCTTCGGGGTTGTTCGCCACTTCGACGAATTCCTCTTTCAGGTCGGCGGGATAGTTGTCGATGATCACCTTGAGCGGGTGCAGCACGGCCATGGCGCGGCGCGAGCGGTGGTTGAGGTCGTCGCGCTGGAAGTGCTCGAGCATTTCGATATCAACAATCCCATTGGTGCGCGAGACTCCGGCCGTGGCGACGAAGGCGCGGATGGCCTCAGGGGTGTATCCGCGACGGCGGACGCCGGAGAGCGTGGGCATGCGGGGATCGTCCCATCCGTTGACGCGCCCCTCCTGCACGAGCTGCAGCAGCTTGCGCTTGCTCATCAGCGTGTAAGTGATGCTGAGGCGGTCAAACTCAATTTGCTCGGAGGGAAAGATTCCGAGCTGGGCAATGAACCACCTGTAGAGCGGCTGGTGGTCGGCGAACTCGAGGGAGCACATGGAGTGGGTGACGTGCTCGATCGAATCCGACTGGCCGTGCGCGTAATCGTACATGGGATAGATGCACCACTCGTCGCCGGTGCGGTGATGTGTGGCGTGGAGGATGCGGTACATGACCGGGTCGCGCATGTTCAGGTTGGGCGAGGCCATGTCGATTTTTGCTCTCAGGACACGTGTGCCGTCGGGGAACTCACCTTTCTTCATTCGGATGAATAGGTCGAGATTTTCTTCGACTGACCGATCGCGATAGGGGCTGTCCGTGCCGGGCCCGGTGAGGGTGCCACGGTGCTGGCGGATTTCGTCGGCGGTGAGATCGTCGACGTAGGCTTTGCCGGCCTTGATCAACTGGAGAGCCCATTCGTAAAGCTGGCCAAAGTAGTCCGAGGCGTAGCAGAGTTTCTCCCAATCGAAGCCGAGCCAATGGATGTCTTTCTGGATGGCGTTGACGTACTCGGTCTCTTCTTTCTCGGGATTGGTGTCGTCGAAGCGCAGATTGGTTTTGCCGCCGAACTCGTCGGCGAGTCCAAAGTCGATGCAGATGGCTTTCGCGTGGCCGATGTGCAGGTAGCCGTTGGGCTCGGGCGGAAAGCGGGTCTGGATCCGGGCGTCGCCGAATTTCTGGGTTCGCACGTCTTCGGCGATGATGTCGCTGAGGAAGTTGGAGGGGGTGCGAGGTTCGATACTGTCGGGACTTTCCGGGTTTTCGTTGGACATGGCTTTAGTTCATTATTCCACTGCAGGGCTTTGCTCCCTGCGGCCATATACGCCAGGGACAGTCAATTAGGCAGCGGCCTTGCGGGTTGGCAGAGGCTGCGCCACCAGGCGCACGCCGAGCGCCGCACAGACGCGACTGATGGTATCAAAGCGCGGCGCGCTATCGGGGCGAAGGGCTTTGTAGAGAGCTTCGCGGGTAATTCCGGCGGTCTTGGCAATTTCCGTCATGCCGCGCGCGCGGGCGATGTCACCGAGCGCTGAGGCCAACAGCGCCGCGTCATTCGCTTCCAGGATTCCGGTCAGATAGACGGCGATGCTCTCTTCGTTGTCAAGGTAGCGCGCGGGATCGAATTCAGGCAGCTCGTGCGCGTTAATGGTTTTTTTCATCCTTGTCCCCTTCGCTTTTCAACGATGCGGCCAATGTCTTAGCCCGTTGAATATCCTTCTTCTGGGTGCGTTTGGAACCGCCGGCAAGCAGGACGACGACCTGTGCGCCAGACTGTGCTTGACCGACATGGGTGTAATACAAACGCCAACCCGCGCCGAAGTCGATGCGCAACTCAATTACCCCACCGCCAACAGCCTTAAAGTCGCCGAGCAAGCCGAAGCAGAGACGCTTGATACGCTCCACCACCGCTCCGCGCACCCGGTTGTCTTTCAATCCATCAAGCCACGCAGTGAAACCGGGAAGCGGCCGGACGGATAACATGCTCGGAATGTAATTGATCGATTACACTTTGTCAAGCTTGCTTGAGGATTCAAACGAACGATTGAAGATTAGCTTCGGCTTGGCGAATGCGGGCGAGGCAGACGTCGCGGCCGAGAACAATCAGAGTCTCAAAGAGCGGCGGGGCGTTCTTGCGTCCGCAGACGGCGACGCGGATGGGTTGGAACATGGGGCCAGCTTTGAGCCCAAGTGAAGCGGCGGCGCCGCGAAGCGCCTTGTCCAGCGAATCGTGATCGAACGCAACAGTGGCGAAAACCTGCTGCGCGGTTTGAAGAACGCGCAGGGCGATTGCGGCATCGCCTGTCGATTCTCCTTTTTTGAGGGGGATCAGCTCGGCGGGATCGTAGGGAGCGAGCTGGTCGACGAAGAAAAAGTCGGCGGCGGAGACTGCATCGCGCAGGAGCTTGATGCGTTCGCGGATGAGCGGGGTAACGGCGGCGACTTTCTCGGGTGTGGGATGAAAGCCGGCTCGTGCGAAAAACGGCTCAAGGTCGCGGCTCAGCTCTTCGACGGGGAGCGCGCGAATGTGTTCGGCGTTGAGCCAGACGGCCTTTTCATCGAAGGGTAATTCCTCCGTGAAGTTGACGACGGCGTTGGAGCGGTTGACGCCTTCGAGAGTAAAAAGATCGGTGAGCTCGTTGATGGTGAGGAATTCGCGATCATTCTTGGGCGACCAGCCCAGGAGGCAGAGGAAGTTGATGAAGGCCGGCGGCAGAAAGCCGGCATCGCGATAGGTTGTGACGCTGACGACTGGGCCATGTTTGCGCTTCGAGAGCTTTGTGCCGTCGGGAGCGACCAGCAGCGGTAGATGCGCGAACTGCGGCGTGACGCCACCGAGCGCCTCAAAGATCAGCACGTGTTTGAAGGTGTTGGTCAGGTGATCCTGGCCGCGAATGATGTGGGTGATGCGGAGATCGGCGTCGTCGACGCAGGAGGCGAGGTGGTAGGTCGGCATGCCGTCGGAGCGCAGCAGAGCGAAGTCCTCGACCTCGTCGGCGGGCCGGGATTGCGCGCCGTAAACCGCATCGACAAAATGGAGAATCCGGTTCTCGCCGCGTGGAACGCGATAGCGCAGCGCGAAGGTCTCGCCTGCAGCGGCGCGGCGGTCGGACTCTGCGCGCGACATTTCGCGCATGCCGGGATTGAAAAGCCAGGCGCCTTGCGCGGAAGAGTTTTCGTCGTCTGTGGCGTGGGCGGGGGTGAAGTCGCGATAGGCAAGTCCCTTTGTGAAAATGGCCTCAGCCTGCTGGCGGTGCAGCGCAAGACGTTCCGATTGCTTGTACTCTTCGTCCCAGTCGAGGCCCAGCCAGCGCAGCCCTTCGAAGATGGATTGCACACTGGCATCGGTGTTGCGCTCGACGTCAGTGTCGTCAAGCCGCAAGATCATCGTCCCACCGTTGTGGCGGGCATAGAGCCAGTTGAAGATAAACGTGCGCGCACTGCCGACGTGAAGAAAACCTGTCGGAGAAGGCGCAAATCGGACGCGCGGACGCGCGGGAATTGGGGCAATTGAATCGGTCATCGTGACGATGGCTTTCATTCACGATGCTATCGCACTGCAGTCCGCGCCCGTCTCAGGCTACGGGTGGAGCGGGCGGATATTGCGGCGGAACGGGCGGATATCCACCAGGATACGGCGCAAGCTGGGTGACTGGAACCACTTTCCACTCTGCAAAGGCCAGCACGTAAATGAGCACCAGCCCGCCGAAGGGGACGAAAATCAACAGCGTAAGCCAGGGCGAGAATCCCGCCTTTTTGCAGATGAACCAGAAGGGGATGAGGATAACAGCCAGCACGATGACGCAAATGATCAACATGATGGGGCCCATAAACAAAAGGGCCTGCTGCGCTGTGCTGGTATCAGGTGCGTTCTGCAGAAGCATCGCCAGAAAGTTCATAGAGAGCACTCCGGAGTGGGATCAAAACTTTGCTGCCAAGGTACAGGGAAACTCCGGAAATCGCAATGGGAAATTTCACGCTTGCAGGTGCGGCCAGAGCGGAGGCGGCAGCAGTCCTACGTGATGTCTTCCGTGTCGTATACAGGGGTGACTACGCGCTTTTTGGGCACGCCATGGACCGACGAAAGCAGATCTTCGACTACGTCTTCAAGCTGGCGTTGGGTTTCGATCACAGCTTCCATCCTCTTGACCTCTTCTGGCTCCTGCACGCGTTCAACCAGCACCACGGCGTGACACTGGGCGACGTGATCGAGATTCAGGCCTTCAGGGGTTTTGGCCTTTATGCTGACCTGGTCCATTTCCACACCCAGGAGATCTGCGACGCGGGCTGACATTTCGCTGGCGACGGGCGAGATTTTGGGCGCGGCAAGAATCAGCGTGGTGTCGACGTTGACCACGCGGTAGCCGGCATGTTGCAACTCCTCGAGGGCCAGGTTGAGAAAGATGGCAGAGTCGGCGTCTTTCCAGCGCGGATCGCCGGGGGGGAAAAAGCTGCCGATGTCGCCGGCGGCCACGGCGCCGAGCAGCGCGTCGGTGATGGCATGGAGCAGCACGTCGCCGTCGGAGTGACCGGCCAGACCCTCGGGGTGTTCCAGCGTCATGCCGCCGATGCGCAGCAGCACACCAGACTTGAACTCGTGCGAGTCATAGCCAAAACCGACGCGTATGTCCGTCTTTCCCATGTTCGATCGCCTGCGTGGGGCAATGGAGCTATCTGTTCGGTATTACCGCCGCGGTGGGGCGTTCCTGGGTCGTCGCTAGCTTCGCTAACTCCGCGAACTCCGCTGCTTCAAGAAGAACTCGGCCAGCTCCAGGTCGCCGGGCTGCGTAATCTTCAGATTAACCTGAGAACCGTGCACTACGGCTACAGGAATTCCGGCGCGCTCCAGGAGCGAGGCCTCGTCGGTGCCCACAAAGCCGTCGGCGTTGGCCTCGGCAAAGGCGCGCTGCAGCAGGTCGTAGCGGAAGCCCTGCGGCGTCTGCGCCTGCACCACGAATTCGCGCGGAATGGTCGCTGTAATCAGCGCTCCATGCGCGGTGCGCTCTACCTGCTTGATGGTGTCCACGGCGGGCAAGCCAACGATTGCTGCACCATATTCTGCCACTGCGTCGATGGTGCGCTCGATGGTAGCCACGTCGATCAGCGGGCGCACGGCGTCGTGGACGAGCACGATATCGTCCGGCTCGGCAGGCAGTACGCTGAGCGCGTTAGCCACAGATTCCTGGCGCTTCTCGCCGCCCTCCACCACGTGTACGCGGTCTGAGAAGCCGTACTCGGCAACCTGCGCCTCGGCGCGCTCCATCTCTGGCTTGCGCACGGCTACGTAGATGGACGTGACGCGCGGGGCCGCGGCAAAGGCGCGCAGCGAGTGAATAAGGATGGGGACGCCATCGAGTGCGAGGAACTGCTTGGGCTGCGGATTGGGCTGCGGACCCGCCATGCGGGTTCCCATTCCCGCGGCGGGCAGGATGACAAAGACTTGCATGGCTCTGCGAGTATAGCACCGGGCAGGCATGCGGCTCGGCGAGCCAGAATGCGATTCGCTCGGTCGTTGGAACCGGATTTACAATCTTCTGGTGCATGCGACCGCTAACGCGATGAGACCTCTCTGCTTCGTGCTCATGCCCTTTGGGCGCAAGCAGGATGGAACCGGCAAGCTGATTGATTTCGACACTGTATACCAGCAGATCATCCAGCCGGCAGTGACGGCGGCCGGGCTTGAACCCATCCGCGCCGATGAAGAGCAGGTCGGCGGCACCATCCACAAGCCGATGTATGAACGGTTGATGTTGTGCGAATTTGCGGTGGCCGACGTGACGGGCGCCAATCCCAATGTTTATTACGAACTCGGCATTCGCCATGCCGTGCGGCCGTCGAGCACGGTGATTTTGTTCGCCGAGGGCACTTCATTGCCGTTCGACATCGCCCTGTTGCGCGGCATGCCCTATCGGCTGGACGCTTCCGGGAATCCGGCCAATCCCGAGGGCGACAGGCAAAACATCATGCAGCGCCTGCAGGCTGCAAATCAGGAACCGCATGACGACAGTCCGCTTTTCACGCTCATCGCGGACATGCCGCGGATCGCGGTAGACCACGAGAAGACGGATCTCTTCCGCGACCGGGTGGCCTATTCGCGCGAAGCGAAGCAGCGGCTTACGGTTGCGCGCAAGGCGGGCGCGGATGCGGTGGGCAGCGTTGCCGCGGAGTTCCCCAACCTTCTCAATGTCGAAGCCGGCATCGTGGTGGACTTGTTTCTTTCGTTTCGCGCCGTGAAAGCCTGGCAGCAGATGGTGGATCTTTACGCTCGCATGTCGCGCACCTTGCAAAACACCCGCATGGTGCAGGAGCAGTTCGCCTTCGCTCTCAACCGACTGGGAAGAGCGGACGATGCCGAGCAGGTTCTCAAGCAGACCATTGAGAAATTCGGCCAGAGCAGCGAGACCAACGGGCTGCTGGGCCGAGTCTACAAGGATCGCTGGGAGAACGCCCTGAAAGCCGGACGCGCGATGGAAGCGCGAGGCTTCCTCAAACGCGCCATCGAGGCGTATCGCGCCGGCTTTGAAACCGACTGGCGTGATCCATATCCCGGCATCAATGCGGTCACGCTGATGGAGTTGCAAGAGAAGCCCGATCCGGCCCAGGCCGACATGCTGCCCGTTGTGCGCTACGCGGCGCTGCTGCGTGCCAAGGCCAATGGTGATTACTGGGACCAGGCCACGTTGCTCGAATTGGCCGTGCTCGCGCGCAATGTGAGCGAAGCGCAGGATTATTGTGGCGCGGCCCTGGCGGTTGTGCGCGAAGCGTTCGAGCCGGAAACCACCGCTCGCAACCTGCGGTTGATCCGCGAGGTGCGGACTGCGCGCGGTGAGGACGTGGGCTGGCTCGCGGAAATCGAAGAGGGCCTGAAAGAGGCTCAGAAGCGACTCGAAACACCAGGCGGTACGGCCAAGTAAAATTCGCCGGATGGATGCTGGCCGCGGAGACGATGGCCGGATGCAGCGGTCATCTTAAGCTGCGTGATTCGGAGGCCTTGATCAGTGCGTCGGTGCGGCGCGCGGCGATCAGCGGAATCCCGACCGCTTCACCCGGCGTGACATTGAGGCCGAACAACGGGTCAGCGGCTGCGACGACGGAAACATTTACCTGGGCGATGTTGGTATTCGCGCTTGAGTTTATCGCGTCAATGAACTGGTTGGCGACGAGCGCGTAGCCGGTGTTCGTGGGGTGCACGCCATCCAGGCTGAACAGGCCGCCCAGAAATCCTGTGGTCGCTTTGTAGCTGTTGATGGTGATGCCGTTCTGGAGCGTCTGGAAATAAGAATGAATGTCTACGAGGATGCCGCCTACGGCAGTGACCTCGGCGCTAATCGCGGAATTGTACGCGGCGATCGTCGATTGCACCTGTGCGATGGCTGACACGGTGAGAAAGCCAGAAGCAGTGAGCGGAGTGGGCGTCTTGCCCTGCTTGATCTGACTGATCGCGGTCTCCACTTCGCTTTCGCCGGTGGCGTTCACAAGGTCTCCGTCTGCGATGCCAAGGTCCGTGGCAACCTGCGCCTGCGAGAGCCCGGTGTCGGTCGCCACCGTGGCGATGACAGTGGCCGCCGGCGTGAGATAGGGAATGGCGGTTACGTCAGGAATATTGCCGACAATGAGCGTGGCTTTGGTTTGAGAGTGAAGAGTGCTCAGCAGTTGCGTAATTTCCTGGGTAAAAGTGGCAGCGGGGGTCATGGAACTCGGGCTTCCGCTTTCATCGGCCTGCAGGGCATCGTCGTTTCCCGCCCACACGAAAATCGCCGTAGGATTGAGCGCGATGGCTTCATTCATCTGGCTCTTCGTGTCGCCGAGCGGGAAGCCAAGTACGAGATCGGTAATAAGCTCTTCGTCCGAAGTGGGCACGAGCACCGGTCCTGTATTGATCACGTCATTCAGCATGTGGCCGGGGACGGCGAGGTTGTACGGTTGGGTGAGCGGATCGGTACGGCCGATGCTGATGCCGGAGGCCTGCTGAATCACCGGGGGCGGTCCCAGGCTGACGAGTTGGAGAACTGCCGGAACTCCCGGCGAGACGATGAGAGGCAGAGCGAGCGAAAAGTTTGCCTGTTTCGCCACCAAACTCGCCCATCCGTTCGGCTGCTGCGAGTCCAGTAAAGAGCCGTTCTGGAATCCAGCACTGAGTGAATCGCCAATGACCACGGTGGTCGTAAAGCCGGGCGTGGAGCTAGTGGTGCCGCCGGTGCCGGTGAGGTGGTTGTAGAGTTGGCAGCCGGCCAAGCCAACCGTCGCCGCGACAGCAAACAACACTGCGGTGACGGTACGTGTCCGCCTGTTATGCCTCTCGCGTTGCAAGATTTTTCCCTGGCTTTCCATGTTTTCCGGCGTTCCGTATGAACGGTAAGATGCGGGTCCCTGCTGCGTGTAGGTAGAGAGTCGAACACAAGTCCGGACAAAAAGTCGCTGGAAGCTCAGCCAGCCGCATCGGAATAGGTCTCACTGTCGCGCTATCATCCTCTCGTGCCCCGTTTGTCCAAGTCGAAATCAGCCCCTGGTGCAGTTCTGGGTTTGCCACTCGATACTTCCCTGCTCAAGCCTGGGATGCGTGTGGCGGTTGCGCTCTCTGGCGGCGCGGACTCGGTAGCTTTGCTGCGCGCGCTGGCGGCGCGGCGCCACGAGATGGGCCTGGTGCTGCATGCTGCGCACCTGCACCACGGGTTGCGCGGCGCAGAGGCCGATGGGGATCTCGAATTCTGCCGCGCGCTGGCGGCAAAGCTGGACGTGCCGTTTCACGAGGCGCGCGTGGACACGGCTCACGAAGCACGGGCAGACGCGAAAACTCGGCAAAGCCGGCCGAGACGCATCGAGGAAGCGGCGCGGCGGCTGCGCTACTCGTGGTTCCAGCAGCTCTTGTCCAAAGCGCCCACGCTGCTCCGATGCAATGGCGACGGCGCATACGCTCGACGATCAGGCGGAAACGGTTCTGGGCAAGTTTCTGCGTGGCGCGTGGACGGAGGGTCTGGCTGGAATCAGTCCAAGACTGAAGAGCCCGGGGGAACTGAGAGCCCGGAGGGCGGCGGCGTGATTTTGCGGCCCTTGCTCGAAACGAAACGAAGCGAGATTGAAGCGTATCTGAATGCGCTCGGCCAGCCATGGCGCGAGGACTCGACCAACCGCCATTTGACGTTCACGCGCAACCGCATCCGTCACGAGCTGCTGCCGCTGCTCGAGGGCTGGAACCCGCGGCTGCGCGAGCATTTGGCGCAAATGGCGGAGCTGGCGCACGACGAGGAGGCATGGTGGCAAGCGGAGCTGGCCCGGCTGGCGCCGCAACTGATTCTCCCAGGGCGTCCGGCGCGTGGTGGTGGTCGCGCAGCCGGTGCATGCGTGGCTATTGAAGTGAGCCGATTGGCCGCGCTCGCTCCAGCGGTGCAGCGGCGGCTGGTGCGCCATGCCGCGCAGCAGTTCGGCGCTGCACTCGACTTTGCCGCAACGGAGGCGGTGCGGTCTTTGGCGCTCGGCGGCCGGGCCGGACAAAGGCTGGCACTGCCGCAGGGCCTTTGCGTTGAGCGGACGGCGCGGGAACTAAGGCTCTCCGTGGCTGCGGAGCCGGCCGCAATGGGCAAGGCCGCAGGAGCGCAGGATCCCCGGTATACCATCGCGATTCCGGGCACCATCGACGCGCCGGAGTTCGGTGTGCGCCTTTGCATCGCGCTTGGCAATCATGCACGCCGGGATGGGCGTGCGGCGCCGGATAACGGGCCCGACAGGCCTGAAAATGCGGCGAGCTGACGGCGATGGCCTGCCGCAAACGGCCACTCTGCGCAACTGGAAACCTGGCGACAGGGTACGGCTGCGCTACTCAAGCGGACCGCGCAAAGTAAAGGAAGTGCTGGAACGCAAGCATGTTACGGGAACCGAGCGGGCACTTTGGCCGGTGCTCGAGGCTGGTGGGCGTGTCGTTTGGATGAAGGGCGTGGAACTGGAGCGCGAACCCGGTCTCGCAATTACCGCTGTGGAGACGGCACCGGGAGCCTCTTCGGCCGCGCCGCTCGCCCGGTCCAAGTATCGCTGACGCAGGGTCCAAGTAACGGTGACGCTGGGGGTTCTACCCCTTTCGGGGTAGCCGATTTGCTGCAACTTTTTCCAGCCAGAGAGTACAATCAGGGCTACTGCTTCCGAGGGCGGCATTCCCTTTGTGTGTGGCCTTGGGAATTATGTAGTTTCCTGCCACTTTGGCGGGCGCTCACGCGTCTAAAGATTAGTGGTTTTAGCAGGGACGAATGATGGAGGTCGCGGGAATGGCTTCTCCTTCGCCGCGAAAAGGAGTTGTTGGTGAACTCAAGCGTTAAGACGATCATGTTCTGGGCGTTTATTGCCATCTGCCTGATGATGCTGTGGGTCATCGTGCAGAGAAGCGCGAATATGGGCAAAGATACGGAGTATTCTTACTCGGAACTCTACGATAAAGTGCAGAACAACCTGGTGAAGGACGCCACAGTCCAGGGCAACGACCTCAAAGGGCATCTGAAGGTCTCGCCCGCAAACGAGTTCCATACCACTCTGCCCGCCGACTACGAAGACCTGCAGAAGGCGATGCTGGACCCGAGCCACAAGGTCGATTTCACCGTCAAGCCCGAAAACAACAACTTCCTGCTTCCCCTGCTTATCAACGTCGGTCCGTTCGTGCTGATCATTTTGGTGTGGTTCTTCATGCTGCGCCAGATGCAGTCTGGCGGCAACAAGGCGCTTTCGTTCGGCAAGAGCCGCGCGCGTCTGCTCTCAATGCAGCAGAAAAAGGTAACGTTCAAAGACGTGGCCGGCGTGGATGAGGCCAAGGAAGAGCTTAAAGAGATCATCGAATACCTGCGCGAGCCGCAGAAGTTCCAAAAGCTGGGTGGCCGCATTCCCAAGGGCGTGCTGCTGGTCGGGCCTCCGGGAACGGGCAAGACCCTGCTGGCGAGGGCCGTGGCCGGTGAGGCCAATGTTCCGTTTTTCTCAATTTCCGGATCGGACTTTGTGGAGATGTTCGTGGGCGTGGGCGCGAGCCGCGTGCGCGACTTGTTCGAACAGGGCAAGAAGAACGCTCCCTGCATCATCTTTATCGACGAAATTGACGCGGTCGGTCGTCATCGCGGCGCCGGTCTGGGCGGCGGACACGACGAGCGCGAGCAGACGTTGAATCAACTGCTCGTGGAGATGGACGGATTCGAATCGAATGACGGCGTAATTTTAGTCGCGGCTACAAACCGCCCCGACGTGCTCGATCCTGCGCTGCTGCGCCCCGGCCGCTTCGACCGCCGCGTGGTGGTTGGACTGCCCGACGTGCGCGGGCGCGAAGAAGTGCTCAAGGTCCACATCAAGAAAGTTCCGGTATCGGACGACACGAATTTGAACGTGCTTGCCCGCGGTACGCCGGGCTTCAGCGGCGCCGATCTTGCCAACATGGTGAACGAGGCGGCGCTAAACGCGGCGCGCGTGAATCGCAAGCAGGTCACCATGTACGACTTCGAGTTGGCCAAAGACAAGGTGCTGATGGGCGCAGAACGCAAGTCGATGTTGCTGAGCGACGAGGAAAAACGCGTCACGGCGTATCACGAGGCTGGTCACGCACTGGTGTCGGTGATGCGCGGCAACTCCGACCCGGTGCACAAGGTCACGATCATTCCCCGCGGCATGGCACTGGGCGTCACCGTGCACTTACCCGACGACCGCCACAACTATACGCGCGAGTATTTGGAAACGCGGTTGGCCATGCTTTACGGCGGACGCGTGGCCGAGGAAATTTTCCTGAAGCAGATGTCGACGGGCGCTGGCAACGACATTGAGCGGTCCACCGAACTGGCGCGCGCCATGGTGTGCGAATACGGCATGAGCCGCCTGGGTCCGCTCACTTTCGGCAAGAAGGAAGAGCAGATCTTTCTGGGACGTGAGATTGCGCAACACCGCGATTTCTCGGAAGAGACGGCGCGGCAGATCGATCTCGAAGTGCGTCGCCTGATCGACGAAGCGTATCAGTCGGCACACACAATTCTCGAGGCGAACCCGGATGCCATGCACCGCATCGCAGCGGCATTGCTGGAGCGCGAGACTATCGATAACGAGGAGTTGCGGTTGCTGATCGAAGGCAAAGAACTGCCTGCGATGCGCTCCAACCTTGCCGGGCCGGGCGATAGCGACGGCACGCCGCAGCAGGTTCTCAAACCCGAGAGCCGGGGCGGCGCCGGAAGCATTCCGGAGGGGTCGCCTTCGCCGGCGTAAAAGGCAGGGAACAAGGGACCGAGGGAACAAGGGAACAAGAAAGCAAAAAGGGCTGCTCTTCGGAGCAGCCCTTTTTGCGTAGCTTGCGCGTTGCCCGTCACCGCTGTGTGCTGCTCTCTGACACGCGAAACCTGAAACCTGCACCCTGTATACTTCTCCCGCAGACGGAATTCGCTCGCTTGTGATTTCTAAATTGAGAGTGCGGTCGGCTTCGTCGGTTCCCTGCAAAATCTCTTGAGGAGCACTCCGCATGAAAGCCTTCGTACGCCGTTTTTCTGTTTTATTCTGCTTCGTCATCACATCGATTCTTGTTCTGGCCGCGGCCGCGCACGCCGCGCCGGTGCTGATGATTTCGATTGACGGGCTCAAGCCCGAGTACATCACGCAGGCCGACGCGCACGGCATGAAGATTCCTTACCTGCGCACGCTGCTCGTGAACGGCACCTATGCGGAGGGCGTGGTGGGCATCTGGCCGACCATCACCTATCCGAGTCACGTTACGCTGCTCACCGGCGTCTGGCCTGACCAGCACGGCATTACGAATAACCAGGAGTTCGATCCGTTGCAGAAATTCGGCGGCGCGTGGAACTGGTATGCGGCGGGGATTCGCGTGCCGACGCTGTGGCAGGCGGCGCACAAGGCCGGCCTGCGCACGGCAAGCGTGGGCTGGCCGGTAAGTGTCGGCGCAACAGACGTGGACTACCTGATTCCCGAGTACTGGCGCGACGCGCGCGTCGACAGCTCACCGGATCCGCAGGACCGCTGGCTGATGGCGGCGCTGGCGCGGCCCTATACGCTGCTCGAGCAACTGGAAGCGCAGGCCGGACCCTACATGAACGGCAACGACACCTCGATCGGCGGCGACGAGATCAAGACGCGCTACGCTCTGGAAATCCTGAAGCGTTACAAGCCAGCCCTCATGACGCTGCACCTGAGTTCGCTCGACCATGCGCAGCACGAGCACGGGCCCTTCAGCGCCGAAGCCTGCGCCGATCTCGAAGCGATCGACGGCATGATCGCACGGCTGACGCGCCAGGAGTTCGCAATCAATCCATCGGCCGTGGTGGTTATCGTTTCCGACCACGGATTCATGAACATTACGCACTCGATCAATCTCGCGATTCCGTTTCTGCAGGCGGGATTGGCCCAGGTCTCGTTGAATCCTGTGACCAAAGCGCCGGAGATCAGCTCGTGGAAGGCCGAGCCCTGGATGGCGGGCGGCATGGCTGCCATCATGCTGCATGACCCCAACGATCACGCGACCGAGCAGCAGGTTCACGACATGCTTGCGAAGCTGGCGGCGGACCCTGCGAATGGAATCGCCGAGATTCTGGATCGCGACGCTATCCACAAGCGCGGGGCCTTTCCCGACGCGGCATTTCTGGTGGTGTTCAAGCCTGGCTACTACGCGGGCAACGCGATGTCGGGCAGCCTGATCACGCCCATACCCGGTACGCGCGGGTCGCATGGATTCTCTCCGGAATATCCGGAGATGCGGGCATCGTTCTTCGCCGTGGGAGCCGGCATCGCGCATCATCGCGACCTGGGCGTGGTGGATATGCGCCAGATTGCGCCGACGGTAGCCGGGATGTTGCACGTAGCTATGCCGACGGCGAAGGCTACGCCGCTGAAGGTTGCGCCGTAGAAGCAGGGAGCGAGGGAGCAAGGGAGCGAGCGGAGCAAGGGAGCAAGGGAGCAAGAAAACGGTGCCATGCGGGCGTTCACGGCGCCCCCCCGCGATCGCTGCGGCGAACGAAAACATCGAGAAAAGCGACGCTGAAAACACAAGCGGCGGTTCCTTTGAGGAACCGCCGCTCAGTTTCCTGACCCTTGTTTTCTTGTTCCCCGGTTTTCTTATTCCCTTGTTCCCTGGGTCCCTTGTTCCCTGCTCTTAGAAGATCCTGTAGCTCATGCCGGCGCTGAGGCCATACGGCCAGATGGTGAAGGAAGTTGTCCGAGTTCGACACCGGCCACTCCTGGTACTCGAAATCGGCGCAGCGAATGGTGAATTTCCGGTTCAGCCGGTAATCCACGCCGCCGCCGTAGGTGATCACAAAGGCGGTCCCGGTGAGCCAGCTGCCGTTGCCGAGGCCGAGCCAGCACTTTGCCGTAGGGCGTGAATTTGTGGAAGGTCTTGATGGGAATGCGATCGCCGAGCGAATAGGTGTTCTCGTCGATTCCCGGGCACTGGCCAGCGCAGGTGTACTCGTTGAAGCGGCCCCAGCGCATCTCGAGTTCGGGCTGTATCCAGCGGGTGAAGCGCGCATCCACATAGGCGCCCACGCCGTAGAGACGCTGGGGGCCGGTCTGCGCTCCTGCCTGCGGGTCCCCCGCGTAGTCGGGCTGAAACGCCGAAGCCAGGCCGCCAACACGCACGGTGAAAACCCGCTCCGTTGCCGAAGGCACCACCTGGCCATGTGCGGAAACCAGGGCAATTGATGGGAACGCGAAACACAAAAGCGCTAAGATCGAACGTTTCATGAGCACAACGCAAATCCATTTCCTGTGAATCGCCGAAGGGCGGGGACAACCAATCGGACTCACGTTTCGAGCCCGGCGGAGTGTGCCAAAAATCTGCAATGCACCACGCCCGGGCTCGGAGAGTTGATTGTGTTATGACTGCGGATTTTGCGCAGCCGTTGGTGCAGTTTGTTGATCGGGCGGCGGCACTGCACCGCTCTGGGGTGGCGCCGGGGGCTGGGCCGGAGGAGTGTTGTCCGGCGCTGCGACCGGCTGATCGCTGCTGGCCGGCGCTGCGGCGGCTGCCGGCGGCGTGACGGCTGCCGCGTCATAGCGCTGCAGCTTGTAGAAGATCGGCGTCACTTCGAACGGCATCTTGTCGCGGGCATTCATGGGCGCATAGCGCTTGGCGTTGAGCATGTGCACCTTGTCGTCCCACGGATCGGTCTTCAGCCAGCTTCCCAGGGGCAGGGCCGCGGTCTGGTCCAGATCGTCCCAGTTGATCTTGGGCGCCTGATGCAACAGGTCGCCCATCCACGGCGTGCCGTCGGGCTTGAGCAGCGAATCGCCCAGTCTCGGCGACTCCATCAGCGCCCTCAGCACCCTGGCGCGATCCACAAGCTGTTCGTAGAACAGGCCGGCGCTGGGCAGCTTGTCCTTGTACATGGAGGCCTCGAGATACTCCATCGCGCGTTTGGCGGCCGTTCCGTTGTCCACATCGGTGTGGTTCATATGGATGCGTTGGAAGGTGGCCTCATCCGGGAAGAGCAGGCGGTCGTTGAAGGCGTAGCGGGTATCGATGTGATGGCCCATGGCGATGTGCGCCAGTTCCATGGCGATCACCGAGGCAATGGCTTCCTCGCTGGGCAGACTGTCGACCAGCCCCTTGCTGATCAGGATGGTGTTGCCCACGGTGGTGGCTTCAATGGTGTCGGTGAGCAGGATGCGGCAATGAATCTGATCGGTGAAGGCGAGATTGTTGGGCACGACCAGGTTGATGACGATCTGGCCCAGCACCTTTTCTTCATAGCCGCCGGGATCGAGAGGCGCCACCAGGCCAGCTTCGACCAGGCGGTCGATTACGTTATTTTCGGCCTGCGTGATCCACATGCGCGAGGCCTGCAGCGGACCCACGTCCTGCGAGTCGTCGCTCTTGTCCTCGGCGTCGTCCACTTTCATGCTGACGTTCTCGCTGTCGCGCGTGGGCAGCTTGAGGGAGTAGCCCCAGAAGTGGGTTTGCGCCTTCAGGCCTACGGATTTGTCGGCCTCGGTGCGCTGGGTTTCTTCAACGTAGACGGCCACGGGCAGCCAGATGCCGGGCTGCACGTTCATCCGCCAGCTATCGAAGTGGAAGTAGTGCTTGGCTGAATCCTCGTCGGTGGGACCGGTGTAGGTGCCGTTGAAGCGCACCACGTTGCCGTCCTCATCCTCGATCCAGATGCGGCCGTAGAAGCGGCCCATGCCCTTCACGTCGGCCTTGGGATGCACATCGAAGACCCAGGTGCGCACCGTGCCCAGAAACTCGCGGCGCACAAAGCTGAAGACGTAATGCTGCTGATCGAAACCGGTGGGATCGAGGAACATCATCTCCATGAAGCCGGTGTTGGAATACGTGAATTGCGTATCCAGATGCAGCGCTTTGGTGAGGTCGGTGATGGCGTCCATGGACCCCTTGAAGAAGCCATGCCTGACCGGCTCGTTCTTGGGCGTGTAGGTCTTGTCGAAGAAGGTCTTGCCGAAGTCCACGCGGCTGAGCATGTAGTGGTCCGCAATGGGAACTGCGTAGAGCTTCACGTCCGGCTTGGTGTCCTGAATGTAGGTCTCCACCAGCGGCGTGCGCTGCTGGATGTTCTTGATCAGCACCTTCTCCTGGGCAATGGCCTTCTGGACCAGCGCAGCCTGCTCGGGTGTGAGCGCGCGAGCGGGCTGGAACTTGGGCTGCTTTTTCGCATACGCGCAGCCCACACCGAGGCTCAAGATTAGAAGGGCGAGGGGAAACTTCCGAAACATCATGTGCAACTCCTGGTTCAATACTTCGCTAGATACTTCCTGGCTTTCGCACCCTCTCCCGCAGCTCTTCATGGCTGAGGAAAGGGCTGAGGACAGGCAACCTGAATGCAACAATCTTGATGCTACGCCAACTGAAAGGTGATGGTGATGGTTGTGGTGATGTCTACCGCATGGCCGTCACGCGTTGCTGGACGGAAACGAATCTGCTGCGCCACGCGGCGCGCCTCTTCATCAAGCCCATGGCCCAGCCCGTGTACCACGCTCTGCACCACGACCTGCCCCGACGCGAGGAACGTGACGCGCAGAACCACGTCGCCCTCAACTTTCAACTGCCGCGCCTCCGCCGTGTACCGCACGGGGGGCTTGGAGAGCACTTCGAGATTGGTCGCGACCGGTTCCACAGCCTGCCGGGAAGTGGAAGCTGCTCTGCGTGTTCGCAGGTATTCCGGCCGAGGCCACCTTACCGTAGTTCGAACCCGTACCCGTGGTGCTAGTTGTGGGAATGCCCGCCGACGTAACTTTGCCCGGGGGAACTGCGCCGGAACCAGGCCTGGTGGTGCTTCCGAAACCCGTCGATCCCACTACGCCATGCGGCGCGACCGCCGGACCGCGGTTGTCGCCGTAAGGATTGCCGATAGAAGCCACCGTGGCCGGACGCGTGGAGTTGGGGTTGGGGGTTACGCCAAAGGTCTCGCCCAGATGCACCGGCGCCGTGGAAGGCTTGTGGCTGTTGTCCTGCGCGGGCATCGCGTGGTCGAGCGCGGCCTTGGGCTGCGGCGCCAGAGTAATCGTCGGAGACTTGGCCGGAATCGCCGGCATGTTTACCTTGGCTTCCATTTGGACGGGCTTCGGTTCCGGCTTCGGCTTCGGCATCTCAATCTGTTTGGGCTGCAACTCCACCTTCGGCATCTCCGGCGGCGGAGTCACTTGCGGCGGCGGCGGCAGCGGCTTGATGTGCTCCGGAGGCGGCGGAGTGGCGGGGACGATCAGCTCCGTCATCTCATAGTGCTGCTGGATCACGTGCTTTGCCATCATGCCCGCAAGTACGAATGTGACGAGAATTACGGTGTTCACGGTCGAGCTGATAACGAATGAGACCGGGCTTCTCTCCGGCTCGGGCAGGAGACCGAATGTGCTCCCTCCGGGAGAATATTTCATCGACATGTTTCAATCCTCGCTTCGGGCCGCTACTCGCGGCGCATAATCCATAGGTCTCTTACAAATATCGGCAAGCACCATGGCGACCTTTCGCCAGGGACCTCGTTTTGCGCTCATTAATTTTCTGGGTTGGCCACCAAGGCTCGCGGAGAGCGCTTCCGCCCGTACACTAGGACGTCAAAAAAAACCGCCGCACCGTTACAATTCCGCGTTCACTTCTACCCGGCATCCTCTGCTTTCCCCATCTTAGTAGGGGCAACTCTAATCGAATCGATCCATCCCGTCTTAAGCTGAAAAGACCAGCAGAGAAGGGGAAGTAACCATTATACGGGTGCCCAAAGTCCTCGCCGATAACCCGTTTTGGGGATCGACCCATAAAAAGCAACCCTGGTGGCAAAGACCGCCGGAAGGCTTCGTATTACCGCCCGGTCAGCAATGCTCTTATAGACTCAAAGTAACCTAAACTGTCTCGGAAAGGACAGTCTTTTTGTGAAGATATTGGTTACTGGTGGTGCAGGGTACATAGGAAGTACCGTCACGGGAATTTTGGTCAAAAATGGACATAAAACGGTTGTTTACGACAACCTGAGCCACGGACGCCGCGACCTGTTGCCGGCGGGCGTGGAATTGATCGAGGGAGAGCTGAGCGACCGGTCCCGTCTCGAGCAAATTTTCTCTACCGCTCGCGATGCTTCAAGAGCCCTTCGATGGGGTTCTCCACTTTGCCGCCCTCATTGAAGCAGGCGAGTCGATGCAGCGCCCGGAGCTCTATTTCCGTAATAACACCGCATCGACACTTTCGTTGCTGGAGGCGATGCTTAAATGTGGCCCGCGACGCCTGGTTTTCTCTTCGACGGCGGCTGTTTATGGTGAGCCGGAATCTGTTCCAATTCAGGAAGATGCACGCCTGGCGCCCACCAATCCTTACGGCCAGTCCAAGCTTCTCGTGGAGCAGATGCTCACGTGGCTGAATCGCATTCACGGGCTCGACTATGCCTCCCTGCGCTATTTCAACGTGGCTGGCGCGGCGGAGGGTCCTGAGGGTCCCAGCAGTATTATTCGCGGCGAATCGCACCAGCCGGAGACGCATCTGATCCCTCTTATTCTCGACGTCGCCCTGGGGCGGCGCGCATCGATTCGCATCTACGGCGACGACTATCCGACACCCGACGGAACTTGCATTCGCGACTACATTCACGTCTCGGATTTGGCCGACGCGCACCTGCTGGCGCTGGCCGCGCTCGCGTCTGGAAGCGCTCCGAAGGCCCCTCTCGTCTACAACCTTGGTAATGGGCAGGGTTTCAGTGTGCGAGAAGTTGTGGAGTCGGCCCGCCGCGTCACGGGACACCCCATTCCTGCGGAGATTCAGGCGCGGCGGCCCGGCGATCCGGCAGTGCTGGTGGCAAGCTCCGCGAAGGCCATGCGCGAGCTGGGATGGAAGCCGCGTTATACGAGTCTCGACGACATCGTTCGCACCGCGTGGATTTGGCATCAGAAGCGTTACGCAGCATAGGAGTATAAGCACTCAGGATCTGGGCATGCAGCGCATCTATTTGATCTCGACAGGCGGGACCATCGAGAAGGTGTATTCCGAGCAGAGCGGCGTGGTGGAGAATCGCGCCGCCAAGCTGGAGCGCTACCTGCGCATGCTGCGGCTGCCTGACGCAGAGGTTCACACGCTGCACCTGATGAACAAAGACAGCCTGGAGATGACGGATGAAGATCGCGCTGAAGTCAGGGATCGCGTGGCCGGACTGATTGCGGAAGGCGCGCCCATCGTGATCTCGCACGGCACTGACACTATGGTCGATACGGGCCGCTTCCTCGAAAAATCATTTCGCGATCTCAAGGTCCCCATCGTTTTGACCGGAGCCATGACGCCACTGGGGTTCGAGGGCAGCGACGGCTTGCAAAATCTGACGGAGAGCTTGCTGGCTGCGCGGTTGCTCACTCCCGGCGTGTATATCGTGATGCATGGGCAGGTTTTCCCTGTCTCTAAAGCGCGCAAGGATAAGGACATGGCCACGTTCGTGTCGGGATAGAGTGGATTTCCGCAACCTTGCCCGGTTCCCGGCCATCGAACGAGTAGCCTGGTTCAACTGTGAGGTCTTTCCTCGATGAGGTCCGAAACCAAGAGAGGCTTTTGGCGGGCGTTTCTCGATTTCTTTGTCTTGTTTAGCGGCGTTTCAACGGCGTCGAACCTGGCCCGCACACAAGGCCGGCCGCTGTTGACGCGCGGGCTGTTCCTGTTCCGCCGCAAATGAGCGGCTCTGACCGACTAAACGCTAACCGCTGTAAAATCGAACCATGCCGATTTCGCGCGCCGAGGCCCTCGACTATTTCCACTCTCCCGATCTGATCGGTCTGGGGTTTGAGGCGGATGCGGTGCGCCGCCGTCTGCATCCCGAGGGCGTGGTCACCTACATCATCGATCGCAACATCAACTACACCAATTTCTGCACCGAGTACTGCACGTTTTGCGCCTTCTATCGCCCGCTGCCCATCAACGGCAAGCCCCACCCCAACTCCGGTGACGGCTACATCCTCGACTTCGAAACAATTTACGACAAGATTGCCGAGACTCTCGAAATGGGTGGCACCGGTGTGTTGATGCAGGGCGGCATCCATCCCGATCTCAAGATCGACTGGTTCGAGCGGCTGTTCACGGGCATCAAGCAGCGCTTTCCGGGGATCTGGCTGCATTGTTTGTCAGCTTCTGAAGTGCTGGCCATCGCCGAGTACTCGGGCCTCGACCTGCGCACTACCATTGCGCGGCTGCGCGACGCTGGACTCGACTCGATTCCTGGCGGCGGCGCGGAGATTCTCGACGACGAGGTGCGGCATCGCATCGCGCGCCTGAAGTGCGACACCGAGGACTGGGTGAGCGTGCACCGGACTGCACATGAGCTCGGCATGCGCACTACGGCGACGATGATGTTCGGCGTGGGGGAGAGTTTCGAGCAGCGCGTTAACCATTTCGATGTGGTGCGCCGCCTGCAGGAAGAAACCGGCGGATTCACCGCCTTCATCCCGTGGAGCTTCCAGCCCAAGAACACGGCACTGGGCGGGCGCGGCTGGGACGAAGCGACTTCGGTCGAATATCTTAAAGTTCTGGCCATCGCGCGGCTCTATCTCGACAACATTGAGAATGTGCAGGCCAGTTGGGTGACGCAGGGATTGAAGGTGCTGGAAGTGGGACTCCACTTCGGCGGCAACGACGTGGGCAGCGTAATGCTCGAAGAAAACGTCGTCAGGGCTGCAGGCACTTCGAACTGCACCACGGAAGAAGAGCTGCGCCGCATCATCCGCGACGCCGGCTTCAAGCCCGTGCAGCGGGACACGTTGTACCGTACGATGTTTCTGAACTAGCGCGGCAAGATCCTGAGCGGAGTCCCCTTGATTCACCTGATTGGTGTCGATCACTTCAAGGCGCAAAGAAAGATATGCGAGCTCGAGCTGACTGAGCTTCAGCGGCAATACCAGGCGACGGTGGAATCAGCGATCCAGTCCCTTCATCCCGATCTGCTGGCCGAGGAAGATCATCCCAGCTATCTTGCCCAAGACGGCGCCGAGTCCATTCTTCAGCCGATCGCACAATCTCGCGGCATTCCGCATCGATTTGTCGAGGCGGACCGCGCCACACAAAGGAAACTGGGCTATAAAACCGTCGATATGATCAAGGCGCTGCTGATTGCGCGCGGCGATGGTTCCACGACAGCCGCCAGCGCGCATAAGATCGCTCACCAATTTCCCATTCGTGAGAGATTCTGGCTGACGGAACTTGACCGGACCGCCGCAAACAATGTGCTGCTCGTCTGCGGCGACCTTCATTTCACGACACTCACCAATCTGCTCGCCGCCGAAGGCATCCCTCACAGCATTCTCGCGGAGCGCGTCGGTGTCGACACGGCGAACGATCCCGAATATCAGGCGCTGAAGTATGCCCAGGACCACAACATGTTCGGTGAGACGAATTGCTTCTGTCTGGAAAGTTGACCGCGCGCTGCGGCTGGCCATCGAACCTGCTTCTTCATCAGAACAACTCCCCAAGGTTTTGATTTTTTCTGCTGCGCTTTGCAGCCTGAGTGCGTACCATGCAAAACAGAGACCGGCATTCCCGCTCTGTCGATCCATAGCAAGCACTGAATGGGTTCGCAGGCTTCCGCCGCGATCCGGAGGTTGTCTTGGCTCGTACGCAAGGATGCTTTCTGGCTGCCATGGTTTTGGCTTGCGCAGCGTCACAGGTCTTTGGGCAAGTGAAGACTGAACTCTTAAACCAGCAAGGAGCGACCGCCCCTTGCATTGGCATTGGTCCGGTCGCTGCTCCGGTGGTCAAGAAATGCATCACGCTCTTTGAGCAAGCGGGCTTCCTGGTGAGCAACCAAGTCGGATACTCAGGCCTGACCATCAGCACCACCGGCAGTAATGACGGCACCATCACTGCAGTCGATCCGCAATCGCCGGGCGCCAGTGCCAGCTTCAAGGTGGGCGATACGATTACGGCGGTTGGCGGCAAGCCGGTCGCTCCAACGCCAGGCATGATGGCGGCCAAGGCGGTATTCGGCCTGCGCGGCGACACATTGCACCTGACGTTGCAGCGCGGCGGCTCCTTAGTGAGCGTAAGCATGGTGCGCGCCGCTCAGACAGCGCCCGCGGGTCCGAAAGCCTCCGGCTTCATGGTTGAGGTGAAGGACATGATCAACTGGCAAAACCAGTTCGCTCCCTGTATCGGCATGGGCCCGGCAGCCCCGGCTGCAATTGAGTTTTGCTACTCGCATTTCAAGCCGTTTGGATTTGTCAGGGTTGACCAATTGGGCTCGACAGGTTTCCAGATCGACCTTGCCAATAAGAGCAAAGCACTGATCACCACTGTGGCACCCGGCTCTCCCGCGTCCACGGCCGGCGTTCAACCTGGCGACCAAATCACTGCAGTAGAGGGCCAGCCATTAACCGCCAGCAAAGGAGAAGCCGCCAAGGAAATGCTTTTCGGCAAGACCGGCGCTCAACTCAAAGTGACGATTCAACGCGGACAGGCAAATTCGACGCTCACGTTGGTTCTGGCCGCGAAAGCGAAATAATCATCGCAGCCCGTTCCATTTGGAATGGCTCACCGAATGCGCCACATCGCCCGCGACACCGCGTCCAAGCTCATCGGCGCGCATTTAAACGGGGTGGATCTGAAGCAGGTGCGGCAGCAACGAAAAAGGGTGTGCTACCCTAACGAGCCAAGCCGGATAAACCGGCCTCGCTGCCGCCGCTATCTGGGGAATGCACGATTGTGACAATACAATCTTGGCGCAACGAAAGTTGTGCCGTTCTGACCAGTTCTCTCCTCCAGGTGCGAATTACATCGCCGGCGTCATCTGGATCGCCTTGGCAGCGTTGAGGTGTTTCTCCAGAGTCGGGATCGTGTTCTGTGCGTATGAACGAAGCGCCGGATTTGTCGCGTCCTTCGCTTCCTTCCTGTAAAGTGCGAGCGCAGCCGTGTGTCCTTTAATCATGTCCTGGATGTACCTTTGATCGAATGCTTTTCCCTGCAGCCCATCTAGCGGCCGGAGCATGGCCTTCATATGCTCTGCATCGATGGCCGTAGGCACCGTGAAACCGGCCTGTTGCGCGAGGGTTTGCAGCGTCTTGTAATCCTGCGTGTGATCGCTGACCAGCATGCGGCCATAATCTTTAACCGCCTGCGATGATGAGGCCGGCCCTTGCGCCAGAGTTCCCAGGTGCGCCTCGACCATATCGGTTAGCGCAGCAGTTGTAACGAAGTCTTGATCGCTCATCGGGGCTGCTTTTTGGGCAAGCGCCGGAACCACCAAGACGAAAAGACAGCAAATAGCTGAAAACGCACGCTTCATGTTCATCTCCTCCTACGTGGGGCTTAGATGCATAAGCAAGAAAATGCGTTGCGCGATCCTGAGAAATTTCTACCCCGACCGGGCCAGCCACCGGCGCCATTTTGGCCGGACTTAGTATTTCCGAAGCCGCTCCAGCCCTCTCCGCGGCGTTGCTTCAGGGGAAAAATTGATCGCCGCTGCGCTTATGCCTGCGTGGCAATCGCCGAGATCGGCCGCACTTTCCACTTGCCCTCGGTGAAATCGGGAAACTCCACCGGCGCGCTGCCGCGGCGTACCGACTCCACGCTCAACGGCGCTACGGCAGCCCACGCGGCGCAGTCGTACACGTCGAGATCGGGCGTGAGGCCCTGGCGTACGCACTCGAGCAAACGGTAGATCATGATCATATCCATTCCGCCGTGGCCGCCGCTCTTACGCGCGAGGTCGCCTTCGCGTTGCCACAGGGGGTGCTGGTACTGGCTGTAGGCATCGAGCGAGCCGAACGATTCATCCTTGTTCATGCCGTCGAAGTAGATGCGCGGCGGATAGTCCTGGAACAGCCCCCTGGTGCCTGCGATGAGGTTGATGCGATCGTAGGGATGCGGCGTAGAGACGGCGTGTTTCACGGTGATGGTGAGCCCCTTGGCGGTTTTGATCAGCGTCGTGTTCATGTCGCCGCAAATGTAGCGCTCCTGCCAGCGGGGATCGCCGGGCGCGAGATGTTCTTTGCGCCAGGCATCGAGGCCACGCTGCGGCGAGCTCATTGAAACTAGAGACGCGAACCGGTCGCCGCGCTGAATGCCCATGTAATTTGCCACAGGACCGAGGCCGTGCGTGGGATACAGATTGCCGTTGCGCAAAGTGTGCTCGGTGCGTCGCCACAGGCCTTCGCCGGCGTTTGAAAACAGTTCCTCGCGCAGATCATGGATGTAGGCGCCTTCGCCATAGAGCAGTTCGCCGAACAGGCCCGCGTGAATCATGCGCAGGACCATCGTCTCGTTATAGCCATAGCAGCAGTTCTCAAGAATCATGCAGTGCTTGCGCGTCTGCTCTGAGGCGTGGACAATCTGCCAGCATTCTTCGAGGGTGCGCACGCCGGGCACTTCGATGGCCACGTCTTTGCCGTGCTCCATGGCCGCCAGCGCCATGGGCGCGTGCCATATCCACGGCGTGGCCGCCAAAATTAAATCCACATCGCCGCGCGCCACCAGTTCCTCGTAGTGGCGCGGCCCCTCTGTGTAGAGCGCGGGCTTCTTCTGCCCGGCCGCAACCACCAGCGATGCGGCATGCTCAGCCTTCTCCGGCACGATATCGCAGAGCGCGGCAATTTGCGCGTCGACCGCGAGCAAATCGCCAAGCAGCGACGTGCCGCGCCCGCCCGTGCCAATCACGGCCACGCGCGGTTCGCGCTTTTCGAAAGCCACGTTCATCATGCTGCCATGTGCGGCCGTCTCGGCAGCATGCGCCAGCCGCGGAGCGCCGAGGCTCATCGCGCCCGCCGCGCCCAGCTGCATCAAACGACGCCGCGTCCATACCTCGGCTGTGGATTCCAAATCGTCAGAGGGCATGATCTCTCCTTATTCATCCCCAGCCAACCGCTCACGCAACCTCATCGTCCATCGCGATTGCCTGGCACTAACTCCGCTAACACCGCTAGCGCCGCTAACTCCGCTGTCTCTCCTCAGATGCGCAGGAAGATTTTCTTCTGGTACATCCAGTAGAGCACCAGCCAATAGGTGAGGAGCGTCAGCGAGCCCAGAACCACAGGCTCCACTGCCGTCCCAAAAATATTCAGCACGCGCATTCCCAGGTGGATGCGAAAGCTGCTCTCAACGAAGTCCTCGCAAAGATCGGCAATGACGTAGGCGGCGAGGGAGTTCATGCCCACCACGACCAGTGGAAACGCGAGCCGACGATGGTTTTTCACGTCCACGACCCACGAGAATGCAGCGAGAAAGAACATGCATACGCCTCCCGAGAAAAGGGTCCAGGAAGGGGTCCAGATCCGCTTGACGATCGGGCAGATGCCGGTAAAGTGCAGCAGCAGCGCCGCGGCGCACAAAATCGCGCCGGTCACCAAGAGGCGGCGGAATGGAATCCTGGGAGCGGCCTCGCGATACCAGCGGCCCGTGATGAGTCCTAGGAGCGAGCGTGCCCAACGTGGGGATGAAGCTGAGAGTGAGATAGCCGCCTGCGTTATAGGCAAACGGCGCGGTGCGGGGAAAGAGATTGAGGAACCAAACGTCGACGGCCTGCCCGAGGTTGCTGTTCTTGTTCCAGTGCGCGGCAAAGCCTCGAAGTAAGTGGAAGTCGGGTGGCACGCCGACCGCAGCCCAGTTGAAGTCCGGCCCGGGCGCGGGATAGAGCGCCCATGCCAGCCAATAAGCAAACAAGATCGCCGCCAGAGAAATCCATTGCCATCGCGGCTTGAGAAAGGCGATCAGAAAGGCGAAGGTGTAGCCAAGGCCGATCTGGGTCAACGTGTCTTCAAATGTAAAATAAGTGATCGGCTTGGCGGTGGAGCGCAGGAAGATTCCGAGGGCGATCAAAAGCAGGCTGCGCCAGACCACATGAAAAAGCATGTGCCTGAACGACTCGCCCTTGCGTTTGCGGCTGGCCAGCGAGTAGGGCAGCGCAACCCCGGCGAGAAAAGTGAACCCGGGCTGAATGCTGTCGTGCAGGCTCATACCGGTCCACGGCACATGGGTCTGCTCGGTGCCCAGAAACTGCCAGACAGGATTGCCTGGAAAGGAACGCGCCACGTACGCGAACTGGAGGACTTCGGCCATCATGAGCACCATGACAAAGCCCCGGTATGCGTCGACCGCGATGTTCCTGGGTTCTTTCCGCGGAAGTTCCGCGACCGAATGGCTCATGATCAAACCCTCCACAAACGCAGCGTTGCTAACGCCCAGGGACGCCCATAAGTGTCCCCGCCATTGTAGCCAGTGGACGGATCGAGCGGCTTTTTCATCTATGCTTTTCTCATGACGACTACTGCCTCATTCACACTGCGCATCCTCGGCAATTCCGATCTCCAGATCACGCCCATCGGCTTTGGCGCATGGGCCATCGGCGGGGGCGACTGGCAATACGGCTGGGGTCCCCAGGACGACAACGATTCCATCGCCGCTATCCATCGCGCGCTCGATCTTGGCATTAACTGGATCGATACCGCGGCGGTGTACGGGTTGGGCCATTCCGAAGAGATCGTCGGCCGCGCCGTAAAATCTTCCGCGCACAAGCCCTACATCTTCACCAAGTGTTCCATGCGCTGGCACGCCGACCGCAGCATCTACAACTCGCTCAAGGCCGCGTCGCTGGCCGAAGAAGTAGAAGGCTCGTTGCGTCGGCTGCAGGTAGAAGCCATCGATTTATATCAGATTCACTGGCCTAATCCCGATAGCGAGATTGAAGAGGGATGGGAGGCGCTCACTCGCATGCGCGAGCAGGGTAAGCTGCGCTGGATCGGGGTGTCGAACTTCAATGTCGACCAGATGAAACGCGCGAAGAGGATCGCGCCCATCAGCAGCCTGCAGCCGCCCTATTCCATGCTGCGCCGCGCGATTGAGGCGGAGATCCTCCCCTTTGCTCAGGCCAACGGCATCGGCGTGATTAACTATTCGCCCATGCTTTCGGGCTTGCTGGCCGGCAAGATGACCGCGGAGCGCATTGCCGCTTTTCCAGCGGACGATTGGCGCCGCAAGAACGTGGAATTCAGCAAGCCGCGCCTGAGCCGGAACCTGCGTCTGGTGGAATTGCTGCGCACTGTCGGCAGCGAGCACGGCGTCACGCCCGGCGTGGTGGCCGTGGCATGGACGCTGCATAACCCTGCGATTGCTGCAGCGATTGTGGGCGGTCGCGGCCCACGGCAGGTGGAAGAAACGGCAGCCGCGCTCGGGTTCCGGCTTACGGACGAGGAATACGGATCGATCAACCGGTTCCTCAAGGAGAATCCGGTTTAGGGCCGCACAAGACAGATGCCCGCAAACACACAGAGCCCCGGCATATGCCGGGGCTCTGTGTTTGCGGGCGAGGAAAAGTTGAGTTACATCGCTGCCACAAAATCAGGGACCATGACGGCTGCGTTTTCCTGCAGCAGTTGCGTCATGCGAGCCGCCATGCCGGTGTACATCGCGGCAGCGCGGTAAGCATGCACGCGAACACCTTCGCCAGCGTGCGTGAATGCATATTGCGCCAGAGCCGTCAGCACGCATACGCGAATTTGCATCGCGTCGCTATGCAGCGTCTCAATGAGCAAGCGATCAACGCCTTCGCAGTGCTTGGCTGCGAAATCCGCCATTTCAAGCATGACACGCGCATTCTGGTACATCACCCATAGACCGCGTGGGCCTTCCATGCGTTGCCATGCATCCTCAGGTGTCGCGCTCAAACCTTCTTTCCATAAGAACTGCTCGCTCAACTCGCGCGCGCTCCACTCGGGGCGCAGACGAGCCAGCAAGCATTCCCAGGTTTGGGCATTGCGACGCCGCGCATTCTTTTGCCAAAGCACCAAATACAGCGCAATGGCTAGGACGGCGACGATTTGTAGAACTGTAACTATCATCAGTGATCCCCAAAATCGGGCTATTGGTAACCGATAGTCCGGTAACCGCACCCGGAACACTTTTGCCTACTCACAAAACTTACCAGAATCCAAGGCGTTTGCAAGCACCAAAACCGGCGTTTAAGTACGCCTTTTGTGGTATATAGCCCTGATCCGGCGGACAGTGCCCGAAGGTAACTTTCGGGGCATTGGGGCGCATTTCGCCTTCGAGAAAGTTTCGTAAAATTCCTGGAATCAGCATGTTGTAACCATCATTTCTGGTTGAAGCGGCATGTGCCAGGGCTGTGGAAAAACCTGACCCGATTCATGGGTCCTGGGCGGCGGAGGACGCCCGCTGGCGGCCCCTACAATGAAAAGAGAGAGAAATCCCCATTCAAGGAGCAGATTTCGAGTGTCCCAGCGCACGTTCAGCATCATCAAGCCGGATGCGGTCCGCAAGAACGCCACCGCGGCCATCCTCACCGAGATCGACAAGGCCGGATTCCGCATTGTCGCCATCAAGAAGGAATCCATCACCAAGCGGGAGGCGGAGGGTTTCTATGCCGTCCACCGCGACAAGCCGTTCTTCAACGACCTCACCGACTTCATGTCGTCGGGACCTCTGGTTCTGATGGTTCTGGAAAAGGAGAATGCCATCGCGGATCTGCGTAAGCTGATGGGCGCGACCAATCCCGCGAATGCCGACCCAGGAACCATCCGCAAGAAGTTCGCGGCTTCAATCCAGGAGAACGCCATCCACGGCTCCGACGGCGAGGACACGGCGGCTTTCGAGATTGGCTACTGGTTCGCCGGCTACGAGCTGATCTAGGAATTCGCCCCCGTACACCGGCACGAAATGGGTGCCGCACATCTAGATTTTCAGGTGTGGGGCACACGAAACCAGATGAGGCATTTATTGCGATGACTCCCAGCGACTCCGAACTGACCGCACTGTTTCTCGACTCTTCGCGAAAGCTACTCTTCGAGCAGCACTGGCCGCGCATGAAAACCTGCGCGGAATCGCTCAATACGGAGCAGATCTGGTGGCGGCCTAACGAAGCCTCGAACTCGATCGGCAATCTGTTATTGCACCTGAACGGCAATGTGCGCCAGTGGATCGTAAACACGTTCAACCGCGGCGAAGACAAGCGTGACCGTCCGGCCGAGTTCGCGGCCAAAGAAGGCGGCACCGCGAAGGAGTTGCTGGACCGGCTGGGCGCCACGCTCGACGAAGCCGCCCAGGTGGTTGACCGCCTGACGCCCGCCGAGCTGCTGGCGAACTACGAAGTGCAGGGCTATCACACGAACGGGGTCTATGTGGTCTACCACGTGGTCGAACACTTCGGCATGCACTATGGGCAGATTGCTTATATCACCAAGCTGCTCTCGGCGAAAGATCTCGGCTTCTATAAGGAGCTGAACAAGACAGGGCGCGTGTGAAGACGCAATTGCCGATATTGCTTTTGGGAATCCTCTTGGTGCGGCGGCTGCATTCGCGTTCACGGACGCCGGCCGACAACCACGCGGGGAATGCCTTGCAGGTCGCTGAAGAATTCGATTCCGGCGAAGCCGTCTTTATTGAGTAGCGCATCGATGGCCTGCTGCTGGCCGTAGCCGATCTCGAGCGCCACAAATCCGCCTGGAACTAGCGCGCGGAACGTGGCGGGGATTAGACGGCGATAAATTTGGAGGCCGTCCTCGCCGGCGAAGAGCGCCTGCGACGGCTCGTAATCGCGCACTTCAACGTCGAGGGTCGCGCGATCGCTCTCCGGCACGTAAGGTGGATTGCTCACGACGATGTCGAATTGCTCGCCCGCGACAGGATCCAGCAGATCGCCTTCGAGAAAGCGGACGCGGTCCGCCACGCCGTTGCGCGCGGCGTTCGCTTTGGCCACGGCCAGCGCTGCCGGCGAAATATCCGTTGCCGTGATCTCGGCAAATGGCAGCGCGTGGGCCAGCGCCACGGCGATTGCACCCGAGCCGGTTCCCACATCCACGATCCTCGGCCTTGCAAATTCGGCGGCCAGCGCCATGGCCTTTTCCACCAAGTGTTCCGTCTCCGGCCGCGGAATGAGCACGTCGCGGTTGACGTGGAAGGGCAAGCCGTAGAACTCCGCTTCGCCGGAGATGTATTGGATGGGCTCGCCGGCGAAGCGGCGTTCGATGAAGTCGCAAAAGGTGGCGGCGGCATCGGGCGCAAGCGGCTCGGTGTCGTGCGCGATCAACCATGACAGATTGGTTTCCGGCCCGTTCATTTTGAGCACATGCAGGAGCAGTGTCTCGGCGTCGCGCCGCGCGCGCTCGGGATGCGCACCTTCGGCGAGAACCTTCTGCGCTCCATCGAGAGCGAGGCGGAGAGTGGGACGAGCGTCAGGCATGCGATTTAGATCGGATAGCGTTCGAGCGCGATGGCGTATTTGGCTACGGCGCGGCTCAGGGCTACGGGATTGGCTGGAGTGAAGCGCGCCAGCCGCCGCAGAATGGCGAGCTGCGTCATTAGTGCATCGCCTTCACCGCATGCGGCGAGCACGCGGCGCGATGCCTGCTCGGCCAGGGCCATGGTTTCATCGGCGAGCAGTCCAGTCATAGCCGCGGCGGGTTCGGCGGAACTGCGTCCGGCCGCGGCGAGCTTGCGCGCGCGCAGCAGCGCTGACTCCAGGGCATACACCTGGCTGATCATGTCGGCCAGGTCGCTGACAATCTCCTGCTGATTCTCGAGATCCGGTTAGGAAGCGCTGGCTGGCCACGCCCGCGGCGAAAAGCGCCATCTTTCTGACCGCAGCCAACACGGCAGCTTCGCGCTCGAGAGGCTCGCCAGAGCTTGCCGCGCCGTCGAGAGAGGGTGGCTGCGTCACCTCATCCATCACGCGTTTAATGGCGGCGAGGAGCGGCAGCTTACCGCTCATGGCCCGCTTCATCATCCAACCAGTAATGATGAGCCGATTAATCTCATTCGTCCCTTCAAAAATGCGGTTGATTCTTGCGTCCCGATATGTCCGCTCCGCCGGATACTCTTCCGTGTAGCCGTAGCCGCCCATGGTGGCGATCAGTTCGTCGGCTACCAGCGTGAGCATCTCCGACCCGTAGACTTTGAGGATCGAGCACTCGACCGCGTATTCCTCGATGTTGCGCCCCGCATCAATGCGCTGCTCGGGTTTCTTCGCCGTGAGCGTTGCCAGGCGCGCATCGATCAGGCCGGCGGTGCGGTAGGCCATGCTTTCGGCGGCGAAAAGTTGCGTGGCTGCCGCAGAAATCTTGCGCTGGATCAAGCCGAATTCCGCGATCGCTTTGCCGAAGGCGTGGCGCTCTTTGGCGTAGCGGATCATGGCCGCCAGCGCGTGCCGCGCGCCTCCAATGCAGGCCACGGCCAGTTTGAGGCGGCCCAGGTTCAGCACGTTGAATGCGATGTGGTGGCCCTTGCCGGCTTCGCCGAGCAGGTTTTCCCTGGGGATTTTGCAATCCTGGAAGACCAGCGGGCACGTGGACGAGCCGCGAATTCCCAACTTGTGCTCTTCAGCGCCAACGGTCAGCCCCGGCGTGCCGCGCTCGATCAAAAATGCGGAAAACTTTTCGCCGTCAATTTTGGCAAACACCGTGTACAGGTCAGCGGTGCCACCGTTAGTAATCCACTGCTTCTCGCCGTTCAGAATGTAGTGCGCGCCGTCCGGCGAAAGCGTGGCGCGGGTGCGGATGTTCATGGCGTCGGAGCCAGAGCTGGCTTCCGAAAGCCCATACGCCCCGATCCACTCGCAGGTGGCGAGCTTCGGCAGGCAGCGCTGTTTTTGCTCTTCGGTGCCGTACCAGACCAGCGGCAGGGTTGCGATGCCGATGTGCGCGCCGAACGCGGTTGAAAAACTGGCCAGCACCGAGATGTGGTCGGTGATGAGCGTGGAGGTAACCTTGTCGAGCCCCATGCCGCCGTACTCTTCAGGGACGTCGACGGCGGTGAACCCCAATTCGGCGGCCTTGCGCAGCAACTGCACCATCGCGCCGGGTTCTTTGGCTTCGATTGAAGCGACGCGGGGCAGGATCTCCTCGCGCGCGAAGCGAGCCGCCGTGGCTGCGATCTGGCGCTGCTCCTCATTCAGGTCTTCGGGGGTAAAAATCTCGGCGGGGGTGCGCGCTTCGAGCAGGAAACTGCCGCCGGTAGCGGCAGCGATGGGGGATACGTCGGTCGAGGGCATGGTCTTGCGCGGCCTCCTGTCACCGAAACGAAAGGATCAGCATCATGATAGACGTTGTCGCTGGCGCAAATGGTCAATTGTCGCTACGAGCCCCGCGCGGCTAAGCCAAAGCGATGCGCGGTGCCGAGTCGGCGCCAGGCGCCTGCGCACCGACAATCCCCATTACATCCCCGGGCGTAGCCGCAACCGCATCGGCTAGCGCCCATTCTTCCGGCGTGCCGTAGCCCCACGCAGCGGCCACGCAACGGATCCCGTTCGCATGCGCAGCCTCGATGTCGAAGCTGCGATCACCGACCATCCATGCTGATGCGCGGTCTATCGCGTGCCGGTTGAGAATGAGCGCCAGCAGATCGCTCTTGCTATGGCTTGCGTAGTCGATCCGGTCGCCGTAGATTGCGTTGAAATACTGCGCGATGCCGAAGCTCTCCAAGATGCGCACGGCAAAGTGCTCGTGCTTCGAGGTGCATACGTAAAGCGGAAAGCTGTCGCGGTGCAACTGCGCCAGAAGCTCGGCCACGCCTGGATAAACTGAGTTGTTACTCCAGCCCACGCGGTCGTAACAGGCGCGGTAGTCGCGGGCCAGGGCCGCATGATCCTCCGCGCTGCCGTGCGGCAATAACTCCGCGGCCCACTCCTCGACCGGGGGCCCGATGAAGCGGTCGAGGGAATCATAGCCGCTCATTTTGCGCGCTTCGAGAACCTCGCGCAGGCAGCCGACGATGCCGGGTTTCGAATCGGTGAGGGTTCCGTCCAGATCGAATATCAACGCGGGCAATTGTTGCAGCATACCTCCAGTTTCTCAGAGAGACGCGGAAGCTTCAAAAGTGCCGCAGAGGCAGAACTGCACATGTGCTCTCCCACCCTTTCGCCCAAAGATCGGACGAAAGGATGGGGCACGGCCATATTGCTCTACAAGCGGATGAAGAGACTTAGACCTGCACCGCGGGATGCGCCGCATAGTGCAGCAGCACCGCGACCGCGCAGCTCACCAAACGCGTTTCCGCGGAATCCGCACGGCTGGTGAGGATGGTGGGCACGCGCGCGCCAAGCACAATGCCGGCCAGCTGCGCGCCGCCCAGGTATTCCAGCTGCTTGGCCAGCATGTTGCCGCTCTCGAGATCGGGAACCACGAGAATGTCGGCCTGCCCGGTGACTGGGGAAACGAGTTTCTTGATGGCAGCCGCTTTCGCGCTCACCGCGGTGTCGAAGGCCAATGGCCCGTCGAGAATTCCGCCCGTGATCTGGCCACGGTCGGCCATCTTGCACAGCGCGGCCGCATCGAGCGTGGACTGGATCTTGGGATTCACGGTTTCGACGGCCGAGAGCAGCGCCACCTTGGGCTCGAGAATGCCCAGGGCGTGCGCAAGGTCGATGGCGTTCTGCACGATGTCGACCTTGTCTTCGAGCTCCGGCGTGATATTGATGGCGGCGTCGGTAATGAGCAGTGTGCGCGCGTAGGCCGGCGTATCCATGATGAAGACGTGCGAGATGCGCCGCGCCGTGCGCAGACCGGTGTCCCGCTGCATGGCGGGTTTGAGCAGATCGTCGGTGTGCAGGCTGCCCTTCATCAGCGCCAGCGCATTGCCCGCGCGGCACATCACCACGGCTGCAGTAGCCGCCTGGGACTCGGTTTCGGCTTCTACGATGGCAAATTTGCCGATGTCGACGCCGATCTTCGCGGCCAGGGCTTTCATGGCCGCTTCAGGGCCGATCAAGGTAGGCTCGATGAGACCGGCGGCAGCGGCTTCCACGGCGCCCTTCAGGGCCACTTCGCTCAGTGGCCAAACTACGGCGGTGGTGATGGCGGGCAGCGCCTTGCAGCGCTCGATGAACTTATCAAAAACGTGATAATCCGCGGGATGCCCCACGAGTGGGTCAACGGCGACAGCTTCAGCCAGCGTGGCAAGATCGCTCATGAATCCATTCTCCTCCCGGCTGGCGTTCCTACCGGGTATTTCACGAGTATTGTCGCGTGGCGGCCCGGATGGACATGTGCCTTGGATCACAGTACGGGTGTGCGTCTCTGTATGCGGTATCAGAGTTAGAATCTCCGTTGGCACCGGCAGGGCAGAAACGTCCTTTTTCACTTCCATTCCGTCTCAACTCAAGGATGCATCTTTGGGCCGAAACCCCGCGAAAGACGCGGTCAAACACCTGTTGACGCTCAAAAACGCGCGGCCTATACTTTGGGATACCGGGCGTCCCCAGCTATCCCCAGGATCGGCGGCATTCCCCGGCGCCGAGCCAACCAAAAAGGAGAGTCTTATGAAGAGACTTCTCGCCAGCACTTTCTGCGCCCTGCTGCTCTGCGGAGTCCTGCCCGCCCAATCTTCGCAACTCAGCAATCTCGGCAACGCGATTACCGGAAAGAAAAACAAGAACGCCCAGCAGGATCCGAATGCTGCTGCCGACCTGAGCAATGTCGACAAGGATAAGATCGCGCGTATTGAGCAGATGCCCGACGTGCAGGATGCCATCGAGCAGGAATGGGATCAGCTGCGCAAAAGCGACATGCAGCTGGCTTACGGCGTCAACCTGACCGAGTCCTGGGGCATGTCCCAGGACGCTATCGCGGGTGATGCTTTCGACCGGCAAAGGCTCTATGTGAATCCCGTTGTCCAGAGCTACGTGAACCACGTCGGCCAGCGGCTGGTGCCCAAGAACTCCGGTAATGTGTACACCTTCCGGGTGCTCTACGATCCCATTCCCAAAGCGCTGACGCTTTCGACAGGGACGATTTACATCTCGACTGGGCTGCTTTCCATGCTCGACACCGAATCCGAATTGGCTTATGTCGAGGCGCACGAGATCGCCCACGTCGAGCTGCGCCAGGCCTACCTGCGCATTCGCGACAAACACGTGGAGCTGGAGCTGGCCAAAGAGAAAGCGGAAAAGGAAAAGATGATCACCGACGTGGCCTCCACGGTGATGGGGGCCGGGTTTGGCGGTGCGTTCATCCCGCTGCGCATGGGCTCACTGCTCGGCGGCAGCGCCGGGCTGGCTACGGGCATGGAAGCGGGCCACTACTTCATTCATCCGCAGCTTGAACCGGTCATCTGGGCAGGCAAGGAAGAAGACGATGCCGATGACATGGCCGTGCATTTGATGCTGGAGCAGGGATACGATCCGCGTCAGATCGAGCACCTGTTTAACACTCTCAACCAGGTAGTGACGGCGGACTCGCGCATGGGCCTGGGATTCATGGGCTCGGCGCCGCGGATCAAGGGGCGCGAGGGCCATTTGCAGACACTGTTGAACGGCATGCTGAAGGCGGACATCGAACTGCGCAGCAAGGGCCAGGGATTCAATCCCAACAGCCCCGATTTCACGCCTATGGTGGCCTCGGTGCGCCGCGACAATGGCATCCTGGCGATGGACTTCGACCTGTTCGCAGTGGCGAGGCGGAACCTCGAAAACGCGATTGGGCAGCGCCCCGACGATGCTTCGGCACATTTCTATCTGGCCAAGCTGGAGCGGCTGACCGCGCGCACGCCCGAAGAACGGCAGGACGCGCTCAGCCATTTGACGACTGCGCTCAAGCTCGATGCCGATCGCGGGGCGATTCCGGCGGCTCATCTGGAATACGCCGTGGCGCTCATCGAACAGGGCGATCCCGGGAGCCAGGGTCAGATTTCAAGCGAATTGAAGGCATATGTCGCGCTCTCGGAGCGTGATCACGGCGGATTGCCCGCCAACATGCAGTTGATCTACGACTACATGAGCACGGCCGGCGATACGAGGTGGTTTTTGCCGCCGCAGTGGTACAACGCGCAGTTGACCAACAACCCTGGCTTCACGACTACTTCTCCGGAATCGGTAATCCGCAAAGCATCGATGCTGGAGGGTCCGACACAGTCCGCGCCGGCGCCGTCAACGCCCGCCACGCGCGCCAGAACCAAGCCGGCCACTGCGCAAGTGAAACCGCCGACAGCCAGGGCCAACGCGCCGGCGGCGAACTAGGGGCGTTTCACAATCTCCACGAATTAGGCATCCCGCCCAGGCGAAGCTTGGGCGGGATTTTCTAACTCCGCTAACGCCGCCAACTCCGCCATCCATCTGTCTGCGTTACCCTGATCTCTTATGGGCCGCATCCGCATTCTTCCTGACCAGGTCGCGAATCAAATCGCCGCGGGCGAAGTGGTCGACCGTCCTGCTTCTGTTGTGAAGGAGCTGCTGGAGAATGCTTTGGACGCAGGCGCCATGCGTATCAAGGTCGAAGTCGAAGGCGGCGGCCGCAAGCTGATTCGCGTCGCCGACGATGGATGCGGGATGAATCGCGATGACGCGTTGCTGGCTTTCGAGCGGCACGCGACTTCAAAACTGCGCACGGCGGACGACCTGCTCTCAATTGCTACTCTGGGGTTCCGCGGCGAGGCGCTGCCTTCGATTGCTTCGGTGGCGAGGGTTACACTCGACACCGCGAACGGCGAAGAAGCGGCGGGCACGCACATCGACATTGCCGGCGGCAAAATGCTGCGCGTGGAAGACGCGGCGCTGCCGCGGGGAACCTCCATTGCGGTCTCCGATCTTTTCTTCAACACGCCGGCGCGGCGGAAATTTCTGCGCGCGGAATCGACTGAGCTGGCGCACGTGACGGCGTTGGTGACTCATTACGCGCTGGCGCATCCGGAGAAGCACTTCGAGCTGGTTTCGGCGAGCCACACGGTTGTTTCCGCGCCGCCCGTCGCGCGCACGGCCGAACGCATTTATCAGATCTTCGGCAAAGAGACGCTTGGGCAACTGCTGCCGCTGGCCTCTGAAGCGCCTCTTGCGCATGTGGGACTGCCGGAACCGCCGCCGTGGAAAAAAGATCCCGATGAAACGCCGCGACAGCCGGGGACGTTGCGGCTCAGCGGCTTTTATTCGAAGCCTGAATTGCAAAAGCTGAATCGCAATTCGATCTACATCTTCGTGAACAAGCGCCTCATCCGCGACCGGCTGTTGCTGCATGCGATCACGGAGGCCTATCGTAACGTGATTCCGCCGACGAGCTTTCCCGGTGGTGCTTTTGTTTCTGGAGATGCCGCCAGAAGAGGTGGACGTGAATGTGCATCCGGCAAAAACCGAGGTGCGCTTCCGCCAGCAGAGTCTGATTCACGATTTTGTGCGCGACAGTTTGCGCACGGCGCTGATCAAGGCGCGGCCAACGGCAGGATTCCTGGCCGCGCTCGACTCCCAGCCATTGGCCAGCCCATCGTTGATGCCTCCTGCGACTTCGCCGATTCCGGGGCTCCCGGGCGACGCCCCACCACTTCCGGCCGATTCCGATCCGGAGGCTTTTGCGAGCGGAGCCGCTGGAGCTGGGGCTTTCCGGTTGACGCCGGTTGCGCCCACTCCCGTTGCCGGCAAACTGCCGTTTACGAGCCAGGGAGCGACGGACGGGCAGCGTTTCGATTTCCGGCTTGGGGCAGGCGGCTTCGACCGCGAGGCTTGGGGCGAAGCAGCCCGGACGCTGTTCACGCAAGCTGTGGTTCCGGGCGCGGAGTTGTGCAGCCCGAGCGTCAATATGGAAAACGGGGTAAACAATGAGGACGCAATGGGTTACGGCGAAAACCCCGTGACAGCGTCGGCCTGGGTTGAAGCTGAGCAGGCGGCCGGCAGCCTGAACCGGCTGGGGTCGCTGAAGCCGCTCGGGCAGTTGCGCGAATCGTTCATTCTGGCTGCCGGCGATGACGGCTTGTGGATCATCGATCAGCATGTTGCGCACGAGCGAGTGCTTTTTGAGAGGATCCTGCGCGATCGCCAAGTGGAAAACGTGCAACGTCAGCGCCTTTTGATGCCCTTGCTGGTGGAATTGAAGCCCGAACAGATGGTGGTGTTTGCGCGCATTGCGGAGGAGCTTGAGACCAACGGTTTTGAGGTAGAACCCTTTGGGCCACAGACACTTGCCGTAAAGGGGGCCCCGGTGGGCCTGGAGGGCGCGGAGCTCGAACGGACGCTAGGCGAAGTCATCGAACAATGCGCAGCCGACTCCGATGAACCTGCTCCGAATGAGTCACTTAGCAGACTTCGGGCGCGAATCGCTGCCTCCATCGCCTGCCATTCGGCCATCAAAGTGAATACCGCTCTTGATGAAAAACGTATAGAATGGTTATTGTTAGAGCTTGCGAAGACCGATCACCCAACCAGTTGCCCGCACGGACGTCCAATAGCTTTGCTGTATTCCTGGAAGGAGATCCTGCGGGCCTTCCACCGTCTTTAGGATCCCTCGAAAGTGTTATGGGATCTCTGGTAGGCGGCCGGGTTGCTCTCAGGAGCAACACCGGCAAGTGATTTCGCCAGCCTGGAAGTGAGGTTTTTCTTTGACAGCAGAACAACTTGAAGCATCGCGCGCCGAGAGGATGCGCCAGAACGGTGTTGGAACTCTCACGTTAGAGGATGCCCGGACGTGGATCGAGGAAACGGGATTGTGCCTGTTCCTGCCGCGGAAGCAATTCTCCACCTTCGTGGCTCCATCATTTGTTGAGGCTGTAGCGGGTGAACGCAGCCCGACTCCCGCTGCCAAAGTAGTCGCCCTGGCCGAAGAGCTTCTGGTCCGCCTGGAAACCGACGGAGTTGCGGTGCGGCTGAATCTTCTGGGACAGCCCGGCGAGCAGCCCGATTTTGTGGTGGCCAGCTGGGTTCTGCCCTACGTCTACGCGTTGCGCGGCGACCGCGACTGGCGGCGCAGCCCGCAATTGACCGGATCGCGCGCGGTTTCTCAGCTCGCTATCCTGGCCTACAAACATCTTGAAGCTGCCGACGCCACCATTCCGCAGTTGAAGCACGCGCTGGGCCGGGAAGTGACGGAATCAGCGGTGCTACGCGCCATTACCGAACTGTGGCAGCAATTGCGCATTATTCCTGTGATTTCCGCGCCCGGGCGCACGCCGCAATGGCAACTGCTGCGGGTGCGATTCCAGAAGGCCATCGCTGAGGGCGCTTCCACTTCGCAGGTCACGGCGATTTCGGTGCTCGCTTCCATTTATCTGCAGGCTGTAATTACTGCCAGCATGGAAGAAGTGGAACTGTTCCTGGCTCCGCTTACGGCGCGCAGCAAAGTGCGCGAAGTGCTGCGCGGACTGGTGGCCACGCGACAGGTGCACACCATTTCGATGGGGCATGCGCCGCAATTTTACGTGGCGGGCACTCTGCCGGAGTTTGCGGTCCCCAGTTCAATCTATGGCGGCTCCTACTCGAGCTCGGCCATGCCGGCTTCGGCGCAATTTCTGCGGTCTTATGAGCGGGAATACGATGCGCACGAGCCGTCTGCGCATGTTTCGCCTGCCGTGCCGGCTGCGACGCCTTCTGCTCCAGTCCCGACGCGGAAGCCGGACGAAATCGCGCCCCGGATTGCCGCGGAGGCAGAGGAGAAGCCAGCCACCATGCGGCCGCACTTCAGCCGCAAGCCGACGCCCACGCGGAATCGCAAGCCTGCTTCAAGCTCCTCGAACGGACGCGTGGCCCGCGGCGCTGCGCGCAGCAACGGCGCGCGCACGAAGGCCGGCTCGCATCACGGCTCTCAAGTGCGCTGGGCGCATGGCGCGGCGAAAAACGGAAATGGCAACGGGCATGGGAATGGGCACAGCAAGCAGAATGGCTCTCATGCGAACGGAGCCAACGGCTTGCGCAAGGCCAAGCCGGCCGCGACACGAAGCCTGCGCAACGGGCACGTGGCCAACGGCAAGCCGGCGACGGCAAAGTCCTCGGCGAGACCAGCGGCAAGGCGCGCCCCAGCCAGCAGGCCAAGCACGAGACCGGGCACGAGAAACGACTCGCGCACGGACGTGCGCTCGCGCCGCAAGCCGGCGCTGTCAGCATCCGCAAAGGCGGGTAACAGGACGCGTTACGGATTTACTGCTGCGGGCAGGCAGCGATCGAAGAAGCGCGGGTAAGTGGAAACGCGGATGAACGCGGATGAACCCCGCAGCCAATCCCCCGAGCCAGGACCGCGGATCATCGTCGCAATCGACGGGCCTGCGGGAGCGGGAAAGAGCACCATCGCCCGCCAGTTGGCGCGGCATTTCGGCCTGCTCAATCTGGAAACCGGAGCCATGTACCGCGCCTTCGCCCTGAAGGCACTTCGTGCGGGATTGGCGTTGGACGAGAGTGATGGACTGGAAGCTCTCGCCGCCGAAACCTCGATCCGGCTCGAACCCGGCGAAGAAGAGAATCGTGTCCTGCTCGACGATGAGGACGTGACCGGTCTCATCCGCAATCCCACAGTGACGGAAGCTGCATCGCGCGTGAGCGTATTTCCCCGGATTCGCGCCTGGATGGTTCGCCTGCAGCAGCAGCTGGGGGCTCAAGGCGGCGTGGTGATGGAGGGCCGCGACATTGGGACGGTGGTTTTCCCGCAGGCTGAGGTCAAGATCTTTCTGGATGCAGCGCCTGAAGTGCGGGGGCTGCGCCGCTACGATCAAATGGGCCAGAAAGGCACGGCGCTGCCGCCGCCCGATGAGATTATTCGCGACTTGCGCGCCCGCGATGAACGTGATCGCAACCGGGCCGATTCGCCGCTCAAACCGGCACAGGATTCTGTGATTCTGGATTCGACAAACCTCACGCTCGACCAGGCTGTTTCAGAAGCCGTGAAGATTGTGGCAGGCAAACTGCGCTCGGCAGAGTTTTCCTCCTGAGGTTCCGCGGGATTCGTCTCGCAAGCACTGCGTCGGCTGCCCGGTCTTCCTCAGCTCCGTTTTGAGGGGCTCTTCCGCTACAACGGTTTGTTCCTGTCTCCATTCGGTAGTGGGTCAATTTGAAAAAAAACCTCCCTCGGGGCTAAAGCCCCGCTCATTTTGTTGCGCTTATGGCACGACTGAAGTCATGCCCTTTCACGACGGTTTCGAACTGGCCCACTACTCTCCATTCCTACGCTGTCGATTGTGATGTACGATAATGCAAATGTCTCCCGTTCTCCCGATGTTCTGGCGGGAGCAGAATCCCCCCGATGACTGTCTATTGCCGAATCTGCGGATCGAGGAATCTACGTCCATCTCGTCTGCAACTCAAGGATTTGGCTTATTTCGTTGCGCTTCGTTATCCTTTGCGTTGCCGCGATTGCCGCAATCGTTTTTCCGTCAGCATCTTCAGCCTGCAAAAGTTACGGCGTGACGCTCATGCGCGAGTGGCCGGCAAGCAAGCCAACGGCCGCATGCCGCGGCCTGCGGATTCTGATCGGCAGAAATCTGAAGATCCGCGTTGACGCGGGGCTGCGCAGGATTCCGGCCATACGCCGCGCGCTCCATCAGGCAATGCAATCTCCGCGTTGCTGCCTTATCCCGGCTCGAGTTCCCGTTCGCAGGCGCAATGCTATAGGCTTTGAGGATGGAGTTGAGCTGCAGCCGCTGTCACCAGACTGTGCAGGATGAGTACTGCTACTGCCCGAACTGCGGGCTGCCGCAATTCGTCTTTTCAGCGGAGAACTCTGCCGAAGCGGGCCAAGGTGATCGCTGGGGCGAAACCGTGCGCGACGCGAACTCAGTCGATTGGAACTCGGCCCTGCGATCGACCCTTCCCGTGGCGATCCCTGCGGGAATTCTCTGTTCGGTGCTTTCGCCACTGAGCATACTCGGCCTGATCCTGATGGGCGCGACCGCTGGATGGGTGGTGGCGCATTACATTCGTGGCCATCGGCCGGCCTGGATCACGGTCGGCGCCGGCGCGCGCATCGGATTTGTGACCGGGGTGGTGGGTAGCTGGACGGCCGCCATCGTGAGCGGGCTTTCCCTTTATGCCTTGCGCTTTTGGCTGCACCAGGGCAGTTGGCTCGACGGCCTTTGGGAGGACTTCGTGAATCAGTGGCAGGCGCAAGAGGCTGCGCTCGGCGCTGACGCGCAGAATGTTGCCGCCGTCAAGGCCCTGATTATTTCTCCGGAAGGGCGCGCCGGACTGATCCTCGTCTTGATCGCTTTCTTGATGGGGACGCTGGTGCTGTTTGCCATCGCCGGGGGGGCCCTCGGCGCGCGCATGCTCAACCGTGCGCGCCGGACGGAGAGCTAAGGGATCTTCCGGTTCACTTGACCAAATTCCCTGCTGCCGGTATGTTGGTATTTATGAGTTTTGAGTTCACAGTGTTGGTGTGTCGGGCGTGTTGTTGCACGTCACACCGGCCTTGTGTGTAAGCTGACTTAAGGGTTTGACCCCAAGGCCGCGTGACAGCTTCATTGCTGACGCGGCTTTCGTGTTTTTGGGCCAGAATCGCTTCTCCTTCGTTTCATCATGAGTTCTTTTTCCAATACGCCGCCGTTAGTGCCTGCCTCCCGGCGGGCCACCGCTTGTTGTTGTCGCGGCTGTTGTTGTAACCGATAGTAAATTTCCTAATTCCCTTTCAACTTAATCGCACGCACGCGCGAAATCCCTCTGCGGAAGTTTTCGCCGCGCGCAATTCCCCAGCCGCCCACAGCAACGGGCCTGGCAAATCTCTTCAGGAGGCAACTGTGACACTTCAGAAAAAGCTGATTCGCATTCTTTTGGTTCTCATGGCGGCTATCGCGGCCACCGGCGCAATTCCGGCAGGCGCACAGGTTGTGGGCGCGACCATTGGAGGAACCGTGCACGACGCTACCGGGGCCACGGTCAACGGCGCCACGGTCACGGTGCGGCAGACTGAGACGGGCGCTACGCGCATCCTGGTGACCGGCGCGGATGGCCGGTACGCCGCGCCCAGTGTGCCCGTGGGCAATTACACGGTTTCCGCGGCGCACGACGGCTTTCAGCCACAGCAACAGAAGGGCATCGATCTGGCAATCGGACAGAGTGTGCAAGTGAATTTCACGCTCACCGTCAGCTCGGTGCACGAAGAAGTGGTCGTCGATGCGGGCGATCCCATGGTCAACATTACGTCGCAGCAGGTCTCCGGCCTGATCGACGAGCGCCAGGTGAAGGAGCTGCCGCTGAACGGGCGCAGTTATGACCAGCTCATCACGCTCAATCCAGCGACCGTGAACTATACGGGGCAGCGCTCCGGTGGCACAGGCACATCGAACTCGTCGGTCGGCAACATGTTCAGCGCCAGCGGGCGCAGGCCGCAGGACAATTTATTTCTGCTGAACGGCGTTGAATACACGGGCGCGTCGCTGATCAACGTGACGCCGGGTGGAACGTCCGGACAGCTGCTGGGAATCGACGGTATCCGCGAATTCAACGTGGTGACTGACACCTATGGGGCCGAATACGGCAAGCGCGATGGAGCACAGGTTTCGATTGTCACCACCGGCGGCACCGATAAGCTCCATGGATCGGTCTACGATTTTGAACGCAACAGCTACTTCGATGCCCGGAATTACTTCGACGGAGCGCGAATCCCGGAGTTCCAGCGCGATAACTTTGGCGCGTCGCTGGGCGGACCGATCAGGAAGGACAAGACATTTCTGTTTGAGAATTACGAAGGATACCGCCAGAACCTCGGCGAGAGCCTCGTGACACTGGTGCCGGATGCAACCTCGCGCGGCAAGGCCGTGAGCAGCGTGCAGCCACTCCTGAATCTGTGGCCGGTGGCGAACGGCCCCGAAGTCCTTACCAATGGCGTGGCATCCGGTATCGCGGAATGGATTGGAACCGCGCCGCAGAATATTCGCGAAGACTTCGGCACCGCGCGCTTTGACCAAAGCCTGACCGCGAAGGACTCCTTCACCGGCGTCTATACCGTGGATGACTCTTCGGCGGTTTCGCCATCGGCCGATCCTTACTCCTATGTGTCGGAGCGGCTGCGCGAGCAAGTGCTGAGCGGCGAAGAGAAGCACACGTTCAACAGGGCGGTGAATGTGGCGCGCGTCGGCTATTCGCGAGCCAGTTACTACTTCTATGGCTACGTTCCTGCTGCCGAGCAGACGCTTGCGCCGAGCGTTCGCTCCGGTGTGCCGACGTATGCCGTAGTGATTGCGGGTTCGACTGCCTCGAACGGAGCTTCGTCGATCACCACGGCAGGCGCCAACGTGGGCGCGAACAACGGCATTAAGCGCAACCTGTTTACCTATGACGATCATGCCTACTACACAAGAGGCAAGCACAGCTTTGAGGCCGGGGTATGGCTGCAGCGCCTTCAGTCGAACGACAATCTCGCTCAGGATCAGTATGGGCAGGCATCGTTCGCTTCGCTGACGACTTTCCTTGCGGGGACCATCAAGACCTTCACTTATGCGCCGCAAACCACCGAACTCGGCTGGCGCACCTGGTTTGTGAATGGGTTTATTGAAGACGTCTATCACATAACTCCGCGGCTTGAAGCGCGCGCAGGATTTCGCAGCGAGTCTTCGACTGGTTGGAGTGAGTCGCAGGGACGCGCCGGTGTCTACACATTTTCGAATGGCGTGATCTCGAGCGCACCCACCATCCTGGGGAACGCAATTACCAACAATCACGCCATCTTTCTGCCCGAGCCGCGCATCGGCCTGGCGTGGAACGTCTTCGGCTCCGGCCGCACCAGCGTCACGGCGGGAGCCGGTCTGCACCACTCCTTGCTCGATGCTCTCGATTATCGGCTCGACCAGGCTGCGCCGTTCAACACCGTGTATTCGTACTCGAGCACCACGGTGGCGAACCCAACCAGCGGCACTCCGCTGGTGTCGCCTTCCACGGTTGACAGCGGTATTCGAACGCCCGCGCTGTTAGCCTACACCTTCAAAGTCGAACAGCAGATCGCTCCGTCGACGTCGCTTTCAGTTGGCTACGATGGCTCGCACAGTTATCACCAGATTCTGAACGGCGACTTGAATGAGCCGGCATATACGGTGCTCGCGAACGGGACAATCTACTACCCCAACACCACCAAGGCCAACACTGCGGTGGCCAATACAACCTCATGGTGGGCCGGTGGCTCAGGTAACTACAACGCCCTGATTCTTGACGTGCGGCATGATCTGGCACACGGGTTGCAACTGCGAGGAAACTTTACCTGGGCGAAAAACCTTGACGACGGTTCAGCGTGGAACACATCGGTCTCATCCAACACCCCGGCGTTCGTCGAAGTTCCTTCCTTACCGCATCTCGATTACGGCCCAGCGGCCACCGATATTCGCCGCGCAGCAGCAATCAATGCAACCTACGAGCTGCCTTTTGGTGCTGGCAAGGCCCTGTTTGCCGATGAAGGACACACGGCGGAAGCGTTGCTTTCAGGATGGTCGCTGTCGTCCATCTCGAATTTGTTCAGCGGCTTCCATTTCTCACCGCAGTTAGGTTACAACCCCACGGGCTCCGGCGATTCGCGCAACCCGGTGCGGCCGAACCTCAACTCGAGCTTTACCGGGCAGCTCTATCCGAGAGGCAACACAGCGGCGCGCGTAGCACAGTACTTCAACCCCAATGCGTTTTCCGCTCCGGCCTACGGAACTGTCGGCAATGCGGGCCGCGATTCCCTCGTCGGCCCCGGGTACGCGGATTGGGATGCCTCGCTGCTCAAGTCCACGCTGGTGACGGAGCGGCTGCATGTGCAATTTCGCGCCGAGTTCTTCAATGTGCTGAACCACACAAATCTTCAACTGCCGAACGAGGTTGTATATTCGGCAGGGCCCACGCAGGGAACCGCAGCCAATCAGACCGCCGCCGCAACCTTTGGGTCGCCCGGCGTCATCTCGGGAACAGCGAACACCAGCCGCCAGATTCAACTGGGTCTAAAAATATTGTTCTAGAGTCTTCGATGTAATTGTCGACTACACTTCCGTGCCCCATCCTTCCGGCGTCCTTTGCCGGAAGGGTGGGACAGCACAACCTGCGATACCTGGGTGCCCCCGGTCCCTCGCATTTGGGGACCGGGGATAGCGCGCTGACTCGCCGACTCGCTGGCTTGCTGACTCGCTGGCTTGCCCCCCGTTTTTCTGCGATCATCAAGCGAGGTCACCCATGTGCCGCAATATCAAAATGCTCTTCAACTTCGATCCGCCCGCCACGCCAGATGAAATGCGCGAGGCGTCCCTTCAGTTTGTGCGCAAGATCAGCGGGTTCAACAAGCCATCGAAAGCCAACGAGGCAGCTTTTTCGAAAGCCGTAGACGAAGTCGCCGCCGCCTCCGAGCGTCTTCTCAGCCAGCTTCAGACCCAGGCGCCGCCGCGTAACCGCGAAGACGAAGCCGCGCGAGCCCGCGCCCGCAGCCTCGCGCGCTTTGGAGATTGACTTCGCGACCCTGGTTTTTCTTTCTGCGAATCCCCGCCGAATCCGCTAGTGGGTCAGTTTGAATCCAGAGCCGGCCTAGCGTTGAAGTAGCGTGTCCCGAAGACGGGTTACTTCCTGTTTGGCGACGATTGGACAACAATACCCAACGACTCGGTAAATAGGCTCAAGGCGCCCGGGAAGCCCGGTCTAGTTTTTGGGCCACTGGAATACAATTGACCCGACGATAAGGAGGCGATTGCTGCACATGTTCTTCGCCAGACCTGAAAAGCCGTTCTTCTGGTATGCGGCGTTCAGCCCCCGGGATTATCTTTTCCATTGTTGCAGTGGGCTCCGGCGCTTACTTTCTAAACTTTCGCAGTCATAGCCTTGTAACTACAGGAACGGTCATATCAGTGGACCATCGAGGAAGCGACGATTGCCCAACGGTTCGTTTTCAGGCAGCAGATAAGCAGTTTTATTCGGTGGCCTGTCGCGTCTGGCAGAACGAGTATTTCTCGGTTGGCCAAGTTGTTCCAGTCCGGTACCGGCAGAGTGACCCTAATAATGCGTGGCGCGAATCGCAGGTGCGCAATATACCCCGCTTCACCGCACTGAGTGGTGTTTTTGCTATCTGCCTGAGCTACGTGCTTCGCCGATTTGCGCGGAGGCGTGAATCTGTCTGACGCCATTCGATTGATCTGGATCGATCAGAGTTGATTCGGGCGCGTAACCGCCAACTCATCAATTACTGCTCCGTTACTGACGGCTACTCTCAGTCCTGCATCAGCTCTGAGGCGGAATCGTCTGCTGCGGCGGCCAGTACGCCTGAGGCGCCGGTATCACCTTCCAGTCGGCAAAGGCGAGCACGAGGTTGAGAGCAAAGCCGCCGAACGGAACGATGTAGAGCAGTGAAAGCCACGGCGAAAAGCCAGCCTTTTTGCAGATGAACCAGAATGGAAGAACCCTGAAGGGGAAGACAATAAAAGAGAAAACCACGAAAAGCAGGATCAGATGCCAAGGCTGAAGCAAATCTCCCATAGATGTCTCCGAAGTGCGAGATTTTCCAACGCACCATCGTAGCACCGGTGTGACGAATTATTCCGAGCGAATAACCGCCAATCCGGACCCCACTGATTGACCCCTGTGGATTCAAACCGACCCACCGCCCCAAATCCCACTCCCAGCCCAAAAATGAGAACATCGACTAGGAGAATCTTCCCCGTCTTCCGGGATCCATCCTATGAGAGAAATCGTTACGTTTGTCTTCGGGCTGGCCCTTGCTGGGCAATGCGGCTCTCTTTGTGCCCCAGGCCATTGCCGTCTGGCGCAAGAAAAGCGATGAGGGCATTTCGCTGGTCACCTTCGGCGGCTTTTGCATTCTGCAGGTGATCGGCGTAGTGCACGGCGTCTACGAGCACGACAACTCCCTCATCGTCGGCCTCGGCGCCAGCTTTCTAACCTGCGGAACCGTCACCCTCCTGACCGTGGTCTACCGCGTCCGGCGTCAAGCGGGCCTCACCCAACTGCCTGAAGGCCTGATGTGATCTCCGTCCGGCGACCGATGGCGCGGCAAGGCCGCTGGCGAATCCCTGGGTGCTTCCCGCTGAACAATAATTCGTGATCCCCGTCACATCTCATGTTCTGCAAAGAGGGGTACGACAGGGGAATGCAATCCAGCGTATACTTCTCTTCCACGGCAACGGCCCCCGGCGAACACGGGGGTCATGCGGCATATCCCTGGCTGAGGCCCACGGAGGAACCGATGAAGATTACTGACACCGTTGACCAGGTGCTCAAGAACAAGGCGTTCAACAAAGTCCTGCCCGATTTCTCCTGAGCAGACCGTGCACGACGCCTTGTCGCTGATGGCCGAATACGATGTCGGCGCGTTGATGGTGATGTCGGGGCAGAAGCTGATCGGCATCTTCTCGGAGCGGGACTACGCGCGCAAGGGAATTCTGCAGGGCCACGCCTCCAGGGACACCAAAGTGGGCGATATCATGACCAGCCCGGTGGTCTCTGTAACTCCGCAGCACACTGTGGACGATTGCATGACGCGGATGACCCAGGGCCACTTCCGCCACCTGCCCGTGCTCGATGGCGACAGGCTGGTGGGCATCATCTCCATCGGCGACATGGTGAAGTGGGTCATCAGCGGCCAGGAGCACGCCATCCAGGCGCTCGAGGGCTACATCACGGGCGCATACCCAGGGTAAGTTGACGCCCCAACGCGATCGCGTCAACCACCCAGAAAAATCCCCGCAATCGAAGCCGAGATCAGGTTCGCCATAGTGCCCGCCAGCATGGCGCGCACGCCCAGCTTGGCAAGATCGTTGCGCCTCTCGGGGACCAGCGCGCCGATGCCTCCGATCTGCATGCCGATCGAGCCGAGGTTGGCGAATCCGCAGAGCGCAAAGGTGGCGATGGTGAAGGAGCGGTCTGCGATCAGTTTGCCGTCGTGCACTGGCCCAGCTGGATGTAGGCGATGACTTCGTTGAGCGCCATGCGCGTGCCCAGCAGGTTTCCGATGGCCATGCAGTCGTGCCAGGGCACGCCGATGAGCCACGCCACGGGCGCAAAGAAGAATCCCAGAATCTGTCCCAGCGAACCCGGCACCCAGCCCATGTGCGGCAGCCCGTGGGTCCAGTTCAGCATCATGTCGAGCAGTGCCACCAGCGCCAGAAAACTGATGAGCATGATGCCAACATTCATAGCCAGCTTGCCGCCGTCGATGGTGCCGCGCGCGATCGCGCCGATCAAGTTTTCGTCGGCGTGCAGCTCGTCCTTGGGGATCACGACTTTGCCTTCGGTGGCCGGCACTTCGGTCTCGGGCACCAGCATCTTCGCCATCAAAATCGTTCCCGGCGAGGTCATGATCACGGCCGAAAGCAGGTGCCGCGCCTCCACACCTTGCGAGATGTACATGGCCATGATGCCGCCCGACACGTGCGCCATGCCGCTGGTCATGATCGTCATCAGCTCGCTGCGCGTGGCCTTCGAGAGAAAGGGCCGGATGGTGAGCGGCGCTTCGGTCTGGCCCATGAAAATGCTCGCCGCGACGTTCATGCTTTCCGCGCCCGAGATGCGCATGGTCTTGAGCATGACCCACGCCATGACGCGAATGATTTTCTGCATCACCCCGATGTGATAGAGCACCGCGAAGAATGCGGAGATGAAGATGATCGTGGGCAGCACCTGAAACGCGAAGATGGCGCCTGCATTCGGATGCAGCTTGTCCGTGATCAAGTCTCCGAACGCGTCCGGAGTTCGGCAGGCCGAGCTCACCGAAAAGCATCCTGCGTCCCGGCGAAGGTGGCCGACAGCATATTGGTGACCACGCCGCCCGCCCAGGCCATGGCACTGCTGGCCCCAGCCGAAGCGCAGCACCAGGAAGGCAAAGGTGATCTGCAATCCCAGGCCCCAGAAAATGGTGCGCCAGCGGATGCGCTTGCGGTCGGTAGAAAACAGCCACGCGGCCAGTAGAACGGCCAGAATTCCCAACACTCCGGTGAATCGCGCCAAGAGGTTGCTCCTTCGGGGTCGAGAAATTTTCTTGAAGGACTTCCGATTAATTTACAGCATTTTGCAAATAGTTCGCGGCATTTTCTCGGGTGATGATGCTGCTGACAAGCGCAACTGCCTGGGGCGGGGTCTTGGAGAAATGAATCGCCTTGCGCAGAATTTCCTTCGGTTCGTCCAGCATCTCCGCGTTGGTCGCGTAGATCGTCGCGAACGGTTGCCCCTTCTCTACGCGCGCGCCGCGCCGCGCATGGAACTCGATACCCGCGTGCGGATCGACAGGCTCTCCGGCCTTCTCGCGCCCCGCGCCGGTGCGCTGAACGGCCCAGCCCAGTGCGGTCGTGTCCATCTCCGCCACGTAGCCGCTCTCCCACGCGTCAACTTTCAGAGTGGCGCCCGGCTTGTGGAACGCTTCCATGTCGTCGAAGACCGACACATCGCCGCCCTGCGCGTCGACCATTTTCATAAAGGCGGCGAGCGCGGCGCCGTCGGTGAGCGCCGCTTCTGCGAGCGAGTAACCGGCCTGAGGCGTTGCAGCCTGGCCGCCAAGGTGGATCATCCATCCGGCGAGAATGAGCGAAAGCTCGCGAAGATCTTCTGACCACGCGGGCCGCGCGCCGCGCAGCAAGTCCACGCACTCGACAAGTTCAATCCAATTGCCGGCCGCGCGCCCGAGCGGCTGGCTCATGTCGGTCAAGAGAGCCACAGTCTCGGTGCCTGCGGACTCGGCCGTGGCCACCATCAGCGCAGCCAGAAATTCCGTGTCTTCCATCCTGCGCAGGAACGCGCCGGAGCCGGTCTTGACGTCGAGCACCAGCCCGTTCAAACCGGCGGCGAGTTTCTTGCTCAAAATCGACGCGCAGATCAGTCCCGGATTCTCGACTGTGGCCGTGCGGTCACGCAGAGCATAGAGCTTGCGGTCGGCGGGCGCCAGCTGGTCGGTCTGGCCGATGATGGACGCGCCGCACTTTTGAATCACGGCCTCAAACTCGGGCAGCGAGAGTGCAGTGCGGTAGCCAGGAATCGCCTCCAATTTATCGAGCGTGCCGCCGGTGTGGCCGAGCGCGCGTCCGCTGATCATGGGCACAGCCACGCCGCACGCTGCCGCGAAGGGCGCCACCAGAAAACTGGTCTTGTCGCCCACGCCGCCTGAGGAGTGCTTGTCGACGGTGCGCTTGCCTAGATTTTTCGGCTTGAAGCTCACGCCCGAGTCGCGCATGGCCAGTGTGAGGGCGCGCGTTTCATCGAGCGAGAGCCCGCGAATCCACGAGGCCATGAGCCACGCGGCAAGCTGGTCGGTAGGAATCGAGTCATCCGCGGCGCCGCGCGCGACAAATTGAATTTCGCGTTCATCGAGAGCTCCGCCGTCGCGCTTCTTGCGGAGAATGTCGATCATGTGCAGCGGTGTAGCGGAGTCGGGTTGCATGGTATTCGCCCTGGAGTGCAAGGCAATAAGAATACCGCACAAGACCTGCCGCGGTGCGCCGAGATGCGCGGGCTCGGAACATGCCATCCTTGACATCGTCCGGCTCGTTTCCCTAAGATTCCCGAACTACTTCGCGACGCGCTTCTGGCGCGGAACGGAGCCCTTAAGAAGCCGCTACAGTCAATTTGCAACCTGTTGCGCACCTGTCCCGAGCCGCAACTCCGGATTGCCGCGCGAGATCTTATGGGGCCAATCTAGCTTAGAGGAGATATGCCATGGTCTGTACCGCGTGTGGAAAGGCAAACCTAGACAACGCTGCGTTCTGCGAGCAATGCGGAACCCGTATGCAAGCTCAACCGGCGACCAGCCCCGGAGCTGCTGCGCCGGGCCCGGCACCCGCACCGCCATTCGCCTTTCCCGTCCCGCAGGGCGCACCGCCTCCCGGGGCCCCGGCCAACCAGATGGGCGCGCTGATCGCGTCGATGTCGATGGGCGAAAAGATTTCCGGCGGGGGCGCGGCCGCCGCAGCGGTAGGTTTCTTCCTGCCCTGGATGTCCATCGCGGTTGCAGGTGTGAAGACCGGCGTCAGCGGCATGGATATTGCGAAGTCCTCCGGCGCCACGTATTTCATCATTCTGAACGTCATCGGCGCAGGCGTGCTCTGCTACCTTTCGAGCCAGGCCCCGCCCGCGAAGAAATTGCTGTACGCCGGTTATCTTGTGCTGCTGGGCGCGGTTTGCGGCCCGGCGCTCCTCTTGTCTCTGCTCTTCGTATCCCAGCTTTCATCCGTGGCCGAGTTCGGACTGTGGCTGGTGGGGCTCGGGTATTGCGCCATTGCGGAGGGCGGCTTGATGACGATCCGAGAGTTCAGCAAAAGGACGTATTGAGCCGGGAGAAGCGCGAGGCGAGGTTCTCGGCGCCCCGGGCCACGGCGTAAGATGTTCGCAGAAATACCTTGCGCATTGGAGGACGCCATGGCCTTCCGCACTTTGTTCCTCAGCCGGCTGCTTGGACTCTTTTTCCTGATCCTCGGCATGGCGATGCTGCTTCACAAACAGTTCTATACGGCCGCGCTTGCCACGGTTGCGTACAACCCATTGGCCATGCGGTGGATCGCGATGATGGTTACGCTAGCCGGACTGGCGATGGTTCTCGCGCACAGTGTGTGGTCAAAACCCGCAGTCGCAGTCATCGTGACCCTCTTGGGCTGGCTGACACTCATCAAGGGTCTTGCCTATCTATTCTTGCCGGCGAGGTGGCTGGAGGACTTCATCCAGGTGGTGCTCAGCTACGCGGTGTGCTTGTACTTCGTGACTGCATTTTTGCTGGTGCTGGGCGCGTATCTGACGCACGAGGGTTTCAAGGCGAGGGGCGCCTAGTACTGGGGTTGTAGTTGGTGAATCCGGACCTAAAGGCCGCGGAATTTGCACTGCTTTTCAGGGAGATAAATCTCCCTGCTCCCTCCCAAACGACTACTTCAATTTCATTTCGAAGCCCAGCGGCAAGACTTCGCTGAAGGCCATGGTTCGCGTGCCTTCTTTGGTTGGGAAGGCGACAGGCGCATCGGGCAGGATGAACTCGGCCAACACCTGCCGGCAGGCGCCGCACGGCGGGCTGGGCATTCCGTTCAGATTGGCGATGGCCACGGCTTCGATTCGAATCTCCGGACCGAATTGGGAAACGGCCCGCACCAGCGCCGCGCGCTCGGCGCAGATGGTGAGCCCGTAGCTCACGTTTTCCACGTTGGTCCCGGTCACGATTTCACCGTTGGTGAGCCGCAACGCCGCGCCCACACGGAATTTGGAATAAGGCGAATAGGAGTTCTGCGCGGCCTGTTCGGCGCGCTTGAGCAGATCGTCGAGCGCCGCCTGGGTCTGGTTCGTCATAGGGTATGCCCGGTTCTTGAGATCGGGCAGAGATTAGAGGCTAATCCTTTTGCCTCGGGATGTATAGATGGGAAGAGCAGGGACCGAGGGAACAAGGGACCAAGGGACCAAGGGAACAAGTGAACAAGGGGACGGTCGATGCAAATGAGGAGCAGCTTTAATTGCCGCGAGCGGGCTCTGCTGCCGTGGCTGTTTTTCGCCGGAGTGCTGGCGCCGGTTGTCGTCGGGGTGCACGGTAGAGTGGAAGCGGCCGCGCGGCAGCAATCCGCGGCCGCGCCGTCAGCCGCCCCCACGGCAGTCTTCGACGTGGCCTCGATCCATCGTCACATCCCTGAGCCGCATGAACACAACTCTATTTGGAGTTCGTCTACAGACGGCAACTTCAGAGCCGAAAACCTATCCCTCGTGGAGCTGATTCACTGGGCTTATGAGATGCCCGAAACACGGATTCTCGGCGCGGCTGGATGGGCTAACTCAACCTACTTCGACATCGACGCCAAAGCCGACCCCTCCATTGACCAGCAGTTGCACAATCTCACCTCCGAGGCAGGCCGCAAGCAGAAGGAAGAAATGGTTCAGGCGCTGCTCGCGGACCGCTTCAGGCTCGTGGCGCACTTTGAAACTCGTGAACTGCCCATTTACGTTTTGGTCGTTGCCAAAGGTGGGCCGAAGCTGGGCGCGCTTCGGGAGACCGGCTCCTGGGTCAACAGCGGCAATGGACGCATCGAAGTGCAGATGCAGAACAGCGTCGCGGTGCTTGCCGAGGAACTTTCCAAGGTCACAGGACGCGACGTGGTCGACAAGACGGGCATGGCTGGCCGCTATCATTTGAAGCTGCAATGGACTCCAGACGATGCCGCAGCGCCTTCGTCCGGGAATGGCGCCACGGCCGACGCCCGACCTTCCCTCTTTACAGCGCTCGAAGAGCAACTGGGCCTCAAACTGGAGCCCGCCAAGGGACCGGTGCAGGTTCTGGTGATCGATCACGCCGAGATGCCGACTGCAAACTGAGAGTTCACAGTTCGCAGTTCTCATGATCCGTTAGCAAATGAGCGTTCCCTGAGCCAGGTCCCGTTGCCCTGCCTTCCTCAAGTTGCGCGCCGTCCTTCCGATAAGCCTCTTGAGTGTCCGCCATTCCGGGTGTGAACCCTGCCGCCGGACCAGCGGGTGCCATGGACGATCTGACGAGGGAGTTCCTGATCGAGAGCCAGGAAGGGCTGGACCGCATGGAGCGGTGCCTTACCGAACTGGAAGAGCGGCCGCAGGATAAAGAGCTTTTGGCAGAGATCTTTCGTTCCGTGCACACCATCAAGGGAACCACGGGATTCCTGGGCTTTAAGCGCCTGGAAAAACTGGCCCACGCCGGCGAAAACCTTCTGGGGCAACTCTTGCGCGACGGGAAAATGACGGCGGGCGCTACCGTTGATCACGGCGCTGCTGCATCTGCTCGACGGCCTGCGCGAACTGCTGAAGACGATTGAAGCCAAGGACAACGAGGGAGACGGAGACGACTCCGCGTTGATTGCGCGGTTAGGAGAACTGCAAGCTCCGACAGCCAGACGTAAAGGCCAAGGCGCGCAGGTCGCACAACCCGCGCACGAAACGGATCCAGTCAAGGCCGGCATGCCCACCGCGGCGCCGGAACCGGCAGCTGGCGAAAGCCTGCCCCGGCCTCCCGCTGCGCCTTGCGCTGCCGAAGCGATGCAGGCGCCGGAACCTGGCGGAAGTCGTTGCGGAGGCCGAAGCCCTGACGCCCGCGGAAGCCTCAAAATCGCGCGCGCAGGGGACTGCTTCAGAAAGCACGTTGCGCGTGGACGTGGCCCTGCTGAACCGCATGATGAACCTGGTAGGCGAGCTGGTGCTCACCCGCAACCAGGTGCTGCAGGCCACGGCCGCCGATCCTAACATGACGCTGCTTTCGCGGCGCCTGGACATGGTTACAGCCGATCTCCGCGAATCCGTTATGAAGGCGCGAATGCAGCCCGTCTCCAACGTGTTCTCGAAGATGCCACGACTGGTGCGCGATCTGACGCATGCGCTGGACCGCCGCGTGCACTTGCAGATGGAAGGCCAGGAGACGGAGCTCGACAAGAGCCTGCTCGAAGCCATCAAGGATCCGCTTACGCACGCGGTGCGCAATGCGCTCGATCATGGCATTGAGCCTCCGGCCGTGCGCGAAGCTGCGGGCAAGGATCCCGAGGGCACACTCACGCTGCGCGCCGCCCAGGAGGGCAGCCACGTGGTCATCGAGGTCTCGGACGATGGCGCCGGGCTCGCGGTCGACAAGATTCGCAGCAAGGCCATCGAGCGCGGGCTGCTTTCGGCGGAGCGCGCGGCGCGGCTCGGCGAGCACGAGCTGCATGCAGCTTGTCTTCCTGCCCGGCTTCTCTACCGCAGCCGCGATCACCAACGTGAGCGGACGCGGGGTGGGCATGGACGTTGTCCGCACGAACGTGGAAAAAATCGGCGGCAAAGTAGAGATCGATTCGCGCCCGGGGAAGGGCGCCACGTTGCGCATGCGCATTCCGCTGACCCTGGCCATTATTCCAGCGCTCATCGTGCGCAGCATCAGCCAGAGTTTCGCGCTGCCGCAGGGCGCGCTCTCCGAGCTGGTGCATATTCCGCCCGAGCGCGCCGCGACGGCCATCGAATGGATGGAAGGCGCGCCGCTGTACCGGTTGCGGGGCCGTCTGCTCCCGCTGGTTTTTCTGGACGGGCTGCTGATGCCGGGCCGCGCGTGCAAGCTCTACACCGATCGCGACAATTTCATCGCTGTGCTCGATGCCGATGGCCGCCGCTTCGGACTGGTCGTGGATTCGCTTGCCGATCCCGAAGAGATCGTGGTGAAGCCGTTGAACGCAGTGCTCAAGGATATCGGTATTTTTTCCGGGGCCACGGTTCTGGGCAATGCCGATCTCGCCCTCATTCTCGATCCCGGATCGATCGCCATCAAGACTGGCGTGACCATGAGCAGCAAGGAGAAGTTCGCGCCGGCCATTGAAGAGGAGAGCGAAGGCGACGCCGCACGCATGCGCTATTTGCAGGTGGAAGTGGCGGGGCGTCAGGCCGCGGTGCCGCTGGCCGACGTGCTGCGCATCGAGCAACTTCCGCTTTCGCGGATCGAATATATTGGCTACCGGCCGGTGCTCAACTTCGATGGCCAGCTGCTGCCGGTCGAGGACGCGGGCGGTATTCTGGCCGCCGCCGCGGGAGATGCCGAGGCCGAGGTTGTGGTGGTGGTTTGCCGCGACGGCAATCGCCAGGTGGGCATCGCGGTTTCGCACGTACTCGATGTGACCTCGGGCGGCAATCTTTCCGAGGCCGGCACGGAAGCGCGCACCGAAGGGGTCACGCTGCTGAAGGATCGCGTGACCAGCGTGGTGAATCTGGGCGGCGTGCCGCCGCTGCCTGCCGATGAGAGCGGGGCGCAGGGCTGGCATGCGACTGCGGAGGTTCTGGGATGAATACGGGGATAAGCATATTGCCTCGCAAAAAGAAGAATGAAGCGCTGGTGGAACTGTGTTCAGTGCGCGTCGGCACTACGATGTTCGGCATTCCCATCCAGAACATTCTTGAGATTGTGGGCTCGACCCGTCCGCAGCCGATTCCGCTGGCGCCAGGCTTTGTGGCCGGCTTGATTCACTATCGCGGCGACGTGCTGACCACGGTGAGTCTGCGTTCTCTGCTCGATCTTCCGGCTCGCGACGGCAAGCAGGACATCCTGGTGCTGGAGGGCGCGGGAGGATGCTTCGGGCTCCAAGTGGACTCGGTGGGTGAGGTGCTGAGCGTCTCCGCGAGCGACTATGAGCCCAATCCCTCGATTCTCGCCGAGCGCCGCCGCACGTTGCTGGCCGGCGCTTACAAGCTGAAAGACAGCCTGCTCATCATGCTCGATCCGGACCGGCTGGACCCCGCGCAACTCGATTCGGCGCGGCTTGGTCCGGCGCTACTTGATCCGGCGCGTGGAAGCGCGGCTCAGGCGACTTAGGGTCTGTTCACACGCGTCTGTGCCAGGAGGAACATCATGCGCGCATTGATCGTCGACGACTCGCGCTTCGTAAGGGGTTTTTTGCGCGGCATGCTCGAGGAACGCGGCATCGCGTGCGACGAGGCCGCCGATGGCCGCGCCGGGCTGGAACTGCTGCACGGTGACTTGAGCTACGACCTGGCACTGGTGGATTGGAACATGCCTGTGATGGACGGCCTGGAGATGCTGCGCGAGCTGCGCGCCGACGGCTTCAGGGACTTAAAGGTGATGATGGTGACCACCGAGGCCGAGAACGACTACATCGTTCGCGCCCTCGAAGCCGGAGCCGACGAATATCTGATGAAGCCCTTCAACGACGAAGCCCTGGACGAAAAACTGGCCATGCTTGCGCCTGGTCGAGGCGTGAATCTTGACGAGGCATGAACTATGACGGCTACAACCCCCGTTCGGGTTCTCATCGTGGATGACTCCGCCGTGATGCGCAGTCTGTTGCGAGCTGTCATCCTCTCCGATCCCGGCCTTGACGTGGCCGGAACCGCGGCCGACGGCGCTTCGGCGCTCGAGGCCGTCCGGATCGAGCGTCCCGATCTCATTGTGCTCGATGTCGAGATGCCGATGATGGACGGCCTGGCGACGCTGCGCGAGTTGCGCGCGCGCAATTATGCGATGCCGGTGATCATGTGCAGCTCGCTCACGCACAGCGGCGCCAGCGTAACGATTGAAGCGCTGGCCAGCGGGGCCAGCGATTATGTTGCCAAGCCTAACCACCAGGCGGGGCGCGAATGCTTTATCCGTACACTGGCGCAGGAACTCATTCCCAGAATTCACGCGCTCACCAGCCGCCTGCAGGGGCGTCCAGCGGCTGCGGCCGACGCCGCGTGCCGTGCTGCCCATGCCTCCGCCTCCCTTGCTCGCAACTGCCGGCCAAGCCGTCAGTGCTCGCTGTCGGCGTTTCCACCGGCGGCCCCGCGGCGCTCGACGTGCTTCTCCCGGCGCTGCCAGCCGGTTTTCCGCTTCCAGTTCTCATCGTGCAGCACATGCCTGAAGTCTTTACGCGGCTACTCGCGGAGCGCCTCAGCCGCCGTTGCGGTTTGCGGGTCTCAGAAGCCACGGAAGGCATGCCCGCAACTGCCGGCTGCATTTATATTGCGCGCGGCAACTGGCACATGGAAGCGCTGGCCGCAGCGCGTCCCGGCGCGCCAGCAACCATTCACCTCACGCAGGACCCGCCGGAGAACCATTGCCGCCCCGCTGTCGATACACTCTTTCGCTCCGCGGCGCGCGTGTACGGATCCGGCGTGCTCGCCGTGGTGCTTACGGGCATGGGTTATGACGGTCTTGCCGGATCGCGCATAATTCGCGAACAGGGCGGATCAGTTCTGGCGCAGGATCAGGCCACGAGCACGGTGTGGGGCATGCCCGGAGCCGTGGCCCAGGCGGGCCTGGCGTACAAGGTGCTTCCTCTCGCCGCGATCGCTCCCGAGATCCTGCGCGTCGCAAGCCGCTCCGTTGCGTCGCCCAGCGAAGTCCGTAGCCTGGTCCGGATGGTGGTGTAGCCATGGAACAAATCGCGGGTCCCGAATACGGCTATCTCCGCCAACTGGTTTTCGACGTGTCGCAAAATGTGCTCGACGCATCGCGCGACTATCTCTTCGACACACGCCTTGCCAGAATTCTGCGCAACCACGGCCTCACTCGCCTCGACGAACTGGTGCACAAGTTGCGCGCGCAGAAAGATTCTGCGCTGGAGCGCGAAGTCGCCGAGGCCATGACGATCAATGAGACCAGCTTCTTCCGCGATCTGCGCCCCTTCGATCTGTTGCGCAACGAATTGCTTCCCAAAATCATCGAGGCGCGCCGCTTTCAACGCACGCTTCGCATGTGGAGCGCCGCCTGCGCCACCGGCCAGGAGGCCTACAGCGTGGCCATGATGCTGCTTGAACACTTTCCCATGCTGGTGGGGTGGAAGTTCGCCATCGAAGGCACCGACATCAGCAGGGAAGTTGTACAGCGGGCCCAGGCCGGCCTGTATCACCGAATTGAGATCAACCGCGGATTGCCTGCGCGATTCGTGGTCCGCTACTTCGACCACGTGAGCGAAGACTGGATCGTCAAGCCCGAGGTCCGCAAGCTGTGCAATTTCCGGCAGGCCAATCTCTGCGGCGCGACGTTGCCCTTCAATCGCGCGAACGATCGCTTCGATGTGATCTTTTTGCGCAACGTCATGCTCTACTTCGATCAGCCCACACGTCGCACGCTCCTCGCCGGCATTCACCGCGTACTCGCTCCCGACGGCATCCTCTTCCTCGGTTCCAGCGAGCAGCCCGCCGACCTTTCCCTGTGGACACCGGTCCTCGTCGGTGGCACTTGCTACTACCGCCCGCGCATGCCCAGCTAGAGCCGTAGTACCATGCTGGCTAGTCTTCAGCAACGCGATAGGCCCGTGGCTGGAAGCGGAGAAAACAAGCAAATGAAAAGCATGGAACGGTTCAAAGTTGCGCCGGAATCCAAAGTAAGACTCAAGAAGATGGACCCCGCCTTCACGGACGGCCATAAGAGCCACAAGTCGGCGGCAAAAGAGATCGCCCATTATCAGGAGAAACTCCGCGAGCTTCAGGACCTGCTTTTCGCGGAGCATGGCCATTCACTTCTCATCTGTCTGCAGGCCATGGACACCGGCGGCAAAGATGGGGTGATCAACCACGTGCTGGGCGCGATGAACCCGCAGGGTTGCCGCGTGGCGGCATTCAAGCAACCCACCCCGTTGGAGGCTGCCCACGACTTTCTGTGGCGCGCGCACAAGGCCGCGCCTGCCCGCGGCGAAGTGGTCATCTTCAATCGCTCGCATTATGAGGATGTTCTGATCGTCCGCGTGCATCATCTCGTGCCGAAAGCGGTCTGGTCGCAGCGTTACGACGAGATCAACGACTTCGAAAGCAACCTGGCCGCCAACGGCACGCAGATTCTCAAGTTCTTTCTGCACATTTCCAAGGAAGAGCAACTGAAGCGTTTCAAGGAACGGCTCGATGACCCCAGCAAGCACTGGAAGATCAGCGAAGCCGACTACAAGGAGCGCGAATGTTGGAATGATTACATCACCGCTTATGAAGAAGCGCTCTCCCGTTGCAGCACCAACCGATGCGCCCTGGTACGTCATCCCCGCCAACCACAAATGGTTTCGCAACCTGGCCATCGCGCGCATCGTCGTGGAGCATCTGGAAGCGCTGAAGATGCAGTACCCCAAGCCAACTGTGGATCTGAAGTGCATCCGCCGCGAGTACCACGCCGCGGAAAAAGACGCATAGCACCAGGGAAGTTGACCCCGGGCCGATCACCACAATGTGCAAAGATGGATTCATTGCATCAATCCCATCGCATCGATCCATCGTTCTACGTTTTCTGACTGACAAGGGGGACAAAGCGGGTGCACATCCATACAACCGCATCCTGGCCCGCGCGTGAAGATCGCCGGGCTGCGCTGGTCTGGCTCGCCATCTTCTGGATCTTCGTGGGCGTCGGCTTCGGCTTCGATCTGCACAACTACCTCCATGAGCAGCCGCCCGTACCCAAGATCGTCCACGTACATGCCATCGCCACCACGCTCTGGCTGCTCACTGCCACCGCGCTTGTGCTCATGGTCGAAACCGGCAACGTCCGCTTCCATCGCCGTTTCGGCTGGTTTGCGGCCGGCTACGCCGCTCTCATCGTTGTGATCGCCCCCTGGTCCGAACTCAGTTGGCAGGCCTTGAACCTGCAGACTCCCGGCGCTCTGCCTCCTCAATTCCTTTCCATCGCCTTCAGCGGAGTCATTTGCATGGCCGTGCTGCTGCCCTGGGGCATTCTCATGCGCCGCAACTCCGCCGCCCATCGGCGCGTGCTCATTCTGGCCACCATCTGCATCAGCGATGCGGGCTTTTCCCGGATGGTGGGCCTCTTTCTGCCTGCACCAACTACCTTTCTCGGCACCTACCTGTTTTACGAGGGCGGCAATCTGCTCCTCATCCTTCTCATGTTTCTCTGGGACTGGAAACGCAACCGGATCATGAAACAGTTCCTATGGGCAGCCTCGCTCGTCATCGCTGTGGGCCTGGCGGCCACGGGCCTCTACTTCAACGAGACCTGGCAATCGATCTCGCGCTCGTGGCTGGAGGGCTGGGCGCGGAACATGCTGTAAAGCCAGTGCTGACTTGCTAGCTTGCCTCCCCGCCCAGGAGCCGCTCGACCTCGTCGTGCAGGCGTGCCGTGATGGCGGCCTCGGTCTCCTCGGGGCCGAAGCGGATGGCGTCGCCGATGCGCACCTCGAGATGCCCCGAGCGGAACCAGCGGCGACGGCCGGCTCTCATGTCGCCGAGGCCGAGGATGGCGGTGGGCACTACGGGCACGCCGGATTGTTTGACGAGCAGCCCGATGCCGGGGCGGAAGCGCGCCAGTTGCCCTTCAGAGCGCACGCCCTCGGGAAAGACCATGACGCTGTAACCGCGGTCCATAGCCCTGCCTGCGTGGGCAAAGCTCAACTGGAAATCGCGCTGGCGCGGCAGGGGAAAGACGTTGTAGAACGCCGTGACCAGCCAGTAGGCAGGCGGTCCGAGCAGCCAGACGCCCTTGTGGCCCGGCGGCCAGTCGGGATTGCGCCAATGCCGGTAATCGTCGAGCATGTCGCCCGCCATGGCCACGGCGATGTGGCGGCGAAGTGGACCGGGCAGCCCATATTGAATCAGCGGGCCGTCGTAGGCCGTGACGTGGTTGCCCACGATGAGCAGCGGCCCCGGTGGTAGCGGCTTTGCTGGCCCGACCACGCGCGGCGCGGCCAGCAGCCACGTGAGCGGGCGCTGCAGACGCTTCAAGAAAAGCCACGCGCAGCCATTGGAACGGCTTCCACCACGGCCACTCGGGATAGACAAAGCGGACGCGCGGCGCGGGAGCAATCGCCTGATTCCTGTTCCCTGGTCTTCTCGTTCCCTTGTTCCCGTGTTCCCTCGGTCCCGGCTTTCTCGGTCCCTGCCTTTTCGCTCCCTTGCTCCCTCGCTCCCTTGCTCCCTGCGTCCTCGTTCCCTTGTCCCCTTGTTCCCTTGTTCCCAGCTTCTTCACCTACCAGTCTGCGCAACTCGCCCAGCGTCTGCACTTCTTCGAGCAGCCCGCTGCCCTCGACAATGCCCAGCCGCTCCTCGATGGCGGCGGAAAGTTGCACGCGGCCCAGGCTGTCGAGGTGCAGATCTTCGGTCAGACGCAGCTCGTCGCCCACGCCGGGGTGGGCTTCGCCGGTGATTTGCGCGATGAGCGCGAGCAGCCAGTCGGAGGAGGGGCCGAAGTTGCCGGCCGCCGTGCCGGGAGCGCCGTTGCTGGTTGTGGCGGCTGCGGCCTGGATCCGGGCCAGCCATGCGGCTACGGGCTTGCGCCGAACCTTGCCGGTTGAGGTGCGGGGCAGATCGGGCTCCGGCCACAGGACCCAGCGGCTGATGCGCTGAAACTCGGCCAGCTTGGCGTTGGCGCGCTCGATGGCCGCCGCAGCATTGCATCCGCGACCCACGGCAGGCCAGCACGGCGCAGGGCTCAGGACCGGTTGGAGTTTCCATGGCGACCACCGCGCAGGCAGCGATCTCCGGCTGCTCCTCGATGGCCGCTTCAATGTCCTCGGGGTGGATGTTGAGCCCGGCCGCGGTGACGATGACTTCGCTCTTGCGGCCCAGAAAACGCAGCTCGCCCGATTCCTGACGCTCGGCAATGTCTCCGGTCGCCAGCCACTCTTCCTGCGCGCGGGCGAAGCTCGCCGCCTTGCCAGGTGGCGCCGGAGATCATGGGGCCGCGGACCAGAACCTCGCCGTCGGCAGCCGAGCTTGACTTCGCGGCCCGCCATGCGGCTTGCCGATGGTGCCCTCGGCCACGTGGAAGGGATGGTTCAGCGTGATGAGCGCGGTGGTCTCGGTCATGCCGTAGCCCTGCACCAGAACGAATCCAAGCGCGTTCCAGAACTGCTCGAGCGGGCCGGGCAGCGCGCCGCCGCCGGAGACGAAGGCCCAGAACTTGAAGCCGAATTCGCGATGCACGGCGCGGAAGCGCCACCAGCGCATGCCAGGGTTTGAGTTCTTGCGATGCGGGCGATGCGCTCGGCAAGGCCGGGATGGTTCGCTTCCAGATGGGCCTTGAGCAGCGCCAGCACGCGCGGCACGGCGGCCAGCACGGAGATGCGCTCGCGGCGAATGGTCTCGACGAGGCGCGGGGCGGCCAGGCGGCTTTCAAAGTGCAGTTCGGCGCTGAAGATGGGCGGAACCCAGAGGCCCATGGTCTGGCCGAAGACGTGGCTCAGGGGAAGCGTGTGCAGAATGCGCAGGGGATGGATCAGCCGCTCGTAGCGCATGTAGGGCTGGGCGCCGTCTTCGATGGGCCCCACGCTGGCCAGCACATTGCCGTGGGTGATGACAATGCCTTTGGGATCGCCGGTGGTGCCGGAGGTAAACAGAATCTCGAGCGGAGTGTCCCGCGACAGGCCCGTGACGGCGCCCATTTCCGCGGCGGGAAGATGGTCGAGCCAGTCTTCAAAGGCGAGCGTGGGAATTTCAGGCCCGGAGTGCGCCGCGGCCAGCCTGGCCAACAGAAGCGCGTCGCCCACGGCTAATCTGGGATGGACGTCAGCAGCCACACGCGCGGCAAAGTCGGCGCTTCCGGCGGCGTCGAGAGGAACGGCCAGCACCCCGCGCAACAGGCAGCCGTAGAAGGCGGCGATCCACTCGGCACTGTTTTCGGCCCAAAGCAGGACGCGGTCGCCCTGGACGATGCCGTGCTCGGCCAAAAACGCGGCGAATCGGCCGGCGAGGCGCGCCAGTTCGCCATACGTGGTGACGTGACGCCGGTTGCCTCGAAAATGCACCACGGCAATCTCGCGGTCAAAACGGCGAAAGTCGTCGATCAGTGTAGCGAGGTGGTCGCGCATGTTTCTTTCGGAAAAAACAATGTTAGCAGCGTCAACAGTTCGTGACGTTCTCGAGGTACATCTCCACCCGGTCGCTCGTCCAAGTAGCCACGCCGGCGCCAAAAAAATCCGCATCTTCGGTCCAGACCGGACAGTTGAAAACCATCGCTGTGGCCAGTACAGGCCAATTGTCAATATCTCGTTTGGCCAGACGCCGCTTGGCATTCTTTTCAAAAGCGGCATAGGTGTCATGGGCGATAGATTGAACAACTTTGTCGACCGCGCTGAAGACCGTCATGCCCTTCGCAACTGGCATGCGGCGTTTACTGAGAATGGTTGGAAGGTGCTCTTCCGCCTCGGAAAAAGCGGCTTCCGGCGCGACAAAAAGTGCCACCCCGCCGTACTGCACCAGAATGGCGCGAACACGTTTCCCAAGCACGGCGCGAATAAGGATGTTGGCGTCCAGAACTAGTAACTTAGCGTCCGGCACGACGCGCCTTCCGAAGCGCCTTGAATTCCTTCACTAGCTCATCTTCCGTTGCACCAGAGGAAGCAATCAGCGCATCCAGTTGCTCGCCGGCCCTGCGAAGCGCTTCCAAGTTCTCCTCCTGTGGCCGTTGTGGCGCAGGTACATAGAATCCGAGCGTCTTGCCATGGCGCATGATCGCGACCGGCGCCGCAGACTCGAGGTAACCAGACAGATTTTCTCGAAACTCTCGTACTCCTACCTTGGCGGTCGGCATCTCGCCTCCTTTGTGTACACAATGATAACACAAATTCGACCGTCCGCAGCTCAAATGCCGTTCAACCCGGTGATCTAAATCACATCCCAACGACGCCTGCATCGTAAACTGGTCTCATCAGGGTTTCCCCATGAAAAAACTCGTTTTTGGACTGTTCTCTCTGCTGACCATCGCGCTGCTGATTTGGGCCTACTACCAGGCGATTTACGTCGCACCCAACGACGCCAAACAAGGCGAACTCTTTCGTATTTTTTACTACCACGTGCCGTCGGCGTCGGTGGCATTTGCGTTTTTTGCAGTCAGCCTGGTTGGATCGATTGGATACCTGGCTTCGCGGCACACGCATGCGACGCGGGCGCAGATCTTTGATGCCTGGGCGCTGGCCGGGGCTGAAGTTGGGGTAGTTTTTAACACGGTGGTGCTGATTACGGGACCCATCTGGGGCCGACGTGCATGGGGCATGTGGTGGACCTGGGACGCGCGCCTGACAACCACCCTGGTCCTGTGGCTTATCTATGTGAGCTACCTGCTCTTGCGGCGGTTTGCGGAAGGGTCGCAGATGCAGACCGTGGCTGCCGTTCTGAACATTTTCGGCGCACTCGACGTTCCCATCGTGTACTTCTCCACGCATTTCCAGAAAGTGATTCCCACCCAGCACCCCGCGCCCGTCTTTGGCGGAGGGGCTGACTCGGGGATGGACCCCTCGATGCTGGGTGCGTTCTTGTGGAACATGCTGGCGTGGTTTGCGTGGGGAGTGCTGATCCTGGCGTTGCGTTTTCGTGTCGAGCGGCAGCAGCAGAAGACCACTGCCGCCGAAGCTCTGCGCGCCTTAGAGGCGTGAGTTTCGTCCGCGCTCGCTTTCTGATTCGTTTGGGACCGGATGCGTCTGAAAAATGAGGAGATCCATGAAAAAGCTTGCCCTCGGAATTATCTTCGCCATTCCTCTCGCTCTTTTGGCTTGGACAGCGCACCTGATTTTCTCGGCTCCTGCGACTGACTGGAACCAGAATCTGACGGACGCCCAGATCCAGGCGGCCGCGGCGCTGCGTGACCACCTGTATGTGCAGGCGGCCTACACGGTTACCTGGGCCATCCAGCTGGGCTATCTGGCATGGCTGGGCACGAAGTGGCTCGCGCAGAAGCGAGACGCCGAGCCTGCCGGCGGCTAGCATCAAACTGGAATATCTACGAATATCTCCTTCTCATGCAGTAGTTTACGTGAAGGATGTGCGTCCCCTCACGCCTCTTGCTTGCGGTTTCCGTTCCGGCCCACCCAGCAAGCTCGCTCCCGCAATAACACCGCCTGCACAGCATCACAGCTTAGTTGTATTGGATATTCCTCGCGTCGCCGCGATGATTTCTATGGGTGCGTTTGAACGGATGCCGCCCCCAGGGACCTCACCGTGCATGACCTCATCATTGCTCTCGCCTTTATCGGTATGATTATTGCCCCCGCGGTGGTAGCCGCGAAAAGCACTGACGGCAGCGACGACCCCGACTAAAAACTTGGCCGTAGACCGCGCATTCGAGCAGCGCCGGCCTCCAAAGGCTGCGGAGAAGCTCGAATGACTCGGCTAAGCAACGGTTTCAGCCGCAAAGCCCGCAATCACGGCGCGCAATCGCGCTAAACTGCTTCGCGTACAACTTCATAAAGATTCACCGCACGCTGCGCATAAGCCCTGCAATGGCCGCTAGCGTGACGGATCGTCTTTGGGAGGTCTCTGACCTCGTGGCTCTGTGGGAGTCATCTGAGCAGGAGGCGGAAAGAGCGGCATGACAGCTTGGCGCCATCGATCCTTTCTCGGAGGCTTTGGCTTGCTGATAATGGACATCGTCTTTTATGGCGTCCTTGGGCAGGTTCACGGCCTCAAGCGCTGCGGAGGATTCGTTATGGGCGTTGAAATAGGCCTCTTATGTGCCGTCCTGGCTCTTGTGCTTTCGCTTTTCGGTAAAGGGTGGAGGCGCTGGGCAGTCGTGCTCGCGGCAATAGTTGCTTCCTATTTTTGGTTTAGTTGGTTGGCTTGGTTGGCGCAGATGGAATGTTAGTCGCTCAAAGCAGCCCACCGCCCAAAATTGCCCTCCGTTCCCCGAGCCAGTAAACTGTGGGATCGGGGGGCGTGACATGTTGGTCGTGATGAAGGCGCAGGCGACGCAGGAAGAGATCCAGGCGGTCTGCGACCATATTGAACAGTTGGGATTCCGTCCCCATCCCCTGCCCGGGGCGCAACGCACCGCGATCGGCATTACCGGCAACCAGGGCGAGGTGAACCGCGGGAACCTGGAATCGCTTTCGGGCGTCGCGGAAGTCATCCGCGTTTCAAAGGCCTATAAACTCGCCAGCCGCGATGTGAAAGAAGAAGACACGGTGGTGCGTTTTGCCGGCGGCGCGAGCATTGGCGGCCGCGATCTGGCTGTGATCGCGGGCCCGTGCTCCATTGAGAGCCGCGAGCAGGCCTTTGCCATTGCAGAACAGGTGGCTGCGGCGGGCGCACAGTTCTTCCGCGGCGGAGCATACAAGCCGCGCACTTCGCCTTACGCGTTTCAGGGGCTGGGCCTTGAAGCGCTGAAGATCATGGCCGAAATCAGAGACAAATTTGGGCTGCGTATCGTGACTGAGGCCCTCGACACCGAGACGCTCGACCTGGTGGCGGAATGGGCCGACGTAATCCAGATCGGCGCGCGCAATATGCAGAACTTCTCGCTGCTCAGGAAAGCGGGACGGCTGCGCAAGCCGGTGCTCATCAAGCGCGGCATGAGCGCCACGCTGGAAGAGTTCCTGATGGCCGCAGAGTACGTGATGAGCGAGGGCAACTACGAGGTGATTTTGTGCGAGCGCGGCGTGCGCACGTTTTCCGATCACGCCCGCAACACGCTCGACCTCAGCATTGTGCCCGCATTGCAGCACGTGAGCCACCTGCCGATCCTCGTCGATCCCAGCCACGGCACCGGCCGCCGCGACAGCGTTCTGCCCATGGCGCGTGCCGGAATTGCCGCGGGAGCCGATGGCCTGATCGTCGAGGTACACAATCATCCCGAGGTCGCGGTTTCCGACGGCCCGCAGTCGTTGTTTCCCGCGCAGTTTGCCACGATGATGAACGAGATCGAACAGATTGCACCGATTGTCGGCCGCAACTTGACCCGAGGCGTGAGCGCCCCGGTTGCAGTGAAGAAGTGAACGAGTGAAAGAGTGAAGCGTGGGCCGTGGACAGTGAACAGGTTTCAAGTGTCAGGTTTCAGGTGCCAGGTGTCCCTGAAGCAGTGAGGCTAACCTCGATCGTTCTTGTTGCGCTCGCTCTCACCGGCTGTCGGCCGCACGATTTTCCCCAATACCCTGCCAACTATCGCGAATACGTCTACGTGACCAATGGCGGCAGCGACACGGTGACCGTGCTCGACGTGGTGAATGTCCGCGTGGACCGCGAGTTGCCGGTGGGGCAGCATCCCGTGGCCGTGGCCGCAAGCCCCACACGCAACGAAATCTACATAGTGAACGCGGGCGCAGCGGGCGCGAACGGCTCCATTTCCGTGATCGACGCCGAGCACAACACCGTAGTCGCGACGATCGGCGTGCATCGCCTGCCGCTGTCGATTGATTTGGACGCCGACGGCCAGCGCGCGTACGTGGCGAACTCCGGATCGAATTCGATTTCTGTCATCGATCTGAAAGCGCGGCAGGAGCTGGCGCAGTTCGGCGCGGGCGAAGTGCCGGTGGCAGCGCGACTGGCTCCAGATGGCAAGACACTTGTGATCGCGAACCAGGCCGGCAACTCCGTGACGGTGATGGATCCCGCGAACGGCCATGTGCGCGCGGTGTTTGGGGACTGCCCTGGAGCGGCCAGTCCCGTAATTCTGATGGATTCAAGCAAAGCATTTGTGGCTTGTTCAGGCGGTCATCAGGTCATGGTGATTGCTCTCGAGAATTCCAAAGCGCGTCCTAATCAACCCGATCAACTGGAAACGCTGATGGATGTGGGCCGCGCGCCCGTGGACCTGGCCATGAAGCCCGATGGCGGCGAGATCTTCGTGTCGAATTCCCTTTCCGATTCGGTGAGCGAGATCTATAACGGCACGGACGAAGTGGGCGACACCTACATGATCGGCGCCGATCCGGTCTTCGGGCTGGTTTCGCGCGACAACGCGCTGCTCTACGTGGCCAACCAGCGCTCGCAGGAAGTCACCGTCTATTCCATTGACGACGGCAAGCGCGTTGCCCCATCGCTGCACGTGGGCGACGGACCGGCTGCGATGGCCTTCTCTGCTGCCGGCCACCTGCTGTTTGTGGTCGACCGCCGCTCGGGCGACGTGGCCGTGGTGCGCACCGCAAGCCAGTCGCTGTTCACGCTGCTCCCCGCAGGCGGCGACCCCAACGCCATCGTGGACAAGGCGTTCAAGGTGCAGTGAGCGCAATCGTTTTACCCCACGAATGCGGAAGTGATATCTTGCAAAGACGCTGCACGAATTCCCTTATTTAGAAATGGAGAGTCCGCATGCATTGCTCTCGGTGTGGCACAGAGTCCGGATCCGATCAAAGATTTTGCAGGAACTGCGGCGCTGCGTTAGGAACTGAGGAAATGGCGCAGACCGCAGTGCCAGTTTCTGCCGCGCCAGCCGCGCCGCCGCCGCATGTCTCGCCGGTGCACCCCATCCCCGACGGCGGATTAACGATGGAAGAAGTCGTTCAGTGGCTCCAGAGCGGGGGCTACGCCGCGAAGGTGGTTACCGCCGAAAACGGCAAGCGCCACATTTTGAGCAATTCGGGTGGCCACCCGTACAACATCTTCACGCCTGGGTGCCCAAGCGGGCGCTGCCCCTCCCTTGAATTCATCGCCGGAGTTATTCTCGACGGCAAGTTCGACGTTGCGAAGCTGAACAAGTGGAACGGCAAGTTCCTCTGGTGCAAATCCTATTACGACAGCGCCATCGGCCCTTGCCTTACGATGGACATCGCCCTCTCGCCCGGCGGCACGTTCGAATCGCTGAACAGTCAGTTCGCGGCGTGGAATGAAAGGCACGAAAAGTTCGTGCATTTTTTGAGTTAGACAAAAGCCTGAGCGGTGATATTTTGTAAAGGCGCTTCACGAATTCCTCTTCAGAACTGGAGAATTGCGATGTCTTGCACGCGTTGCGGCACAGAGTCCCGGCCGGATCAGAGATTTTGCAAGAATTGCGGAGCTGCGTTGGAAACGGCGGAAAGCGGGCAGAGCGCTGCGAGCAACACAGCCGCGCCTGCTGCGGCTGCCGCGCCACAACCGCCGCCACCCGCAGCATCGCCAGCGCCGTTGCGCGTAATCCCCGATGGCGGATTAACGCTGGAAGAGGTCGTGCAGTGGCTCGAGAGCACAGGCTACCCGGCGAAGGTGGCCGCCGGGGTTAGCGGCAAGCTCCATGTCGAGACCAGTACGCAGGACACACCGGTCGCCATCATGGCCGACCTTAAGGACGGCCGCTCCGCTTTCCTGAATTTCGTCTCCGGCTTTTCCACCCACGGCAAATTCGATATTGCGCAGATCAACGCCTGGAACTACGACAACCGCTGGTGCACGGCTTATTACGACGACGTCAACGATCCATGGCTTGCAATGGCAATCAGTCTCTGGCCCGGCGGCACATATGAATCGTTGAACGATCAGTTCGCCACATGGAATCGCACACTGGGACAGTTCATCGACAAATACGGTCTGCGATAAATGCCTCTGTGAGGAGGCGCGGTTCGAGGGTCCCGGAATCGCGACCACCAGTTCGCCATGTTGTGGCGAGTTTGCCTCCGCGAATTGACCGACCGCCGCTACAGACAATCGCCGAGGCAACAGGGCCGATTTCCGCGGCATAGAATATGTCAAAAGCCCCTTTGGAGAAACAAGATGAAAGCTGCTCTGGCAGTTTTGCTTTTGACAATGTCCATGTCGGCGACGGCACAAACCGCCGACGACCTCTACAAGCAGGCCTGCGGCCCTCTAAAAGCCAAGTTCGTCGTGCAACCGGCAAAAGGGCAGCCGCCCGCCGTGCCCGAGCCGGGCAAAGCACTGGTGTACTTTATCCAGAAAGAAACCGGCGCTCCGTTCACCACGAGAGTCGGACTGGACGGCGCCTGGTTGGGAGTCCTGCAGAATGATTCCTACATCTTTGCTTCCGTTGGGCCGGGCGAGCACCATTCGTGTTCGGCCACGACAAACCGGAAACGTCCAGAGGCGGAGCTGCTCAACTTCACCGTAGAAGCGGGAAAAACCTATTACTATCTTGTCCGCGGCACCGGCGGACCCTATGCCATCCCCACGATGGAGTTCGGCCCTGCGGATCGTGACGAGGCGCGTTATCTGATCGCCTCCGATCCGCAGAGTGTCGCAACGCCGACGCCGTGAGGCGATGCGGATGAGACGAGTTCCGACGTGTAGCGGTCGCGCATTGAATGCGCGGGCCGGGAGGCCCGCACTACAGCCGGTCAGGAGACCGGCGCTACAAAGTGGTCGCCTCTGTCGCGGTGGGATTACTAGTGAGTCGACGGTGCGTCGGGCGGCGGCGCGGGTGCGGGCGGGACTTTGGGGCCTACAAGGACGCCGTCGTCGAGCGAGGCTGCGACGAGGTGGTCGCCGGCCACGCGGATGAGGGCGATCTGGTAGCCGGTTTGCCACCAGACCCAGGTCATGGTCCTGGGGTCGATGGCATAAATCTCATCCCTGGTGCGCGAGCTGACTAGGACCCGTTTCGATACCGGATCGTAGCTGAGATCGTCGACGTCGCGGAGGGGAAGGCGAATGATATACATCCAGGTCTTGCCCAGGTTGCGCGTGAAGTAGACGCCTTCGCGCGCGCCCAGCCAAAGCGTGCCGTCGGGCGAAAAGACGACGCGGTGAATGTGCGTGAGCATGGTGGGCATGCCCATGGGAAACCAGGTCTGGCCGGCATCGTTCGAGATCACGACACTGTCGTCGCGCGCCGCGACCATGTCGTTGCCGTGCGCGGTGACAGAGAGGTAATCGCCGAAGCCCATGACCGGGCCCCCCTGCCACGAGGCGCCCTGATCGTGGCTGGTGAGCAAACCGTAGGTGGTGGCCGCTACCCACACGTCTCCGGAGACGTCGAGCGCATGGACTAGACTTTCGAACTGAACGACGGGGGCCTTCACTGCTTTCTCGATGTTGACCTTGGTGCCACGGTGCGTTTCCGTCGAGGTCTTGAGTAGCGTGTTAGCGATGTTGTTGCGCGGCTGCCAGACATCTGCGGTCGCGGGTGGGTCGCCGGCCGGCGCGGGATCCTCAACAGAACAGGCTGGGGGGGGATCGGGAACAGGCTGCGAACCCGCGCGTGAGGTTCGGGCAGGGGCTAAAGCCCTACGCTTATGGGGGGGCGCTTTCGGCACGACTGAAGTCGTGCCCTGACACTTCGTGCTACCACGGGGTGCTTTTCCGGCGGTCGGCGGGCTCGCATGGGGCGCTTTTTCGGCAAGCCCTGAGGCGGCCGGATCGCCGGGAGCTGAGGCTGGCGCGGCAATGCTTGCGGAGGCTGGCGGATCGCCGCCGCCGAGAACAAAAATGCCGTGGCTGGTTCCGGCGACGATGGCTCCGTCTTTGGTTTCGGCGAGAGCAAACACGTCGCGCCCGTCGAGCCCGGCGCCCAACTGCTCCCAATGCGCACCGTCATCGACGGAACGGAAGACGCCGCCATATTGCTTGTCATTGACTATGCCGGCATAGAGGACGGCGGGGTCTTCGTGGTCATTGTTGCGGTCCGGGTTATGGTTGTCGACGAGCAGGGCCGCGATCTTGCGTTCGGAGACGCCCCGGTTCGACTGCGTAAAGGTGACGCCCGCGTCGTTGCTGACGAGAACGCCGCCGCGATCGGTGGCCAGGAGCACGCGACTGGAGTTGCCGGGATCGACATAGACGTCGTTGACGATTACGTCGGAGCCGGTCATGAGCGTGAAGGTTTTGCCGCCGTTGACGGTTTTGTAGAGGCCCTCGGTGGTTCCGGCGTAGACCACCTGCAGATTTTCAGGATCCTGCATGAGAACGCGGGTACGTCGCGCTTCGGTGGGGATGCCCTGAATCTTGTGGAAGAGGGCGCCGGCGTTTTCGCTCTTGTAGATGCCACTGCAGGCACTGAGGTACACGATGTGCGGGTGCTGGGGATCGACGATGATGGAGAAAACGTCGGAGTCAGTGATGATCCCTTCCTTGATATTGCGCCACGTCTTGCCGCCATCGGTGGTCTTCCAGGGCAGGTGCCAGGTTCCCGCGTAGACGATGGAGGGGTCTGCGGGATCGACGGCCAGAGATTCTATTTCGTGGATCTCGTGACTGCCGGGCGGGCTGATCTGGGCCCAGGTTGCGCCGGAATCGCTGGAGCGATAGACGCCCTGGAGCGTGCCCGCAAAAAGAATATGTGGATCGGAAGGCGCCTGCGCCAGGGCTTGCACGGGCTGGCCTTGGAAGAGCGCGACTTCATGCCAGGTGCGGCCGGCATCGTGGCTGATCCACAGACCGCCGTCGTCGGAGTCCTTCCAGGCCCCGACGTAGAGCGTCGAGGGGTGGGCGGAATCGACCACGATGTTGTCGAGGACCAAACCTTCGGCGCGGTCGAGCTTGGCCAGGCGATACCAGGTCGCGCCTTCATCGAGAGATTCGTAGAGCCAGCTGTTGGTGGTGCCGAGATAAAGATGTTTGGGCTGGCCGGGCACGGAGGCAAAAGCGCGCGCATCGCCTCCGTCGGGACCGACGACGGTGAATGCGGCTTGGGCATGCAGAGCCGGAAGGCAGAACAGGAACAGAAAAAGCGAAACGAGCTGGACCGGAATGCCAAGCTGGCGCAACTTCAAAGAAAAAGACTGCAAGCCGATCATCTAGACAGAGAGCTCCCGAGGTTCTCTATCCAGAATAGACAAAAACAGGGGGCGATTGCGAAACTCGACGGGCTTTGCGGGCGCGGGGCGCATAAGTTGCCAAGAGGGCGGGGGAGGCGGCGGTGCGGGGATTTCCGGGCTTAGCATTCAGGGCTGGTGATTTCGTCGTCGCTGGTAATCGGCGCGAGCGGGGACGCCCGCGCTACAGCCGGCCGGGAGGCCGGCGCTACAACTACGGCGGCCTCCCACGGGCACTTTAGCCGACGTTGAGGGTTTTGAGGAGGCTGCGGGGCTCGTGCTGGATCTTCTCCTGGAGAAGATTAATTGCGTAGATGAGCTGCTCGGGGCGGGGTGGGCAGCCGGGAACATAGACGTCGACGGGCACGACCTGATTGACGCCCTGGAGCAGGGCATAGTTGTTGAAGACGCCGCCCGAGGTGGCGCAGGCGCCCATGGAAATGACCCATTTGGGCTCGGGCATCTGGTCGTAGAGGCGGCGGAGGACGGGGCCCATCTTTTGCGAGACGCGGCCGGCCACGATCATGAGGTCGGACTGGCGCGGGGAGGGCCGGAAGACTTCGGCGCCGAAGCGGGCGATGTCGAAGCGCGCGGCACCCATGGACATCATTTCAATGGCGCAGCAGGCCAGGCCAAAGGTCATGGGCCACACGGAGTTCTTGCGCACCCAATTCACTGCGAAATCCAGTGAAGTGAGAAAGACGCCTTCCGGCGACTCGTAGCCGTAGTCGGCTTCTCTGACTTTGTTGCGGTTTTTTACGCTGCTATCGAGCGCTCCGAACAGATAGCGGTCACGCTCTACGGTGGACGCCATGGGTTCAGTATAGCGTGGGGCGTTGACGGAAGTGAAAGGAGTGAAGGGGGCGAAAGGAGTGAAAGGAGTGAAGGTAGTGAATGTTTCGGCGGTGACACGAAATCGGTGAGGAATCAATCAGGGTTTGGACGAAACTTGCGTTATTTGTGCGCCTTTATGAAAATGATAGGAAAGCACTAACCATCTTTCTATATGATCTCTCGGGCGGGCGCTTGCGGTCCTCCGGCTGCCCGAAAATGTGCCGTGCTTCCGACTCGCGCGAGCCGGAAGGCGGGAACCAGCAACGAATGCAGCGATCCATGCTCCTGAACGAGTTTTGGGTGCCGGAATGAGTTTTGGCGCCTGAACGATTTTGCGGGTGCGTGAACGAATTTGGAGCGGAACCCTGATGTGCCGCAAATGGTTTAAATTGTTGATATTCCTTGCCTTGGCTTTGATTCCAGCGTGGACTTTGGCGCAGACGGCAACAGCCACGCCGGCGGCGCAGGCGCCGGCGACTCAAGCGCAGATTACCGCTCTTCAGCAGGCCGTTCAAAACGCGCAGATGTCGGGCGACAACGCGTGGATGCTGACTTCGGCGGCACTGGTTCTGCTGATGACGGGGCCGGGACTGGCGCTCTTTTATGGCGGACTGGTGCGCAGGAAGAACATTCTCAGCACCATGATGCAGAGCTTCGCGATGATGGGGCTGGTGAGCATTCTGTGGGCGCTGGTGGGCTATTCTCTGGCCTTCGGCCACGGGAACATGTTTATTGGCGGGTTTGAGCACATGTTCCTGCGCGGCGTCACGCTGACTCCGAACACCGACTACGCGGCCACGATTCCCGAGCAGACTTACATGATTTACCAGCTGATGTTCGCGATCATCACGCCGGCGCTGATCACGGGAGCGTTTGCAGAGCGCATGAAGTTCAGCTCGATGGCGGTGTTTCTCTCGCTGTGGTCGCTGTTGGTCTACTGCCCGATGGCGCACATGGTGTGGGGCGTGGGCGGATTGCTGAACGCGACGGCCGGGCACATTCCCAGTCTGGATTTTGCCGGTGGGACGGTGGTGCACATTACCAGCGGCGTCTCGGCGCTGATTTGCGCGCTTTACCTGGGCAAACGTATCGGCTATCCGCACACTGCCATGCCGCCGCACTCCATGGTGCTGAGCTTTATTGGCGCGTGCCTGCTGTGGGTGGGCTGGTTCGGCTTTAACGCAGGCAGTGCGCTGGCGGCGAGCCCGCTGGCCACAAGCGCCTTTGTGAACACGCACTTTGCCACGGCGGCTGCGGCGTTGGGATGGACGATTTTTGAGTGGTTTCACAACGGCAAGCCGACGGCACTGGGCGCTATCTCCGGCGCGGTGGCCGGGCTGGTGGCGATTACGCCGGCCTCGGGCTTTGTGCAGCCGATGTCGGCGCTGCTCATCGGCCTAGCGGCTGGATTCTTCTGCTCGTTCATGGTGTTCGGGGTAAAGTCGCTCTTTGGTTATGACGACTCGCTGGACGCATTCGGCGTTCATGGAGCGGGTGGAACCCTGGGCGCATTGTTGACAGGCGTGTTTGCCGCCAGCGTCATCAATCCGATCTATGGAAAAGACGCAGCGGGAAACAGAATTCCCACGGGCGCCATTGACGGACATTGGGGCCAGATCCTCAACCAGCTCGCGGGCGTGGGAGTGGCGTGGGGGATTTCCATCGCAGGCACATTGATTCTGCTCTTCGTTGTAGATAAGATCATGGGACTGCGCGTAACTCCGGAGCAGGAATCGGCAGGGCTGGATCTCTCGCAGCACGGGGAAGAGGGGTACGATTTCAATTCCTAGAAAGAAGCGGAGCTAGCGGAGTTGGATAGAGCTCCGGGGTGTTCCCGGAAGCACAACAAAGATTCGGCTTGTGGCGGCAAAAGAGCCGGCGGGCCTGTTACGCTATCGGACGAGGATTCTATGTTGAAGATTGAAGCCGTATTACAACCTTCCAAGCTGGATGCGGTGAAGGATGCGCTGCTGGAAGCCGGCATTGAAGGCATGACGATTCTTGAAGCCCGCGGCCACGGCCGCCAGAAGGGCCACACGGAGTTTTATCGCGGCCGTGAGTATACCGTGGATCTTCTGCCCAAGGTGAAGATCGAGATGGTGGTTCACGACGATCTGAGGGAAAAAGCGATTCAGGCCATTGTGGGGGCGGCGCGCACCGGCCGCATTGGCGACGGCAAGATTTTTATCAGTCGCATCGACGAGGCGATTCGCATCCGCAACGACGAGCGCGGCGAAAACGCGCTGTAGCTCTGACCACGCGATTTCGCGCCTTCAGGATTGTGGTTCCCGGGGCGAGATTCGGGACCCGGGGCGGCCCTCGTTGTGGCCCTCTTCTTTGTGCGGGTCTGGAGACCCGCACGACCACCGGTGAGGAAACCGGCGGTACAGGCCGAGAGATTGGCACTGCGGATCATACCGATTGAAATCATCGGCAAACCAGGGGACCGAGCTTCCGCTCTTGTTTTGAGAGCGCGCAGTGTTTTAGTGTGTTGATGCAGCAGTAACAATCAGCAAAGGAAGAACGCACATGGTTCCCCGGTCCGTAACCCTGGTTGCCGCGATATTCGGCGTGGCCTCGTGCCTGGCGGCACAAGACACGCGCACCGTGATCGAGCCGTTCTTCCCGCAACTTTGCACCACCCTGGACGCGCAACTGCAGAGCCACGGGCACACGCTGGCGCCAGAGGACGAGCAGAAGCTCGATACCGCGCGCATTCAAAAAGCTATCGATAAATGCGGCAAGGGCCGCGCCGTGCTGCTGCATGTGAACGAGACCGACGACGCATTTCTGAGCGGGCCGCTGGAATTGAAGACCGATGTTACGCTGATCGTCGGACTCGGCGTGACGCTTTACGCGTCGCGCGATCCCGCGGTTTTCGCGGTTTCGCCGGGAAGCTGCGGCATTGTGAGCCACGGCGGGGGCAGGGGTTGCAAGCCGCTGATTTCGGTGGATCACGCTCCCGACTCGGCGATCATGGGCGACGGCACGATTGACGGGCGCGGCGGCGAGAAGATACTCGGCTCGCAGTATTCGTGGTGGGACCTTGCGCAGCAGGCACGCGATGGCGGCGGCCAGCAGGTGCCGCGGTTGATTGTGGCCACCGATTCCGACAGCTTTACGCTGTATCGGATTACGTTGAAGAACTCGCCAAACTTCCATGTTTCTTACAACCATGGCAACGGGTTTACGGTATGGGGCGTCAAGATCGACACACCGCATCGCGTGGCTGACTCGGAGCATCCGCTTTCGCGCAACACGGACGGCATCGATCCCGGCAACGGCACGAAGAATGTGACCATTACGCACAGCTTTATCCGCGACGGCGATGACAATATCGCCATCAAGGGCGGACCGGGCGGCGCGACGAACATGACCATCAGCCACGATCACTTCTACTGGGGCCATGGCATGTCAATCGGCAGCGAGACCAACGGCGGCGTGAGCAAGATACGGGTCTTCGATCTATCGCTGGACGGGACCGATGCCGGCGTGCGGATCAAGTCGAACGGCTCGCGCGGCGGGCTGACGCAGGACGTGGTCTACGACGACTTGTGCATTCGCAATTCGCCGAACCCGATCACGATGGACACGGCGTATTCGGCGAACGGCCCCCTGCAAGGGAATTCTCCGCCGAGCATGCGCGATATTACGCTGCACAACGTGCGCGTGAGCGGCGGGGGCAAGTTCACCTTCAACGGCTACGGGCACGATTACCGGATCGCGGCGACGCTCAACGGCGTGCAGATTACCGACGAGGCTAAATATACATACCAAGTGGATCACGCCGACGTGACGCTGGGACCGGAGCCGACGAACCTGCAGGTGCCTGTGGGGGAGGACGCGACGGTGAAGGGGACGCCGGCGGAGGGGAATCCGGCCTCGTGCGCGGAGAAGTTTGTGCCGTTTCCGCAGTAAGGCCATGCGACGTCAGGCGGTGAGTGCGCGCTTCTTGCGGACGCGACGGCGCACGATCCACCATGTTATGAGCAGAAGGGCTGCGGCGAGGAGCCAGGGCAGGCGCGAGGCGATCCAGAGCACCGTGCGCATAAGCAGACCGAGGCGCCTGGCCCTCGCAATCGATGCGGCGGAAATGACGACGGACTGGTTCCAATCCATGGTTTCGATGCGCGGCAGGAATCCCTGGTGGACGCAACCTTCAAGGTTGTACACGCCGATCTGCTTCGTGAAGTGGCTGGCGACAATTAAATCACGGGAGAATTCATTCCAGTCCAGCGCGCCCGTGCCTGTTCCAGGAGTGCCGCCGTCGGTCACGCCGATCGAAATGCCCTGAGCGCCGCGGCCGAGCGACCAAATGATTGCCGCCCCAACCTGGCGAGCGTAGCTGGAATAAAGCATCAGGTACTCATCATTGCCGCGGACATCGACTGTACCCAGCATGCGATCGATGAGCGTAGTGCCAACATCGCGCTCAGCCGGCAGATAGGGCATCTGATAGGTCTGCACACGGAATCCCTGCCCCTGCAACTGGCGGATAAGCGACGAATAGGCCTGCGTCGCCTGGGTCATTCTCTTCGTGTTCAAACTGCGCAGCAGAAGCATCTCAAGCAACCGCAGGCGATGATTCCTGAGGGCGGCGAGCTGATTGAAATCGGGCTCGATATCGAGTCCGACGGCTTCCCAGTGCAGATGGTTTTCCTGCGTCCACTTTTCGAAAGCCGCGACCCGGGCTGCGGCGGCGCCGGCATCGTCTGCATCCAGGTAGAACCCGTCCTGCGGCGCAAGCACGAGCCATGCGACCACGGAGATTCCCGCTTGATTCAGCTTCTCGACGATTGCTGCGCGCTCCGGGGAGAAGTCGGCAATCTGGACAGCGACCTCGGCATGAAGACCTGCGAGTTCAGCGACCACGTGCGGGTCGGCGAAGAGCTCCTGCATCGCCTCGATGCCCTTATCGCAGCAGGCGAAGCCGAGTTGGGGCTGTACACCGGGACCCGCAATGGGAATGCCGCCGGAAGAATCACTCACCGACTGCGCGGTTGCGGTGAATGGGCAGGCAAGCGCCGCAAGCAAAACACTCAGAATCGCCGTGCGGTATTTTTCGAGGGGCGCTGGGCAGGATTTGAGACCGTGCGAGCTGACTGCGGAGAAGATCATTGCAGGTCATATTGTGCCACTTTGGGTTCCCGCGCGCAGGGAAATTGCAACCAGCAGTCCGGTCGCAAGGTCAAAATTATCGCCTTGTCCGTGAAGATCGCTTATGCTTGTAACAATTCCTTCTTGCTTCGGCAGGCCAACCAAACAACCCTATGAGTGCAGTCGTTTTGGCAGTGGACGATCTTCGGGAGCAGTATATGCGGGAGATGGCGCTGGTGCGCCAAACCTGCGATCGCACCGGAGACGGCACGGCGGCCATCCGGCGGCGCTCCGCGGTGGTGGACCGCATCCTGATCGAGATGTGGCGCCGGGCGTTTGCCGATTTGCCTGCGCAGAACGTGGCCCTGCTGGCGATGGGCGGCTACGGGCGCAAGGACCTGTTTCCCTACTCGGACATCGATGTGCTGTTCGCCTTTGCCGACGAAAAGACCGAGGAGCAGTCGCGAGAAGCGGTGCGGGCCATCATCCAGGGTATGTGGGACATCGGCCTGCGCGCCAGCCCCAGCTCCCGCACCGTGAAGGAAGCGGGACGGTTCGATCCCGACAACCTGGAGTTCACGCTGGCCACGCTCGACCGGCGTTTTCTCGCCGGCCAGTTTCCGCTGTACCAGCAGCTTCACAACGTCACCTTTCCCGGCCTGGTGCTGAGCGAGTGGTCGACGATTACGCAAAAGCTGGGCGAGATTGCGCGCACGCGGCACGCGAAGTTCGGCAATACCATCTTTCATCTGGAACCGAATCTGAAAGATTGCCCCGGAGGGTTGCGCGACTACCATCTCGCGGTGTGGTTCGCGGTGCTGTTCCATTTGAAGGAAACCAAGGAGTGGCCGCGGCAGCGCGGCGGAGTTTTCCAGAGCGCGCGCGGCGACGCGGAAGCAGCCTTCGACTTTCTGGCTGCGGCGCGATGTTTTCTGCATTTCCGGCACGGGCGTGACGATAATACGCTGGATTGGCAGTCGCAGGATGAGGCTGCGGCACGATCGATCGGGTTGGAAACGCGGGGCACGGCTGATCCCAGCTACTGGATGCGCACTTATTACCGTCATGCGCGCGTGGTGTATCGCCGCGCAGCGTTGCTGATGGAACATCTGCCAGCGCCGGTGAGCTTTTATAAGCAGTTCCGGCGGCGGCGCACGCCGATTGCGGGAACCGATTTCTTGCTGGATCAGGGGCGCATCGACATTCTGCCGGGAGCGCAGTTCAACGACACCGCGGCCATCCTGCGCATCTTTTCGCTGATGGCCACGCACGGCTACACGTTGTCGCAGGCAGCCGAGGATCGCATTACGGACGCATTGCCGGTGCTGGCGATCTCGATTCCCGAAGGGCCGTACCTTTGGAATGCGTTGCGCGAAGTGCTGCTGGGGCCGCATGCGGCGCACGCGCTGCGCACCATGCACGCCCTGGGAGTTCTGGAGATGCTGATTCCGGAATTCCACGGCATCGATGCGCTGGTGATCCGCGACAGCTATCACCGCTACACCGTGGATGAGCACACGTTTCTGACCATCGACAATGTGCACGGACTGCGGCAGCCGGGGCACGACTACGAGCAGAGGCTGGCGCAGCTGCTGCCGGAGATCGACCGGATGGACCTGTTTTTGCTGGCGCTGTTGCTGCACGACACGGGCAAGGCGCGGCGCACCGGCGAGCATGCGACGCAAAGCGTGGAGTTGGCCGACAGTTTCCTGGCCCGGCTGGACTTTGATGCCGAGGAAAAGGAGATGATTCTGAAGCTCATCCGTCTGCATCTGGAGATGTCGTCGGCGATGCGCAGAGACATCTTCGATCTGGACAACGTGAAGGCGTTCTCAGAGAAGATCGGCAGCCCGCAACTGCTGAAGATGTTGACCCTGATGACCTTTGCGGACATCAAGGCAGTGAATCCCGACGCGCTGACTCCATGGAAGGCCGAGAACCTGTGGCAGTTTTATATGTCCACGTCGAACTTTATGGATCGCTCGGTGGATGAGACGCGCTACCACGCGGCGATTGACCCCACGCTGCTCAATCGCATCCGGTCGATGGTACAACCGGGGCAGCACGACGCTCTGAAGCAATTCCTGGAAGGACTGCCGCAGCGCTACCTGCAAACCCGGCTGCCCGAGCAGATTCGCCACCACTTCCAGATGGCTTTGAATCTCGATCAAAACCCGGTGCAGCTGGACCTGCGGCCCAATCGGCAGCTCTTCGACCTGACCGTGATTACGCGCGACCGCACGCGCTTGTTTGCCGACGTGGCCGGAGTTCTGGCGTCGTGGGGCATGAACATTGTGCGCGCCGGAGCTTACTCGAACGATGCCGGCGTCATCGTGGACAGCTTCCATTTCTCCGATGTCTTCCGGACCATCGAGCTGAATCCCAGCGAGAAGGAACGCTTTCTTGCCAACGTTCACGACGTGGTGGCGCAAAAGCTCTCAGTGCAACAGCTGCTCGACGCGCGCCGTCACCTGAATCATCCCACCAATCTCAAAGTCGAGGTGCCGACGAAGCTGGAATTCGACAACGAGGCTTCGAGTCACTCTACGCTTCTGCAGGTGATCGCGCAGGACCTTCCGGGGTTGCTGCGCCAGATCGCGCTCACGTTCAGCTCGCACCAGTGCAACATCAAGATTGCGCTCATCGACACGGAAGGCGAGACTGCGATTGACGTGTTCTATCTGACCAGCCGCGAAGAAAAGCTGACCGCGGAAGCGCAGGAAACGCTGGGCAAGGACCTGACCGCCGCTCTCGAAGCGATGCGGGCGCCGGCGGACGCGTAAGGGCCGCGGACCGTGAGTGGATCCCCGGTCTCAGAATCGAGACCGGCGCACCCATTTCGTGCTGAGTCGAAGACGAGAAAGGCAAATGCAGGTCCTTCTCTACTTTTCACTCTTCTTGACGAGATACTCGTCGACCAGGACGGAGACGAGCACGGCGGTGGGGATAGCGACCAACGCGCCGACGACGCCCTCGACCGCGGACCCGAGCAGCAGCGCGACAAAGATGGCGAGCGCGGGCAGGTGGACGCGGTGCTTCATGATGCGGGGAATGAGCAATGAACTCTCGATCTGAAGATAGACGAGAAAGAAGATGGCCACGCCGAGCATGCGGCCCCAGGAGTCAAGGGCCGCCACCAGCAGGGCGAGCACGATGGAAACGGCCGCGCCGAGCACAGGAATCATATTGAGCAGCCCGGTGAGCACGCCCAGGCCGTAGGCGTAGCGGATATCAAGCGAGAGATAGAGGATAGTGCTGGCCATTCCCAGGATGAGCATGAGGCTGGCCTGACCGATAAGCCACTTTTCCATGCGTGCGGCGGCGCGACTGCAAGGTGACGTCGAGACGTTGACGGGGCTGCGGAGGAAGAAACGAGAGAAACCAGCGATAAGCGCCGTCGCCTTCGAGAATGAGATAGAGCGTAAGCACGAAGCCGGCGAGACTTGAAGAAGCGCGTGCGCCCAGCCCGTAAGCGAGGTCAGCAACGTGGAGGCGGTCTGGCTGAGAGAGCCTTGAATCCAGTTGATGACTTCGCCGGAGTTGAGCCGATCGACGAAGGGAATTTGCCTGAGCCTCGCAAGCAACGGGGGAAGGCGCGCGGGCATCTCGCCGTTGAGTGACTGCAGATCGCGGATGACGGGCGGGAAAGCGAGAAAGCCGAAGGCGGTGAGGGCGCCGGCCACGATGAGCAAAAGGAAAAAGATGGCCGTGGCGCCATGGAATGGATGCCACCGGCCAATGCGCAGCCGGGACGTGGCACGCACCACGGGCGTGAGCACGACCGCGAAAAGCGCGGAGACGTAAAGCAGGACCAAGACACTGCGCAACAGCCACGCAAGATCGAGGGCCAACACAAGAGCGAATGCGAAGATGATATTGCCGCGAATGCTTGAAGTGGAGTTCGAGGCGGGCTGAGTCATAGGAGGCGATCCTTGCGAAGCAAAAGCGGAGCTAGCGGAGTTAGCGGCGCCAGACGGTTACGACCACGCTAACACCGCTAGCTCCGCTGGTTATTACTGGCCTCCGGTGATGATGGAGCCGACGATGCCACCAAGCAATCCGGCGCCGCCGGCCTGCTCCATCTGAGGCTTGGGCAGATATTCGTAGATCTGGTGGGCGAGGCGCGAGATGGGGAGCGTTTGCAGCCAGACTGCGCCGGGACCGACCAACTGCGCGAGAAAGATTCCATCGGAGCCAAAAATCATGTTCTTGATGCCGGGAACCATGGTGATGGTGAAGCCGACCGAGGCCTGAAAGGCGCCGACGTGGCCGGGATGCACGCGCAGAACTTCGCCCGGCGCGAGATTTTTCTGGACAAGCTCGCCGGAGAGCTCGAGCCACGCCGTGCCCGCGCCGCCGATGCGCTGCAGCAGGAATCCATCGCCGCCAAAGATGCCTGCACCGAGCGACTGCTGAAATCCCAACGTGATGGTGACCTGCGGCGTGGCGCAGAGGAAGCCGTGACGGTGGACCAGATACTCCTGCCCCTGGCCGAGCTCGACGGGCACAATGTGGCCAGGAACTTTGGTGGCGAAGGAAACCGAGCCGGGATACTGGACGGCGCGGTACTCGGTCATGAAGATGCTGGCGCCGGCAGCGGCGCGCTTGAGGACGCCGAAGAAACCGCCGCCTCCGCCCATCTGGGTGTGCGTCGTCATCCCGATCGAAGCGGTCATCCACGAGAGCTCGCCGCTCTCAGAGAACACGCTCTCATCGGGATTGAGATCGACTTCGAGAACCGGCATGGTGGTGCCGAGAATGCGGGTTTGCATGGGAATGCCTCCTATTCAGGATCAGTGTATCGAAAGGCGGGGAGTGAAGAGAGTGAAGGGAGTGAAAAGAGTGAAAGGACTGAGAAGCTGGGAGCTACGGGACTGCGATCACTGGTCGCCGCGGTGCGCGATGATGGCATCTTTGATGCGGTCGTAGACGTCGCTGGGGAGCACGCCGTGATCGAGAAGATCCCGCTTGGTGCGGTAGGGGCGGAAACGGACGATGCGGGCGGCCCAAGTGGACGTCATGCCGGGAATCTTGAGCAGTTCGTCGACGCTGGCGTGGTTGATGTCGACGCGCGCCGCGGGTGGCGGAGCGGGTTTGGACTTTGGCACGGCTTGCGGCGCGTTGTCCTGCGCATGACTGGGGACGACGCCCAGGCTTGCGGCGAGAAGGATAATCAGCAGCGCGGCGGAGAGCGCCGCGAGTGGCTTGTGGAGTTGCACACAACCATTCTCTGCCTGCTCATGGGTCGGGGGCAAGAAAAGGATTTGACAGCAGAGGCGGGATTCCCGTAGTTTGGAAACAGATGCAGAGCCTCCGCCATCACGGCCACCACCATCATCATGGGACATCCATGCCGGCGGACTGCCATGGCCTGAAGTAAACGGCCAGAGAGATCGAAAGAAGTACACAAGCCCGCCGGCGAAGACGCTGGTGGGCTTTTTCATGTGCAAACAGAAATCTGAAGGGAAACAGAAGCGAAGATGAGCGACCTACCGACAATCGATTTTGAGAAGATGGATGGCCTCGTACCGGGGATCGTGCAGGATGCGCGCACCGGCGAGATGCTGATGCTGGGTTTTCTGAATGCGACGAGCTATCAGAAGACGCTTGAGACAGGATTTGTGACCTTCTGGAGCCGCACGCGCCAGAAGCTTTGGATGAAGGGCGAGACCAGCGGCAATCGACTGCGCGTGGTTTCGGCTGCGACCGATTGCGACAACGATACGCTGCTGTTTCGCGTGGAGGTGGAAGGCGATGGGCTGGTGTGCCACGAGGGCACGGTGAGTTGCTTCACGAAGCCGATCGCGATGAGCGGGGAGGTGAGCCGTGGCTAACAAGCTGAGACTGGGAATTCCCAAGGGCAGTTTGCAGGACGCGACAATTGCGCTATTCAAGCGCGCGGGATGGAACATTTATGCCGACGGCCGCTCCTATTTTCCGTCGATCGACGACACCGAGATTGAGTGCATGCTGATTCGCGCGCAGGAGATGGCGCGCTACGTGGATCACGGCGTGCTGGACGCGGGACTGACGGGCATCGACTGGGTGGTGGAGAGCGGACTGGAGCCGGTCAGCGTGACCACGCTGACCTACGCCAAGCAGAGCCGGCGCAAGGTGCGCTGGGTGCTGGCGGTGCCGGAGTCGAGCGGCTACGAGAAGGCGGAGGATCTCGAAGGCAAAATTATTGCGACCGAGCTGGTGGAGACCAGCAAGCGTTACTTTGCCGCGAAAGGCGTGAACGTGAAGGTGGAGTTCAGCTGGGGCGCGACCGAAGTGAAGCCGCCGATGCTGGCCGACGCTATCGTGGAAGTGACGGAGACAGGCAGCTCGCTGAAGGCCAACCACCTGAAGATTATCGACACGGTGATGGAGAGTGAGACGCACCTAATCGCGAGCAAGGCCGCGTTGGGCGATGCGTGGAAGCGGCGGAAGATCGACCAGCTTGCAACCATGCTGCGGGGCGCGATTGATGCGCAGGCGCAGGTGGGGCTGATGCTCAACGTGAAGCGCGCAGATCTAGAAGCGGTGCTGGCGGTGCTGCCCTCACTGAATTCGCCCACGGTTTCGCAGTTGAGCGACTCGGAGTGGGTGGCCGTGAACACGATCCTCGAAGAGCGCGTGGCACGCGACGTGATTCCGCGGCTGAAAGCGGCGGGCGGAGCGGGCATTGTGGAGTATCCGCTGAACAAAGTGGTGCTTTAGGCACGAGGGAACGATGAGGCTGATCCGGACGAAAGGACGCGGGGCGCAGGCTGCGGCGAAAACTCTGGCGGCGCTGGAACAGCGCGGCGGGGCGGCGCTGGATGCGGTGCTGCCTGCGGTGAAGCGCATCGTGGCCGACGTGCGCAGACGCGGCGATCGCGCACTGCTGCGCTATGCGGCGGAGTTCGATGGGCTGAGCGGACCGGATACCGTGCGCGTGACGCCGGCGGAGATGGCCGCGGCGTGGAAGGCGCTCGATCCCGCTTTGCACGATGCACTGCGTACAGCGGCTGCTCAGATTCGCGAATTTGCCAAGCGACAGATGCCGAAGTCATGGAGCGCTGCGCCGGTGCGAGGACTGAAGACTGGGCAGTTGGTGCGGCCTCTGGGCTCTGTGGGCTGCTACGTTCCCAGCGGGCGGCATCCGCTGCCTTCAACACTGCTAATGACGGCGATTCCTGCGCAGGTGGCGGGCGTGGAGCGCATTGTGGTGGTTTCGCCGAAGCCCGCGCCGGAGACTTTGGCAGCGGCGCACTTGCTGGGCATCACGGAGTTCTACCGGCTGGGCGGCGCGCATGCTGTCGCGGCGCTCGCCTACGGAACCGCGACACTGTCGCGCGTGGACAAGATTGTGGGGCCGGGAAATTTGTATGTGACGGCGGCCAAGAGGCTGGTGGCGTTTGACTGCGCGATCGATATGCTGGCGGGACCGACGGAGATTGTGGTGACGAGCGAGCGCGGGCGCGCGGCTGACATCGCGAGCGACCTGGTGGCGCAGGCGGAACACGATCCGGAGGCGCTGGCCATCTTTGTGACGACGCGCGAGGATCTGGCACGAGCGGTGATCGCAGAGACAAAGATACGCAGCCGCGAAAATGCTGTGGCGCGCGAGGCGCTGCAGCGGAATGGTCTGGTGATTGTGGCGGGCTCGGTTGCAGAGGCGCGCGCGATCACGAATCGGCTCGCGGCCGAGCATCTGACGGTGGATGCAGCGAGCGATCTGGAGTGGGTCGAGAATGCCGGATCGGTGTTTGTGGGGCGCTGGTCGGCGCAGCCTATGGGCGATTACATTTCCGGGCCGAATCACACGCTGCCTACGGGCGGCATGGCGCGGGTGCGCGGCGGGTTGAGCGTGAACGATTTTGTGAAACTGATCACGGTGCAGGAGTACACGGCGGAAGGCGTGCGCGCGCTGGGACCGAAGGCCGCGCTGCTGGCCGAGGCCGAGGGACTGATCGGCCATGCGGAAGCGATCCGCGTGAGGCTCGGCACCAAATCCGCTCGCGAAGGGAGACCTCGTGGCTGAGTCACTGAAAACAGCCTCTCCGGCGCCGCGCGCGCGCGTGCAGGCGATGAAGGAGTATCACCCTCCACTCGGCTGCCGCGACACGCTGCGGCTGGATTTCAACGAGAACACGCTGGCCTGTTCGCCGAAGGTTCAAGAAGCACTGGCGGCGGTTTCGATGGGCGCGCTCACGCGCTATCCCGAGCGCGAGCCGGTGGAAGCGATGGTGGCCGCGCACCTGGGGCTGAGGTCGGAACAGGTGGCGCTGACCAACGGCGTGGATGAGGCGATTCACGTGCTGTTCGAGGCGTTTCTCGAAGCCGGCGATGAGCTGCTGCTGCCCGTGCCTACGTACACCATGTACGAGGTGTATGCCTCGGCGACCGATGCGCGCGTGGTTGCGGTCCAGGCCGCGGATGATTTGCTGTTTCCGTTTGAGCGGCTGCTGGCCGCGATCACGCCGAAGACCAAAGTGATCGCGATTGCGAATCCGAACAGTCCGTCGGGTTCGGTCGGCCACTCGCGAGCAGATCCTGGAACTGGCGCTGCGTGCGCCGCATGCCGTGGTGCTGGTGGACGAGGCGTACTTTCACTTCCACGGCGAGACCGTGATGGACCTGGTGGGTACGGTGCCGAACCTGATCGTCGCGCGCACGTTCTCAAAGGCGTATGGACTTGCCGGGTTGCGATTGGGGCTGCTGGCCGGAGCGGTGGAATTGATGCGATGGGTGCGGCGCGTGCTTTCGCCCTATAGCGTGAACTCGCTGGCGCTGGTGTGCCTGCAGGCAGCGCTCGCGGACGTAGGCTATCTCGACTGGTATGTGGGCGAGGTGCTGGCCGCACGCGGCGAATTTGAGGCGGCGCTGGATGCGGCGGGAGTGCGCCGCTGGCCGAGCCGGGCGAATTTTATTCTGGTCGATATTGGCGCGCGGCACGCGGAGTTTGTGCGGCTGATGCGCGCCGCAGGGGTGCTGGTGCGCGACCGCTCGAGCGATCCCGGATGCGACGGACGCGTACGCATCACCATTGGGACGCGCGAACAAATGGGTCAGGCCGTGGTGGCCCTGAACGAAGTGCTGGCCGAACTGCGGAGCGGAGGCGACACGCGATGACTGCGAAAAAGAGCGGGAAAGCTGCAGGGCGTACGGACGCGCGCAAGGCGACTATTGTGCGCAACACGACGGAGACACGCATCGAGTTGGAGCTGACCATCGAAGGCAGCGGCCGGTACAAGGTCTCGACCGGCATTCGCTTTCTCGATCACATGCTGGAGCTGTTTACGCGGCATGGCGCCTTCGATCTGACGCTCGCATGCGATGGAGATCTCGATGTGGATCAGCATCACACGGTGGAGGACGTCGGGATCGCGTTGGGCGAGGCCTTCAATAAGGCGCTGGGAGACAAGCGCGGCATTCTTCGCGCCGGCTACTTTGTGATGCCGATGGATGAGACGCTGGCGATTGCGGCCGTCGACCTGAGCGGGCGCGCGGCTTTTGCGGTGGCTACCAAGGTACGCACGCGGCTGGTGGGCGATTTGCAGACCGAACTTGTGACGGATTTCTTTGAGGGCTTTGCGCGCGGGGCGCGAGCTAACGTGCACGTGAAGACCATGTACGGGCGGTCAAACCATCACAAGATTGAGGCGATTTTCAAGGCGTTTGCGCGGGCGCTGCGGGTGGCCTGCAGCCGCGACAAGCAACTGGGTGAGATGCTGCCGTCGACGAAGGGGCTGCTGTGACACCTCCGTCTTCAGCTCATTTGACATTTCGAAGCTGGACGGCCGAAGATACCGGCCTTGCAGAAGCTTTGTGGTGCAATCCGGGAGTGACTCACTACTTCGGCGGCGCTATGACCCGAGAGCAAGCACATGATCGACTTCATGCAGAACGTGAATGCGAGAGCCGCCTCGGTATCCAGTACTGGCCGATTTTTTTACGCGAGACAGGGGAGTTCACAGGGTGTGCTGGCCTGCGGCAGTGGCAAATGGATCCAAACACGATAGAGGCTGGCGTCCATCTCATGCGGTGTGCCTGGGGACTGCGGCTCGGCGAGGAGGCTTTGCGTGCTGTGCTCGCGTATGGATTCGAATCGCTCGACCTGCCGATGATTGTCGCCGGACATGGGATCGGACACGAGAATTCACAAAAGCTGCTTGAGCGCGTGAGATTTGAATACACGCACAACGCCATGTGGGGAGCGAAAGCGATCGAAGTACGAATGTATGCGATCACTCGACAGATATGGCATATGACAGAAAGACAGGAAGAGAGCGCCTGATATGCGTGTCACGGTGATCGACTACAAGGCCGGCAATCTGACGTCGGTGCTGAAGACGCTCAGGCATCTGGGCGCGGAGCCCGTTGTGACGGACGGCGATTTGTCGCTGGTTGAGTCGGCGGAGCGCATCGTGCTCCCGGGCGTGGGGCATTTTGCGGCGACGGAACGGCTGGATGCGACGGGATTGACGGACGCGATCCGTGCGGCGATTGCGCGCGGCGTGCCGTTTCTGGGTATTTGCGTGGGGATGCAGTGGCTCTACGCGGGATCGACCGAGGCGCCGCAGCAGCCGGGGCTGGGACATTTTGCTGAGTCGTGCACGCGGTTTGCCGAAAGTACGGAGAAAGTTCCGCATGTGGGCTGGAATTCGCTGGAAGTGAAGAATGGCTCGCGGCTGCTCGCTGGCGTTGAGCCGGGCGAGTTTGTCTATTTCACGCATTCGTACAAGGGGCCGGTTACTGCGGATTCGGCCGCGGTGACGCAGTATATTGAACCGTTCGCTGCGGCTGTGGAACGCGGCAATGTGATGGGCGTGCAGTTTCACCCGGAGAAGTCGGGTGAGACCGGGTTGAAGATTCTTCAGGAACTTTTTGGAGATTGAACGATGAAGCTGACCTACACACTCACACTTGGCGATTACAAAGCGGCGCAAGTTCTTCATCGCAGGCAAAAGTTCACAAGGCAGCTAGCCGTGTGGATTTTGCCAGCGCTCACACTGTTTGGACTAGCCGCTATGGTTGCATTCTCGCTTACCAATCATCCAGAGCTTTTCGCCGACTCCATGGCGCTAGTTGGCGGCGCGTTGTTTATTACCATCTTTATGCCCGTCGCCCGCTGGTACGCAATTCGCAGGTGCTTTATGCAGCTTTTCCCGCCGACGAGAACAGATCGGTCAAGTGCGATTGACATCGACGATGAACGAATTCTTTCTGCGGTGCCAGGTGTGAGTGAAGGCAAGATTTTCTGGCAAGGACTTTTGCAATTCGCGCAAGACAACAAAGTGACGATGCTTTACCTCAGTGAAATTAGATTTATCCTTTTTCCGACCTCCGTGTTGACACCTGAGCAGCGCGCGGAGTTGAAGGGTATGATGACGCGCCACGGCGTGAAGGCGTTCATATGCTGACCAAGCGCATCATTGCCTGCCTCGACGTGCACGCGGGACGCGTGGTGAAGGGTGTGCAGTTTGTCGATCTGATTGACGCGGGCGATCCGGCGACGCAGGCGGCGCGGCACGCACGCGAGGGCGCGGACGAAATTGTGCTGCTCGACATTACTGCGACGCACGAGGGACGGCAGACGCTGCTCGATACGGTGCGGCGGACGGCGCGCGAGCTGTTTGTGCCGTTCTGCGTGGGAGGAGGCATCAAGTCTGCGCAGGACGCGGAACAGGTGTTTGAGGCGGGCGCGGACAAGGTGAGCATTAACTCCGCGGCGCTGGCTGACCCGGATTTGATTAGCGCCATTGGACGCAGCTTTGGCGCGCAGGCGGTGGTGGTGGCGATTGACGCGCGGCGCGATCCCGAAGCGGCCGACCCGGTGCACGAAGCGCAGGTGTTTGTGCATGGTGGGCGCAAGCCGGCGGGGCGGCGAGTCGTCGAGTGGGCGCGCGAGGCTGAGGAGCGCGGCGCAGGCGAGATTCTGCTGACTTCAATGGATGCGGACGGGACGCGCGCGGGATTCGACTGTGAACTGACCGCAGCGGTGAGCGAGGCGGTGGGCATTCCCGTGATTGCTTCGGGCGGCGCGGGAACGGTGGCGCATTTTGCCGACGTCTTCTGGCGCGGCAAAGCACACGCGGCGCTCGCGGCTAGCATTTTTCACTTTGGCGTTTCGACGTCGCGCGGGCTCAAAGAAGAGCTGGCGCAAGCGGGCGTGCCGGTGAGGCTGCCATGCTGATCCCTTCAATCGATTTGCTTGGCGGGCGCATTGTGCAACTGGTGCAGGGCGAGAAGCTGCGCCTGGCGTTTGACGATTTTGAATATTGGATCGAGAGGTTTTCGCGGTTTCCGCTGGTACAGTTGATCGACCTGGACGCGGCGATGCGGCAGGGAGAAAACTCCGCGCTGGTGGAGCAGATTGCCAAACGGCTGCCGGTGCAGGCGGGAGGCGGCATCCACACGGTCGAGCGGGCGCGGCAGGTGCTGGAGGCAGGTGCACAACGCGTGATTATCGGGTCGGCGCTTTTTTCGGCTGAGGGCACGGTGAACACCGAGTTTGCGGCGAAACTTGCTGCGGCTGTGGGCGCAGAGCGCGTGGTGGCGGGGATCGACACGAAAAATGGGCGCATTGCCGTGAAGGGCTGGAAGGCGCAGGTTGAATTGACGCCGGACGATGCGATTCCCCAACTCGAGCCGTATGCGACCGCATTTCTCTATACGCATGTGGACACGGAAGGCACGATGCGGGGGTTTCCCAGCGACGTGGCCGCGCGGTTGCGTAAGCTGACCAAGAAACAGTTCATAGTGGCGGGTGGCATTCGCAGCCAGCAGGAGGTGGACGCGCTGGATGCGCTGGGCGCGGACGCGGTGGTGGGCATGGCGGTGTATACGGAATTGCTGGCAGTCTAAGGAGAGCAGTGAGTCAGTCGGCGAGCGGGCTCGCGTGCATTAGCATATGAATGTGAAGCCCGTGGCCGGTTGGGCTCGAAAACCCCATGCTACGCGTCGGATATCCAGCATCTATTTCAGAAGACTTGTTGCGCGATTTCCCCAAGGAGATCGAGCTGATTCCCGTGTCGGACAAAATGGATCACGACGTCGATATCGATGTGTGGATTCCTGATCCCTATGCGACGCGGGCGATGCGCGCGTGGCCGCATTTGCACGGCGTGAAGCTGGTGCTTTCGATGATGGCGGGGACGGAGTGGATTCCGGGAACCGTGGGTCCGCATGTGACGATTTGCAACGCGCGTGGGGCGCACAATGTTTCCACGGCGGAGTGGACGCTCGCGGCCATTCTGGCGATGCTGAAATATTTTCCTTTGTACCTCGACATTCAGAAGTCGGGAATATGGAAGCGCCGCTTTGAGGCCAGCGCGCACTACGCCGAGATTACCGGCGACACGCGGCCGTTCCATCCTGAGGTGATGCTGGAGGAGTTGACGGGAAAGACGGTGCTGCTGGTGGGGTACGGGGCGATTGGCCAGGAGATCGAGCGCATGCTGGGGCCTTTCAATGTGAAGATGCTGCGTGTGGCGCGCAGCGCACGCACCGCGCCCGAGGTGCACGCGGTGAGCGAGTTGGAACAGTTGCTGCCGCAGGCTGAGGTGGTGGTGCTGATTCTGCCCTCGACCGCGGAGACCAAGGGACTGATTGGCCGGAGCCAGCTTGCCTTGATGCGGCAAGGGACGCTGCTGGTGAATGCCGCGCGCGGGCCGATTGTGGATACCGATGCGCTGGTGGAGGCGCTGAACTCAGGCCGGATTCGCGCCGCGATTGATGTGACCGATCCCGAGCCGCTGCCGGTGGGGCATCCACTTTGGAGCTGCCCAAATCTGCTGATTACGCCGCACGTCGCAGGATCGTCGCCACAATTTGCGGTGCGCGGGTTGCGGGTCGTGGCCGATGAGTTGCGGCGCTACATGAAGGGCGAGCCGCTCAAGAATGTGGTGCAAAAAGCTATTTAAGTACATGGGGTTTTGCGTTCCCACCCTTTCCGCAAAGAACGCGGAAAGGATGGGGCACGGTGCTCAGTGGCGCAGCGATCATAGGGCCGCATTAAGATGAGGCCGCTGCCGCGCGGCGCCAGTCGCGCAGGCCGAGAATGGCGAGCCCTACGAGGCCCGCGTAGAGCAGCGCCGTGGGCCAGAGATCTTTGTAGATGTACTCACCGATGTAGACGAGATCCACCACGATCCAGAGCCACCAGTTGGCGATGTGCTTGCGCGCTCCCCACCAGCTGGCGACAAGACTATAACTCATGAGCACGGCGTCGAGATAAGGCAGCGCAGCGTGGAGATGCCGGGCCAGCGTTCCCAGCACAAAGCTGCCGGGTATGCCGAGGACGAGGGCCGCGATGAGGCTCGAACGCATGAGCGGGACGACGCGCACCGTGCCTTCCTGGCGCACGCCGCGCCACCAGTGCCACCAGCCGTAAAAGGTGAAGGCAACGAAGAAGACCTGCAACAGCGCATCGGAGAGCAGGCCGGCGCGATAGAAGACCACCATATAAAGAAAAATTGAAACGAGAGTGACCGGCCAGCAGATGAGCAGGCGCTTTGTGGTGAGCCAGATGCCTAGGACAGCCGTGATAGCTCCGGCGAGTTCGAGGCCATGCGCGATAAGCCACGCGGCGAGGTACGACCAGGTCATTGGAGAATCACTCGGCGTGAGTTGCGGGCTTTGGCGCGGCGGCGCAGGGCTTCGAGCAACTTTTCGCCTACGTCGCCCAGGAACCATTGCGCGTGGCCGACGAGCCAGCCATCGTAGGCGGCGACGGCTTTTTCTTCAGAATGGAGCGCGCCGAGGAAGTAATCGGCTTCAGAGAGCGCGAACTCCGCGTGGCAGAGAGCGGTCATGGGTGCGAGCGCGGCGGCTTCTTCAATTGAAAGAGGCCGGATGGATTCGTAGCCATCGAGAAGGGCCTGAAGATGGTCGAAGTGTATGGGCACATTGTCAGGACGCGCGGGATCGTTGACGAGAGCGAGCCATTCGACAATGTTGCGCTCGATGGCGTGGGCCAGATCGTGCACGGCGTTGGTCCGGTCGGCGAGGCCAAAGTCGATGATGGCCGTGGCGTGCGCGTTGTGAGACTGATCGCTCCAGAAGAGATTGGAGGCGTGGAGGTCGTTGTGGGTCCAGAGCGGGGCGAGTGCAGGGAGGAGCGGCGCAAGCTCGGCGTGAAAGGGCGTGAGGAGGTCGAGGGCCTGCGCGGCGCAGACGCGAACAGCCGGATGGCGAGCGATCGATGGGCGGAGGCCAAGATAGCGCGCCATGGCCGCGATCGGATCGCGCGCGGCAAAGATGGTAAAACTCGCGACCAGCGGGCGGGGCTTGCGGGGCGGAGCAGCGAAGTCGCGTGCGGCTAAATGTAGACGCGCGAGGGCTTGCCCCGCTGAATGAGCGTGGGCAATGCTGCGAAACGGCGTCCATGAGATCGCTTCTTTATAGAGATCGACGCCCGCGGGAATTTCGTGGACCTCGTAGATTGATTCGCCGAGTTCAATGGCGGTGTCTCCCGCAGTGGAGGCAAAGATGCGGGGGACGGGGGCTCCGTGAGTCAGCAGGTGCGCGAGAAAACGATGTTCCTCGAGCAGGCCCTCGCGATCGCGCACAGATTGATGATGGCGCTTGATGAAGATTTTGGTTTCCTTTGTAGCGACAACGCCGGCCGCGGAAAACGGGCGCGGGCTTTCGGTGAGAATTCGCTCCGGTCGCCCAAGCGCGGGAAACTGGGCGAGCAGTGCGCGCACTTCGTCCAGGGTGAGCGGAGGCCAGTCGGGAGGGACCAGCGTACCGTCCATGCCGTGGGCCTTCGCCGCTGCGCTCATCGTCAAATTCTAGCTCCTGGCTTTGGGTTCTTAGGCATTAGCTTTTAGCTGTCAGCTCTTAGCTTTTAGCCGTTAGCACTTTTCTGCCGGCACACGCAGCTTCGAGTCAACCTCGATCTGTGCGGGCGAGGACACCCGCATGACAGCCGGCCTGGAGGCCGGCGCTACTTCTTAGAAAGTGTAGTGGGCGGAGAGGCGGACGGTTACGGGCGCACCCTCCCAAACAAAGGTGTCGCCCAAACTTGCGCCGGTGTCGGACCAGTAGCGCTTGTTTGTAATGTTATCGGCATAGATGCGGAAGGTGACGTGGCCTTGTTCGCCGCCGGGCGTGTAGCGCGCTCCGAGGTTGAAGAGATTGTAGCTGGGCACGCTCACGGTGTCGTCGCGCAGGGCTTCTTTGCGAGATGCGAAGTTGCAGCCGGGCATGAGGTGCAGACCCCGAAGGCGCGGCACGGTGAGGTCGGCGAAGAGGTTGGCCTGCACGCGCGGCACGTTGATCACCTGTTTGTTGTCGAAGGTTGGCGTGCCGGTGCCGGTTGATGTCGCGTCCATGGCGGCGACAGAGCCGTTGAGGCGCAGCCAGCTGGCGGCTTTGCCTTCGGCGTTGAACTCGATGCCGTTGTGGGTTTCGCGGCCTTCCTGCTCGAAGCAGAGATCGCCGGGGTTGCCGGTGGGGCAAAAAGTGTCGGGGCCGGCGATCATTTTGGGATAGAAGAATGGCGCGCGCATGTGGAAGAACGCGGTGGTGAGCAGAATGCGCTGGCCGGGCTCGTATTTTGCTCCCACTTCGGCCTGGCGCGTGAAGAAGGGCGAAAGAAACTGGCTGCCGTTGTCGGTCCAGAAAGGGCCTTGCGGACCGAGGGACAACATCACACCGTAATTCGAGTAGAGGGTGAGGTTTTGGACCGGGCTGTAGGTGACAGCGAATTGCGGGAGCCAGACGGGCTTGTCGGTAAACGTGGGATCGCATGCATCGGGCACGGTGAAGTCCGCGCAACTCGCATACGACGAGTAGTTGTGATCATGCAGCGAATCGTATCGCGTCGCTGCGATGAGCTGAACGCGGCCCGGAAGATGCACGCGGTCCTGAATCACGGCGGAAGATTGATGGCTGTCTTCCCAAAGGCGGCGAGGGCCCGCCTGCAAAAGCGAGCCCGCGCTATTCACAGCAGGACCGTAGGGCAGCATTGGTTGATAGATATTCTCCGAGCCTATGTACTGGTACACTGCCCCGTCTACGCCATCGACTGAGACCGGATTGTCTACAGTAAAGAATCCCGGCTGCTGCATGCTGCGCAGGAAGAGCTCGCCGCCCGCGGTGATGTCTTGCGTGACTGCGCCAGTGTGAATGTGGCCGGTGAACATGGCTTCGGCCTCGGCATCAATGCGCAGCTCGCCGGGATCGCGATAGTCGTAGATGTCGTAGGTGCCGTCGGGGGCAAAGAAGAATGGATAGGGCGTCGATCCGGTGTTGCACTCGGTCTCGTAGTAGCAGCCGTAGGCGTAGATCACGTTGTCCTGGATGAGCGAATGGCTGAAGCCGGTAGCGGCGAAGGCGGTCCATGACGACGAGAAATTGTGCTCGAGGCGCGCGTTGGTGTTGAAGGTGTCGTAGGTGTCGGGCGGACCCCAGGGTTGATCGCCGAGCATGGTGGAGCGATAGATCTGGCTGATATTGGGCAGCGTGGCGCCGCCCAGGAGTTGATAGCCACTGCCGTCGCGCTCGGTTTTGTGCTGGTACTCGAAGTCGCCTTTGAGGGTGGTGGCCGGATCGATCTTCCAGTCGGCCGCGCCTGCGCCCACGGCGCGCCAGCCGTTGGTGTCGTTCATGTAGGGAACGATGCGCTCGCCGGCGAGATTCACGCGCGCGCCCACCTGCTTGCGGCTGCCGAAGAGATGGCCGAGGTCGACGGCGCCGTAGGCCGAGCCGCGATGATCGGTGGCGAGATCGACGGCCTTGATGTTGTCGGGGCGCTTGGTGACGAAGTCGATGAGGCCGCCTGCGGAGGCCACGCCGCTTTCGACCGCGGCAATGCCTTTGAGGAACTCGACCTGCTCCTTGTTTTCAAGCGGCACATCCTGCTCGCCGGCGATGGTCATGCCGTTGACTTCAAAACCGGTGGCGAGATCGAGCGGAAATCCGCGAATCTGGTAGTCGCCGTAGTAGCCTACGGGCACGTAATCGTCGCCGACCGAGGCATCGTTCTTGACCACATCGGAGAGCAGGCGCGAAACCTGGTCGTTGAGCAGGTCGCGCGTGACGACGGTGGCCGAAAGCGGCGTCTCCCTGAGCGGCGCTCCATCGAGCGTGCCCACGGTAACGGATTGGGGAAGATAGTTGTCTTCGATTTCGCCGTGGACCACGACGGTGGTGGTGACGGGCGCGGGCTTCTGCTGCGCGGGTGCGGAATTCTGCGTGGCCGGCTGTAGCGCGGAGCTGGGGCTCTGCGGCGCGGTTTGCGCGACCGATGGGGCGCTTAGGGGCGCGGCAACGCAGAACGACAAAAGGAAGGCACCGAGCAGCGATGTGGGAATGGTTCGGGGAGGGTGACCTGGAGTCGCGGGCGATGATAGCGGCGGATGACATGGGATTCCTTTGCTTCGTTTTGCCTGAAACAAAGGAGCTTGAGCTGCGATGGATGGAAAAACTGCCGCTCGGCTACAGAAAGCTTCCCACGCCGGTATTATCCGGATCGGGTTCGAGGGTATTTCTCAGCCCCGCAATGCCGCGGAGCACCCCTGTTTCAATGGTTCAATTGAAACACTGCGGGCGGAGAAAGGCAAATGGAGGACGCGCGAGGCGGGCGGTTAGGACGCGACGAGTTTTGCCACACCCTGTGCAGCGCGGGCGCTGGCGGGCGCGGCCAGCGAAGCGATGGTGGCGCGGGAAAGAACCCGCATCATGGCCTGCTGCGCCTCAATCCAAACCGGGTGCGCGGGGCAATGCGCCTTTCGGGAACAGGACCGGCCGGGGATGAGGCAAACGTTGAGAAAGATGACGCCATCGACGGCCTCGATGACTTCGCGCATGGATGCGGCTGCGCCGCGCGTCGAAATGTGGAAACCACCTAACTGACCGCGGCGTGATGAGATGAGTCCCGCACGCGCGAGGGATTGCAGGACTTTGGAGAGAAAGCTCTCCGGCGCGCCCGTGGCGTGTGCCAGATCGGGGAGCGAGACGCGGCCGTTGCCCGCCATGGCGGTGAGTTGGATCATCACGCGCACACCATAATCCGCAGCGCGGGTCAGTTGCATAGACGAATTCGGCTTCCTCATCGCATTACCCTAGCGAACGAATCTCTTTGAGTAGCGCCAACGCCGCTCGGTGCGAGGCGCGGGGTCGCGCTTTCGGGCTTGGAGATGATCCCTGCTGCCAATCGGGAGCGTAATTGAATTCGTCACAAGCTGATGTGCTATCGATCACAGACCTCGGGTCGCCACGGGCGATAGCGTAGCTTCGTTCCACTCAAAATTGGAGTAAAAGAGTCCAAAATGTGCCGCGCCTGCTCTGCCGCAGTTTCACCCTGTCGTTTTCATCCCTGAGGAAAGAACGGCGAGGGCTTCAGGTGTCAATTTGCGGCATTCCGCAGCATTGATTCCGCACCCAATTCGAGAGTGAAAGGAACCTTCAGATCGTCATGAATTCTTATCCCGCAGTGGACCCCATTCCTTTGCCGGCTCCGGTGTGGCTGATGAAGCTGCTGCACGTGGTGACGCTGTCGCTGCATTTTGTGGCTGTAGAGATGCTGCTGGGCGGGCTGCTGCTGGCGATTCTGCTCAGCTTGTTCCGCTCGTCGACTCATGCGCACACAACCGCGAGAGCTTTGGCACGACGGCTTACCACCGTGATGATGTATGTAATCAACCTGGGCGTACCGCCGCTGCTTTTTGCTCAGGTGCTTTACGGGCGCGCGCTCTACACGAGCAGCGTGCTGATCGGTATTTATTGGATCGCCATCGTACCCACGCTGATCCTGGTCTACTGGCTGCTCTACAAATTCTCGGCGCGGCTCGAACTGGGGAAATCGGCGTGGTGGGTGGGTCTGATCGCGTGGCTGCTGGCGGGCGGCGTGGCGCGGACGCTCTCCACCAACATGACGCTGATGCTGCGGCCCGAAGCATGGCACGGAATGTATTCCGCGTCGGCCATGGGCGCGTTCCTGCCTACGGGCGACCCCACGCTGACTCCTCGCTGGCTGCTGATGATGGCGGGCGGATTGTTCATCGGCGGGTTGTGGCTGGTGTACCTGGCCGGGCGCAGCACGTTTACCGCGGAAGAAAAGACATTCGTCGCGGGGCTGGGCGGCAAGGTGGCTGCCGGATTCGGAATTGTCTATCTGGCCGCGGGATTGTGGGCGGCGAGCGTGCAGCCGGACGTGGTGAAGGCGGGACTCGCCGGCCACTCGATTTATCCGGCTTACAAATTTGCCGGGTTTGCCGGATACGGCTGGATCGCCCTGGTGGTGGTGGCCGTGCTGGTGGGCGCGATTGCAGGATTCGGCAAGATCACGGCCGGATGGCTGAGCTGGACGGCTGTTCTCATCGGCGTGCTGGTGGAGATCATGCTGACGGTGTATCGCGACGGCGTGCGCGACGTGACGCTTTTATCCAAGGGCTACGACGTTTGGGATCGGGCCGTGGCGACGAACTGGGGCGTGGTGGGATTGTTCCTTCTGCTCTTTGTGGCCGGCCTGGGTGTGATTGGCTGGCTCGTGTCGGTTGTGGCGCGCGCACAGAAAACCATGGAGGGCGCGGCGTAACCGCGAAGAGACAGCGATGAGTGAGACTGCGATTGCACCGAATATTGTTCCCGAGCACGTAGAGAACGGCGACACCAAGACGCGCCGCGCCTTTCTGGCCGCTGCGAGCGTGGCGGGCATCGGCTACGCTGCCGCGCTGGCCTATCCCGTGTACCGTTACCTGGCAAGCCCAAGCGAGATGGCGCTGAGCGCCGCGGCCGTGACCGAGGTGACGCTGAAAGATGCGCAGAAGCTGCCGGCGGGATCGGTGCTGATGTTCAAGTTCGGAACTGCGCCGGCCATGCTGATTCACCACGCGGACAACAGCTGGGTGGCGCTGACCGCCGTGTGCACGCACCTGGGCTGCACGGTGCAGTACGAGCCGCAGATGGACCGCATTCACTGCGCGTGCCACGGCGGTGTGTATAACGCCCACACCGGCGCCAACGTGAGCGGGCCGCCGCCCAAGCCGCTCAAGCTTTTCAAGGTGGCCGTTAACGATACGGGAGTCGAGGTATCGCGAGGATAATGGATGCGAACGTCGAGGCGTGACGGCCGCGGCGCTCTAATTCTCGCGACATAAGGAGCAACAATCATGGGAATCCTCGATCTCTTCAGCCTCAAGGGCAAGAACGCATTGGTCACCGGTTCCGGGCAGGGCCTGGGAGCCGGCATGGCGATTGCCTTTGCGCAGGCCGGCGCCAACGTAACGCTGCACAACTACGACGCGGTGCGCGACGAAACCATAGAGGAAGTGAAGAAGACGGGCGTCCGCTACATCACGCGGTCGGGCGACGTGTGCGATGAAGCAATTCGCAAGATGCTGGTGGACGACACGGTGAAGGAGTTCGGCTCGATCGACATCCTGGTGAACAACGCGGGAACGATCAAGCGCGCGCCGGCCGCCGAACACTCGGCGGAATTCTGGAACACGGTGATCGACACGAATTTGAATTCGGTGTGGTTCCTGAGCCAGTACGCGGGGCGCCTGATGCTCAAGCAGGGGCACGGCAAAATCATCAACACGGCTTCGCTGCTGTCGTTTCAGGGCGGAATTACGGTGCCCGGATATGCCGCGGCCAAGGGCGGTGTGGCGCAGTTGACCAAGGCGCTGGCCAATGAGTGGGCCGACAAAGGCATCAACGTGAATGCCATCGCTCCCGGCTATATGGCGACGGACAACACGACGGCATTGCGCGCCGATGCAGCGCGGTCAGCGGCGATCCTGGCGAGGATTCCCATGGGACGCTGGGGGCTGCCTTCGGATTTGGCGGGCACGGCGGTGTTTCTGGCTTCAGACGCGAGCAATTACGTGCAGGGACACGTGCTGGTGGTGGATGGGGGATGGCTTTGCCGGTAGAGCGGGGTTAGCGGAGTTAGCGGGGGTTAGAACGTCACGCTCCGCTCACGACATCGACACCGCTTAGACGATGAATCCGGCTCCACAAGGAACGAAGAATGACTGCAAAGACGATCACAAGCAACGTTTACGACTGGATGGATGAGCGGCTGGGCATTTCGAATCTGGCCGCTTTCGCGCGCAAGAAGACCGTACCTGTCCATGCGCAATCCTTCTGGTATTACTGGGGCGGCATCACGCTGTTCCTGTTCATGCTGCAGTGCTTCACGGGCGTGTTGCTCCTGGTGTACTACCGGCCGGGCGTGGAGGCCTACGAATCGGTCAGGCAAATCACGTTTGTAATGCACTTCGGCTGGCTGATCCGTTCGGCGCACGCATGGGCCGCCAACCTGATGATCTTTGCCATTCTGGTGCACATGTTCTCAGTCTTCTTTATGAAGGCCTACCGCAAGCCGCGGGAGTTGGGCTGGCTTTCGGGGATGGTGCTGCTCGGCCTCGCGGCATGCTTCGGATTCTCCGGATACCTGCTGCCCGTGGATGAGTTGAGCTACTTCGCCACGAAAGTTGGCTTGCAGATTCCAGTGGCAATTCCTTGGATCGGCACCGCGATCGCCAACATGTTGCGCGGCGGCCCGGACGTAACCGAATTTACCGTGCAACGCTTCTTTGCGCTGCACGTTGTGGTGCTCCCTGCATTGTTCATTCCCCTTCTCGCGTTTCATCTTTGGCTGGTGCAGCGCTACGGCAATGCCGTGCCTGAGAGCGAAGAGGCCAAGCCGGCCTCAGAGCGCAAATCCATGCCGTTTATGCCGAACTTTCTGCGCAAGGACATTGCGATGTGGATCATTTCGCTGAATGTTCTGGCGCTTCTGGCTTCGGTGTTTCCGTGGGCGTTAGGAAAACAATATGACGCACTGGCGCCTGCGCCCATGGGCATTCATCCCGAGTGGTACTTCATGAGTCCATTCGAGATGCTCAAACTGCTGGGCATGGTCAGGTGGCTGCAAGGCGAGCCCGGAGAAATTGCGGGCTTGCTGCTCTTCACGTTGGGCATTGTGCTCTGGATCCTGATTCCGTTCTACGACAAGAACAAGGATTCGGGAAGGCGCGCGCGGCTTGCGCACTACTTTGGACTGCTGGCGGTTTTTGCGTTGCTGGCGACGACTGTCATCGGCTATTGGACCATCCGCTAAAGGAAGAACGCTAATGAACTATCCATTTTGGGACATCCCTTATCTTGGGTCGGGCTGGGTGATTGGCATCATCGCCGTCTTCCACGTCATGATCTCGCAGTTTGCCGTGGGCGGAGGACTCTACCTGCCGCTGGCGGAGCGCAAGGCGCTGCGAGAAGGGCGCGAGGACTGGCTCAAGGAGTTGGTGGGCTACTCGAAGTTTTTCCTTGTACTGACAGGTGTCTTCGGCACCGTATCCGGGGTGGGTATCTGGTTCGCTATTGGATTGACGCACCCTGAAGCCACCAGCACGTTGATTCACAATTTCGTTTTCGGCTGGGCGATTGAGTGGGTGTTCTTCATGGTCGAGCTGTCGACGGCCGCCGTGTATTACTACACGTGGAACAAGATCGACGCAAAACTGCACCTGGCAGTAGGCTGGGTGTACGCGGGCGCGTCGGTATGCACTCTAATCATTATCAACGGCATTCTGACCTTCATGCTCACGCCGGGCGACACGTGGCTTGCCGTAGCCGGCACGGGGCATGAGGCCAGCAAGTTCTGGAACGCGTTCTTCAATCCCACTTACTGGCCGAGCCTACTGTTGCGCTCGTGCGTGTGCGCCTCGCTGGCCGGCATCTGGGCACTCATCAGCGCGAGCCGCATCGATGGCGGCGCGCAGCCACGGCTCAAGTCGTCTCTGGTGAAGTGGAGCGTGAAATGGCTGGTGCCGTCGTTCGTGGCCATGCCGTTTTTGTTTGGCTGGTATCTGTTGATGGTCCCCCAATCGCAGCGCGCGCTGCTCACACTGGGCATTGACACCATGGGCACAGGAACCTTCTCGATCGTCACGCGCATGGCGCTGCTGATAGTGATGGCTTCGGCAACGATTATCGTCGCGGCCTACTACCTGGCGTACCGCAATCCTGTGGACTTTAATCCCGCGCACGCGGTGGCGATCCTGCTGCTGGCGCTGATGGCGACGGGCGCGGGCGAATACTCGCGCGAGATGCTGCGCAAGCCGTTTGTCATTGGCCACTGGATGTACTCGAACGGCGTGCGCGTGCCTTATGCGCAGAAAATCGATGAGCAGGGCTACCTGATTCACTCGAATTGGGTCTACGACGCGAACTCCAGCTACTCGCGCGGCGAGGCAATCTTCCGCGGCGAATGCGGATCGTGCCATACGCTGAACGGCTACCGGCCGCTGGTCACGTTGCTGAGTGGACGAGACCGCGCCAACATCGAGAGCTTTATCACGATGCTGCATGAGTACAAATCCGATTCGCCGTACCACCATTTCATGCCGCCGATGGTGGGCACCAAACAGGATGTCGAAGACCTGACTGACTTTCTGAACGCGCACGTGAACCCGCCGGCCGCTAGTGGGCAGAAGCCGGTGCAAACCGCGCAGCGTTAAAAAAATCCCGGTCAGCCCTTTCCTCGATGACAAAGGCTCGCGGAAAGCGAGCCCTTGCTGTTTGCGCGCGACCGCCGGCTTGCGTGTGTCATCGCAATTGGTTATAAGGGACTGCGGGCTCGAAGACGGGCCGATCGCACTCGGCTCTGGCTTCGCGTTCGATCCGAGCTCCGCTCGAAAAGGAAAACTGACATGAACCGCAGAGAACTTTTTGCCGCTCTCGCCGCGACGGCCGTTGTTGGGGACGCGTTGGCGCTTGCTGAGCCCGCAACCGTGATGGGCTCGCACGTCTTCGACTGGAACTCGCTGACGGACGTGCCGAACGAACATGGGTCGACGCGGACCGTGTGCTCGACGCCAACTGCGACGCTTGAGAATCTCGAGATTCATGTCTCGACGCTGAAACCCGGCATGTCGCCGCACCCGCCGCACAAGCATCCCAACGAGGAGTTGATCATCATTCGCCAAGGCACGGTGGAGACGCTCTCAAACGGGACATGGATTCGCGTGGGGCCGGGGTCGATCATCTTCAACGGGTCGAACCAGCTGCATGGGTTCAAAAACGTGGGTGCGGAAGATGCGATCTATCACGTGATGAACGTGAAGACGGAAAAGACGCCGGCGGGCGGGACTGTGTTCGGTTAACCGGGTGCCCCGAACCTGTCGTGAGCGAAGTCGAAGGATCCCGCGCTTTTTGGCGACCGGGAATTGAGCAGCGCTATTTCTTTCGGAATCGCGCCGCCAGGGCCTCCGCGTTACGCGCCAGAATACCCACGTCGCTGCCCACGGCGACGAAGTTATAGCCCAACTCAAAAAGCGCCTCGACATCGTCGGCGTTGCCGCTGAGAGTGCCTGCGGATTTGCCTTTGGCGCGGATGCGTTTTGCAGCCTCGGCGATGGCGGCCTGGACGTTGGATTGTTTGGGATTGCCGAGATGGCCGAAGTCCGCGGCCAGATCGCTGGGACCGATGAAGATGCCGTCGACGCCTTCGACGGCGGCTATGGCCTCGATCTCTTTGAGAGCGGTCTTCGTTTCGACCTGTACGAGCACGCAGGTATCGAGATGCGCGTTGCGGTGATAGTTCTGGACACGGCCGTAGTCGTTGGCGCGCGGCACGACGGCCACGCCGCGAATGCCGAGCGGCGGATAGCGCGCTGCGGCGACGGCCTTGCGCGCTTCATCGGCATTCTGCACAAAAGGAATGAGCAGGGAGCGTGCGCCCACGTCGAGCGCCCGCTTGATGATGACCGGCTCGTTCCAAGGCACGCGGAAGACGGGCTCCGCCGTGCCGCCGCGCATGGCCTGCAACTGCGGCAAGAGCGTGACGATGTCGTTGGGCGCGTGCTCGCCGTCGATAACGATCCAGTCAAAACCTGCGCCGGCCAGGATTTCGGCCGACATGGAGCTGGCCATACTGCACCACAGGCCGACTTGCCGATCGCAGCGAGAAAGCGCCTGCTTGAATGCGTTGCGGGGAATGTTTCCGGGCCATTCGGGCATGGGTTCGGTCTCCTTTGGCGATTGTAAGCGCCGACTCCCACCCTTTTCCGCCGAGGTCCGCACGACGGAAAAAGGATGGGGCAACCAGAGGGTGGTACTTAGGCCGGCGGCGGTGTACCGAAGTCGAGGCGCTTGATTTCGCCGACGATTGGGCCGTAGCTGACGATGGCGCAGAAGGCGATGAGGCCGACAAAGATGAGGGCGCCATCGTAAGAATGGGTCTTGTGGACGATATAGCCGATGATGAGCGGCGTGGTGATGCCGGCGATGTTGCCGAAGAGGTTGAATAGCGCGCCGTTCATGCCAACCATGCCTTTGGGCGAGGTGTCAGAGATGACGGTCCAGCCCAGCGCGCCGATGCCTTTGCCGAAGAACGAAATCGACATGAAGAGAATCATAAGGCTCTGCGAGGACGCGTAGTTGCAGGCGATGATGGTCATGGAAAGCGCCATGCCAGCCATGATGGGCAACTTGCGCGCGAAGCTGAGCGAGTGGCCGCGGCGCAGCAAGCGATCGGAAAAGATGCCGCCGAGGATGCCGCCGATTCCTCCGCACAGGCCAGGCACGGCGGCGGCGAAGCCGACTTTTAGAACCGACATGTGGCGCGCCTGCGAAAGATAAAGCGGGAACCAGGTGAGAAAGAACCAGGTGAGCGTGGTGATGCAGTACTGGCCGATGTAAACGCCGACCAGCATGCGATAGCTGAGGAGTTTTTTTACCGTGGCCCAGGTGAGGGTGTTCTTCTTCACGCCTGCGGCGGAGTCGGTATTGACCAGGCCGCCGCCGCGCTCGATAGCGTCGATCTCCGATTGCGAAATGCTGGGATGTTCTTTGACGCCGTAGATGTTTGTGAACCAGACCGCGGCGAGCACGAGGCCCAGCGCGCCCAGAAAGTAGAAACAGGCGCGCCAGCCGGAGATGTGGATCAGCCATCCAAAAATGGGCGCGAATATGGGGAGGGCGAAATATTGCGCGGAATTGAAGATGGCCGAGGCGCGGCCTCGCTCCGAAGTGGGAAACCACGAGGCGACGATGCGCCCATTGCCGGGAAAAACGGGCGATTGGAACAGGCCGGAGAACACGCGGAGAATGAAGAGAGCGGTGAAGGCGGCGCTGGCAGCGAAGTAGCCGGCGAACGCGGTGAGAAAGGCGCACACGGACCAGCCGATGATGGCGATGCCGTAGACACGCTTGGATCCGAAGCGGTCGAGCAAGCCGCCCGAGGGCAACTGACCCAGCGCGTAAGCCCACCCGAAGGCGAAGAGCAGATAGCTCAAGCGCTGCGCCGTCAGGTCCATATCTTTGGGCATGACCGAAACGGCTTGGGACAGCACCGAGCGGTCAGCAAAGCTGAAGCAACTGACGATAAAGAGAATGGCGATGATGAGATAGCGAACGTGGGTTTGCCGCGCTGCGATCAAAACAGATCCTTTCAATTTAACGTTTCGGTTTCACGGTACCATGCGGGCCGCGGCTTGAAACAACGCACAGCTTTGAGCCAGCTTTGCGTCAAAACGAAATGCAGATCCTTCGATCTCGTTGAAGACCCTGCTTGAAATTCGACCGGCCCTCCGGGACGGGGACGGTTTGGGGCTCGCGTTCCCAGGGTTTCGCTCTGCTCCACCCTGGGCTATTCTCGCCCGCTCCTCCGGAGCGGAAGGCCGCGACCTCGAGGCGTCTCCGCAGCTCGGGGCGCTTCTGCAGCTCGGGGCGCTTCTGCAGCTCACGGCGTCTTCGCGGCTCAGGGCGTCTTCGCGGCTCAGGGCTGCTCGTAGACCGATTGAATGAGGCCGCGAATGTAGCCGTAGCAATAGGCGAAGGACTGTAGGTCGTGGGGATCGGCATTATCGGCGGCCAGCGGGACGTGGTCGGGCATGAGCATGTAGTGATAACCAACCTCTTTGTAAACGTGGATGGCTTTGACAAAATCCACGTCGCCTTCGTCGGGATAGACCTCGATGAAGTCGTTGCGATGGCCGCGAATGTTGCGGAAGTGCACGTTGAAGATTTTTTTGCGCGTACCGAAGTAGCGGATGACATCGAAGATTTCGACGCCGGGATTTTCGAGGTCCTCGGAGATGGTTCCCTGGCAAAAGTTCAGGCCGTGCTAGGGGCTCTCCTGAATGGTGATGAACCTTTTGAGGCCGTCGACGGTGCCGAGCACGCGATTGACGCCCTGATAGCCCTGGGGCGGCACGCCGGGATCTTCTGGATGACAGGCCATGCGGATTTTGTACTCGTTGGCGACGGGAATTACGCGATCGAGAAAGTAGGTGATGCGCTCCCAGAAGGCGTCGCCGCTGACCACTCCGGCTTTGGTGAGCGGAGTTTCAGGATGCGCTTCGGCGAGCTTCCACTGATGGTAAAGCGCGTCGCCGCGGCCGGGCACGCGGCCGATGCGCAGCACGCCGAGAATGCTCATGTTGTATTTGATTGACGGGACGCCGGCCCGCGCGCAGTTGCGGATGAAGATTTGCAACTGTTCGATGTCGCGGTCGCGCTCCGGGCTCTCGGCGAGCATGATGGCGGGATGCTTTTCGCGGTCGATGTAGCTCGACTCGAGAAACGGCGGCGCGGTGCAATCGATGCTGATGCCGTACTTCGCAGCCATGTCGACCATGCGCTTGAGCTCTTCCACCGTGGCGTAGAGACGGTCGCCCTCGATTTGCGGATAGCCGCAGATGTTGCGCACGCCGTAACGCGCCAGGTACTTCAGATGCGTGTCGTTGGTGGGCGCGGTTTGATCGCCGAGCTTCATGCGCTCGGCCTGTGCGGCGAGTGGCACGGTGGGCGCAGCGCTTGCCGACGTGTGCGCGATTCCGGTTGAGGCCAGAACTCCGGCTGCACCGCTCGATACGAGGAACTGTCTGCGATTCATGGGTGGTTTTCCTCTGGCGTCGTCTTCAACCTTGTATGCGAATGGGGATGGGTCTGTAAAGCATCTGTTCTTACGCCCCTGCGGGGGCTGGTCTTGCGGATTTCGCTTTCTCTCCCCAGGCTTGCGCCTGGGGCTACCTTCTTTTGCCCGCTACGCGGGCTTTCCGCCGGGGCCAGACATGATGGGCGGAGCGAGGGACGCACTACACTGAGTTGTGCGGTGGCAGGAGCGGGAAATCGAGTCGATGAGCAAGAGTGTCAATGATAGAAGCAGATCGCCGCGGGTGACGGCCATGCGGGTTGTGCCTGTGGCAGGCCGCGACAGCATGCTGCTGAATCTGAGCGGCGCGCACGGGCCGTACTTCACGCGCAACCTGGTTCTGCTCACCGACGAGGCGGGAAAGACCGGCGTGGGCGAGGTTCCCGGCGGGGAGAAGATCCGCCGCGTGCTGGAGGAGGCCGCACCGCTTGTGGTGGGACGCGAGAGTCGCTACTTCGATACGGTTCTTAACGCTGTGCACGAGCGGTTCGGCGATCAAGACGCGGCGGGGCGCGGGCAACAGACGTTCGACTTGCGCGTGGCCATTCACGCGATGACGGCGATCGAGTCGGCGCTGCTCGACCTGCTCGGCCAGTTTCTGGAGGTTCCGCTCGCGGCTTTGCTGGAGCAGGGCGTGCAGCGCGCGAGCGTGCCGGTGCTGGGTTATCTTTTTTACGTTGGCGACAGCCGGAAGACGAGTCTCGACTACCGGCGTGCGGACGAAAGCGCGAGCGGCTGGTTCCGGCTGCGCGATGAGGAGGCGCTGACATCTGACGCGATTGTGCGGCTGGCTGAGGCGGCGCAGGCGCGGTACGGATTCAATGACTTCAAATTGAAAGGCGGCGTGCTGGCAGGCGCGGAAGAGATGAAGGCTGTGGAAGCGCTGCACGAGAGATTTCCCGAGGCGCGCATCACGCTCGACCCCAACGGCGCATGGAGCCTGCAGGAGGCAATTGCGCTGTGCAAGGGCAAGCAGGATGTGCTGGCGTATGCCGAAGACCCATGCGGCGCGGAGGGTAGATTTTCGGGGCGCGAAGATCATGGCGGAGTTTTCCGGCAGTGCGACTGGGCTGCCGACAGCGACCAACATGGTTGCGACGGACTGGCGCGAGCTGAGTCACGCGATTCAATTGCACGCGGTCGACATTCCGCTGGCCGATCCGCACTTCTGGACCATGCAGGGAGCGGTGCGCGTTTCGCAGATCTGCCGCGACAACGGGCTTACGTGGGGGTCGCACTCGAATAATCATTTCGACATCTCGCTGGCGATGGTGACGCATGTGGCCGCGGCGGCCGTCGGAGCAGATTACGGCGATCGACACGCACTGGATCTGGCAGGATGGCCAGCACCTGACGCGCAATCCGCTCGAGATCGAGGACGGCGCGATTGAGTTGCCGATGCGGCCGGGGCTGGGAGTCGATCTGGACCTCGACGCCATCGAACGCGCGCATGAGTTGTACCAGGCGAAAGGTCTGGGCGCGCGCGACGATGCTACGGCGATGCAGTTTCTGATTCCGGAATGGAAGTTCGATCCGAAGCGGCCGTGCTTAGTGCGACAGTGAACGGTGGGTCGCGATTCGTGGACAGCGGACCGTAGACAGCGCACATTGAATCTTGGAGCTAGCATAGTTTTATGACCTCAACCGCCGAACCCCGCGTGATTCGCATCGATGAGCGAGACAATGTCGCCGTGGTGGTGACTCCGGGCGGATTGCCTGCGGGCACGAAATTGGCATCGGGTCTGGAGCTGCGCGAAGCGGTTCCGGAGGCGCACAAGGTGGCGCTGGCCGATATCGCGGAAGGCGACGCGATTGTGCGCTACGGCGTGGCGATTGGGTACGCGAAGCGGGCGATTGCGCGCGGCAGTTGGGTGCATGAGGGATTGATGACTGCGCCGGAAGCGCCGTCGCTCGACGATTGTCCGCTGGCGACTGCGCCGCCCGGACTCTCGCTCCGCTGGAGGGCTACACGTTCGAGGGCTTTCGCAATGCCGACGGCTCGGTGGGAACGAAAAACATTCTTGGCATCAGCACGACGGTGCAATGCGTGGCGCCGACGGTGGAGCACGCGGTGCGGCGCATCAAGGCGGAGATTCTGCCGCGCTTATCCAAATGTCGACGACGTGGTCGCCATTACGCATACCTACGGCTGCGGCGTGGCCATCGATGCGCCGGGCGCGGAGATTCCGATTCGCACGCTGCGCAACCTGGCGCTGCATCCAAACTTCGGCGGCGAACTGATGGTGGTGAGCCTGGGCTGCGAAAAATTGCAGCCGGTGCGGCTGATGTCCGCGAATGAGTCGGGTACGAACCTTGCCGGTGCTCGATGATCCCTCCGTCGCGGTGCTGCAGGATGCGACGAAGGGCTTCGGCGAAATTGTGGCCACGATCATGGCGATGGCCGAGAAGCGACTTGAGCAGCTGAACCGGCGCAGGCGCGTGACGTGCCCGGCTTCGGACCTGGTGGTGGGTTTGCAGTGCGGGGGATCGGATGCGTTCTCGGGCGTGACGGCGAATCCCGCGGTGGGATTTGCGGCGGACCTGCTGGTGCGCGCGGGCGCGACGGTGATGTTTTCTGAAGTGACAGAGGTGCGCGATGCGGCCCATCTGCTGACGGCGCGGGCCGCGACGCCGGAGATTGCGCGGGAGTTTTTCCGCGAGATGGCGTGGTACGACGAGTATCTGCGGAAGGGCGGGGCGGACCGCGGAGCGAATCCCACTCCGGGCAACAAGCAGGGCGGCCTGGCCAACATGGTGGAGAAGGCGATGGGGTCGATTGCCAAGGCGGGCACGACGGCGCTGATGGGCGTGGCCGGGCCGGGCGAGCGGGTGACGCAGAAGGGGCTGATTTTTGCGGCCACGCCGGCCAGCGACTTCATCTGCGGCACGCTGCAACTGGCCGCGTCGATGAACATGCACATTTTTACCACGGGGCGCGGCACGCCGTACGGGCTGGCCATGGCGCCGGTGATCAAGGTGGCGTCGAACAGTGGGTTGGCGCGGCGCTGGCCTGACCTGATTGACATTGACGCGGGGCGGATTGCGACGGCCGAAGCAACGGTTGAAGAGGTGGGCTGGGAGATTTTTTCTTTGATTCTGGAGGTCGCCAGTGGGAGGAAGAAGACCTGGGCCGACCATTGGGGACTGCACAATGAGTTTGCGTTGTTCAATCCGGGGCCGGTGACGTAAGGACAGTTTTCAGTTGTCAGTTGTCAGTTTTTTCGCGCGCTGTCGCAAGAAGCGCGAAAGGACGTGCTGCCAGAGAGTGGGCTATCAAAAGCGAGGGGACGCATAAAATACCAGTTGAAATGGCTAAGAACAAAGACAAGACGTTTGAAGTGGCGTGCCCGGATTGCGGGGCGATGCTGAAGATCGATGGGGCGACGGGCCTCGTGGTGAGCCACACGCCGGCGCCGCGCAAGCGCATGTTCGAGGACCTGGAGACGGCGGCCAAGGCCATGCGCGAGCACGGGGAGCGGACGGAGTCGATTTTTCGGCAGAGCGTGGACGCGGAGAAGAACAAGGCCGATCTGCTGGAGAAGAAATTTGCCGAGGCGATGCGCAAGGCGAAGGACGCTCCCGGACGAAGGCAAGCCTTTTCGCGAGATCGATCTGGATTGATGGGGCTGGATTGATTGGCCTGGATGATGGATGGGTTGGGCGGATTGATCGGCCTGGATTGATCGATTTCGGCGGCGGAGCCGAGCGGAGTTATTCTGTGGCCGCAGGGCCGGGTTTTCGAGTGATACTTTAGGCAACAGGGTTCAAGGATGATCGGGCCGAGGACGGCAAGCTAAGGAGAGGTCATGGTGGTTGTACCGCTTACAAAGTCATCGAGCTGGGCGGGCGAATCGTGCGCCAGCGAGGCCAAATCGATGAGCTTGGGTCCGGATTGCTGCAGCGGGTACGCTGGCGGCGAGTGGCGCTCTGCTGGTTGCGGGCAAGCGGCGCGCTGGCCTGGTGACGGCCATGACCGGTGCCGCGCTGGTGATGCTGGATCAGCAGGAAATGGTGAGCCAATGGTGGAGTGCCCTTCCGGTCTACCTTGAGGAGATGCAGGGAATGCTTGGCCGCGCGCAAGCGGCCGTGGATGATCTTTCGGTGCAGGGCGAGAAGCTGCTCCGGGTGCTGGGGAAGTAGTTTGGCATCGTGTTTCGAAGAAACGGCTCCGACGGATCAGCGACCACACGCCAACGACGCTTGCATATGATTGCGATAGAGGTCGGCGGAGTCAATTCCCATGGCACAGGCGAGTGAAATTGAGCGATATGCGGCGGCCTGGAGGGATCGCAAACGGCGGTTTATAACCTACATTATTGCGCTCAATTCGTTCTGGCTTCTCGTTATCTTCGGATTCCTATCCCAAGCCAATTCTCGGTTTGATCTACCTGGCCGAACGCTGATTCTAGCCTTCGCAGCATGGTTCGTGGGACAAATGGCCGCTGGCGTGTGGTTAAACCGATTCCGTTGTCCCCGCTGCGGAAACCTCTTCTATTGGAAGTGGAACTGGAAGAGAGAAAAGACAAGGGGGTGGCGTCGGTGCCGTCACTGCGGCTTGGATCAGGATTCTGCACCGGCATAGATTGGAAGCGAGTCACCGACCAGCCGGAAGTTATACCCAGGGCCTGAAGGCCCGAGCGATTTTGCCGCACTTACGGCGCGAGTAAACTCGTGCCCTGATACAAGACTTCTTACCAAGCGAGTTTTTTCGCGACCTGTGGATACTGACGCCACGATCAGTTTTTGCGGTCGACGAGGTAGCGGGCTACGGCTTTGAGGCCGTCGGCGCGGCGCCGTAGGGGTCGAGCGCGGCGAAGGCTTCGTCGATGAGTTGCGCGGCGTCGCGAAGGCTTTGCTCAATGCCGTAGACGGCTGGCCAGGTGGCCTTTTCCGTGGCCTGATCCTTGCCCGCGGTCTTGCCCAGACTGCGCCGAATCGACGGTCCTATCGAGCACGTCATCGACGATCTGAAAGGCCAGGCCGGCCTTGCGACCGAAGCGATCGAGACGCGCAACGTCGTCGGCGTTAGCTCCGGCATAAACGCCGCCGGAGACCACGCTGACGCGGATGAGAGCGCCGGTCTTGGCGCGATGGATGGCTTCGACGAGTTCGGGCGTGGGCTTGAGATGTTCGCTTTCGATATCGAGCACCTGGCCGCCGATCATGCCATCGACAGTGCCGACGGCGTTGGCGATGAGGCCGATGATCTGGACTGTAGCGGCGGGCGGGCAGTCGAGTCCGGCCAGCACTTCGAAGGCGCGGGTTTGCAGCGCATCGCCGGCCAGGATGGCGATGGCTTCGCCGAAGGCTTTGTGGCAGGTGGGCTTGCCGCGGCGCAGGTCGTCGTTGTCGAGGGCGGGCAGATCGTCGTGGATGAGCGAATAGGTGTGGAGCATTTCGAGGGCCGCGCCGAGACGCTCGATTCCTTTGGGCTGCGTGCCGGCAATGGTGATGCCGGCCTGAATGGCCAACACCGGGCGCAGGCGCTTGCCGCCGGCAAAGACAGAATGGCGCATGGCGCCGTGGATCGAAGCCGGAACCGTATCGACGGATGGAATCAGCGACTCCAACGCGTGGTCAGTGAGGTCGGCGCCTTCCTGGATCAGCGATTTTACGTCGGCAGGCATGCTCTTTCTTATTATGTTAGACGAATGGAGACGCGGCGTCGTTCAACCCACCACAGCGCGAAGAGAAAGAGCACGCTGATGGCGCTCACCCAGCGGCCGGCCACGACGTCGGGCGAGGTAGTCCAATCGACGGTCAGGTCGATGGGGCCTTGCGGAACGGGCACGGCGATGAGGCCGTCGTTGCGTTTGGGCAACGCGGCCTGGAGCTGGCCGTTGACGCGAATGCTCCATGCGGGATAGCTGACGAGGCGCAGGATCAAATAGCCGGCATGAGAGGTTGTGGCGCGCATCTCGCGGTGCTCAGGGTTGGTTTGATTGCCGTGGAGGGTCGTGAATGTGGCCTGGCAACTGCCCTGATCGAGGCTCCATATGGGATTAGCGTCGGGGTCGTCGGGATCGGGCTTGCCCAGAACGATTGAGGGATCGCTTACAAGGCAGGCGTCGGGAAGGCCGGTGGCGATGCTGGAGTCGTCGCCGCCGGGAGGCTCGTACTCGTACATGCCTTCAAAGCCCGCGCCGACACGGTAATCGAAGAGCACCGAGGCGACGGTGTCTTCGGGGTAGCAGACCTGGAAGAAAGCCTTCGCCGCGTAGATCGTCGAGGCAACGAAAACAGCGGCGCAGACGACAAGCACGGCGACGCGAGCGCGCCGGCCTGAGGGCCAGATTGCAGTGACAACAAAAATGGCCATGGGCGCTTCCACCGCCTCGAGCCAGCGCCAGGGATATTGCAGAAAACGCATCTCGGGCAGCAGAAGCCAGAGCGGTCGCGAGATGGGGAACAGAAAGAAGCAGACCACAACGGGAATGGCGGCCAGCGGAATCCACCAGAGACGCGAGGCGGCGGATTTGGCTGTGGGGAGCGTGCCGCGGAGCCAACTGATCGCGATGCCGGCGACTGCTATGGCGATCATGGAGACGGCGATCCACGAAACCTGATGCAGAATGGCGTCGTGCAGCGCGAGCAACGGGTTGGTGCTGTGCGCGAAGAGCCAGTTGTTCTCGAAGTTGTAGCCGGGATCCTGGGTGGCCTGTTTGATATCGACCCAATTGCGCTCGAATGCTGCGGGAAGCCAGTAGATGGCGGCGAGGCCGAGACCCAGCGACTGCCGCGAGCGCGGCGCGAAGCAGCGGCGCCCACGGATTTCGTGACGCAAGGCCCAGAGCAGCGCGACGCCGGCCAGCAGATAACCGGCCATTACGCCCAGGGGAAGGTTCGAGAGCCACGCGCCGGCGAGTGCGAGGGCAAGAGGCGCGGTGGAACCGTTGAAGGCGCGGCAGAAAAGTGACGTCGCGTGACGCCGATCGCGCATCACGAAGAGCACGATGAGGGGAAGCCAGAAGCCGCCGGCAAACTCAGGGAAGGCGGAGCGCTCGTAGGCGGTGAAGAGCGTGAACAAGGAGAAAAGAGAGGCGCATCCGGCCAGCGTAGCGGGGAGATCGTCGAGGGCTTCAAGTGCGAGGGCACGCGTGGCCAGGCCGGTTGCGGCCAGGGTGAGAAACGTGAGCGCGATGGGCGCGAGATGCCAGCCCAGGATGAGGCCGAGCGCTGCGCCCAGCATCCAGGTGAGCGGCGGATAGAAGACGAAGCGCGGCTCGCCGGCGCCGTAGTTGGGGCTGGGAGCCCAGTGCGGATAAAGAATGCCGTGATGCCATGCGTTCACGCAATCGAGCCAGGAGACGAGGTGGACGTCGAAGTCGTGGCCGCAGGAGTTGCCGCGGATGAGTTGCGGGACGATGGCGACGAATGCGGCGAGAAAAACGATCGCGGGACCGGAGTGGTAGCGCAGCTGCGGCGGGCGCGCGGTCGCTTGTTCCCTTGTTCCCTGGTTCCCTTGGTCCCTGTTCTTTCATGGCAGCAAGCGCAACGTGTGACGGGTTTGGGCGGCAACCGCGGCCGGGGTGAAGGGCAGCGCGAAGGTGGTTCCGTTGTACCAGTCGTTCCACTGATCGCGGAAATACGGGCTGAGCGGGTTGCCGCTCTCGCCGAGCACGATGTTCTCTGTCGATGCCGTCGATGTTGCTCCAGTCCATGGTGAAGCGCTGCGACGGGCCCAGGGTGCGGCCAACCTGTTTCACAGTGACGCCGTCGCCGCTTTGCGGCTGGGGCCCGGTTCCGGCTATGCGGCCGATAAGGGGCAGAAACGCGGCCAGCGGATGCTCGATATCGACGACGTGCCAGCTTCCATAGGTCCATTGGTCCACATCGGCGGGTGCTTTTCCGTCGCGCATGCCTTTGCGCACGGCCGCGGTGAGCAGCGCGTCCCAGTTCTTGTATTCCTTGGGAAGCCACTCGGGCTTGGCGTGCATCACGATCTCTTCCAGAGCAAAATTCGACTCGCTCCAATGATAGTCGGAGGCGAGCTTGCCCAGTTTGGGCTCGAGGATCATAGGCCACAATGCAAAGCGGGTCTGGGTGACGATTGAAGCGGCTGCGGAATCGGTGGTGAGGCGGCCGTCCCAACTGCGCATCAGGTCGGCGGCCTTGCGCAGCGCGGGATCGCCGTTACCGTCGGGGCCAGGGGTGTGGTCGATGGCGTAGGCGAAGCGATGGCCCATCTCCTGATCGACCTCGCTGTAGATGTCGGTCTGCACGGCGAGCATGTCGGCGGGGGTGAGCTGATCGCGGCCGTCCAGTGATTTGTAGATGCGTTCGATGCGGTAGGGATCAGCCCAGTCGTTGGTGAGCGGGTAGGGCGAATTGTCGGTGGTTACGCGGGAGTTGGCAGTGGCCAGAAAACCTGACGGTGGATCGAAGACGTTGGGCATCTGGTCGAAGGGGATGTAGCCTTGCCACTCGTGCGCGTTGCCGGAGACAGGCATGGCGGACAGGCCGGCCGGCCGCATCGGCACCATACCAACGGCGTGATAAGCGGTGTGGCCCTGATCGTCGGAGTAGACGAGGTTCTGCGTGGGCCAGCTCCATTGTTCGAGCGCGGCGGAAAACTCCGTCCAGTTCGACGCGGTGTCCATCTCGTAAAGCGGGAGCGCATTGAACGTGGGATCGTAGAGAGTCCACTTGAGAGCGACGGGCGGATCACCGGATGACAGAAGCGGGTTGAGCAAAGGCCCGTGCGCGGTGGATTCGACGTCAACGACGACATCGCGGCCGCCGCGCACGTGGATGGTTTCGCGATCGACGGTGAGCGGATGCCATTGGGCGTCGTTGCCTTCATAGTTGCCCTTGCCGTCGAGCTTCTCGGTGTAGAGATCCTGCACGTCGGCGTAGAGCGCGGTGAATCCCCAGGCGACGTGCACGTTGTGGCCGGCGATGACGAAGGGAAAGCCGGGAAGCGTAACGCCAGCGGCGTGAAATCCGGGCCCGCTCAGGTCGGCCATGTACCAGGTGTCAGGCACGCGCAGGGTAAGGTGCATATCGTTCGAGAGCAGCGGCTTGCCGCTTGCAGTGCGGCTGCCGGCGACCACCCAGTTATTGGAGCCGACGGCACAGTTCTCGCAACTCGTAATTCCCCTGAGAGCCAGCATCGCAGCTGGATCTTCCGGCGCGTCCCATTCGGTTTTTGACGCGAGCTGAGACAAGGCCGGACTGGGCGCGATGCGGGCCTCGGTATTTTCGTCGTCGTCATCTTCATTCTTTGAGGGCGGCAACTGGGGTTGCGGGGCGCTGAGATCGACCTTGATGCCGGTGGGCGGATGATCGCGCCAGGAGCCGACTGGATATAGATCGGCGATGAGCTGCGGGGCGAGTTGCGGATTGTCCTGGAGCTTGGCCTCAACGTGGGCGCGCGTGATCTTGGTGGTCATGCGCGAGTCGAGGGTTTCGACCATCATCAGGCCCACGCTCACGGAATCCGCACCGGTCCAGGCTTGCGGATGGTACCCGAGCAGCCGGAATTCAGGGGGAAGGGTGTTGGATTTTTCGCACTGCGCGATGTAGAGGTTCACGCCGCGGGCATAGTCGTCGAGGCGCGCGTGGTCGGCGGGCGAAAGATGGTTGTAGATGCGTTGGGCTGTGAGGCGAATTTGCAACACGCGTTGCGTCTTGTCGTTGGTGACGAGCTTTGAGCCCAGAATCTCTGCCAGGTTGCCGTTGGCGGCGCGGCGGGAAGCGTCCATTTGCCACAGGCGGTCCTGGGCGGTGACGTAGCCCTGGGCGACAAAGAGATCGTCTTGCGTCGTGGCCTCGATGTGGGGTACGCCGTGGGCGTCGCGGCGGACGATCACCGGGGCAGACAAGACGGGCGCGGCGAAGGCGTCAAGATGGATGTCGCCGTCGAGCTGGGGCAGGGCGGCTTTGGTTACTGCGCGGAGCCACAGCACGGCTGCGCCGGCGGCGAGTAGCAGGAGGATCAAGAAAGCGGCGATGGTCCAAATCAATATGCGCGGCCAGCGGCGTTTGCGGCGCCGGCGGGGCGCGGCTTGCGGCGCAGGGATGGCGGATGAAGACGAATCGGACATTGGCCAAATTCAGGATACGCTGGCCGCGCGACCGAGATTGGGGTTTACGGCAGAGGCATGACCGCTTGCGGCGCACTTTGCAAACGAGCGCTCCACCGGCCGTAGATCAGAACCAAAGCCAAGAGAAAAAGAAGCGCACCCAGCACCAGCAAACTGCCTTCCGGGCCGACGGCGCCTCCGCTCCACAAGGGATTGCCCGCCGGCCTGCTGGTAAGGTAGCTGCCTTGCGGACTGAGTCCGCTATCGGCGGTTCCGTAGAAATACGTTTCGGCCCAGTCCCAGCCGGCATGGCAACCTATGGCCCACCAGGCCGAGCCTGTTACGCGCACGCTCACGCAAAAAACGAACCCGATAAAAGCGGCGGCAAAAATGCCGATCCAGGTTTCGCCCGGGTTGGACAAGTGCATAAAACCGAAGTAGGCTGACGTAACCCACGCGGCACACCAAAAACCACCACTGCGTGGAGCAGGCCTTCGGTAGAGGACGTAGCAGGGGATAAGGCCGATAAGAATGGCGGCATATACGCCCCATGCATTTCCGCCGAGGTGATGTCTCATCGCCAGGCGCGCGTAGAGGAACGCGCAGGCGGCCAGCGCCCACCAGTAGTTGATGCCGCGAGTGAGGGTGAAGAGCAGATAGCAGCGGCACATGCCCTCCTCGTAACAGGCCACAATAAGAAAAATACAGCCCCATAACAGGCCGAAGCGGAAGATGGCCGCTCCAGAGAGCGCGACAGGGCCGAATTGGAGCCAGCCGCCGGCCGCCAAGGTCCCAACCAGCGCGGAAAGGGCAAGAAAACCGGCGGCGAGGCCGAAGAAGAAATGCTGCGGCCGCCGCGGGCCGGTGAGGTTATACGCCGGAATCCGGCGGCCCTCAAGCAGGCCCACGATGACGACCGCGATGAGGAGCGCGAGCAGGCCTCCTGCTTTACCGAAGAACGCAGGCCAAGGCGAGAAATCGTCTGCGCTGCCGCCGAGCAGATGGGCACTCAACAGCACGGTGCCAGCGCCTTTGCCGAGATATCTGAAAAGGATAAAAAACGCAATCACCGACCAGCCGGCGCGGAGGCCCTGGGGGCCGATGAAGATCCAGCGCAGGTCGCGATAGTGCTCCTCAGAAGGAGCGGGTTCGGCGAAGGTTGGTGCCGCGGGGGCCGGGGTCAGAACAGGTTCAGTGAGGTTTGCGTCGGGCGCTGCCGTGGAAGGGGGCTGGTTCTCCGGCTCCAATGATTCTCCTCGTTGCAGGGATCTGTTGTGCTCAAGATTTCCCTGAAGGGCTTACATTGGCATTCTACGCAGAAGAGGCCGGATTGGTTTCAGAAGTTTCGAAGCGTTGGATCGGAGTGCAGCTGGTAGCGCTGGTCCCGAAGCCGGCCGCTATGCAGATCTCTTAACGCGCACATTGCTACTGGCGGCGGCGATGCCGCCAGTACAGCCGGTCAGGAGGCCGGCGCTACACAACACTGGGGTCCGGCGCCAGTGTCGTGTCTCAAAATTTCGTTGCACAAGAGCAGTGGTCAGTTGTCAGTATGTGATTTGCAGTTCGCGTCCCACGGATCACGACTTGTACTTTACGCGGCGGCAGGGGTGGCACGAGCGCTCAAACGACCGTAAAGTAGAACCAAAGCCAAGAGAAATAGGAGTGCACCAAGCACCAGCAAACTGCCTTCCGGGCCGACGGCGCCCCCACTCCACAAGGGATTGCCCGCCGGGCTGCTGGTGAGGTAGCTTCCTTGCGGACTGATTCCGCTATCGGCGGTTCCGTAGAAATACGTCTCGCCCCAGTCCCAGGCGGCATGGCAACCGATGGCCCACCAGGCCGAGCCTGTTACCCGCACGCTTACACAGAAGACAAAGCCGATGAAGGCGGCACCGAAGATACCGATCCAGGCTTCATTGGGGTTGCTGACATGGATGAACCCGAACAGAGTGGATGTGACCCACGCCGCGTACCAGAAACCACTGCGTGGGGCAGCCCTTTGGAGTAGTGCAATACAAGGAAAAAGGCCCAGCAAAGCGATGGCGTAGACGCCCCACGAGGCGCTGCCCCCGACGAAGATTGCCAGATAGGCGCAGGTTACCGCGACAACGCCCAAAGCCCACCAGAAATTGAGGCCGCGGGTGAAGGTGAACTGCAGGTAGCAGCGGAAGCTTCCCTCCTCAAAAAGGGCCGTGAGAAGAAACGCAACGCCCCAAAGCACGGCGAAGGAGAAGACTTGCGTGCCAGACAGCGCGATCGGGCCGAAGTGCAACCAGCCGCCAGCCGCAAGCATTCCTATGAGCGCAGAAAGCGCAACAAAACCGGCTGCCAGGCCGAAGAGAAAATGCTGCAGCAGCCGCGGCCCAGCAAGGTTGTAATCCGGGATGCGGCGGCGCTCGATAAGAGACGCGACGGCGCCTGCCGCCAGGATCGCCAAGACCTCGATCAAACCCCCGATGGTGGCCGAAGTTGCAGTGAAACCACTCGTCTTGATGTGAAGAACTTTTTGGACGAACATGAAAACGGCTGTGCCCAGCACTCGCATGAAGAGAAAGGTCAAAACCACAAAGATCAACACCGACCAGCCGGCGCGGAGGCCCTGGGGGCCGATGAAGATCCCGCTCAGGCCGTGGTATGGCTCGTGTTCGGTAGCCGGCTGGGCAGGGGAAGGGGGCCCGACCGGGGCTGGGCTCAGAATGGGCTCCGCGTGGATTGGGACGGGCGTGGTCGCGGAAGGGGGCTGGTTGTCCGGCTCCAATGATTCTCCTCGTTGCAGGGATCTGTTGTGCTCAAGATTTCCCTGAAGGGCTTACATTGGCATTCTACGCAGAAGAGGCCGGATTGGTTTCAGGAGTTTGGAAGCGTTCGATCGGAGTGCTGCAGGTAGCGCTGGCCTCCAGGCTGGCCGCTATGCAGATCTTTTGACCCGCACATTGTTACTGGCGGCGGGGACGCCGTCAGTACAGCCGGTCAGGAGACCGGCGCTACATCCGCTTCATCTCGTGGGTCTCGGCTTTATTTCTTGCTTTCGTTTTGCTGATTGGCTACCTGCAGATAGTTCTTCACGCTGAAGACCCCGGGGACGCCGTTGGCACGGATGAAGGCGGCATCCTTGTCGGCCTCCGAATCGACTACGCCGTAAAGCGCCACATTGCCATTCTGGACCGCAATGCGAATGGGCTTGGCGGGGTCGATGGCGTACCTGTTGAGCGACGGGAAGCCGTAGACAGCGCGCGCCACCTCGATGCGGATTTGGTTATCCATGGGCGAAACCGGATCGACGCTGATCTGATCGATTACATCCTTGACTCCGGGGGTGGTTGAGACGACTCCGAGCGCGGAGTCGCGGCTAGGATAATCGAGCGCGGAGCCGCCCAGAGTGACTACGCCATTTTGCACCTGCAACGTGATGGCGTCGAAGACATTGCCGTAGCCGACGCGATCGTAGGCCAGCTTTTCTCCGAGGCTTCTCTCCAGCTGGCTGTCGGGCACCGAGGGTCCGGCGACCTGAATGTCGTTGCGCACTGCCGTGACGCCTTTCACTTTATGCACATTCTTGTCGGCATCGGCCTTGTATTCATAGAGGCCAACGGTGCCGGTGAGGGTGGCAACGCCGTTCGCGTCCACTCTAACCTGGACATCCTTGTACTGCGACTTGTCGAGCTTGGCGTGGACAGCTGAAGCCACATCCTGCGGCTCAGCCGCCGATGCAACGCTCGAAAGGGTGAAGAGAACTGCAAACAGGGCTGCAGCCAATACTAGTAACTTGCGGGAATCCGTGGTCCTTGTCGTTCTTGTCATGGGGGAATCCTCCACCTTCACGATTTTTTAAGCTTGCCGGGGCAGCCCTCTGGTTCAGGAATTGATGGGCTGCTTGTCCCCCGCACGCCTCTCTTTAGACACAGAACGCCGCTGTAGGGTTGCGTGGAGGCAGCGAATCCCGACGACTCTCCGTTCGGAGACAGCGAAACCTGGCGGCTGGAATGTGCGCGCTCTTGTAAGTTATTTAGAATCAGATGTATATTTGCGACTTTGCGCAAAGCCCGATGGCTCCCAGCTGCCGATTGGCGAGGTGTTGGCGGATGCTTCAGCGGAAGCGGCGGGTGGCCTTGATGACCATGGAGAAGACGCCGGACTCGTCGCGGGCCACGACCACCGAGACGTGGCGGTTGATGGCCACTTCAGCCTGGAGTAACTGCTGGCTGGTGGTATTCACGTCGGTGGCGTAGGTGAGGGTGACGCTGCGGCCGAACTGCTCCTGCACCGTGATGCGCGAGGTGGAGTTGCCGAACGCGCCCAGATAATTGGGATCGACTTTGACCGAGCCTGCGCCAAAGAGTTTCTGAACACGGCTGCTGACGGAGGCATTGAGAGCTCCGCCGAGCAAGGCGTCGGTGGGATTGGTAATGGCCTGCTCCTGCTGTTGTGTGTAGAGGCGTTGCTGGCTGGCGGTGTGGCCCAGAGCCAGGAGCGAGAGCACGTCGGCTTCGGGCAACGGAGGATCGCTGCGGTAACTGACCGAGAGTTTTTGCGGCGAACCGTGGAGGCCGAGGGAGATATCGTAGTCTTCAACGTGCGCGGTGGCGCTGAGGTCGATGACGGGCTCAATGCGCACCGGATTGGTGAAGGTGATGTCGCCGCGCTCGAGGTCGTAGCGGGTTCCGGCGATCAAGGCGCTGCCCTCGGTGACGGAGACGCGGCCCAGAAGCGAGGGCGAAGCCAGCGTGCCGTGGAGGCTCAGATCCACGTCGCCGGCAAGCTTGGCGAAGGCATTCTGGAAACTCAGCTGCGGAGACGAGACGATGTGCACGTCGAGGCGCACGTGATTCGACGGAGAATCGGGCGGCGCAATAGTTCCGATTGAGGCATTGGCCTGGGCGGCGAGAGCCGCCAGGTCGAGATCGGGACTGACGGAGAAACGCGTGATGAGGACGTTGCCGCTCAGGAACAGGTTGCTTTGCTGGCCCTGCAGGTGGAACGTTGCGTCGGCCAGTGAGCTGACGCCCTCGGGGTAACGAATGTGCACCTGTTTGCCCGTCACCGACAGGTCGGCATAGATGCCGTGCTGGTACGCAAGAGAACCGCCTACAGTCAACAGGCCGCCGCCACTCATCGCGGTCAGGTTTTTCACTTCCAGCCGGTTCTGGTTGAACTCGAGAGTGCCGTGCAATTGGCTCAGACCATTGGGCAGATCTTCGAGCGAGAGCGCGCCGTTTTGGAAATCGATGCGCCCCTGGAGATTGGGATGGAGCAGAGGACCGTGCGCCTCCACCTGGAAGGTCGTCGATCCGCTGGCGGTCAGATCGGGGTCGAGAGTTTCTGCCAGCTTCAGGTTGATGGAGCCGCTCGAAGCGAGATCGAGTTGCTGGGCGCCCTCGATCGACAGATCGCCCTGCACGTGCAGATCGGTATTCTCGCCGGTCACGTGCAAAGGATCGAGATGAATGCGGCCGCCGGCCAACGTGGCATGCAGGCCGCCCCCCTGGAGCGGAACGCCGGAAATGGTGAACGCCAAGTCGCGGAGCTGTGCCTCGCCCCTGAAGCTGCCTCGGGATGCGCGAGCGGGCCGTCGACCGAAACTGTGCCGGCCAGCGCTGACTCGCCATTGAATTCTTCTATGTGCGCCATGCGCAGCAGAGTGCCGAGATTGAAGCGCGAGAATTCGAGTTGCGCGTGCGTCGGAAAGTCGTCACGGAGAGTGGTTTGCCCGTGCAGGGTGAGTGCGGCTTGCTCGAGTTGCGTGGTGGCACTGTATTCCAGAAGCGGGCCCGCGGAATGCGCGGTGACCTCGAGGGCGCCGAAGCGCTGTCCGCCAAAGGTTAGCGCAGAGAGCGTGGCGTGGCCTTCAAGGCGCGGATCTTTCAACGTACCTGAACCGGAGACGGAAAACGCCAGTTTGCCGGTGGCATCGAGATTGCGACTGCGGACGAAGTCGACGCGGGTGATATCGATGTTTTCGGCACGCGCGTCGAATTGGAAATGACCGGGCTGAAAGCGCTCGGCGTTGAAGTCATAACTCCCCGATGCGGAGAGGTTTCCGCCGGCAACATTGATGGTGGCCGAGGTCAGCTTGAGCACCTGGCCGGCGAGCGCGGCCTGAACGCGCAAACCTGACACCGGCTCGCCATAGAGCGAGCCTTGCTCCATTTGCGCGGAACCGGATGCGGTGAGCGCATGGAGAGGCCCATCGGCGGTGATGCGCGCATTGAACGCGCCGGTGAGGGGAAGATTAGGACCGCCCGCCGCGGTAACGAGCGGCTGCATGTCGGCGAGCTCGAGATTGGCCGCGTCAACGTGCGCATGCAGCATGGCGTTCGAGTCAAATACCGGTTCGCGTCCCGGAGCGGCCCCGGGGATGCCCCCGACGATGCATCAAGCGTGCCGTTCAGGGCGATGCGCGTCGCTCCACGCTGGAGCTGCGCATGCTGGATGGCGATTTGCGACGGCGAATACAGGCCTGATGCCGAGACGGTGTCGAAGCGCACGAACTGCGGCGGGCCTGAATTGCCGGCGGGCCATTCGAAGGCAAGTTGCGTGGCTTCGACAGTCCCCGCAATGTGCGGGCGGGCCAGCGAGCCGGACCATATCCCATGAAAATCTGCCTGGCCTGCCAACGACACCGGCAGTGCCGCGGCTCCGGTTTTCCCGTTTCGCTTCAGGCCGAGGCTGCGCAGCGCCGTATCAAATTCAGCGAGATTGTGCGAATGGAAATCGACGGTGAGCGCAGAAGGGCTCGCGGTGGGGTACGCGCCCAGTACGCCATGCGCTTCAAGATCACTTTGGGGCAGGTGAAGTTCGAGTTTGCGCAAGTCGACCGAGCCGTTGTGTTGCGCATAGGTGGCATCGATCGCTCCCGTCGTGGGCACTTCGCCGGCGGGAGTTTGCCGGGAAGGACTGAGGCCGAATTGCGCATTGACCGAGACGGTGTTGCCATCGCCGTGCGTCCAGGCAGCTACCGCGGGGCCATTCAAGCGGGCGTCCAGTCCCATACGCCGGTAGGGCGCGGGGCTGACCATGTCGAGCACTGTGTCGAGCGCTACATCCTTGAAGCTGGCGGTGACTTTGCCGTTGACGGGGATGATCCAGACCGGAGTGCGGACGAGAGTATTGCGATCGGACGAGAACAATTCAGTTGCGTGAGAAGTCTGCTGCGGGTGCGCGGAGGGATCGCTGGGAAGCCAGGGCTCAAGCGCGACCGTGCCCTCGAGTTGACCGCCCTGGTGTAAGCGGGCGACGATCCCGGTGAGGAGCAACTGCTTGCTGTCGGCGTGGACGCGCGTGTCGAGCGTGAAGCCCGTGACGGTGACGCCCGCGCCGATGTATGAGCCGCCGTCAACGTGGATGCCGCCGTCGATTTGGAACGCGTTTTGCCGGCCGGCGGCGGTGAGATCGAGACGAGCCAGGCCGTCGGGCGCATCGCCAAATCCGGTGATGGGGTCGAGGAGCCGGAAGTCCAGATCGCCCACGACATGCGCATGCCATTGGGGATGCGTAAAGTCCTCGAGGTCTCCGGTGACTTCAAGAGAGTGACTCGGGCTGCCGCGCCTCTGGGCCGTGATGCGCAGGGAGCGCAGAAACACCTGCGCGTGCTCGAGGTCGAGCGTGGCCTGCAGGGCTCCGTGTACCGGCAGCGGATTGCGCGGCACGGAGCGGGCGAAGATTGAGATCGGTGACGCCCGCCTCGATGCGATAGGACGCGGGCGTACGGAACGTGCGCGGAGACGATAGCGCATCACGAGCGAAGCATCGTTGGCCTGAAAATCGAGCGGCGCGTTCCGGTTCTGATAGTCGAAGCTCGCATTGCGGAAGTCGTAGTGGAAGTTGCCCTGTTCGACCGTGATGCGGCCGGCATGCATCTCGAACAGAGTCTCCATCGCCGGATTTGACGAGGTGCTGCGGCTGGCGCGGATGTGGCTGATTCGTGGATCCGTCGGGATAGACGATGAAGTGGAGGCTGGGCCGGTCGATCTCCAGGCTGCGCAGGCGAACGCTGGGGCTGAAAAGATTGCGCAGGCTTAAAACCACGCGCAGACGCTCGATTCTCGCGTAGGGCGCTTCGCCGGGATCTTCAAGACCGTGAATGACGACTCCGTCGGCCTCCGCTTCAAAATGGAGCAGACGCCAGTGGAAAGATGCAATCTCGGCCCGGCCGCCGGTGAGTTCTTCGAGTTGACGCGATGAGGCGCTTGCGCACCACGTTTTCAAACGCCGAAGAGCTGGCCACAAAATAGAGGCCGACGGCCAAAACCACCAGGAAGACCAGCGATGCTCGCAACGGCGAGCGGAAGATGGCGCAGGAAGAAGCGGCGCAGACGGCTGCGGACGGTGCGGTGCGGCCGTGGCTGCGGGGAAGGTCTTCGCCAGTAATGGGCTTGTCGTTAAGTTCGCTCATCGGCTACCTCCCTCCTTGCCGCTCGGACTGGCTGGCGTTGCCGCTGCCGGCGCGGGTTGCGGAGCAGGCGCGGGGGCAAGTTGCGGGGCAAGATCGGAGTCCAGCACTTCCACATCGCCCTGCCGGCGCAGGTCGGTGAGCCAATTGTCGAACAGTTGATTGACTTGTTGCTGCAACAGGATTTCCTGAATGCGCGGCGCTACCTGAGCCAGCGGCGGAATGGTTTCGCCGGGTGCGTACTGCGGCATCAGCGTGTCGTGATAGTAGGTTTCAATTTGCTGCGGAGAGATTTGAATGCCCTGCCGGAAGCGCTGCTCAATGAAGCGCAGAATCTCCAGCCGGTAGCGGAGATAGGACTCGACGCGCTCCGCAGTGAGCCCATGCGCCGCGAGAAACGCCTTCCATCCCGCATCGGAGGCGCAGTTTTGGCGGGCGCAGACGGGCAGTTCTGTGCGGATCTCATGCAGGCGCGCATCGACTTCCGACTGCGGGGGCTCGATGGCTTCGATGTCCTGCTGGCGGATCTGCTGCTCGATGAGCGCGCGGCTGATCAGTTGATCGAGCGCCTGCTGCCGCGTGATCTCGACCTGGAGGACGGTGTTGGGATCGAGAACGGAGAGGCGGATCTCGTCGTCGAGGTCGCTGGCCAGGATGACGTGCTTATTGACTACGGCGACGGCGCGATCGAGGACGACGGGCGACGCGGATGAGGGGCCCGGTTGTTGGGCAGTGAATGTTGGTAGTGCGGAAAGTAGCAGCGCGAGGACAAGAAATTTTGCCGCTGCGTGCCGTAGAAAAGCAACCGCAGGTCCTTCGACTCCGCGTGGCGGGAAAGCGCGCCACGCTCCGCTCAGGATGACAAATCTTTGGTGGGCGCGATCGACGGCCATCCGACAGGAGAAAGCGATTCGAATTGGAACCGATCTACGCATCAGAAGGCCTGCCCCAGGCTGAAAAAGAAGTTGATGTGCGGCGACTGACCGAGGTATGGATCCGTCACGTAGCCCGGAATATTGCTCCCTGCAGTGTTGGGGATCGAGTAATTGATATTCACCGGGTAGATGGGTGGATTGAGGTTGTAGCTGAAGTCGAAGCGAATGGGACCGACCGGCGTATGGTAGCGCAAACCTGCGCCCAGCGCGTGCGAGAAATCGTTGAAACTGCACACGCCCTGCACGCCGGTTGAGGTGGTGGGACCGCCTGGTGTGTAGCCTTTGTAGTTGGGGTTGGAGTATTGGGACGGATCGGCAACCGCGCTTCTGCAGGCGGCGCTGTCGGGCTGACGCGTGCGAAAGATGCTGCGCCATGCATCGCCGGCATTGGTAAACACGTTGCCCATGTCGTGAAAAATGACGAAGCTCACGGTATTGCCGAACCAGGGCAGGGTGGGCGGCGGCAGACGCAATTCGGTGTTGTTGATCAAGGCTCCCGCGCCGCCGATCTGGTAGCCGGTTTCAGGATCGCGCGGCCCGGCGGCGTTCTGCGAGAAGCCGCGCAGCGAAACCGGACCGCCGGCATAGAGCCGCTCGGGCAGCGGAATCAACTCGCTCGAACCGTTGCCGAAGGCGCGAATCTGCCCGTAGCGCGTGTTGCGCGCCACCACGAAACGGTTCTTGTCGAAGCTGTAGTAGCTGGAATTCGAAACATCGATGCGGTTGAACTCGGCCTGGGCGCCGGAAAGCCGGTCGGAAAGAAATTCCTGAAAGCTGGTGTAAGTGCCGCGGTGCGCATCCAGGGCTACGTCGCGCGTGTCACGAATCCAGGTGAATGCCGGACCGCCCACGCGCGTGGCCGTGGAGAGCTCGGAGATTTCTCCGGGAAAAACCTGCAAGCTGCTGGCAGCCACTTTCACTCTGCGGAAGTCGATTTCGTAGATGAAGGTGTTGGCCCGGGAGAGCCATGAGCCGGGATGGTTGAAGTTTTCGGTCCCGCGGAATGCGCCTTCGAGGCGCGAAGCAACGTAGGTCGATACGTCTTCGCTGTTGGCGTAGCCGCCGGAGAAGGCGAGGCCGAAGTTGGGATCGCCCTCGAGGTGCGGAACCTGATAGAGCAAGCCAATGCTTTGCTCGAGCAAGCCGTAGGTGCCGCGCATCGAGGCCGATTGATCGCGGCCGAAGAGTCCGTTGCGCGTGATCGCGGCCAGCACGCGCGGGCTGACGCCGGTTTTTCCGTTAGGATTGCAGGCGACTCCGGCAGCGAAGGCGCCCGAGCAGTGGTTCTGCGGCTGTCCGGTTTGCGCCTCAAAACCGAAGCCGTAGGTCAACGTCCAGCGCCGCGCTTCGATGGCCTGGATAAGCACGGTTTTCTGGGGCGCGTCGCCGGTCGGGATTCACGACCGCTGTGTCTACCTCATTGAAGAGCGCGAAGGCGTACAGATTACTTTGCGTCGTGGCGAGCGCATTTTGATTGAGCGCATCGCCGGGATGAACGGTGATGGCGCGCGCCACCGTTTGCGGGCGCGTGTCTTCGAGGCCCGTCAACAGCACGTCGCGGATAAAGGTCTGCGTTCCCTCGTCGACATGGAAGACTACATCGACCTTGCCGGGATCGGCGGGCTCGGGTTGCTGCGTCACGTTCACGGTCGCCTGGTCAAAGCCGCGGCTCAAGTACGCCGTGACCAACGCATCGTGGTCGCCTGCCAGATTGAGAGGCGATAGCATCTGGCCCGGCGTAGTGTTGAGCAGCGCGGTCAAAGTTGCCGTGGGGACGTGGTCGTTGCCCTGCAACTCAAGGCTGCCAACGCGAAGCTGCCGGCCCTCCGCGATACGGTAGACGACTTTGAGGGGCGCAGTGCCGGCCTGTGGCGGCGGCGCGCCGCTCTGGGAATTATCCGCGGTCTCAGGAGTGCTGGTTTCGGACGTGACCTTCACCTGAGAAAAACCGTTGTTGCGATACACGCTTTCGAGAGCGCCGATGTCGGCGGAGACCAGCGCCTGACTGTAGAGGCCGTGAGGGTCAAGCACATCGGCGGCATGAACGCTGATCAGATCCATGAGCGTGGCCGTGGAAAAATAATGGTTCCCGGTGATTGAGACTTGTTGCACGCGACGCCGCGACCCCAACTGCACGGTGTAAAGAATGGTTACTTCGTCGGGGCCGGCAGTTTGCTGCTCGTGACCCGCGGTTTGCTGTTCATGACTGACGCGGGCGTCGAAGTAGCCCAGTCGCTGAAAGTAGTCGCGCAAGCGGCGATTGCCTTCGTTGAGAAGGTCTTCGTCGACACTGCCTTCCTGATAAATGGGGATGACGTGTTTGATGCGCTCGGCATCGATGCTTGCGCCATGCACCTGGACGCGCACCACGGGGCCACGATTCGCGGAGAATTGATAGTTGACCGCCTTTGCAGCCTGGTCGTAGGCCGCGGATTCGAGCTTGACTTCGGCCTCGAGGCGATCTTGTTTCTGATAGAAGCGCAACACGCCATCGAGCGCGCGATTCACGGTGTCGTGATCGACGTGCGCGATTTTCCAGAGATGCGCGTGCTGGCGGAACTCGTCTACGGTCATGCCGGAATCACCCGTGACCGTGACCCTGCCCACGCGCGCACGCGGTCCCGAAACCACGCGAAACGCAATGTCGGCGAGCTGTTCCTGAGGACGCGCGGTAATGGTATGTGTGATGGCGGCTTCGAAATAGCCGTTCTGCTTGAGCATGGAATGCATCTGCTGCGCGGCGCGCGCCATCTTTTCCTGGGTCAGGCGCGTACCCGTATTCAGCTGGCTGGCTCGCTGCAATTGCATATTCATAGTGGCGCCGGCAGCGCCGTCCACGCCCACGCTCCCGATAAAGGTGCGTGGCGTCCCGGCAAAAACCAGAGCTACGCCGTCAGCCTGGCGCGTGCCATGGACCTCAATGGTGTCGTAGAGGCCGGTGGCATACAGCTGGCGCAAGCTGCGTTTCAGGTTATCCTCGGTCAGCGGCGCTCCTTCAGCCTGGGGCAGGTTGCCGGCAAGGGGCTTCAGTTGATCGGCAGGAACGCCCTCGAAAGCAATGCTGCGAACTCGCAGGCCCTCCCATGCGAGAACGGAACTGGGCGCTTGAACGGGATGGACCGAGGGCTCGGAAGTCGACGGCCCGGAGGACGTTGCGCTTTGCGCGTTGCCGACTACGGGAGCGGGCTCGGCAGACACCGTGGACGGTGCAGGCGCCTGGCACCAACCGTTGCGCAAACTCGTGCCGCCAACCAGGCCGGCAACCAGAAGCAAGGAAGCGAACAGGACTCCGGCGCGTACCGGGCGCGTGGCCCGGCGTTGCCGTTCGATTGGGATAGAACACAGCCTGCATCGGGGAGCCAGGTAAGCACCACGCCGTTCTTCCGGCTTTGTCCGCAAGACCATATCTTTAAGAGACGCGGGGTAACCGAATGTCAAATCAAGGCCAAAGAGGATCACCGCGCAATGTCGCAAGGTATCGGCTGTAGTCGATTCTCGTCGATGGTCAGTCAACCCAGATACTTCCCCTTATACTAACGAGGAAAGAAGCTGCGGCAAAACCTGAGCAGCGGCGCGAGGTTTGAATTCTTTCAAGTTGTTGGACCGCGAACTCCCCCAAGCCGTGCCGGAATCAGGGACAAAATTTCAAAATTGGTTATCTCCGGCATCGTAATTGTGCATCGAAGCTTTTAACGAGCAGCTCCCAAGGAAAATCATGTCCGACGCCCCTACTTCGACTCAATCGCCCCAGCGCAACCGTGCCAACGGCGGCGAGGCAGCTGCTGAAGGAACAGTGGCCGCCAAGTCCACGGCAACCCAGCCGCCCAACTCGGCCGACGCCGAGATACTGGCGCGGGCTCAGGCCGGCGATCATCAGGCCTTCGCCCATCTCTATGCCCTGCACAAGCGGCGCATCTACTCGCTTTGCCTGCGCATGGTGGGGAACGTGGCCGAAGCCGAGGATTTGACGCAGGAAGCTTTCCTGCAGCTGCATCGCAAGATTGCCACGTTTCGCGGGGACTCGGCCTTTTCCACATGGCTGCACCGACTGGCCATCAATGTAGTTTTGATGCAACTGCGCAAGAAGGGTCTGTCGCTGATTTCTCTGGATGAAGCCATGGAGCCGAATCCTGAGGAGGGTCCCAGCCGCAGCTTTGGCGCTCCCGATCTGATGCTCACGGGAACCATCGACCGCCTGGTTTTGGAGCACGCGATTGCCGATCTCCCGGCCGGATATCGGCTCATTTTTATCCTTCACGATGTGGAGGGTTTTGAGCATAATGAGATTGCATCTATGCTGGATTGTTCGATTGGCAACAGCAAGTCGCAATTGCACAAGGCGCGCTTGAAGCTGCGCGACGCCCTGCGCGCCCAAAACCGCCAGGAGGCGCGGCCATGAACGACAACTCTGAGCAAAATGAGCTGCGTCGAATTTCAAGATCGAATGGCCGAGTTGATCGGTTCAGGAGAGGATCTCAGCTGCGCATCCTCACCTGAAAGACTGCGCAGACTGCCGCGCCCTGCTGGCCGATTTGAAAACCATCGCCGACGCGGCACGGCAATTGTTTCCCAGCGTGGAACCGCCGGACGAGGTGTGGGAACACATCGAGTCGGCCATCAAGCGGGGCGACGAGCCGGTTCGAGGATCGATGCGTCCAGGCTTTTTGCTTTCCCATCCTTTTTTTCGCCGCGGCGGACAAAAACGATGGGGCACGCTACACCGACCTTCTCGGCGCAGTCAATCGTTCTTCCTCTTCGTCGATGGGTCGCTTGCGTTCGGTGTTTGCACGCCCGAATTGATGACCGATCGAGTGCCGTGGCCTTCGCACGAGAGCCGCTACCCCTCACCTTCATGGATTTTTGGCCGATAGACCGGTGGGATGGCTGGCTTGAGCTAAGGCCGGGCGACGCGCTGGTACCGGTCGCTTACAGGGATTCAGACCGCGTTTATACGTCTCGTAAGCCATTCAAATAGAAGCCCTTTAAGAGGGCATGGAACCCGGGGACGCGCGGGGACGTAGGACATGTTTCAGGGAGAGTGTAGGAGAAGCGCCGGGAGGGCCAAACTTGCAACTTTTCCCTTTCTGAATGATCTAATGATAGAAAAGTTGATACGGGGACACTCAATGTCAAACCATCCAGCTTCACACTCCTCCGAAGCCCACACCGAAAAGCGCACCCGCAACGCGCATCATTCCGATTTTGCCGGTTCGCGATACGGTCTTGTTTCCTCACGCGGTCCTGCCTTTGACTGTGGGCCGGGAAAGCTCGATCCAGTTGATTGAATCGCTAGGCGAGGAGCGGGCGATTGTGGTCGCGGCGCAATTGGATGCGCGCCTGGACACGCCCAAACCTACCGATCTGCATCATGTCGGCACCCTGGCCACCGTGCACAAAGTTGTGCGCATGCCCAACCAGAGCCGTTTTGTATTCACCGAAGGCGTGAGCCGTGTTCGGTTGGTGCGCTTTATCCAGTCTGAACCGTTTATGATGGCGGAAGTGGAGACGCTGGAGGACGTGGCGCCGGCGACCACTGCCGAGTTCGAGGCGCTGGTGCGTAACGTGATCGGCCAGTTCCAGCAGATCGTCTCCGAGTCGCCCACGCTCTCTGACGAATTGCGGACCATCGCGGCAAACATTGAAGAGCCTGCCCGCCTGGTGGACTTTGTGGCGTCTTCCCTCCCCTTCCTGACCACGGACGACAAGCAGCTGTTGCTGGAAGCATCGAGCGTGGTGGACCGGCTGGAACTGCTGAATAAGCTGCTGGTGAAGGAGATCGAGGTGCAGCAGTTGCGCACCAAGATCCAGACTGAAGTACAGGACCAGGTGCAGCAGTCGCAGCGCGACTACTACCTGCGCGAGCAGATGAAGGCCATCCAGAAGGAGCTGGGCGAGCAGGACGAGGGCCAGCGCGATGTGGAAGACCTGCGCCAGAAGATTGAAGCCGCGGGCATGCCGGAGGATGTGAAGAAAGAAGCCTTGAAGGAGCTGGCGCGGCTGCAGCGCATGTCGCCCATGGCCGCCGATTACGGGCTCACCCGCAACTACATCGAGTGGCTCGCCGTACTGCCCTGGAACAAGAGCTCGGCCTCGAAGGTCGATATCGTGAAGGCGCAGGAGATTCTCGATGAGGATCACTACGAGCTGAAGAAGGTAAAGGATCGCGTCCTCGATTACCTGAGCGTGCTCGAGCTCAAGCCGGATATGAAGGGGCCCATTCTTTGCTTTGTGGGCCCGCCGGGAGTGGGCAAAACCAGCCTGGGAAGGTCGATTGCGCGGGCGCTGGGGCGTAAGTTCCAACGCGTCTCGCTGGGCGGCATGCACGACGAGGCGGAGATCCGCGGCCATCGCCGGACCTATATCGGCGCATTGCCGGGCCAGATCATCCAGAGCATTCGCCGAGCGGAAACCAACGACCCGGTGATCATGCTGGACGAGGTGGACAAGCTGGGGCGCGACTTCCGCGGCGATCCGGCGTCGGCGCTGCTGGAGACCTTGGATCCGGAGCAGAACAACACGTTCCGCGATAATTATCTCGACGTCCCGTTCGATCTCTCCAAGGTGCTCTTCATCTGCACGGCGAACATGCTGGACACGGTGCCGGCTCCGCTGCTCGACCGCATGGAGATCATCCCCTTGCAGGGTTACAGCGAAGAAGAAAAGGTGCACATCGCCAATCGCTACCTGATTCCGCGCCAGATCAAAGAAAACGGGATCACGGCGGAGCAGATTGAGTTTCCCGAGGAAGCGGTGCGGCACATCATCCGCCATTACACGCGCGAGGCCGGGGTGCGCAAACTCGAACAGACGATCGGGACGGTTTGCCGCAAAGAAGCGCGGCGCGTGGTGGAAGGCCACACGGAGAAGCTCATCGTGACGCGCGAGATGCTGAAGGAATTTCTGGGCGGAATCCAGGTGCGCGTCGAAACCGAGGTTGCGGAACGCGTGAAGCGGCCGGGTGTGGCCGTGGGTCTGGCGTGGACGCCGGCCGGCGGCGACATTCTCTTCATCGAAGCCAACAAGATGAAGGGCAAGGGCGGCTTTACGATGACGGGCCAGATCGGCGAGGTGATGCAGGAGTCGATGCAGGCAGCGCTGACCTGGGTGCGCTCGAACGCCACGCGGCTGGGGCTTGCCGAGGACTTCACCAAGGAACTCGACATCCACATCCACGTGCCGGCGGGCGCCATTCCCAAGGACGGTCCTTCGGCGGGCGTCACCATGGCCACGGTGCTGGTGTCGTTGCTGACCGATACGCCGGTGCGGCCGCTGACGGCCATGACCGGCGAGATCACGCTCAGCGGCAATGTACTGCCGGTCGGCGGGATCAAGGAAAAGTTTCTGGCGGCGCGGCGGGCCGGGGTGGACACCATCATCCTGCCCGCGGAGAACCGCCAGAGCGTGGAAGAGGACCTGGCGCCGGAGATGATGGCGGGCGTGGATGTGCACTACGCCAGCCAGATTGAAGACGTGCTGGCCGTGGCATTGCCGAAGCTGGCCATGCGCCCGCAGCCGCAGCCTGTCGTGACCGAGTTCTCAGTGGGCGCGGCGGCGTAAGCTTTGCATCCTTTCTGAAACGGGCCGGCGAACCTGCCGGCCTTTTCTATTTTCTAAGTGATTTCTCATGCTCGAATATTTTGGCGCCGGATTCCCGCATTGGGCGAATCGTCGCGGCGGCCCGCTTCTGGGCTTTGCAATGCGGGAAATCGGCGGTGCAAAGCAGAGAAAGCCAGAACATCGCCGATAGGCTGGAAAGAACATGGCGCATCTTAACGCCATCGTGGTTCTAAAAGGGCCGAGCGCTTGGACAGCTTGTGCGGAGTGGCTTTTCCAATTGCTGGGGCGAGCTTGACGAAACTTTTATTGAGCTAGCGAACCATGCGGAGAGCAGAATCATGGCGGCCACACACACGATCGTTCCGCTGCATCTTTCAGGCAACACAACGGAACACCAGGACCAGCAACTGCAGAGTTGCCTGCGCGATGCAGTGCAGGATGCTTATCTAACGGCGATCGAGCAGCTCGACAAGCAAAGCGCGCAGGCCGTGCTTGAGGCGGAGCGCCAGGTCAAGTCCGATATCGCCAAGGCAGTGACGGAAATCGTCCATAAACACACGATAAGCAGCAAGTACGAGGAAGAGGAAGTGGGTTCGGATCGCGGCTATCCGCCAACCTATCGTGTGCGGCCTGTGGAAGCTCAGGTTACGGAGCTCAGGAAGGCTTTCCCGGAACTTGGCGATTGCCAGGAGAAGCTGGGACGGATTCCGCTCCCCGAAGAACCCGAAGCGTGGTTCGCGATTCCCCGTTGGCAGGCCGTGGCGCCCACCTACAACGAAGCGGTGGCGAAGATTATCGATGTTCTGGCCAAGAAGCGCCGGTTTTCTAACCGCATCGTCGGACGCCTGGGCAAAGAGTACCTGCGCCAGACCGAGCGCTCCCGGCTTGCGGAGACCATTCTTGCCGATCAGCAACAGGGGTGCAACATCCTGGTTGTTGCCGCGCAGGCTGGCGCGCTGCATCGTGGCTGTTCGGCCCGGAGGACGCGCGCCTGTTTGGCGGGAAATGAGTTTTGCCTGGGCGCTTTTGCGATTGCGAGCATTCTGTTGACGCACCCTGAGCGCCTCTCCACCGGCGAATCCCTGATGCTCGACTGCGGAGGCGATGAGTATTCTCCCGGAGCCGACCACAACTTCGACCGCGTCCCTCTCTTCGACTTCGATATCTCCGGAATTGAGTTCAGCATCTTTTACCAGGATCGCGCCCGCAATCTGTGGGGAACGCCCACCGGGTTCCTCTACAAGCTGACCTAGGGCCACGCAAGCTCCAGATTTCTGGCTGCCACGTCTAATCGATAAGCGGTATTCTTTTTCGAGTGATGCGTGTGCAAGTGATCCCATTTGGGGTGTTGAAGGATTGGCTGGGAGCCTCCCCGACGACTGTGGAGCTGCCGGATGGCGCCACCGTGGCTGTGCTCCTAAAGCACCTGCGCGGCTCATTACCCGCGGGCGCGGCAGGGATTCTGGGCAGCATCGCAGTAAGCGTAAATGTCGAATACTCACAGGCCGCGCACATTTTGCAGGACGGCGACGAGGTGGGCCTGTTGCCCCCGGTTTCCGGGGGGACTGGTGCTGCGCGCACGGGTCCTGCGCGGACGGCGGACGCTTTGGACGAGATTAGTGACGCGGAGAACGTTAGCGTTGCGCTGACCCGCGATCGCATCGACGCGGCCCAGATCGTTGCCGCGGCCAAGAGCGGCGAAGACGGCGCAGTGGTTGTCTTCGATGGTATTGTGCGCAATCACACACGCGGGCGGCCGACCCTGCATCTCGACTACGAGGCGTATGAAGAGATGGCTGTGCGGCAGATGCGGGAGCTGGGGTTGAAGGCACGGGAGCGTTTCGGTGTGAGGCAGGTGACGATGCTGCACCGGTTGGGCCGCCTCGAAATCGGCGAGACCAGCGTGTTGATCGTGGTGGCTTCAGCGCATCGCAGTGCGGCCTTCGAGGCTTGCCGTTGGCTCATCGATACACTCAAGCAAACCGTGCCCATCTGGAAGAAGGAGACCTTTGCCGATGGGGCGGTGTGGGCGCCCGGTGATCCGTTCCCGAAAGAAATTGCCATCGCGAATCCGACGGCTGTGCAATCTCAGGTCTCAGAATCGAGTCCTTCACCCCACGAACCAGGACCTGTCCGCGGGGACCCCGGACCTGGGGCACCCACTGGGGGAGGGCCGCATGAAAGCTAGAACGGCCAGCACTCACCGTGCCCCATTTTTTTCGTCCGCCGCGGCGGGGAAGGGGTGGGAGGGGATCTATGCGTGCGGTTGCGGTTTCCCACCCTTTCGCCTGAAAGGCGGCGAAAGGATGGGGCACGGGTTTTTTCTTCGAATTGCCGGCATTGTGCTGCTGGCGCTGGGGGCTTTTGCGCTGCGCGCACAGGATCCTGCGGCCACCTTTCACGTGGACGTGAAGCTGGTAAGCATTTTCGTCAACGTGACGGATAAGAATGGCGCGTTGGTGGGCGGCCTGACGCGCGACGATTTTGCGGTTTACGAAGATAATCGCCCTCAGGAGATCGCAGTATTCGAGCGGCAGTCGGAGTTGCCGCTAAACCTGACGCTGGCTATCGACACCTCGGGCAGCGTGCACAAGGATATGAGCGAGGAGGCGAGCGCGGCGCGGCGTTTCGCGCACGCCATTCTGCGTCCGCAAGACCAGATGAGCGTGCTGCAGTTTGCCACCGAAGTGACGGAGCTTACGCCCTTCACTAACAAATTGTCCGTGATCGATCGCCGCCTGGGCGAGTTGCACAGCGATTTTGCGACCGCGCTCTACGACGCCATTTGCCTGGGTTCTGAAAAGCTCGGCAGAAACCCAGGGCGCAAGGTGCTCGTGGTGATTTCCGACGGCGACGACACGGTCAAGAATTCCACCTACGCGCAGGCCCTTGAAGCGGCGTTGCGTAATGAGGTGATGATTTACTCGATCATCGACGTGCCCATTGAAGCCAGCGCCGGCCGCGACCTGGGCGGCGAACACGCGCTCATCACGATCGCAGAACAAACCGGCGGCAAGTATTTCTACGTGAGCGATGGCGGCCTGGACAAAGCTTTCGCCAGGGTAAGCGACGATCTGCGCACGCAATACCTGATCGGCTACTATCCGCACCACCAGGCGCCGGGTACGAACTTCCACCGCTTGACAGTGACGATCCCACGCGCCGCGCCTGATGAGTTCAATGTCCGCAACAAGACGGGGTATTACGCGGATTCAGCGGCCAGATCGAATTGACGCGAAGGTTCTGGTCGGCTCCCTTCTGCTGCTGCGGCCGGTGAAGCGGCTACATAGTGATTGCGGTATCGAACTGTGTGTAATCGTCGAGATGATGTTTGATGATCAGATAGCATTCGCAAGAGATCTTCGTGAGCCCAGGGACGTCGAGGATGCGGATCTCTCCGCGGGTGTATTCGATAAGTCCTTTTTGCTTGAGAATCCCAGCTGCCGTAGAAATAGTGGGACGGCGCCCCCCAAGCATGTCTGCGAGAAACTCATGCGAAATCTTGAACGTGTCGATGTGTGCGCGGTCCGCACAGATGAGCAGCCAGCGGGCGAGTCGCTGTTCGAAGTTGTGTTTCGCGTTGCACCCGGCCGATTGCATTGCCTGAACCAGTTGTGCCTGAACATAGCGCAGAGCGAGAAATTGAAAGTCGCCACCAAGGCGAAACTCATTTCTCGCGTCCTCCACGTTGCAGGTATAGCCGTAGCCGGCAATCTGGGTATAGACGCGATTCAGACTTTTTTTTGTTCCCATGAGAGCTGAGATGCCGATGACCGATTCATAACCGAACATCCCCACTTCGACCTGAGACCCATCCTTGAACGTTGTCGTCATCGACGCCATCCCCTCTTCGAGGAAATAGAGGCGATCGATCGAGTTGCCAGGGTATTCGATTTCGTGTTTCAGCTCGAATTTGACCGGCTGTAAACGAAGGCGCGCAATTATTTCCTCATCCAGAGCCTTCAAAAGAGTGTTCTTGAAGCCGCTCGTGCGCACGGTATCCTCACTTTCAGACATAACCCTAACCGGATTAGTATGCGCCAAGCTCACGACGCCTGACGAAGTTCGGGTTGTGTCAGAAACCGTACAAAGACTGCGAGACGAAGCGAGTAGAATTCAGCCGGTCCATCTATCTTCTCCTTTGAGGCGAGAAGCATGACCTTTGACCTCGCGGCCTTTCTGGTAACGGCAGGAGTAGGACGAAGAATCGTCCAATTGAAGCCCAGGCAAACCTTCTTTTCGCAGGGAAGTCCGGCTGACTCCGTCTTCTATCTTCAGACGGGCCGCGCAAAACTCACCGTTGTTTCGCATGACGGGAAGGAGGCCACCATCGCTCTTATCCCCGCCGGGGAATTCGTTGGAGAGGAGTCGCTGGCGAGCGTGGGCGGGCTGCATATGGCCACTGCCAGCGCCATTACCGCCTGTACAGCGCTCAGGATAGAGAGGGGAGAGATGATCCGCGTGATGCACGAGGAGCATTCCCTCTCCGAAATGTACTTGAAATTCCTGCTTGTCCGGAGCATGCAAACCCAAGCCGACCTTGTCGCTCAGCTTTTCGACTCCAGCGAAAGGCGTCTTGCGAGAATTCTCCTGTTGATGGCCGAATTCGGTGAACCGGGTAAACCAGAACACTTGATTCCTCCCATCACTCAGGAAACCCTGGCAGAGATGATCGGCACCACCCGTTCCCGCGTCAGCTTCTTCATGAACCGCTTTCGCAAGCTTGGACTTATCGAATACAACGGCCGCATCCGGGTCCATAAGTCGCTGCTCAATGTGGTTCTGCACGATGAATTCACAGAGCGTAACCCGGAGAGGCCTTCTGGTTCGGCCACTCCACGCGTTCGATCGAGGCTGGCCAGACGGGGCTAGATCGGTTCCGTGGCTGTCGGTAATTTCAATTCTCATCTGCGAGGAAACACAGCCTCTACCAGGCTGTACGAGTAATAATCTGCAAGGCGCGCGCAGAGGCTGTCGGTCTCATCCCGCGTGGATCGGCAACGCCGGTGGAAAACTCGGTTGAGGAGAATAGCCCAGTGCGCTCACCGCGCATTTCCGCCATACTTCCCGTCCCCGGTTGCGCGGATGGCTATTCGGAAATTGGCTCGCCACCGAGTCCAGAGCCGATTCCTTTCGCAATACAGCATCGGCCTTCGCCAGCTTGCATCTAAAATGGCAATATGACGTCTCCACTTTCATCGCGCCGCCGCTCCAAGGCGCCTCCGCCGGGTGAAACCGGCCAGGAAGGACTTTACCTGCGCTCGTTGAGTGAGCGCCAGGTGATCGTGAACATCAAATTGCGCGACGGCGAAACGGTGCGCGGCTGGATCGAGTACTTCGACGATTCCATGCTGCGCCTGACGCGCGAGAATCAGCCCAATCTCTTTATCTACAAGCACCAGATTCGCAGCATCAGCGAAATGGGCAGGCGGCGCGTGGCACGCTACGAGACCGCGGAGGGCCCGGGAGGGGCAGGTTCGGGCGAGGCGGGTCTGTGAGCGGCACGACGGAGGCTACGGTTCGGACAGATTTTGTTTTTGTTCCTAAAGCGGCGGAGATTGCGCGCGAGGCGGGTGCACGGCTGCGCGAGTACTTCATTGCAGGCGTGGAAACGGAGTACAAGGGCGACGTAGACCTGGTGACGGTGGCGGATCGCGCGGTGGAGAAGCTGATCCGCGGTCGGCTGGGCGAAGTGTTTCCCGAGCATGGCATCTACGGCGAAGAAGGCACGCGCGAGCGCATGGACAGCGAGTACCGCTGGTACGTGGATCCGCTGGATGGAACCACCAACTTCGCTCATGGATTTCCGCAGTTCTGCGTTTCGATGGGACTCGAGCACCGGCCCAGGAGCGCCAAGTCCGACGACGATGGGACGCTGGTGGCCGCGGTGATTTACGACCCCATGCGGGACGAGCTCTTTACCGCAGAACGCGGGCGCGGGACACAGGTGAACGGGAAGCCGGCGCGGGTTTCGCGCGTGGCGGAGTTGGCCGAAGCGCTGCTGGCGACGGGATTTCCCAGCCGCAAACGCCACGCGAGCCCGAACATCCACTTCTACCACGAGTTCACGTTGCGCTCGCACGGGGTGCGGCGGGCCGGTTCGGCCGCGCTCGACTTGGCGTACGTGGCGTGCGGCCGCCTGGACGGCTTTTGGGAGTTCAATCTGAACCCCTGGGACACGGCAGCGGGGATTCTGCTGGTGGAAGAGGCGGGCGGGCGCGTGACAGACTTTGCCGGCGCGCACTATCGATTGGCAAGCGATGAGATTCTGGCTTCGAATGGATTGATTCAGGATGAACTGATTGGATTTTTCGACGATATGTTCGCGGGGCGGAATCTTTCGCCCATTCCGACCGCGGCAGAATTTGCGCTGGCGCGAAGGAACAGGAAGTAGCCAGTAGAGAGTAGGAGTCCGGTCGCTCGGTCGCTCCTTTCACCCCTTCACTTCTTTTGCTCCATTCATTTACTTCAATCCTTCACTCTTTTCAATTACTTCTTTGTTCCCTTGGTCGGTGCCGGGGCCTCATTGAGCGACCTTGGCTCGATGGGGTGGCTCAGTCCCTAATGGCTACTGGCAATTGGCTACTGCCTGCTCTTTCTCGCATGGCAAAACGCAGTCGAACGCGCGGGGAGTCAAGCGGTGGGGCCGTATGCTACTATCAGCGTCGAGAAGTTCAGTGCGGCGCGCGCGAGTGAGGCCGCTGGAGATTCGCGGAGAGAGCAGAAATGGCATACGTCATTGCAGAACCCTGTATCGGCACAAAGGATAGCGCCTGCGTGGACGCCTGTCCCGTCGATTGCATCCACCCCAAGAAAGATGAAGACGGTTACGCCGAATCCGATCAGCTCTTCATCGACCCGGTCGAGTGCATCGACTGCGGCGCATGCGTTCCGGTCTGCCCGGTATCGGCAATCTTCGCGCAGGACGACCTGCCGGAGAAGTGGGCCCATTTTTCCGAAAAGAACGCCAAGCACTTCGGCCGCTAAGCGCCGGGTCCGATCCCATTCCACCCCAGAGTGTCGCAACGCGCGTCCTGCCCCACGCGGGACGCGCGTTTGTGCGTGAAGGGTCATTGCCTGCGGTGCGATGATGAAAAGGCATGTCCGTTCTCACCTCAGAAGCAGTGGTTTTGCGCACCTGGCCCGTGCATGAGGCGGACCTGATCGTGAGCTTTTTCACGCGTGACTACGGACGCGTGCGCGGCGTGGCCAAGGCAGCGCTCAAGAGCCGCAAACGCTTTGGCGGGGCGCTGGAGCCGATGACGCTGGCGCGGGCCTGGTTTGCCGAGCGACCGCGGCAGGAGTTGGTGCGGCTGGATCAGCTGGAGATTCTGCGCTCGCCGCTTTCGGCGCCGGTGGATCACACGCGCATGGCGGTGCTCAGCTTTTATGCCGAGGTGCTGGACGAAATCCTGCCCGAGCGCGACCCGCAGGATGCAGTCTTCCGGCTGCTGGTTTCGGTGCTGGAGCAGACTTCGGCCGTCGAGTCCGAAGTGAAACAGCCATGGATGGCGCTTACCTACTTCACGCTGTGGATGACGCGACTGATGGGCCTGCTGCCCGACACGGGCCACTGCATGGTGTGCGGCGAGGCATTGCGTGCAGCGGAAATATCTTTTTCGAGCACCGCCGATGGGCTTTTCTGCGGACTGCACGCGAACGGTTCAGCGACCGGGCTCTCGGCCGATAGTTGGCAACTGGCACAGCGGATGCTGCGGGCGCCGGCGTCTGCTTTTGCTGCCGAGCCTTGGCCGCGCAAACGAGGGCAGGATCTAAGGCGGTTCACGCTGCAGACGCTGGAGCGGCACCTGGAGCGAAAGCTCAAGAGCGCGGAGGCGCTGGCGCGGCTGGGTGGGTGAAGAGTAAACGGCCTAACTGTCCCGAACTCCAGATGCTCCGAAACGCTTGCGAAGTCTCGCATCGACCCGGGTATTGAATCGAAATAGAGCGCAGGCGGCCTTTGGGTACGAAAGGCATGTGCGGGGCAGCGGCCTAGGAGTCTGAAGCCTGAGGGCGGCTGCTAAAATCAACTCTTAGTTCAGATGAGAGAGATAAGCCTGTGTCCGCTGCCCAAGCCGCACCGTGTGTGAAGCCCACTTCGCTCACCTTTCAGGATTTGCTGTTCCGCCTGCAGGCGTTCTGGGCGGAGCGCGGATGCGTGATCCAGCAGCCCTACGACGTGGAAGTGGGCGCGGGAACGATGTGTCCGGAGACATTCTTGCGCGTGCTGGGGCCCAAGCCCTACAGGGTGGGCTACGCACAGCCCTCGCGGCGGCCTGCCGACGGGCGTTATGGCGAAAATCCCAACCGGCTGTTCAAGCACACCCAGTTCCAACTGGTCTTGAAGCCGCCTCCGGTGAACGTGCAAGAGCTGTATCTCGAATCGCTCGAGGCCCTGGGCATCGACCTGAAACATCACGATCTCAAATTTGAAGAGGACAACTGGGAGTGGCCGGCGGGCGGCGCGTGGGGCGTGGGTTGGCAGGTGATGCTGGATGGGCTCGAGATTACGCAGTTCACCTACTTTCAGCAGTGCGGCGGGATGGATCTCGATCCCATTTGCGCCGAGCTGACTTACGGCATGGAGCGCATTGCGGCGTTCCTGCAGGATGTGGACTCGATTTACGACATTGTGTGGGCGCGCGATCCGGAAACGAGCGCGGTGGTGACTTACGGCGACGTGCGCCTGGCCGAGGAGTTGCAATTTTCCGTTTATAACTTCGAAATGGCCGATGTGCCGCGGCTGTGGGAGCACTTTAACAGCTACGAGGCGGAGGCGCAGGCGCTGCTGGAGAAGGCGAACGCAGTTTTGAGTGACGAAAACGCTGGTGCCGAGGCGAAGAAAAGATTTCCGTTGCTGCCGACGTACGAACTGGCGCTGAAGTGCTCGAACCTGTTCAATCTGCTGGATGCGCGCGGCGCCATCAGCGCGACGGAGCGCGTGGGCGTGATTGGAAGGATTCGCAATTTGGCGGTGGGCGTGGCGAAGGCGTGGGCGCAACAGCAGCTTCCAGCCTCTAGCTCCTAGCTTCTAGCTGTTTTGCGCCGATGCTTGGCTTTGATCGTGACGGAGTTCTGAGTTCTATCGGGGGCGGAAATCGATGCCGCTTCATGCTGCACAAAAGAGGCTAGTGGCTAGAACCTAGCATCTAGAAGCTTGAAAGAAACGACGGTATGGCTGACTTTTTATTGGAAATTGGTCTCGAAGAGGTTCCGGCGCGGATGATGGCCGGAGCCGAGGCCGAACTGGGCCGCCGCGTGAGCGATCTGCTCAAGCGTGAGCGGCTGCTTGCGCCTGAGGCAAAGGTGACGACCTACTCCACGCCGCGCCGCCTGGCCGTGCTAGCCGAAGGCGTGCTCGCACAGCAGATTGACACCGAGGAGATACTTACGGGCCCGTCGTGGAAGGCGGCATTCAAGGACGGCGAAGCGACGCCGGCGGCGCACGCCTTCGCGAAAAAAGCCGGTGTGGCTGCTGCTGAACTTAAGAAAGTGACCACGCCGAAGGGTGAGTACGTGGGCGCGACGTTGAAGCGCACGGGCCGCACCACGAATGAGATCCTCGCGACCGATTTGCCAAAGGAAGTGCTGGCAATTTACTGGGCGAAGAACATGTACTGGCGCGCAGGCAAACCGGAGCGCTTCGTCAGGCCTGTCCGCTGGGTGGTGGCGCTGATGGATGCGGAGGTCGTGCCGCTCGAGATTGCCGGCATCGCCGCAGGCAATGCGAGCCGGGGGCATCGCGTGTTGCATGGAGAAGTGCCGGTTGCGATCGGCGCGGCCAATGCATACAAAGAGGCGCTGCGTGCGGCTTATGTCATTTGCGATGTGGCGGAGAGGCGCGAGATGATTCGCAAGGCGCTGGACGCGGCAACACGGACAGTTCCCGAGGCGCGTTGGCGCGAGGATGCAGCGCTGGTGGAGACGGTCACGCACCTCACGGAGTGGCCCAGTGTGGTCCTGGGCGACTTTGAAGCGGAATACCTGGAGCTGCCAGAAGAAGTTCTGGTCACTGTGATGCGCGACCATCAGAAATATTTTGCGGTGGAAGACGCGAACGGAAAACTTGCACCGCACTTTCTGGCGGTACTCAATACACAAGCCGACGCGGAGGGAGCGGCGATTATCCGGCACGGCAATGCGCGCGTGCTGCGGGCGCGGTTCAAGGACGCGCAGTTCTTCTGGAACCTGGACCAGAAGACGCCGCTTACCGAACGCATGGAAAGCCTGAAGAGCGTGACCTTCCAGAAGGAGCTGGGCAGCTACTACTGGAAGACGGAGCAGAACTTGGCGGTGGCGAATGCGCTGGCGACTACGTTGAAGAGCGTGGATTTCCCGTTCGACGAAAAAGCGCTGTTCAAGGCCGTGGAGCTGGCCAAAACCGATCTGACGACCGAACTGGTGAAGGAGTTTACCGAGCTGCAGGGCGTGATTGGCGGCCTGTATGCGCGGACGCAGGAACTGCACGAGCGGATTGCGCTGGCGATTTATGAGCAGTACAAGCCGGCATCGACGGAAGATGCGATTCCGGTTTCGGTCGAAGGCCAGCTTCTGGGACTTTCCGACCGAATGCAGACCATTGTGGCGATGTTCGGCATTGGCAACGCGCCCACGGGATCGAAGGATCCTTTTGCGTTGCGCCGCGCAGCCAATGCCGTTGTGAAGATTCTGGCCGAAGCGGGATTGCCGCTGACGTTGGGCGATGTGCTCAGTGCATCGGGAGTCGCAGACGAGAATAAGGCGCAGGTGGAAGCGTTCCTGCGCGAGCGCGTGCATTTCTATCTGAAGGACGTGCGTGGATTCGCCTACGACGTGGTGAACGCTGTAATGGCCGTGAGCTTCGACGACCTGCGCGACGCCATCGCGCGGGCCGAGGCACTGACCGCGGCGCGCGGGTCGGAAGATTTTGTCGCGGTTTCCGCAGCGTTCAAGCGCATCAAGAACATCCTGCGCCAGGCAGATGAGAAGGGGTATGAACGGGCGCAGGCGAAGCTTGGTCAATCGGCGCTTGAAGCGATCGACCTGTGGCAGCAGACCAAGGAGCTGGCGGAGCAAGTTACGACGCTCCGCGAGCAGCGGAGGTACGGCGAAGCGCTGGCGGCAATCGCTACGCTGCGGCCCGCGGTGGACAAGTTCTTCAACAAGGTGATGGTGCTCGATCCCGACCCCACGGTACGCGGAGCGCATTTGGGCCTGATTGACGGTGTGCAGCGCAGCTTTTCGGGGATTGCGGATTTCAGCGAGATTGTGACGGGGTAAGCCCCGGCGCTCCGCACGCCATATTTGCCGCTTTCAGCGCCATCATCAACTGACCCGGTGCTAGCTTCGACGTCTAAAATCAATAGAGATGTCCGACACGCTTTATTTGAGCCTGTGGTACCCGAACCTGCGCCTGGAGGCGCTCCCCGACAAGCTGACAGCGGTGCTGGGTGCTTTTGCCGCGCACGGCGGCGAGGAAAAGGTATACGCCGCTACGGTGTGGCCCGTGAACTGGAGCGAGGCGCCCGTGTTTCAGCGCGTGTATGGGCGGATGGGTGGCGCGCCGGGCGCGAGTCCGGGTGTTGAGCCGCGATTGGCCGTAGCTGAAGCGCTCGAGCTGCTGCATGACGATTATGCCTACGAGTTTCAGGTGGGGTGGAATCTTTGGGAGTGGGAAGAGGGCGCCGGGATTTCGCTGCCCGCAGGACAAAATGCAGGTCCTTCGACTCGACCGTCCGCTGCGGCGGACGACCTCGCTCAGGATGAGGGTTCAAAATCTAAGGCACCCGATGACAGTTCTAATTTGAGAGTTTCACAAGATGCAAATGTCATAGGCCGCTGGGCGCGGGGGCCGCGGCTGGTGCGCGTCACTGGCTATGGGCCGCTCTTCGATGAAGGCGCTTACGAGCAGGATGGGCACATCCGCATTGACTTTGGTTCGGACACGCCGTTTCTGGAAGAGGACGCCGATCTGGACCAGGTCGGCGCGCGGCACGTGGAAGAGAACGTGCGGCAGTTGGTGGAGCTGGCCGGAGGGGTGGAAAAGGCCTCGGGAGCAACGGCACGCCTGTTGTGGAGCGAACTGGGGGAGAGCCTTGCGCAGCGGCTGGCCGAGCGGCTGGGAATGAGGAACTAAGCCGTGCGCTTCACGATCGAGCGAATCCGAACGCTGGTGGTGGTAGCAGGGGTGCTGCTGCTGGTGGTGCTGGGAGCGCTTCTGGTGCGCGCCAAGTGGAAGAACCTGCTGAGCCGGCGCGATCTGCCGAAGCGGCTGGGCCTGAATATCACGGAAGAGTCGAACGGCTTCAGCTATACGCACAACCTCGGCGCGCATTCCGAGGTCAAGATTCATGCGTCGAAGCAGGTGCAGTTCAAGAACGATCACGTGGAGCTGCACGACGTCCAGATCGAAATCTTCGGCCCAGACGGCACCCAAGCCGACAAGATTACGGGCGATGAGTTCGAATATGACAAGAAGAGCGGAATCGCATCCGCAGAGGGGCCGGTGGAGATGATTTTGACGCGCCCGCCGACGCCGGCTGGCAGCGGCAAGAAGGTGGATAGTTCGCACACGGCCGCGGTGGACGAAACCGGCCAGGTTCAGGTGAAGACCAGCGGAGTGACCTTCAACCAGAACACGGGCGTGGTGACGACGGACCAGCGCGTGGATTTCTCGATGACGAAGGGATACGGGAGCGCTGTGGGCGCCTCGTATGACTCCCAACGCGGCTACCTGACGTTGCTCGCGCAAGTGGAGCTGACGACGTATCGCGGCCAGGATGAGGTACGGCATCCACGCGCAGCACGGGGAGTTCGATCGCGCCGGGCATCTGTGCGTGCTGCGCGCGGCAACACTGGAATACCGGGAAGGCCAGGCCGAAGCAGCCCAGGCCAGAGTTTTGTTTCGCGACGATGGATCCGCGGCGCACCTGGACGCGACGGGTGGCTTTGTGTTGACTACGGCGACGGGCGGGCGCCTGGCGTCGCCGACGGCGGCCATGGACTTTGACGAGCACAACCAGCCACGCCTAGGGCGCCTGGAAGGCGGCGTGATTCTGGATTCGAAAGCAAGAGGGGGCTTCGGCGCAGGAAGGCCGCACGGTGCATGGGACGTCGCCGACCGCGGAACTGGATTTCACCGCCCAGGGCCAGTTGCGCCACGCCCACCTGGAGCGCGGCGTGACCATGCAGAGCGAGACAACCAGCCTGGAGACCGCCGGGCAGACGCTCGACGTGAGCCGGACCTGGCGCTCGCCGGTGGCGGATGTGGACTTCCGGACGATCAGGCGGGGAGAAAGCGAAGGCAAGACCCAGGTGGAACCGGAGACGATTCACGGCACAGGCGGGGTGGTGATTACCAGTGAAAGCCGGCGCGGGAATGCGGCGGCAGTGCCCGCGAAAATGACGGCCGATGAGGTGACGGGCATGTTTGGCGCGGGCTCGGCGCTGCGCACGCTGGTGGGCACGGGGCACGCGACAGATGGAACAGACCACGGCGACGGGAGCGCAGCAAACGGCTAGCGGCGATAGATTAACGGCGGAATTTTCCGAAAATCGGGGGCAAGGAAACGTCAAATCCCATGGTCTCAAAATCGAGACCAGGGGCACCCAGCTCGTCGAGTGCAACCGGCGCTCCGGATGTGGAGACGGCTGAATTGGATGGGCATGTTGTGCTCTTTGAGCAGCCGGCGGCAAAGCCCGGTGCGCAACCGCAACCGCCGCTGCGCGCCACGGCCGGCAAAGCGGTGTATGAGGGCGGGGGCGAGTGGCTGCACTTGACCGTGCAGCCACGCATCGTGAACGGCGGTCTCGAACTGACTGCTGACAAGGTGGATGTATCGCGTCAATCCGACGACGCGTTTGCGCATGGCAACGTGAAGGCGACACAGACTGGTGGAGCGCCGAACGGCGGCGGCAGCCAGGGCAGGACAACTCGGGGCGGCATGAGTCAGGGAAGTATGTCGCTGGGCGGCAATGGACCGGCGCACGTGATTGCAAACGAAGCGCAACTGAACGAGTCCACGGGCGAAGCCACATTCCGCGGCAACGCACGGTTGTGGCAGCAGGCGAATTCAGTCGCGGGACCGGAGATTGTAGTCAACCAGCACCTGCAGACGCTCACTGCGCGCACCGCCGACGCAAGCGATCCAGTGCGGGCGGTGCTGTTGAGCACGGGCGCACCTGGAACGGGGACGGTAACCGGCAATGGCATGGGAAACGCGCACGGCCAAAGCGCGGCAGGAAACGCGAATGCGAAACCAGCGGCGCCCTCCGTGATTCGCGTGCGCGGAGGCGATCTCATTTACTCCGATCAGGAGCACCGGGCCGTGATGCATGGCGGCGTGGCGGGCGCGGTGGTTACAGAGACGGGAACCGCTACGTCGACCTCCGACACGGTGGAACTGCTCCTGATTCCGGCGGGAAACCGCGACAATGGCGCTGGGCAGACAGGGAGCGCCGGCGGCCAGGCGCAAGTCGACCGCATGACGGCGACGGGGCATGTGGTGCTGACGTCCGAGGGACGGCGGGGAACCGGACAACAGCTGGTGTACTCAGGGATGACCGGAGACTACGTGCTGACCGGCACCGCGGCGACGCCGCCCAGGATGACCGATCCCGGGCAGGGCAATGTAACCGGCGAGGCTTTGATTTTCCATAGCCGCGATGATAGCGTCAGTATCGAAGGCGGCGGACACGAGACACGAACCGAGACCACCGCGCCGCAAGCGCACGGAAAGCGGCGGTAGTGGGTCAGTTTGAGTGGAGCCATCCCGCAGGGGCTAAAGCCCCGGTTTATTCTTAGGCGTTTCGGGCACGACTAAAGTCGTGCCCTTTCACGACGGCTTCAAACTGATCCAATACCGGCGATAGCGGCGGAAGCGAGCCAAATAACTGAATGGAAACACTGTTTGCCGAGGGAATCGGCAAGAGTTACAAGGGAAGGCAGGTTGTCCGGGGCGTCGACCTGGGCATCTCCCGCGGCGAGGTGGTGGGACTGCTGGGGCCGAACGGCGCCGGCAAGACCACCTGCTTCTACATCATCGTCGGCCTGGTGGCACCGGAGGCCGGGCGCGTGATGGTGGATGAGAACGACATCACGCGCTTGCCGATGTACCTGCGCGCGCGCAACTACGGCCTGAGCTACCTTCCCCAGGAGCCGTCGATTTTCCGCAAGCTCACCGTGGAAGAGAACATTCTGGCGGTGCTGGAAGCGCAGCCGTTAGGCAACCGGGAACGGCGGATGCGCACCGAAAAGCTCATCAACCAGCTCAATCTGGGCCACATCCGCACCACGCGCGGTTACGCACTTTCAGGCGGCGAGCGGCGGCGCGTGGAGATTGCACGGGCGCTCTGCATCCAACCGAACTTCATCCTGCTCGACGAGCCATTCAGCGGCATCGACCCCATCGCTGTACTGGAGCTGCAGAGAATCATCTTCGACCTGAAGGCCAGCGGCATTGGCGTGCTGATCACCGACCACAATGTACGCGAGACGTTGAGCGTAACCGACCGGGCCTACATTATCGCCGAAGGCAAGATCTTCCGCTCCGGAACGCCGCGCGAGCTAGGCAACGACGTGGAGGTGCGGCGAATCTACCTGGGCGAGGGATTCTCGCTTGGTTAAAGCCTTTCTTAACACTTCCCCGTGAGCCGCGCAGCCGAAAAGTAACACCTCTGTGCAATCTCGACTGGCGCATGAGTGCGCAACGGGGCTATAAAATTTCATACAGAGATTCCGGAGATGGGCTATGGTCCGATCTGGGACTAGTGGCTCAAGAATGAGCCGTATCTCCTTTAAGCTTTTTCTCACACGGTGAGACTCGTGGGTACACTCGCACTGAGCCGAACAAGGAATGGGCTGCATCGATGGCGCTGCTTGAACCAAGGCTGAATCTAAGAGTCGCGCAACGCCAGATCCTGACACCGGGTCTGATGCAGATGGTGAGCGTTCTCGCCCTGAACAAACTCGAACTGAAGGAGATGATCGATGCGGAGATGGTCGAGAACCCGGTCCTCGAGGAGATTGACGAAACGGTTCCAATGCTGGACCAGGTGGCAGGCCGCGAGGAGCGGCTGGAGCGGGGCGTGGAGGAAACGGTCGCGCCGCCCAAGGACAGCTTCAACGAAGTTGATTTTGGTTCCTACTTCCAGGACTATCTTGACCCCGGCTATCGCACGCAACCAGAGTATGAAGAAAACGAAAAGCCCTCGTTTGAAAACTTTCTTTCTCAGCCTACAACTCTGTCCGATCACCTGGCGTGGCAACTGGGAGCTCTGAGCCTGGACGCGCAACTGGAAGAGGCCGCCGACTTCGTGGTTGGCAATCTGGATGAAGACGGTTACCTGACGGCGAGCGAAGAGGAGTTGGCGGCGGCCTTTCGCCGGGCCCCAGAGGACGTGGCGGCGGGGAACGGCCACTTGCCCGATGACGAGGCAACGCTCGATTTGATCCATCGCGCCGCCGATTTGGTGCGGAATCTGGACCCGGCAGGCGTAGGCGCGCGCGACTTGCGGGAGTGCCTGGCCATGCAGATCGCGGCTCAGCAGCAAGAGTTTGGCCATTTGTACGGCGGACCGCTGGGGGAGACCGAAACGGACGCGCACGGCAGCTTTCGCAATGAGGCGGAGGCCCGGATTGAGGAGCGGCGGCGCGCCATGGAGGTTGCGGCGCAGATTGTGGACCATCACTTGCCTCTGTTGCAGAAGCGCGACCTGAAGGACCTGGCGCGCGCGCTACAGGTGAAACCGGATGAGGCGCACGCGGCAGTAGAGTTCATCCGCACGCTCGATCCGCGCCCGGGGCGGATGTACAACCGCGAGCAGACGCGGCTCATCGAGCCCGATGTGTTCTTTGTGAAGCGCGGCGGCGAGTGGGTAGTCTCGATGAACGAGGAGGATCTTCCCAGCCTGCGCCTGAGCCGGCGCTACCGCAGCATGCTGGTCTCCCGGGACACCGACAAGGAAGTGAAGGAATACGTAAAAGAGCGTTTCCGCTCGGCGCTGCAACTGATGCGCAACATCGCGCAACGCAAAAGCACCATTTTGCGCACGTGCGAAGTAATTGTGCGGCGACAGCAGGAGTTCTTCGACAAGGGCGTGGAAGGTCTGCGGCCCATGATGATCAAGGAAGTGGCCGAAGAGATCGGCGTGCACCCTTCGACGGTGAGCCGCGCCGTAGCCAACAAGTACGCGCACACGCCGCAGGGCGTGCTGGAATTGCGGTTCTTTTTCTCGGAAGGCTCGAACGGCCCCGAAGGCGCGGACACGCCGCTGCTGGTACTCAAGCGCAAGGTGAAAAAGCTCATCGAAGACGAAGATCCGCGGCACCCGCTCACCGACGATCAGCTGGCGGCGCTCCTCAAATCGCAGGGCATCCAGCTTACGCGCCGCACCGTCGCCAAGTATCGCGAGGACATGAATATTCCGTCAACGCATCAACGGCGGAAGCGGGAGTAACAGCCAACTTCGAGCTGCCTTTACAGCGTCACGCTGTTGTTCATCAGCGTAATCTCCGGTACTGAGCCGCCGCACTCCACGGTGACGGTAGCGCCTTTCAAATCCGCGCCGGCTGGGACGCCGAGCGTGACCTGGGCCGTTTTGGGCGTGAGGTCGAGTGGGGCTTTGAGCGCGGGCACTCGTGCGGTGGCCAGCGTCTTTCCCGCCTTGTCGCGCACGACGACCTTCGATGCAGGCGCGTCGACGGAACCGAGGCTGTGCACGGTGACCGTCATCTTCGCGCCCTCCACTTTCACGTCGTCCGCGCCGATGCCTAAATCGGGGCGCGACCAGTAGGGCACACCCTTCTCCGTCAGCTTGAGTTCGAGCACCGTCGTCGTGTGCGGGGCAAATGTGAAGTCGAGGCTGGTGCTGCGTTCAAAGCTCGCCGTCCTGGTGCTGACATTTTCGAGCGGATCGGTTTCCGCGTTGCCGCGCGTGCCCTGCGTGATCTCCCACTTGCCGGGATCGATCTCCCATCCGGTCATTCGCGTCTCGACTGGAACGGCATCGAGGTTGTACACGATGATCTTCAGATGATCCGGCGTCGCCATCGGAACCAGAATGCCAAGGCTTTGCGGCGTGGCCGGCGCGACAAACTTCCAACTGACGGAATTGCCCGGATAGATGTGATTACGGATCAGCGCAACGCCACCAAAGCGCGCACGCTGCAGTTCTGTGTTTACGAACATGGGACCGGCGGAGTCCGTCACACGATCGATCCAGAGACTGCCTTCGGTGTTGATCCATTCCCGGTTCGACTCCGCCTGCAATTGTGCGGAATAGAGTCGGTCGAGATATTTCGTATCGCCGCTGATCTGCCAGGCGAAGGTCTCGGCAGACCCGGTAATAGATTGCGCCCCGGTTGGCGCCACTCCGGTTGTGGGGTCGATCGTCTGTGCCGCCGCCACCACCTGCTTGCCCCACGTGTCGCGCAAATTCAACATGTCCAGTGCGTCGGAGCTGATTTGCGCGAGCGACGACGGGCCCACATCCATGAATGGCAGCAAATATTTCTTGTCGCCGGTCCAGCGATATGCGGCCCAGAATATGAAGTCGGGCGAGGCGTCGCCGCCGGGCAGATCTTCATCCGTTTTGAAATTGATGTCCGTCCGCGTGACCCAGCGGCCGTCCGCTTCCTGCTTCCGGTGCGCCAACATGCCGTCGACGGTCTCGAGCACCATTTTGCGCGTCTCCGGCGCGCCATTGAACAGCACCAGATCGAGCGCGGGATGAAAGTCCATGTATGATCGGGCCTTAGTCCATCCCCACACGCCGCCTGTAGCCATTTTCGAGCCGCTGAAATAGGCAGAGCGTACGTGCCGATGCCCGGCGGCGTTGATGCCGGTCAACCACTCCAGCCGGCGGGCTGTCAGCATCGCGCGTTCCAAGTCTTTTGGATTGCCGAAATCCATCAGGAGCGACTGGCCGAGAACATTCAGGCCATCCTCGTAGCTGTGCAGTTCGTCGAACTGTCCCGTGGCCAGTCCGTTGGTCCACATCTTGTTTTCGTACATGGCCTCGAGTTCGCTGCGAGAGCGACGCCTTCAATTTCTCCGGCTCCGTGCCCATCAGGGCGAGCGAGGGAAACAGATTGGTGAAGTCGCTGTCGTCGCCGAGGCCGCCGCCGAATTCCCCGTCCCACGCCTGGCGCTTGTCGATGTAGAAGTCGGCGATGCGCTGGAAGTAGTCAACGTCTTTGACCTGGAGACAGGCCCACTCCGGCACTCCTGCCGGCGCCGCGGGTTGCGTGTAATCCGGTTCGGCTGTCTCCGGGTTCCATTCGTGCCAGTATTTGCGGCCAAGATCGTTCTCGGGATCGACGCGCAGCAGATCGGTAATGTCGGCATAGAAGCGGTTGTAGGCGTTCAATCGCTTGCTGTCGACGTGCTCTTCCGTCATGTTTGAAAAATTGTCGCGCACCTGGGTCAGGCGGTCGGCAATGTGCTCCGGCAGCGCATCCTTATATGGCTTGAAAATCAGCCGCACCTGTGCGCCTTCAAGAGAACTTGCATTGAACTCCGCGCTGGCAGACGCGATGGTGATCAGCAGGCTCTTGTCGTTGGGCAGAATGCGGTCGCGCGTATCCAGCCACAAGGTGTGCGCTTCGCCGGGCTTGACCGAAAATGTGAAGTTGAGCATGTCGCGCATCGGCCACAGCGGATCGCGCACTTCAATGTTCATCGGCACATAATCGCCGTGCGTCGGCTTCACGTTCAATGCCGGCAGGTCGATGGCAATGCCGTCCAGGCCCGCGTCCATGTCGTCCCAGGTGTAGGTGGAAATATGTGTCGTGGCTGCCGGCATGCCGCGCAAATCGGCTGGAATGAGGATGTGCACGATCGGCAACGCAGCTGCCGTGTCCTCTTTTCTTTCGGCCGCTCTCGGCATTAAGCTTGCAAACCGCCCGCGACCACCTCCGCCTGGCATGCCCACGATCAGCGAGCGCTCGTCTGCCGGATAGCGATTGCGAATAAAGGCGACCAGCGGCGTGAGGCTGGGATTGTCATCCGCAGACGTGCCTGTCGAAAGCCTGTACCTGAGCTGTACGATTCCCGCCGGTGGATCGCCGGGATGGACGTAGTATGCGGAGAATTCGCCGATGGGCGTCTCCTGTTCCACATTGGTGAAGCGCAGTTTGCCTCCGGTTGTCGGCCGAGAGAAATCGTGGAATGTCGTCTCCTGTCCGCTGGGCCGCTCAAAGAGCGTCTTCCCCGGCAGCGTAGTTCCATCGAGCCCGCTGCGGCGGACTGCATCCACGGAGACATCCGGCGTCAGCAACGTCATGTTGCCGAATGCACCGCCGCTGAATTCAAGATGGTTCCAAGGCTCGTCCGGCATGATGAAGGTGACAGTCTTGCCTGAGATCGCGTAGCAATCCCAATCCGGCAGTTGGAAGTAATCGAAGCGGCCGACCAAGCGCGAGCGATTGTAGACGCCCGGCCACGTGGTTTCGCGAATGCCGTCCGTGGCGCGCCACCACCAGCGCCCGATATCGTATGCGTCATTGATCTGCACTTTGCGAATCGTGGTGTTGACAGCGGGAAGAGGAGCGGGAATATCGCCGGGCCGGTTCCAGCCGTAATGGAACCACCACTCCTTCTGCGTGCCGGCGTTTGCGAAGCTGCGTGTGACGGGCGGAATGTTCTTGAGCGTTTCGCCTTTCGCCAGCGCTGCCACATTTTCATCGGACAGCGCCCGGTCATAGATACGTAACTCGTCGAGGTCACCGCCGCGGTCATAGCTGTAGGAGCTTTCGACGCCGGTGGGTCCAATGATCCGGGAGTGCGGACCGAGCTGATCGAGCGCAGCATCGAACATGCCCGTGGCAGCCTTTTCTGCCACCATTTTGCCGTCGACGTAAAAGCGAATACCCGTGGTCTCATCCCATGTCAGCGTCAGAAGTGTCCATTGATCTGGCTTGGGAAAGTTCGGCATGTCATAGGAGATGCGCGTCCGGCCGAGGTTCACGTCGGTGACAAAGGCATCGAAGCCATGGCCGTTGTAATCAATGCGCAGCCATACCTGATCCCAACTGGAATGGTCCGCGTAGCCCACACGAAAGATGGGAAAGGCCGTCTCGTCCACCGGGTCGCGCGGACGCCAATAGAACGAGAGCGTGCCGCGCTGCGCATAAATGTTGCCGGGGGCCCAGTAGGAAAGCAACTGATTGTTGCCGCACTGAATGTAAGAGCCCCTGGCGCCGCCGGGAAGAATCTTCACGTCATGCACGTAGTTGGGCACGGGATCGCCGCCGGCCGCGTAGTCGGCGTTTAATCCGTGATCACCTGACAGATAAAAGAGCAAGCCGGGTTCTGTGGCATGGGGGTTGGGCGGCAGAAGTGAGGTGGTGATGGGCGGCGCGTATTCGAGGACGGTCTGCGAATGAGCGGCAACTGCGAAGAGGATTGAGGTGAAGACACAGAGTAGCGAAACGAGATGCGAACGGCGCATGGCGAGCCCCCCCACCGGATGATTGGACCTCGAGCGCATTCGTGACAGCGCAGAATGGTCAGACCACCCCACGGCATTTTCAAGGCAGGGGCGCAGGGTTGGCAACTGGAGGAAAACAGCCAGAAGCTGTTCTTACATTGCTTCGGGGCTCTCGATGCCGAGCAGAGCCAGCGACGCGACCAGTTCGCGCAACGTGATCGCAGCCGTGGCAAGGAGGAATATTTTGCGTGCGGGATCCTCTTCCGTGAGGATGTGGTGGCGGTGGTAGAAGTTGGCGAACTCCTGCGCGAGCTGGAAGGCGTGCTTGGCGAGATAGGCCGGCTCAGACGTCGCGATGCACTGGTCGAGAATCTGGGAAAGACGTCCAGCCCGCAGCCAGAGCGACCAGATGTCTTCGTTCTCTTCGCCGCTGAGGAAGGTCGAAAGGCTGCTGGGCGCAACGCCTGCGAATTCGGCCAGCGCGGATTCCGGCGTGATGCCCCCCTTGCGGAAAATGTTGCGGATGCGTACGACGGCGTATTGAATGTAGGGTCCCGTCTCGCCCTCGAAGCTGAGCGCGTCTTTGAAGTCAAAGGCGATGACGGAGTTGCGCGTGACCTTAAGCATGAAGTAGCGCAGGGCGCCAATGGCGATTTGACGGGCGATTGTCTGCCGCTCCGCCTCGGCATTCTCGCCGGTTCCGCCAGTCTGGCGTGCGTCGACTTCCGCGCGTGTGGCGGCGATGAGCTTGTCGATGAGGTCGTCGGCCTTGACGCCGAAGCCCTTGCGGCCGCTGACTTCGATGTAGGATTTCTTCTTGTCCTCGTCGGAAATGCTGTAGCCAAGCTCCTCCGCACAACGCGGCGTGAGCGCAACCATCTCGTAACTGAAGTGCGTGTAGTGATCGGCCTGCTCGGTGTAGCCCATGCCGCGCAGCGCCTGGATCACGTTCGCCTGCGGATCGGACTGGCGCGCATCGATGACGTTGTAGATGGCGGTGGCGTTGCCGAATTGAGGATGGTTTAGCTCGCCGTGCTCGGCGGAGATCCAGCACTCGTGATCCGGATAGGTGAAGAACGGCAGGTAGCCGAAGTCGCGGCCCAGGAGGCCAAACTTCCACAGATGGTAGGCGATGTCTTTGCCGACGTAGGTGACCGTGCCGTTGGAGCGGACGATAACCTTTGCATCTTCGTCAGTGCCCTTTTCGCCCTCCTCGTTTTGGACCAGCTCCGCGGAAGTACCCGGCCGCGTCATCACCCAGCAGCCTTTGTTCTTGCCTTCGTTTTCGAAATAAAGTACGCCCGACTGCTTGAGCTTCTCGAAGGCGGCTTCCCAGAACTTGAGGTGCAAAATCTCGCTTTCGCGCGGCAGAAAGTCATACTCAATGCCGAGGCGCAACATGGTTTCGAGGTGGCGGCGCAGGACGGCATTGGAGATGAGGTCGGCAATTTCGGCGGTTTCGTTGCCGCCCGCTTCGATCTCGTGCAGCGTATCGAGACGGACTTGTTTCTTCGCGGCTTGCTCTTCGGCGGTTCCTTCGCTGTACCAACTCGATGTACGGGCGTAAAGATCCCAGCAGTAGTAATCGAAGGGTCGGAGGGCGCTGACAGGCGTGGGCGGGGACGCCCACGCTACAGCCGGCCGGAAGGCCGGCGCTACCAGGTGCGTTTCGCAAGCAGCCACCAGCTCGCGAATTTCGGCAAGCGATTTTTTCTCTAGATGTAGAAAGCCGACCACTACATCCGCGACTTGCACGCCGGTGTTGTCGATGTAGTTCTGCACATCGACCTTGCTGCCCGTTGCACGCAGCAGGCGCACAAATGTGTCGCCGAGAATCGCGTTGCGCAGATGGCCGATGTGCGCGGCCTTGTTGGGGTTGATGCTGGTGTGCTCCACGAGCACACGGCCCCTGGTTGATGAAGCAGATCTCTCGGCGCGCGCCACCAACTGCGAGGCCTCAGCACGATTGAGGAAAGCGTTGATGTAGCCGGCGCCGGCGACTTCGAATCGTGCGAAACCTTCGACCGAACCAAGCGCCGCGACGATTTCCTGCGCGATAATTTTGGGCGCCTTGCGCAGGGTGCGCGCTAGTTGCAGCGCGATGGGCGTGGCGATTTCGCCCATGCGCAAGTCGGGCGGCGTCTCCATGGGAATGTTGGGGAAGTCGAGCGCGTATTTTTCTTTCAGGACGGCGCGAAGTTGTTCGGTGAGCCGTTTTTCCAGTTCCAGAACCACGTCAAAAAGCCTCGAATTTCCGTTGGTTTCAGTGTTAAGTTTAACAGGGCCATCATTTCGATCCGTTCTCGTGGCAAGACAAGTCTCCGCAATGCCCTTGCGGAACAGCGAGAGGAGCACCGGCATGTTTGAGCGATATACGGAACAGGCAAAACGTGCCATGGAAAACGCACGGGCGGAAGCGGCGACGCGCGGAGCCCAACATATCGCGCCGTCGCACCTGCTGCTGGGTCTGAGCCATGACGAAAGTTCGCGTGCCGCCCAGATCGCGGCGTTAAAGGGCCGGATCAGCGGCCTGTGGACGGGCGCGGTGAATCCGGATCGCGTCCCGGCGGCAAACCAGGCCGGAGGCTGGAGCAACATTCCTCTGCACCCCGAGACAAAGATGGCTCTGGTCCACGCGGAGAAGGAAGCGAATCGGGAATGGAGCCAACACATCGACACCGACCATTTGCTCCGCGGGCTGCTGTGCTTCAAAAACGAAGCATCCGACGCGCTGAAATCCAAAGGCGTCCACCTTGCCGATGTGCGCGCCGCGGCGAAAAACCATCGCATTCGATTCCCATCCGCACGGGCATCGTTTTTCTGGATGTTGAAACTAATGTGGAAGATCGCCTGGCCTGTGGTTTGGAGGCTCGCGCTTTTGGCGGCGGCGATTTGTGCGGTGGTCTACGCCATTCATCACTTCAAGCAATAGGACCGGGCACTTTTCTCGCGCGGAAGAAAACACGCGCATCGCGCCACTCCGCCGCCGCAACGCATTACCGTAAGATAGAGAAAGAACGCCGATCACGCAGTATTGCTCTGCTTGCGCGGACGGAATGCGCTAATGACCGATTCAGACTCACTTTCAAACCGTTTCTACCTGACTACGCCGATTTATTACGTGAACGCGCGGCCGCACCTGGGCCACGCGTACTCGACCATCGTGTGCGATGCCATTGCGCGACGCAAAAGGGCGATGGGCATCGAGACGTGGTTTTTGACGGGGACGGACGAGCACGGGCAAAAGATCGAGCGTTCGGCCAAGCTGGCCGGATGCTCGCCACAAGAGTTTGCGACGAAGATCGCCGGCGAGTTTCGCGGCCTGTGGGACCTGCTGGGGCTCACGTACGACGACTTCATCCGCACCACGGAAGAGCGGCACAAGCGCGGCGTGCAAAAGCTGTTTGCGACGCTGCGCGACCGCGGTTACATCTACAAGGGCTCGTACTCGGGGCAGTATTGCGTCTTCGACGAAGCTTATGTGGACGGGCCGCCGGGCACGCTTTGCCCCGATTGCGGCCGGCTGACCGAAACCGTGAGCGAGGAAAATTACTTCTTCAAGCTCTCGGCCTTCGAGCGCAAGCTGCTGGAGTTTTACGAGGCGAATCCGGAGTTCATGGGGCCGGAGTCGACGCGGCGCGAAGTGATCAGCTTTGTGCGCAGCGGACTGAAGGATCTTTCGGTGAGCCGCACCAGCTTTTCCTGGGGCATTCCCGTGCCCGGCGATGAAAAGCACGTGGTGTACGTGTGGCTGGACGCGCTGGCGAATTACATTACTGCCCTTGGCTACGGCTCGGACAACGACGAGAAGTTCAAAAAATTCTGGCCGGCGGACATTCATTTGATCGGCAAGGAGATCAGCCGCTTTCATTGCGTGTATTGGCCCGCGTTCTTGATGGCGGCGGGAATTCCCGTGCCGCGCTCGGTGCGCGCCAACGGTTGGCTGCTCTTCGACCAGGGTAAGATGTCGAAATCGCGAGGCAACATTGTGCGCGCCGAAACGGTTCACGAAGTGTTGGGCGCGGATGCGTTGCGTTACTTCCTGCTGCGCGAAATTCCCTTCGGGCAGGACGGCAATTTTTCTTTTGACGCTCTGGTGCAGCGCTACAACGGCGATCTCGCCAACGGCTACGGCAACCTGGTGAGCCGCGTGGTGAATATGGTGCACAAGTATTTCGAAGGCGTGACGCCGGAAGTGGGCGCCGAGACCGCTGCGGAGAGCAGCCTGCGCGAGAACGCCGAGAATGCGATGGCCGCGTTTGGGTTGGCATTCGATGAGCTGAATTTCTCTGAGGCTCTGAAAGCGCTGTGGGCGCTGGTTGCAGAGACCGACGGCTACCTGACGGCGAATGCTCCGTGGAAAAAGCCTGCAGAGCGTAGCGATGCCGATCATGCGGCGCTGCAGGCGCGCGTGCTGGCGACGGCAGCTGAGGCCATCCGTGTGATCACCGCGCTTGCGTATCCTATTTTGCCCGATGCGGCGGCCAAGGTTTGGCACCAGCTTGGACAGAGCGAGTTGACCGACGCAGCGAAGAATGGATTCTTGAAAAATCTTGCGTGGGGCGGATTGAAGGCGGGCACAAAGTTTGGCGAGCCCGCGCCGCTGTTTCCCCGCGCGGAGAAGGAAGCGATTGAGCGTATGCAGAGCCTTGAAGACGACAACAACCGCACGGTTATAGAGGCTGCGAGCAACAGCGGCGAGAACGCTGCGAAGACGGCGGCTGCGGCACCGGCTCCCGCTGCCGCACAAGCAAAAGTTGCCGCGCCGCAAGCGTCCGCGTCCGCACCGAAACCCGCGGCGCCAATTGCCGCGAAGACGGCGGCTGAGCCTGTGGCTCTTGCGGCTGCGCCTCCGAGCGTGTCGGCCTCCGACGCCACAGCTCCTGTTCAAGAGGCTGCGCCGCCGCAGATGGCACAGGTCCCGCAGCACATCACTATCGACGACTTTGCCAAAGTGGATTTGCGCGTGGCGCAGATCCTGGTGGCCGAGCGCGTGCCCAAGGCCGATAAACTGCTGCGTCTCGAGGTCGACCTGGGCTACGAGAAGCGGCAGATTCTGGCCGGCATCGCGCAGTTTTACGAGCCGGAAAAACTTGTGGGCCGCAAAATTGTGATTGTGGCGAACCTGGCGCCGCGCAAGATGCGTGGCTTGGAGTCGAACGGAATGCTGCTGGCGGCCTCGCTCGAGAATGGCGCGCCGGTGCTGGCCGGATTCCTGGAAGAGGTCCCATTGGGCGCGCGGCTAAAGTGAACTCCGCGTTGACTCTTTGAGGTTTAGCGCTTTCCGTTGCGCCCAGACACGTCTTTTGTTACCATAGCGTTACTCATGGTTTGCACCCTGCAAATCGCTGGTTGTTGTTGCCTGTCGCACATTGCCGACGGGTGTACACGCTAGTCTCTTCTCCTCAGCACAATCGACAAAGAAGACACCCGTAGCTGAACGCCGGGTCTGTCTTCATGGGTCTCGGGCCTTCAGCGCAAACCCTGAATCCCCGAGGTCACGATGCCCGTTGCCGCACCCGGAATCACCAATGCACACCCGCCCGCGAGCGCGCTTTCGCCGCAGCGGTTGAATCACCTGCGCCTGCTGGAGGCTGAAAGCATTCACATCCTGCGCGAGGTCGCCTCGGAGTTCGAGCGGCCGGTGATGCTTTACTCCATCGGCAAGGATTCGTCGGTGATGTTGCGGCTGGCGCAGAAGGCGTTTTTTCCGGGGCCAATTCCTTTTCCGCTGATGCACATCGATACCGGCTTCAAGTTCCGCGAGATGCTTACGTTTCGCGACGCGATGGCGCGCCAGGTGGGCGCGGAGTTGCTGGTGTGGCGCAACGAGCCGGCGATCGCGGCGGGCACCAATCCCATTGCGCTCGACACCAAGCGTTGCTGCGGACTGCTTAAGACGCAGGCGCTGCTGGACGGGCTGCGCCATTACAACTTCGATGCGGCGTTTGGCGGAGCGCGGCGCGACGAGGAAAAATCGCGCGCCAAGGAGCGCATTTATTCCTTCCGCGACACGGCGGGGCAGTGGGACCCGAAGAATCAGCGGCCGGAACTGTGGAACCTCTACAACGCGCGGATTCATCCAGGCGAAAGCATTCGTGTGTTTCCGCTCTCGAACTGGACGGAGATGGACGTGTGGCAGTACATCCACGAAGAAAAGATTCCCGTTGTCGATTTGTATTTTGCGAAAGAGCGGCCGATGTACGTGCGTTCAATGGGCGCGGGTCAGGAGGCGCTGCTCCCCATTGAACAGGCCTTTGTAGCGCGAAAGGGTGAGGAACCGCAGATGGTGAAGAGCCGGCTGCGATCGCTGGGTTGCAGCCCATGTACCGGCGCTATTCGTTCCGACGCCGATACGATTCCGGCGATTATCGAGGAACTGATTTCGTTCCGTTCGTCGGAGCGAGCCAACCGGGTGATCGATCATGACCAGGAAGGCTCGATGGAGATCAAGAAGCGGGAGGGGTACTTCTAGATGGCGACTCTCGCACCCTCGGCATTTTCTGTTGGCGAATTTCTGGCGCATGAGCGCGAGAAGGATTTGCTGCGCTTTTCGACCGCGGGCAGCGTCGATGACGGCAAGTCGACGCTCATCGGGCGGCTGCTCTACGACACGCAATCGGTCTACGAGGACCAGGTGCGGTCGATTGAAGGCAAGGGCACTACGGCGCCGGGGCAGATCGATTTCGCGTTGCTTACCGACGGCTTGCGCGCCGAACGCGAGCAGGGCATCACCATCGACGTTGCCTACCGCTATTTTTCGACAGCCAAGCGCAAGTTCATCATTGCGGACACGCCGGGCCACGAGCAGTACACGCGCAACATGGCCACAGGCGCGTCCACGGCCGATGCTGCCATTGTGCTCATCGACGCAAGCAGAGGCGTGCTGATCCAATCGCGACGTCACGCTTACATTGCGTCGCTGCTGCGCGTGCGCCATGTGCTGGTGGCAGTGAACAAGATGGACCTGATCGGCTACAACGAAGCAGCGTTTCGCGCCATCGAGTCGGAATTTCGCGCAGTTCTCGAGCAAATCGCGGAGGATACCGGGACCCAAGTCGACGCGCACTTTGTGCCGGTGAGCGCGCTCAAGGGCGACAACGTGGTGCACCGAGCTGAAGGTCTGTCGAGCGCGATGCCTTGGTACGAGGGGCCGTCGCTGCTGGAGCTGCTGGAGGCGTTGCCCGCGACCGAGAGTGCGCGGAATGCGGCTTTTCGCTTTCCCGTGCAGCGAGTATTGCGCCCCGATCACACCTTCCGCGGCTTCGCGGGGCAGATCGCTTCGGGCGTGGTGTGCGTGGGCGACAGAATTGCCGTTTTCCCTGCGGGGCGCGAAGCGAAGGTTGAGCGCATTGTGACCTTCGATGGCGACCTCAGCGAAGCCGTCGCACCGCTTTCAGTCACGCTGGTGCTTGATCGCGAGCTCGACATCAGCCGCGGCGACCTGATTGCCGGGGTGGGAGCCGCGCCCGTGGTGGCGCGCAGCATCCAGGCCTCTCTGGTGTGGATGGATCAGCGGCCTCTGGACCCCAATCGCCGTTACCTTCTGAAACACACCAGCCACACAGTGCCCGCAGTGGTTTCCTCTGTCGATTTTCGCGTGGACCTGGGCGCGTTTCAACACGGACCTGCGGCGACGCTGCGCATGAACGACATTGGCGCCGTATCGCTGCACCTGCTGCGGCCCATCGCTGTCGATCTTTATCGCGACAATCGCTCGACCGGAGCGCTGATTCTTATCGACCCAGAAACCAACGCAACAGTGGCCGCAGGCATGGTGACGGCCGCGCAGGGCCAGGCGGTCGCCGGCGAAGAGGACGAGGCTGCGGCATGGGGCCGCGTGACCGCTGGCGAACGCGAGGCGCGGTGGGGACATCGGGGAGGCGTTCTGGAACTCACCGGACCCGCGGAGCTGATCGACGGTGTGGAGCGATCGTTGTTTGCTGTGGGCGCGGTTGCGTGCCGCATCGATGCCGAAGAGTTGGCGTTTCGTGGCAATGCGCAATTGCTCGAAGCTGTGACGGACGCGCAGACGCAGTCAGGGCTGATCGCGCTGGTGGTGCGCGCAAAGCAAGAAGCCGCACTGACTGCGAGCGCGGGAGGATTCGAGATTACGCTCGACGCGGACAACCGCATGCACGCCGTGACAGAAGTGCATCAACTGCTGCGGCGCGCGGGCATCTTCATTTCTTCAGAGGGGGCGGATTTGTGATGGGCGTTGCAGAAATTTCTGCCGAAGTAAACGCAAAACTGGACGCGGTGCGGGCCACGCTGGAGCGCGAAGTAACGGGACGAGGGGACGTTTGTCTGACGTGCAGCTTCCAGGCCGAAGACGTATTGCTGACAAAGCTCGCCGTCGCTCTCGATCCGCGAATTCCAGTTCTGTTTCTCGATACCGGTTACCACTTTGCCGAAACCTACGAATATCGCGATCGCATTGCGCGCGAATGGGATCTGAACCTGATCAATCTGCTGCCGGAGAAGACGGTGGCCGAGCAGGAGGCGGAGCACGGTTTGCTGTATCAGTCCGCACCCGACCGCTGTTGCGGGTTGCGCAAGGTCGAGCCGCTGTTTAAAGCGGTTGCCCAGTATCGCGTGTGGCTCACGGGGTTGCGCCGCGAACAGGCGCGGAGCCGCACGGCGCTCGAGGAGCAAACGCTGTTCACGTTGCCGGGCGGCAAACAGGTGCTCAAGCTGGCGCCGCTGGCGGAATGGACGACGCGTGATGTGTGGTACGCATGCGAAAAGTTTGGCATCCCGCTGCTGCCGCTCTATGCGCGCGGCTACACCTCGATCGGATGCGAGCCGTGCACGACATTGCCACTGGATCCCAACGACCCGCGCTCGGGCCGCTGGGCGGGGCGCAAGGTGGAGTGCGGGATTCACATACAGGCAGCGAGTTAGCGGTTGATCCCACCCTCAACGCAAAAGACGCGTTTAGGATGGGGCGCCCGGCAACACAGGGGAACGAATCATGCCGTACGTCATTGGATTTTTGATAGCGCTGTTCATCGCGCTTACCGGCGTGGGCGCGGGCACCATCACGGTGCCCGTGCTGGTGCTGTTTCTCGGAGTGCCAGCGCCGGTGGCCGTCGGCATCGGGCTCACGTTTTCGGCCGCGGTAAAGTTGATTCTGGCGCCGGCGCAGATTGCGCGCCGCAACGTGGCATGGCGCACTCTCGGCTATATGCTGCTGGGCGGAGTGCCGGGTGTTCTTGTCGGTTCGCTTTTGCTCAAGCATCTGGTCAGCACCGGATCGGCCAACCTGTTGAATGCCATTCTGGGCGTGATTCTTATAACCACGGCAAGCTGGCAGCTCTTTTATTCTTTCCGCCCCATGCGGCAGAATTCCGGCGCCCGCGACCGCAGCTCATTGGCTCTCGTGGCTGATGTTCCCGGTGGGCGCGGAGGTGGGTTTTTCGTCGGCGGGAGCGGGTGCGCTGGGCAGCGCCGCGCTGCTGAGCCTGACGCCACTGGAGCCGGCGCAAGTGGTCGGCACAGACATCGTCTTCGGCTTTCTGGTTTCGCTTATCGGCAGCGGCGCGCACTGGTTCACGCACGCCAGCAACCCCACGCTGTTGCTGCAGCTGATCCTGGGCGGCGTGGTTGGAGCGGTCAGCGGAACGCTGCTGAGCACGCACATTCCGCGCCGGCCGCTGCGCTTCGCGCTCTGGGTCTGGTTGCTGATTCTGGGCGGACAATTTCTTTTCAACAGCTACCAGGTGTGGGCCAGCCCCAGCACGCACAAGAGTGCAGCGCCCGTGGTGCGCAGCCCAAGCGCGCCCAATAACGTTCCGCGTGGATGAGGACGCGGCCGCAGCTCAAGAGATTCTGAAGAAAATCACACGGATCAATCGGGGTAGTTGGTGCGGAAGGCGGGACTTGAACCCGCAAGCCTTTTGGGCGCCAGCTCCTAAGGCGCTTACCGGTGGTATCGCCGGGTATCGTCGCCATTTGACTCAATGGCTTAGTCTGCCCCTGGTATCCCGGACTAGCGTGGGACGGTTAGCGCTCCGAAATGCTAGGTCTATCCCAATGAAAACACAGTCAGTTGGGGTCGGATCGAGTGTCGAGTCGGCCTGGGGGATTTCACCCCAAGCCGCTCACGGAACCGTACGTGAGCCTCTCGGCTCATACGGCTCTTACCGGCCAGCCATTGGTCTCAACCCCAAGCTCCAGTGGTAGAACAGACTGCTATGGCTAGACGCGACCGCCCCCAGCCAGCAATATGCCTTGCCCCATCTGCGCCGGAATCGCTTGTATTTCCGCATCGCCCATCGCACCAAGGATTCGGTGAGATAGTGGCCCAGAACATCCAGACACTTCGAGCGATAGAAACGCCCGTAGTAAGCCACCCATCCGCGAACCGCCGGATTGAGCCGCTCCGCCACGTCGGCCAGCGTCAGCGAGGTTCCCCACGCCTTTTGCCGCCAGTCCCGAACTGTCTCTCTGATCTGCTTGGCCGCCTTGTTACTGATCGCCGGCAGAAAGCCCACGAACGGCCTTCGGCCCCGCATTCTGCTCGTTCGCGGCCGGAAGGTGTAGCCCAGGAAGTCGAACCTGTGCGCGCTGAAGCCGCCCCGGCGACGGTCGTCCTTGCAGTAGACGATCCGCGTCTTCTCCGGATGTAACTCCAGCCTGCAGTCCTTCAACCTGCGGCGTACCGCTTCCAACACGAACCCGGCTTGCTGTTGGCTCACGCAGTGGATCACGACATCGTCAGCGTAGCGCTCGAACGGAACTTGCGGAAAGTTGCGCCGCATCCATTCGTCGAACGCATAGTGCATGTAGAGATTGGCCAGCAGCGGGCTAATAACTCCGCCCTGCGGCGTGCCGCTCACGCGAGGCTCCAACGTGCCATCTTCCCGTTGCAGCGGTGCTTTCAGCCACCGCTCCGCGTAAAGATGAACCCACTGCACCCCCGTGCGATGCCGCAGCGCCTTCATCATCAACTCGTGATCCAGACTCCCGAAGAAGTCCCGAATATCGAGATCGATAACCCAATCCATCTCCAGGCACCGCTTGCGCGCCTGGCCTACAGCGTCCAATGCCGACCTATTCGGGCGATAGCCATAGGAGTCGGGATGGAACATGGGTTCCAGGAACGGCTCCAAGACCATCTTCGCCACTGTTTGCGCCACGCGATCGGCGACCGTGGGTATTCCCAACGGACGTAACTTGCCATCGCCTTTGGGTATCTCCACCAGCCGCACCGGAGGAGGAAAGTAACTCCCCGACGACATCCGGTTCCAGATCTTATAGAGATTTCCCTTCAGATCCTTCTCGAACATCGCCAGAGACTCGCCGTCCACCCCGGCAGCGCCACGGTTGGCTCGCACCAGCCGCCACGCTTCCAGCACAAGGTGTTTGGAAATACTGTATGGCTTTGCCTCAGTCAAGAACTCCTCCCCTCGCGGGTTGATCCACGTCTGAGACGGGCCGGGCCGATCCCTTCGCTCCACCCGAGTTACCGGGCTTCTTCGCTACTACGAATCGGTCCGCCCCCGCGCTCCGCCTCGGTACTCGAACCCTTGCGGGGTCTCCGCTCGAGTCACTCCCTTCGCATCGGAGCGCCAGGTTCCCATGTTCCGCATGAAAGCCTGAGCCAGGCTCGCGCCGCTTATCTGCCGGTCACCGTCCAGCCAATCGACAGGCTCCCGCTGGACTTGTCCCAGGCTGCCAAATCGGCCTGGTTTCGATGACGGTTGAGTCTCTTTCGACAGAACATCCGCGGTTCACTTCCGTTCGCCTTCCTGGCCCGCACCTGACGAGTCAAGCTCGCCTTTTCCCGGTCCGTTCACCACCTGGGAGCTTATCCCCACGCAGCGCCGGGTGGTTTGAGGGCTGATCCTGCAACCCGCCCCCGGAGGGCCTGCCTCCATCTTCCATACAGCAAGGCTGCTGCATTCGGTCTACATTCCTACCTCCTGCTTCGGCCGTCATGGCACACTTTGGCGAGGGACAATCTGGAACCAACGAGGCAACTTGCCGATAAGGAGCTGCCAGGTTTGCCTGGATTTGTGAGCAAAGAAAGTTGGTAAGGAAAACCATGATTTCGCTTAAGAAGTATCTGGATATGCCATCAGGTTCGAAAGGCATAACGGCGATTGAAGAGCCTGAACTTCTGAAAGTGGCGATAGAGGAGTACAGCGCAACACTGGAAGCAATGAGAAACTGCTGTGCGAAAGCCTGCCCTGTGACGGCCGATGCTCTGAATCAAGAGCTAGCGGAGGTTCGCTGTGGACTCTCAGTCTCGATGGAATCTGAAAAGCTGGCGAAGGCCGCCACGCGCGCGCGCGAGCAACTCAATGAGTGGGGTGGTGCGACGGAGCGGCACTACCATCAGAAGGCCGACGAGGTGAAGGAACTGCTGCTGACGATGGCTCGTGCAGCAGAGAGCGTGAGCGCGAGAGACGCTCGGTGCGCTGGACAAATGGATGAAATGACAGGCCGGCTAAGTGCGATCGCCAGCCTTGAGGACTTGACCGAGATTCGAGTGTCCATCAAGAGAAGCGCACGCGAACTGAAGACCTCAATCGAACGGATGACCTCGGAGGGGAAGGCGGCTCTGGATGCGATGCGTGAACGAGTGTCGGCCTACCAAACGAAGCTTGACGTAGCTGAGGCGATTGCTTCGCGCGATGCGCTCACGGGATTGAGCAGTCGATTGGACGTCGAGAGGCAGATCGAGCGACGGATTGCAGCCGGTACTGTGTTTTGCGTAGCGCTGATCGACATCGACGGCTTCAAGCGCACTAATGACCAACACGGCCATTTGATGGGGGACGAATTGCTGAAGCAGTTCGGGACGGAGCTTAGATTGGCGTGTCGTGCAATGGATGTGATCGGGCGATGGGGCGGCGACGAATTCCTTTTGATCTTCGACTGCGGGCTGATGGAGGGGCAGGCACGGGCCGAGAGGCTGCGAAAATGGGTTTGCGGCAGCTATACCTTAGAGGGCAAGCAAGGCGAGATCAAGCTGCAGTTGCAGACGTCGATTGGACTGGCCGTGCATGGGACTAATGAGGCGATGAACGAGCTTATCGAGCGTGCGGATGCGGCAATGTATGCGGAAAAGGAACTGTCCCGTCGCAAGAGAAGCGAGACAACGCTGGTAGCTCTTTAGTTCATGTCTAACAGCTGTCTCACAGCCTCATTTTGAAAGGTGTGCCTCGCAAAAACTTAGATCTTCTTTAAAATCAGCATGATGTTCTGAAGACTCATTCTCAAGTAATCCGAAGCCATTCTTCCCGCGCACCGCTGTCGATAGGCCGTCCAATCGGAGCACAGCCACGTCGATCCTGAAAGGACAAGTACACCCGGCGATAGTCGTTCGGGCTTCCTGACGGTGCCGGGCAGATCACCGCCAACCCAGCAGTTGCTGGTTGATGAACACTCACGCACCTTCGGGCCGAGATTCACAGCGCGGTAAAGCCGGGCCAAATGGACATTTCTCGATTGCGGTTACGTTTACAGTTACGCTTTCAAAATCGAAGGGCCAACCGTTACCCGTTCAACCCCTTGTTAAATCGATTAGTTTCCTAATGGTGCGGAAGGCGGGACTTGAACCCGCAAGCCTTTTGGGCGCCAGCTCCTAAGGCTAGTGTGTTTGCCATTTCACCACTTCCGCACGGAGGTGGGTGAGTTACCTACCCAAGTCTAGTGGGAAGTCGATGCGCGTTGCAATGCGGGCGCAGCGCGGTGGTGTCTTTCTGTCAACGGTGGGAAAGAAAGCTCCATCGTGCGAAGATAAGGCTGAAAGCTGAGTATAGCTGCCCTTATGAAACGCGTCCTTCTCTCCTGGAGCAGCGGTAAAGACAGTGCATGGACCCTCCACGCCCTGCGCCGCGATCCCACGATCGAGCTCTGCGGCCTGCTGACCACGGTCAACAGCGAATTCGATCGCGTGGCGATGCACGGCGTGCGCCGCACCGTTCTCGAAGCGCAGGCTGCGGCGGCTGGGCTCCCGCTCTGGACAGTCCCGCTGCCCTGGCCTTGCTCGAATGAAATCTATGAGCAGCGCATGGCGGAGGCCTGCCAACGCGCCGTGAATGAGGGCATCGACGCCATCGCTTTCGGCGATCTTTTTCTTGAAGACGTGCGCGCCTATCGCGAGCGGAATCTCGCGCCCACCGGCCTTGAGCCGCTATTTCCGCTTTGGAAGATTCCTACCGATGAGCTGGCGCGCGAGATGATCGCCGGCGGCCTGCGCGCGCGCATCTCCTGCGTCGATACCGAGAAACTGCCGGCGAGTTTTGCCGGCCGCGAATTCAATGAAGAGTTGTTGCGCGACTTTCCGCCCGGCATCGATCCCTGCGCCGAGCGCGGCGAGTTTCACACCTGCGTCTATGCCGGGCCCATGTTCAAGGCGCCCGCTTCCGCTCGAGAACCGGAGAGATCGTCACCCGCGAGCGCTTCGTCTTCGCCGACTTGCTGATCCCCGCTCCGGACGCTGCGCGCAACTGACATCTTCAGCCATCAAGGTCTGCACCCTAATAGTCGACGCCCTTGATGTACTCGCTCTCCGGGAACCTCTTCAAAGAGATATGGGTTGTGCCGCGTGAGCCAATCGGCGCGCTGATTGGATACGGTGAAGTGCTCGCCGGTCTCCGTGTTGCGGATGACCGTCTGATCGAGAAGAATATTGCAGAAGGCCGCCGTCGATCTTTCTGACTGATCCGACTGCTGCCTGCGGTGTCGAGAAATTGCTGCTTCTGCATCTCGCTTTGCTCGGTCTGAGCGTTCACCGCCGCCAGCACGACCTGCGTGTTGCGGTTGTAATTCGTATAGATCTCGGTAATCGTGGCGGTGTCGTTCGCCATCACCTGCGGCGGCGCCGTGATCTCAAAGACCGTCACCTGGTAAGCGCCAAGCGCCTGCGGCGGCGTCACGATCATTTGTGTCACCATGGCTTGCGCGCCGCGGCCGTCGTGCGCATCCACCAGGCCGTAGACCGCGAAGTTCTTGCCGCCGAATTCGACCGGCAGGTTCCGCGTGCTCTGGATGGTGATGGTCGGGGGCGGCAAGCGCAGCTTCTGCGCAATTTGCTCGCTGCCCTGAGTGAATAATGTCGCGGCATCGGCGCTATAAGGAACCGCAATAAAATTCCCCGGCGTAACGCCGCCCACCATCAGCACTCCAGCTTGCGGGCTGGTGGGATCGATCACGGGAACCACGAGGCCGAAGCGCAGCTTTTCGCCGTTTGGGCCCTGGGCAATCACGTCGCCGAGTTGCGCCTGGACTCACTGTCCATCCCGGCGGCAAGCCCATGGAGCCGGAGCCATCGGGAAAAATATACGGAGTGAGTTTCTGCGCCGGTTTGGCAGCAGCCGGCGAAGTGCTTGCGGCGCCGCTCCGCGCGCATGCCGTCGCGCCGAGGAGAAACGCTGCTACGAGGGGAAGAGAGAACTTGCTGGGGAAGCGCATGTCGGTCTCCGTGCGTCGGGGAATGTTCGCCCCGCACTATTGAATAAACCCCAAAAGGAAGAAATAAGTTCTTCGCGGGGAATTGGACGCTCAAGTGCTTCGTCTTCGCGGGCTTTCAGTCCCCTGGTCCCGAGGTCCCTAAGTTTCTTAAGTCCCCGCAGCGCCGGATACAACTTTCTCCATTGCGCATAGCCGGCCTTATATGCCGCCACGTCCGCCGCATCCGGCTCGATGCGCTCGGCCACTTTGATGGCCTGCCCGCAGGCCTCGTCGAGATTCTTCCAGTGGCCCGCGCCCACGCCTGCCATCAGCGCGCAACCGAACGCGCCGCCCTCCTCGGCGACCAGCACTTCCACGGCTTTGCCGTAGATTCCTGCCTGAATCCTGCGCCACAAAGCGCCGCGTGCGCCGCCGCCGCCCAGCCGGATCGCCGTCACCGGAATGCCCAGCTCGCGGAAGAGAGTGAAGGTGTCCTGCAGCGAATAAGCGACGCCCTCCAGCACGGCGCGCACAAAATGCGCCGCGGTATGCTCCACGCCGATACCGGCAAAAGCAGCGCGCACCTCAGGATCGAGATGCGGCGTGCGCTCGCCCAGCAGATACGGCGCCCACTCCAGCCCTTCGCTGCCTGCGGGAATCTTTTGCGGCGCCTTCGCTCAGCGCAGTCGTAACTCTGCCCGGCGAAGAACGTGCCGCGCAGCCAGTTCAGGCTCAGCCCCGCGCTCTGCGTCACGCCCATCACATGCCACACGGCCCGGTACCGCATGGCAAAAAGTGTGCATGCGGCCCTTGGGATCTTTCGTTGGCTCGGCAGTGGCCGCAAACACTACGCCCGAGGTGCCGATGGTAGCCGAAACGCTGCCCGGCTGCAAAATGCCCATGCCCACGGCGCCCGCGCCCTGATCGCCCGCGCCCGCCGCAACCGGCGTTCCCGCCTTCAATCCCGTCAGCCCCGCGGCCTTCTCGCTGATGCGCGCGCAAATCTCCGGCGACTCGTAGACTTTTGGCAGCCAGTGGCTGTCGATGCCCGCCGCCTCGGCTACTTCGCGCGACCAGCGCCGGTGCGTCACGTCCAGCAGCAGGGTTCCACTCGCCTCCTGCAAGTCAATTGCAAATTCGCCGGTGAGCCGGTAGCGCACATAGTCCTTGGGGCACATCACGTGGCGGACTTCGGCGAAGATCTCCGGCTGATGCGTTTTGACCCATAACAACTTCGTGAGCGTGAAATTGGGAAGCGCGGGATTGCAGGTAAGCTCGATCAACCGTTCGTAGCCGATCTTCGCGGTGAGCCAATCGCACTCCGGCTGGGTGCGCGTGTCGCACCAGATGAGCGCCGGACGCAGAACCGCGCCGCTTTCGTCCAGCATTACAGCTCCGTGCATCTGGCCGGTTAGCGCGATGGCCGCAATGGGCTCGCGCGGCTCCGGCGCGGCTGCAAGGGCCCCACGAATCGCCTCCTGTGCGGCGCGCCACCAATCCTCGGGATCCTGCTCCGCCCATCCCGGGTGTTCGGCGCGAAAGGGCGCGTGCTCGCTGGATGCCGTGCCCATCGGTTTGCCTGCCCCGTTCACCACCACCGCTCGCGTGCCGCCCGTTCCCACATCCATGCCCAGGAACCACATATGCGCAATCCCCCTTGCCGTAAATCGCTTTTCTGCAGCGCCCGCAGCATAGCAGTTTTAGCGCCTCTCCGGAAGGCCGCTACCCGCCCCATGCCCCCTCTCTTCCGGTTCTGACAACCTTGTCCGGGGCGTAGTAGCATGTTCAGAAATCCTCGGAGGCGCAATGAACGACGCAATGAACGATACGACCCGATTCGGAAGTAGAATGCGTTTTGTCGCGGTCGCGGCAGCCTGTTTTTTTCTGGCGCAGACCGTCTTTGCGGGCGCGCCGCTCAAAGGCATCGACGTCAAGCTCGGCAAGAATCCTGGAGGCGGTTGCGCGGCACGCACCACGGATGCAGGCGGCAAAGCGGATTTTGGCGTCTGGCCCAAGGGCAATTACACGCTGGAGTTTGCTCCGGCGGCACCGGCTGGGCAGGCATCGGGCCGCTCCCTCCCAATGCCCGCATTGATGAAAGCGCATGTGGTCATTTCCGGAGCAACCGGGGGCAAATTCGAGCGGGACGTGGAGGCGGGAGCCTCGGCCGATCGCGCCTCGCCTATTGAGTTTTCGCTCGACGGCAAGCAGGCGCTGGTGGTCGTAGTCAGCGCCGCGGATTGAGGGAATGAAGGGAACCTTGCTTCTCCAAATTTGGAGTGCTATCATTCCATTATTGGAGTCTCTATGGCAACCGCACTTCCCATTCCGCAGATCGCAGGCTACAGCTTCGACGTGGCCGCCGATCTCTCCGACCCCGCCACGCGCAAGCGCCTCACCCCGGCGGCGATCAAGGCGTTTCTGAGCATCGCGGAGAAGTGGGGCGTGAAGGACGACGATGCGCGCCATCTGCTCGGCGGCGTCTCTTCAGGCACGTTTTACTCGCTGAAAAAGGATCCCGCGCGCCGCGCTCTCGATCAGGATGCAATCACCCGCATCTCTTTACTGATCGGAATCTTCAAGGCGCTCAACATTCTCTATAGCTCGCGCCTGGCCGACGCCTGGATGACGCTCTCCAACTCGAACCCAATCTTTCGCGGTTCCACGCCGCTTACCTACATTCTTCGTCTGGGCCAACCGGGCATGATCGAGTTGCGCCAGCTTCTGGACGCCCGCCGCGGCGGTTGAGCAGGCAAGTCTGAGCGCATAGATGACGAGGCGCAAAGATGACGAGCGCAAGCGGAAAAACCGCGGCCCCAAAAAGTGCGGCCAAAATAAGCGCGATGAAAACCGGCGCAGCGATGTCCAGCGCCCTCACGCCTCCCGTACGCGCATGCTCTTTCCGCAGCACGCATCGTCTCATCCCATCGAAATACAGTCCCGAAGGCACGGTGCTTGCCGCGCTCGCAGACAAGGCCGCCGATGTGCGCGACCTGATTGAACTCGACGGCGCAACCAACGCGCGCCTGCTGGGCGAAGAAGGCCTGCTTCCCGGCATCGGCGTATACGAGCTGCTTTTCGGCGTCGCCTACAGCGAAATTGTGAATGCGGCCTTTACGCATGCTGCGCCGCGCGGCGGGCGATTCAACAGTAACCTGCGCGGCGCCTGGTATGCAGGCCTGGAACGCGAAACCTCGATCGCCGAGATAGCCTTTCACAAGCTGGAGCAACTGCGCGAAGTAGATTGGCCGCATGAAGAAATCTCCACCTGCGATGACTACCTCGCGGACTTTGCCGCCGAGTTTCACGATCTGCGCGGCGGCGCGACGCGTTTCGCCCGGTTCCTCAAACCCGGTCCGCTTCCCGAGTGCTACCAGCCCTCGCAGCAACTGGCCGCCGGCCTACTTGAAAACGGTGCGAACGGCATCGTTTATCCCAGCGTTCGCCGCGCCGGGGGAACCTGCGTTGTATGCTTCCGTCCCGCCCTGGTCTATCACGTGCGCCGCGACGCCCGACTCGAGTTTCGGCTTTATGCGCGGCACGACTTCACCGCGAATCGGGTCCGCCGTGTCGCAACCACTTGAACCCTGCTGGCGGCTTGCTTTCCACCGTACAATCACTCTGAACGCGCACGCTGAACTTGCGGGCGCGCATCATGAGGTGACCACGGCCTGTGCCGCTTGCTCTCACATCGCTGGCCTTCGACCCGGCGTATCCCAAGGCTGCGCTCGGTCAACTGCCGCAGGCTCAGGCGGTGTTTGCGCTGTATGGCGCTGAGGCACGCGCCGAACCCTACATCGGCCGCACGCCCAACCTGCGCGCACGCCTGGAACGGCTGCTGCAGCCGTCGGCAAAACACCCGCGCCGCCTGCACCTGGCGGCCTTGGTGCGCCGCATCGAGTGGCAACTCACCGGGTCGGAGTTCGAATCGCTGCTGGCGCAATTTTCCCTTTTGGATGAGGTTTTCGGCGCGAAAGCAATCGAGCGGATGCACCTGCGCGCGCCCGCCTTTGTGCGGTTTCTCGGCAGCAATTCCTACCCACGCATCACTGTCACGCACCGGCCCAGCCTACGCGAAGCCGATTGGACCTACGGGCCGTTCCCTTCGCGCGCTGCGGCCGAACGATTTTCAGAAGAAGCGCTGAAGCTCTTCCTGCTGCGCCGCTGTACTTTCGATTTGAATCCCGACCCCAGCTTTCCCGGCTGCGTCTACTCCGAAATGAAGATGTGCCTCGCGCCCTGCTACAAGGGCTGCAGCGATGAGCGCTACGCGGAAGAGGCAGCGGCCGTCGAAAGGTTTCTTGCGACGCACGGCGAGAGCCGTCTTGTCACTCTTCGGGCGCAGCGCGACCAGGCTTCGGCGGAGCTGGCCTTCGAATCCGCCGCCACGCTGCACGCACAGGTGCAGCGCGTCGAGGCGGTGCACGCGCTGGCTGCCGAACTCGTGCGCCCACTGAGCCGCTTGCGTGCGGTGATCCTGCAGGCGTCGGCAAATCATGACGAGGTGGCCGTCTTTCTTCTTGAGGGCGGTCGCATGCGCGGTCCAGCCGCGTTCTCGACCGTTGGCATGAGAATTCAAAATGAACTGTCAGGATCGAGTTCACTCTTCGCGCAGCCCGTGGCAATTGAGCCCGTGCCGGAAGCGCAAGAGATCAGAGATCAGAGATCAGAGATCGGACTGAGCCCTAATGCGCACGAAGTGTCAGGGCACAACTTCAGTCGTGCCGAGAGTGCCCCCATAAATGAGGGGGCTTTAGCCCCTGAGGCAGCCGTCGTTCCGGCAAGAATTCCACACGGCCTGCTCGAATCCCGCCTCGAAACCACATTGACTGAGCTCTCCGCGCCGGCAGCGCCGCCTTCAGCCGCCATCCGCCAGGGCCATCTGGCCCTGCTCAAGCGCTGGTACTATCGCCCCGAGACCCGCCGCGCCGGCGAAATCTTTTTTCCCGATTCCGAAGACCGGTGGCCGATCAAATCCATCCTGCGCGGCGTTGGCCGCGTGGCGGCAAAGAGAATCCCTTTGTGAGATCACGCGGAACAAAACCGATGGAAAAGTCAGCAAGGTCGAAGAGAGAACCGGTTCGGTCGATGCTCGAAGCAGGGCGTCACCGGCTCGATGCGGGGCGCGTGCGCGAAGTAGTGGCGATGGTGCTTGAAAGGCCGCGGCGCGCGAGCGCAGTGATCGAATGCCTGTTCGATGAGGACGCAGGCGTGGCAAACCGCGCCGCGGATGTGCTGGAAAGGGTGACGCGGTGGAAACCACAGCCTGCAGCGCGGTGGAAGGGCGAACTCGTCGGATTGATGGCTGAGGCGGAGCAGAACAAGCTGCGCTGGAACCTGGCGCTGACGGTCGGGCGGTTACCGCTGACCGTTCCCGAGGCGCAGAGAGCCGCCCAAATTCTTCGCACTTGGCTCAACGACAAAAGCTCCATTGTGAAAACCGCAGCCATGCATGGGCTCGCCGACCTGACGCGGCACGACCCTTCGCTCCGCGACGAGGTACTGGACACATTGCGCATCTTCAGCCGCTCCGGGACCCCGGCAATGCAGGCGCGGGGGCGCATTCTGCTCAAGCAGATGGAAAGGCGGCCCCACGGGACTACGCCTGGTCGATGAGGCAGTTTGGTTCGCGTCTCCGCCCCTCACCGCCTGATACACTGTCCCCGCAAGGGGTTCTCGAAGAATTCCATGGTTGAGCTGCTGCCGGTTTTACGATGATTGAGCTTCTGCCTTCGATATTATCCGCGGATTTTGCCCGCCTGGCCGACCAGATTGCGGCGGCCGAGCGCGGCGGCGGAACGACCATCCACGTGGACGTGATGGACGGTCATTTTGTGCCCAACATCACGATCGGGCCGCCGGTCGTGGCCAGCTTGCGCAAGGCCACCAAGCTGCCGCTCGACTGCCACTTGATGATCGATAACCCGAATGAATTCATCGCGGCATTTGCCGATGCGGGCGCCGACTGGGTCAGCGTTCATTACGAAGCCTGCACACACTTGCACCGTACTCTCGAATTGATCTTGCACCACGGCATGCGGCCGGGCGTGGTGTTGAACCCGGCGACAAGGGTCGAGCTGATCCTCGAGATTCTGCCTATGGTGCACCACGTCTTGATCATGAGCGTGAATCCGGGCTTCGGCGGCCAGGAGTTTATCCCCTTTTCCCTCGATAAGATCCGCCGCCTGGCCGACCTCCGCCGCGAACTGGACCTGACTTTTAAAATTGAAGTGGACGGCGGAGTGGCTCACGATACGGTCGCGGCCATCGTCCAAGCTGGCGCGGAGCTCCTGGTCGCCGGCAACGCGGTTTTTGGCGCCGGTCAGCCAGAACGCGATGCGCGTGCCCTGCTGGATGCGGCCCGCCAGGCAGAAATCCTTCAATCCGCGAGCACGGTAGTGGGCGGAAAGAGTAAAATTCACTGAAAAGCGTGTGCATCGAGCCGACGGTCCCGCGGGAGCTGTCCTCGAACGAGGTGGTATGAACAGGTTGTCTCTGAAAATCGTCGCTGTGGCTCTGGCCATGTTGTTTCTGGGTGTGGCTACGGCCGACGCCCGCGACAAGAAGAAGCCCAAGAAGGCCTACGATCTGAACGTCAACCCGCTGGCCGGCGTGCAATCCAAGCAGCCCGACAAGGAACTCTACGACAAAGCCATGGTGGCCATGAAGAAAGGCCGCTACGACGTCGCCCGGCTCGACCTGCAGACCCTGCTGAATACGTACCCTGAGTCGGAATACCGCATGAGGGCTAAGCTTTCCGTCGGCGACACCTGGTTCAAGGAAGGCGGGTCGGCTGCGCTGACGCAGGCCGAAGCCGAGTACGAGGACTTCATCACCTTCTTCCCCAATGCTCCTGAGGCTGCCGAAGCCAAGATGAAGGTCGCAGACATCTACTACCAGCAGATGGAGAAGCCCGACCGCGACTTTACCAATGCGCAAGAGGCCGAGAAGGAATACCGGGAGATGATCAACATGTTCCCGGATTCCACGCTCATTCCGCGCGCCAAGCAGAAACTGCGCGACGTGCAGGAGGTGCTGGGCGAGCGCGAATTCCAGATTGGCAGCTACTATGAGAGCCGTGAAGATTACGTGGCTGCCATCGCCCGCCTTCAGACGGTGTCCGATACCTATCCGCTTTACTCCAGGAGCGACCAGGTGCTGCTGGGCATCGGCGATGCCTATGCTGGCGAAGCCCACAACGTGCAAATCGCTCCCGGCCTGCCTGGCGCGATCCGTGAGCGCCTGCACACCATGTATGAAGACAAGGCGGCCCAGGCCTATCAAAGGGTGATCACGCGTTATCCCATGGCGCCGCACGTTGAAGACGCCCGCGACCGGCTGGTGGCCATGAACCGCCCCGTTCCCGAGCCTACCCAGGCAGCCGTCGCAGAAAACGACGCCGAGGTGCGTAGCCAGCAGCCCCTGCACTTTACTGACATTGCCATCGGCGTCATAAAGCATGGCCCGACGGTCGTTTCGGCTACCCACGTAGGTGAACCCACGCTCGACGATCCCAAGCGGGTTCTGGCGCCGGATGTCACGAAGCAGAACGTGCAACTGTTCCAGACGGCGGTGAACGCCGGCAGGCCGCCGGCGCCAGCCCCAGTTGTTACGCCGACCGGTGTCAATGAGCCGCCGCGCAGCGATCAGCCTTCTACCGCTCCGCTTCAAATGCAGGCTCCGGGTGAAGGCACGGGCGTAGGCGTGCAAATTGTCAGCGCTCCCAACGGCGCGGCCGGGGCGCCGGCCAGCCCTGCGCCGGTCGATCCCAACGCGCTGGTCAAGCCCGTAGTGCCGGCCAACAATGCTCTGCCTTCCGCAGAGGCGCCTGCCGAAGCGCCCAACCAGGTGAACGACATCAAGCCCGGCGAGAACCCCACGGCGCCGCCCGCCGTCACCAACGGCAAGACGAAAAAGCCCAAGGTCGATCAGAGCGACGAATCTTCAAGCAAGAAGAAAAAGAAGAAGGGCCTGGGCAAGCTGAACCCGTTCTAAGAACAGGGAACGAGGGACCAAGATGACGGGCCGCACCTGAACCAGGTGCGGCCCTTTTCGTTATCCATCGTCCGTTCGGCCGGCGACTTGATCGCGCGACGCGCCACCCTCCATCTGCTAACCTGAAACGTGGTCCCTCGCTCTGAAAACCCCTCTATTCATGGGAGTTTTCTCGAAATCCTCCGGGGCACACTGAAGACAAATGCCTCACGATCTACCCAAAGCGTACGACCCAACCGCCATTGAAGATCAATGGGCCACTTACTGGGTCCGCGAGAACTTGTTCGCCGTACCGACGCCCGGCTCCGGCCGCGACCCCGGTCCAAAATCAGGGCCCCGTTTGCGTGTCCGCCGACCATTCCCCTTTCGTCATCCTGCTGCCGCCGCCCAATGTTACGGGCCGTCTGCACATGGGCCACATGCTCAACCAGACGGAGATGGACATTTTGACCCGCTGGCGGCGCATGAGCGGCCGGCTCGCCCTTTGGGTGCCCGGCACGGACCACGCCGGCATCGCAACGCAGATGATGGTGGAGCGACAACTGACTGAAGAGGGCAGTTCGCGCCAGACGCTCGGCCGCGAAGCCTTTGTGGAACGCGTCTGGGCGTGGAAGCGCCATTACGGCGGCGCCATCCTGGAGCAGATGAAACGCCTCGGCGTCTCCGTCGACTGGAGCCGCGAGTACTTCACGATGGACGAACGGCTGTCCGTTGCGGTCAGGGAAGCCTTCGTCCGCCTCTATGCACAGGGTCTCATCTATCGCGGCGCTTACATCGTCAACTGGTGCCCGCGCTGCCAAACGGCCATCAGCGATCTTGAAGTGGTCCATCAGGAACAGAAGGGCCATCTCTGGGAGATTCGCTACCCGGTGCTCGGCGATGGAGGCAAAGAAACCGGCGAGTTCATCACGGTAGCCACGACGCGCCCTGAGACCATGCTCGGCGATACGGCCGTCGCCATTCATCCCGAAGACGAGCGCTACCTGCACCTGCATGGCAAAAAGTTGCGGCTGCCGCTGATGGATCGCGAAATCCCCATCGTGGTCGATCCGTGGGTGAGCCGCGAGTTTGGCACCGGCGCGGTGAAGGTGACCCCCGCGCACGACCCCAACGACTTCGCCATCGGCGAGCGGCATCATCTGCCCTCCATCAACGTGATGGACGACCGCGCACACATTAACGAGAACGGCGGAGCCTACCAGGGTCTTGACCGCTATGTCGCGCGCAAGAAAATCGTCGCTGATCTCGAAGCGCAGGGGCTCCTCGGGGCGATCAAGGATTACACCAACAACGTGGGCCATTGCGACCGCTGCAAAACGGTAGTCGAGCCGCGGCTGTCTACGCAATGGTTTATCAAGATTCAGCCACTCGCCGAGAAGGCCATTGCGGCCGTCAAGCCCGATACCAACGGCAACAAGGCCATCCGCTTTACACCGGAGAACTACGAGAAGATCTACCTCAATTGGATGGAAGATATTCACGACTGGTGCATCTCGCGCCAGCTCTGGTGGGGCCATCGCATTCCCGCATGGCACTGCGGTGTCTGCCACAAGATCACGGTGCCGCAGCCCGGCGCAACGGGCGACGCAATCGGCGACCCGGACGCATGCGCCCACTGCGGATCGGACAAGATCACGCAGGAGACCGACGTTCTCGACACCTGGTTCTCTTCGGGATTGCTGCCCGTCTCCGTCTTCGGCTGGCCGAACATCACGCCGGAGACTCGCGCGGATGCAGCCTTGAGCCGGGCTGATTTTGATGCGTTCTATCCGACCAGTCTGCTCGTCACCGGATTCGACATTCTCTTTTTCTGGGTGGCCCGCATGATTATGCTGGGCTGCTGGTTTTCGGCCGATGTCCCGATGGCCGATGGGAGCTCGCGTCCGCCCGCCGAGACCGTTCCGTTTCGCGAAGTGTATATTCACGCCCTCGTCCGCGACGCCAACCGCGAGAAGATGTCGAAAACCAAGGGCAACGTCATCGATCCCATCGAAATCGTGAAGCAGTACGGAACCGATGCGGTGCGATTTACGCTCGCGTCCATGGCCTCGCCCGGCACCGATATTGCGTTCAACGTGGCTCGCACCGAGGGTTATCGCGCGTTTGCGAATAAAATCTGGAACGCGGCGCGGTTCATTTTCATGAACGTGGACAGGGCGGCGGAAGTTGGGATCACCGTCGATCCCTCCACGCTCGGCGAAATGCCAACGGTCAGCGCCGACGCACCGCTCGAAGCCCGCTGGATCGTGGCCGAATTGCACGCGACGGCCGCGAAGGTAAACGAGGCTCTCGATAACTACCGCTACGACGAAGCGGCAAGCATCATTTATCAATTCTTCTGGGGAAGTTTCTGCGATTGGTACCTGGAAATCGTCAAACTGCGATTGGACTTCGAGGGGAACCAAGTCGTCAACGGAACGGAAGGCCAGATCCTCCGTGATCTCGAAGGAACCCGCGCGGCATTGGCCACGCTGGTGCAGGTTTTTGAGTGCGCGTTGCGCCTGCTCTCGCCCTTCATGCCCTTCATCACCGAGGAACTGTGGCATGCAGTCTATGACGGCAACCCGCCGGCGAAGTCGATTGCGTTCACGAGATACCCTAAGGATGCTGGGACTATCGACAACGACGCGCTTAACGCCATGGATCTCGTGCAGAGACTCATCATTGAAATCCGCGGATTGCGCAAGGAGACCGGTTTCGAAGAAAGAGCCATCGCGCCCGTCGAAGTTCGGACTGACGTAATTTACCAGGAGCTCTTTAGGGAATCGAGCCCCATCATCGAGCGTCTCGCACGCGTGAGCAATGTGAGCTTGGTTCCGGAGATCACGGCGGGCCTCGCCAAACATTCTACTTCCGCCTTCGATGTGGGCATCAACCCGCCCAAGATCGACGTCACCGCCGAGCGTGAGCGCTTGACAAAGGACACCGCTAAATTTGAGAGAATTATTGAGTCCTCCGACCGCCAGCTCAATAACCCTGCGTTTCTCGCCAAGGCCCCCGCACATATCGTCGAAGGCCTGAGGAAACAGCGGGACGAGGCAAAGAAACTCCTGGATAAAGCCCACGGAGACCTTGACGGATTGCCGGAAGGTTGACAACTGTTCGCTGTTCACTGTTCACTGACCACTGTTCACTGACGCCATGGATTGGAAGAGTCACAAGATCGACGTATTGCTGGAGCAGGCCCTGCAGGAGGACCGCGCTACCAGCGACGCGACCACGCATCTGACCATCGATCCCGGCCTGCGCGCCACGGGCTCCGTGATCGCGCGCGAAGAGTTGGTCGTTGCCGGGCTCGGCGCTATCCCGCGCTTCTTTGAGATTTATGCGCGGCTCGACGCGCGGCCCGAAGCGAAGACGCGGTTTGAGGTCGTCAGCCATCCTGAAATGTTCGATGGCGTGCGCGCCCATCCGGGGCAGGTGCTGGCCGTCATCCGCCACAATGCGCGGGTGCTGCTCAGCTGCGAGCGGGTGATTCTCAATCTGCTGCAACACATGAGCGGCATTGCCACGCTCACGCGCAAATACGCCGACGCCATTCAGGGCACCCACGCCCGCGTGCTCGACACGCGCAAAACCGTGCCCGGCATGAGGGCCCTCGAAAAATATGCAGTTCTCTGCGGTGGCGGCACCAATCACCGCATCGATCTCGCTTCCGGCATTCTCATCAAGAATAATCACATCGCGCTCGGAGGGGGTATCGCGGCGGTGCTGAAGCGGGCTCTCGAACAGCGCCAGCCGGGCCAGCGCGTGCAAGTGGAAGTGCGTACGCCGCAGGAACTCGACGAAGCCCTCGCCCGCGGAGCCGAAGCCATTCTTCTCGACAACATGACGCCCAAAGAAGTGAAGAAATCCATCGAGCGCATCCGGTCCGTGACGGCTGGCCAGCCCGGCCGCTGGATCCCCACTGAAGCTTCGGGCGGCATCGTGCTCGACAACATACGCGCCTACGCCGAGACCGGCGTCGACTTCATCAGCGTGGGCGCGCTCACCCACTCCGCCCGCGCTGCCGACATCTCCATGTCCATCACGTCGGAGCCAGGCCAGGAAAGCGTCAAGATCAGTCACGGCTTTCAAGGCGATGGGCTTTAGGATCAGCCGACACCAGGACAGCCAGACTCAACCGCCTCGTTGATCGGGGATTTTATGTTCGATCTCGTTGCCCTCGACGCCGAACTCGCAGCAACAGTTTTCGCCCGCAAGCTGCACTACGCGCCCACGACTGCATCTACCAATTCCGATGCGCTGGCTGCGGCACGCAGGGCTGCGCCGGACGGCTCGGTGTACTTGAGCGACGAGCAACTGGCCGGACGCGGCCGTGGCGATCACAGCTGGATTTCCGCAGCCGGCGACGGCCTCTACGTGAGCGTTCTTTTGCGCCCGCAATTTCCGGCCGCGCGTTTGCCGTTTCTGCCTCTCGCCGCGGGCCTGGCTGCGGCCGATGCCATTCGCACGGTCTCCGGCCTCGCAGTCGATCTTCGCTGGCCCAACGATCTCCTCATCGGCCCGCGCAAGACCGGTGGGATTTTGGTCGAGGCAGGAACTGACTCAGGAAGTCTGCCCTACGCAGTAGTGGGAATCGGGATCAACGTACATCAGCGAGCATTTCCGCCAGACCTGGCCACGCCCGCCACGTCGCTCGATCTGGAAGCGAACCGGCACATTGCGCGCCAGGACTTGCTGCTCGCACTGCTAAAATCGCTGCAACAGGGAGCTGTCGCTTTGGCGAACCCCGACGCGGCAAATGAAGTGATCGCGCGCGTCGAAAAGGCTTCAACTTGGATGCGCGGCCGCCGAGTGGAAGTGCACGGCCCGCAAGCTTGCAACGGCGTAACGGCGGGCCTCGATGAGAATGGATTCCTGCACGTGGTAACCGCGGAAGGGCCGGTCACCGTGCAGACCGGCGGCTTGCGCGCCGAGAAAGGCTAGCAAAGAGAAAAACATGCTGCTCGCTCTCGACGTAGGCAACACCAATACCACCCTCGGCCTCTACAAGCTCGATGGCGAGAAACCCGAGCTCGCCGCGCACTGGCGCGTCACTTCGCATCGCACCCAGACCGTCGACGAGTACGGCGTCTTCTTCGTCAACCTCTTTGAGATGCACGGAATGTCGCCGACCCAGGTGACGGACATCATTATTGCGTCGGTGGTGCCGCCTGTCGACTCCACTTTGCGCCAGGTGTGCGAGACTTATTTCCACATCGAACCTATGTTCGTCGAACCCGGCATCAAGACCGGCATGAAGATGCTCATCGACAATCCCACCGAGCTCGGCGCCGACCGCTTGTGCGACTGCATCGCTGCCTACGAGCGGTACGGGGGGCCGTGCATCGTGGTCGACTTCGGGACCGCCACAAAATTCGAGGTGATCTCCGCGCAAGGCGAGTACCTGGGCGGCGCCATCGCGCCCGGCCTCGGATTGAGCGCAGATGCGCTCTTCTCGCGCGCCGCGCGCCTCAGCCGCGTTGACATCAAGCGCCCCGCCAAGGTGATCGGCACCAACACCGTCGCGCACCTGCAGAGCGGAATTTACTTCGGTTACATCGGCCTCGTCGACGGCATCATCGAGCGCATTCTTGCCGAGTTAGGGGCCGCGCCTGATCGTCCGCCGCGCATTATCGCCAGCGGCGGCCTGGCGCACCTCATTGCGCCGGATTCGCGTTACATCCAGGAGATCGACGACAAGTTGACCCTCGAAGGCCTGCGCATTCTCTTCGAGCGCAACCGATCCGCTCGTCCCCGCGGCCGCTCGCACTGAAGTCAGGTTTGCGCATCCGATATGGGCGCAGTCGATTTCGTCCGCGCGCGTTCACAATCCCGACAGGGTCTCCTGCGACTCGGGCACGTGCGCGCGCAAGCTCTGAGCGGTAAGCTCATCGGCCTCGCGCAGACTGGGAAAGATGGTGGCCCAGAGCCCGGCGACGGCCAGCGCTCCCAATCCGCCGATCACCGTGGCGCGCACCGCACCCCACCACTGTGCCGTCAATCCGCTTTCAAACTCGCCCAGTTCGTTCGACGCGCCGATAAACAGCGAATTCACCGCGCTCACGCGTCCACGCATCTCCGGCGGCGTGGCCAGTTGCAGCAGCGAACCGCGGATGATCACGCTGATGGTGTCTGCCGCGCCCGCCACGGCCAGCGCAGCTAGCGACAGCCACAAGATATGTGACAATCCGAAGACCACCGTGGCGGCGCCGAAGATCGAAACGCAAATAAACAGCCAGCGACCGGCACGGCGGCGCAGGGGAAACCGCGCCATCACGAGCGACATTGCCACTGCGCCTGCGGCGGGCGCGGCACGCAACACGCCCAGGCCGCGTGGGCCCTGGTGCAGGATGTCGTGCGCGAAGATCGGCATCAGGGCCGTGGCCCCGCCCAGCAGCACCACGAAAAGATCCAGTGAGAACGATCCCAGAAGCATTCGCGCGCGGCGCACATATTGAAAGCCGGCCAGCAGCACTTTCAGCGAGAGGTCGCGGTGCTCCATGCGCCCGGGGCGGGCGTGCAGTGTGCTCACCAGGACTAGAAACCAACCCAGCGTTCCCAGCGTGAACACGTACACGATGCCCGCGCCCTCCAGTCGCGAGTCCGGCACAAAATGCGTGAGCGGAAAGGTGAACAGCAATCCGCCCAGCGCCGGTCCGGTGATGTTGGCCAGTTGGAAAATGGCGCCGCCCCATGTGACCGCGTTGACGAAGTGAGGCTCGGGCACGAGATGCGGAATGAGCGCAGAGCTCGCGGGTCCTGAGAAGGCGCGGCCCGTGCCGACAAGAAAAAGCACCGAGTAAATCGCCACGATGTTTTGCGTATTGTTGCGAGCCAGCACGACCAGCGCCAGCGTGCAAATGCACTGCAGCGCGTAACAAGCCATGATCACGCGGCGCCGGTCGAAGCGATCGGCCACGTGACCCGCGGGCAGCAGAAAAATGAGCCCGGGCAGGAAAAGCGCGAGGCCGGTGTACCCCAGATCGATGGCGCGATGCGTAATGGAGTACACCTGCCACGCCACGGCGATAGACTGCGCCTCGGCGCCGAGGATCACCGCTACGCGCGCCAGTTGGTATCGCCTGAAATCGCGGGAGGCAAAAGCCTCAAGCCCGCGCCGCGGCGCCTTAGGGGAATCGGGCGTCATCATCTGCTTTCAGGGTATAACGGACCGCCTGAAGGCGTGAAAGCCGACAAGGACGTATCGCGAGTAAGATCGTTACCATGCGGAAGCCCGCCATCGTCGCGTTGATTGCGGCGCTGCCCCTGGAGTTCGCATGCCTTTTGATGGCCGCGTCGAATATTAAAGGGCTGCCATCCGATGCTATTGCTCTCGAACGATTTCTCTGGGATGTAATGAGCATCATGCACTGGCCCGCGAAGGTACTGGAACCACTGTTCAAACGGATCGGCGACTCGCGGCCCGCATTCTGGGTCTTGATTGCTCTCATCTTTGTGATCGGTTATCTTGACTGGGCAGCTCTGATTGCTGCGATTCTCTACGGCGTCCGATTTCTCATGCGCAGCAGAGTACTACCGCAAGCTTGAGTCTCCGGCCATTGCGCCATGAAACAATGAATCCATACAACCCATGACCGACGAACTTCTTCCATCATCCGAAACCATTCCCGCCGAGCCCACCGAGTCATTCGCGGACCTGCTCTCCGCATTCGACCGCGAGCACACGCATCGCGCCGCGACCAAGCAACTCGAAGGAACGGTCGTCTCGCTCTCCGCCGATCAAGTCATTCTCGACATCGGCTACAAGATGGAAGGCGTTCTGCCTCGCGCGGCTTTCGAGAACAATGCCGAGTCCGTTCATCCCGGCGACGCATTCCCCGTCTCCATCACCGGCCGCAATGAAGAGGGCTACTACGAGCTTTCGCGGTTCCGTGTGGCGCAGCCCCGCGACTGGTCGGGCCTGGAACACGCATACGCCGAAAAAATCGCCGTCTCCGGCACCGTGACCGAACTGGTGAAAGGCGGTCTCAGTGTGGACATCGGCGTCCGCGCCTTCATGCCGGCTAGCCGCAGCGGCACGCGCGATGCTGCCGAGCTCGAAGCCCTCGTCGGCCAGCCCATCACGTGCCGGATCACCAAGCTCGACGTCGCCGATGAAAATGTTGTAGTCGATCGCCGCGTGGTTCTTGAAGAGCAGGCTCGTGGCGCGCTCAACGAACGCCGCGCCGCGCTGAAAGAAGGGGATACTGTCGCCGGAACTGTGCGCACGCTTATGCCTTACGGCGCTTTCGTCGCGATCGAGCCGGGACTAGACGGCCTGCTTCATATTTCAGATATTTCGCGCGCCCGCGTCGCCAAGCCCGAAGACGTGCTCTCCGTCGGCGAGCAATTGACGTTGCGTGTTCTCAAAATTGATCCCGGCACTGGAAAAATCTCATTGGGCCTCAAGCAGCTACAGCCCGAGCCGTGGGAGACCGCGGCGGAGCGCTATGTTGCCGGCCAGCGCGTCGCCGGCGCGGTCACGCGTCTCACCGACTTCGGCGCATTTATCGAGCTCGAGCCCGGGCTCGAAGGCCTCATTCACATTTCGGAAATGGCGTGGGACAAAAAAGTTCGCCATCCCAGCGACCTGCTCCGCCAGGGCGACCGCGTCGACGCGATCGTGCTTTCGGTTAAGCCGCCGACTGCGAGTGACTCCGGGCGCATCTCGCTCGGCCTCAAGCAGACGCTCGCCGATCCCTGGCTCGACGTGGAGCGCAAATTTCCTGTCGGTTCGCAAATTGAGGGCCCTGTTACCAAGATCATGAACTTCGGCGCGTTCGTCCAGATCGCTCCCGGCACTGACGGCCTTGTGCACGTCAGCGAGATCGTTGCCGACCGCCGCATCAACCATCCGCGCGACGTGCTGCGTGAGGGGCAGCGCGTTAAGGCCCTGGTTCTCGCCATCGATTCCGAGAAGCGCCAGATCAAACTCTCGATGAAACAGTTGATTCCGACCAGCATCGATGAGTACATCGCTGAGCACAAGGCGGGTAATCAGGTCTCCGGTCGCGTGGTGGAGTTGACGGCTTCCGGGGCCGTGATTGAGTTAGGCGAAGGCATTCGCGCGACGCTGCTTGCGAAGAAAGCCGGTGCGGCCGGCGCGCCTGCGGCGGAAGTCGCGAAGACTTCCACGGCCCAATCTACGGGGGCTGCCGCCGCGCCCGACCTCTCGCAACTTTCTTCGATGTTGAAAGCTCGCTGGAAAGGAAACGCACCTGCGCCCTCGGCGCAGCCCGAGCCGCTCGCCGAAAGCCAGATTCGGACATTCAAAATTGTGAAGCTGATTCCCGACGCGAAGCAAATCGAAGTGGAGCTGGCTGAAGGCTAGAGATACACGTCATCCACGTAGCACCAGCGCCAGTCTTCGCCGCGCTCGGCACTCTGGATCAATGGATGCTTGGTCTCATGAAAGTGCGCGCGTGCGTGACGGTTCTTTGACGAGTCGCAGCAGCCGACGTGCCCGCACTCGAGACACATGCGCAGGTGCAACCAGGTTTCGCCCAGCTTCATGCACTCTTCGCAACCCTTGGTGCGTGGCTTCACACCTTTTTTGATCGTTCCCAAGTGCGTGCATTGTGCTGCCATCGTTTCGCCTCCCTCTCTTCACAGCGCCCACTGACTCGCTGACTTGCTGATTCGCCGACCTATTTTGCCCATCCCAATCCGTCTGTTCCGTTGCCGGTGGCGATGACGCGTGTCACCTTCCACGTGGACGCATCGATTTCCTCCACCTGGTTCGAGCCAATGCAGGAAACGTATGCTGCTTTGCCATCGGGCCGCACCAGCACCTCCTGCGGATCTTTACCCACCGCAACTTTCTCGATCACGGTCATGGTTTTGAGGTCGATCACATCCACTGCATTGGCGTCGGGGATCGCGATCAGCAGAAAGCGGCCGTCGGGAGTGGGCGCGCTGCCGTAGCCCAGCCCGTCGAGCTTGACCCATTTCGCCACCGCATTCGCCGCCGTATCGATCACCGCCAGTCGCGGCGCGGTCTCATCCGCAGTAAACACCCAGCGGTCGTCGTTTGAGATCGCAATGCGCTGCACGTTGCCCGAGACGGGAATCACCTTGAGTGTCTTGCGCGCCTTCACATCCAGCACGCTCACCGTGCCTGGCCCCACATTCGCCGTGTAGCCGCGCAGCCCATCGTGCGAGAGCGCGAGCATGTGGCTCTCCGGCTGGCCCGTGGGAATCGCGTCGATGACCTTCAGTGTCTTTGGATCGATGACCGTCACGGATTGGTCCAGCTCCGTCGTCACGTAGAGCAGTCCGTCCGTCGGCCCGAAGACCGCGCAGTGCGGCCGCGCGGCGTAGCCTAAATCGATCTCGCCCACAACTTTGTGCGCAGCCACATCGATCACAACGATCTTTGTGCCATCGGTTCCCGGCTTGCCCACGCCCGAGTTGCCGTAGATGGGCACAAACGCCATCCGCCCATCAGGCGAAGCCGCGACTTCATGCCCGGTGATGCCGTTCTCGGCCACATCGGCAATCACCTTGCCGGCCACCGGATCGATAATCGCAAGACTGCGATCGCCTTTTTGATCGACGACCAGACGCGCTTGCTGCGCGTATACCGCCGTAGCCAAAAGCGACACCATTGCCGCTGGCCCAAACCAGGAAATGAGCTTCAAGATAGACCTCCGCCGACCACCCCATGAATATAGCGCACGCGCGGCCTTCCCCAGAACCCGCACTGGTTCGCGGCATCGCCCGCCATCCACTATGCTTTCGCTTATGCACCTTCCTGCACGCGATGCCGAGCTCGTGCAAATTATGGACGCCTCGCTTGCGGACGCAGCCGGCCGCGCCGGGGCGTTCCTCGTTTGCCGCGTCGGCTGCACGCAGTGCTGCCATGGAGCCTTCGCTATTAACGCGCTCGACGCCGCACGCCTGCGCGCCGGAATGACCGAGTTGCGGACCACACATCCCGCGCTCGCGGCTGAGATTGAGCGGCGCGCCGGGGCCTGGATCGAGGAGCACGGTCCGCATTTTCCCGGCGACCGAAACTCCGGCGCGCTCGGCAGCTCCCCTGAAGACCAGTCTCGCTTCGAAGAGTTCGCCAACGATGCCGCATGCCCCGCGCTTGACCCCGCGACTGGCCGCTGCGATGTGTACGCGTGGCGACCAATGACCTGTCGCGTTTTCGGCCCTTCCGTACGCGCTGCAGGCGATGATGGCGCCGAAGGCCTGGGCCATTGCGAGCTCTGCTTCGTCGGCGCAACTCCGGAACAAGTGGCCGCTTGCGAAATGACTGTGCCGCACGATCTTGAAGCCGAATTGATTTGTGAAGCAGGAGCGGAGTTTGATACCGTCGTCGCCTTTGCGCTGCTTCCGTAAAAATCCTTTGCCGCACCGCGCGGTAAACTGATCTTTGCAAACCCCAATGCCAATGCGTCCCTGCTGGATCGAGATTCGCACCAGCGCTCTCGAAGAGAACATGCGTCTCCTCACGAGCCTTGCCGCGCCGCATGCCGAGCTGCTCGCCATGGTGAAGGCCAACGCCTACGGTCATTCGCTGGCTCTGTGCGCACCAGCGGCCGTTCGCGGAGGAGCTGGTTGGCTGGGCGTTACCAGCGTGGAAGAAGGCATTGCCGCGCGGGCGTTGTGCCCGGATACGCGCGTACTGATCATGGCTGGTTTTTTTCCCGGCCAGACCGCGGCCGCGATTCAATTCCAACTGACGCCTATCGCCTGGGAGTTGTGGCAGCTTGACGAATTGGAATCCGCTGCGCGTGCCGCCGGTGCCGCACGCGGCTCTGTTCCCGTGCATCTTGAGATCGACACCGGAATGAGCCGCCAGGGCGTTTTGCCCGGGGAACTCTCCAGCATCCTTACGCGATTCGCGCCGGGCTCGCCGCTCCGCCTTGAAGGCGTGATGACGCATCTGTTTGCAGCCGACGAAGCGGACGGCGAGGCGACGCAGGGGCAACTCGCGCGCCTCGACGGTGTCCTCGGCCGCATCTCTGCCGCCGGTCTGTTCGCCGAGTGGCTCAACGTGGGCAACTCGGCTGCGTTGCTCGCGGGCCTGGCTGGCCCGATTGCCGAGCTCGCCGCGCGCCACGGCATGAAGGCGCTGCTGCGTCCCGGCCTCGCGCTTTTCGGCATCGCGCCCGAGTTCGATCCCGCATTCGACGCTGAGGTCGAACCGCCAACGCTTGCCCGCGCGCGAGCTACTCTCAAGCCCGTGCTCGCGTGGAAATCCGCGGTCGTGGGCGTGCGCTCTGTGCCTGCCGGCGCCAGCGTGGGCTACAACGGAACTTTTGTTGCCAGCGAGCCCATGCGGCTCGCGCTCATCGCAACAGGCTACGCGGACGGTCTGGCGCGCTCACTCGGCAACCGATTTCATCTGTTGGTGCGCGGCGAGCGTGCGCCGCTGGTGGGCCGCGTCAGCATGGATCAGGCAGTTCTCGACGTGACGGAGATTCCCGGCGTGGTTGCCGGTGACGAAGTTGTGCTCATCGGCACGCAGGGCAATGAAACCATTACCGCCTACGATCACGCCCGCGCTACGGACACCATTCCCTGGGAGATTTTCACGCGCATTGGCCCGCGCGTTGCCCGCACCGCGGTTTGAGTGGGGTCCGGGCTATCCCATCCTTTCGCGAAAGGAGCGAAAAGGGTGAGGCGCGCTCGAACGCGGACGGGGACGTCCGCATTACAGCCGGCCGGGAGGCCGGCGCTACATCAAAAGCGATAGTGCGGAAAAGAGCTTAGCGCGCTACCGAGGCCGTGGACGTCGCGGGCAATCCTGCGCATAATCCCGCTGCGCACTGCACTGCGTCGATCATGGCTTCTGTTCCGATGCAGGAGTTCAGCAGCATGTGGTAGAGTCCGCGCGAGCACCACTCCTGCTGATAGAAACTGCGGATGACCGCGGCACGCCGCCGGTCGAAGGCCGCCAAATGCTGCTCCGCCTGATGCGCCCGCTCGGGAAACGCGCGCGCGAACCAATCCTTCTTGGCGCTGGCCGTGGCGTACACAAAAATGTGAAAGCATCCGGGCCGCCCGGCGAGGGCACAGGCCGATCCGCGGCCGACCAGCACGCAGTTGCCTTGATTCGCAGCGTCGAGGATTTGTGTCCGGATCAGTTCCAGCATGCGCTCGGAATCGAGGATCTTCTCTTCGCCGCTTGTGGCCGGGACATACACATTGTCCTGCCAGAACATTTTGCCGTAGCGGTAATACCAGGGATCCAGCCGCTCATCGAACCTGGCCGCCGTCTTCGGATCTATGCCGGCCACGTGCGCCGCGCCGGCCACCAGTTCCGAGTCCAGCAGCCGCCAGCCCAGCCGCTCCGCCAAATCGTGCGCAAACTCCGCTCCGTGCGAGCCGTACTCGCGCTCCACGGTGATGACCCTGACCGGCGCATGCCCCATGACCCTGATTGACCCCCTGCGCAGGAGCATACAACTCTTGCCGGAGAAAATAAAACGGGCGCGGAAGGGAAGGCCCCTCCGCACCCGCCGCGATTCAAGCGTTCAGTTGTCAGACTATTGCGTAACCGGCTGAGCCGGCGGCGTCTTCGGGCTCTTCAGATGGCGGGCGTTGGGAGGAGCCGGAGCGGCTGGAGCGGCCGGCGGCACCGGTGGAACTGCCGACCCCTTCTTGATGTGCAAGTCGCCGTTGTCCGAGCTCATCACAATGCGCGCTGCTGCCCGATCCGATGCGTCCGCTGACCGTTTTGTCCTCATCGCCGCTTACTGCCAGCGCGAAATCCGTGATCACTTCGCCGTTGTGCGTGCGCCCGTTCACCGTAGCCGAGGCATTGGGAGGCAATGTGATCTCCACGTCGCCTTTGCTGTTGTTCGCTTCCACGCCGTGCACGCCCGCCGAGCTCGATGCGAATGTTGCCATCGCGGTCCTCCACGTGGCTGTCGCCATCAACCTGGCTCAGATCCACGTCCTTAGAGTGGGTCGCGACGTGCACCTCTCCCTTGGCCCCGATGATTCGCAAGTCATCATCGTTCAGGGTCAACTCTCCGGGCAGCGCGGCCGCGTCGACCGTGGTCACTGAGGTGCGCAGGTGCACCGGTCCGGCCACGTTCTCCATCGACACATCGCCCGGGATGTCGCCATTCTGCGAGATCCCGCCTTTGATGTTGGACACGGTGATGTCGTTGACGTCGCCTTCAAGGGTCATGTCACCCTGGACATCCTGCGCGGCGAAGACGTCGTGCTTGCCGCGGACGAAGTGCGCCACCACCGGACCGGTGATTGAGCTGAGATGAATGTCGCCGCGCGCAGTGATGTCGACGCCCGAACCGAGGCCGCTTGCCGTCACGCTATCCCACTGCGCGTTCACCGTGACGTGCGCCGTCTTCGGCACCGCAATCGTCAGATTGACCCTTCCGCGGCTGTTGCTCTCCGCTTCGATCAGCACCGCCGTACCGTTCACCGTCACGTGCGCAGCCTCGGCGTCGAAGATCTTTTGCGCGCTCTTGTCCGAGTTAGCATAGGCCACTTCCTGCGCGCGCACTTCGAGATTTTGCTGATCGCTCGCAGTAATGCTCACGTCGCCGCGAGGAACCCGAATCTCGATCGAGGCGTTGGCTGGAATCTGCCGGCTGTCCACGGGTTGATCGCTGTCGTGCTCCGGCAAACCGAAGTTGCTAAAGATGCCGTCGTCGCCAAAGTCGATGTGGCCGGGGCCCCAGAAATGGTTGTGGGCGGCTGAAATGGCGCCCAGAAACGCAAGAAAGATCAAGATCCCAATGAAGCCGCCGCTCGCGCCGCACCGGAGTTTCTCTGCGCATGTCGAGCGCCCACTCGCCCAATAGCGCGAGGCCGGCACCGATCAGCAGCAGCGGCCACCACCGGCCGTACCACTCCCAGAACGTGCCCGCGTCGAGATGACCGCTCATGATCAGCAACGCAATCACGCCAACACAGACCAGAATGATGGGACCGACCATCGAAGGTACGCGCGGGCCGTACGTGCCCACATAGTTCGCTTTCCATGCGTGCCGCTGTGCGCGCCAGGCATCGCGTTGCGCGCGCCACGCCGCCTTCTGCTGTTCGCGATACACGCGCCAGTTCGTCTTGCGGATCGTATGGCGGCGGTGGGCCGCCACTCGGGGGCGTGTTTGGAGGCATATTCGGAGGCATGCTGCTCATGATTGCCCTCCCTCTCTATCGTTCTCAAAGTCGTGTGGATGTGAGGGCACAATCGCCGTATCCGCGTTTGCGGCTGAGTTTGCCGCGCCCTGCCCTTCGCCCTGAATGGGACCAGCCTGATTGATCCCCTGCGATGCGTGGTGCCACGGCGCGCCGGGAAAAATGGGATAGCCCTCTGAAGCCAGCGCCGCACGCTCGGCCAGCGCAGCAGGCCAGCCAGGATCAGGTAGAACGGCCAGCTATGTCCCCAGCCAAGAATGTGCGCCTGGGCCAGCAGAGCATTCACACCCACCAGCAGCAGAAACGCCGGCCCGCGCAATCTGCGAATCAAAATGTAGCGGCTCATTGTTGCTCCTCCTTGCGAGTGATCCTGCGGCCCCGCTGGCGATTGCCCTGCGGTCCATTCTGCGGACTGCCCGGAGGCATGCCTTGCGAGTACTGCAGACGCCGCACGATCAGCCACACGCCCAGCCCGATCAGCACCAGCTGGCCAGCTAAAGTGGAACACAGTGCCACGAGAACCAATCGAACTGCCCCAGCAGAAACAACACGCCCAGAGCGATCAGAATCATGGCGCCAACCGGCTCCCTGCGCCGCCAATGCATCGGCGGAATGGGCGGAATCGGCGGAATGGGCGGGATCGGCGGAATCGCCCGGCCCCCCGTACGGTGATTGATAGGGAGCCTGGTACTGCGCCTGCATATGAAGCCCGTATGAAGCCCCGATACGAAGATTGACTCGCCGCCTGATCCGCCGTCGGGTTCACGCCCGTCGGCTCCTGTTCCCGCGCCCGGTGGAGGGCCGTGCCGGCTTGGCGGCGGACCTTGCGGCGGACGCATGCCCGTCGACAATCCAATTGCTCAACTCGTTCAGTCCCAGCGGATCGGGCAGCGGATCTCCGTCGCGCCGCGCCTTCGCCGTCTGATAGGCCTCGAACACCTGGTAGAAGATCCAGGCCGCAATGAAGAGGCCGAACACGCCGAACACGTGCGCCGCGCTCACCAGCACCGCGAAGATCACCACGTGCACCATGCCCTTGATGAACTGGCCGTTGTACATCGCGCCCACGCCGGGAATCAATCCCAGCAGAGCCGCCAGCCCCGGGCTCGGTTCGCCTACGGGAGGCGGCACATAGGGCTGCTGCGCGCTTTGCCACGCCATCCAGCACGGCTCGCAGAAAATCTGTCCGCCCGATCCTTTGCGCACGCATGCCTCGCACAGTGCCTTGCCGCAGCTCTGGCAATACGCCGTCGCATTCACGCCGCTATGGTTTACGCAATCCATGGTGTGCTCCTTCCCAACGTTTGCACCACGTAGCCTCTGGACTGCCCAATGGTGTGCGCCCCGGCCTCTATTGACCTCATCGGAAACTTAAGTGAAGTTTCCAAATAATCATCGCTGCTTGCCGGTTCAGTTTGCCGCGTGTCCGGCTGCTGCCGAGGGCCCGCGCGCAGCCCTCCATCATGGTTGCCGGGATTCTTTCCCTGGATTCTGCCGGGTCTCGCCCGGCGTCACCGGCTGGGTTTGCTGTTGCCGGTCGCCGCCGTTGCCTTTGCCCTCGTCCTGGCCGCGCAGCTCGCGCACGCGCGCTTCTACCTCGTACACAAAGCGCAGATGGTCGTAATAGCGCACGATCGGCACCGAAGCCATGGTCAGTTGCCGCTCCATGTACGACCGCATCGCACGCGGCCTCAGATCGGCCAGCCGCAGGTTCGACAGCCGCACGCCCGCCAGGTTCAGCGTGAGCGCGATGGAGAAGAACGCCATCGCCGCCGTCATCAGCAGCCGTGGCTGCGCACTGGCCCGCATCCGCGCCATGAATCCCGGCTGTTGCCAAACAGGCGGCACAAAGGCCGGAACCCCACCAGCCGCTGCCGGACGGGCAGGCCGCTTACCGCAGTGCCCAGACCTGTACCCGGTCCCGTGGTGGCCAGAATCTTTTCGAGCAGCCACTCAGGCGGCTCCGGCTCCGGAGACAGAAACTCCAGCCACTCACGGCCCTTGCGCGCCGCTTCATACAGCGCTGCGCATGCCGGGCAGCCGGCCTTGTGCGCCGCGAAACCGCGCCTCTTCCTCGGGCTTCAGCAGCCCGTCCAGTGCATCGGCCAGCTGCGTCTCCCACTCGCCGCATGCTGGTGTGCCCGGAATTTGTGTGCCCTCTGCCATGGCTACATCACCTCCTTCTTGTTACGTTCCAGGAGCCGCGCCAGTTCCGCCCGCCCCCGGCTGATGCGCGATTTCACGGTTCCTTCCGGGATCCCCAGAACCTGCGCAATCTCTTTATAATCAAGGTCTTGCAAATCTCTCAAAATCACTGCTTCGCGCAGTTCCACGCTGACTTTCATCAGCGCCTTCTGCACCATCTTTTTCAGTTCCTGGCGCGCCGCCGACTCGTGGGGGGAGGGCCCGGCATCGGCCAGCCGGTCGGACACGCTCAGATGCGGCCTCAACTCTTCCGCTTGGTCCCATCCCTCGTCCAGCGAGCCGGTAGCACGCTGGTTCCGCGTCCGCCTGAAGTTGTCCACCAGCAGATTCCGCGTCATGGTGGTAATCCACACCGGCAGGCTGCCGCGCGCGGCATCGAAACTGCCCAGATTCGAGTAGATCTTCAGGAAAACGTCCTGCGTCAGGTCCTCGGCGTCCGTGGCATTGCCCGTAAAGCGATAGCAGAGCCCATACACACGCCTCTGGTGCGTGCGGACCATCTCGGCCCACGCGCCGGAGTCGCCGTTCATGCAGCGGCGGACGATTTGCGTCCAGTCCTGCTCCAGAGCTCTTACCTCCGTGCGCTCGGCGGGGTTTGCCAAAGTCGCCTGGCTCGCCAGCGTCGGCTCCAATGCGGCCGTACCCATTGTTATCGACGCACACTGGGCGCCACGTTGCCCTGCCGCATGAGCTGCTGCGGCTGCCGGCGTCTTAGAACGGCTAAATGCCCGCTCGATGGACGGCGCCGTCATGCCCCAGCTTAATGTACCCACATACTGCATGGTGATTGGATACGCAGATCATGGCGCTGCGGTTCCCCAGCCATCGTCGCTTGACGAAGGGCCGATTCCAGAGCCAGAAAAACACCTTGCCGGTCGAATCTCGTCCGCCGACCTTTAGAGCGGTTCAGGAAATACTATGTCCGGTCAAAGTGACGCTCAGGGTCGCCGCTCCTCGGGGTCGCGAAGACTTGGCTGGCTCGAATGCGGATACGCCATTTCCGAAACCGCTGTAATTCGCAGTAAACTTGGCGCGAACCCGCCGTAAACTGGGCAGGATAAATCGGGCAGCAGGGAGGTCGTACCGTGGAAGATTGGAAGTTCACCCAGCAGGATCCTTCGGAGGCTCTCGCCAAACTGCATTTTTTCTCCATCAAGAAGAAGCATGCGCATGGCGAGGTGGAAGCGCGCATCACGGTCAAGGAATTCGCCACCGCCAAAACCACCGACATGAAGTTCTTTGCCGTGGCGGATATCGAGCTGAACCAGAAGATCATGAAGTTCCAGCCTTGCGGATGGGCCGAAACCCTTTTGGGCGCTCTGACGGAATGCCTCAGAAATCTGCGCAAGTTTGAATATGAAAGCCCGGAGCTGCCGACGCAGACTTCCGCGGACGGAGCCCAGTTGTAGCGCCGTCTCCTGAACCGCACATCGCCGCTGGCCGCGTGGACGCCGCCAGTACAGCCGGTCAGGAGACCGGCGCTACTTCAAGACTCAGGTATGCTTGATTAGCCAAGGAGCACCCGGCCATGCGCAAGACTCTGCTAGTCCTCAGCCTTCCGTTGTTGCTATGCACGCTGGCCCACGCCGCCAGCTTTGACTGCACCAAGGCCAAAACCCCACAGGAAAAAGCCATCTGCGGCACGCCCGCGCTTAGCACGGCCGACGATCAGATGGCCGCCGCCTATCGTGCCTGGTTGGCCGCTGCGCAACCAGATTGGGCTGCGGGGATCCGCGAGAACCAAATTGTCTGGCTGCGCACGCGCGACTTGAGTTGCCCCGCAGGCGACACCAGCGATCCCGTCGCGTCCTGCCTGAGCAACATCTATAAAGAGCGCATCAAGGATCTGCAGCAAATGGTGCAACACTTCGCGGGCGTAACGTTTGTCTCCGAGTCAATTAAATTGACCGCGCGCGACACCGCGGACTCCGCTCCGCCTGCCGGCGCCTCTGAGGCCACGCCCGGCTTCGGCACGCTGCTAGCCACCTGGTCCCAGGCATCTGCCGCCACCCCGCAGTGGACCGCCTGGAACCAGGCCGTCGAGAAGGCGGCAATCCAATCCGTCAACACATTCTCCGGCGACGCGAAGAAGCCCGCGCAGGACTGGACCAGCCTTGTGCTCCCCGGCGTAGATGAAGTCGTGACCGTCTCGGTCGACGGCTTCGATGGGAAGATGGTCTCCGCGACGATTGTGGACGACTACGACGGACACGGCGCTCATCCCACGGAGAATACCTCTGAGTTTTACTGGATGCTCGGCGAGCAACGCGCGCTAAAACCCGAGGATGTCTTTCTACCCAACTCCGGCTGGGACACGTGGATGGAGAAGCGCCTCGACAGCTACCTGAAACAGGTTCTTGACTCCAACGGGAACGACGAACGGCAGTACAAACCCGGCGACCTGCCGGGCATCGTCACCAATCCCGGAGATTGGAAGCTTGAACCCGCCGGCTTCTCGATCTTCTTTCAGCCGTACCAAGTGGCTTGCTACGCCTGCACGCCCAATCCCATGACCATCCCCTGGTCCGATCTCAGACCCTACTTGCAGCCCAGCTTCGTGCTTCCGCAATAAGGATGCACACTGCCAGTCGCACCACCGCCGTCTTGGTCCCTGGTTCCCTGTCCCTGGTCCCTGTTTCTAGTATTGGTTGCCAAACTCCGGATCTACCGGATTCTCGAACAGGGACGCGTCGCGCGTGACAATGGTCAACCCCGACGGCGTGACAAAATAGCGGCGCTTGTCCTCCACCGGGTCGTAGCCGATGACCGTGCCCTCGGGAATGTGCACGTCGCGGTCGATGATGGCCCGCCGGATGCGGCAATGCCGCCCGATGCTCACGTGCGAGAAGACGATGCTCGCGTCCACGTCGGAGTAGGAGTTGACGCGCACATCCTGCGACAGCACCGAGTTGTACACCGACGCGCCCGAAATGATGACGCCGGCCGTAATGATGGAGTTGACGGCCATGCCCGAACGGCCCGGTTCGCCGAATACGAACTTGGCCGGCGGATATTGCCGTGTGCGCGTGCGGATGGGCCAGCTCTTGTCGTACAGATTGAAGACCGGCGATACCGAGCACAGATCCATGTTGGCCTCGTAGTACGCGTCCAGCGTGCCCACGTCGCGCCAATAGAGCGCCTCCTTCTTGTTCTCGTCGACAAAGCTGTAGGCCATCATCTTTTTCTTGCCCAGCAGGTTGGGCAGGATGTTGTGCCCGAAATCGTGCTTCGAATCGGTGTCGTCCGCGTCGGAAATCAACGCTTTCAGCAGGGTCTCAGTGTTGAATATGTAAATGCCCATCGACGCGTCTACGGCGTTAGGATTGGCGGGCGAACGGAAGCTCGTCGACGCCGGCTTCTCCTGGAAGCCCATGATCTCGCCATTCTTCGCCACCTCCACCACACCGAACCGCGACACCTCTTCGGGCGCAATCGGCAGAGTTGCCAGCGTGATTTCCGCGTTGGTCTCCTTGTGGTAGGCCAGCATGCGGCTGTAGTCCATTTTGTAGATGTGATCGCCACCCAGAACAATCACGTGCGCGGGCTGCTCGCTGCCGATGGAGTAGATGTTCTGGTACACCGCGTCGGCCGTGCCCATATACCAGTTGGCGCCGGTGCGCTGCATGGGCGGCATCAGCTCGAAGAACTCGCCGAGTTCCTGCGCCACGATGCCCGTCCAGCCCTCGCGGATGTGCCGGTTCAGGCTGAGCGCCTTGTACTGCGTGAGGATATACACGCGACGCAGGCCCGAATTGATGCAGTTGGAAAGCGTGATATCGATGATGCGGTAGTGTCCGCCAAAGGGAACAGCGGGCTTGGCACGGTCCCGCGTCAGGGGAAACAGACGTTCTCCCGCACCGCCCGCAAGTAAGACGCCCAGAGTGTCCTTCATATCCATAAGGCTCCCACAGCCCGGATGATCGCTGGTTCATGTTGTCCGACACGGCGGGGGAGTGCCGCTATCCGGAACAGCATTCTTTCAGGCGGCACTCAATGAGTACCGGCTCTGAACGCAGGAGAATATCACACAAAGCAATACGCTTGTCAGTCCCGAGATTAAATCAGCGGAGTTAGCGGTGCTGGCGGAGTTAGCAAAATGGGCGTGGTACCTGTGTGCGCGGTGGCGGAAAACGGAGTCGTTACCGTTCCCGCCGCTGGAAGAACTAGCTCCGCTGACTCCGCTAGCTCCGCCTCGGCTTCCTACCAGCCGGAAACCCAGTTCGCCTTTTTTGTCGACCGCTTGGCCTTCGTGAACTTGTACTCCACGCCCACGGAGATGGCGAAGTTCACGTCGTATTGCGCGTAGGACGCGTTGGCTAATGGCGCATCGCTGAAGGTGTAGTGCGTCATGATCGCGTCAGGATTGATGCGGAAGACCCAGTGTTGCGACCGGTTCAGGTCGATACTGCCGCCGATAATCGCCGCCGGCGCAATCTGGTTGTAGTAAAAATCGAAATACGCCGGTGGCACGCCCAGCAAATCCTTCTGGAAATTTCCATCGACACCGCCGAACATGGCATGCGCCATCATGGCCCCGTGCTTGTTGTGCGGCCCCAGCCATTCCACGCCGCCCACAAAGAAATACTGCTTCACCACAGGGCCCTGCAGATCCCCGCCGTTACCATTCTTGTCGTTCGGCGCGGTACCGCTGGTGCCCACATACGCACGGCCCGAGCCCTCGATGCCCCAGTTCCGCGTAAGCCAGAATGGAGGCGTCCCCGTCCAGCCCGCCGAGGTTCGCGCCCTGCAGCAGCGACGGGCCTGCCTTCATGTGGTCGTACGCGAAGCCCAGTGACACGTCGTAGCGGTTGTCGTAGCGCACGTTGGCCAGCGGATCGACCTGGATGTAGACGCCATAATTCGAATTCTGGGTATCTGCTCCCTGCTGCGTGGGCGCCTGCGTCGGCTGGCTCTGGCTGCTCGAACTCTGCGGCTGAGCGGGCTCGGCTCTGTGAGCAGGCGGATTCTGGGAGCCCGCATCCTGTGCCTGCGTGCGGGCGCCCGCACATAAAGCCAGAGCGAGAATAACGGCAGAAAGAGAAGAAAACCTTGCTTGAAGAGGCATCATTAAACAGCTTACAAGACCGCCCCAATACCGGACAATGCGCCTCCCGATCATTTTGCCGGCCACTTCGCAGAGCATTTCCTTTAGACGGGGCAAGCTGCTATTCCGTCCCGCATCCATCGCGGCCACCGCTCACGAACCGTCGATTGCGCACCGCTCCATCTGCCGCGACCACACCAGGTAATGCACTGTCTTCAGGATCTCGACGGCGGTCTGTTCCTGCCGACGCTCCCGACCCCGCCGGTCCCAGCGCCGGAGCCGCATGGACCCGCCACTCGATCGGCAAGCGACTCAGAATCAGTCCCACGCGCGGCAAATGGCTGGGGCTCGATATCACTTCCGCCGATTCCCAGCCGTGGCTGCGCATGATGCCGAGCGCGTTGCAGGTGTTCTCCATGGTGTCCCGCGCCGAGGATCCTCCAGCACCGCCGAGGCCGGAATGCCCTGTGCCTCCGCGGTCCGCGCCATCACCTGCGCCTCCACAAAACGGTTGGCCACCGCGCCGCCTGTGAAAATGATGCGCGACGCCACGCCTCGCTCGTACTCCTGCACTGCCTCGGTGACGCGCGCCAGTTCGCGCGGGCTCGGGTTCCCGTCCGCATCCGCCGGGGTGCCCAGCACGATGAGCACATCGAAATGGTCCCGTGTGGTATTGCTCACCCGCGCCAGCGCCCGGTCAATGGCTGCCCAAGCGATCAGCCCCAGGATCAGCGCTGCGCAGGCCAAGACTCCGCGCGCCAACCAGCCGAGCCGGCGGCGTCTCTTTGGCGCGGGCCTGCGGCTCGCACTCCGCGTGCCGGTTTGCTTCTGTGATTTTGTGGAGTTCAACTTCCGTGACTTTGCGGAGTTCAACCGGGCCCGCCTCCAAACTCCACTCTAACGCGAGCGCGAGATGCGGCGGAGCTGTCCGGCGAACTTGCGCTTGGATGAACCGACCTGGCGGACTTGCTGACTTTCGGTCTCGCTGACCTGCTGCCTTTACAACTTCGCAGGCTTGCCCCACTCGGAAAACACAATCTCGTCGAGCGGCTTGCGTGTCCGCGCGGTGGTCTCGCGCTCGATCAGCGTAGAATCGCCCAGCGCCTCCGGTTCGCCCTGGTATCCCAGAGCAATCACGCTCCCCAGCGCGTACTCCTCGGGAATCCCCAGCGCCTGGCGCGCCGCTTCGTGGTCGTAACCGGCCATCTGGTGCGTCGTCATGCCAAGTTCCGCGGCCTGCAGCGTCAGATAGGAACTCGCCGCGCCCAGATCGTACAGCGCATACGCATTCGGGCCGCCCTTGGCGTTCACGGCCAGCGCAGTGCCCAAGATCAGCACCGGAGCCTTGGGCGCCCAGGCCTTGTTCGCCCCGCCCAGCGTCCCGGCAATCTTCTCGTGCGTCTCCGAGCCCTTCAGCCCCACCACAAATCGCCATGGCTGCGCGTTTCCGCTTGAAGCCGCCCAGCGGGCTGCTTCAAACACCTTGCGAAGCGCTTCCGGGCTCACTTCGCGCCCAGAAAACGACCGCGCGCTCCAACGATCATGGATTGCCGGCAACACGCCCTCCGCCGGGGGTGCCTTTTTCAGCTTGTGCACTTCACTGGCTGTCAAATTCATGGGCTTTTTACTCCTCGGAGACCCCATCGGAATCCCGTTGCTTCCTACACTTTGATTCACCGATCGACCGCGAGGATTCGTCCGTCCGCCAAATACTTGTTGCAACAATTGTTGCTTTGAATCGAGGACTTCTTGTCCCCTTGTTCCCTTGTTCCTTTGTTCCCTGCCTTACGGATACATCCGGTTCAGCATGCGCGGGAAGGGAATCGTTTCGCGCACGTGGTCGAGGCCGCATACCCACGACACCACGCGCTCAATGCCCATGCCGAAGCCGGAATGGGGCACGCTGCCGTAGCGCCGCAGGTCGAGATACCACTCGAACGCCTGGCGCGGCAGCTTGTGCTCGTCGATGCGCGCGCTCAGCAGTTCGTAGCTCGACACGCGCTGCGACCCGCCGATGATTTCGCCGTAACCCTCCGGCGCCAGCACGTCGACGCAGAGCGCGTAGCGCGGATCTTTGGGATCGGGCTCCATGTAAAACGCCTTCACGTCGGCCGGATAGCGATGCACCATCACCGGCCGGTCGTATTGCGAGCTCAGCCAGGTCTCGTCGGGCGAGCCAAAGTCGTTGCCGTACTCGAACGGCTGCTCCAGGTGCCCGTCCTTGTGCGCCTGGTTCAGCATTTCCACCGCTTCGTCGTAGCGCAGGCGCGGAAACGGCGCGCTTGACTGCTTCGAGCTTCGCCACATCGCGGCCGATCACCTGCAGCTCCGCGGCGCGATTCTTCAGCACGCTCTGCACGATGTGCGAGATGTAGTTCTCGGCCAGCTCCATCAGCCCGTCGAGGTCCATGAAGGCAACCTCCGGCTCGACCATCCAGAACTCTGTCAGATGCCGCCGCGTCTTCGACTTCTCCGCGCGAAACGTGGGCCCGAAGCTGTACACCTTGCCCAGCGCCAGGGCCGTCGCCTCCACGTAAAGCTGGCCGCTCTGCGTCAGGTACGCGGGATCGCCGAAGTAGTCCACCGGAAACAGTGTGGATGTGCCTTCGCACGCGGCCGGCGTCAGAATAGGCGGATCGGTGCGAATGAAGCCGTTGCATGTCGAAGTACTCCGCCGCGGCGCGCATGATCTCCGCGCGAATGCGCAGAATGGCCGACTGCCGCGGGCTAGCGCACCCACAAGTGCCGCCGCTCCTGCAGAAAGTCCACGCCGTGCTCCTTGAGCGTGATGGGGTAGGGGTCCGACTCCGGCACGCGCTGCACCACCTCGACGTCTTCCACGTCCAGCTCGTAGCCGCCCGGCGCGCGCTTGTCGGCACGCACCTTCCCGGTCACAATCACGCTCGACTCCTGGGTCAGGTCCTTTCAGCGTCTCAAACACCTCAGGCGACACGCTCTTCACATGCGCCACGCCCTGGATCGACCCCGTCCCGTCGCGAAAGATGGGAAAGACCAGCTTGCCGCTCTCGCGCAGGTTGTAGAGCCATCCCTGCAGGGTCACGGATTGCCCCTCGTGGCGGCCGATCTCGGCAATGGTGGCGACGGGGGCGGCGGGCTGGGTGGTTTCGGACTGAGCGGGAGCGGTTTCTTCTGGCATCGTGAGCAGGCTTTCTGGGCGGCGCAGAACGGCCACGCCGGACGTTCCAGAATAACGCGCACTGGCCAATGGCGTGCGATGTGCCCACGGACTCGGTCCGGCAATTTCGTGGCACAGGAAATTCTTTTGATCTGGACGACAAATGCCCACAAAGCGCATCCTATGAACATAGAGGCGGCATGAGCAAAGAAGCAGGGGCGAGCGACCAACTCGAAACCAACGGCGGAGAGATGCACAAGACCCTCGCGGATCCGGACTCCGCCGAGCGGTTCATTACGGAGAAGCGGCTGGGCGAGCGCATCCGGCGTCTGCGCCTGAAGAAATCCATGGGCCTGGTGGAGTTGGGCAGGCACACGGGCCTTTCGGCGAGCTTTCTGTCGCAGCTTGAAACCGGCCGCGTGGTGCCCACGCTGCGCAACCTGGCGCGCATCGCCATGGTCTTTTCCAAAGACCTGTCTTATTTTTTTGAATCCGAGCCCGCCGCCATGTTTCGCGTGCACCGCAAAAAAGACCGCGTGCGCATGCCGCAAACCGGCGTGGAACCGCCGACCTATACGTTTGAGAGCCTGGGCTACATGGTGCCCGACCGGCACATGGACCCTTACTTCGCAGAGTTCTTCCGCTGCCGAGCACAGGTCGAGCCCAAGTCGCACCATGCACGCGGGTTTCGAGTTCCTCTATGTGCTGGGCGGCGAGCTGGCGCTGCGGCACGGCGACCAGGAAGCGACGCTTGGCCCCGGCGACGCCGTCTACTTCGACTCGGGCACGCCCCACTCCTACCGTTGCGCTGGCTCGAAGCCGGCTGAAGCGATGATCGTCACCATGCACATGGCGCCCGCGGGCCAGTCGCAGCCTTTGCGGCCACCGGCGAGCGCTGCCACGCGCCCGCTGCAGGCGTTGCGCCACCGCGGACCAATCTTACCGGCAGCAGGCAAGACGGAGCGACGTAGAAACTCCGCCTGCTCTCAAACTGCATTTTTCCTGATTTGCGCCGGCGAATTATCTTCCTATTTCTTCGCGCCATTCAACTCGCCATAAGTGGGATACGGCGCGGCTTCGGTGCTGGTTGGCATGGCTTCCAGAATCTTCAACTCATCCTGCACTTTCTTCCACTCGTCGGGATGCTGCTTGGTCTCGATTGGCGCGTCGGGATCCGCATAATACGCTTCCACATCGCTCTTGATGCCCTGCGGAATTGGCTGCGTGGGCGTGCGCGTCAACCGGTGCAGCAGCTCCGCATAGGTGATGTCGGTGAGCGAATAGCCGCCCGGCTTGACTACCTGGCCCGTGTCGAGATCGCGATTCGGCAAGGGATGTTCGGGATCGAGCGGGCCCAGCGTCGCCGTCGACGTGGTCGCAGTCAATATCCGCGCCCGGCGCGCCTCTACGGGCGTAAAGATGGCCAGGCGCTCATGCAGCACCGTGGTGGAAGAAACCACGCTGTGCATGTAGTCGGCTTCCGCGGCTGCGGTCGGCCCTTTCACGGCCACCATCGCAAGCGGGCCAATCTTGGGCAGCACCCACAGCACTCCCGCTAAAAGATGCGTCTCCACGGGGGCCCTCTTGCGGTACGCCGCCCAGTCGTAGAGCTTGGCCACTGCGGCGGACTCGTTCTCGATTTCGATGGCGTCGGGAGTGTCTGGCTCTACCGGCTCCTGCTTGCGGTGCAGCAGCGTCACTGCGTAGGCCACGCGGGGAATGAACGTGCGCGTGGCAAACCGGTAGGCCTTCACGTTAAACTGTCGCCTCTTGCCCATGTTGAAATCTTCGGTCAGCCCGTAGGTCTCATAAAACGCCAGCGCCAGCTGGTGCACAGGCACCTGGATCCCGATGTGGCGCAAATAGCCGAGCGGCGCCAGGCGGTGATGCGCAATCTGATCGATATCAAAAGCGAACTCAACGCGCACGTGTTCGTGCCGGCCTTCGGCGTAATTCACGCTGCGCCCGAAAAGCCGTCTCCAGTTTGGGGAACTCGATAGGAACGGCGCAGGTTGGTGGCCAGGGAGTGACCGTACGAATCCCCGATGTAATGCGAGAGCGCGCCCACGGCGAATGCCAGCTCGTTGGCGTTGTGCGCATTGCGAAAAAGCGCTACCACAAAATCGCCCGAGCGCACATAGTGGGTCAGGTTCGAAAAGAAACCGTCGCCAAACGGGTAGTAGCCGATGTCCTGGATCACGCATCCGCCGTAGGCATAGGCGCGCGCCTGGTCCAGTTCGGCCGGCGTCAGGTTGGGATAGCGGCTCATTGAGCAGCGGCACGATCGAGTCCTCCCAGGTGAGGTCGATCAGTTGCTCATGCGTCAGCAGCGAATACGCGCGGGTCTGCCTGGGCCACACTCCCAGCAAGAGCAGGAGAAGACACGCGACAGCGCGAAGGCAGTTCGTGCGTATCGTCATAAAGCCGAATGAAACGCCGCAAGGAGAGGAAATGAAAGGGGAGAAAGCAGCGATTTCGCTTCTATTCTATGCGAACAAGCTCCGCCAGGCGTTGTTTTCCCGGTCCCTTAGAGTTCGTCCGCCAATTGGTGCCGCTGGCGGCGTGGACGCCGCCAGTACAGCCGGCCGGGAGGCCGCGCTACAAAACTTAGTTCCTGCTTTCAAGCATCCGGTCCAGCGCCACGCGGGCCCAGTGCTTCACCTGGGGTTTCACTTGCACGCGATTCACTACACGCCCTTCCACCAGATTTTCCAGTACCCACGCAAGGTGCTGGGGACTGATGCGATACATCGTGGTGCACAGGCAGCCGGTGTCGTCGAGCGTGATGATCTTCTTGCCTTGCGGCGCAAAGCGCCTGGCGAGCCGGTTGACGAGGTGAATCTCCGTCCCGATGGCAAACATCGATCCCGCCGGCGCCTCTTCCACGCGCGCGATCAACTGCTCGGTCGAGCCCAGCGCGTCCGCTTTTTCGCACACCTCGTAGCGGCACTCCGGATGCACGATTACTTCGATGCCCGGATACTTCGCGCGCACTTGGTCAACATGTGACGGAAGAAAGCGCTGATGCACGGCGCAGTGTCCCTTCCACAAGAGCATGCGGCTGGCCACGAGCCGATCCTTGGTTTGCCCGCCGCCAAAAGATCCAAATTGGCCCGATCCGATTTGTACCGCCCATGGATCCCAGACCGTCATCTCGTCGAGCGGAATCCCCATCGCATGCCCTGTGTTGCGCCCCAGATGCTGGTCCGGCAGAAACAGAATTCGCTTACCGCGAGCAAATCCCCACTCCAGAGCCCTGCGCGCGCTCGACGACGTGCATACCAGGCCGCCGTGCTCGCCGCAAAACGCCTTGATTGCCGCCGTCGAATTGATGTACGTCACGGGGATCGTCTCGTCCGCGAGCCCTGCGCGTTCCAGCGCATCCCAGCAGTCTTCTACTTGAGAGATTTCCGCCATATCGGCCATCGAGCAACCCGCGTTCAAGTCGGGCAGGATCACTTGCTGGCCGTTTTCGGCCAGTATGTCAGCGCTCTCGGCCATAAAGTGCACGCCGCAAAACACGATGTATTGGGCGCCAGTTGCCGCGGCCGCCTTTGACAGCTTGTAGCTGTCGCCGGCGAAATCGGCAAAGCGCACCACCTCGTCGCGCTGGTAGTGGTGGCCCAGAATCACCGTGGTCGCGCCTAATTTCGCGCGCGCCGCGGCGATGCGCTCGTCCATTGTGTGGTCGGGCAGCACCAGGTAATTTTCAAGAGAACAGGTCTCATTTGCCTCCGCAGAGGCAACAGTAGCTTCGTCAAGAACCAGGGTCACAATACTCCGCCTTCAGTCCATTACGGACGGGGATGTTGAAAGCTTTCGATTCGGCTGCAGTCAGTGCGTTTTTCTGGTCCGGGCAAAGCGAAAGTCAAACCGGGAAAACCACTAACGGGGTTGTTGCAGCCCGTACTATCCATGAGATGCCGCGGGAATATCGCCGGTTGCAGAGGCGCTCCGGGCCCGTGGGTCCCATCTGGATCTATTGTATCGCTGCTCGAATCCATCGCTGAAACGATAGCCGTTTGTGAGCGCCACTTGCCGGCAGTTATCATGAACCTTAATGGGAACTCCGCCACCAATCGAGATGGCCAACCTTGGCATGGCCGACACGCTGATCCTCATGGTGTTGGCGCTGGTGGTGTTCGGCCCGCGACGTCTGCCGCAGATCGGTCGCCAGATCGGCAAGCTGATGTACGAGTTCCGTAAGGCTTCCAACGACTTCAAATTCCAGATGGAAGAGGAGTTACGCCAGTCCGAAGAGGCCGACCGCCGTCAGAAAGAAGAAGCCGAGCGGCAAAAGGCCCTGGCCGCCAGTCCACCCGCGCCGCAACTGGACGTGCCCGCCCCGCAAATCGATCAGCCGACCGAATCGACCGCGTCCGCGACGCCGGAAACTGCCTCCGAGAGCCCGTATCCCGGCGAAACGACTTATCCCGAGTCGGCCGCCGAAGCCGCGCGACCCGAAGAAGCCACCGAAGACATCGCAGCGGCAGCTGTAGAGGCCGCGCGTCTGCGCATCGAACCAAGTATCGCCGCGAGTATCGAATCGCGTATTCAGCCGCGCATCCAGCCAGTTTCGACCGGCGAAGTCGTCGCCGCGAATCCGCCTGGTGCACCGCGGCAAGCCGAACTCTTCGAATCTTCCGCGGAACCGGCCGCTGAACCGATCGCCCCGCCTCCGCCGCGCAAAGCCGCAAGCACTCCGGAGAGCACCACCCCTGACACCGCTAATGACGCGCATCGATCGGAGCCGGCCGCCCACCATGGTTGATCCGCAGGAAGCCATCGAAAAAGCCCGCAAGGCCGTGACGGAACGCGCCGAACTGCCCGGCATGAGCCTGATGGAGCACCTCGACGAGCTCCGCAAGCGTATCGTCCGTTCGGCAATTTTTCTTGGGCTGGGCTTTGCAGCAGCCTGGTGTTTTCGCGACAGGCTCGTTGATTTCATTCAGGCGCCGCTGAAGCACGACGGCAAAACGCTTAACATGATTCACCCCATGGATGGAATGAATCTGTACATCCATGTGTCTCTGGTGGGCGGGGTAATTCTGGCTTCGCCGTTCATCCTTTATCAGGTGTGGCTCTTCATCGCACCAGGACTTTACCACAAGGAAAAGCGCTTCGTTGTCCCCTTCATGGCCGCCACCGTGGGGCTGTTTTTGACCGGCGCCTACTTCGGCTACTTCTGGGTGCTGCCCAGCGCGGTGCATATTATGCTCGATGACTTTGGCAAGAAGTTCACAGCCGTCATCAGCATCGAGGAATACACAGGCTTTTTCCTGTCAATCATCCTCGGCTTGGGAATCAGCTTTGAGCTGCCCATCCTCATTTTCTTCCTCGCACTCTTCGGCATTGTCAGCCCGCGCTTCCTCTGGAAGAACTTTCGCTATGCGATCCTGGTGATCTTTCTTGTGGCGGGCATCATTTGCCCCATGCCCGACCCCGTGAGCATGTGCATCTACGCAACGCCGTTGCTGGCTCTCTATCTGGTCGGCATCGGCGTCGCATGGTGGGTGCACCCCTCGCGCAGGAGGAAAAAGGAGGCCGCAGGTTGACGTTTTCTTTTTCCCGGCTTTGGACTAGGGCAGCTACGGTTCTGATGCTTCTAGTCCCCATCGCCGCATCTCCTCAGCAATTCGACGGCGCCAAAGCTTACGAATACGCGCGCGAATTCGCCGCCATCGGCCCGCGCTGGCCCACTGGTCCAGGCCACGCCAAAGCCGAGGAATTTCTGCGCTCGCATTTCCGCAACGCCCACGACCAGCTTGAAGAAGATACCTTCACCGCCGACACGCCCATCGGCCCTGTGCCCATGTGCAATTTCATCGTGCGTTTTCCCGGTAAGAAGCCCGGCGTTATTGTGCTCGGCACGCACTACGAAACTAATTACCCGCTGCGGACCATCGACTTTGTCGGCGCCAACGACGGCGCTTCGACCACCGGGCTGTTGATGGCGATTGCCGACCAGTTGCGTGCCGAGGCCGCGCGCGCGCCCGGCAGGAAGCTCGACGACTACTCTGTCTGGCTTGTCTTCTTCGATGGCGAGGAGGCCATCCAGCAGTGGTCGCGCTCCGATTCGACTTACGGCAGCCGCCATCTCGCCGCCAAATGGGGCCGTGACGGCACTCTTAATCAGATCAAGGCCTTTATGCTCGCCGACATGATCGGTGACAGGGATCTCGATATCCAGCGTGAAACCCACTCCACTGCGTGGCTCGTCGATCTGGTCGCGCAGGCGGCGAAGAGGTTCGGCGATCAGCGCTACTTTTTCCAGAAGGAGATGGACGTCGAGGATGATCACCTCGCCTTTGTCGAGCGAGGCGTGCCGTCGATTGACATCATCGACCTCGATTACGGACCCCCCACAGCCGAGCATCCGGAAGGAAGCTATCACCACACTGCGCAGGATACGATGGATAAGATCAGCGCGCACAGTCTAACGATCGATGGCGATGTGTTTATGGAGACGATCCGGCTGATCGATCAGAGATGAAGGCCGGGACTAAGGGACTAGGGACGTAGGGACTAGAACCCTCCCGGCCGGAGTGCACGAAGTGTCAGGGCACGACATCAGTCGTGCCAAGTAGCGCAGAAAAATGACGAGGGGCATTAGCCCCTGTGCATTTTCTTGAAGGAGCATATCTTGGCCAGCGCAGAAATCGGCATCATCGGCGGCAGCGGACTCTACTCGATGCCGGGATTCACCAACATACGTGAGGAGCGCGTCGAAACGCCCTTCGGCGCGCCCTCCGATGCGTTCGTTCTCGGCGAACTCGAAGGACGCAAGGTCGCATTTCTCGCGCGCCACGGACGCGGGCATCGCATTCTACCTTCGGAGCTCAACTTCCGCGCCAACATTTATGCGATGAAAAAACTCGGCGTGGAGCGCATTCTCTCCGTCTCCGCCGTCGGCTCGCTCAAGGAGGAGCATAAGCCCACTGACTTCGTCATGCCCGATCAATTCATCGACCGCACCTTTAACCGCATTGCAACATTTTTCGGCGACGGCATCGTGGGCCACGTGGCATTTGGCGATCCTGTGTGCGCGACGGTTGCAAAAGCCGCGGCAGAAGCCTGCAAAGCAGTAGGCGTAGTGGGCAAACTTAGCGGCACGTATGTCTGCATGGAAGGCCCGCAGTTCTCCACCAGGGCCGAGTCGAATCTCTACCGCAGTTGGGGTGCAGACGTAATCGGCATGACCAATCTGCAGGAGGCCAAGCTCGCCCGCGAAGCCGAGATCTGCTATGCCACCGTCGCCATGGTCACTGACTACGACTGCTGGCGCGAGGGTCACGACTCCGTGACGATTGAAGAAATTGTCGCCGTGCTGCACAAAAACGCGGACAATGCCTGCAAGGTGGTGAAAGCCGCAGTGGCCGCTTTGCCGCGCGAACGTGTTTGTGCCTGTGCTTCGGCGGCAAAGTTCGCGGTCCTCACGCAGCCCGACGCGATTCCTGCCGAGGCGAAAGAGAAGCTGAAACTGCTCTTCGGCAAATATCATGGGTGGTAGAGCAAAACGGCGCTCGCGGAGTTAGCGGGGTTAAGATCTCGCCCAAGCTTCTAACTGCGCGATTAGCTTCGCTAACTTGCTGCTTAGACACAACTCTCGTCCAAGACCAGGAGAAACATGTCCATCACCGTCGTCGGCAGCGTCGCTTACGATTCTGTTGAAACCCCCGCCGGCCGCTACGAGCGCAAGCTCGCGGGCGCGGCTACCTACTTTTCGCTCGCCGCCAGCTTCTTCACCGATGTGCGCGTCATCGCCGTTGTGGGCGAGGACTTCGGCCCCGAGCAGGAAGCCGTCTTCCAAGCCCGCAACATCGATACGCGCGGCATTGAGCACACCGCCGGCAAAAGCTTCTTTTGGGAAGGCTCATATCTCGAAAACCTGAACGAGGCCCAGACGCGTAATACCGAGCTCAACGTCTTCGCGTCGTTCGAGCCCAAGATCCCAGATGCTTACCGCGACTCTGATTTTCTTTTTCTCGCCAATATCGATCCCGTATTGCAGCGCCGCGTGCGTGACGCCATGCCGGGGGTTAAGCTCGTCGCAGGCGACACCATGAATTACTGGATCAAGGACCATCGTCCGGCCCTACTTGAGGTTCTCAAGGGTCTCGATATTCTCCTGATCAACGACACGGAAGCCCGCATGCTGGCCGGCAACAGCAATCTTGTGCAAGCAGCGCGCGCCGTCATCGCCCTTGGCCCTCACTCGTTGGTGGTTAAACACGGCGAGTATGGCGCTACGTTATTCCACAGCTCGATTTCAAAAGGCGGCAAAGCAGAGCTTCGCACGTTCAAAGCTCCGGCCCTTCCGCTCCAGGAAGTCATCGATCCCACCGGTGCGGGCGACAGTTTTGCCGGCGGATTTTTCGGCTTTCTCGCCTCGCAGCCGGAACTCACGCCCGCCTCCTGGCGGCACGCCATGTTTTACGGCGGCGTGATGGGCTCCTATGCCTGCGAGCGATTCGGCACGGAGCGCCTGCAGCAGCTCTCGCGCCCAGAAATCGACGAGCGCTTCAATCTCTTTCGTGAGATCACGCACCTTGACTGATCGCAGCGTCTCCAATGTCGAAGGCTGGATGGTGCTCGCCTTCTCCATGGCCGCCTCGTTTGCCGCCATCATCTGGAGCTGGAATCACGCAGCGATGCTCAACTACGGCGACGCTATCGCCCATCTCCACATTGCGCGCCGCGTTTTCGACTCGCGCACCGCCCGCCTTTCCGAACTCGGCTCAGTGTGGTTGCCGCTGCCGCACATTCTGCTCATTCCCTTTGTGCAAAAGTACGCATGGTGGGCAAACGGTCTTGCCGGCGTCATTCCCTCGGCGTCGGCCTACATCGCTTCCTGCGCCGGCATCTATCGCCTCGCACGCCACTGGCTCAACCCCGCGCCCTCCGCAATCGCGCTCGCTTTCTTCGCCCTCAATCCCAATCTGCTTTATTTGCAAACTACGGCTATGACCGAGCCGCTCTTTCTCTGCGAGATTATCTGGATTGTCGTCTGGATGGTCGAGTGGCGTGCTGCCCTCAGCAGCGAGTTTGAAGCCACGAGCTACCGACTGCCCTCGCATTCCGCCCCAGTTCGCCCTGCTCCGGATTCCAAGTCACTTCGCGGCGGACTGCCTTTGCGCGTCTTTGAGGCGGGTTCGCGTCGTCGCGGCGCATGGCTTGAGAATCCTGAGTTGCGCAGCAGGCCACGTAAGGATGTTTTCTCCACGCTCTCAAGCCGCATGCAGGTCTGCGTCGCCGCCGGGCTCGTCGCGGCCATCTTCACGCGCTACGACGGCTGGATCGTCGCTCTCATCGCGTGGACCGGCATTGGTCTTGGGCTGCTTCGCTATGGCGGCTTGCGCTCCCGTTCCTTTTGGCTGGCCACTATTGCAGTGGCCGCCGCACCCATCCTCTGGTTCGTCTATAACTCAGTGTGCTTCGGAGACTGGCTCTATTTCGCACGTGGCCCATTTTCCGCCAAGGCCATCGAACTCCGCACCGCCGCGTCCGGCGCGTGGCCGCCGCATCCTGGCTGGCACAATCCCTGGGTCGCGCTGCTGTTTTATCTCAAAGTTTCGGAACTTGACTCGGTTCTCGCGCCAGCATTGGGCAGCCTCTGGGGCAATCTGGTCCTCGCCCTCGCCGCACTCGGTTCCGTCGTCGCATGGTTTGCAGAAAGAGCCGCGCCGCAACGCCGTGCTCTTGCCTGGGTTCTGCTTCTCTGGCTGCCTGTACCCTTTTACACATGGTCGGTTGCGTACGGTTCAGTCCCTATCTTCTTTCCTGCGTGGTGGCCGTTTACCTTTTACAACACGCGCTACGGAATCGAACTGCTCCCCGCTGTAGCTCTCGGCGTTGGCTTCGCGGCCAGTTCCGCCGCCGCCGCTCTTGCGCACTGGCAGGGCCGCCGGTTCGCGCAACTGTTGCCCGACATCGCATTCTCACTCCTCTTCGTTCTCGTGGCAATCAATGCTGTGGTTCTCGTGCGTCAGGAACCCATCGTCTACGCGGAAAGCACCACCAACCTCGACGCCCGCCTGCCCTACGACGTCGCTATTCCCCCGCTTCTTCAGGATCTGCTCCGCACATTTCCTCGCGGCACCGTGTTAATGAACACCTCAACCTATCCCGAACTCGTCGCGTTCACCGGCATTCCCCTACGCCAGACCATCAATGAAAGCGATCTCGCCCTGTGGCGCGCTGCACTGGAAGCACCCGCCAGCCACGCGGCCATCGTAGTCGCCTTCGACGGCGATGAAGTCGATCGCGCCGTCAAGGCCCATCCCGAGGGGCTCACGGTTGCCGGCCGCTTTACCGCTGAGAATCAGCCGTCGGCTACGGTTTATTCATCTACGATGGTTTTCCATCGTTCGCCGCAACTAAAACTCGGCGCTCCGGATTCTGACCTCGACACACCAGGATCAGAACCCGGCACGCCCAGCCGGTTTTAGGAGAGCGCCGCGCCCGGTATGAATCCTGACCCTTTATCATGCAGTTGGGAGGAAGATTGATTCCCTTCACCAAGGCCCATGCCTGCGGCAACGATTTTTTGATCGTCGAAAAAGACGCTACGAAAAATCTTGATTGTGCCGAGCTCACGCGCCGCCTTTGCCAGCGCAACACCGGCATCGGCGCCGACGGTATCGAATTCTTCGCATGGACAGGTCCCAACTCCGGCCGTATCCGCCTGCACAATGCGGACGGCTCAGTTGCGGAAATCAGCGGCAACGGCACACGTTGTGTGGCCGCGTGGATGGCCGAAACGCTCGGCTCGCAAGCCGGCGACAAGCTCGAGATTCTCACCGACGCCGGCCCGCGCAGTTGCCGCATCGACAGCGTGCGCATTGGCAACACTTTCAGCGTCGACGTCACCGCCGGCATGGGCGTGCCACGCTTTGTGCCCCACACGCTCAAGCTCTCCGACGGCTCTGAAGTCATCGGAGTCGAAGTCAATACCGGCAATCCTCACTTCGTTATCCTGGCCGACAATGCGGCCTTCGCCGTCGCCGGCAAATCCTGGCAGAACCTCGGCGCTGAAATCTGCGTTCATCGCGATTTTCCGCACCAGACCAACGTGGAATTTGTGCGCATCGTGAGCGAAAACGAGATCGAAATTCGCATCTTCGAGCGCGGCGTCGGGCCCACGAATTCTTCGGGCACGGGCAGCTCTGCGTCCGCTACGGCTGCGCTGGCCCTGCGCCGGTGCGTTTCGCCGCTCACCGTCGTCGCTCCGGGTGGCGCGCAAACCACTGCGTGGGGCGGCCCTGGCCAGGAATTGTTTCTCACGGGGCCTGCCACACTCATCGCCCGCGGCGAGGCATGGTGACATGATGCGCATGATCAAACCACCAGCCGTCGCGCCGGGCGCAGCCATCGCCATCGTCGCCCCCGCGTCTTCCGCGAAACCTGAGCGCATCGAGGGCGCGGCTAGCGGCCCTGCAGTCTCTGGGATTCATACCCAAATCGGGCCCCAACGTGTTGCTCCGCGGACCGCTCTATTTCGCCGGAACTGCTGCCGAGCGTCTCGCCGATTTTCACGCCGCATTTTCCGATCCCGTCACCAGCGCAATCATGGCCCTGCGCGGCGGCTACGGATCGAATTACCTTCTTGGAGGTCTCGACCTCGCAACTCATCGCCGCGCATCCCAAGCCATTTTTCGCGTACAGCGACCTCACCGGCATCCAGCTCCATCTCCTCGACGAGCTAGGCCTTCCTGCCTTTCACGGCCCCATGCTCGCTGCCGATTTTTTTCGTGATGACGGCGTTCATCTTGAGAGTTTCCTCGCTGCGCTCGCGGGCGAGCCGTACGCGGTCGGCGCTGGCCGAAGGACTCCGCATCCTCAAGTCCGCCGCGCGAAAATCAGTCACCGGCACGCTATATGGTGGCTGCCTGAGCATTCTCGTCTCGCTTCTCGGCACGCCCTGGGAGCCCGCGACCGAAAACAAGCTGCTCTTTCTTGAAGACATCGGCGTTAAGCCCTATCAGGTCGATCGCATGTTGTGGCAGTTGCGCGCGGCCGGCAAGCTCGCAGGCGTTTGTGGCATTATTTTCGGCGAAATGGTCGAATGTGTTTCGGCTGGGGCAGCGCCCGATCTTCTCGATCGCGCCATTCTCAACGCCCTCGACGGCCTCGACATTCCCATCGCCATCAGCTTGCGCTCAGGTCACGTCTCGCGCCAGAACGTCACGCTCACCTTCGGCATCGCTGCCGAGCTCACCCTCGGCGACAATCCCACGCTAACAATTCTCGAGCCGGCGGTGACCCGGTGACCTCGTCTCCCCGCCACATCCATCTCAGTCGGCATCTGCGGCACGGCCATGGCTTCGCTGGCCGGACTGCTTCAGCTCGAGGGCCATCGCATCACCGGTTCCGACAAGGCCGCCTATCCGCCCATGAGCGATCTGCTCGCGCTCGCTCGGCATTCCCATCCTCGAGCCCTATGCCGAATCGAACCTCTCGCCCGCGCCCGACCTCGTCGTCATCGGCAATGCGCTCTCGCGCGGCAATCCCGAAATCGAGCGCGTCCTCGACGAGCGCATTCCCTTCACTTCCATGGCCGCCCTGCTGCGCGAAGAATTTCTCCGCGGCCGCTCGCCTCTCGTCGTCGCCGGAACCCACGGCAAAACCACCACCACCAGCATGCTGGCGTGGATCTACCAGACCGCCGCAGGCGATCCAGCGGGCAAGAATCCGGAGCTTGAGCCCTCCTTCCTCGATCGGCGGCGTCGCGGAAAACTTCGGATCGAGCTTCCAGCTTCGCCCCACGCAGCCCTTCATCGTGGAAGGCGACGAATACGACACCGCCTTCTTCGACAAAGGCCCCAAATTCCTCCACTACTTTCCCGACGCGCTCATCCTCACCCACGTCGAATTCGACCACGCCGACATCTACGCCGACCTTGACGCCGTGAAAACCGCCTTCAAGCGCCTCGTCAATCTGGTCCCGCGCCGCGGCCTCATCGTGGCTTACGACGGCAGCGAAAACGTGACCGAGTGCGTCAGCCGCGCCTTCTGCCGCGTCGAGCGCTACGGCTTCTCGGACGCCGCCCACTGGCGCATCCGCAACCTGCGCCACGTGGACGGACAAACGCTGTGGGAAGTTGATCGTGACGGCATCCCGTGGGCCGAGTTCACCATGAGCATGGCCGGCGAACACAACGCCCTGAACGCCACCGCTGCCGCGGCCCTCGCAGCGGGCCAGGGCGTTCAGAAAGAATCCATCGTCGCGGGGCTTGCCAGCTTCAAAAGCGTTAAACGCCGTCTTGAAGTGCGCGACCGGATCGACGGCATCACGCTCATTGAGGACTTCGCGCACCACCCCACCGCGATTCGCGAAACTCTCAGAGCGCTCCGCTCCGTTTATCCGCAGGCGCGGCTCTGGGCCGTACTCGAACCGCGCTCCAACACGCTGCGACGCAAGGTACTCGCCGACGAGCTCATCGCGAGTCTCCGTCTCGCCGATCGCGTGGTGCTCGCCGGTGTTTACCAGCAGGAGCGCATTCCCGAAGCCGAGCGGCTTGATCCCGAAGAGACCGTCCGCGCCCTCAACGATGGGGGAACGCCCGCCGAGCTGCACCCCAACGCCGATTCCATCGTCGCCACTCTCGCGCCGCAGCTTGCATCGGGTGACGTCGTCGCCATCCTCTCCAATGGCGGCTTCGACGGCATCTATCTCAAACTTCCCGCGCGTTTGCGCGAGCTGCATCCCAGCGCAGCGGGCGCATAATTCTAATAGGCAAGCATGATCCGGTCTCTGCTTTTTCTCACCAACATGGTCTTCTGGGGCATTCCCTCAGGCCTTCTTTTTATCCCCTGGTGCTGGCTCACGGGTAACGTGCTGCCGCTCTACAAGGCCACGCGCTTCATGCTCTCCTCGAGTTGCCGCGCAGCCGGCGTGCGCCTGCGCGCTCAGGGTCTCGAGCGGATTCCGCGCGATCGCGCCTGCATCTTCATGTCGAACCACGTTTCCAATCTCGATCCGCCCGCGCTCATCTCGCTCATTCCCGGACGCACCTCGGCCTTCATGAAGCGGTCACTCATGAATCTGCCCATCCTCGGCACCGGCTTTCGCCAGGGCGAGTTCATCGCCGTCGACCGCAGCGGCAATCCCAGCGACGCGCAGCGCAGCGTAGCCGAAGCGCAGCGCGTGCTCGCCAAGGGGACGCATATCACGACATTTGTTGAGGGCACGCGCTCCCCCGACGGCCGCATGCTGCCCTTCAAGAAGGGGCCGTTCTTTCTCGCCAAAGCCTCCGGCGCGCCTTGCATTCCGGTTTCGATTTATGGAACGGAAACCATGCTGCACAAGGGAAGCTTCCGCATCCACGCCGGCGTCGCGCACGTTATCTTCCACGAACCCATCGATCCCAACGCCTTCGCCACTCGCGAAGAGCTTACACAAGCCGTCCGCGCCGCCATTGCCTCCGGCTTGCCGGAATGGATGCGCACCTGATCGCTCGAGTGCGATACTGACACCTGCAGACCGTTACGAAAGTCCCATGATCGTCTCGCTTCTCGTCTTCGTTACCATCGTCGTACTGACCATTCCTACGGCGCTGGTCCTCATTCCCTGCACGCTTCTTACCGGCAATGTAGGTCCGCTCTACGCCGCGGGCTCGTGGATAGCTCGTGTCGCCATGGCTGTGGCCGGAATTCGTATCCGCATTGACGGCCTCGAAAATATCCCCCCCGGCCGCGCCTGTATCTTCATGGCCAACCATGTCTCTAACCTCGATGCGCCGGCGCTCATGTCGCATCTTCCCGGCCGCACGGTGGTATTTCTCAAGCGCGAACTCTTGAAGCTGCCCATCGTCGGCTACGCGTTCAAGCTGGCCAAATTCATTCCGGTCGAGCGCGTCGGGAGCACCGAAAGCGCGCAGGCAGCCGTTGCCGACGCAGAGCGCGTTCTTGCCAGCGGGCTGCATATCACGACATTTATTGAGGGCGGGCGCTCGCTCGACGGCCGCATGCAGCCGTTTAAGAAAGGCGCGTTTTATCTCGCGAAAGATTCCGGCGCGCCCTGCATTCCCATCTCGATTTATGGAACGGAGAGAATTATTCCGTGGGGCAGCAATCGCATCCATCCGGGCGTCGCACACATTGTTTTTCATCCGCCCATCGATCCCGCCGATTACGCCACACGCGACGACTTATCGGAAGCGGTTCGCGCAGCGATCGCGTCAGGGCTACCGGAATGGATGCGCAACGAAGAGCCGGAAGCTAGTAGCTAGAAGCTGGTCTTACGGCTGCACTACGGCGTTGTATCCGTCGCCGAGCAGCTTGTCGCGCCAGCGGTTGGCTTCATCGCGGGAGTTGAAGGGCCCGATGCGCACGTGGATGAGTCCATCGGCAGGTTCACGCTTCGCCATGACTGAGTAGCCGCGCTTGCGCAGGGCTTCTGCCAGCACCTCGGCGTCCTGAGGATTCGCCACCGCGGCAATCTGCACCAGCCACTGCGCGGAAGCCGGCAAAGCTGCATGCACATTGGGCGTTGCCCCTCCTGGCGTGCCGCCTGGAGCGGGCTCCGCCGGTGGCGCTGAGCCGGGGGCTTTTGCCGCAGGCGATCCAGTGGACGATCCCCCCTGCCCGCTGTCGCCCGGGCTCTGCTCGGGCGTAGTTGGATTCTGCGTTCGCCGCGGGTGCACCTGGCTCTGGATTCGTCGGAGAATCGCCCGTCTGCGGCTCTGGCGGCGTCGTTTGCGGTGTAGCTGAAGGCTTGGGAATGGAGCCGTTGGGTTGCAATGGCTCCTGATCGGGAGCCGGGGTAGACGCGTTGGAGGCAGAAGACGCAGAACGATGATGCCCTACGGCGTATCCGGCTGCAAAGCACAGGCCGCAAACCATCAATAGCGCAAAAATAAGACCAAGCACCGCGCCGGTGCCGAGTGTCAGCTCGGTATCGCGTCGCGGCCGCTCAGGCTCCGGTTCATCTTCGTCGAAGTATCCGCGCATAAAGGCAGCTCTCAGCTATCAGCCGTCAGCTTTCAGCTTTTTTTGTGCCAGCACACCGCTGCCGGCTTGCGTAATCGGAAGCTGACAGCTGATAGCTGCGAGCTGATCTTAGCCCGCTTTTTCGTCGGACTTTATCGAACCGGACAGCTTGTTCAACAGGGTCATGAACTCAATCGGCAGCGGGAAAACAATCGTGGTGTTCTTTTCCACTCCGATGTCGGCCAGGGTTTGCAGGTAGCGCAACTGCAGCGTCATGGGTTGCGTTGCCATCAGCGCAGCGGCGTCCACGAGCTTTTGCGCGGCGGCGAATTCGCCCTCGGCGTGAATGATCTTCGACCGCTTCTCGCGCTCCGCCTCGGCCTGCTTGGCGATGGCGCGCAGCATCTGCTCGGGTAGATCCACCTGCTTCACTTCCACGCTGACTACCTTCACTCCGAACGGCTCAGTGCGCTGGTCAATAATGCCTTGAATACGCAAATTGAGCTTGTCCCGATGGCTTAGCAGTTCGTCCAGCTCTACCTCGCCCAGAACCGAGCGCAGTGTGGTCTGCGCGAATTGCGAGGTCTGGTAAACGTAGTTGGCGACCTTGATGGCGGCGTCGTTGGGATTCACTACGTACATCGTCACCACCGCATTTACCTTCAGCGTCACGTTGTCGCGCGTAATAATGTCCTGCGCCGGAACCTCCAGCACCTCCTGCCGCAAGCTCAGGCGCACCATCTGATCGATAGGCCGAAAAACCAGGATGATGCCGGGGCCCTTGGGTGCTCCCAGTACGCGGCCCAGCCGGAAGATGACGCCGCGCTCATATTCGCGCAGGATTTTGATGGAGTTCAGCAGATAGAGAACGACGATCGCAATAACAATCAGCACGGGAAGAGAGAGATCACCGATGGACATGAAACATTCCTTTCCTCACTCAGCAGGAATTCTACTCCAACGCCGCACGCGCGCAGGCAAAGCTGCGGAAAACGCGATGACTCGCTAACCCGCGGACTTGCTGGCTCGCTGCTCTTCCGGTTCCACCTCGAGCAATAAGTGTTCGTGCCCTACTACGCGCAGCTTGGCCCCGACGGCCACCGGCCTCTTCGCCACCGCCTGCCAGATCTCACCCTCCACCAGCACATGTCCCTGCGGGGCAAGCGCTTCCATGGCCGTTGCCGGGGAGCCCACCAGAGCATCCGCCCCAATGCGTGCTTTGCGCTTGCGTGCCCGCACTGCCAAGCGCACCAGAAACCACGTGATGCCACCGAACGCAATGCTCACGCTGATAGCCACCCACGGGCTGACGCCCATCTCCGGCACCGGCGCAGCCACCAGCGTCAGAGTGCCGAAGGTCAGGCACAGAATGCCCGCAATCGCAAGCGCTCCGTGCCCGCCCACCTTGGCCTCCAGGACGAGCAGCACCAGCGCGGCCACCAGCAGCAAAACCGCGGTGTAGCGTATCGGCAGCAGATCCAGTGCAAACACAGCGAGCAGCACCATCAACGTGCCCAGCGCGCCCGGCACAATCGTGCCCGGCGAATTGAATTCGAGATAAATCAGCAGCGCTCCGCACACCAGAAACAGCAGCGCGATGTTGGGATTCACCAGCCAACCCAACAGCTCATCGCGCAACGTAGACTTTATCGTCACAATGCGCGCGTTGGCGACATGGAGTGTCGTAGTCGATCCGTCCATGCGGGTTACTGTCCGGCCATCGACCTTCTGCAGAAGGTCGGCATCGCTGTTCGCGATCAAATCGATGAGGTGCAGGTTCAGCGCCTCATCTGCCGTGTAGGAGTGCGACGATTGCTCCGCCGCCTGCGCCGCGTCCGCGCTGCGCCCGCGCTTGGTCACGTACGATCGCATGAAGGCTTCGGCGTCGTTCTCCACCTTCTGCATTTCCACGTCATCCGGCTTGCCACCTTCGAAGACCACGTGTGCCGCGCCTGCTTCAGTGCCCGGCGCCATCGCCGCCACGTCAGCGGACTCCAGCAGGAAAAATCCCGCAGAGCCCGCGCGCGATCCCGACGGAGCCACATACACGATGACGGGCACGCGCGAGCGCAGAATGGCTCCAACCATGGTGCGCATGGAGTCCAGCAGACCTCCCGGCGTGTCCAGTTCGATCAAAAGCGCCTGCGCGCCATCGGAGTTGGCGCGGTCGAGCGCCCTCGTCACTTCATCCGCGCTCACCGGCTGAATGGTGTCATGCAGAACCAGTTCGTCGACAACCGGCTGCTGCGGCACGCGCCTCGATGCAGGAGCTCAGCCCCAGCACGGCCCACAATCCCGCCGCAATGAACCCGGCACTCGCCCAGCTTTTTCTTACCGTCTTTCCCATGGCTCGCCTCTTTCCTGGCCAACCCGCTGACTCACAAAGCTTGCTGTCTTCTACCTCTGCCCCGTGCGGGCCAGAATCTGCCGCTGAATGTCCTGCGCTGTCCGGTTCGCCGGATCCAGTTTCAGCGCGTTGCCGGCATCGGTGTTGGCCGTGCCCAAGTTGCCCGCCGCCAGATCCAGCTGCGCCAGCACCAGGTACGCATTCGCTGAGGGCCCCAGTTGCAGTGACGCCTGCGCCTCTTTGCGCGCCGCATCGGCATCGCCGCTGCGCTCGCGCACCTCGGCCAGGCCGGCGTGCGCCTCGGCGCTCTTCCCATCCGCTGTCACAGCCGCCTGATACAGACGCTCCGCCTCGAGCAGTAATCCGCGATCGAGATAGCCCTTGGCCTGCGTGCACAGCGCCTGCGCCCGATCGCGGGAGGGAAGCGCTTCCAACCGGCCAGCATTCATCTCGTCCATCACCGCCGCTGCTTGTTTGAAGGCTGATGCGTCAAAGCTGCGGACGATGCGTTCGAGCGGGTCAGATGCCGAATTACTTGCGGCTCCTGCCCGGAGTTTTCCACTCCGCTTCGAGAGCCTGGGCCTCGCTGTCGCCGGGCCGAAGTTTCAGGCATTGCGCCATCTCGTTGATTGCGCCCGGCACATTCCCGTGCCGCTTCAGGCTCAGCGCCAGGTTGAAGTGGTAGTCCGCTGCATTGGGGTCGGCTGCTGCCGCTTGAATAAACAACGACGTGCCATCTTTCCCCTGCCGGCTCATGGCCACACCCTCGTTGTTCACCACCTCGGCCAGCGGCAGTACCCGCGCCACTTCGGCAAAGGCCTGCGCGGCTCCTACGTAATCGCCTGAAAACAGCAGCGAAAGTCCGCGGTAGAAGCCAGCTTCCAAGCCGTCCGCGCCACCGTGATCCACCTTCGCGAAAGCTTCGGCCGCGTCCGCGTACTGCTGCTGGTGGTAGTCTTCACGGCCCAGCGCCATCCACGCCAGGCTGAATCCGGGGCTCAGCTTCACCGCCTGTTCCAAGTGGCGCTGCCGTTCCGCCTGGTCCGGCTCGGTGATGCCGCGAATGTACTGCTCGAACGCGTCAAGCCGGATTTCGCGTCCGGCGGCGACAAACGTCTCCTCGGCCCCGTTGAACGTGGGGTCTAGCTCCCGCGTCAGCCTCCACGCCAGTGCGCTGAAGACGCCCATCAGGTCGCGCATCTCCCCGCGTACGCTTACTGCCGGCAACATCCGCAAGTCCGGCACGTTCACCAGCGACGCCTCAGCGGTAATGCTGGTTCCATCGATGGTGTAGCTGCCCACCACAATCGAATCCGCATCCAGCGTCTGCGCCAGCTTCAACGCGCTCGCCCGAGAGGGTTGGAATCCCTGCGGCAGTCCCAGATGGTCCAGCGCATACACGCGATCGGCGCGGCTGGTCGGCTGGAATCCGGCCGAAGCAAAGCGCATGCTCAAAATCTCCGCGGCTGCCTCGCGGATCCACTCCAGGCTTGGCTGTCCGGTGCGATTGTCAAAGGGCAGCACCAGCAGCACGCGTCCGCCGCCGGAGGTGCGCGCATCTGCGCCATCGCCAGCCGTGGCGTTCGGCTGGGCCTGTGCCACCAACGCCGGCGCACACAAAACCGCCAGCGCCGCGACCGCTATGAGCCGTCGCAACTGCCGCCATCGCACTCGAATTTCGGATATCACAACAGGTCGATTATAGGCTCTGGCGCTTTCAACGGCCTGCGCGCCCGCGCGTCCGATTTCACTTGGCCGCTTGCCTCTGCGCCGTTATCATCGCTCCATGTCGCCACTCACTCCACCACCTCGTCTCAAGCCCATGTGGCGCGTGACCATCGAAGTCGCCTTTATCATCTTCCTCTTTTACTCGAACCTGCTCATGGGCGAGTTCACCGGCGTCAACGGCCAGGGCAAAACCCTGGCTTTTGCGCTCCACGACATTGTTACGCCAATGAACTTCCTCATCGCGCTGGTCAGCGCTCTCATCGGCTACGTGGTGTTCGAATACCTGCGCCACAAGCTGTAAGGAACAGTGCGAGTGTGACAGTGTGCAAGAATCGCTGGCCGCTCACACTCACACTCGCACACTGTTCCCCGTCTTTCAGTCCGCGTAGGTTGGTTCTTCCACGTTCGTGGTCTCCGGCAGCGGCTCGGGGTAATACGCATTGCGCACGTACTGCTTCACCATGCGATTGGTGTTGAAGTAGGAGCCGTTGTACGCGAGCGTCGTGCGCATCAGCCGTGCCCACTTTTCCTGCGCGTCGCGGTAGAGCGGAACCACCGCGGTCTCGAGCTTGGTGTAGAGCGAGTGCGCTTCCTCTTCATCGTTGGCGCCGTCTTCAATCGCCCATCCCGTCACGCCTTCAATGCAGCCCTCGATCCACCAGCCATCCAGAATCGACAGGCTGGGCACGCCGTTCATCGCCGCCTTCATGCCGCTGGTGCCCGACGCCTCATACGGCCGTCGCGGCGTATTCACCCACACATCCACGCCAGCCGTCAGCCGCGCGCCCAGATCCCACGCGTAGTTTTCGAGATAAATAATTCGCAGCTTGTCGTTCGAGAGCTTGGCCGCTTCCCCCACGACCTGCTGGATCAGCGCTTTGCCCGGATCGTCCTGCGGATGCGCCTTGCCAGCATAGAGAATCTGCAATCCACCGGCCTGAGCCGCAATCTCCTTCAGGCGCTGGGGATCGCTGAACAGCAGCGTGGCCCGCTTGTAGGTAGCCGCGCGCCGCGCAAAGCCCAGGGTCAGCACCTTGGGATTGAGCACCCATCCTGTCCGCGTTCCGACCTCGGCCAGCAACTCCTCCTTGGCGCGGTCATGCGCCGCCAACATAGCGGCCTCGGGCACATCGATGGTGTTGCGCAAATAGAGGTTGTCGCGCCGCCACGCGGGAATGTGCTCGTCCAGCATGCGCGCGACAGGTTCCGAGATCCACGTGCGCGCGTTCACGCCATTGGTAATGGAGTCGATCTTGAATTCGGGAAACATGGCCCGCGACACCTTGCCATGCTGCATGGCGACACCGTTCGCGTGGCGCGAAAAACGCAACGCCAGCAACGTCATGTTGAGCAATCCGTCACGGAAGCATCCCAGGCTTTCAAGGCGCGCGGTGCGCTCGCCGCCCAGAATGCGAATCGCCTGCTCGGTCGAGAAGCGGTCGTGCCCGGCCGGCACCGGAGTGTGCGTGGTGAACACGCACTTGCGGCGCACCTGCTCGATGTCCGCGTCCGTCGCCCCGTTCTGCGGACCTCCGCCTAACTGGCTCTCGAGCAATGCCAGCGTCAGCAGCGCCGCATGTCCTTCGTTCATGTGGTACACGTTCACGCGCAAGCCCAGCGCATGGGCCATGCGCGCGCCGCCCATCCCCAGCACAATCTCCTGCTGCAATCTGTAGTTCGTATCCCCGCCGTACAGGTGGTCCGTCAGTCCCCGGTCCCAACCCGAATTTCCGTCGAGGTCGGTGTCGAGCAAATAAATCGGTACTACGTGGCCGGACTGGCCCTGCATGTCATAACGCCACGCGCGCACAGTGACCACGCGATTTTCCACTTGGACCGTAACCCGTGCCGCCTCCTCCGTGCAAAAGTCCGCCGGATTCCATGGCTGAACGTCCTCGCTCTGCACGCCCGTCGCGCTCAGGTGCTGCTCGAAATACCCTTTGCGATGAACCAAAGAAAAGGCCGCCAGTGGCACGCCCAGGTCCGCTGCTGAGCGCAGTGTGTCTCCCGCCAGCATGCCCAGGCCGCCCGAGTAGGTGGGCATCGATGGTTCGATGGCGATCTCCATCGAAAAATAGGCAACATGGCCGTTGTCGGGAACTGTCTCGTAGGAGAAGGGTTTCGAGCTGTCCGATAGCATATATTTTCTTCTCCGTGCCGCTTTAGCCCCCAAACATCCTGCCCACCGGGCTTCAGTGCACGGTCCCCGATGCCTACATCGGGACAAATACCTCCCAAGTTTAGCAAGGAAACCGCTCCGGCAAGATTCCCCAACCGGGCGGAAGGTAGCAAATTTGTGGGAGAGACAATCCGCCGCGCTCCCGGTCCAAAACGGAATCGTCTCGCTTCGCGAACCTGCGCGGCGCTTGACGGATTACTGACCCGTCGGCTTTCTATTCCAGCCCGTGCGCTCCTCCCGAGGCATGGCACACGTGAATCTGCGGAACGATCCCCGTCTGCTCCGCGTAACGCGCGCCGAGCGCCTCGGCAAACGCAGTGGCCTCAGTCTGTTCCACTAAGTTGATAGTGCAGCCGCCAAAGCCTCCACCCGTAAGCCGCGCCCCGATCAGGCCGGGCAAATCCTGGGCCAGCGCAACCATCGCATCGGCCTCGACGCAACTGCCTTCAAAATCCTGGCTGTAGCTGCTATGCGCTTCGGCCATCAGACGTCCCAGCTCTTTCATGTCGCCCCTGAGCAGCGCGTCACAAGCCGCCACCGTGCGCAGGTTCTCGCTGATCACGTGTTTGGCGCGCAGATAGCTCTTGGGCTCCATCTCGTTGCGCCACTTTTCCAAGTCCTCGAGCGTGCAATCGCGCAGAAACTTCACGCCCTGTTTGTGGCTGGCAATCACCGCGCACGCCGCTTCTGACTCGCGCCGGCGCGTCGGATAGTCGCCGCCCGCAACAGAGTGTTTGACCATGGTGTTGGCAATCACCAGCGCCACGTGGTCGGGAATCGGCGCCAGTTTGTAGCTCAAATCGCGGCAATCCAGCAGCAGCGCGTGATCTTTTTTGGCGTTCAGGCTGATGAACTGGTCCATGATGCCGCAGTTCGCGCCTACAAATTCGTTTTCCGCCCTCTGGCACAGCCGAGCCAGCACCGGACCTGGATAGCTCGCGCCCACGAGCGACAAAACCGCCAGCGCCGTAGCCACTTCCAGGGCCGCCGAGCTCGACAGGCCCGACGACAGAGGCACATCGGACCAGATGCTCAGGCTGAAGCCGGGAATCTTGTGGCCCTCGCCGGCAAGAATCGCCGTGACGCCCATCGGGTAGTCGGTCCATTGCTTCGTGCCCTTGGCTTGCACGCCGTCAAAGACCTTTTCCTCGCCCAGGTTTTCGGAGTAGATCGCGATCTTCCCGTCGCTGCGCGGCGAAATCCCCGCCAGCGTGGCAAAGTTGATCGCCGCCGGCATCACGAAACCCTCGGCGTAATCAGTGTGTTCGCCAATCAGGTTCACGCGCCCGGGTCCCACAAAAACTTTGGGCTCGGCCCCGAACCGCTCCTTGTGCATGGAACGAAATGTTTTTGGATCATGCATACTCTTGTACCTCGTCCTGAATTGCAAACTGTGAACTACGAACTATGAACTGAGAACTGTCGTTTGACAACGTTTTCTTTTCCGCCTGAACCACCGATCAGCTTCAAACTTCTTACGCGCTCACTACTTCGTCACACGCCGCGCTCAGCCGTTGCCAGATCTCGTCCATCCACGCCTCGTGCTCCGGCTTCATCAGCACAGAGCGCAGGCAGGTTAGGGCGCCGGCCTCATTCTGCGCGTGGTTGGGAGCCCCAAACCACGACCCGGGCAATTGTACTAAAGCCAGATGCAAACCTCGCCTGGCGCACGCATCGAATACACTCTGCGCTTGTTCCGATGCCTTCCGAATGCCTGCTGCATGCAATGTGAGAGCCCAAACAACTATGTCCAGATCCGGCGCGCCCGCGGCAAGCGCTGCGAAGCGCTCATCTCCGCGCACTCTCCGGTCCAGTTCGAGCGCCGCACGCCGACCTTTCCGCAGCCCCTCGGCAAATGCTCCGTCCTTCGTGAGCGGCAGCAGCCGTTGCGTCGCCCACAGCGCCACCGCCCCTGCTCCGGCCCTTGAGCACTCCAGGCTGATCTCGCCGAGATGAAGGAGTTCCTTCGCAGTAAAATACGTCGCCGGCGAATCGTGCTTATAGAACCGCTCCATCGCCCGGTCGCGAAACAGAATGCAGCCGCAGCCATATGGCTGCAGTCCATGCTTGTGCGGATCAACCACAATCGAGTCGGCTTGGTCGATTACCGCGAAGGCGCGCCGCGCCGGTCCATCGAGAGCATCGGGAATCAGCCTGAAGTAACCGCCATAGGCCCCATCGGCGTGCACGCGAAATCCATAGCGTTCGCGCAGCGCTAGAATTTCCGGCAGCGGATCGACGGCGCCCATCGATGTTGTACCCATCGTCGCCACCACCGTCCCGACATCGCCCTTGCGCAGTTCGGCCTCGAGCGCTTCCATGTCCATGCGTCCTCGCGCATCCGCCGCGATCGAGCCAAAGCCAAGCTTCAAAACCGCCGAAATGCGGCCATGTGTATAGTGCGCTTGCCCCGACGCAACGACCCTCTTTCCCGGAGCCAGTTGTCCCGCCACCCATAGGCCCTCAAGATTCGCGATCGTTCCACTCGAGGTGAGATGACCGAGATACGAACCTTGCCCTCCCGCTTTCTCATCTCCGCTGTATCCGAACATTTGCGCGATCTCGGCTACGGCCTCAATCTCCATCTCCGAACTCGCTCGTCCGCCATCACGCGCGTGGTTGTTGGGGTTGATCTTCATGGCCAGGGCGTAGGCCGCCCTCGCCACGGGATGCGGCGGTTTCAGCATCTGCCCGGCATACAAAGGATGGAAATATGGGTAGTTATCGCCCAGGCGGTGCGCCGTCTCATCGAGAACCAGCGCCATGGCCTCCGCGTCCGAGCCCGGCTGCGGCTCAAACTTTGGCAGAGAGCCGAACTCCGCCTCCAGGACCTGGGTGGCGTGGGCAAGTAACGAGAGGAAAGGATCGTGCGGCATCGCGACCCATCACCTTATCACAGGTCCCTGACCACAGATCTATTTCCAATGCTAAGCCATTATGGATCAGTGGTTTTAGAACGGGAAAACCACCTCACACCTAAGTCGCACATTTCCTGGATGCTTTTCTTGACGTCAATGGTAGACTATGGTCAGCGTTAGAACCGATTCGGGCGTGAGCAGTACTCGCCCAAAGCAAGATTCTGCCAGTGTTCGCTCCGATTCATCCAGCGCAATTCAATCCCAGGAAATACGAACTAGTATGGAACAAGGTACTGTGAAGTGGTTCAATGACGCGAAGGGCTTCGGCTTCATTTCGCGCCAGAACGGCGAAGATGTCTTCGTGCATTACTCTGCAATCAACTCGAGTGGTTTCAAGAGCTTGCAAGAGGGTCAAGCCGTGCAATTTAACGTCGTGAAGGGCCCTAAAGGCTGGCAGGCTGCTGACGTACAGCCTCTCTAAAACTGATCGGCCGGATTCCGGCAGAATCTAGCTCGAAACAGCAAAGAGCTGGGAGCGCTTGTGGCGACAGCCAGGAGCTATCCCGGCTTTTTGCGTTTTTTCGGCCCTCTCTTGAACGATCGCCCCGTCAGAGTGCGGGTCTTTTGCGCCGAGCATGGATACCGATAGCCGGATTGCCCCATCTTATGCGCGGCTTCATGCGCTAAGGGTGGGATACCTCAACCCTCAGCCTCGCTGACTCGCTAGCTTGCCGACTCGCCGCCGCTCTCCGCTCGACTTCGCACCCCACAACCTTCTATCCTCAACAGTCGGCCGCATTTTTCTTTCATTCCGCAGCCGTCACAAGGTTTCAATCACGCATATGAGCACGAATACGATCGCCGTACATCTGCCCGACGGGTCCATCCGCGAAGTGCCTTCCGGCACAACGCCTCTTGATATCGCCAACTCCATCTCGCCGCGCCTCGCCGCGGCCAGTGTCGCCGCGCGCATCACGCCCGTCTCAGTCGCCGCGAACGCCGGCCAAAGCTCCGCACGTGACGCCCAGTCGCCGGTTGGGGAAGAAGCGCCGGAGGCCTCGATGTACGCCGCGGAAGACGCCGCCGCACCGCGCCTGGTCGATCTCTCTGCACCACTCACTGCGAATGTGAAACTCGAACTGTTCAAAGAGAACGATCCCGACGCGCTCAAGGTTCTGCGCCACTCTGCCGCGCACGTGCTGGCCACGGCCGTCCTCGAGCTTTTCCCTGAGACCAAGCTCGGCCACGGCCCCGCCACCGATTCCGGCTTCTTCTACGACTTCTATCGCGAGAAACCCTTCACGCCGGAAGACCTCGCCGCCATCGAAGTCGAAGATGGCGGAAGTCGTCGCGCGCAACGAACCATTCGTGCGTGAATACGAGCCGCGCGAAAAGGCCCTGGAAGAATTTGAACGCGACGGCGATTTCATGAAGACCCACTTCGTCACCAAATTCACCACGCCCGGCTCCGAGGTCAGCTTTTATCGCAACGGCAAATTCGTCGACTTCTGCCGCGGTCCGCACGTGCCGTCCACCGGCCGCGTCAAGGCCTTCAAGGTCACCAGCCTCGCCGGTGCTTACTGGCTCGGCGACGAGAAGAATCCCCAGCTGCAGCGCATCTATGGCACGGCCTTCTTCTCGCAAAAAGATCTTGACGCCCACTTCGCGCGCCTTGAAGAAGCCGCGCGCCGCGACCATCGCGTCCTCGGCAAGCAACTCGACCTCTTCAGCATTCAGGAGCTCGCCGGCGCCGGCCTCATCTTCTGGCATCCCAAGGGCGCCATGATCCGCAAGCTGATGGAAGACTGGATGCGCGAAGAGTGCGTGCGCCGCGGCTATCTGCTGGTCTACACGCCGCACGTCATGCGCCGCGACCTATGGAAGGTCTCCGGACACGACGGCGTTTACTCCAAAGACATGTTCCCGCCCATGAAGCTGGACGACGCCGAGTACCGGCTGAAGCCAATGAACTGTCCGGGCCACATTCTCATCTACAAGAACTCGCCCAAGAGTTATCGCGATCTGCCGCAGCGCTACGCCGAGTTCGGCAACGTCTATCGCTACGAGCGTTCCGGAACCATGCACGGCCTGCTGCGCGTGCGCGGCTTTACGCAGGACGATGCGCACATCTTCTGCACGCCCGAGCAGATTGAGGGCGAAGTCATCGCGTGCCTCGACTTTGCCGAAGCCGTTCTGAAGACCTTCGGCTTCAAGGAATATCGCGTTGAGCTCTCCACGCGCGACCCGCAGAAGGGCGGCGATTTCATGGGCACGGCGGAGAATTGGACGCATGCCGAGGGCGCGCTCAAAAAAGTGCTCACCGAGCGCGGGCTCAGCTTCAAAACCTTTCCCGGCGAAGCCGCGTTCTACGGCCCCAAAATCGACGTCAAGCTGGTCGATGTTCTCGGCCGCCTCTGGCAGCTCTCGACGGTACAGTTCGACTTCAACCTTCCCGCGCGTTTCGAGCTCGAATACGTCGGCGAAGACGGCGAGCGCCATCAGCCCGTCATGGTGCACCGCGCGCTCTTCGGATCGGTCGAGCGCTTTTTCGGCGTGCTCATCGAGCACTACGCCGGAGCCTTCCCGCTCTGGCTCGCGCCGGTGCAGATCGGCCTCGTCCCCATCAGCGAGAAGCACACGGCCTACGCGGCAAAAGTCGAAGCCGCTCTCAAAGACGCCGGCTTCCGCGTCGAGACCGACGCTCGCAACGAAAAGATGAACGCCAAAATCCGCGACTTCGCCAACAGAAGACGCCGTACATCCTCGTCTTCGGCGACAAGGAAGAATCAGCCGGCACAGTCAACGTGCGCACGCGCGGCAAGCAGCGAGCAAGGCTCCATGCCTCTGGCCGACTTCATCGCCAAAGCCAATGCGCTCGTCGCCATGCAATCGACGGAACTCTAGCAGTTTCATTTTGAACCGGAAAGGAACAATCTCATGGTCGAAGGATTCTGGACGGTCCAATTCAAAGGCGCGCAAGGCTGGGGCACAGGTGTAGTCGTCTACACCGGAGGCCACGTCTACGGCGGAGACAGCGCTGCCATGTTTACGGGCACCTACACGCAACAGGGCGACGCGATTACTGTTCGGCTTCACGTGAAACAGATGGTGCCCGGTCTGATGACTGTGATGGGACGCAATGAATACGACCTGGATCTGGCTGGAAAGCTTGATGGCAACACAATGAACCTTTCCGGCTGTATCCCCGGAACAGAGATGCGTCTCTCGGCCACGCATCTGAAGCAATGCGAAGTGCCGCCAACGAAGTTGGCCTGACAAACTCCGCCGTTCTTAAGCGTTAATTGCCATCCCTTCCACCGCTCCGTAGCCATCCAGCATGGCTTCGCTCAGCGTGGGGTGCGCGTGGATGGTGAACATCAGCTCGTCGACGGTGCCTTCGAGTTCCATCACCGCAACCGCTTCGGCAATCAGCTCCGTGGCTTGCGGCCCGATGATGTGCACGCCCAGAATCTCCCCGTACTTGGCGTCGGCTACTACTTTTACAAAGCCGTCGTGGCTGTCGACGATCGTGGCCTTGGAGTTGCCCGCAAAGGGAAACTTGCCGACCTTGATTTCGTGGCCCTTTTCTTTGGCCTGCGCTTCGGTGAGGCCCGCCGAACCGATCTGCGGCTCCGTGTACGTGCAGCTCGGAATGCGATCGCGCCGCACCGGCCGGAATTTGCGCCCCGCGATCTTGGCCATCGCCACCATGCCGCTCATCGCGCCCACGTGCGCCAGTTGCGGCAGCCCCGCCACAATGTCGCCGATGGCAAACACGCCCGGCTCGGCTGTCTCCTGCACTTCATTCACCTTCACCGATCCGCGCTCCAGCTCGATCTTGGTTTTTTCGATACCGATACCGTTCGTCAGCGGCCCGCGCCCCACGGCCACAAGCACTTTCTCCGCTTCCTTCACCTGCGGCTTGCCGTTGACATCGGTATAGCTCACCTTCACGCCGGTCGCAGTCTTCTCCACCTTCTCCACTTTCGCGTCCGTCTGCGTCTCAATGCCGCGTTTGCGGAAGACGCGCGCCAGCTCCTTCGAAATCTCTTCGTCCTCTACGGGAACCATCCGCGGCAAAAACTCCAGAATCGTTACCTCGCTGCCGAAGCTGCGGAAGATCGACGCAAACTCCACGCCCACCGCACCCGCGCCAATCACAATCAGCGACTTGGGCGGCGCGCTCAGGTTCAGAATCTCGATATTGGTCAGGATGGTCTCGTCCGCCTTCAATCTAGGAAGCAGCTTGGCCTCCGATCCGGTCGCGATCATCACGTTTTTCGCCTTCACCGGGCTCTTCTGGCCGTTCGCTTCCACCTCGACAGTGTGCGCTCCGCCCTGCGCGTGTCCCGTCAGCCTTCCAAAACCAGAAATAACTGCAATCTTGTGCTTCTTCATCAGGAACTCGAGGCCCTTCACATGCTTCGTGATGATCGCGTTCTTGCGCGCCTGCACCGCGGCCCAGTCGAGCTGTCGCGCCTCCACACCCTTGATGCCGAACTCCTCGGCTTCCTTCAGGTAGTCCCACAGCTCGGCGTTGAACAGCAGCGCCTTGGTGGGAATGCAGCCCACGTGCAGGCACGTTCCGCCGAGCTTGGGGCTGGCATCGATCAACGCGACCTTCAGCCCGTACTCCGCGCCGCGAATCGCCGCCGTATATCCGGCAGGGCCGCCGCCAATCACCGCTACGTCGTAAATCGTCTCTGCATTCGCATCAGGCAAGGGAAACTCCATTCCGGCGCTCGCTGTGGCAAGCGCCGCATGTCCGTACTCAGTTTAAATTGGGCCTACTCGACATTGGATTCCGCATTGCGCCCCGCGGCTTCAACGGTTCGTCGCCAGCGCTTCTTGAACCAGAATCTCGGTTTCCTTCAATGTTTCAGCATCGTCCCCGAACCGCTCCATCCAATGCACCTCCGGCTCGCGCCGGAACCACGTCATCTGCCGCTTGGCGTAGTTGCGATGCCCCTGCTGCGCCGCCGCAATCGCCGCTTCTTCGCTCAACGTCCCATCCAGCACAGCCCGCGCTTGCCGATAGCCCAGCGAATCCAATGCCTTCACCGGCCCATAGCGTTGGATTAGGTCGCGGGTCTCGTCAACAAGGCCCGCAGCGAACATCGCCGCGCAGCGCCGATTTAATCGCGCATAAAGTTTGTCGCGCGGCGGATCGAGTCCGATCCTTAGCAACCGGAACCCGGTCAGCGGATCGCGCGCCACGTCGTCCTCGCCAAGAATCTGCGACATCGGCCTCCGCGCCGCCAGGCACACCTCAATGGCGCGAATCAGCTTGGGCGCGTCGTTGGCATGAATCCGGTCTGCCGTGGCGGCGTCCAGCTTGTGCAGCAATCGATGCAGCCATGCACTTCCGTGGCGTTCCGCGCTTCGCCGCAGCCGCGCCCGCAAATCCTCCTGACGTGCCGGCCCGGCAAATAGCCCTTCCGTCAGCGCCCGCAGATACAGCCCCGTTCCGCCGGTAACAATCGGCAGCTGCCTGCGTCCGGCGATCGCGCGCAATGCCGCCCGCGCGGCACGGCTATATGCGCCCGCGGTGAACGGTTCATTGGGCTCCGCGACATCGATCAGGTGATGCGGCACCCGTGCCCGCTCCTCGAGCGTGGGTTTCGCCGTGCCCAGTTCCATGCCGCGATACACGGCCACCGAGTCGCAGCTCACTATTTCGCCGTTCAAGCGCTCCGCGAGCGCCAGCGAGAGCGCTGTCTTCCCACTCCCCGTCGGCCCCAGCAGAATAACGACGAGTGGTTCAATATTTGGCGAAGACGGCGTCAGCCGGGAGTCTCTGATCCCTGGTCCCTGGTCCCTGTTCCCTGTCTTCACCATCGCCACCACCCCGCGGGAAAGATCCACTTGGGATTGGTGTGCAGCAGCCACCAAAGACAGATCGCGCCGGCGAGAATCATCAATCCGAAGACCTGGTTGCGCCGGAACGCGCGCGCTCTGCCGCTCGCGCGCCTCCTGCTCGGCGACCTGCTGGTCATACGGCTTGATGCGGGTGTCGACCATGGTGAGTTGTTATCGCTGCGGCAATGCTCGGGGAATTTCATCGATGCCGCGACGGAGGGAATCGAGCAAATTCTCAGGGCGGATCGCCGCGTTTCCCGTCCACGCCCATAGTGTTTTCGCTGCCTCGGGGATCAACTGCATCCACTGCTCTTCCGACTTCGTATGCTTGTACGGCTCATCCTCGTTCAATGGTGGAGTTGCTGCCCCGCTGCAACTCAGGAAGAGAATCCAAGTTTCTATATTCCGTTTTGGAATGAGTCTGGCCACGCGGTCTTGTTTGCTGTTCACACGATCCTGTCCCGACCCGATGAGTCTGCCGTCTAAGTTGTTCAGACAGAACTCGACAGACAGCTCATCAGCATCCATCACAACGATCAGCGAGGTTGTAGCATAACTGTTCCGGCGCCTACAGGCCTTAACCTGATCGGAGAATTGGTAGAGAACACTTTGTTTCCCGCTGCCGCGGCCACCGGGAATCGGGGCGAATATCATTTCTCTTGGTCCGACCCCAGCTCTCTTGAGAAGCGCCCGTATTAACGCTTGATGGCGTTTATCCTCGACAAGAATGTAAGTCAAGAATCGATTACTCATTCTCCCAGCCCCGTGCAACGATTTCCGAAGGCTGAAGAATGTCATCATAGTTAGTCTTGTAAGGCCTCAATGGTGCCACTTGGCCGTTCTGCTCTCTCACAAAGAGAACACCGTAGTCGTGCGCCCACTGATTCAGAATTTCCGGATGGTGGGAGATGAGGATGAGTTGACCCTTGCTCTCCTGCACAGCATCTTCAGCCGCCAGCAGCCATGGTTGAATTTCGCGCAGGGAGACAAAATTGTCCGGCTCGTCGAGAATGACGGTGTGGCCTTTGGCGATCACGAAATTAAGGACCATATAAAGTCCGATCAACATTCGCTGTCCTTCTGAAAGTTCTGAGAGGGATAGAGGGGGGATCTTCTTCTTCCCTTGGACAAGAAAATCAGCTCTCAGTTTTCTAACGCCGTCGTCTTCTGTCGAGAATCGCAGGGCTTGAAAACTGCTAAGCGCTTCTTTGAGCGCCGACAAAAATCGTCCGTTCCCTTCGGGATCGACTAACAAGAGATGCCGATACCACGGAGCCAGATTTTCTAGGTTGTAATCTGGCAATAGGTCTTCCGTATCCGCCTTCTCTTCCATTACATCGGGGTAAGGATCGATTTGAAAGCAGTGCACGGTATCTAACCAATCCATAAATCGGCCGACATGCGGATTACTCTGTTGCGCAAGTCGCAACGAAGACTCCCCGGTTTTCCACTTCAAGTTCGCAACCTCATCCCCGCTGGCGGTTAGAAAACGGAGCTCACCTTTTGAGAATTCGAATACAGGGGTCCCTCGGACCGTCAGCCTCTCCAGCCGCACCGCTGGAAGCTGCTCCTCCGAGTACTGAATCTCCAGCCGATAAACGATCTCCACACCGTCTAGTTCAGCCTCAAGTTCTAGAACCTGAAGCGGCTTGGGATCCCATCGAGTGCGAGTCTTTTGTGTGAATTCGTTTGTCTCTCCCTTGATGAACCACTTGACAAACAAAATCGCATCCAGCAGCGACGACTTCCCGCTTCCGTTCGCCCCGAGCAGCAACTGCTTGCGCTCTGGCTTGTACTCGAAGTTCACAAAGCAGCGGAAATTGTCGATATACAGGCGCTTCAGCATGGCAGGATTATACGTCGATTACCTTCCGTTTGCTCTGCCCGTTTGACTTCCCCCACCCCCATTGCCGACCATGTTTTTCTGGTCTCTGGACGAGTTCAGCGGGAAGGGAAGTCAAATGAAAGTCTTGATCCTTGGTTCCGGAGGCCGCGAACACGCTCTGGCCTGGGCCATTCGCGCGCAGCCCGCGCGTGACGGAAATCGTTTGCGCGCCGGGCAACGGCGGCATGGCCCAAAGATTCCGCTGCGTCCCTGTCGATCTCAACGACCTCAGCGCCATGGTCCGCCTCGCCGAGGCCGAGCAGCCCGCTCTCACCATCGTCGGGCCCGGAGCTGCCGCTTTCGCTGGGCATTGTCGACGCGCTCCGCGAGCGCGGCCTGCGCGTCTTTGGTCCCACGCGCGCCGCCGCCATGCTCGAAACCAGCAAGGGCTTTGCCAAGCAGTTTCTCGAGCGCCACCACATTCCTACGCCCAACTACGCCGTCTGCTCGAGCGCTGCTGAAGTCGAGAAGGCCCTCGAGCATGTTTCATCCGCCCATCGTGGTCAAAGCCGACGGCCTGTTCGCGGGCAAGGGCGTCATCATCTGCGCCTCGCGCAACACCGCTGCCGAAGCCGCGCAGGGCCTTTTCTCCGGCGCGCTGCTGGGCGAGGCGGCGCACCAGGTTGTCATTGAAGAGTTCCTCGAAGGCGACGAGGTCAGCTTTCTCTGCCTCAGCGACGGCAAGCACGTTACGCCGCTCGCTGCCGGCGCAGGATCACAAGCGCATCGGCGAGGGCGACACCGGCCCCAACACCGGCGGCATGGGGGTCTACTCCACTGACACGCTTCTCGACCCTGCTATGGGCGAGTGGATTCTGCGCCACATTGCCGAGCCCACGATCGCAGGCATGGCCGAGGAGGGTACACCCTTCGCCGGCGTGCTCTATTGCGGACTCATGATGACGGCGCGTGGGCCGCAGGTGCTCGAATTCAACGCGCGCTTCGGCGATCCTGAAACCCAGGCCATCCTGGTCCGCCTCGAGAGCGATTTGGTCGACGCGCTTGAAGCATGCATCGACGGCCGCCTCGCCGAGACTCCGCTGCGCTGGTCTCATGGCGCGTCGGCCTGCGTGGTAGCCAGCTCGGGCGGCTATCCGGGCAGCTACAAAACCGGCCTGCCGATCACAGGTCTCGCCGCCGCGGCCCAGGTTCCTGGCGTCGAGGTCTTTCACGCGGGCACGGCGCTCAAGAACGGGCAAATCGCTTACCGCCGGCGGCCGCGTGCTGGGCGTCACTGCCGCTGCGGACTCACTCGCCGGAGCGCTGGCCCGCGCTTACCAGGCCATGGCAGAGATTCACTTTGAAGGAATGTATTATCGGCGCGACATCGGACACCGCGCACTGATACAAAAGCTAGCCGGCAACTGAGCCGGGCGCAACTGGCAACACTGGTGCGCAGCGTCGGCTTCCCCTCCAAGTTCAGGGGCGACCTTCTGTTTAGTCCCGCAGTGCGCTAATCGTCCGCTACGCCGGGCTCTGCTGCAGGGGGCGAAGTCGCCGGCTGCTTCTGGAAGCACGAGCGGCAGAGCACAGGCCTTCCCTGCGTCGGCTTGAAGGGAACGGTGGTTTCCGCGCCGCAAACCGAGCACGTAGTGCGCGTCTCAGGCCTCACCCGTTGCGAACCGCGGGTGCGCTTCGCCTTGCACTGTTTGCAGTGTTTGGGGTCGTTTTTGAATTGTTTATCGTAGAAAAATAGCTGCTCGCCGGCCGTGAAAACGAACTCGGCGCCGCAATCTACACATTTCAGGACTCGATCAGTGAATTCCATGGCGGGCTTGCCTCGCAGGGAATCACACCGAAATCGGTCACGGCTCAACTAGGAACTTGCCGGTCTCGGTTCCCTGTCCTCTTTCTGGTGGTACAACAAGGGCCCGGACCGCGAAAAAAAGTTGGCGGTTCTCAAACTACTGCTCGGTATTCAGAGCAGCGTAGAATCTGCACGCGCGTTGCGTGTCGAGCAAGCATTCTCGCTTCTCTGGTTTCTGTGCGGGGGTACGGCAATGCTCGGGTGCTTGCAGTCATGCACCATAGCCGCGAAAGCTTCGATTGACAGAAACTGGAGAAACGCTGCAATGTGTTGCGCCGCCGCGCGGTGCCGTTCCAATCCTATCTTGGCGTTTGGAGGCTTTCGTCTGTTTCTCTCGAAAGCGCCCGGAACGGTCTCTCTCGCGGCGGGTGAAGTAATCAATCCTGCTCTTTACGAGCCTTTTTACGATTCCGCTTGCGTGCAAGGGCTGCCTTGACGCGGCGCTTCTCACCGGGCTTCAGGTAGTAGGAGTGACGCTTGACTTCCTTGATGATGTCCTCCGTCTGTACCTTCCGCTTGAACCGGCGCAGCGCATTTTCCAGCGGTTCGCCTTCCTGTACGCGAACCTCAGCCAAAACTTCCACCTCCAAACCTGCCTGTAAGGCTCCTATGATGATAACCGACTTTTGATTGGCAGCCAAGCCCTGCATTTTCCTTGAGTTCCATGCACCGGGATTGCCAACAAGCCCTTTCTTTCTCTCTTTTCGTGAGGCTGAACTGGTATCTCAACATGCCGCACACAATTACACTTTCAAGAGAGGTCGCACGCGAGCATTTCATGATCCGAACCTATCAGGGCCACGCGCCCCAGATTCCCTCCAGTTGCTACGTCGACGTCTCAGCGCAGATCCTTGGCGACGTAGTCCTGGGTGAACGTTCCTCGGTCTGGCTGAACGCCGTACTGCGCGGTGACGTGAATTCCATCCGCGTCGGTTCCTGCTCGAACGTGCAGGACTGCAGCGTCCTCCACGGCCAGCGCAATCGCTACCCAGTCATCGTGGGCGACTGGGTGACCATCGGCCACAATGCCACAGTCCACGGATGCGTCGTTGAAGATATGTGCGTTATCGGCATGGGCGCGCGCGTCTTGAACAACAGCCGCATCGGCGAGGGTTCGATCATCGCTGCCGGTTCCGTGGTGCCCGAGAACGCCGTCGTTCCCCCGCGCACGCTTTGGGCCGGCGTTCCCGCCAAGCTCCGTCGCGAAATCACGGACAAGGACCGCGATCTAATCCGCGAATACGCGCAGAATTACCTCGACTACGTGGAAATTTATCTGAAGGAACCGCCGCAGGTGCTCTAGGGCGGAGTGGGAGCGAAGGAAGTGAAAAGAGTGAAGGAAGTGAACCGGCAGGCACCGTCTGCTATGTGCATTCGGTTCATTCACTCATTTCACTTCCTTCACTTGCTTTTCTGTACCGGCAATGGATTTCGCCCGGAGAAAAACTTCCGCTGGTGCCAGTACGGATACACCGGCTCAACAGCGCTCGCCTTGTCGAGCGCTGCCACTTGCTCTCGGGTTAGATTCCATTCCGCAGCTCCCAAATTCTGCCGCAGCTGTTCCTCACTGCGTGCGCCGATGATCACCGATGAAATCGTCGGTCTTTGCAAGAGCCAGTTGAGCGCAACTTGCGGCACCGTCTTGCCAGTCTCTGCAGCCGTGGCTTCGAGGGCATCGACAACTTTGTACAAGTGCTCATCAGGCACAGTCGGACCCGCATCGGCGATCGTGTGCAGGCGGCTTCCTTCGGGCAATGGCTGCCCGCGACGGATCTTGCCCGTCAGGCGTCCCCAGCCCAGCGGGCTCCAGACCAACGCGCCCACCTTCTGATCGACCCCCAGGGGCATCAGTTCCCACTCGTACTCTCGGCCGAGTAGCGAGTAGTACACCTGTTGCGCCACAAAGCGCGTCCAGCCGTATCGATCGGCCACCGCCAGCGACTTCATCAGGTGCCAGCCAGAAAAATTCGAGCAAGCGATGTAGCGCACCTTGCCCTCGCGCACAAATTGGTTAAGCGTTTCCTGCACTTCCTCAATCGGCGTCAGCGCATCGAAGGCGTGCAGGTGATAGATGTCCACGTAGTCGGTGCCAAGGCGGCGTAAACTGCTCTCGAGCGCGCGCCGCAGATGATAGCGCGAAGAGCCCTCGTCATTCGGACCCGGACCGGACGGGAACCCTGACTTGGTGGAGATAAGAGCCTTGTCGCGCTTGCCTGCGAGCGCCTTGCCCAGAATCTCCTCTGAACGGCCCTCTGAGTAGCCGTCGGCGGTATCGAACAAGTTCACGCCGGCTTCAAAGCAGATGTCGAGGAGGCGCCGCGCTTCTTCAACTTCGGTCGAGCCGAAACCCTTGAAAAACTCATTGGTCCCGCCAAAGGTCGCGGTCCCAAAACTCAGTGCGGAAACTTTGAGGCCGGAGCCTCCAAGAAGTCGGTATTCCATGGGGTTTTGGATGCGCTCCTCTGCGCGGAGATGCAAGAGTTGTGAGCGCCGGAGCGTTGTTTCCCGAGAACCGCCGCAACGTTCGACTAACAAAAATCAGGCGGCGAACTATCGGCTCGCCGCCCCTCTGACCCTTAACGATTGACAACTGACCTTTAGCAGTTCAGCACGTCCTGCAGCTTGCTCAAAGTACGATGCAGGTCCTTGTCGCCACGCCGCTGCTCATCGATCTTCGCAATCGAGTGCATCACCGTGGTGTGGTGCTTGTTGCCGAACTGGCGTCCGATCTCTGGCAAACTCGCCTCGGTCATCTGCTTTGCCAGGTACATGGCGATTTGTCGCGGCACCACCACGTTGCGCGAGTTGTTCTTCTGCTTCAGGTCGCTCACGCGCATGCCAAACTGCTCGGCCACGGCGCGTTGAATCGCCTCGATCGTGATTTTGCGAACCTGCATGTCGATAAACTGCTTCAGGCACTGCTGTGCCGCCGCGAGCGTGATCTCTATGCGGTTCAGCTGGCACCACGCGATGAGCCGCACCAGCGCGCCTTCGAGCTCCCTCACGTTGGTGCGCACATTCGAAGCCACAAACAGCGCGACATCCGTGGGCAGATGCGCCTGCTCGCTCTCCGCCTTCTTCAGCAGGATGGCCACCTTGGTCTCGAGATCCGGCGGTTGAATGTCGGCGATCAGGCCCCATTCGAAGCGCGAACGCAGCCGCTCCTCGATCTCCGTCAGCTCCTTGGGCGGACGGTCCGAGGCAATCACCACCTGCTTCATCGATTCGTGCAGAGCATTGAAGGTGTGAAAGAACTCCTCCTGCGTGCGCTCCTTCTGCGAAATGAACTGGATATCGTCGATCAGGAGCACATCCACGGTGCGGAAGCGGTCGCGGAAGCTGGTCATGCGATCGTTGCGGATGGAGTTGATCATCTCGTTGGTAAACTTCTCCGCAGAGACATAGCAGATACTCGAAGACGGCTGCCTGCGCTTCACCTCGTGGCCGATGGCGTGCATCAGGTGTGTCTTGCCCATCCCGACGCCGCCATACAAAAACAGCGGATTGTAAGCGCGCGAAGGCCGTTCCGCTACCGCGAGCGCCGCGGCGCGCGCAAACTGGTTGCCGTTGCCGATCACGAATGCGTCGAAGGTGTACTTGGCATTCAGCTGCGCCGCGGTCGACCAGTCGAAGCGGCTCTGCTCGGGAGTGCGCGATGCCGGCGCGGGCGGAGCAGTGGGCGCGTGGCTGGGAATTGGCCCGAAGCCGCCATCCTTGCGCAGTGGTGGAATCGATGGATCCTCCTCCACCGTCACAAAGCTCACGTCGTCAAATTCCAGCGCGTTTAGATCGATCGCTTCCTGGATAAGATCTCCATACTTCTCGCCAATGTGCTGGAACTCCGGCGAAGGCACACGCACGTAGAGCATGCGCCCTGCGGCATGGCTGAACCGCGTGGGCTTGAGCCACGTTTCGAATGATTGCCGGATAACTTTCTTCTCGAGAGCCGATAGGATCTGGAGCCAGGGATTAAGAGCCGTTGCCGGCGAAGTTGCAAATGCCATCGTACAATCCTTACTTCTTCCGCCGGCGTGCGCCTGGCGGTTTAGTTGCAGCTTAAAGGCAACAGCCCGGCAACGCGAAAAGCTCGTTCGCTTTCCGTTCATTTACCGGCGACTGGTTACCTGTCCGCAGCTGATGTGCCCCTCTGGAATCCGACCTTGGGGCGTTTTGAGTGAAAGCCGAAGTGCAAACCCTTTGACACTTCAAATGAAATTTCTTGAACGGGTCCGATAGTAGCGCACATCTCGGCTCCATTGCAACGGTTCTTTCACATAACTTTTTCGGTGCCCTGCAAGTTGCACCAAGGATGGTGAAACTTGCTGCGCTTCGTCTCGCCTTTGCGAAAATCGTCTCAAAATCGTGCACGAGGATTCGGCACTTACTCTCACCCAGCCCATCTCTCTGGCCGTCCTAAGCGCTCGTCCCGATTTGGCGGCCGGCCGCCCACGCTGGATTCTCAACTCCGCCTAAGATATACTCAAAGTTGCTGTTCATACGCAGATTTTTTCAAGGTAGAGGAGTGGGTCACAATGCCCAAACGCACATTTCAACCTAACCGCCGCAGCCGCGTGAAAACGCACGGTTTTCGGGCGCGCATGAAGACCAAGGCAGGGGCCGCCGTGCTCAGCCGCCGCCGCGCCGTGGGCCGCAAGCGCGTTTCGGTCAGCGCCGGGCACCGCGACTAAGCCTTTGCCGGTTCCGGCTGGCGCCGGATTGCATAGCGCAGTGGGGTCGGTCTTCCCCGAGCCTTCTTTATGAAATCTTTTTCCAGGCCTGCTCAACGCCAATCACTGGCGGGAGCACGCCTGCGCAAACACGCCGATTATCTGCGCAGCTACGCGGCTGCCCGCAAGCGGCAATCCGCATCCATGAGCTGGTTCCTTGCGCCGCGGGCAGCCGCAGATTCCTGCCCCGCCGGCGCTTGAACACCAGACTCCCGGCGCGCCCGTTACGTGCCCGGGACCGCGTGTCGGTCTCACCGTGGGCAAAGTGCTGGGCAAAGCCACTGAGCGCAACCGCATCAAGCGCCGCATGAGGGAAGCGCTGCGCCGCCATGTCGACTTGCTGCCCCGTGGATGCGATCTCATCTTCCATCCGCGCCGCATCGTGCTCACGATGGAATTCGCGCAACTTGAGGCAGAGATCGTACGTATCCTTCAACAGGCTGGGGAACAGGCCAGAACGGATGCGCCGCGCGAGTTCAAATCGACCGCGGCCGTGCTTCAGGTCCCGGGTACACCTCGACCATGACTCGCTTTCTGCTTGCACTCATCGCTTTTTATCGCCGCTGGATTTCGCCGGCGCTGCATGCGGTGAGCACCAGCCGATGCAAATTCATCCCTACGTGCTCTGAGTACGCGGCCGTTGCCATTGCCACGCACGGCCCATTGCGGGGCTGCAGGCTAGCCGCGTGGCGGCTTTTGCGCTGTCATCCTTTTACGCCTGGCGGTTTCGATCCCGTGCCGCCGGCCGCAGGCCTGCCTATTCCGCCGGGCCGCTCCGACGGGGATTGTGGCTGCGCCCCGCAAGTTGTGCCGCGCGAACCGTTACCATAGAAGAAGCGGTAGCCCATCGGCTGCCTTTTCACACGATAGGAAGTATCCTTTGCCCGAAATACAAAATCCCAATCTTCAAGGCTCCGGCGGTGGCATCGGCGGTGGGGGGGGCGATATGCGCTCCATTCTGACTTTCATGCTCCTTGCCATGGCCGTTATCTTCGGCTACCAGTTCTTCTTCATGAAGCCCAAGCCGGACCAGCAGCCGCCCGCGCAAACCCAGTCGCAGCCTGCTCCTCCATCGGCTCCCGCCGACCAGCCGGACCAGCCGCACCGGGCCAACCGCCAAGTGCCGCCGCTACCGCGAAGGCGCCCGCGACCACACCGCAGATTTCGGCCTCGCTTGAGACTTACACCACCATCGAGAACGAGTTTTACAAGATTGTCTTCACCAATCGCGGCGCGCAGGTCAAGAACTGGATCTTGAAGAAGTACTTCGACTCGGCAGGCAAACCGCTCGACCTGGTGCAGCCGCAGGCAGCGGCACGTTTCGGATTGCCGCTCTCCCTCTTCACCTATGAACCGGCGCTCACTACTGAGCTGAACGGCGCGCTCTACAAGGTGAACTACGGCAGCTCGCAACCCTCGGCCACCGGCCTGGTGCTTGCGCCGGCGGCGATTACTTTTGAATACTCAGCCGGCGGCGTCGATGCCGTAAAAACCTTCCACTTTGATACGAGCTACGTGGTCAGCGTGGAAACGAAAGTGACGCGCAATGGCGTGCCCCTTCGCGCCCTCGTTGAATGGCCCGCCGGCCTGGGCGACATGGAGGAGTTGCATCAGACCTCGATGCTTCGCGGGCAGATGCCCACTCCCTCCTTCTTTGCATGGTCGATCAATAACCAGGATGACGTGCAAGCCGCCGCCAAGGTCAGCGGCAATAACACGTTGGACGCGTCGTACCAGTACGCGGCCGTCATGGATCTTTACTTTGCCGCCGCGTTCCTGCCCGAGGTTCCCGACCGCACCACGGTCGTCACGCTGCACAACTCCACCGAACTGGCCGCCGACCCCAGCGATCCGAACAGCAAGAAAACTACCATCGATGTGCTCGGCCTTGCCGTCGGCGACACCAGCGGCGATACCCGTCTGCGCTTATTTGCGGGCCCCAAGGCCACTGAGATCCTCAAGTCGATCCACGCCACCGGCGCCGATGGCAAGCCCGACGGTCCCGGCCTCGAATCGCTGATCCAGTTCGGCAGCTGGCTGGGATACATCGCCAAACCGCTTTATCTGGCGCTGCGCTTCCTGCGCAACTTCATCGGCGCCGGTGCATACAGCTGGGGCTGGGCCATCGTCCTTTTCACAGCCGTGTTCAACATCGCGTTCATCCCTTTGCGCTTCATGATGATGAAGTCATCGCTAAAGATGATGCGCATCCAGCCCAAGGTCGATGCCATCAAGAAGCGCTATGCGAACTTGAAGATGAACGACCCCAAAAAGACCGAGATGAACGCTGAGGTCATGGCGCTCTACAAGGCGGAGAACGTCAACATGTACGGCAGCTGCCTGCCCATGCTGCCCCAGCTCCCGCTGTTCTACGGCTTCTTCCGCGTTCTCTACAACGCCGTGGAGTTGCGCCAGGCGCACTGGTTTTGGCTGTCCGATCTCTCCCAGCCAGATGCCACGCATATTCTGCCCATCCTCATCATCGTCTCCATGTTCCTCACGCAGTACATCACGCCCTCGCCCGGCATGGATCCGATGCAGCGGCGCATGATGGCCTTCATCATGCCCATCTTTATGGGTAGCTTCCTCTGGCACTATGCTTCTGGATTGGCGCTCTACTGGGCGACGGGCAACGTGCTGAATCTCGCGCTGCAGATCTTCATCAACCAGTCCAGCTACGGCAAGGAAATGCACGCTATCGCCGCGCGACGAGCCGCAAAGAAGGCCGGCTTGAACCCAAAGACGATTCAAGGCAAGCGGTAAGAGCAGTGTGAGTGCGAGTGTGAGTGCGCCGGACGGATGCAACCACACTCACACTCACACTTTTCCCTATTCCCTCCCACCTAGTCTCTGTTCTATCGTCTGAATCATGGCCGCCCTTGAAAGCTCCGTTCCCCGCCCCACGCCTGAAGCCGAAGAAGTCTATCGCCGCTGGATTCAATTCCTCGATGACGAATTCGTCCGCCACAGTTCTCCGGAGCGCCGCGGCGAAATTGTGCGCGACCAGTTGTATCAGCTTTATCTGGGGCGTCCCTACAAAGGCAAACTCGATCTCAAGCTCACTTCGGAGCTGCCGGGCAACGTGGTCAACTTATCGCTCGACCCGCAAAACGTCACCATGGAACAGGAGCACTTCGCCGAGGTCGATCGCGAGCGCTTCGCGCGCCGCAAACCCCTGCTCTGGTTCTGGCAGATGTTCGATCGCTCGCCGATCGGACTCAATCACTGGCTGGGGTTACGATTCCGTTGCATGCTCGCGCGGCACATCTTTGAGCATCTCGGCACGGGCGTAAAAATTTATCACGGTGTCGACCTGACCTACGGCTACAACCTCTCCATTGGCGATGGCGTGGTCATTCGCCAGCGCGCCCTGCTCAACGACCGCGGCGGCATCACCATCGGCAACGACGCGGTCATCGGTTCCTTCTCGCGCGTCTTTTCTATGTGGCACGATCCGCGGGACTACAACAAGGTTCGGCTTCAGCCTACGGTGATCGGTGCCGGCGCCCACATCGCCACCCATGCCATCGTCCTCGCAGGGCAAAACGTCGCGCCCGGCGAATCCGTCGGCATCTTCCCCGACGATCGCGTCTAAGCGCATTTATTGCGCTGCGTTCACGCCGCCGTGCACCACAAAGCGCGCGAGGTAATCGTGCAATAGCTGTCGGTGCGCGTCGCGATAGGCTGGGTAATCCTGCGTAATTCCCTGGTCGGCGCCGTTGATCAGGATCCAGCAGTCCAGCATCCCCGCGTCCGATACTTCCAGCAGATTGCGCAGGCTTTCGTCGAGCTTGTCGCGGAATCTTCTTTTCCTGGATCGATCGTGACCACCGTCTCAACGCCGTCGTCCTCTTCCTTGAGGCTGTGCCTATACTCCTTCTCGTTAGGAAACTGCTTTTTGAACTCATCGCCGCGGTAGAGAGCGCGCTTCATCGAATACGCCATCCATGCTGAAACGCTCCTCATTACCTCTTATCGGGCGCATGATGCGGGATCGATGTTGATCGTGATGTTTTTGGAATTTTTCGGATCCACCACCGGCGCCGCCGGTCGGTCGATCTTCGGCGAGCTCAACACAGCCTTCTGTCTCACCGCCCATTGCTGCAATCCCTGCCACGAGTATCTGTTATACGGCTCGGCCACGATCGCGTCGATGAACTTGTTCTTCGCTGCCTCCGCGTCGTTTGCGTTTTGCATGATCGCGTCGCCCCAGTAGCGGTAAGCGGTCTCGCGGTTGGGATCGATAGCGATTGCGCGTGCAAACCATTGCGCCGCCGTGGGCAGGTCATGCTGCGCATAGGCCGCGTCGCCCGCATAGAGCGCCGCCATGTAGAGGTGCGGATCGGCCGCGGCTGCGGCGGCGTATTTGGCCTCGGCTGTCGCGTAATCCCCGGCCGCGAAGGCTTTCTCCGCTTCATCCATTAACGCCTGTGCCGGGCTGCCTTGCGCCACGGTAACCGGCGCATCCGGATCGATGTTCGCCATGTCCAGAACGTAGTTGGCCTTGTCTCCTAGTGCGACCGCGCGGCGCGCCGTATCGCGCTCGCGTGTCAGCAGCGCCTTTCTCTGCGCCGCATCGTTGGTCACGAGCGCCGCGGCCCCCAGGCAGGAGGCCAGCCGTTCCCGATACAGCATCTCGTTGGGATAGGTTTTGGCCAGATCTTCGTAGAGCGGTAAGGCATCCACCCGCTTGCCCGCGCCATAGAGCTCGTTGGCCTTGGCGGCCTCGTTGTCCTGCGGCTGCCCCGCCCAAACCGGGCAGGCAATTGCCGCGCACAAACAGATACTCGCAATCCATCTCCGCACGCTGTTCTCCTTTCCCATTCTCCGACTTTCAATTACCCACAATTGTGCACTGAAACCGCGTGAGTATTGATACCCAGTATTCTGCCTCAAGTCAGGTACTTACATTGAGAGATGGGTTATGGCGCAGTGGAAGCCATGAGCCAGAAGCCGGTGTTGAATGGTGTCGAGCGTCGCAGAGCATCTGAAGAGGCAGGAACGGATGCATGGATAGACAATGAGGTGGTGGGATGCGAGTTTGAGGATGTCCGCCACGGCAAGCGACTGCGAAAGCTGTTGGAGCAGCTGTCGAGCAAAGTGGGCGCGGCGACGCCGTGGGCATGTCAGGATTGGGCCAACACGAAGGCGGCCTACCGCTTCTTTGGCAACGAACGGATCAGCGAATCCAATATTCTCGCCGGTCATTTTGCCTGCACGCGCGAGAGATTTTCCGCTAGCCGTGGCTTCCCCCTTCTGGTTCTTCACGACACGACGGAGTTGTCTTATCGGCGCGAAGATACCGCATCGATCGGAATCCTGAAGAAGATACCTGCAGGCCACAAAGGGCGTGCAGGGCTTTACACCAGTTGCGGCATTCTGATGCACTCCAGTTTGGTAGCTACCCGCGACGGGCTGCCGCTGGGTCTGGCGGCGATCAAATTCTGGAACCGAGACAAGTTTCACGGCGCGAATGCGCTGAAGCGACGGGTTAATCCGACGCGTGTGCCAATCGAAAAGAAAGAGAGCATTCGCTGGCTGGAGAACCTGAGACAGTCCACGGAATTGCTGGCAGATCCTGGACGCTGTGTGCACATCGGAGATCGGGAGAGCGACATCTACGAACTGTTCTGTCTGGCTCAGCATCTAGGCACCCATTTTCTGGTACGCACCTGCGTCGACCGGCGGGCTGGAGATGGCGAACATACGGTTCACGATGCGATGAAACAGGCACCAGTTCGGGGACTGCATCGTGTTCAGGTGCGGAACAAGCAAGGGGAATTGTCTACTGCAGTACTTGAAATTCGCTGTCGACGCATGGTGGTCCGCCCACCCATCGGCAAGCAGAAAGACTATCCGGAACTGATCCTCACGGCGATCCACGCCAGCGAGAGAGATACTCCGAAAGATCGCGAGAAGATCGACTGGAAACTGCTTACCGATCTGCCTGTGCGCACGCGTCAGGAAGCTGCCGAGAAACTTGATTGGTACGCGCAGAGATGGAAGATCGAGACCTTCCACAAAATCCTCAAGTCCGGATGCAGAGCCGAAGAAGCCAAGCTGAGAACCGCAGAGCGGCTCGTGAATCTCATCGCTATCCTGACTATTCTCAGCTGGAGAATCTTCTGGATCACGATGTTGAATCGGACCCGTCCCGATGCGGCCCCAGCAGAGGCCTTCACTGATCTTGACCAGTACCTGCTCGACGAACTGGTTCCGAATAAGCATTCGGTTCCAACAATCCCATCACTCGGCTACTACATCGTCAAGCTCGCGCGTCTCGGAGGTTATCTCGCCCGCGCACACGACCCGCCACCCGGAAATACCGTCATCTGGAGAGGCCTGTCCCGATTAACAGATATTGAACTGGGTATCATGATCGGAGTTCAACTTGTGGGTAATTGAAAGATTCTTCGAGCGCTTACCATCTTAGACCGCACCAGTATCCGCTTTGTTCCTTCGTTCTTTCACCTCTTCACTTCTTCACTGTTCATTCGTCACTGACCGCTGATCTGTATCTTCTGCTACACTGCGCTCCGCAGCCCTCCACCATGCTCTTCAAGGCCCTTAGTGCGGCAGTTTACGGCATCGACGCGAATCTCATTGATGTTGAGGTCGACTACAGCGGCGTGGTCTCGAATGAAGACCACTTTCACACGGTAGGCCTGCCCGACGCAGCGGTCCGCGAAAGCCGCGATCGCGTGCGCGCAGCCATCAAGAACTCCGGCTACCTCATCCCGCCCACGTTTATCACGATCAATCTCGCTCCGGCCGACATCAAGAAAGAGGGTTCCGGTTTCGATCTGCCCATCGCCGTCGGCATTCTAGGTGCGTATGGCGCCTTGCGCACCAACGACCTCAGCCAATTTCTCATGGTCGGCGAGCTGGGTCTAGATGGCGGTGTGCGCCCCATTCCAGGCATGTTGCCTGTGGCCATTCTGGCCCGCGAAAAGGGCATTCCCAACCTGATTCTGCCCCTGGCCAACGCCGCCGAGGCCGCGGTCGTTGAAGGCGTCAACGTCTATCCCGTCTCCTCGCTGCTGGACGTGCTTGAACTGCTCAACACGTCCGTGGTTGGTGTGATCCAGCGCGAGCCGTATCGCGTGGTCACTAAGGATTTACTCGGCAAGCTCGAGCAATTCACCGTCGACTTCAGCGATGTGCGCGGCCAGCAGACCGCCAAGCGCGCGCTCGAAGTGGCCGCGGCCGGCAGCCACAACATTCTCATGATCGGCCCGCCCGGCTCCGGCAAAACCATGCTCGCCAAGCGCCTGCCCTCGATCCTGGCTCCGCTCTCGTTTGAAGAAGCACTTGAAACCACCAAGATCCATTCCGTCGCCGGCGTGCTCGAAGCCGGCGCGGGGCTCGTCACCCAGCGCCCTTTCCGCGCGCCGCATCACACCATCTCCGACGCGGGACTGATCGGCGGCGGCATCATCCCGCGCCCCGGCGAAGTGTCTCTGGCGCACAACGGATTGCTGTTTCTCGACGAGCTGCCCGAATTCCCGCGCAACGTTCTCGAAGTCCTGCGCCAGCCGCTCGAGGATCACAGCGTCACCATCGCGCGCGCCTCCATGTCGCTCAGTTTTCCCGCGCGTTTCATGCTGGCGGCGGCCATGAATCCCTGCCCCTGCGGCTTCTTCAACGACAAATCGCGCGAGTGCCTGTGCACGCCGCCCATGATCCAGCGCTACGTGGCCAAAATCTCCGGCCCCTTGCTCGACCGCATCGACATTCACATTGAAGTTCCCGCCGTGCAATACAAGGAACTGCGCGGCGGCGCGGCGGCCGAGGGCTCCGCGCATATTCGCGCCCGCGTCATGGCAGCGCGCGAGCGTCAACATCAGCGCTTCAAGAAACACGGCGAAAAAATCTACGCCAACGCGCAGATGAGCACCCGGCAGATTCGCGCCCACTGCGAACTCGGAGCCGACGCCGAGCGACTGCTGGAGCGCGCCATGCAACAGCAGGGGCTCACCGCGCGCGCCCACGATCGCATTCTGAAAGTGGCGCGCACCATTGCGGACTTGGAAGGCACGGAGTCCCTCACTGTCGCGCATCTCGCCGAAGCCATTCAATATCGCACGCTCGACCGCAGCTACTGGGCCTAGCTGTGGCTTTGAGCGGTTCCATGACTGCTGTGTGACAGAGCTCTGCGCCCTGTCCGTGCGTCTTTTTTCTGACGCGTGGGTGGGAGATCGCAATCGTTGGCTAGATCATTCCCGGTTCCACCCAAATCACTGCCTTTTCACGTCCGTTAGCACCTGAAGATTGCTGCAACGCGTTGAATTTCTTGCCAACATGGGCGGTTACCTTTGATTCTGAATGTTTTCTAATTTTGGGCGATAACCCAATCGACTGAGGAAATCAACACGGCAGCACAGCAGCATTCTGGAGTCTCAGGTGCAAGATATTATCCTGCAATCCGGCTGGGGCAACCTCCTGGTTGCGGTTCCATTCGTGGGAATCCTCCTGGTGGGTCTCTTCCGGCTGGATGAAATCATCGCCGCCTCAAAACGCGCCAAGCCCGTGAACCGCCCCGCATGCGGGTGCGATGAGAATGGACGCTTGCTTCTGTCCGATCCCGATGGGCGACCCTGGAGCGATTGAGCCTGGGGCGTTTCGAGCAGGACCAGTTAGTGACCTGGCGCCCCGGATTCATGGTAACCGGTAAGGTTCACTCTTTCGCCACTAGCGTTTGCCGGCATTCCCGCGCCCCGGAATGCGATCCATGCAGAACGGGCATACCCACGGGGAATATGCCATCAAATTGAAGATAAGCAATGGGTTACTATGAAGCTTTGTATCGGAGGCTCTCCCACCAGGAACCGGTCTGGATTAGCCTTGCCCTTGGCACGAAATAACTATTGACCCCAGCGGAGGTTGGTTATATTCTCATTCACAGCCATCCATAGAGGGCAGGTTGCGCATTTGCGGCCGGGTGTGCCCATCAGCACATTTCCAGCATCAAACTATGAGCAGGTGCTCCCTTGATGCCTTGGGTGCGCATTTGGAGCTCCCGAAAAGGCCATGCAGGCACACGGGTGTTCGAGGCGCAAACTGCAATCCACTACGGTATGGCATCCATTTCATAAAGTGCAATCGCCACCAAGATTTTGAATTCGGGGGCGTAAAGAGTGCGTCTAAGAGATGGAAGCGGCAATTTGGGGTAGCCCTCGTTTGTAATGGCTCCCCTCTACTGCGCAGGCAGGCTCAATGGGATTCCTCCTGTGCAGGGAAATGAAAAATAAGGAGATAAGCAATGCGTTCTGATCTTGTTTTCAAAGCGCTCTCGCATGTGAACAATCGCTACCAGCTCTGTCAACTGGCCAGCAAGGCAACTCGTAAGCTTCACAAGCCGAATACACGGCTGCAGGACACCACAAACGAGGTGTTGTGCCGCTTTGAGATTGCCAATCCGGGAGGCCACAAGACGCCCGAAGAGGCGCCAGCGGCCCAGCCGGTGGAAAGGCGCCGCGCGGCCTAACGGCGCCTGGCGTTTCTTGTAAAGTTAAGTACGGCAAAGGATCAAGGCCAGTTTCCCTTTAGAATTCGCAGGGCCTTCCAGCCGCTCCGTCACATCAGTTGCGTTTGGTTCACTCGGAGCCTGGAATTCAGGCTCGTTTGCGCCGATTGAACCTCTCAGTGCCTGTTGGATCTTCTCCTCCGGAGCACTTCTCCCTCCGTATCCCACCCCCACACATCCCGCCTTCACGCAGGTGAACATGACCATCGCAGAACTCAAAGAAAAAAACATTACTGAATTAAGCCGCATTGCCCGCTCTCTTGAGATTCCCGGGACCAGCGGCCTCCGTAAGCAGGATCTTATTTTCAAGATCCTCCAGGCGCAAAGCGAAAAGGAAGGCCACATCTTCGCTGAGGGCGTCCTTGAAATTCTCCCCGACGGCTACGGCTTCCTCCGCTCCCCCGATTACAACTATCTGCCGGGACCGGACGACATCTACGTGTCGCCCTCGCAGATTCGCAAGTTCGATCTCAAGACTGGTGATTCGATCAGCGGCAACGTGCGGCCGCCGCATGAAGGCGAGAAGTATTTCGCGCTCGTCAAGATCGAAGCCATCAACTTCGAGTCGCCTGAAGAGACGCGCAACAAGATTCTTTTTGACAATCTCACGCCGCTCTATCCGCAGGAACGCATCAAGATGGAGACGGTACGCGAGGCCGTCAGCGGCCGCGTGATGGATCTGCTCACGCCCGTCGGCAAGGGCCAGCGCGGCCTCATCGTCGCCCCGCCACGCACCGGCAAAACCATGCTGCTGCAGTCCATCGCCAATTCCGTGACTACGAATCATCCAGAGGTTGTGCTGATCGTTTTGCTGATCGATGAGCGCCCCGAGGAAGTCACCGACATGCAGCGCTCAGTGAAGGGCGAAGTCATCAGCTCCACATTTGACGAACCCGCCGCCCGCCACGTGCAAGTGGCCGAAATGGTCATCGAAAAGGCCAAGCGCCTCGTCGAGCACAAGCGCGATGTGGTCATTCTGCTTGACTCCATCACCCGTCTGGCGCGCGCCTACAACACCATCGTTCCGCCCTCGGGTAAGGTCCTCTCCGGCGGCGTCGATTCCAACGCCTTGCAGCGGCCCAAGCGCTTCTTCGGCGCGGCCCGCAACATCGAGGAAGGCGGATCGCTCACCATCATTGCCACCGCCCTCGTTGACACTGGCTCCCGCATGGACGAAGTTATCTTCGAAGAGTTCAAGGGCACCGGCAACATGGAAATCATTCTCGACCGCAAGCTGGTCGACAAGCGCGTGTTCCCGGCCATCGACATCCAGCGCAGTGGTACGCGAAAAGAAGAGCTGCTCATTCCCAAAGAAGATCTGCAGCGCGTCTTCATCCTGCGCCGTGTGCTCAATCCGCTTTCACCGGTTGAAGCCATGGAGCTGTTGATCAGCCGCCTCGAGAAGGTGCGCAACAACGCCGAATTCCTGGCCAACATGAATCAGCTTTGATTTCAGCTCTGGGGTCTAGGTGGACTGGAATCCAGACAGCTGAAGAAGGCCGGGGCATCGTCCCCGGCCTTTTCGTTCTTCGAAACTCCAATTCGACAGCATTCCTGAAGCCTACGGCCGCATTACTTGCAGCCCTCATCCCGTTCCAGCAACTGCCGATCCCATTTGCCCAGGTCGGCCGCGGCATCGTAGGTGCTTTGGCAGAAATCGAGCAACGCTGCGCTCGGTGATTGCGCATTGCGCACGTCGTCATACGCAAGCAGGAACTCACCGAGCGCCGCGTCGTAGCGAGCTGCATCCGGACGCACGCGCGCTTCCTTGAATCCCTGCGGCTCCGGAGAGGCATACGAATAGAACGCCGGACCGCTCATGGTGCCGCTGCCCGGCCAGAATCCCACGCTGCTCACCTCGTGCGAGTAGGCCTCACGCGTGATACTGTCGGCGCCCGGCCGCTCCGGCGCCTTCCGCCCGGAAAAACGCGTCACCGCCAAATCGAAACTTCCCCAGAAGAAATGTACCGGGCTGGCCTTGCCCTCGAACCGTGCTCGGAACTGATGGAAGACCGAATCCACCGAGCGCAGGATGCACCAGAAAGTCTTCACCCGTTCGGCGTCATATGCCGCGTGCACGCGGTCCTCGTCAAAAGGGATGGGATCGGGAATCTCCACCGGCATGTGCCAGATTTTTACCTCGATCCCCGCCGACCGCAGCATCTCCATGAATTCCTTGTAGAAATCTGCAACAGCCATGGGACGGAGCGGCAGCCCCTTCACTGATCCATCGCTGCACTCCAGCACCAGCCGATCCGCCAGAAAATCGAAACGTATCTCGATCGACCGCGTGTCGTAGGGAATGTTTGAAGTGGTCAGCCCGCGCGGGGTCACATAAAGAGGTACGTTCCACCATTGATTCACGAGCGGTGTCAGCCCCAACCGCACCTTGCCCACAATCTGGGTCCACATGTGCAGAGTGGCGCAGGTCTCCCGCCAGGAATCGAGCGGCAGCGCCGGCCAGCATTCCGGATTGTCGGTAGTGCCTGTGTACGTCATATTCCCTCCAACTTCGGCGCCTGTGCGCGCCCAATTTGAGCCGACCGCGCAATGGTTCTCTGCGGTTTCAGCGGGCATCCTGGTTTCAGCCGCCGCTCTTTCCCAATTTCTGCCTCGCTGCTAAGATATATGAAGTCACTGTGGGGCTGTAGCTCAGCTGGGAGAGCGCCTCGTTCGCAACGAGGAGGCCAGCGGTTCGATCCCGCTCAGCTCCACCAGCCTTCACCTGCTTCGCAGGCTTCGGCTCGGCAAGCCAATGTAAAAGCGAAGGCTGTCGCGCCGTAGCGAGAGCGAAGGCGGACTCACAGCAAAGTTGCGAAGTTTATTTGGGGCGCGAATTCGCGCGGGCACTGGGAAATTTTCAGTGCGGTCCTGGCGGCGGCACTTTCCCTGTAAGGCGCTGCTTGAGATCGGCTGCAAGTGGAACTACCTGGGGCCAATTCACCAAATCTAAGTGCGTCGCCTGAACCTCGACGACCTCACAATGATGCGCGACGCTTTTCCAAAACTCCTGAACTCCGCTTAGAAGAATGGGCTTTATTCGCGACTCATAGACGACAACCGCGCCGTCATAGGGAAGGAAAGTCGTTTTTTCAATTTCGGCATAGAGCTCGAACATAAACGCTTGCCAGTACTCAGGATATAGAGAGAAGTTTGGTATAAATCGCTGCAAAGGGTGGCTAGGGGCATCGTTCATTTGCCGGGGCTTTTTTTTCTTCCATAAATTGCCGACCCTAGATAAGAGTTGCCTTCCCAGCCGGCCAAGACCGGCATGCGGCAGCGCACGCGGAAGGTTCCACAATACCTTGGCAAAATACCATAGGCGTGATCCGGAATCTCTGGCATTGTTTGGTGCACCGTCGATGACGACCAGGGTGCTAACCTCCCGTCCTTTCGTCTTTAACTTCCGGGCGGTTTCCAAAGCGATGACCGCTCCCGCAGACCACCCTCCTATGTAGATTTGACCACTCAGGCTGAAATGTTGCAATGGCATCGGCATGATGGCCGGCGACGGAATTAAGAATATCGTTATAGTCGGCGTTTTTCATCATTGTTGTTGGGGCCTGAATTGCAAAAAAACGCACGCCTTGGCCTATCTCCAATGCCAGATCGATATAATCCGTGGCGGCGGAGCCATCGATTGGGTGAACACAATAAAACGACGGGGCTGTCGATTGCGGCTCAAGCGCATCATCGCTGAAAGGAATAATTGTTTTGGTCGATAGCCTCGCCGTCAGGGCTATTTGGCGCAACTGATCTTTATCCATAATTTCATTCCTAGACTAATTCAAAATACAGTGGAGTGTTTATGGTAGTGTCCAGCAATCCCCGTGATCGTTTCGAACCGCTCGAAGTATTCGCCAGCATCGAGTAAAGCCACCCACGCCGTACCGCGCTGAAGGGCGTGCCTGCTTACCGCGTCGGAAGAGATTTGTATCGCGGTTTGTCACCAATCCCATCCTCCCAATCGTCTCGCCGTCTTATCATCGATGCAAGAGCTCAAACGCCCTCGCTGAGGTGATTGGTTGTCCCAGGTCGTCTCTCTGCCGGAAGCTCCTCGCAACAGCGCTCAGGCCCCTTTGTGTCGATCTCGACGGAACCCTGGTCAAATCCGACACTCTCGTGGACTCGCTGCTGGTGCTCGCGCGCACCCATCCGGCAGGTTTGTTCGCTCTGCCCGGACGCCTTCTTCACGGCAAGGCGGCCTTCAAGGAATTCGTCACCTCCCGCGTCTCGCTCGACGTCGCGCATCTGCCCTATAACCGCACTCTGCTGCAGTTTCTTCACGAGGAGCGTGCGCGCGGCCGTGCGCTTTACCTGGTAACTGGAGCTGATATTGCGTTGGCCGCAGCGAGTCGCCACGCATCTCGGTATCTTCACAGGCGTTTTGGGCAGCGACGGCGAAGTCAACCTGACGGGAACCCGAAAGCTCGATCGCGTGCGAAGCCAGTTTGGCGGTGAGTACGGTTATATCGGCAACGACACTCCCGATTTGCCGATGCTGGCCCATGCGGCTGAAATCATGGTGGCCAATCCAAGCCTGAGCCTGCGCCTCAGAATGCGCCTGCGCGGCATTCGCCCTGCGCGCAGCTTCGATGAAGGCCCCGGATCGCTCTGGGCAATGCTCTGGACTGGGCTCAGAGCCATGCGCGTGCATCAGTGGGCAAAGAATCTACTCATCTTTCTGCCTCTGTTGCTGGCGCACGTGCACGATGCCAGGCACCTGCTCGATGCGCTGCTGGCTTTCTTCTGTTTCGGGCTCACGGCATCGTCGGCCTACATCGTCAACGACCTGTTCGACATCGAGGCCGACCGCCGTCACCCGCGAAAGCTTCTGCGTCCCTTTGCCGCGGGTGATCTCTCGGCCATTGCCGGTGTCTGCATGGTGGCCGTCTTTCTGTCTTTGGCGTTTCTTGGCGCGCGCCTGCTGCCCGTGGCCTTCACCGGATGGCTGCTGCTTTATCTGGCGACGACGCTCGCCTATTCCTGGTATCTGAAACGGATCGCGCTCGTCGATGTGCTGGTGCTTTCCGGTCTCTACACGCTGCGCCTGTTTGCCGGCAGCGCCGCCACCGATTCGCACATCTCGCATTGGCTGGCCGGCTTTTCGGTTTTCCTGTTTTTCTCGCTGGCCATGGTCAAGCGTTTTGCCGAGCTGCAGAATTTGCGGACCAGTGGATTGCCGCCGCGCAACGGGCGTGGCTATCTGGTTGCCGATACCGATCAGTTGCGGAGTTTCGGCACTTCGAGCGCCTTTGCGGCTGTGATGGTTTTCGCCATCTACATCAGCAGCAGCGACGTTGTCGTGCTTTATCGCCGAGCACAGTTGCTGTGGCTCATTATGCCATTAATGATTCTATGGCTCTGCCGCGTCTGGTTGCTGGCTTCGCGCGGCGAGCTCGACGAAGACCCCCTGGTCTTTGCGTTGACTGACCGCATGAGCCTTGCCATCGGAATTGCCGTCGCCGCGATTGCATGGCTGGCCATCTGAACTTTACGGATGGATTTGATCAGCGAACGCAAGCCAGGATCGATTGGCGCGATCGAGACGGGCCGGTTTTCTTGGTCCCTCGTTCCTTAGGTCCCTGTCTTTTTTAGCTGAACAAGTCCTTCATCTTCTCGATCAGGCCCGGCGAGGTGGGTTTGTTGTCCACGGTCATGGTCTCGGAGAGCTTGTTCACCAGCTCGCGCTGCGCGCGGTTCAGCTTGCGCGGAATCTGCACCATCACCTTCACGATCAGGTCGCCGTTGGCCCTTCTCGTTCAGGATAGGGAACGCCGCGTCCCCGCACGCGCAACTCTCTGCCGCTTTGCGTGCCTTCGGGAATCTTGATATTTACCGGCGCGTCGATGCCGGGAATCTCGAACTCGGCGCCCAATGCCGCCTGCGGAAAGCTGATGGGAATGACGCAATAAAGATCGTGCCCGTGGCGCTCGAAGAAATCGTGCGGACGGATGGCAAGAATGATGTAGAGATCGCCCTTGGGCCCGCCGCGGCGGCCGGAGTCGCCCTCGCCCCCATAGCGGATGCGCGTTCCCTCTTCCACGCCCGGCGGCACCTTCACTTTCAGCTTGATTTCAGTGGCTGCCCGGCCCTCGCCGCGGCATGCCGTGCAGGGATCGGCTGATCACCGAGCCCGTGCCGCCGCAGGCCGCGCAGGTGCGCGCCACCGAGAAAAATCCCTGCTGATAGCGGAGCTGCCCGTGGCCCTGGCAATGGCTGCAAACGCTCGGGCCCCGGCCTGACGCGCTGCCCTGGCCATGGCACACCGTGCACGTCTCCAGGCGGCGGATCTTCACCTCAGTCTCGGTGCCGAAAATTGCGTCTTCAAAATCGATGGTCAGGTCGAAGCGCAGATCGTCGCCGCGCTGCTGGCGCTGAGCGCGCGATCCCCCGCGCGTCGCGCCGCCCATCGAAAACATCTCGCCGAAGAAATCGCCGAAGATGTCGCCCAGGTCCACGCCGCCGGCGAATGGTCCGGCTCCAAAGCCCTGCGCGCCCAGACCGGCGTGGCCGTAGCGGTCGTAGGCCGCGCGCTTGTCGGCGTCGCACAGCACCTGGTAGGCTTCGCTGGCTTCCTTGAACTTCTCTTCGGCCGCGTGGTCTCCGGGATTGCGGTCAGGATGATACTTGAGCGCCTGTTTGCGATACGCGCTCTTCAGTTCCTGATCGGTAGCGTCACGCGAGACGCCCAGCACCTCGTAATAATCTGCTTTGCTCACTCTTGTATTAGAACTCATTGCTCCCTTGATCCAGCTCTCGGGCTTCAGCTCTCAGCTTTCAGCCGCTTCGCCCATTCACTTAGTTCACTTATTCACTGGTTTGCTTCGCGTTATGCGCCACGCGCACCAACGCCGGCCGCAGCAGCCGCTCGCGAATCTTGTAGCCGCGGCGGATCTCCTCGGCCACGTGCTGGTCGGGCACGTCGTCGCGCTCCACCGCTCCCAGCGCCTCGTGCACGCGCGGATCGAAGCTCTCGCCCACTGCGGGAATCGCGCTCACCTGCATCTTTTCGAGAATCTCTTCCATCTGCTTCATGATCAGGCTCACGCCGGAGCGCAGTTGTTGCGCCGAGCCCGTGGACTTGAGCGCCAGTTCGAAGTTGTCGAGCACCGGAAGGAACTGCTCCACCACGCTGCCGGTCACATGATCGCGGAACTCTTTCTTCTCGCGCTCGGTACGTTTGCGCGCGTTCTCAAACTCCGCCTGCATGCGGGCCAGCCGGTCGAGCAGTTGATCGCGCTCGACCTTCAGTTGATCGATCTCCGTTTGGCCGCCGGCTGGCGCCTGGCCTGCCGCCTCGGCCTCGGCCAAGGTCTCATCGGGCGGCGGCAACTCAGCCGCGGGATCGATCTTCGCTCCCATTTCACTGCTCGCGGGTTCCTTGAATACCTTCACCTTCAACTCTTCTGTCTCCTGATTCAGCATGATTCAGTTCGTTCTCCGAAGTCAAACCCATCCCTTATTTAGATGAGAATTCCTTGGCGCGGCTCCAGAAATCCCTGCCAGAAATGCTCGCTCCCTCGCGCCCTTGTCCCCTGCCTTTTGCGCCTACGCGTTGGGCAAATCAAGGAGGCGCTCGGAAAGGCGCGCAATATAGCTTACCGCCTCGATCATCTCCTGGTACTGGATGCGCGTGGGCGCGATCACGGCAACCGTTCCCACATTGGTCCCGCCCAGCCGGGCCGGCGCGCCGATCAACACCATATCCTGCATCGCGGGCGAAGCTTCATCCAGGCCCACGACCACGCGCACCTCCTGCTGGCGGCCGTCCACGTATGCGTTCAGCAGCTCCACCAGGCGTTGCTTGGCCTCCAGAGCCAATAGCATCTGGCGCAGTTGCTCGCGATCCTGCTCGGCGCCGATCAGATTCGCGATTCCATCCACAAAAAGCGCCGGTCCGCTTTCATCGCCGGCCAGCGCGCCCTTGCGGCATAGTTCCTCCACTGAAGTCAGCAACTGGCGATAAGCCTCGCGCTCAATGTCAACGCGGCGCTCCACTTCCACGCGAATGCGATCGATCGGCCAGCCGTGAAAGTTTTCGTTCAGGTACCGGCTCGCGGTTTCGAGCTCCAGTGCCGTCAATTCGCGATCGAGCATCAACACGCGGTCCTGTACGGCGCCCGCCTGAGTCACCAGTACGGCCAGCACGCGCCCCGTAGAAAGCCGCGAAAAATGAATGTGCTCAAGCACCTGCCCTTGCGCGGAACTGGCCAGCGCCACGCCCAGGCCGCGCGAAAGCTGCGCCAACACGTGCGAGGTGCGTTCCAGATAGTCATGCGAGCTGGCCACGCCGGAGAAACTCTCCTCAATCTGTCCGCGACGCGCTGCGCTCAATGGAGACTCCGCGCCGCCGGAGGCAGAGATCCCGGCCAGCCCTCCTGCCGCCGCGCGGCTGGGCTGCGTAATTTGCCCCACGTAATAACGAAAAGCCGCCGCGGTAGGAACGCGGCCTGCGGATGTGTGCGGCTGCTCCAGAAGTCCGGCATCGCCCAGCGAGGCCATCACGTTGCGCAGCGTGGCCGAGCTCAAACCTTCCCGATCGGCAAACAGACGCGCAATCGCCTGCGAGGCCACCGGCTCGCCGGTCGCGATGTAATGGTCGATGATCGCGGTCAACACCAGCCGCTCACGCGGGCTGAGGCGCACATCGGACATCGTTTTCAGACTCTCCGTCCGGTCCTGGATGTAGCTAAGGGCATATTGGCATCCCCGCTTCCAGGACAGGAGCTCTTGTCGATTAAGTCCCTTTATTACTTTGACTTAAGTGCAAAATTTTCGGAGATGCCCCAATTCAAGTCTAGTGACGAGCGTCTGTCCATGTCAAGGCGCATCGCCGTGCTGCCGGTGCACAACATTGCATCTGCACACGCCTTTCATGACGTTCGTAATGTTCCTCCGTTGACGGTTCACCGTCCAACTTCCATAGAGTGCTATTGTGAAACCTCCTGCAGGCGATCGAAGCAGGAGCAATTGCATCAAAGTTGATGTTTTCTTTTTTGGAGGGGCCAAATGATCAGAATTCTCCGTTTCCTTCGCAGCAACTCGTTGCTGCTCGTCGCCATTGTCTTCCTGATGGTGGGACTTGCGCCCTCAAGCCAGGCTGAGTCGTCCGCGAAGATCGATAAGCACTCCCGAAAGATTGAGAAAAAAGTCGCCAAGTACCGCGCAGGCACCCTTTTGCAGGTCGATTTTCGCGACAACAGCGAGGCTCTGGGCTCTCTCGGTGAAGTCTCCGATGCGACCTTCCAGGTCACTAACGCCGAAAGCAATAAAGTGCAGACCTTCAACTATGCGGACGTGACGCGCGTGAAGAAGACGAGAGAGTACATCGGCGCTGGTTCCGAGCCCGGGCGTCACTTCCGTCTCTGGGTTCCAGTCGTCGTCGGCACCCTGGTCGCGGGAGGAGTGGTCACCGCCATGGAAGTGCGCTGATCGATTTCAACGGATGGAGCAGGGGCCTTTAGGACCCTGACTTCAGCAAAAGTGATTCGGACCTATAGGCCTGGGCTCTCGCCCTATCGCGCCGCCCCCCGCTGTTTCCGCCCTTCTTAGGCTGTTAGATTCGTAAGAGAGCCCTGTTGGGCCATCGGTAGGGCCGCGCCCTAAAAGAAGCCTATGTTCCATCCCACTGAAGATATTCGCATTCAATGGACGAAAGTCGTCCTTCCTCCAGTCTTTCTCGAGGAGGAGCTCCCCCTCACCGAGGCGGCTTCGACTACCATCTTCAACGCCCGCAGCGAGATCGTGGACATTCTCAATCGCCGCGACGACCGTCTCCTGGTGCTCGCCGGCCCGTGCTCCATCCACGATGTCAAGGCCGCGCGCGAATACGCCGGGCTGCTCAAGGGCGCCATCGACGAATTCTGCCCCTGACCTGCGCATCGTCATGCGCGTCTACTTCGAAAAGCCGCGCACCACCGTCGGCTGGAAGGGCCTCATCAACGATCCGCACCTTGACGGCACCTTCAAAATCAACGACGGCCTGCGTCTGGCGCGCCATCTGCTGCTCGACCTGGCCGCAATGGGCGTGCCCACGGGAACCGAGTTCCTCGACATGATCTCGCCGCAGTACATCGCCGGCTTGGTCTGCTGGGGCGCCATCGGCGCGCGCACCACCGAGAGCCAGGTGCATCGCCAGCTGGTCTCCGGCGTGTCGTGCCCCGTGGGCTTCAAGAACGCAACCTCCGGCGACGTGCAGGTGGCCGTCGACGCCGTGCTTTCCGCCTCCTGGTCGCACACCTTTCTCGGCCATACGCATCACGGACAGTCGGCCATTTTCGTCACCGCGGGCAATCCCGATTGCCACATCATCCTGCGCGGGGGCCGCAAGTCCGTCAACTACACCGCCGAGAGCGTGGCCGAAACTGCGGCGCTCATGGAGCGTGCCGGCATCGCACCGCGCATCATGATCGACTTCAGCCACGCCAACAGCGGCAAGGATTATCGGCGTCAGAGTGTCGTTGGCCGCGATGTCGCCGCGCAAATTGCATCAGGCAATCGCAAGATCATCGGCGTCATGATCGAGAGCAACCTGGTCGCCGGCGCGCAAAAGCTCGTCGCCGGCCAGCCGCTCAGCATCTTGTCTACGGCCAAAGCATCACCGATGGCTGCATCGACTGGAAGGAAACCCGCGCGCTGCTCGAAGAGCTCGCCGCCGCGGTCCGCGCCCGCCGCAGCGCGAAGGGACCAGCAAAATAAAGGCCGACGCTCAGTTGTCGCCGGCCATTCACTTCTTCCACTTCTTCACTCATTCATTTTTTCTCACGCTCTCCCCATTACCACCGTGTGCGGGCTCATGGGAATCGGATGCTCCGTGATCCCCTTGAATCCCGCCTCGGCATACATCGCCTCGAGTTCCGCGAATGTATACGCATCGCCTTCCGCAGTCGTCGTCAGCATCGTCATCGCAAAGGCCGCAGGCATGGGCGGCGATACGCGGTCCGGGTTGGGCACAAATTCGAGCGTCGCCGCGCGCCCGCCCGGCTTGAGCGCCGCGCGCACCTTCTTCAGCAGCCCGACGTTTGTTGGCTTGTCAAAATGGTGCAGAAAATTTGTCAGCAGCACCGCGTCGTACGGTCCGCCGAACTCCACATCGAACGCGCTGCCCGGCAGCATATCGTAGCGGTCCTTCACGCCGGCCTTCTCGGCGTTCTTCAATGCCACGCGCAGCACCGGCGCCCAATCGAGAGCTGTCACGCGCGCTTGCGGATTCTGCTTTGCAATCTCAATTCCGAACAGCCCATGCCCCGCGGCAATATCGAGGACGTGCATCGGTCCGTCATGTCCTTCCAGAACCACGGCTCCCAGTGGCCCTGCCATGGGCCCCATCATCGGCGCCATCTTTTCTGCGAACACCACCCAAATGGGATTGTCTGGCTCAACCGAGCCCTGGCCGGGAAGATGCGTGCGGCCCGCGCGCACAATATCGGCCAGTTGCCCGTCGGCCTGCATGATCGCCGACTCGGTGAGGAACTGCGCCACCGATGCCATGCAGGCGGGCGAGGCCGGGTCAAGAAATGCTGCGCTCGACGGCGTGTGCTTGTAGTGCCCGTCTTCCTTGGCTAGCACTCCGTTGATCACCAGAAAATCGCACAGGATGCGAATGCCGCGCTCCGATGCCGAACAATGACGCGCGATCGATGCCACATCTCCAGGCCCCTGACCGACCGCGCGAAACACGTCGAGTTGAATGGCCGCGCACAAAGCCGCCGTGCGCTGGTGCGCCTGAACCATGTCGAAAACGATTCCCGGATTGAGTGGTGCTGCGGCAGAATCGCTAGCTTGCATTGTCTTGCCTCCTGATGCGCCCAGTGGGAAGTTGGGATTTTTGGGGAGCCCGGAACTGGGCACGCCGAGTGTATCACTCCGGCGCCGTATCGTGTAGCCCTGGCGGAATTTGTGCGCCCCTACCGGCGCACCGGCCCCGGCGTCGGCCGCGACGGCCGAACGGGATGGCCGGTCAGCACCGCCGTGCGCTCGCGGGTGATGCGAATCCGGCAGGAAATTGACCTCGGCCCGCAGGTCCGATCGCGAATCCGGAGCCATTCGATTTGATCGGGGCCGAGCATCCAGGCAGTGGCGTTGGCGACGTTTCCCGTTTCCTGCATAAAGTACGCGGCGTTCATGTCGTCATCTGCCGCGTCGGCCATCATCTGCTGGCATTCGTCGCGATCGGGCGCGGGCTCGCCGGATGGGCTCCAGCAATAGTCTTCGTCATGCTCCAGCACATACTTTTTGCCGTTCTCGGGAATGAAATAGCGCGGCGTGATTTCGGGAACGCGCGAATCCGCCTGCCATTGTTCCAGGTCTTCAGCGAAAGGCTCGGGAAGCTGGCCCATGGATAGGTCGCGATCAGCCAATTGCCGCGAAAAAACAGTGACCGTTGGCGTGGGTTCGCCGTTGGTGGGACGAAAATAAAATCCGCCGAGCGCAACACCAGTTTGCATGTCGAACCAGAGAAAGCCGCGGCCGCCGAGGTAGGGGCCGTTGCTGCCGGAGACGGTGACGAAGCGGCCTTCGCGAACCCGGACGGGCTGCATGGAGCCGTCGAGAACTGTTTGGACGGCATCGGAGAGTGACATGTCGCGGCCATAGTGGTATTCGGTGCTGGAGATGGCCTGCTTCATCAAGCTGTGGAAGCGCTTGTCCTTGAGCAGGGCCTTCGCCGGCTGATTGGCGTAATCGTTGAGGAAAGCCAGTTGATCTGCGGGAATAAGTTTCTGAAAGTTTGCGGAGGCGGAGGCCCGGGTGGCGGCAAAGCGGGCTGCGAATCCGGCGTCGACGCTGGCTCGGTCTCTGGAGCCTGTGCGGGCGCTTCCGACTGCGCGGCGGGCGGGGCATCCGAGTGCGGCGGAGCGTTCGGATCGGGGACTAACTGGGCGAATGCCAGAGCGGGCCGCAGATGAAGAGCGCCGCGCAGACGTACAGAGAAGTAAACGCGCTTTTCATTTTCTCGAAGGTTCCCCCAAAGTCTATGCGGCTGTTTAGCGCGACTCACGCGGCGAGCGTTAATTTTTGAGGCCATTCTACGCCGATTTGCCTTCGCTTCAGCAAAATTGTTCTAACCCGTGGCAAGGGCCTGAGTCCGGCAAATCGCTCCCGTCGCGCCATCACGATACAGTGAAAGGTTGTGCGCCTTCGCTCCAACATCTTTCGGTTGCGGCAAAAATCACTGCTGCGCGCCATGCTGCTTTCACTGGGCGCATTCGCAGCCAGCTTGCGTCTGGCCGGCTTCCCCAACATCAGCGATCTGCATGGCTCGCACTGGCAGATTCTCGCCCTGCTGGTGGCCGCGTGGGGCATGGCAGAGACGGCCCGTTGCCTGCGACGCGAATGGAGCCCTTACCACGCAGGCGTCCTCATCCTGCTTTATGCCGACCTTATGATTCTGGCCGGAATCGTGTTTCTCCTGGCCGTGCCGTAGCTTCGCTCACTCCGCCTCACCTCCGCCCGCAAAACCCTCTGCGCGCGCGCCCTTTCGCCGTGTAGCATGGGCAATGTGCAAATGCAGCCGGTGATTCCCGCGGTCTCGCGGCATCGGCTGAATCTGAGATGCACTGGAGGAAGCGATGCTTAAAGGATTTCGGGAGTTTATTCTGCGCGGAAACGTGGTGGACCTCGCGGTCGCCGTGATCATCGGCGCTGCGTTTGGAGCCATTACAGCCTCGCTGACGGCGGACGTGATTACTCCCATGATTTCGGCGCTGTTTGGCACGCCCGATTTCACTTCCCTTGTGATTCACATGCCGGTGCTGCACCAGGTTGCGCCGCCGAATCCTCTCCCCGCCAACTACATTGCGCCGGGCGATATTCACATCGGCAAGCTGCTGAACGCGCTCATCAACTTTTTGCTTGTGGCCGCAGCCATTTACTTTGCCATCGTGCTGCCGATGCAATACATGATGAAGAAGATGAACAAGGCGGAGGCGGCCGCTGCCACCACAAAACCGTGCCCTGAGTGCCTTAGCGAGATTCCGCTGACCGCGCGGCGTTGCGCACACTGCGCTCAACCCGTTGCGTGATCGCGGTTGCACTGTGCTTCGCGCTTGACCTGTGCTTAGCTTGACCGGTGTCTTAAGGATCGACTTCATGAACCTCCGCACCAGGCTTGCCTTTCTTGTTTTGCTGGCTGTCGCTTTCTTTGTGTTCCCATCGAGCCGGCTGCCCGCGCAAGCCATGCCGCCGCAAAGTTCGCTCGGCTACTCCGACTTCAGCGCAGAAGCGCGGCTCGAAGAGAAGTTCATGGCGGTTCCCGATGCCAAACTCGCTGGCGAAGAACTGAAGACCCTTACCATCGAGCCGCATCTCGCCGCTACACCCGAGGATCGCAAAACCGCAGAGTATGTAGCGAGCAAGTTTCGTGCCGCAGGGTTCGAGACAGAGATCGTTCCCTATCGCGTTCTGCTCAATTGGCCCAAAGTGGAGCGCGTTGAGGCCTGGGACGACGCCGGCCATTTGTTAATGACTGGACCCACGCCTGAACATGTTGAGGGAGATCCCGCCGCGGACAATCCCCGCGTTGTGATGCCCTTCAACGGCTCCTCGGGTTCCGGCGACGTTTCTGGCGAAGTGGTGTACGCGAACTATGGCCGCCTCGAAGACTTCAACGAACTTGCGGCTCGCAACATCGATCTGCACGGCAAGATTGTTATCTGCCGCTATGGCTCCAACTTTCGTGGCGTCAAGGTCTACCTGGCTCAGCAGCGAGGAGCAGTCGGCGTTCTCATCTACTCTGACCCGCATGACGACGGCTACGCCAAAGGCGATCCATGGCCCGCAGGTCCGTGGCGGCCTGAGACCGGCGTGCAGCGCGGCTCGGTGCAATTCCTTTTCAAGTACCCTGGAGATCCTGAAACTCCGGGCGTCGCTTCGACGCTCGAGCTGCCGGACTCTGCGCGCATTCCTAATCCTTCTGGACCCGACGGCAGCCAGCCCTATATCGTCTCGATTCCTCTCAGCTACCACGATGCAGCGCCCATTCTGCAGGCGCTCAAAGGCCCTAGTGTGCCGCAAAGCTGGCAGGGCGCGTTGCCCTTCCGCTATCACATAGGTTCCGGCGGAGTGCGAGTCCACCTGGTTTCGCAACAGGACTACCAGCGCCGCATTATCTGGGACGTGATCGGCAAGGTCGAGGGCTCCCAGGAGCCGGACGCGTGGGTCATCGTCGGCAACCATCGCGACGCGTGGGTCTACGGCGCAGTCGACCCCAACAGCGGGACGGCCGCGATGCTTGAAGCTGTGCATGGCATCGGTACGTTGCTGCGCCAGGGCTGGCGACCCAAACGCACCATCGTCTTTTGCAGTTGGGACGCCGAAGAGGAAGGTCTCATCGGCTCAACTGAGTGGGTCGAGCAGCAGGGACGCACTCTCGATCACGCCGTGGCTTACTTCAATGTGGACGTCGGCGTCTCGGGCCCTGACTTTACTGCTTCTGCCGTGCCCTCGCTCAAGGAGTTCATTCGCAACATCACGCGCTCCGTTCCCAGCCCGCTCGGCGGGACCGTTTATCAAGCCTGGCGGCTCAAACCCACTGTCGACAGTGAACATCCATCGAATGCGCCGCCGATTCCGGGAGAAGATGTGCGTCTCGGCGATCTCGGCTCGGGATCGGACTTCACACCGTTTCTGCAGCACGCGGGCGTTCCCTCGACCGATGTCGGTTCGGACGGGCCTTACGGAGTCTATCACTCGGCCTTCGACGACTTTGCCTGGTTCACGCACAATGCCGATCCGCACTTTCTCTATTTGCAGCAGATGGCGCGCGTGCTCGGCCTTGAAGCCATGCGCATGGCCGATGCCGACCTGCTGCCCTACGACTACGTCGCTTACGCGCGCGAAATCTCGGTCTATCTCGAAGGCGCCAAACACAAAGCGCTGGATGCCGGTCTCGGCTCGCTCGACTTTGCTCCGGCCCAGGTTGCGGCCGCGCGCTTTTCTGCGGCGGCCCAGCGCGCCCATGTGGTCGAGACCGCGCCGTCTTCGGTGCCCCAAGGAGATCTGGCCCGGCTGAATCTGGCGTTGCGGCAAACTGAGACAGCGCTGCTTTCCGACGCGGGACTTCCCCATCGGCCTTGGTATCGGCACACCATCTTTGCTCCCGGCGAGTTGACGGGCTACGCCGCTGTCGTTCTGCCTGGGGTCAACGAGGCCATTGACGCCCGGGATCGAAACCTGGCTGCGCAGCAGTTGCAGGTTCTTACGCAGGCGCTCAACCGCGCTGCGAGCGTGCTTGAAACCGTGCGCTGAACGCCGCAGTCCGGTTGCCTGCCCAACCACGCACTCTTTCTGTCAGGCGTGACGAGCCTTCGCGTAAGTCGTTCATTTGTATTGCGTTAGTGGACTGCTGGTTGCGCGATTTTGTGTGTAAGTTACTCATTCTTTGCTGGTTATGAGCCATGCAGCTTCACGGCCGATTTTTCGACTCTTTCCTCTCTTTTTATAGGGGGGAGGGGGGAGGGGGTAAGAATTTTCTTTATTTTTTTGATTTCGCACCGACCACAATATGTGGGGGTAGATGCGCATGTGGGAGACAACTGACCGCAACATCCAGGGGCAGGATGACAACTTAATTAACATGGTTAATTTTATGGTCAATGGCAGTGTGGGGGGCGGCGCATCTTGTGCTGAGACCTGAGTTCCGGGTGAAGTGGATGCGTTCAGCATGAAATGATTGTGCGCCGGGATGGCGTAATGATCTGCAAATCGCGGGGGTATTTTCGGCGTTATGGCGGGCCGGGGGCGCGGTGTTCTTTCGCCCGCTGACGCGGGCTTTGGGTGATTTGGGATTCGCGAGTCCCCAGGCTTACGCCTGGGGCTACCATTTGTCGCCCGCTGACGCGGGCTTTGGGGGATTAGGCGTGCGCGCATCCCCCAGGCTTGCGCCTGGGGCTACCATCTGACGCCCGCTCTCGCGGGCTTTGGGGACTCGGGCGCCTTCGTATCCCCGGTCTGACGGGTGGGGCGGCCGCGGGCGCCTGCCCGACCGAGGGCGCCTGGCGGAACGCAGGTGCGTGCCCCCAAGGAGCCACACCTACTCCCACCCTGGGGTGATTTCCATTTGCGCTTTCGAGGAGCAATGTTGCAGTGTCGGGCTCTCCAGAATTTCCGACGCACGCAGAATACTGCACGTATTTGGGGGCCGTACATGAAAGACCTTGTGATCGAACTGATTCTGATCGCAATGATCGTCGCTCCGTTGGTTGCCGAATCTCTCGAACCCTGCCGGGCCGCCCGTCCCAACGCCTCAGAGCCGATCCGCAAGCAGCGCAGCAGCAACTAAGGCGCACACGCCGCATCCTCTTCCGGCAGGCGCGGGCGGTTCCGCGCTCGGCGTTCCACGTAAACAAGCCACGCAAACAAGCCGCACAAACACGCCGCACAAGCATCCCGCAAGAAATTGTCTATTCGCTCCGCCCTCGTCAAAGCGCGCGGTTTGGGCCGGAATGGCGTGATTCTGCGCTTGCGATCTCTCGCGTTCATGCAGGAAAAATAGGGCTAGAATTGCATCGTTGAGGCTAAAACACGGCAAAAACCAAAGAAAATGGGTGTATTTCCAAGGAAATCCCAAGAAACCTGTGGAAATTGGGTCTTTTTCCATTGACTTTAGCCACCTCGAAGCCGCATTGTAACCATCGGCAGGGTTCTTCGTAGCCGCATGAATACTGGGGTTCCGCGACTCCCAAGTTCCGATTCGACCTCCCTCCATGCGGTGAGCAGCTTTTGACCGGAAGCCCGACCATACCGGCGGCCCGAAGGGCTCGCCCAGAAGGAGAGCAATACATGGCAACTGGATTGACCAAGACAGCGCTGACCCGGCAACTCGCCGAGAAGCTCGAACTGACCAACAAGCAAGCCGCAGCCTTCCTGGATCTGCTGGCTGAGACAGCGATCAAGGAAACCAAGAAGAATGGCGTCTTTGTACTTCCCGGCATCGGCCGTTTGGTGAAGGCCGAGCGCAAGGCTCGCATGGGCCGCAACCCCCAGACCGGCGAGGCCATCAAGATCAAGGCCAAGACCGTGGTCAAGTTCCGCGTGGCCAAGGCCGCGAAGGACGTGATCGCTCCCCCGAAGAAGTAGTCTTCCCAGACTGCCGCTCCGGCATAGCGCAAAAGGGAGAGCCTCGTGCTCTTCCTTTCGCGTTTTCGCAGACTGCATCGCTGCGGCAGATTTTTGAACTCCGGCGCGTGCCTGGCTCATCGAATGAGTCATGACAGCGGCATCGGCAGTTCCACAACAACTTGTTGTCCCGGCGCGCAGGTCGTCGGTGCTTTTCCTTCTGCGTTTTGAGGGGCTGGCGATGGCCGTGCTTTCCGCGGTCTTCTACGCACGCATGGGGGCGAGCTGGTGGCTTTTTGCGGCCCTGTGGCTGACGCCGGACCTCTCCATGCTTGGTTATCTCGCGGGGCCTTGCTGGGGGGCGCGCATCTATAACGCGCTTCATACCTACGTTACGCCGGCGGCGCTGGGCGTTTGCGGGTTGCTTTTCAACGCTCACGCTGACGTTGCGGTTGCGCTTATCTGGGTTAACCACATCGGGGTGGACAGGCTGCTGGGGTTCGGGCTCAAGTATGCGGACGGGTTCGGCTATACGCACCTTGGGCGAGGCGGCAAGACTTAGGCTGGCGCCGTCCCTACGGGACTTAAAAGTTAATTTGGGGAAATCGCTTTCCCCACGCTAAAGCGCGGGGCTAACAAACTTTGCGCCTACGGCGCGGTCTTCTTCTGATCCGCTCTACGCGTTCTTGTTCTGAACTGCTCTACGCACCTGGGGCGAGGGGGCAAGACTTAGGCTGGCGCCGTCCCTACGGGACTTAAAAGTTAATTTGGGGAAATCGCTTTCCCCACGCTGAAGCGCGGGGCTAACAAACTTTGCGCCTACGGCGCGGTCTTCTTCTGATCCGCTCTACGCGTTCTTGTTCTGAACTGCTCTACGCACCTGGGGCGAGGGGGCAAGCTGGCGCCGTCCCTACGGGACTCATGAGTTAATTTGTGGAGTTCCCCACCCCACGCTGAAGCGCGGGGCTAACAAACTTTGCGCCTACGGCGCGTTCTTCTCGTGATCGCTGTACGCAGTCTTTTTCCGATCCGCTCTACGCGGTCTTCTTTTGACCCGGAGCGTTCTTTTCATGATCATCCGCGTTCTTCTCCTGATCCGGCGGGCTCTTCTCCTGATCAGCTATAACTACGCGGTCACGCTGGATCGGGCGTGGCCTCTTTGCGGGGGAGAAGCGCGTACGCAATCAGCGCCACGCCAAATGCAATGAGCACGGTCTTTGGATACGCCTGATGGAAGGCGAACCGCAGCAACGATGCAGCGAACAGGAAAACGGCGGTGGGAATGGGAGCCTTCATGAGCCCCCTCACCACCATCGACAATGCAAAAGTCGCAAGGATGAATTTGAGCATCAGCTCGTTGTCGTAGCTCCACGAAAGAAACGTCAGGGCGATGAAGATTCCGATGGGATTGATTTCGGTAAGCACAGCAGTGAGCCAGTGCGGCCTGGCTGGAGATGCGGGAAGATTGGAGCGCAATCGAGGCACGAGCCTTGGCGTGGCGCGCAAATATTCTTTGTAGGGGTCGCCTAGTTTTGCTGCGAGAAACGCCTCTTCGCCGAGAATCAGGCGCAAGTAAAAGAACGTCACGAGCGCCATGGTAAAGAGCGCGCCGGAGGGCGTCATCAGCAGGCAAATCGCCAGCATCATGAACCAGCCGCCCAGATAGAGCGGATTGCGCACGTAGCGAAATGGTCCTTCCGCCATCACCGCGCCGCTCTGCATGTCCGCGTGGTGCACGATGCCGTAACCCAGGAAAGCCGCGCCCCACACGCGCAGCACCATGCCGATTGCCGCGGCCAGCGCGCCCACAACAATGACCGCTGGCGTGGCCACGCTGAAGCTGGCAATGCCGAGGCGGCTGATTTCCATTGCCAGCCACGCCAGCGTGGAAATTCTTCCGCTCCAATCGAGCGGCCCCAGCCACGGCGCCCAGAATCCAAGAAAAACGATGACGATCTGAATCCACATCCGCAGGCGAAACTCGAATGCACTTGCTTTCATGCCGTTCTCCCGCTGGAACGGCTTTTTCGTGCGCGCCGTCCCTTTTCAAGAGTACGCAATCGGGCGTGGCTGCGTTGGCTGCTCGGGTCAGCCGCGATGAACCTTTGGAAGCGGGACTTGAAAGGGCAGGGCTTCAAAGCTTGCTGAAAAAGTCCGAGAGTCAGGCGAAGATCGGGAAGTGCATCCCGCAGGGGCTAAAGCCCACATTAATTTTGCAGCACTTGCGGCACGACTAAAGTCGTGCCCTGACACTTCTTGCAGCCCTTGAAGAGTTCTTCAGCAAGCTGTGGAGCCATGCCCTGACACTTCTTGCAGCCCTTGAAGAGTTTTTCAGCAAGCTGTGAAGCCCTGCCCTTTCAAAGCGCCCTTCGTTTCATTCCTGCGAATGTCGCGCCGCCGTCGGCCACCGTTCTATGCGCCGTCGTCGAGCACCGGTCTACTTGAGTTGCTGGATCTTGGTTCCGTCGGGAATTTTCACCTGGAATTGGCTGTCGGATAGATCGATATTCTTATTCACATCGTCGACCGTTAGCACCAGTTGGATTCCCTCCTGCGGGCGCTTGATGGTTATCTTTGAGGGATACTTGCCGGCGGTAAATTGCGCGTAATTGCTGTAGATAATCTGCGTTTCCAGGTTGCCATCGCTGTCGTAGACGTCCTGGTCGTAAGGCAGCATGTCGTCGCGATGGAATGTGACGACGCGTACGGGTAGTTTCTCGGGGCCTGCCTTCGGCTGCATCACGCTCAGGACGTATTCCTGCTCAATGTAGAGATGTTTCCGGGCCGTGTCTTCGATGGTCTCCGAATCGTTTTCGACCATGTACTCGTTGCTGGGGTCGAGTCCGCGCACCGCCATGGCATCGAGGAAAAAGTCAGGCCGAAGGTTGAGGAGTGGGTTGGCGGATTTTTCGTTGACCGTGTTCGGACCCTCATAGGCCGTATTGTCGTGGGGAATCAGTACGGTGAGATGATTGCCATCGCTCGCCATGTCAAACACCATGAGGCCAAAATCTGTTCCCCGCACGCGCAGCATCTTCGGTTTGCGCATCAGGATGTTGGCGTGGAATGACGGAGAGGTCACCACCGTCTGAACGCCCTCGGCCGTCTTGGTCTCAGTAGCTTGAATCTCCACCGTGGCCGTCAGAGTACTTCAACGCGTCCCAACCCTGGTCGATCTGATTTACCAATTCCTGGGGCGTGGCCGAATTTACCGTCGAAGGTCTCGGCGCCGGCAAATGGCGCGTGGTGGGGAACAGGGAGCAGCCCGCAAGCAGGAGCGGAAGCGCGAGCGCCGCGGCGCAGCCGCAACGGTGCACGATCTTCATCGTACCCCTGCCTTCTTCTGCATTTTCCGATACTCGGCGACGTTGCGGTTGTGCTCTTCGAGGGTCTCGGCAAACAGCGCGTGGCCCTGTGCGTCGGTTCCCGCGGCGACAAAGTAGAGATAGTTGGTTTTGGCCGGATCCATGGCCGCGCGCAGCGATGGGATGCCGGGATTGGCGACCGGACCCGGCGGCAGGCCAGCGTGCAGATACGTGTTGTACGGCGTATCGCGGGTCAGATCGCTCGCGTAGATGGTGCCCCGCCACTTGCCTGCAAGTTCGAGGCCGTAAATCACGGAAGGATCGGTCTGCAGAGGCATGTTCTTCGCGAGCCGGTTCACGAATACGCTTGCCACCAGCGGACGCTCCGCATCCACGGCCGTTTCGCGCTCTACCAGCGATGCAATCGTAACCACCTGATGCACACTCACTTTCAATCCCAGTTGCGCGGCCGCCAGGCGAAACCGTTTCACCATGGCCGCCACGATCTGCACCGCAGTCACCGTGGGCGGAAAGCGATACGTGTCCGGAAACAGATAGCCTTCGAGACTCTTCGCTCCCGGATCGAGATCCGCAATCAGCCCCTTTTGCGCGGACGCGGCGGCCATAAAATCCTGGCGCGTGCCCAACCCTGCCGTTCCACGCGCGCGGCGATATCAAAAACATTCGCGCCCTCGGGCACGGTCAGCGATATGGTTACCACGTCGCCACGCGCAATGCGCGCATACACCTCAGTGACCGGAGCGGGATGGTCGAACAAGTACACCCCCGCCTGCAGTTTGCCGTGCCGGAGCCAGCGCACCATGTCGAACGCGTACCGGCTGCGCACTACGCCCGCCGTCTGCAACATGCGCCCAATGGCCACGACGGACGAGCCCGGAGCGATGTTCACGAAAGTTTCCGATTGCGGCCCGTACGGAGTGAGCACCAGCCATGCCAAGGCACCCACCGCGAGCAAGACCAGCAGAAACAAGCCCAGCAGGAAACTAGCAACGCCGGAACCCTTTTTTCTACCGCTTTTCCGTCTGCGCCGAGCCATCCTGCCGATGTGGACCCTTCCAGTTGGATGCTGAAGTGAAAAATCCGCCCGGGATTCCCTATCTTTTGATTGTAGCGGCGAAATACCCGCTGAGGAGGGCCGCGCGGCCATAAGCTAAATGAGAGGAACAGCATAGTGCACCCCGGCAGCCACCCCGGTTTTCGCGGTCCCCGCTATCTCGGTTTGGATATCGGCAATCGCCGCATCGGCGTGGCGGTGTCGGACGAGCTGGGGCTGACGGCGCAACCCGTACTGACGCACGAGCGGCGCAGCAGCCGGCGTGAGGATTTGCGGTCGCTGGCGCGGCTCTGCCGTCGTTTCGGCGTGGTGGGCATCGTGGTGGGCAACCCGGTGCATCTGTCTGGCGAAGCCAGTCCCCAAGCGGCTAAGACTCAGGCCTTTGCGGCCGAGCTGGGAGAACTCGCGGGCTTGCCGATTCATCTGTGGGACGAGCGTTTGACTAGCCATGAGGCCCACCAGATTCTTTATGAGGCGGGACACGAGCGGCAGAAGCACCGGAAGGTTGTGGACCAGGTGGCGGCGGTGTTGATTTTGCAGGGATTTCTTGAAAACAGGGAACAAGAAGGCAGGGAACGAGGGAACAAGGGAACAAGGGAACAAAGGAACGAAAAAGCAGGGAGCGCTCGCCGCGCTGACGCTTTGGCGCAGCGGGAGGGAGCAAGGGAGCAAGAAAGCTGAAGCGGACAGTCGCGACTTCGGCCGCGGTTTGCTCGCTCCTGTGCTCACGGTGCAGCCAAAGACAGCGGCGCCGGCGAAAGCTGGAGGGTTTTCTTGCTCCCTTGCTCCCTTGTTCACTTGCTCCCTTATAATCAAGTTTCAGGAACGTTCATCTCTTGCGGCTGGAGCTACTCCTTTCCGGCCTGTGGATCACGGATGCCCGAGCACATTAAGAAAAAGCTCCAGGATGAGATCAAGCAGCTCGAGTACGAGCTGACGACGGAGCTCCCGGCCGAGATCAAGAAGGCCAGGGCGATGGGCGATCTCTCGGAGAACGCCGAGTACCACATGGCCAAGCAGAGGCAGGAGTTTGTGAATGCCCGCCTCGGCCAGCTCAAGAAACGCATGGGCGAGCTCTCACTGGTGAACCTGGTGAACATTCCCAGGGACAAGGCGGGATTCGGGTCGACCGTGGTGGTGTATGACTCAACCAAGGACGAAGAGATTGAATACCGCCTCGTGACCAGCGAGGAAGCGGATGTTTCCAAAGGTCTGATCTCGACTACTTCGCCTATCGGACACGGCATCGTGGGCAAGAAGGTGGGCGATGTGGCCGTGATTGTGACGCCAAACGGCAAACGCCAGCTGGAAATCCTGAAACTGACCACCATCCACGACGAAGCCGCGGCACATGAGGGCGAAACTGCGGCCGGCGCGGCACAGTAGCGGAAAGAGCAGCTTCTAGCCTCCAGCTTCCAGCTTCCAGCTCTTTCACGAGAAGGCAACAATGATGTTCCTGGCAAAGAATGGCCAGGAGCTAGAAGCTAGGAGCTAGTAGCTCAGAATGACCTGGACAAGTGGTTTTGGCCGTGCCTGCGGATGGTTGCTCGATCGCATCGTGTATGGCTTGGCGCTCACTCGTATCTCACCCAACGTCCTCACCTTCATCGGCCTCGTCATCAACATCGTTGCGGCGTTTTTCTTCGGCCATGCCAACGCCACTAACGCCGACATCATGTTTTTCTACGCTGGACTGGTGATCTTCGGGGCGGGGATCTTCGATATGACCGATGGTCGCGTGGCGCGCCGCATTAACAAGGTCACGGTCTTCGGGTCTTTCTTCGATTCCGTCATCGACCGCTACTCGGACGTGGTGCTCTTTTTCGGTTTGCTGGTCTACTACGGCCGCATCAACCGTTTCCGTTATGTTGTGCTGGTGGCGTTTGTGATGGTCACATCGCTGATGGTCAGTTACACGCGGGCGCGCGCTGAGGCGCTCATCGGCTCGTGCAAGGTGGGCTTCATGGAGCGGCCGGAGCGCATCGTGCTTATCCTGCTGGGCGCGCTCTTTAATCACTGGGGCGTGATGGCTCCGGTGCTTTGGGTGCTGGCCGTGTTCTCTACAATCACTGTCGTGCACCGCGTTGTGTATACCTACCAGAACACGAAGCACCTGGCGCCGATCAGCTGAAAAAAACAGCTTCTAGCTTCTAGCTCCTAGCTTTTTGGGGCTGGGATGAGGGCCTTTTCGTTCCAGGAACCAAATGGTCCGGGACTGGCGGACGCTGCCCTTTTGCCACACCCGGCGTCCGATTTCCGTGAAATGGCGCTATAAGCTAGAAGCCAGGAGCTGGAAGCTGCATCAAAAAAACATGAGCATTGAAAAGGCGACATTTGGAGCAGGGTGTTTTTGGGGCGTGGAGGCTGCGTTTGCGGCGATTCCCGGGGTGACGGCGACGGCCGTCGGCTATGAGGGCGGAGCGCTCGCGAAGCCCACCTACAAGGACGTTTGCACCGACCAAACCGGCCACGCCGAAGTGGTCGAAATCGACTTCGACCCGGAAAAGGTGAGCTACGAACGATTGCTCGACGCATTTTTCGAGCTTCACGACCCCACCACGCTCAACCGGCAGGGTCCCGACTGGGGCGCGCAGTACCGCTCTGTCATCTTCTTCCACTCGCAGGAGCAGGAAGCGCAGGCTCGCGCCAAAATCGAGCAACTGACGGCCGAGGGCCGCTTCAAGCCGAAGCGCATTGTTACCCAGGTAGTTCCCGCTGAAACCTTCTGGCGCGCCGAGGAGTACCACCAGCGCTACCTTGAGAAGCGCGGCCAGGCGAGTTGCCATATTTAAAGACTAGTGCGAGTGTGAGTGTTGTCGCATCTTCGCAGCGCGCTCACACACTCGCACTCACACTCACACTTGTTTTCGTTCCCGGCTCATCGTTCCACAGGCAGACAATCCACCACAACAGCACAACAATGAGAATGATGCTGCCGGCGGTGTTCAACGAATTAATCATGGCCACTACGCGCTTGTAGTCATCCTGACTACGAATGGTGATTTGCGTAGCGACGTGCTGCAAGGTGCCGCGTATCACCAACTGCGAAAGCGCGGCCATGAAGAGACCGATGGAGAGTTGCTGCGTATGGCTGTGCCAGCCCGCCTTGAATTTACTGCCAAAGACCATCACGAGGAGGCCAAGCTGGACGAACAGAAGATTGGCGAGGAGGTTGGTTTTTTGCGCAAACAGGTCCATGAGCCGCAACGTGGAAAGTTCCGAGCCGCCCATGAGCGTCTTGGTCGAAGGCCACGGGCCCCACAGGACCAGCACCACTCCGCCGACCGCGAGCAGCGCCAGTGTTCCCGCAATCCACATTTTGCGATCCGCGCCCTCGAAGGCGCGGCGCGCAATCTCGATTGCGACGAGCACCGCGACAATCGCGGCCAGATCGGCCAGCGTAAGGAAGATCTCCTCTGTGAGCACCTGTGACATGCGGCGATACAGCAGGCGGGCGGCCAGCTTGTCCAGGGCCATCAGCGCGATCGAAGCCGTGAACCATGGATAGCGGCGCACGCGATCCCGCCCCAGCAACACCACCAGCAATACCAGCAGCGCCGCAAATGTGATCGTCCAAAGAATCTGGACCGTCGAAAAATCGAAATTGAAATGCATTGAACCCTTGTCCAGGCCCGGCTAGTTTTCTGGAGCCGGCCCCCTTTTAGTCTAGAGCCTGCGCCCCGCCTGCCATAATTTCATCATGCTGGTACTGGCCTCCGCCTCGCCGCGCCGCCGCGAACTGCTCGCGCAGGTCGGCTACCGGTTTGAGGTGCATCCTGCGCATATTCCTGAAGATCCGCTGCCGGGCGAGGATCCGATCGTTTATGTGACGCGGCTTGCGCGGGAAAAGGCGGAGGCGGTTTATCGCGAGCTGACGGAGATTTCTTTCGGGTCTGTTGAGGGCGGGGAAGGTGCTGCATTTTCAACCGCCGACAGCCCTGCGGGGGTCGAGAGACCCCCGCTACAGCCGGCCGGGAGGCCGGCGCTACAGGTTCTGGGGGCCGATACGACGGTCACTGTCGACAACGCCATCCTGGGTAAGCCCGAAGATGCGGCCGATGCCGCGCGCATTCTGCGCCTGCTCTCGGGACGCACGCATCGTGTGATTACCGGCGTGGCCCTCGTCACCGCTAAGGGCGCTGAAGTTGCCGCCGAAGTGACGGCGGTTCGTTTCCTGACTCTTTCAGACCAGGACATCGCCGAGTACATAGCGACCGGCGAACCCATGGACAAGGCCGGCGCCTACGCCATCCAGGGCCGCGCTGCCCGCTGGATTCCCCGCATTGAGGGCTGCTATTTCAACGTGGTGGGTTTGCCGCTGGCACTGGTCTGCTCTTTGCTTGAGTCGTGCGCCTTTTAAGGACGCTACGCGCCGAGCCTTTTGCAATCCCCAAAAAGTCGATTTCTCGTGCGAAGAGATTCCGGGGTAGAATGATCGCACTTTTTAAACAGGCCCGATATTCATGCGAAATTCTATTTTCCTGCACAGCGCAGTTTTGTTTATGGCGGCGGTCTCGCCATCGGTGATTTACGCGCAATTTCAATCGCCCGATCCCGAAGAATTGAAGATGACCGCCGACCCCAAGGCGCCGGGGGCTGACGCGGTGTATCTGGAATATCGCGAAAAGGACGACTCCCAGGCGGCGTATTGGACTTTCTATGCGCGGATCAAGATCCTCACGGATAAGGGCAAGGAGGCGGCAACCGTAACGCTGCCATTTCTCAAGGGCGATATGAGCGTGCGGGGAATTCATGCCCGCACCATCCATTCCGATGGGACAGTATTTCCGTTTGAGGGCAAACCGGAAAGGCTGCTTAGCTCGCGGAGCGGCAAGCTGGACGTGGAAGAGAAGATATTCACGCTTCCCAATGTGGAGGTGGGAAGCATCCTTGAGTACGCCTACGATTACAACTCCCAGGACCTCGATTGGCCTCGATGGGACATTCAGAAGAAGTATTTCGTCCACAAAGAGCACTTCGAGTATCTGTCTCCGTCAGGGACAACTTATTGGGAGCGCCTGCCTCCCGGGGTCAAGGTGAAATCCGAGTTTGGAGGGCTCTACAAACTGGACTTAACCGACGTTCCCGCTATTCCGGACGAGGAATGGATGCCGCCCGTCGACAGTCTGCTTTATACCGTGGACTTCGATTGGGCGGGGAGGTTCCAGGGAGGTTCGGCGACGCAGCAGGGAAACGCGACGGCATTCTGGGCCCAGGAAGCGGCTGGTTGGTCGCATCAAATGGACGTTCTCACCGAGCCGACGAAAGAAATCAAGCAGGCCGTGGATGGACTGATTTCTGCCGACAGCGATCTGGTGAAGGCGCGAAAGCTGTATGACGCCGTGCAGGCGCTCGACAACACGGACTTTTCACGGGTAAAGAGCGACACGGAACGCAAGAAGCTGAAACTGAAAGCAGGCTGGGAGCCTGAAATTACGTGGAAGCAGAAGAGCGGTTCAGGAGAACAGATTGCCATACTCTATCTCTCCATGCTGCGCGCCGCGGGACTGACTCCCTATGCAGCCTGGGTGGTCGATCGCGATAAGGGAATATTCGACTTGACGAAGATCGACGAGGATCAGTTCGACAGCATGCTGGTGGTTCTGGATTCGGGCGGGCAAAGGATCATTCTCGACCCTGGCGAGAAGGATTGTCCGTTTCAAGCGGTCAGTTGGCGTCATTCGCTGGCTACCGGCCTCGCGCAAAGTCCGCAAGGGCCATCGTTCATCACGATCCCAGAGCAGAAATATGCCGACAACGTCGTCCGGCGCACAGGGATTCTTACGCTGGACGGGAATGGAGGTGTCACGGGGAAAATTCAGATCGCAATGACAGGGCAGGAAGCGCTTCGCTGGCGGCAGACGGCCTTAGAAAACGACGACAGCGAAGTGAAGAAGCAGTTCGACGATGAGTTAGCTGCCAATGTGCCTGACGGAGTCCTGGCACACGTCGATCACTTTGAGGCGATCGACAATGCGAACACCAACCTGGTTGCCGTCGTAAATATCGAGGGCACTTTGGGCGTGTCGACGGCGAAGCGTCTTGTGATTCCGGGGTTCTTTTTTGAAACGCGGGGGCACATTCCCTTCGTCAACGAGGAGAAGCGGATACTGCCGGTCGACATGCACTACGGCGAACGCGTAACAGACCAGATCACTTATCGCCTTCCCGCTGGATTCACAGTGGAAGGCGCGCCCGCGGATGCGAACATTTCCTGGCCGAATCATGCGCTGTTTGTTGCGAAAAGCCTGACGCAGGCCAGCCAGATCACCATTGCGCAAACGCTCACCCGCGCCTTCACCCTGGCCAAGCCGGAGGAATACCAGGATTTACGTGGCTTTTACCAGAAAGTAGCTGCGGCAGATGAGGCGCAACTCGTTCTCGCCATTGCTCCTGCGGGGAAAAGCAATTGAACCGGCCGCCTGCCAGGAAATTTGGCCTGGTTGCGGCAGGATGAGCCAAATCCGGGGTAGAATGGTCGCAAATTAAAAACAGGGTCAAATCTTATGTGGAAATCTCTGTTACTGGGCAGCGCAGTCTTGATTCTTACGGCGGTATCACCAGTTCTGGTTTACGCGCAATTCCAACCGCCAAACCCCGACGAATTAAAGATGACCTCCGATCCCAAGGCCCCCGGGGCCGATGCCGTGTACTTCGACATCGAGGAGATCGCCAACGATCCCATGCACTATCAGAGCTACTACGCGCGGATCAAGGTGCTCACGGAGAAGGGCAAGGAGCTGGCCACGGTCGAACTGCCTTACCTGAAGGGGAACATGAAGATCACGGACATCAAGGGCCGGACGATCCACGCCGATGGGACCATCTACCCGCTTACCGTGAAACCGGAAGACCTGATGGTGTCGAAGACCGGCGAGATGCAGATCGGCAAAAAGGTCTTCACGCTACCCAACCTGGAGGTGGGGAGCGTCCTCGAATACCGCTACGACCTGCGCTACGACGACAATGAATTCTCATCGCCGCAATGGGAGATCCAGCGGCCTTATTTTGTGCACTCGGCGCACTATTCGTTTACACCTTTCAAGGAATTCATGCCCGAAGGCACGCCTGACAAAGGGACCAGCATATACCTGGTCGATTCGCGCGGACGGGAGGTCCATAGCCTGATCTGGTGGCCGCGCCTTCCGCCGGGCGTGGCGATCAAGACCAGCATGAATGGCTCTTACAGCGTGGACGTGACGGATGTTCCGCCCATCCCCGACGAAGAGTGGATGCCTCCGATCCAGAGCTTGCTGTATAAGTTGAATTTTTACTATAGCTTCGCCCACGACCCGAGCGACTATTGGTTGAGCGAGAGCAAATTCTGGTCGAAGGATGTGGACAAGTTCGCGGAACCGTCGAAGGCGATCAAGGGGGCCGTAGACGGACTGATCGCTGCTGGCGACGACGACCTGGGCAAGGCAAAGAAGCTTTACGCCGCGGTAGAGGGTCTGGACAACACCGATTACTCGCGCCGCAAGGGCGAGACGGAGATGAAGCAGCTCAAAATTAAGGAAGCCAAGCACGCCGAAGACACCTGGGCGCAGAAGAGCGGATCGAGTGAAGACATTGCGATGCTCTACCTTGCGATGGTGCGCGCGGCGGGGCTCACCGCGTACGCGGTTAAAGTAGTGGACCGCGACCGGGGAATTTTCGATCCTTCCTACCAGAGTCTGAACCAGCTGGACACGACGTTGGTTGTAGTGAGCGCGGGCGGCCAGGACATTGTTCTCGATCCCGGGGAAAAGATGTGTCCGTTTGGGACGCTGAACTGGCGTCACTCAGACGCCAGAGGCATTGGCCAGAGCAGCCAGGGAATCAGCGTTGCGACCACGCCCGGGCAAACCTATAAGCAGAACGCGGTGAATCGCGTGGCCGACCTGACGCTCGACGGGCACGGCGGCATCGCAGGGCAAATTCAGATCATCATGATCGGGCAGACGGCGTTGAGTTGGCGGCAAATTGCGTTCAGGAACGACGACACCGAGCTGAAGAAGCGATTCGATCACGATCTCGAAAACCTGGTGCCCGAAGGCGTTGAGGCGCACGTCGATCACTTCCTTGGCTTGGATCAATCGGATGTCAAACTGATAGCCGTTGTTAAAGTCTCAGGATCTCTGGGCACCGCGACGTCAAAGCGCATTCTACTACCGGGGCTTTTCTTTGAAACCCGCGGGCACGCTCCGTTTGTTAACGAAGAGAAGCGGCTGGAACCAGTCGACATGCACTATGCCGATCTTGTCACCGACGATGTGACCTATCACCTGCCTCCCGGTGCAGCCGTGGAGGGTGCGCCGCAGGATACCTCCGTCTCCTGGCAGGGGCACGCCGTGTTCGTTATCAAGAGCAAGACCAGCCCCAGTCAGATCGAAATCGGCAACACCCTGGCCAGAGGCTTCGCCATGGCGAAGCCAGAGGAGTACCAGGATCTGCGCGGCTTTTACCAGAAGGTGGCCGCGGCCGAACAGGCAGAACTGGTGTTGACCGTCGCGCCAGCGGCGCCAGGGTCGGCGTCACCGGTGATACAAATGGTTCCGGCGGGGAAGGGCAACTGATGCTGCGGCGCTCTCACTGCACGATCCAATTTGCAGCGGCCGCGTTGCTGGTCTGCGGCGCTTTGGCCGCGCACGGCGGCATGTTCGGCAAAGACAGCCCCGTGCCGCAGTGGGGTCTGGACGCGGCCAAGACTCCCACGCCCGGCTTACGCCAACGATGCCGCCTCGGTGATTCTCTTCGACGAATACCTGGAGACCATCGACGACGCAGGGCCGCGCGGTGGAGCGCGGAGCGCGAGGCCATCCGCATTCTGAAGCCGCAGGGCGCGCAACGAGGGACTGCGAGGTCTCGTACGACGTCGACGAAAAGATCAACTACTTCCGCGAGTGGACCATCGGCGCCGACGAGAAAGCACTACCAGGCCAAGGACACCGACTTTGCCGATGTAGGCGACACCAGCGACTCCAACATGCTCTCGACAGAAAAAGCGCGCATCGTCGCATCCACCCGCTGCCGATGTGGGCGCCACGATCGTTTGCGAGTCAGAAGAGCTGATGGCGCCATGGAAGCAGGAAAAGATCTGGGGGATTCAGAGCGGGATTCCCGTCGTATTCGAGGCTCTTGAGAGTCGATCTTCCTCCTGGCCGCCCCTATGCGGCGTCGTGGCACCACTACGATCCCGTGAAACCCGTTGAGGTCGCGCCCAACCACTGGCGGTGGGAGATCAAGGACGCGCAAAAGCTCGACCTGCGTGACGTGAAGGCAAGTCTGGAATGGGCGGCGCTGGCGGCGCGCATGTCGGTGATGTGGGGCGACGCGGCTGTGGCCGGAAAGGATAACGAATGGCGCGCGCTGGGCCAGTGGATGACCACTCTTGAAGCCGGACCGGCCCGATCCCACGCCAGAGATTACGGCGAAGGCGCAGGAACTCGTCGCCGGCGCACCCGACTTTTACACGAAACTCAAGGACGTCACCGAATACATCCAGAAAAACATTGAGTACTTCATCGTGATGCGCGGAATTGGCGGCTGTCAGGCACACTTCGCAGCCGACATCTACCGCAATCGCTACGGAGACTGCAAAGACAAAACCACGCTGCTGATCTCAATGCTGCAGGCCGTCGGGATCAAGGCCTATCTATGTCTCTGTAGACGACCGCCGCGGCGTCGTCGACCCCGACGCGCCGTCGCTTGCAGGCAATCACATGATCACAGCGATCGAGATTCCCGCGGACGTGAACGACACGCGGCTGATGGCCGTGGTGAAGGCGAACGATGGCAAGCGCTATTTGATCTTCGACCCCACCAACGAGCGCACGCCGGTCGGCAATCTGCCCGAGTACGAGCAGGGCAGCTACGGAATCTTCGCCGCCGGCGAGGCGAGCCAGATGATTGCGCTGCCGGTGCTGCCGCCTGACTCCAACGGCAAAGAACGCAATGGCAAACTTCACGCTTGCGGCCGACGGAGCCTTGAGCGGAACTGTCGACACAACGAGTATTGGATCGGTGGGAGCCGATCTGCGCATCGGCTTGAAGGAGACCGACCGAAAAGCAACAGCGCGAGGCGGTCGAGAAGTCCATCGCACTCGATTTGCCTGGCGTGGTCCTCGACAGTTTCAAGTATGTGCAGCCTGTCCGATCTCGACAAGCCGCTGGAGCTTCATTACAAAGTAACGGTGCGTCAGTACGCGCATGTGGCCGGACCGCTGCTGCTGGTGCGCCCGCGCGTCCTCGGCGATTACGCTGTGCCCTTCGACGACAAGCTGCGTAAAGTTCCTATCGACCTTGACGAAACGGGCCGTTGGCACGACAGTTTCGACATTGCGCTGCCCGCGGGCTACGTGGTCGACGAGACCCCCGATCCGGTGGATATCGACCTGGATTTCGCCAGCTACCATGCCTCGGTGACCGCCAAAGACAACGTGCTTCATTACGAAGTAACGTACGTCGTGCGTCGGGTGGAGCTTCCCGCGGACAGGGCAGCGGATTTTCGCAAGTTCGAGTCGGCCATCCTTTCCGACGAAAAGGGCACGGCGGTGCTCAAGAAACAGTAGATCTGTCGCTGCCTGCATCCCTTGCGCGCAACTGTCATCCAACACCTATGGCCGCTCCGCTTTTTTCTCCCTTTCAACTTCGCTCTGTTGAATTCGCAAATCGCATCGGCGTTTCGCCGATGTGCCAGTACTCCAGCATCGACGGCTTCGCCAGTGATTGGCACCTGGTCCACCTGGGCAGCCGGGCGCAGGGCGGCGCGGGACTGGTTATGCTTGAGGCCGCGGCCGTTACGCCTGAGGGCCGCATCTCGCCGGACGATCTTGGCATTTGGAAAGAAGATCACATTCTCGGCGTGATGCGCATCGCGGAGTTCGTGCACTCGCAGGGCGCGCGCGCCGGCATGCAGCTGGCCCACGCCGGGCGCAAGGCAAGCACGGCTTCGCCCTTCAACGGGCACGGCCTGGTGTTGCCCGCCGATGGGGGCTGGCAACCGGTAGGGCCCAGCGCGATCGCCTTTGCTCCAGCCGGCTATGCCGTTCCCACCGCACTCGATGCAGCGGGCATTGCGGCCGTTGTCGCGGCCTTTCGCGAGGCGGCGCGAAGGGCGCTTGAGGCCGGCTTCGATTTCGTGGAGATTCATGCGGCGCACGGTTACTTGCTCCACGAGTTTCTCTCGCCGCTTTCGAATCATCGCAGCGACAACTACGGAGGCGACTTCGACAATCGCATTCGCCTGGTGCTCGAAGTGGTCGACGCCGTGCGCAGCGTGTGGCCGGAGCGATTGCCGCTGTTTCTGCGCATCTCCGCGACGGACTGGGCGGAAGGCGGTTGGGACCCCGACCAATCTGTCGCGCTGGCGCGCAATTTGAGCGATCGCGGCGTCGATCTGGTGGATTGTTCCTCGGGCGGCAACGTGGCGGATGCGAAGATTCCTCTTGCACCCGGTTATCAGGTCGGCTTTGCAGCCAGGATTCGTCGTGAAGCCGATATCGCCACGGCCGCGGTGGGGCTCATCACTGAGCCGGCTCAGGCCAACACGATTATCTCCGAGAGCGAGGCTGACTTTGTGTTTCTGGCGCGAGCCGAGTTGCGCGATCCCTATTGGCCGTTGCACGCAGCAGCCGCTTTGGGCGAAAGCATCAGTTGGCCTAAGCAATACTTGCGCGCCGCGCCGCAGGGTTCGCCCGCGCGTCCTGTTTTCGCTGAACCCCCGGTCCCTGACCGTTTGAAATGAAATTGCCGGTGTTTCAATCACTGTGTGATTCGGAGCGAGATCCGCCTGAGAGAGAGCTGAAGGACATGCTTCTGAAAAACTTCAAGCGAAAGGGCGGAGGGTACGTAGAGATTTCGCCGTCCGTTTCCCGATTTCGCCCCCTGTTTTCCTCTGTCGAACGTGGTTCGTGTGGCTCTTTCGCTTCCCAAAGTGCGAAGAACCTGTCCTATACTGCCAGTAGAGCGAGGGATTTCCCCCGAACGTGATGATTTCCTCGCCGACTTCTATGGCAACTCAAGCGAATCGCAAGCGCGACTACGCACCACCGCCTATCCCGGACCGGCTCTATTTTAAAATCGGCGATGTCGCACGCCTGTGCGGTGTCGAAGCGTTTGTTCTGCGCTTCTGGGAGTCACAGTTTCCGCAACTGAAGCCGAACAAGAGTGGAACCGGCCAGCGGCTCTATCGCCGCCGCGACGTGGAACTGGCGATGGAGATCAAGCGCCTGGTCCACGCCGAAGGCTACACTCTGTCCGGTGCGCGTGCGGTTCTCGATCAAGAGCAGCGCCGCCCCGGAAAACGCCCCGGCGGCAATGTCGATCCCGAGGCCGCTGCGCCGTCGGCTGCCCATGCGAACAAATCGTTCGATGCAACGGCTGCCGTGATTGGCCACGCGCGCGCAGAGTTGCGCGAGATCATCAACCTGCTGGCCTCTCCAACGCCGCAACCGGCGCGCCGCCGCAATCGGCTCACCGCCATTGCGCCTGCAACGGGATCGCTGTTTCCGTCGTAGCGTAGTAATTTAGTTTCGGTCGGAGCCCGCGGTCTCAATTGCTAGTGCCGCAAATGTCCGTTGAGTAGGGCAGCCTAAGGCCACGCCACAACCCTTTTGAAATCCGAGTGTGCCAGGAGTTCTGGAGCCTGTCTTACGCCCGGCAATTCGACCAAGACTGTTTGGAGACCTGCGCGTCTTCCATATTTAAGCGCGGGGACACAATCTGTATCGTTCGATATAAGCACGATTCTGTTGACCGCACGATTGGAAGCATATGCGGCAATGTCGAGGCCGATTCGCATATCAACGCCTTTTTGTTCAAAATCAGGCGTGAAATCGGCATCTGTTGGAGGCGCTCCAGCAACGGACACAGGAGTTTTTCTTGGCTTGTATCCGCGAAACTTGAGAACCCCACGTCGCACCGCGAATAAGTCCTTTCGCGAAAGTTCATGCAACCATGCGTCACTTCCAACAAAAGTAAATGGCGTCCCGGAAACCGGAAGCTTGACCGTTCCTGTGTATGGCGCACAGTCGTAATAGAGGACGCGGAACAATTCTTCATCAACGCCTTTGCAGGCTAATGCGAATTTTTCTATAAATGCCGGATCGTAAATTTTTGCAGCTTTTCTTGCTTCAACCCTAAGGAATCCCCCGTCAATGAGAACTATTGCTTTGGCGAAGCTCAATTTGGCCTCAAATGGATAGGCCCCCTTTCGGGGGCCAGGATAATGCTCGCCTACGAGCGTAGCGGATGAGAGAACAATAGCACAATCTCACAGACATTACCAATAGAGTCTCTCATTGACGGAACCCAAGAGACGCCCTCTAATTTGTATCAACGTAATTCAACAAAAAGAACATTCAATTCACGATTCAAGAAATCCCGACTATACTTCGCCCATGTGCGATGAGTTTACGGTGGTCATCGAGAGGGATGGTAGCTGGTTCGTCGGCTGGTCCCCGGAATCCCCTGGCGCGAATGGGCAGGGCCATACAGTAGAGGAATGCCGCGCCAGCCTCAGCGAGGCGATTCGCCTGATCCGCGAAGATCAAGAAACATAAGCGCATTCGCCCCTCGCCGGAACGAGGGGCGGGCGCTTGGGTAATGCTGGAAGCTATTCCGCTGCGGTTTCTTCGGCGGGCTCGGCAGCTTCTTCTGCCGCCGGCTCGGCCTCAGGCGCTTGCGCGGCCGCAGCTTTTTCTTCCGCTGTCACTTCCGCCAGAACCTTTACGGTGACGCGCGCGGTGACTTCGCGGTGCAGCCGGATGGCCACCTTGAAGTCGCCCAGGCCCTTGATCGCGTCGCCCAGCTGAATCTTGCGGCGATCGACCTCGAAGCCCTGCGTGGCCAGCGCTGCGGCAATGTCGGCCGATGTGACCGAGCCAAATAGAGTGCCATGCTCGCCGGCCTTGCGGGTAAAGCTCAGCACCACGGGCTCGAGCTTGGCCACCAGCTCCTCGGCCTGCGCTTTTTCCGTGGCAGAGCGCCGCGCGGCCGAGGCCTTCATCTGCTCGATCACGGCCTTGTTGGCCGCGGTGGCCTGCATGGCCAGCTTGCGCGGCAAAAGATAATTGCGCGCGTAGCCGTCGGCAACCTTCACTACTTCGCCGCGAAAGCCAACGTTGGCTACGTCTTCCTTCAAAATTACTTCCATGGGAAATTCTCCAAATTTTCGTCTCCGCGCGACGAGCGCGCGTGACGGGCAGGGGCTAAAGCCCCGAAAACGGGATTTGTGCCAGTTCCGGCGCGACTGAAGTCGTGCCCTGATACAAAGCCCCTTGATACAAACCTCGATACAAAGTCGAAGCGACAACAACACCGCTCGTACAGGACCGCCGGCAAACGCCGGTTTAGTGCCTGGTTGCAAATGGCAGCAGCGCAATATTGCGTGCCTGCTTGATGGCGCGGGTGAGGCGGCGCTGATGCGTGGTGCAAACGCCGGTCAGCCGCCGCGGCACAATCTTGCCGCGCTCGGCTACGAACTGCCCCAGCAGCTTCACGTCGCGGTAAGGAATCGCGTCGATCTTCTCGGTGCAGAACTTGCACACCTTCTTGCGGCGGAAAAATTTGCCGCGCCCGCCGGGACCGCCGCCGGGCCGTCCGGCGCCGCGGGGGCCGGAACTCGGACCGTGGCTCGAACCATGGCTCGAACCGGAACTGGAGCCGTTCGGATGGGGCTTGTGGAGTTTGAGGTGCGTCCGACGCAGCGGGCGCTTTTGCTTGAGTTTCTTCAGACATCGTGTTTCCTCTTTGCTCTACGTTGTTCCGGCACAGCCGGAGGATTCTTGAAGGGAGTAGGAGTAGCCAATAGGGAATAGCAGTTCGGCAGAATGAACGCTGAATCCGTCTTCTACTCCCTATTCCCTGCTCCCTATTCCCTGTCTTTACACGCTCGCCTGCACCGGCTCAGCCGGCTCGGCAGCAGCGGGGCTTGCGGCCGAGGCCGGAGGAGCCACAGCGGCGGGAGCGGGAGCGGGAGTTGCCGCACGGCGCACGCCGCGCAGGGCCTTCACCTTGGCGAGGCGCTTCTCTTCCTCGTCCATGCGCACGGTGATGAACTTGATCACCTGCTCGGTCACGCGCAGACGGCGCTCCAGTTCCAGCACCGTCGCGCCATCGGCTTCAATGGTGAGCAGAATGTAATTGCCGTCGTTAAACTTGCGCACCTGGTAGGCGAGCTTGCGCCGCCCCAGCTTCTCCGCCGTCTTCACCACTCCGCCGCCGGTCTTCACCGTTGCGCTCAAATTTTCGATCAGCTTGTCGGCTTCTTCGTCCTCCACATCGGGACGAACGATAAACATCACTTCATACAAACGCGACATTGATACTCCTCTTCTTGAATCGTGGATCGTGAATCGTGGATCGTGAATCGTGGACCGTGGACCGTGGATCGTGAATTGTGGATCGTGGACCGGGAACCGTGGACCGTGAATCGTGAACCGGGGACTGCACACATCAAGCGGAAGACAGCTCGCTGTTCTCAGTTTTCTTGTTCCCTTGTTCCCTCGTTCCCTTGTTCCCTGTCTTTCCTGTTGAACTCGTTCATTGCGGCTGCCGGTCCCACTTCGAGAATGCGCCGCGTGGCCGTTGCCACCCGGTCCAACACCTCGTCCAGCACCGCCAGATCCGCCTTGCGCATGGGCGAGAGCAGATAATCCCTGCCTGGCCGTTTTCCGCCCGCGACAATTGCCTCGGGAGGTAAATCGGGCCCCACGCCAATACGCAAGCGCAACCACTCCTGAGTACCGAGGGCGCTGGTTACGCTGCGGGCTCCGTTGTGGCCCGCCGGCGAACCGCGCTCCCTGATCTTGAAGGTCCCCAGCACCAGATCGAGCTCGTCATAAATTACGAGCAGATCCTGCGCCGGGTCGGCTTCAAACTCTTCAACCAAAGCGGCCACTGCTGCGCCGCTCAGGTTCATAAACGTCTCCGGCTTCGCTAAAACCACCTGCCGTCCTGCAATTCTGCAAGTCGCCGTGATGGCCCGGCTGCGCCGGTTCTGCACCACAACGCCCTCCTGCTGGGCGATGCGATCGATGGCCATGAAACCCGCGTTGTGCGGGGTCCACACATACTCGAGACCGGGATTGCCGAGGCCCACAATCAGGAAAGGGCCGGGCCGGCTACTTGTGCCGGAGACCCCGGCGAGCGTCTTCTGCTCACCGGAGCTACCGATCTCGCTTGCTTCCGCCAAGGCTTACTTCTTCGCCTCGGGCTTCTTGGCCTCGGGCTTCTTGCCCGCTGCAGGCTCCGCCTCGCCCTTGCCCTTCTTGGCAACTTCAGGTTCGCCCGGTGTTGCTCCCGCTGCCCCCGGCACTGCTGCAGCGCCTGCTGCCTCCGCACCCTCCACCACTTCCGGCGTCGCAACCACTTCCTCGCGGATGTGGACGACGTGGCACACGGTAGAGTCTTCCGGAGTCAGGTATTTGAACTTGTCGGAGTGCGGCAAACCGCTCACGCGAATCGCCTGGTGCATGGCCAATTCGCTCACATCCACGGCAATGTTGCCGGGAATATCCGCAGGCAGGCACGCAATTTCCACTTCGCGCAGCACCTGGTCCAAAATGCCGCCCTCGGCCTTTACGCCAATCGGAATGCCGAGCAATTTCACGCGCACGTGCACGCGCAGAATCTTGTCGAGCGCGATGCGCTTCAGGTCGATGTGGATCAGCTTGTCCTTGATCGGCTCCCGCTGCCAGTCCACGATCATGGCTTTGGCCGTGGGCAGGCCGGAAACTTCCACGTCAAAAATTGTGTTGTGGCCGCTTTCGGAATAGAGGATCTTCAAAATCTGTTTGGGATCCAGTTCCACGGCAACCGCTTCGTGTCCGGAGCCGTAGAGCACAGCCGGAATTTTGCCTGCAACGCGCACGCGGCGCGCGGCATTCTTGTTGAACTTGCCCTTGCGGGGCGTAGCTACGACGATTTCTGGCATTTCGAGTTTCTCGTTTCTTCTAAGATCGGGCACGGGGGAAACAGCTTCTAGCTTCCAGCTCCTAGCTTCTAGCTAGTTCTTTCTGCTGCGAGCTGAACTGACCCGCTCCCTTTGTAAAAGCAGCTTCTAGCTACTAGCCTCCAGCTGCAGGTTGCTGTCGCGCAGCGAATCAATTTATCCGCCGCTCATCTCTTCATCACTTCGCCAAAACGCGAAGGTTTGTTTCCGAACTACACCAGCTAGGAGCTAGAAGCTAGTAGCTAGAAGCTGCTCTTAAGAGAACAACGTACTAACACTCGTCTCCATGTGAATGTTCTCAATGGCCGAACCCAGCAGGCCGGCGATCGAAAGCACTTTAATCTTGCTGATTTTTTGCGCCGCCTCGCGCAGCGGGATCGTGTCGGTCACCACCAGTTGCTCCAGGCGCGAATTGGCAATGCGGTCGATGGCCGGCCCCGAAAGTACGGCGTGCGTGGCGCAGGCATACACTGCCGCCGCGCCATTGGCGTAGAGGGCGTCAACGGTCTTCACCAGCGTGCCCGCGGTGTCGATAATATCGTCGATGATGAGGCAGTTCTGGCCTTCCACGTCGCCGACCACGTGCATTACTTCGGCAACGTTGAGGTCGGTGCGGCGCTTGTCCACAATGGCCAGCGGCGCGCCCATCTTCTGCGCAAAGAATCGCGTGCGTTCCACGCCGCCCGCATCCGGCGAAACCACGGTCAGGTTGGGCAGGTTCAGTTCCTTGAAATGACTGACCAGAACGGGACTGGCAAAGATGTGATCGACAGGAATATTGAAGAAGCCCTGGATCTGCGCGGCATGCAGGTCGACGAACAAAGCGCGATTGGCGCCTGCGGTGGTCAGCAGGTCGGCAATCAGCTTGGCGCTGATGGCTACGCGCGGGCGGTCCTTGCGATCCTGGCGGGCGTACCCGTAGTAGGGAACGACTGCCGTGATGCGGGCCGCCGAGGCCCTCTTGAGCGCATCGATCATAATGAGCAATTCCACCAGGTGCTGGTCCACCGGATAGCAGGTGGGTTGCACCACAAAAACATCTACGCCGCGCACGTTCTCGAGCAGTTGAAAATAAACTTCGCCGTCGGCAAAACGCTGCAGCTTGACCTGCCCTACCGTTACGCCGATGTGCCGCGCCACTTCTTCAGCCAGCCGCGTATTTGCGGTGCCGCTGAACAACTTGAAGCGCTTGTCCTCGCTGAGCTTCGACGGCTTCTTGCGTTCCGGCGCCGGGTTCACCTTGCTGTCTTTCGCTTTCGCCGAGTCGGGCGCCACAGGCTCTTTTTGCGACCCATCATGCACCGCAGCGGGTTGTTTTTCCTGCTGCTTGCCTTCGACTATGGTTCCCGTCGAGGATCCGGTTTCCATCTGAAGCACCTCCATGCTGGTTGGCTATGGCTGCGTTTCTTATCCGAGCTTTCAGCTAAACGCTAAAAGCTGTTTTCTGGCTGGGCGACCAGGATTCGAACCTGGATAAATGCCTCCAAAGGGCATTGTCCTACCATTGAACGATCGCCCACCAATTCGGTCAGCCGTGGGCGAGTTTCGCTTGCCCAACAAGCGACTGTCAACGTCGAAAGTAACTAGCTTTCCACAATCATCTGGTCCCAATACGCTTTACGGGGCAAGGTGCGAGTGATCACCGTGTTCCGCACTTTGAGCGCTTGAGACTCTCGTTCGATTCGACCTTGTGCTGCATCTGCATCTCCGCGAGTCTTGTACAACCCGAAGAGCGCCGAACCGGACCCCGACAGTGCGGAATACAGGGCTGCCTCCGGCGTACCGGTGGCCGCAAGAAGACGCTTGATCTCAGCAAGGGAGGGATGCTGGGGAAAGACTACACGTTCGAAGTCATTCTCAATCCAGCTCGTGATCCCGGTGCGGACAAGCCCAGACCATGGTTTCGACTCTTGCGGTCCGGCCAGGTCTTCTCCCAAAGAGAAGACACCGGAGGAGCCTGCTTTACGTACCCCCTCATACTCGTCCAAAAGGGCTGCCACGTAAGTGCGGCTCGACTCTTTTAGTCTATCGGCACTTGCCTCCGGGGTCAAACCATCGGCGGCGCACAGCGCGTCCCAGTCGCGAAAGGCCTGGGGCGTGGAAACACCGACATCCGGAACCACGACCACGCACCATGTGGGCTCGAGATCGGGGAGTGGAGAAACCTGCTGTCCGCGGTCCTGCCCCAGCACCGTTCCGCCGATCAGAAAAAGCGGCACATCGGAACCGACCTGGGCGGCGAGGTCCAATTGCCGGGCCGACCTGACCCCTAGTTCTTTCTCCAGCCCTACCAGCGCGGCGATAGCATTGCCCGATCCGGCTCCCAGCCCGCCTTGCACGGGCAGGCGCTTTTCGATATGAATGTCGACCGAGGCTGCGACGCCCAACTCATCCAAAGCCAGGCGGACCATCTTCCAGGCCGTATTGCTCTCATCGCAGGGCACACGGGCGTCATTCGAGCTTAGACCTAGCGTGGTCTGCGCGGATGGGGCGGCGGTAACTGTAACGATGTCATGAACTTCCAGCGTCTGGTAGGCGGTGACGAGGCCGTGGAACCCGTCGCTGCGCGGCGCACCGAGATAAAGCCCCAGATTGATCTTTGCGTGGGATCGAACCGCCGTCGGCATACGGGTTCATTGTAGAGGGCCGGGCAAGCGGCAGGCCGTGGCTGATAGGTAAACCCTTCCTGTCTTCACGCCCTCGTGCGTGGGTTCGAGGAGATTTGCGAGCGGAACCGATCTTGCGGCGGCTCAATTTCGTGCAGGCAGGCTCGTGCGGGCAGGCTCGTGCGGGCAGGCCTTATTCCTTGTACAGCGCTGCTCCGGCAATCGTGCCCACGACCACTTCTACCAAACCTCCAAGCGTCGTGTAGAGCGTGAGGTGCCTCGAAAACAGGCCGCCAACGTACATGAAGGAGGCATTCGGCACCAGCACTCCAAGGATCCATACGGCCACCCCGGCGCGGATCGCGGTCGGCAATCCCGCGCCGAAGCGGGGCCGAATCGCCGCGTAGAGCCAGATGGCAACAATGCCGGTGATGATGCCCAGAATATCGAACCCGATCCACATGTTCGATGAGAACCCGTCATGCCCAAGTAAAACCATGCCGTCAGCCCAGCTCCTCCCGAGCCACAAATTATCTACCAGGAAGTCCAGAAGATCTGCGACAACCCCGGCAACAATGCCACCAAGAATCACGCGGCCAAAATTGATCTTTCCCATGACACCTCCTCGATCGGTTTTTGAAGGACCACGGGAGTATACGCACGCACGTTCGGGCGCGCAATATGGAATTTCGGTGCGAATTCCGGACAAATGCACGACGGGGAACTCCGGCGGTAGACTCTGCGTAACACTCCTGGAACGACTGTGGAGGCTACTATGCATTTCCTGATCTTTTTGGGCGTCCTCTATTTCCTCCCCGCCATCATTGCGGCCGCGCGGCACACGCGCAACGCCGCCGGAATCCTGCTGTTGAACATCTTTCTTGGCTGGACCGTCGTGGGCTGGTTCGTTGCCCTTCTGATGGCGTTCTGTTCCGCGCCCTGCTGCGCCTATTACTATCATCGCGGATGGTAAGAAGAGCGACCGAGCCGACAAAATCGAATCCGCCAGAGACTGAGTTGCCCGAAACTGGGCTGGCGCGGCCACGCTGGGCACTGCGCGATTGGCTTGCGGCCGTGGCGCTTTTTTGGGCGACGGCCGGCGTGGTGCTTTGGCAGAATGCGCACGTTGCGGTGCTCTTCGATCTCAGCTATATCCTGAACGCCGCGGAGCGTATCGCGCTCGGCCAGGTGCCCTACCGCGACTTTCCTCTGGCGCACGCGCCACTTACGTTTCTCATCCAGGCCGCGATCATTCGCCTGACGGGCCGCGTCTTTTTTCACCACGTGCTCTATGTTGCGGTGACCGGCGGACTGGGCACGGTTCTGGCGTGGAGGATGGCGCTCGCATCATTGCGCGGGCGCGTGGCCGCGGCGTGGCCGCTGGCCCTGCTACTCGCTGCGCCGCTCGCTTTTCTCGGCATCTACTGCATTGTCCCTAACCCTGAGTACGACTGCGATTGCGGCTTCTGGATCCTGGTTGCGCTTTGGGCGTTTACGCAACTCGATCGAAGAAAGGGCGCACTGTTTGCGTTTGCCGCAGGGGGGCTTGCGTGCGTGCCCATGTTCTTCAAGCAGAATATGGGGCTGCCGTTTCTGCTGACGGCTTTCGGTGCGGCTCTCGTTCTGCTTATCCTCAACCATCTGCCGCACGAGCAGAACGGGGCAGCTTTCCATTCGGCACAAACGCCCCGTGCCCCATCCTTTTCCGCGTTCTTTGCGGAAAAGGGTGGGAGCCCAAAATCGCTCGTGACTTTTCTCGCCGGCGCGTGCACCGCCCTGTTGGCCGCACTGCTGGCGCTTCATTGCACTGCCGGTCTCGCCAACTACTTTCACTGGACCATCGAATATGCGGGGCAACGCCGCCTGCCTGGACTCAGCGTCATGCTCGGCGTTTATCGCGATTCCATGCTGGCATGGACACTGCCTTGCGTCGCCGTCGCGCTGGTGCTTTTGCGGATGGGGTCCAAACGACTGTGGAAGCAGATCGCGGCCTTTGCGCTGCTCGCTGCGCCGTTTCTCTTCACGCTTGCTTCGCTGCTGCTATACGACGACGCGGACGAACGCGGTGACGCTTTGCTGGCGCTTTGGCCGCTGCTGCTATTGCTCGCTGCCGCGTTGGAGCTCGCGAATCTCTTCGCGTTGCGGAGAGGGTCTCGCCTGAGCCTGTTCGTACCGCTCATTCTGCTCGCCGCCATCCACGGCACGTTCCTGTCGCAACAGTTATGGGGATCGACTTACGGCATCTGGCCGCTGCTGATCCTGCTGCTCGCCGAGCTGCTGGCGTTTGCTGGCCCATTCACCGCGCGCGCCAACGGCAATCGCTGGTTCACGTCGGCGCTGGCCGCGCTCATTTCCATCACGCTTTTAGTCTGCGGCGGCTTCTACACGGCCAGCGAGGAGCGGCTCTCCTATGCCAACTTTCCCGAAGGCCCCGCGGCGCACTCCGCGTTTCCCGCGCTTGCGGGCCTCGTCACACCGGGACCGTACTTGCCAGAGATTGACGAGTTGCTGCGCTACGCGCAGGCCAACATTCCGTTCGACGATGGCATCGTTCTCATCCCTGGAGAAGAGCCGTTCTATTTCGCCAACGGACGCGCGCCGCAGTTTCCCGTGCCGTTCTTCGATCCCACCATCGACCCGTATTCGCCGAACGAGATCGCCGATCTGGTTCGGGCGCGCAATATTCGCTGGCTGATTGTGAAGACCGATGTGCAGACCAAAGAAGACCCCACGCCCGATCACGCGGAATTGATGCGGTTGTTGATGCAGGAGTTCACGCCCACGGCGCATTTGCGCGGCTACGATGTATACCGGCGCTAGGATTGCACCGGCACGGGCCTACGTTTTTTGCTTCGCCTTTCCCGACTTCTTCAACTGCTCCCAATCCTTCACCGTCTGGGCGGCGTAGGCCACGGCAAAGGTGGCGATCGCTTCAGCGAAAGCGGCGCCCGATCCGATGTAGCCGGCAATCACCTGCGGATCGCCGGAGCGGCCATGGCCGCGCGCCAGCAGCTCGCCGCACACTTCGGCGTAGGCCTTCAGGTTCACGCCCGCCAGGTCTTCGATCAAAATGCTTCCCTTGTGGTCGTTCAGTTGGCGCACCAGGTACTGACGCCCGCCCATATGCGTCCAACCCAGAAACGGATCGGTCTGGATCTGCATGGCGCGTTGGCCTTCGGCCGTGCGTTGCCCGTTGTGCGCTGGCGGGTGCGAATCGGGCAGGTACGGCGCGTAGGCCGATGCGACCTCTTCCTTGATTTGCAGAAATAGAGGATCGGCGGGACCATTGCCCTCAAAGCTGACGCAATAATCGCGCAGACCTACCGATCCAGTGCCCACCACTTTGAAGGCCACATCCACCGGACGGTAAAACGAGAGCAGGTGCCGCCGCTGTGGCTCCAACATTTCTCTATAGGGCCCTAGCGAGGCCAGCACTGCTGCGGCTCGCGTGCCGGTAACGCGCGTCAGCATGGGCTTTGATTCTCTGAAGCGCCGAAAAGCGCCCGCTCGCGCTGAACCCGGCTCCGTCAGCCGTTCCAGCGCATGCTGTGGCGTGGCGCGCTCGGCTTTGGCCAGCGCCATGTGCACCACCTTTGCCAAGCCCAGGCGATGCACCTGGAACCGGTTCACTTCCAGTTGTGGCAAGCGCGCAAAAGCACGCATCTGCGCGGCATAACGTTCCACGCAGGCCGTGGCGGCCTTGCGTGCCGAGCCATCCTTGTGCCCTGCGGCGCGCCCCGCAAGCACCAGGGACGTGGCCATTCGCTTCAGGTCCCACTCGAAGGGACCAAGAATCGTCTCATCGAAGTCGTTGATGTCGAAGACAAGCCGGCCGTCGGGCGCGGCATAGGCGCCCAGGTTGCGCACATGCGCGTCGCCGCATAGCTGGGTCATGATCCCGGTCGAAGGCAGTTGCGCCAGGTCCGCCGCCATCACCGGCGCCGCGCCGCGAAAATATCCGAACGGCGACTCCGCCATCAACTGATACTTCAACGCGATCAGCGCAGGCACACGGCCATGCATCGATCGCTCCACAAGCGCCAGCGCCGAAATCGGCCGCGCCTTGAATTCGCAGGATTCCTGCTGGCGGCGTTTCACCTGCTTGCGCCGCGCCTGACCCAGTGCCCGGCGTTCTTCTGGAGTTGCCCAATGCATATTGCGGAACATACACCGTCGAGCCGCCCGGAGCAAAGCGTGGAATTTTCACGTCGTGGTGGCCCGGTACCCACGGTTAGGTTCAGGCGCTCAGATTGTGTGTCTCACGAGACGGGCAAAGAGACCAGGTTGGCAACGGCGCGAGATTCGTTCGGAGAGTCATCGGATTGCATAGCCGCCATCGACGCGGATCGTCTCGCCGGTAACGAAGTCAGAAGCCCGCGAGGCCAGATACACCGCCGTCCCTGCAATTTCCTCCGATTGCCCCCATCGACCAGCGGGCGTCCGCGCGAGGATTTCGTCATTAAGCGGCATTGTTTTCACGGGCGCGGTCATGTCCGTTTCAATCCATCCCGGCGCAATCGCATTCACCTGAATATTGTGCGGGGCAAGCTCGATAGCCATTGACTTGGTTAATTGGATGATGGCTCCTTTCGCCGCGCTGTAAGAAGGGATAAGCCCGGATCCAAAGAACGAGTACATGCTTCCAATGTTGATAATCTTTCCGGCCTTTCGCGTCAGCATGGATCTGGCAGCAAGTTTCGAAAGAAGGAAAACTGAATTGAGTTGCGTTTCGATGACGCTGTCCCAGTCTTCAGGTTTTTCGTTCAGCACACCACCGCTTAAGGACACGTTGCCGGCATTGTTTACCAGAATGCTGATGCCACCAAGTTCGCTTTCGACCTTGTTCAGTGCAGGCTCCAATCCGGCACGATCGGTCATGTCAACGCTGACGGCCATCGAAGCAATGCCGATTGCCTTCAACTCGGAAAGAACCCGCCGGTTCTTTTCTTCATTTCGTCCAAACACTGCGACGGAAGCCCCGGCTTCAGCCAATCCGAGCGCGATGCCGCGGCCAATTCCACCGTTACCACCGGTTACGACAGCCACACAGCCACTAAGGTCGAACAATTCAGGGATCTTCATTAGTCTCCTCCTTTCAGGAATCCAGGGTCAGGGCTATGCTGCAATATCTAAGGTCGATCGCTGCCGTAGAACCACGGATGTCAGTCTTCGCCAAAGAAGCGTTTCTTTGCCACTTCGTCAACAGGCAGATCGGGGCCTGCGAAGAGCGCGTCGGGCTGACGGCTGGGGTCTTGCGCGATGAGTGGCATCGCTCGCGCGCGGCGCGCCTCGGCATCGGGGCCTATGCCGAGGTACATCGCAGTCATCCACTGGTGAAAGGTGTGCAGACGTCCGGCGTAACCATCGTGCTCTTTGGCGTAGGCATGGCCAGCGGCATCCCAGTCGTCGGTGCGCATCAGGTGATCGCGCAACACGCGGGCGTCGCGCAAGGTAAGGGAAAGTCCCTGCCCCCAGGTGGGATCGCTCGATGCGGCCGAGTCGCCAAGCAGGGCCACGCCATCGCGGTAGGGATGATCGACCCAACTGTGCGCGCAAGCGAAGGTGGCAAGTGGGCCGATCTGCCGGGCATCTTCAAAGAGCGCGGCGCTGGCGCCGGTTTTCTTTGAGCTGTCAACAAATCTAGGCAGATCGCCGGTACCCTGAAAGCGCGCCTGCGTTCCATCGTGGTAGCACAAATACATCCGCGCGCGGCCACCGCCCTGGGGTCCGACAATCGCGAGATGCCCCAGCGAAAAGTTGTAGATGCCCTGGAGGGTGTCTTCGGCCGCGGGCACGTTTTCCAGCAGAACTCCCGCGATCATCATGTCTTCAGGATCGCGCAGGACCGGGAATTGCGCCGAAGAACGCACCGCGGACGATCGTCCCTCGGCACCGACCACCAGCCGCGCGGCAATGGTCTCGACGCGGCGATCTTCCTCAATCGTCATCTCCGCAGGCGCGCCCGGCCGTACACTTGGCCGCACGGAGCGAACCGCCGCGCCGCGTCGCACCGTGACGCCCGCTGCTGCCGCCGCTTTCAACAGCGACTCCTGCATGGCGGGGTGATAGCAGGCCAGGCAAGGTAGCTGATGCTTTGTGCTTGGGATAAGTTCGCGATGTTCTACCCGGTCGCTCGCAACGTACGTGTCGATCCAGTTGAGGTGGTGCCTGCCGGCTTCAGCCAGGCAATCGGCGATTCCAAGGGCCTGCACTTCAGCGTAGCCCCAGGGCAACATCACTTCGCCACGCACGCGGTCCTTGAATTGCCGCTCGTGCTCGATGACGAGCACTTTGGCGCCCTGTTCCGCCATGTTTTTGGCCAAAGCTGCGCTGCCCAGGCCACCGCCGGCGATGGCAAGATCGTACGCTGTCGTCACGCTCAATCCTCCGGGGGAATCTCAAAAATATACGTGGCTTTGTCGAATTCGAGCAAGCACTAAATTCCAGACGAAACCGCCGCGAAGAAATGGTGGGTTCCTTGTCGGACGCAGTGATTTACACTTTTCTTCAAGCCCTGCCTGTTCCCGTCGCGGCCTGATACGCTCCCCGGGCTACTCTGAAAAACTTTCCGCCTTAGGAGGAACTCTCTTTGACGCGAGCCGCCGCTCTGTTTTCCGTCGTTTTCGTTGCTTTGTCTCTCGCTTCTCACGCCGCGGCGCAGGCGCCGCAGAAGCAGCTCACGGTTGAAGACCTCTTCGCGAACGGCCCGCTGGTTCCAAGGCCGCCCGAGTCGCTCGCCTGGTCTCCCGATGGAAAGCATCTGACCTATCTCGAGGGCGGCGAGTTGATGGATGTGGATCCCGTCACCGGCAAAGTGCACGTGATGGTGAGCGCCGCCAAAATGGCTGCGCTCGACGGCAAGGCCGGCTCCGAGCAGGACCGCGATCATCGCGAGCGCTACAACATGGCCGGCTACCTCTGGGCGCCGGACTCCGCGCATCTGCTCTTCGATGCCAATGGCCCTCTCTGGCTCTATGACCTGCGCAACGGCACGGGCGTGCAGATCGGCTATTCGGGAGCCGCTTCCGGCGACGATCCCAAGTTCTCGCCCGACGGCTCGTGCGTTTCCTTCATTCGCGATCATTCCATTTCTGTGATCCATCTTCACAATCCCGGCACGCCCGCCGTCGCAGTAACGCCCGTGCCCAGTTCCTCGAGCGAGCAAAGAACAATCGATATTGAACGGAGAAGTGGACTGGGTCTACGAGGAAGAGCTCGACACGCGCAGCAACTATTTCTGGTCGCCGGACTCAAAGAACCTCGCCTATCTCGAGATGAACGAGACCGCCGTGCCGCAGTATCCAATTACCGACTGGATCCCGACCCACGCGCAGGTGGACTTGCAACGCTATCCCCAACCCGGCGACGCCAACCCCGAGGTGCGGGTGGGCGTGGTGAGCGCCAAGGGCGGCAAGACGACGTGGATGAACATTCCTGTCCATGCCGGCGACTATATTCCACGCTTTGGCTGGGTCAATCGCAACACCTTGTGGATCGAGACCGTGAGTCGCGATCACAAGCATCGCACCCTGTATTTCACCGGCACCGAATACGGAGATGCGCGCAAGATGCTGGAGATCAGCGATGAAAAGTTTCTCGACGAAGACTACGACGTGGCTGTGGGCGACGGCGCCGTGGTTCTCACGAGCTGGAGCGACGGGCACACCCATCTATATCTCTACAGCTACAACCAGGCCGTTCCGCTTGCTACGGATGCCAAACTGGAAAAGCAACTTACCCAGGGTGATTTCGAAGTGGGGGACGTGTACGGCGTCGATGCCGCGCGCAAGGTCGTTACGTACGCATCGAACGAAGGCAATCCGCTGGAGCAGCAGATCTGGGAGGTCAAATTCAACGGCGAGCGCCGGCAGTTGAGCATGGACGCCGGATTTCACGACGCGACTTTCGCGCCGGGCGAAAGAACCTTTACCGACACCTACTCCACGCGTGCTACGACGCCGGTGATTCGGATCTGCCATGTGGATAATGCCGGGGCGGGTTCTGCTTCGGCCCAGAGTTGCCGCGTGTTCTGGGAGACGCACACGCTCGACTCCTACCAGGTGAGATTGCCGCAGGCCCTTGAGGTGAAAGCGCACGATGGAACCGCGCTCTACGCCACGCTGCTGATGCCATCGGGCTCGACCAATCCCGCCACCGTCCCACTGATCGTCAATCCCTACGGCGGACCCCATGCCCAGGAAGTTGTGAACGAGTGGAACAACAACCTGCTCTTCGACAATGTACTCGCGCAGCATGGATTCGCCGTGCTGCGTGCCGATAATCGCGGCATGGGCTTCCGCAGCCGCGCCTTCGCACAGGCGGCTTACCGGAACTTCGGACCGGTGCAGCTTGAAGATCAGTTGACCGTTGTCGATGCGGCGCTTGATCAAATTCCGCAACTTGATCCGCGGCGCCTGGGCTGGTGGGGATGGAGTTGGGGCGGCACCTTCACGCTGTATGCGATGACGCACTCCGACCGCTTCCGCGCCGGCGTCGCCGTGGCTCCTGTCACCGACTGGCGGAATTACGACTCCATCTACACCGAGCGCTATCTCGGCACGCCCGCGGAGGATGCGGATGGCTACCGGGATTTTTCTGTGGTCAACTCAGTGGCGCACTTGAAGGGGAGACTACTGATCGCCCACGGTACCGGCGACGACAATGTGCACATTGAAAACACCGTGCAGTTTGTGCAGAAGCTCATCGAGGCCGGCGACGCGTACGACTTGCAAATTTATCCGCGCAAGACGCACTCCATCTACGGAGCCGACGTGCGCACCAGTCTCTACAACCGCATTCTGGCGCAGTTTGAGATGTATCTGAAGCCGGAGCCAACAGCAGCTGGCGGAAACTAGCCATCGCAAAATTTAATGGCGATGGAAGAGCTCATCCTTGTCGCGGCAGCCGCACTTAGTGCACTCTAAACAACAAACAAGCAACACTGCCACGCCCACCGTGACCAGCACGGCAAGAACGCTTTCGTTCGCCGTAAGCCAATGCGTTATCGACTGCATCTTAGGTCACCATTCCTGGAGCGATTCTGTACATTGCAGAGGTTTGAGTTGTTCAACTCTATATCTAGTTGATGATTTAGACGATAGTTCATCGCTCAAGGTTATCTCAAGCAGCATATTGAGTATCCGGTGACTAAAGGCATGGGATTTCTCTTGCCAAAGAGGGAATAAAAAGCGAAAATGGTCTCAAAATGGCTACTGTACCGAATCCGGCCTTCACGCCCGCTCCTGAGGAGTGGCCTGAAGAGCTCGTGAACCTGGGCCTTGAATCGGAACGCAAGCTGGAGGAAGCTGCCGCTGCGGATTCCGCTCAGGATTCTTCGCTCAACTGGCTCTTTGTCGACCTCAATTCGTACTTCGCCTCGTGCGAACAGGAGGCGCGGCCGGAGCTGCGCGGGCGTCCCGTGGGCGTGGTGCCGATGATGGCTGATACCACCTGCTGCATTGCGGCTAGTTACGAAGCCAAGGCCTTCGGCGTGCGCACCGGAACCATCGTGGCCGACGCCAAGCGTCTCTGCCCCGAGATCGTTCTCGTCGAGGCGCGGCACGAAATTTACACAGATTTCCACCATCGCGTCGTCGAAGCTGTGGAAAGCTGCGTGCCCGTCACCGCTGTCTGCTCCATCGACGAGATGGCGTGCCGCCTCATCGGGCGCGAGCGACCGCTTCTCGCCGCCATCGATCTCGGCATGCGCGTGAAGCAAACAATCCGCGAACGCGTCGGTCCCATGCTGCGCAGTTCGGTGGGGCTGGCAACCAATCGCTACCTCGCGAAAATTGCCAGCGACATGGAAAAGCCCGACGGTCTTGTGGCCCTCCCCCTCGACCTTCTTCCTGAAGCGCTACGCCAGCTCACTCTCCGCGATCTGCCCGGCGTCGGCGCGCGCACCGAGAAGCGGCTGAACGAAAAAGGCCTCAGCACCATGGACCAACTGCTCGCGCTCGATTGCGAGCAGGCCGGCGAAGTCTGGGGATCGGTGTGGGGCCAGCGGCTCTGGCACTGGCTGCGCGGCGAAGATTTCGAGATGGGCGAGCTCGAACATCAAAAGTCCATCAGCCACTCCCACGTGCTCGCGCCGGAGATGCGCACCCCGGAAAAAGCCTGGGCCGTGGCGCACAAGCTGCTCCACAAAGCCGCCATGCGCCTGCGCTCGCAGGGCCTGTGGGCCTCGAACATCGGCCTCGCGATTGGATTCGCAGTGCCGCGCGGTGAGAACACGCCCGTTTCCCGCTTCGGCGTACCGGCGCGCGGCTGGCGCAGCGAGATCAAGCTCCACGAGTGCCAGGACAATCAAACCCTCATCGCCGCGCTGCGCCGTTTGTGGGACTCGCAACCAGCGGGCGAGCAATTCCAGCATCCCTATTTCATTGGCGTGCAGCTGAACAATCTTGTTCCCGACCGTTTGCACACGCTCGCGCTCTTCGACGGCCTTGAAGAGGAGCAGAGCCGTACGCGCCTGCTCGCCACCATGGACCAGATCAACGACAAGTACGGCATGAGCACGCTGGCCCCCGCCGCCATGCTCACCGCCTGGAAAGCAGCGCCCACGCGGATTGCATTCAACAGCATTCCCGATCTGTTTTGAAGCAGCGCCGGCCTCGGCCTTGTAGCGCCGGCTTCCTAGCCGGCTGTAGCGTGGGTCTCCAGACCCACGCTCCGTCATTTCCCCGCAGCGCTCAATGCGCCAGCCCGAAGTTTCCCAATCCGCCCATGCGGCCCCACAACAAATGGCAGAGACAGCGCATTCCAATCGCGATCGGCGTCAGGCGCCTCGTGCATCACCGGATCGGGACGCAGCGCGCGCCAGTTCTTCCCATCGTCCGTCGAAATGTCCGTCCCGTTCGGGCCCACCGTGATCCAAGTCTTGCTCGTGGCGTCGTATGCAACGGCGGAGCGGTAGCCATGCGGATGGCTGGCCGGATTGTCGCATTTGAATCGAACCAGCGTGCCTACTTGCTGGGGACGGCAGATTTCAGCGTTGCCGGCCGTTCCGTAGGGAAGTTTATAGTCGCCGCCGACGGCGAGAACAACAAGGGAGCTGGGCACTCCCTCACCATTAAACGAGAAATGCTGGTTGGCTGCCAGGGAGAACCCGCCGGCCGAGTCGCCTGTCGCTAACACGGAATCCGATTCAGTGGCGTGATCGCAAGCATCATGGCACGAGCCCGGCGTCTCGCCGAAGAAGTATTGCGAGTCTCGCAGACCGCTGTCTGGGCCGCCGGTTACGAAGAGTTCCATGTACGAGAGGAGCAGGAGCGATGAATTGCTGGCAGCAAAGATACCCTCTGCGGGCTCGGCATCTTTCCCAACTCGTGCAGGCATCCGGTCGTGGTCGTTGCGACTCCAATGCTGGCCACCGTCGATGGTGTGGTAGGTGGGAAATACGAATCGGCTCTTACGCAGGACCAAACTACCCGCCTCCGTCCCGGCGTGCACCGGATCGCCGATCACCATGCCGATGTTGCGATCTGTCATGACAATCGCATCCCAAAAACCACCCGCATCCGGATTCGTAAACACCAGCGTCCACGTATGGCATCCATCCGTCGTCTTATAGAGTCGCGACAAATCGCCCTTACCGCTCGACATCACGATCGCCGTATTCGCATCGAACGCCTGCACGCCGCGGAAGTCCAGATGCTCCGCGCCCGGCGGAACGGCGCAAGCCTGCCACAGATACCCGCCGTCTTCGGTCCGCAGCACAGTCCCGTTCGTGCCCGAGGCCCACGCCACGCCTCCGCCCACGTTGTCGATGCCGCGCAGATCGGCTGTCGTGCCCGAGCTCTCGATCTCCCACTGCGCGCGCGCCGCGGCGCAGGCCGCCAAAACAAACGCAAACAACCACGTCTTCCGTCGCATAGCCAACAGTGTAGGCCGAAAGCCAGGGGCAGGTTCCAGGTGCCAAGAACGCAAGGAACCAGCCAATCTTGCTCCCTTGCTCCCTGCTTTTCTGAACCTTCCCGCCCCAATCGCGTAACTCTCTGCATCCCATCCCGCGCACCTTTGCGGAATACTAGGTAGCAGCGATTTATGGCCGGAACCTGGCAGCCCGATTTCGAGCAACTTATCGACGAGCACCAGTCGATGGTCTTTTCGCTCGCCCTGCGCATGACCAGCGACCGTGGTCTGGCAGAAGAGATTGCGCAGGATGTTTTTCTGGAGCTGGACCGGCATTTGCGCAAGATCGAAAGTCCTTTGCATGCGCTGTTGTGGCTGCGGCGCGTGGCCATGAGCCGGTCAGCGGATGCTTTGCGCAGGCGGCGCGTGCGCCGCGTCGACCAATGGGTGGAGATCGACGAGGCCCACGGTGCGCGAGCAGAGGAACGCGGCTCGCCGCTGGCCGATCGCGTGGAACGCCTGCTGGCCACAGTGCCCGAGCCACAGCGGGCGGCGCTTGTTCTCCGCTACCAGGAGGACCTGACGCCGGAAGAGATTGCGGCCGCGATGGGCGCGCCGCTGGCCACGGTCAAGAGCCATTTGCAGCGCGGACTGAAGCTGCTGCGGGCCAAAGCCGCGATCCATTTGAAGGAGTATGTGCGTGGAGCCTGAACCGTTGGACAATATTGCCGATTTCGAACGCGAGCTCGAGGCAGCTTTGGCGCGCCGGCCGGCGCCGCCGGACCTGAAGCGCAAGATCGTGGGACGTCTCTGGCAGCAAGCGGGCCGCTCGCGCCGCCGCATGATTTGGATGGAGCGGATCGCAGCCTCGCTGATTCTCGCCGCCGTCGCGGGCGGCGCCGGGTTCTGGCATCACGAAGTAGAGAAGCGCAGAGCCGAAGAGGCCAGGCAGCAGGTCTTCACGGCACTGCGCGTCGCCGGTCAGGCTTTGCAGCAGGTGAATGCGCAGCTCACGGATCACGACCGGGATACACAGTAGTTATCGCTCACGAAACGGACTGAGCCCAAGAAACGAAGAAGGAGAATTGAACATGAAGAGCCGGAAGTTTTTGATCGCGTTGGGAGCCATGGCGTTCCTCTGCCCCGCATGGGCGCAGCAACCTGCACCGCAACCCTCGCCGCTGCCCTTGCCCTCGCCCGTTGAAAAGGAGCTGGCCGCGCGCGCCTCGAAGGTCACCGAAGTGACACTCGACAAGAACATGCTCGGCTACGCGGGAACTGTGATGAACGGCCAGGACAGGGATGAGTCAACCGCGAAACAGTTGATCGGCGGGCTCGACGGCATTTATGTGCGCCACTATGAGTTCGATAAGGACGGCCAGTACTCCATGGACGATGTCGAGAAGCTGCGCCAGGTTTTTGAGACTCCCGAGTGGACGCCGATTGTGCGCTCGCGCGAGGAGGGCAGAACCAGCGAGGTTCTGGTGAAGCAGGTCAACGGCGAAGCGCGCGGCATGTTTGTGTTGACGACCGAACCAAGAGAACTGAGCATCGTGCTGATTCTCGGCACCATCCGCATGGATCAACTGGGGATGTTGAGGAGATTCGGTGGTCTGGGGGCGCTCGGCGACATTGGAATGGAAAAGGAAAAGCACAGAGCCAACCCGAATCCCAGGCCCGACCCCAGGCCCGATCCCAGGCCCAAGCCGAACGCGGCCCCCAAGGTCAACCCCGATCCGCAATCCAAGCAAGGCGGCAGCCAGTGAGCGGCAGATTTCTGATTGTCGCGGGCCGGGTGGTGTTGCGCGGCGTGATGCTTGTGACCTCGCTTTCGCACGCCGTCGCCGCGCAGACCGCGCAGCCGAAACCGGAAGCGCCAAAAAAAAATGGCCGCCGATGCCGACCCCGCGTATGAAGTTGCGAGCATCAAACTCGCCGATCCCGACAGCACCAGCGCCGGATATCACATGCAGGGCAGGCGGCTGACCATTGAAAACAAGACGCTGCGTCAGATGTTCTCTTTTGCGTACGAAGCTCATCCCAGGCAGGTCATCGGCGAACTGCCGCAGTCCGCAGCAGAGCACTACGACATCGAGGGCGTTCTCGATACCGATGGCGATCCGAACCTGAAACAGATGCAGAGCATCGTACAAAAATTGCTGGCAGAGCGATTCGCCCTGCAATTTCACCGTGAGACGCAGGTGATGCCTGTCTATGTGCTTACGGTCGCGCTCGATGGTCCAAAGGCCGCCAGAAGCCAGGGCGACCCCAATGAGCGGGGCAATGAGAACGACGAGATGCACAGCGGGGTGGTTACGCAGTTCGTTACCAACCGGTCCATGAGCGAGTTCGCATTTTCCATTCAGTACTTCCTGGACCGCCCTGTCGTCGATCAGACCGGCCTTGCCGGCAAGTGGGATTTCAAGTGGACGTGGACCTCGGACGAAAGCCGGCTGCGTCCCGACGCGGTCGATCCGCCGCCGGGCATTTTCACAGCTATTCGGGAGCAGTTGGGCTTGAAGCTCGAGGCCAAAAAAGCGCCCTGCGCCGTGTACGTCATCGATCACGCCGAAGGCCCGTCAGCGAATTAGGCTAAGGCGTCGAGAATCTCAATCGCGATGGTTGATTGACACTAAAACTGCGTCACGCTTAGTACATTTCCGTCCGGATCTTTGAACCAGGCGACCCGCGCTCCGCCCGGCGCTTGCCAGATCCCCTTTGGATCGCCATCGTTGATTCCCGGATAGCGCTGAAATTCGACACCTGCCGCAGTCAACCGGTCCACCGTCTGCTCGATTGACGACACATCCCACCCCAACACAGTAAACGGCGCCGGATTGTGTTCGCGAACTGCCGTTACGCGCAGCATGATTCCATTGGCGTCGAAGACCAACGCGAACGGTTTTTCATCTTCTATGAGCCGCAGTCCCAACATGCCTTCATAGAACGCACGCGCCTTCTCTGGATCTGTTGTGGCCGCAAAGGCGACCAGCTTGCTTGTCCCCAGAATCGATTCCTGCGTCATCCTGCACCTCCGCGGAGACCTTTCCATTGGTTGAGTTATTTTGCATCCGTCTGCGTCATGAGCGCGACAAACATCTTCTGAAAGCGGGGCAAATCCAAATCGAGTTGCGCATGAACCGGCCGCACGCCGGTTGCAGGCTTGAGATCTTCCGGCCAGGTGAGCGTGTCGCCGTAGCTGGGACCGTGGCTGAGGTCGATATCCATGTACACCACCTGCTGCTTCGTGATGATCGAGGGATCGAGCCACGCGCATGCTTCGAGCTCGTCCCACATGTAGTAGCGCTGCTGGCTCCATGCGGCGATGTATTTTGCCGCCGGCGTCTGCGACTTCGCGATCGCGTCCACCATGGCCTGCGTGAAGGGGGCTTTGACGGAAATGTCCGCGGTGGTGATGTCGATGCGCGGCCAGTCGGCGCGAAGCACGATGTGCGCCGCCTCGGGATCGAACCAGAAATTGAATTCGTGGCGCGGGTCGGTGGCGAATTCGGGATCGGAGGTCTCGGGACGGATGCTTGCGCCCATGATGACGATGCCTTTGGTCAGCCCGGCAAACTCCGGATCGAGGGCGATCGCGAGAGCGACATTCGTCAGCGGCCCGGCGGCGTAAATCGTCACCTGATGCGGGTGCGCATGCACCTGGCGGATGAGGAAGTGCGCAGCGTCTTCGTCGATCGGCTTCGTGGTGGGCATGCCCTCGGGCATGGGCGGAATTTCGTAAGGCGAGTGCGATTCAAGATGCGCCGGCGGCGCGCCGGTTCCCGTTTCGGTTAGATTTGTCGCGCCACGACCCCACGCGCCCAGCCACGTCACTTTTCCATCGATCGCCGACTGCAGCCGCGTTTCTTCCTGGGTGCGCACCAGAGGAAACACCGCGCCGCGCGCCACAGGCACGTCGGCGTGGCCGGTCAGCTCCAGCATGCGCAGGGTGTGCAGCGTCTCTTCGTCGCGCCATGCGTCGCCGGTCACGATGGTGATGCCCAGCACCTGCACGTCAGGCGCCTGCAGCAGCGCCAGCATCGCCATCTGGTCCGATCCGCCGGGACCGGAGCCGTCCTGATCGATCAGCACCAGGCGCTTTTGCGCCGGGCACGCGGACGCGCAAGCCAACGCAACGAGCGCGAGCAACAGGGATTTCGCAATTCTCATGGAGAAATGTTACTTCAGTTGGGGCGAAGCTTCCGGGATTGACCGCGCTCGATTATCTTCTGCGATCGCGGCCGAATCCGCCTCGGTCGCGGCCAGGGCCGCTTCGTTCCCGGCCAAACCCGCGCGGCTTCACCTGCGGAGCTACGGGCATATCCGTCTTGCCCTCGGGAAAGATCACGAGAAAACGGTCGGTGCCTTCGCCCACGCTGGCGGTCTCCACGCCCTGGAGCCCCTTGCACGCCATATGCATCATGCGGCGATCGCGGCTGTTCATGGGCGGAAAACTGTAGGGCATCCCGGACTGCCGCACCTTTTCCGCGGCGGTTTCCGCGGCCAGTTGCAACTCCTGCGCGTGGAGGGCCTTGAAGTTCGCGGCGTCAAAGCTCACCAGGTGGTGCTCGTGATGATCGAGCCGCAGCATCTGCGAGGCGAGGGTCTCGATAGCCCTCAACAACTCACCGTTGTGCTGGATGACAAGCGGAACATCGGGACCGGCCAGCTCCACGTTGATCATCTGGCGCGCTTCGCCGCCTTCCGCTTCGCGCGCGACTTCGCCCGCCGAGATGCGGTATTTCAGGCGCATTCCGCCCAGCTTGTTCAAAGTGTTCAAGAATCCGGCAATTGTTTGTGCAGACTTCTGCAGGTCTTCAATAGGCATAAGAAATAAGTATCGCAGAGAGGGGGCAAGGCGGGGAGGCGGGGGGCAAAAAGAAAATCATTGCAAGCCTTTCGTGGAGCGCTACCGTCGCAAAAAGATGATCCGATCGGCCCAGTCCCAGGAGGCAGCATGTCGGCACAGTGCGGCGAGTGCGCGAACCTGGCCCCCAACGTCGGACGGTGAAATCGTCTTTTCGTCGATAAATATGACGCCGCCGTGGTGCTGGCCGGCCTCGGCCCAGGTTTTGAGCAACGGCGGAATTGTCCGCCGGTCATAGGTGACCAAAGTCCAGCGAAGCTCCGCGGCGCGACGCAAACAGACGGCGTCATCCTGGCCGAGAAACGCCCCGCCTCGCCACCCTGCCAGGCCGCAAATATGAATTGACGGCCGCAGCCGTCGCAGCCCTGTGGCCACCGCGGGCGAAATATGCTCGTCGAGCAGGAGTTTCAGCATCTCACTGTCCGCGCGAGTTCCTGGGGCGCCGAGCAACAAATTCCTCGGCCTGGGGCAGCATCCGCTTCAGTGCCTTCAAGTCCACGGCATCGTTTTCGGCCAGCGCATCGCCAATTTCGCTGGAAAATGCCTCGGCGTAGTGCATCGCAGCTCGTACCTTCGCTTCGGGCCAGCCCAGGTGGCGGGCCACGGCCGCCGCATCTTGCTTGTACGCTCGCAGCAGCAGGGCGACTTCCCACACTGCCAGCGTGCTGCCCTGCACATAAGCCTGGCGGCCTGCCGCGGAATCGCGGAAATCGATGAAGGCAAACTCCGCGCGGCGCAATCCCTCTTCCACCAGGCGTGCGCTGGCGTCGCTGGCCGTCCAGCCGTGGCGGCTGGCCATACGCTTGAGGCGTTTTCCGCTCTCCGCTGGCAGGCGCATGCTTACGACAATGGAGGGGGTTGTGTTCATCGCTTCGCTTACAATGTAACTACTGTCAGCATTGTAGCATATTCCTGTAAACGTTCACCTGGCATCTTTACCCGGACACCTTGCGCGGCGCGTTCGCGCCGGAATGCTACCTTTGATTCGAACCTTCCTGCTATGCGCTTACACTTATATCGCGGGAAAACTCTTGTCTCTCCGATGCGCAATCTTCTCTCCATCCTCTTGCTGGTCTTGGCGTTCGCCGGCGCAGCCGCTGCCCACGCGCAGGGAGGGCCCCCGTTCATCACCGACGATCCCGGCACGCCCGGCAATCGGCACTGGGAGATTAACTTCGGCTGGGTCGCCAACCATAATCCAGGCCAGTCCTACTACGAAATCCCCGACATCGATTTGAACTACGGCTGGGGCGATCGCATTCAGCTCAAGTACGAGCTGCCTTTGGCGGCAGCCACCAACGCCAATAACTCCACGGGCGTGGATCTCGGCGAGTCGTTTCCGGGCGTCAAGTGGCGTTTCTACGAGCATCACCGCTCAGGCGAGCCGCCGACCGACGCGAACCTGCTCTTCTCGCTCGGCACGTATCCCCAGGTTTCGATCAACAATCCCACCCGCGCAGCACAGCGCGGCATCGTGGTTCCCGGGCCGACTTACTATTTGCCGATCGAGTTCGCAGCGCAAGTCGGATGGCTGGCGCTCGACGGCGAAGTGGGTCGATGGATCGGCAATAGAAATCAGGCCAGCCAATGGGGACGGGGCCTGATCGCCGGCCATCAGTTCAACGACCGCACCGAGCTCTATGCCGAACTCTACGACTTGCAAGATGCCAATCGCATCAACGGCAATCCCAAACAGCGCTCTTTTACGCTCGACATCGGCGGGCGCCAGTCTCTCGACCACGCCAACCACATCCGCCTGCTCTTCCTGGGAGGGCGCTCCATCCAGAGCGTCACGCGCACCAACGGCCAGCCCAGTTGGATCGCCTACATCGGCGTGCAAGTGTTGCTGGGATACAAAGACGACGATTAGCCCCGCGCGAAGCCACTGCCGCTCCCTTATTCGCTTGACCCCAGCGCTGCCCTTTGCCCAAATCCAGTCCAGCGCGATAGGATTCCACTGAAAATGTTTTCAGGAGAATCCCTTCATGCGTAGTTCTGCAGTCCTCGCTGCCGCCGTTCTCGCCTTATGCCCGTTTGCCGCCATCTCTCAAACCACATCCACGCCGAAAGCCCCACACGCACACGTCCAAAAGTCTGCTCCACCGCAGGTGGAGGTGGCGCAGACGCCTCCGATGGGATGGAACAGTTGGAACTATTTCGGGCACAAGGTCACCGATCAGGACATTCGCAATGCGGCTGACCAAATTGTTTCGACAGGCATGAAGGACGCGGGCTATATCTACGTCAACATTGACGACACCTGGGAGGGAGACCGCGACGCCAACGGGGTGCTGCACGCGAATTCCAAATTCCCTGACATGAAGGCGCTTGCCGACTATGTGCACTCCAAGGGGCTCAAGCTGGGCATTTACTCATCGCCGGGGCCGCAGACCTGCGCGCGCTTCGCCGCTTCGCTGGACCACGAAGTGCAGGACGCGCAACTCTATGCTTCATGGGGCATCGACTACCTGAAATACGATCTCTGCACCTTCCGCACCGCGGTGATGACTGCGCAAGCGCCCGATGACAAGGCCGCGCAGATGCGCCTGATGGTCGCTGCTTACGACAAGATGAATAAAGCGCTCAAGTCCACCGGCCGTCCCATCGTCTACTCATTCTGCCAATATGGCTGGGACGCAGTGTGGGAGTGGGGCCCGTCGGTCGGCGCCAATCTGTGGCGCACTACCGGCGACATCCAGCCTAACTGGCAAAGCATCTACTCCATCCTCAACGAGCAGGCTGGATTGGCGAAATACGCGGGGCCCGGCCACTGGAACGATCCCGACATGCTCGAGGTGGGTAATGGCCAGACGTCAGGGTCCAATAATCAAATCCGCTATCTGTCGTCGGCGGAGAATCGCACCCACTTCTCGATGTGGGCCATGCTCGCCGCGCCGCTTCTGGCCGGAAACGACCTGCCCAACATGACGCCCGAGGTTCGCGCCATTCTCACCAATCGCGACGTGATTGCTATTGATCAGGATCGCCTGGGCCACGAAGCGACGCGCGCCTACTCCGACGGTGAGATCGACGTATGGACGCGGCATCTTTCTGGCGGAGCCATGGCGATTGCAGTGATAGACGCCGGCGCTGATCGCTACTCGAGCCATCCGTTCCATCTAAGCCTGGCCAAGCTCGGCCTGCACGGCCCGCTCAAGGGCAAAGACCTCTGGACCGGCAAGGACATCACGCTCACCGACAACATGCCGATTGAGCTTGCGAGTCATGACATTCTGCTGGTGCGGATTGCCGCGCCGAAGTAGGCGTGAGTGGCGATGCGTTCGAGAAATTGCGTCTCCAAACGCGCCGTAGGCGCAATGGTGGTTAGCCCCGCGCTTCAGCGTGGGGAAAGAGAACCCATATAAAATGGGAGTCCCGTAGGGACGGTGCAAGCATGGCGCACACATACGCAAGCAATTTCATTCATTGCATATTCAGTACGAAGGACCGTAAGCCGCAAATCAACGCCAACCGCGTCACCGAACTCCACGCCTATCTCGGCGGGATTGCGCGCAGCGAAGGTTTTACCTTGGTCGCCGCCGGGGGCACGGCCAATCACTTGCACCTGCTCTTCATTTTGCCGGCGCAGTATCCGCTCGCCCGCGCAGTCCAGAAACTTAAAGGAAGCTCGTCGCGCTGGATGGGACAAAGCTTTTGCTGGCAGGGGGGATACGGTGCTTTCAGCGTAAGTCCCTCGCAAGTGCCCGTGGTGAGGAAATACATTCAGAATCAGGAACGGCACCATCGCAAGCGGAATTTTGAGCAGGAATTCATCGCGTTGCTGAAGAATTGCGGCATCGCATACGATGAGCGCTACGTGTTCGGCTGATCGGAGCGGCATCGTCCCTACGGGACTCGGACCGTTGACGGCCCGTTTTCCCCACGCTGAAGCGCGGGGCTAAATACCATTGCGCCTCCGGCGCGCGCGCCTGCCGCAAGAATCTGAATAGGGCGCGCAATCCCGCGCCGCGGGCGCAGCGATCATTGGCTAGGCCTTGCAGGCATTTGACGCAATGAATTTTTCAGTCGGACGCTTCAACGGGTCCCTGGAAGCGGCCTTTGTTTCCGGGATGGAAGCGCTGAAAATGCTTACACCGCGCGCCCCAGGGAGACCGCGAACCAGCCGCGCGCATCTGTCCAGGTGGCCTCGGTGCGGAATTCTGCGTCGGCCAATAGTGCTTCTGCCTGGCCGGGCCGGTATTTGTAGCTGTTTTCGGTGTGGATGCTCTCGCCTGCGGCAAAATCGACTGTCAGGCCGAGCGCGCCCACTTCTACGCGTTGCGCGCCGCGGCTTCTGAGGTGCATCTCGATCCGCGACCGAGCTTCGTTCCATACCGCGCAGTGCGCGAAGGCTTCCAGCTCGAACTCGGCATCGAGTTCGCGGTTCAGACGCACCAATAAATTCCGATTGAACGCGGCGGTTACGCCGGCCTCATCGTCATAGGCCGCCAGAAGGGTGGAATCGTCCTTGGCGAGATCCACGCCCAACAGCAAGCTGTCGCCCGTCTTCAGTCCCGCGCGCACGCGGCGCAGCACTTTGGCGGCCTGATGCGGCTCAAAGTTGCCGATGCTCGATCCGATATAGACCACAAGCCGGCGCTCGCGGCAATCCACAGGTCCCAGGTGCAATCGGCTGCCGTCGCCGTCGGTGTAATCCATGACGCGCGGCGCGACTGTCACGCCTGCGATTTCGCGCTCGATGCGCTGCCTTGCGCCTTCGAGAGCACTGGCCGAAACATCTACCGGCTCGTACAGCACCGCGCCCTGCAGCTCGGTTGCTGCTTTCAGAAGCACGCGCGTTTTATCGGCCGATCCCGCGCCCAGTTCGACGATGCGCAGGCGGGCGCCAGTCGCGGCCTGCGTAATCATCGCGGCCGCGTTCGCTGCCAAAATGGCACGTTCTGTGCGGGTTAGATAATACTCAGGCAGTTCCGTGATGGCGTCGAACAGGCGCGAGCCCGCTTCGTCATAAAACAGCCAGGCAGGCAGACGCTTGGGCTGCGCGGTGAGGCCTTCGCGCACCGCTGCGATCACGCGTTCGTCGATTTGTGGGGCTACGGCAGGGGAAGCTGCTGCGCTCATGTTTTTTGGTTAGATGCAGGTACCCGGACGACGATGTCTTTTTCTGTTCGTTACGACAAGATTAGGTTGCAGGTGTCAGGTTTCGAGATCAGTGAGCTGCCCGGTACATCGCCAGCCGATCACTCACGCCTGAAACTCGCTATTTCGCCAGCCTGATTCCGGAAAACTGCCAGCGCGTTTCTGGCGCGAAAAAATTGCGGTAGGTGGCGCGAATGTGCCGTGCAGGCGTGACGCACGATCCACCTCGCAGCACCATCTGTCCACTCATGAATTTGCCGTTGTACTCACCCAGCGTTCCGTCCAGCGGATGAAAGCCCGGATAGCCCAGGTAGGCGCTGCTCGTCCACACCCAGCAGTCCCCATAGTACTTCGTTGTCGCCCGATTCTGGTACTTCGTACCGTTCTCGTCCTGGACGAGATTCGTGGCGGGTATAGGCATCAAATTTCCGGAACTGAGGAGATTTCCCTCGACCGGGTGGCACTCCGCCGCAGCTTCCCACTCGAATTCCGTGGGCAACCCCAGCCCGGCCCAACGGGCGTAAGCGTCCGCCTCATAAAAACTTACCTGGCTCACTGGCGTCGTCTCGAGATCCTTGAGCGGCAGCTCGCCGCGAAGGGTAAAGACGGTCCAATCCATTTTCCCTGGGTCTTGTTCCCCAGGGTCGCCTTCCGCTGCGTTCCAGTAGAGGGGAGCGCGCCAGCCATTCTGCTTCACCGCGTCCCACCCCGCCGAAAGCCAGAACTCCGGCTTCTGGTATCCGCCATCGGCCATGAACTCCGCATACTCGCTGCACGTGACCAGGCGGTCCGCCAGCGCATAAGGCTCCAGCCACACGCGGTGGCGCGGCATTTCATTGTCAAAACAAAACCCGTCGCCCGCGTGACCCGCTTCGCGCAACCCGCCCTCAAATTCCGTGAAGCCGAGCGGTGCTGGAAGCTCCCTCGCACCCTCCCGCTGCGCCAAAGCGTCAGCGCGGCGAGCGCTCCCTTGCTCCCTGTCTTCTTGTTCCCTGTCTTCTTGTTCCCTCGTTCCCTTGTTCCCTCGTTCCCTGTATTTCGGCTTGAGCGGATTCGTGTAGAACGCATGCAGAATGTCGGTCAGCAACAACTCAAGGTGCTGCTCCTCGTGGTTCGCGCCCAACTCGATCCGCCGCAAAGCCTCTGGCTCAGGCTCCTGCTCAAAGAGCCGCTCCATCGCAGCATCCACGTGTTCGCGATAGCGCAGGATCTCGTCGAGCGCAGGCCGCGAAAACGACGAGCGCAGGCGTTTCTCAGGAAATGCGGAAAAGCTCTCGTAGTAGCTATTGAAGAGCCACGCGAAATCGGCGTGGAAGACGCGATAGCCGGGCAAAAACTCGCGCAGTACGAAGGACTCGAAAAACCACGTGGTATGGGCCAGGTGCCACTTGGCGGGGGACGCCTCGGCGCACGATTGCACCATCATGTCCTCCGGCGTCAGCGGCTCGCACAGCTGCATGGTTTGGCGGCGCGCGGCGCGAAAGCGTTCGCCCGGAGCGGAAATTGCAGCGGAAATCCGGTTCGGAGACAGCACCGGGGAAGTGATTGCGGTCAAGCGAGGGCCTCCTCGTCTGGGGTAAAGTGTAGCCCATTGATATTACAATTCGCTGTCATTTCTCCACCTGCAAAACTCGCGCCACCCGAGGGGGAACGCCGCCGCATATGCCGCGCGTCACTGCGACGGCGCGGTTTTGCCTCAATCTGCAATTCATTGCCCGGACCGGATCCCCTAAAGAGCGGTGGCAAAGTGAGAACTCGAGGGCTTTCGTTCGCCCTGCTTAAGTGTTCTAATGTTCGAGTAACAGAGGACGATCGGTCAGATCAATCGCCCCCTCTTTGAGTCAGTAGGAGGGAAGATGCGCGGGCTCAAGCAAAGTTGCTGGATTTTGTTTATGCCCTTGCTCGCAATTTCGCTCGGCGCGTCCCGTGCTCTGCCCGCCCAGGCAACCAGTCCAACCCCTCCTGCGAAACCCGCAGCCAGTCCCCAAAAGCCTCCCTCGCCGGAGCAGCTCGGCGATTCGCTGGTTGCGCATCAACGCTACCAGGCCGCCATTGCCGCCTACTCCAGCGCACCCGAGATGACGGCCGACATTTGGAACAAGATGGGCATCGCTTACCAGATGCTGTTCAACGCAAAGGACGCGGCCCGCTGCTACAAGGAATCGCTTAAACTCGATCCGACGAATTCTCAAGTGATGAACAACCTGGCCACGGTTTACGCCTCGCTCAAACAGTATGGGCAGGCGGATCGCATGTACCGGAAGGCGCTTAAGCTCGACCCCAAATCCGCGATCGTTCTCAAGAACTATGGCACCAACCTGCTGGCCGAACACAAATACAACAGGGGTTGGGAGGCGTATCAGCAGGCTCTCGCCATCGATCCGCAGATCTTTGCCGACCATAATGGACCCTCGGTGCAGAATCCCTCGACCGTGCAGGATCGGGGCGCAGTGAACTATTACATGGCGGCGGGTTGCGCGCGCGCCGGCTATACCGATTGCGCCCTCCAATACCTCCGCATGGCCCTGGATGAAGGATTTACGACCCGCAAGAAGGTTGAAGCCGACAGCCAGTTCGCCAGCCTTCGGGATAACCCCGCCTTCAAACAGCTTCTCGCCGAGCAGCACAACTAGGGTTTGACCCGTGCCGCGATCACATCGCGCGTCGTCTCCCGCCCTCTCTCACACGTCTATCTGTTAGGTTGGTCCTCGCGACCCCTTGGGAGCTTTGATGAAACTCCGTCTTTTGCCCGCAATGTTCGCCGTAGTAGTCCTCGCTGCGGCAGCCGTCGCTCAGGATCCAGGTACAGTTCCGCCGACCAGCCAAAATTCGAACCAGAACCCCGGCCGGGGAAATGGCGGCGGATACGGCCAGCGCGGTGGCCGCGGGGGCATGGGCGGCGGCAACCGCCTGATGGGAACCGTCACCGAGGTTGGCGCCGATCACTACACCATCAAGACCGAGACGGGCGACGTGTATACCGTCCATTTCAGCGCCAATACGCGCATTACCAAGCAGCCGGCCGGCATGCGCGGTCCTGGCGCTGGCGGAGGCGGAGGCGGCCAGGGAAATGGCGGGGGTGGTGGCTACGGCCGTGGCGGGAACGGCGGCGGATACGGTGGCGGCGGTAATCCCCCGCAGGAGATCAAGGCTACCGACATCAAGGTTGGCGATGCCATCGCTGCGGCGGGCGACATTGACGCGACCGCAAAATCGGTGGGCGCGACGCGCATTGTGCAGCTTGACCCCGATACCGCCAAACGCATGCAGGAGCTAGCGGCCAGCTTTGGCAAGACCTGGCTGGGGGGCAAGGTAACGGCCATCAACGGAACCACCATTACCCTGACCGGCTCGCTCGACAACGCTCCGCACACCGTGGTCGCCGACGAAAACACCACCTTCCGGCGGCGTCGCGACCCCATCACTCTCGCCGATATTCAGGTGGGCGACACCGTCCGCGTGGAGGGCGCAGTCAAGGGTGATGTTTTTGCCGCGACTGTAGTAGGTGTTGGCGGTGGAATGGGCGGTCCTGCGCCGAATGGACCGTCCGGCCCGCCGTCCGGTGCACCTTCTGGCCCTCCGCAGCAATGAACAACGGGGGAATTCGCCCGGAAACACGCTGGCCGGATACGTTCTCGTATCCGGCCAGTGGCTTTTTGAGCGCGCCGTGTTGCCTGCTACTGGATCGATTCGAGCGTCCAGGCTCCATTTGCCAGGGTAAACGTCGCCATGCGTTTCGTGCTCAGCTTATTGGAGGGGTTTTCGGCAATGGCCTGCAATGGCGCGGGCAAGTTACTGAGATCGACGTCTTCCATGTAAGTCACGGTCCTTGTGTCCGCGACGGTCTCCACATCGCCGGGATTACGCATCTTGAGTTTGCTCGGGACCAGCGGCACCACGATGATCGTGTAATTTGGATCGTTCGGGCCCTCCGGCCGCCACTGGATGGTATCGCCGCCGTTTTGCAGCTTGACAACCTTCACTCCGTCCGGAGTGAGCTTGAAATCGCCCCAATAGCCGTTGGGATAGCGCTTGACGCCAAGCCAATAGTTGGCGTGCACGCCTTGCTGCATGCCGGTATCGTTGACCGCAATATTGAATACCGTGCCAGGGTCCTTATCGTACTTGGCCTGAATCATTGCCTTTGCCTGGTCTTGCGTCAGATCGGGAGCCGACTTGCAACCTGCCAGAAATCCGCCTGCGCCCAGCAACACCAAAGCCGCCAAAGTCTGAATCTTTCCTGCGTTTTTCACGTTTCCTCCGTTGACTGCATGAAACGGCTTGAATTCCTTCGCCCCGTCATTTTTCTCTTACTTTCCTCCGCTGTCAATGGCATTGAAAGTGACCCCGCTCACAGGTGAAAGTGCAAAACTTTCGGAGGCCGTCCGCGGCATTTAAAGGAGCTTCGCTGGCGCCTGCGCGGCAACAGCCTCATAGAAGCTCAACGCGGCGTCGCCCTGTTCCAGCAGCCGCGTCCGCTTCAGGCCGCCGTACTGGTCTTCGAGGCTCTGCTTGCGCCGGTGCTCGGCGATTACCAGCGCTCGGGGCGCGAGAATTCCTTGTGTCTCTCCCAGCACTCCCAGCGTGTCGGCATACTCCTCTGGCCGCGTCATACGGCGGATCGAGGAAAACTACTTCGTAGCGATTTGGTTTTGCCCCTTCGTGGGGCTTTGGTTTTTGACTTGCTTTCGCGGCGGCGCGCAGGAACGCCGCCACGCTCTCCGCGCGCACCGCGAATCCGCTCTCGATGCCCAGCTGCTCCAGATTGCGCCGCAATACTTTGAGCGCGACTGGCGAGCGTTCAACAAAAGTCACCCGCGCGGCCCCGCGGCTCAGCGCCTCGAGGCCCACCGCTCCTGAACCTGCATACAAATCCAGAAACGCCGCGCCCGCGCTCGATTCGCCCCCACTCGCAAGTTGATGCGGGGGGCCAGCACATTGAAGAGCGTTTCGCGCAGGCGGTCGCTGGTCGGCCGCGTGCTCAGCCCCGGCGGCGCCTCCAGCCTTCGCGAACCGTACGTTCCGGCAATGATCCGCATCGCCCACCAGCATAACGGACCGGCCTGGTGGGAGCTCGCTGACAGCAGAGAACGCATGGTTTACCACTGCCGGTCGATCGCGGGCCAGGGGTCACGAACCGCGCATCACTGGGCACGAGCCAAGATTCACCTTTCACGAGCTCCTGGCGCAAAAAGCCAAGGGCTAAAAGCTAATAGCTAAAAGCTGCCTCGCACGCTCTACAATCGAACAATGCGCGGATGGTCCATTCCGTTTGGCCGTTGGATGGGCGTGGAGGTTCGCATCCACATCTTCTTTCCGCTGCTGGTGCTGGTGCTTTTTGCCATGAGCGGTCCGCAGGGCTGGCCGCGTGGACTGGCTCTCTTCATCCTCCTCGTGGCGGCAGTCGCCGTTCGCGAGACAGCGCGTCTCGTTGTCGCTGCGGTGCTGGGTCTGCGGCTGCGCGCCATTCTGTTGCTGCCCATCGGCGGACTGTTTGCCTATGCCAATCCTGAAAGCCAGGAGAAGGCCAATCACGGCACCGGGCAATTTGTTCTCGCGCTTGCTGGTCCGCTGGCCAACTGGTTTGCGGGGCTTACCGCCGCCGCGGCCATTCTGGGCGCAAGCAGCGGTATCCAGCTTCTTTCTCTGCCTCTCATTGACCCTAAAAGCTTGTTGCGCAGCCTGGTCTGGATGCAGCTGGGTCTCGGCCTGTTGCACTTGTTTCCGGCTTACCCGCTCGATTGCGGCCGTCTCGTCCGCAATGCCTTCGCACGCAAGCACGGCGTGGCGCCTGCAGGGCGTGCCGCCGCGGGCCTCGGTCAGGCTCTGGCTCTCATCGCCATGCTGGGCGGCATGTTGCTGCACGATTCCTGGCTCATCCTGGCCGGTTTCTTCGTCATGATCGGCGCGCAAATTGAGGATCAGGGCGTGTTTTTCCAGTCCGTAGTCGATACCGTGTGCATGCGCGAAGTGATGCTCACGGATTTTGCCACACTGTCGCCCTCTGACACTCTCGCCGATGCCTTGTACCGTTGCGTGCATTCGCTGCAGGAGGAATTTCCTGTCGTCCGCGGACCGCAACTCGTTGGCATCGTCTCGCGGCAACGCATCGTCGATGCTCTGCGCAACGACGGCAACGGCTATGTGCAGTCGGTCATGTCGCGCGCCTTCCAGGTGGCGCGGCCTGAGGACACGCTCGGCGCCACGATTCGCCGCCTCACGGCCGGCCACGGCCTGGCGCTGATTCCCATCACCGAGAGCGGGCGCGTGGTGGGCATCGTGAGTGTGCAAAACCTGATGAGTTCCATGGCGCTGCTTTCCGAGCAGCGCCGCATCGAGCGCCAGGAAGCGGGGAACTGAAGGCACGCGGTCGTGGCGGCAAATCAACATCCAGGCGGTTTGTTATACTTGTATAACAAGGTGCAAACATGATCGCCGTCAGGCTTCCTGTAGCCATTGAAAAGCGACTCGATCGACTGGCCAAACGCACCGGCCGGGCCAAGAGCTTTTACGTCCGCGAAGCTCTGCTGAATCACCTGGACAACCTTGAAGACATCTACATCGCCGAGAAGCGTCTCGAGGATCTCCGCGCGGGGCGCAGTCACACCATTCCCCTTGAAGAAATAATGAGGGAGCATGGCAACCTGGAAGGTTGAGGTTGACAGAGAAGCCAAGCGCGATTTGGAGAAGCTCGACCCGCAAGTTGTCCGGCGCATCGAACGGTTTCTCTTCGAACGCATAGCCGTGCTCGACGATCCACGCAGCATTGGAGAAGCGCTTCGCGGCTCCCGGCTTGGTGAGTTCTGGAGGTACCGCGTGGGCGACTGGCGTGTTATTTGTAAGATTGAGGACGCGAGACTTATTGTCCGGCTCTTCGCGTCGGCCACCGCCGCGAGATATACGATCGCTAGAAAGGTCTTTAGCTCGACAGGCCGACCATGTCCGCCGACTCCAAGCCACTCGCTCCCGGCCTCTACCTTGTCGCCACGCCAATCGGCAATCTCGGTGACATCACTCTGCGCGCTCTCGATGTGCTGCGCGGCGTGGATCGAATTGCCTGCGAAGATACCCGCCAGACGCAAAAGCTGCTCAACCATTTCGAAATCGCCAAGCCCACCGTGAGTTACCACGAGCACAACGAGCGCGAGCGCGCCGTTGAGTTGGTTGCTGCGATAAAGGGCGGTAGCGCGATCGCACTTGTCTCCGACGCGGGAACTCCGGCCATCAATGACCCCGGCGGTTGGGTAGTGCGCGAGGCCATTGCCGCCGGGGTGCCGGTTTTTTCCATTCCCGGGGCCAATGCGGCGATCAGCGCGCTCGTCGCCTCGGGACTTCCTACGGAAGACTTTCACTTTCTCGGATTCCTGCCGGAAAAATCTGGCGCGCGCCGGACGTTTCTTGAGGAAATCGCTGCACGCGAAAAAGCCGACTCGCGCGAAACCTCGCGCACGCTGATTTTTTACGAGGCCCCGCATCGGATTCTCGAAGCGCTCGCCGATATCGAAGAACTGTGGGGTTCTACGATTCAAACAGTGGTGGCACGCGAGTTGACCAAGATGCACGAAGAATTTGTGCGGGGAACTGTGGCCGAGGTGCGCAGGGAACTCGCTGCCCGCGATCGCATTCGCGGCGAGATCACGCTGCTCGTTGAAGCACCCGCTCGGGCCAAATCATCCGGCAATGCGCAGGGCACTGAATCCGTGCACGAGTCTGTTGCCGCCCGCGTCGCGCGCATGCAGTCCGAAGGCAGCGTCGACGAAAAAGAAGCTCTCAAGCGCCTGGCGCGTGAACTGGGCCGCTCCAAAAGCGATCTCTACCGCGAGCTGCAGCGCGAACGCGCCAAGAAGCGGTGAGCTAGCGTCCCTGTTCTTAGAGAAACTGGCGCGGGCTGGCCAGTTTGCGCCGGATTTCAGCTATTGAGATTCAGGTCGATCGGTTCGCCGCCATCGCCTCTGTATGGTCCGGCGTCCGGCGGGTATTCGGTACTCAACTTTTGAGTGATCTCGTAACCCGATATGGTCGCTTCTGCGATATACCAAGCCGATGGATCGCTCGGATCATATTGAACGGGGAATTTGTGGCCTAGGAGGGTTCTGATCAGTTCTTCGGACTGCTCCTGGTCGGCTTTCAAGAAGAACTTTCCGGAGTAATACTCGCCACCAATCGAGTAAGAAAATGCAAAGCTGGGGTACCACGTGTATTTGTCGAGTCTCTCGATGACGGCGTTCTGAATCGTGGCCTCTGTCTCAAGCCAGTCTGCGGTATCGGCTATTTCCTTATCCACCCGGCTCTCATACATTCCTGTACCGATGACAATGCCGACGCCCACGAGCACAATTCCCAAAGCAATGAGCCAAACAATCATCCTAGCCCCCAATGCGGTGGAATCCCTGATGAATACCTATTCGCCGCTCTTTTCGATTTCCACCAGCGTCGAGTAAAACGTCGCTCCTCCGCCGATGTCGGTCAGCCGTTCGCTCGTAAGCGCGTTCACATTCGCGCCGCCGGGATGCAGCTTCGCCCAGTCCAGCCGCGCCGCGACCACGCCTGCCGGCAGATGCGCGTTCAGCATCGCTGTCAGTTCGATCGAGCCGCGATCGTTGAAGACGCGCACCGGGTCGCCCTCGCTCAGGCCGCGGGGCTCGGCATCGAGCGGATGGATTTCGAGCTTCTGGTTTGTCCGCGTCTCCATTTTGCGATGCCCCGGAAGATTTGCAAAGGTCGAGTTCATGTAGTTGTCGCTTTTGCGGGCTAACAATTCAAGCGGATAGTTTTTCGCGGCTTCACTCCAGCGCGATTCAACCGGAGGCACGAAACCGGGAAGCGGATCGAGACCAGCGGCGGCAAGCGCCTCCGAGAAAAACTCAATCTTGCCCGACGGCGTCGGAAGCGGTCCTTGAGTGTACGCCAGAAACGGCTGCGCTTCAGGATTGGAATGAAACTTGAGCGGCACATGCCCCTCGCGCTCCAGATCTTCGACCGTGATGTGCTCCATGCCCGCGTTGGTTGAATGGCCGTCCGCGCCGCTCGCCAATGCCTGGCGGATCATTTCCTCCGGCGTATCGCGGAAGCAGGGTTCGGTGAAGCCCATGCGCTGCGCGAGCTGCCCGAAGAGCCACACGTTCGATCGCGTCTCGCCGCGCGGCGCGATCGCCTGCTGCGAGAGCTGCACGAAGTAATGCCCATAGGCTCCCTGCACGTCCGTGTGCTCGAGAAATGTCGTCGCCGGCAGCACAAAATCGGCGTAATCGGTGGTGTCGGTAAAGAACTGCTCGTGCACTACGGTGAATAGATCGTCGCGCTCGAGGCCGCGACGCACTGCATTGTGATTCGGCGCTACGGCTCCGGGATTGGAGTTGTATACGAAGAGCGCGTGCACCGCCGGACCATCGTTCCGCGCGGGCGGGGACGCCCGCACTACAGCCGGCCGGGAGGCCGGCGCTACTGTTTCGTATTCGCTGTCCTGGCCAAGGGTGGTCAGCGCTTGGCCAAGCGCGGACATGTTCACCACGCGTGCCAGCCGCCCAATGGGCGAGGCCAGCGCCAGATCGGGCCGCTCCAGCGCTTTTTTGTCCCACGCAAAAGCACCCGACATCGAAAGCTGCGCGCCGCCGCCGCGTGTCTTCCACGCACCCGTCAACGCAGGCAGCATTGCGATCGCGCGCACCGCCGCTCCGCCGTTCTCCGCGCGCTGCACGCCGTAGTTCAGCCGCAGCGCCGCGGGCCGCGTCGTCGCGTATTCGCGGGCCAGTTGCTCAATCTCGCCCGCCGTCATTCCGGTCCACGCGGCCACGCGCTCGGGAGTGTATTCACGCGCGCGTTCGGCCAGAGCCTCAAAACCGTGCGTCATTTCGGCAATGTAGGCGCGGTCTTCCAGGCCCTCGTTGAGAATCACGTGCATCAGGCCCAGTGCCAGCGCTACATCGGTGCCGGGGCGGATCGCAATATGCCAGTCGGCAACGGCCGCGGTGCGCGTGCGGTAGGGGTCGATCACGATCAGCCGCGCCCCATTGCGCCGCGCCTCCTCCACAAATGGCCACAAGTGAATGTTGTTGCCGTGGATGTTCGCGCCCCACGCAAGAATTAGCTTCGCGAGCCGGAAATCCTCTGTCGGCATGCCAAGTTTCTTGCCGTACACCAGGTTCCAGGCCTGGCCGCCCGCCTCCGCGCAGATGGTGCGATCGAGCTGGCTCGCGCCCAGGCGATGAAAAAACCGCCGATCCATCGATCCGTATCCCAGCACGCCGATGGTTCCCGCGTAGCTGTACGGAAGAATCGATTCCGGTCCGTAGCGATCGCTTGTCTCCTTGAGTCGCGCAGCAATTGCGTCCAGCGCTTCATCCCAGCTCACGCGCTCAAAGGCTTCAAGTTCATGGCCCCGGGGCAAGGGCGCCTTCGTCATGCCGGGCTTTCGGCGCATTGGATAGAGAACGCGGTCCGGCGCGTAGACGCGATCCAGATACTTCGCCACCTTGCCGCACAGAAATCCTTGCGTCACCGGCTGCGACGGGTCGCCCTCCACCTTCACCGCGCGGCCCTCTTCATTCACCGTGACCAGCACCGCGCACGAGTCGGGGCAATCGTGCGAGCACACGGTATGAATCACGCGCAACGGCAGGGAAAGAGCCATGGCGACATTGTAAGCTGGTCAGGATTCGTGAGGGAGATTCGATCTCATATTTGGCGACACCGTGCCGCACACGAACATGATCATCGAGTCCGCCTGAACGGCGCGCCGTGTACACTGATCACGCCATGAGCTGCCTTTTCTGCAAGATCGCTTCCGGCGAGATTCCGTCCGCTGCCATCTATCAGGACGAACGCGTCTACGCTTTTGCCGACATCAGTCCCAAGGCTCCTGTGCATGTTTTGATCGTTCCGCGGGAGCACATTGGTTCGCTTGCCGAAACTACTTCGGAGCAGAACGCGCTGCTTGGTCACCTTATGAGTGTGGCAGCGGAGATTGCCCGCAACAAGGGCCTCGCGAAAGGCTATCGCGTCGTGGTGAATACCGGCGAAGATGGCGGCCAGACGGTGGATCATCTGCATCTGCACTTGATGGGCGGGCGGCAAATGACCTGGCCCCCGGGGTAGGAGAGGCAGGGAACGAGGGAACAAGGGAAAAAGGCAATAGAAAGCCCACGCGTCTGCACAAAAACGATGGGCGCGCTCAATGCGAGCGCGCCCATCGTTTTCTTGTTCCCTTGTTCCCCAGGTCCCTTGTTCCCCGTTTTTAAAACGCCGGCTGGCGCTCCTGCTCCTCTTCCTCTTCCACACCGTAGCGGCGCAGCAGGATGGGCAGGCTTTGCGAGAAGGCCGAGCGCGGCATCACCGCGTCGCATCCGGCTTCCTGCGCCTTCATCTTCAGGTCTCCCTGCAGATGATTCAGGAAGCCAATGATCGAAACTGACTTCTTGAACTTGGTTTTGAATTTGGGAATCAGCGTCATGGGCTTGGCGTTCAGATTGTTCAGGTCGAACACCAGCAATGCGGGTCGCTCGTTTTCAGGAAACTCCAGAATCCGATCCACGGCTTCCTTATCGCCCTTTACGAACTCGACCTTCACGCCCAGTTTGCGCGCGGTCTCCTGGATCTTGGCCAGGAAGAAGAGATCCTCAATGAAGCAGAAGATACGCGTGGGCGCGTTTTCACGAACCGTCGCCGGAGCCTGCCCCGCATAAACTTCGGGATAGTACCCGCTGCTATGCCCGTTGCCCGCCGTGGGAATTGTGGAAGGCGGTCCGTCGGCGACATTCCCATTCACCACGCGATAGCTGTGGTCCATGGGGCCGACAAACATGCGTGGGCCCTTTTGCCGACCTCTGCGCTTGTTCTGCGGTGCGTTGATGCTGTTGCCGGGCTGCGCGGCGGGGCCCCTGTCCTTCTGGAAGAACTTTTTCTTGCGGCCCTGGCGTTGATGGGGAGGCCGCGGCGGCGCGGATTGCTGGGGCGGCGATTGCATCTGCGGCGGAGCCTGCATTTGCGGTTGCCCCTGCTGCGGCTGCATCGCGCCTTGTTGGCTGGATTTATTCTTGCGGCGACGCCGGCGGCGCCGATGCCCTTGCGACTGCACCTGACCATTGTCAGGAGTCGGCCCCTGTTCAGGCTGGGGCTGCGTTGGTTCTATTGTCATGATGCGTGTACTTCCTGGTGCTTCGCTCATTTCAGCGGTTCCAGAGTTTGCTCGACTCGGGAACCGGGTTGTCTGGTGGCGTTTTCGTTAAGAAAAAACTGCGTCTCGCTAGAGCGCATGGGGCGTGTTCAATTTGGAACCGGTCGAAATGCGTTGCTTTGCGTGCGTTGCTTTGCGCGTGCTGCAAACGCTGAATCAACCGCTTTCCTTTTGCCTCAATTCCCTCCGCTCGGGAGAGAAAATGCGGCACATCCCCGGCAGCGCGCGGCCTTCATCCAAACTCGTGTTGCCTCTGGTATTCACTCGTATTGGCGCTTCTCGCCTGGCCTCATTTGCAGCCGGCAGACGCGCTTTCTGGTGCGTGCTTCCACCACTTAACCCTCTGTGAAAATGCGCTTGCCGCTTTCATTGCGGGAGTCGTTTATCCACTCTATCCGCTCGCCGGTATCGACTCGGCGCGGCTGCTGCTTTTCTCAGGTGATGCCATTTCCTATATGAGCAACTATCGCACGCAGTGCACTCTTAAAAGATCTCAACTGTTTGGCGATGTTTCTTTGCTCAACGGCGAGCTTGCTCTACCCATGCCCGGGTGGCCCGCGTCAGCCGCTTGATAGGCAACTCTGATACTACAGCGAAGGCTCACCACTGGCAAGGGGGTTAGCGCAGGGAAGTGACCGGCGTGATTCCCACGAAAGCGTCACCTGGCTCCGCTCATCAGGTGAGACGCACCAGCATAAAATGCGTTGTTACGTGAAAAACGCCACCTTTTGAAGGTGGCGTCTTGCATCCTAAAATGCTGGTCACTGGCCTCCCAGCTTATGTAATGGGCAGTGGCTGTCTCCACCGCTCCAACTTTGGGCTTCCCGGCTGGCTCTCCCTTTTTTGAGGGCCGCTCAATGGCGGTTGCTCATGCCGGGTATCCCGTGTATCTCTGGCTCGCTGGGCCTTCCTTCAGCAGCCGATCAATCACTGGCGCTGATTACCTAGCAATCAACATGCCTATCGTAACTATGCTGATTATTAAAGGCTTATCGTATTTTCCTTATGCCATCCTTATAGATTCCGGGAGTTTTCGGCCAAGAAATATCCCGAAAAATGTAGATGCTCAATCCTGGAACAGCTCCGGCGGCCGACTTAACGCTGGCAAGTGGGGCAAAAGTGGGTTCCGCGGCCGGCCAGCTCAATGCGCCGGATGGGCGTCTGACATCGCCGGCATGGCTCGCCCGTGCGCTGGTAAACGCAATGCTCGAGCTGAAAGAAGCCCCGCTCGCCCTCGGCGTCCACATAATCCGAAACAGAAGAACCGCCGAGGCGGATGGCGTGGTTGAGAATCTCGCGCAGCGCCAGGCGCAGCCGTTCCAGCTCCGCTGCGGTCAGCCGGTGGTCCGCCTTCGCGGCCGGATTCCCGCCTGAAAAAGGCTCTCGTCCGCGTAGATGTTACCCACCCCGGCCAGCAGGGATTGGTTCAGCAGCGCCGCCTTGATGGGCAAGCGCCGTTGGCGGAAGAGCTCGGCAAACGCGTCCGCGCCGATGGTCAGCGGCTCGGCGCCCGGCGCTTCAAATGCCGTGTCTCGCGCGGCTGCGCAGGTTGCGAAACTCCAGCCGGCCGAAGCGGCGCGGATCCACAAACCGCAGCTCGTTGCCGCTGGCCAGGTCGAGCCGCGCATGGGTATGAGGGGCCACGGGAGCATCGGGCGTCGCAATCAGCAATCGCCCGGTCATTCCCAGATGCACGATCCACTGCGCATCAGACTGCGCGATTGGTTTCGCGCGGTCGACGCTCTGCGCTGCCGCACCCAACTCAAAAACGATGTGCTTTCCCGTGCGGTGCACGGCCAGAATCGTGCGTCCCGCGAGGCCTTTCGCCTGCCGTGAGGGCGGAGTTTTGAAGGTTTGCGGGCGCTTGCCAAACCATGCCTGCACAATGCGATCGCCGCGCACGCGCCGGTTCACTCCGCGAGCGATGGTTTCCACCTCGGGTAGCTCAGGCATCGCTTTATTGTAGAGGGCAGCGCTGCACGGAGCGCGCCGCGCATTGGCTTCGGCATCTCACCGCGAATCTTCCGCGAGTTGCTGTTCTTGTTCCTCACCTGCGGGCACTTGCATGCTTCCCCACTTCTCCAGATAAATTACGCTCAGGTCACGCCGACAAGGAAAATTCCTACCGAGGTGAACTCCCAGGTATTGAGCAGGCGGTTTTCTTCGGTGGTTTGATAGACGGTCACGCCATGAATGCTGCGCGGAACCACTTGCAGCGTTTCCGGATCGGGTCTTTGCGGCATCACGACAAGATAATGCGTGGAGATGGCGGCGGACGCAATGAGGCCCGCCAGACCAAACAGCAGGAACACGAGCGCAAAGAACTTGAGCGTAGCTAACCGCGCAGATTTCATCGCATTTGCCTCAGGCCGGTCGCGCTTCCCGGAGGGGCAGCTATCAACGCCGCCGAGAGGCACGTCGACGCTTTAACTGTAGAGCAGTCTCGCGGGCAGCGCCACTGTCAAATTGGTTCGGATCCGCTGTTACTTTCCCGAATTGGATTTCTCCCCCTTCGGCCGCCTTAATTACCGGGGCCGAACCGTGTTCTTAGGGCTTCGTCGCCTCCGGCACTACACTTGGGGGAAGAAATGCCTGCGCCCGCCACGATTACCGACACCATCGCCGCCATCTCCACGCCACCGGGACGCGGTGGCATCGGCATCGTGCGTCTCAGCGGTCCCGAGGCTGCATCGATCGCGGTGCAATTGGTCTGCGCCTGCGCCAATCCGCTCGAACACGCTCGCGCGCGTCTGGCCGATGTGCTCGATGTGGCGACGGACCCGCGCGCGGCGAGTCCGCACGCTTGACGAAGCCACCCGCATCGACGAAGCCCTGGTCACCTTCTTTGCTGCGCCCAACTCCTACACTGCCGAAGACCTGGTGGAAATTGCCGCGCACGGCTCGCCGGTGGTGCTGGAGCTGCTGTTGCGCCGTGCGCTCGAGTTGGGCGCGCGCCTGGCCGAGCCCGGCGAATTCACGCAGCGCGCATTTCTCTCCGGCCGCCTCGACCTCACGCAGGCTGAAGCGGTCCGCGACCTGATCGACGCGCAAACCCTTACCCAGGCGCGCCAGGCCGCCAGCCAGATGGGCGGCGCGCTCAGCCATCGCGTCGCGCCCGTAAAGAATCGCTCGTCGAACTGATCGCGCTGCTCGAAGCCGGCATCGACTTTGCCGAAGACGATCTTGACGTGACGCCGCAGCAGGAGATCGCGCGCCGCATCGACGAGCTCACTCCGCCGCTGGCCGCGCTCGAAGCCTCTTTTGCGCGCGGCCGCATTGTTCACGACGGCCTCACCCTCGCCATCGTCGGCCGCCCCAACGCCGGCAAAAGCTCGCTCTTCAATCGCCTCGTCGAGCGCGACCGCGCCATTGTCACCGCAACTCCCGGCACCACGCGCGACCTCGTCACCGAGCGCATCTCGCATCGGCGGCATTCCCATCGAGCTTGTCGATACCGCGGGTCTGCGCGAAGGCCATCTCGCGAAGGCTGCGACGAATTCGAAGAAGCCGAGCAGCTCGGCATTCGCCGCAGCCGCGAAGCTCTGGCCGATGCGGCGCTGGTGCTCATCGTGCTCGATGCCACCCAACCCCTCAACGACGAGGAGCACGTCTGCTGGCCGCAGTCGAGGGCCGCCCGGCGATTGTCGCCGTCAACAAATCCGATCTGGTTGAATCGGCACTGTCCGGAAATCCGGGTGCCCCGCGGTCGCCTCGCATTTGCGGGATCGGGCAACGCTCAATCTCAACCTCCGCGATCACCGGCGAAGGCATTGCCGCGTTGCGCGAAAACATTCTTGCGCTCGCCACCGGCGGCGCCGCGGCCGAACCCGGCATGCTCACCAATCTCCGCCAGCATCAGGCCGTCACCACTACGCTCGCCGCACTGGCCGACGCCGCCAAGGCCAACGCCGGCGCCATTCCCCACGAGATGATCCTGCTCGATCTCTATCGCGCGCTCTGGGCTCTCGACTCGCTCACCGGCCAGACCACTCCCGACGACATCCTGAACCTGATCTTCTCCACTTTCTGCATCGGAAAATGATTAGGGAATGCCTGGACTCAACAACATTCGATTTACATCGTCGAGTTTTCGAAGGGCTTAGGGTAGGGTCGACTCCGATGGTCGCTAGCTCTTATGGACCACCTCGAACGAGTACCCGTCTGGGTCAAATACATCGGCGGCGTAGTATCCCGGGTAGTACTCCACTCGTGCCCGCGGTGAAATGTTGTTCCTTGCGCCAGCGGAGATTGCAGCCTTGTAGAACTCATCGACCTGAGCGTTGCTTTCGGCCTTAAATCCCCAGTGGATCGCTGCAGGATCGGGCTTCCCTTGCTTGAGCCATAAGGACGCCCTCTTGCCGTCGCCAAATCCCCACAGATCAGGGTGGCCACCTTCACCTTTGTAGGGTATGAAAAATCTGATATGGAGAGGCTTCAATGCCGCCTCATAAAACACCAACGAACGCTCGACATCGCTGACAGTCAGAATGATGTGGTCGAGCATGGTTCTCTCCGTCAAATCACATTCGCGTCTCTGCCGCTACTCCCCGTACGGCACCCAGATGTTTTTCACCTGCGTGGCGTGCTGCAGGAACCAGCGGCCCTCGGCCTGCGCGGGATTGAACCAGTCGTACTCGTGGCCGTCGTTGGTCCACACCTGCTTCATGTTGCCGATGGACGCGCTGCGCACAAACGTCGCTTCCTCGTTGCTGCGGAAGCACCAGACGGCTTCGATGCCGTCGTGCTCGGCCAAGGTCTTCGCCAACTCCGCGGGCTTCCCTGCTACCAGATTCACCACGCCGCCCGGAAGATCGCTCGTGTCGAGAAGCTGGTACACGTCGCCGATGATCAGTGGATATTTTTCTGACGGAACTGCGACGACTGTGTTGCCCATCGCAATGGCCGGCAGCACCAGAGAGAGCAGTCCCAGCAGCGGCGCTTCCGATGGCGCTAAAATCCCGATCGCGCCCACCGGCTCATTCATGGCAATGGCAATGTTGCGTCCCGGCGGATTGTGTACCTGGCCGTCGTACTTGTCGGCCCAGCCGGCGTAGCTGAAAATGCGCTGCACCGAGAGATTCACTTCAACGGCCGCCTGTTCCTCGCCGACCACCGCGGCCAGCCTATGCGCGATCTCGTCGCGGCGCTGGATCATGTTTTCGGCAAGGTAGTAGAGCACCTGCGCCCGATTGTGCGCACTGGTCTTGGCCCAGCCTGTGGCATTGCGCGCGGCCTCGACTGCATTGCGAATGTCTTTGCGATTGCCCAGCGGCGCTTCGCCCAGCAGTTCGCCCTCGCGCCCGTAGACCGGGAATGAGTAGCCTGAGTCGGGCCGCGCCTGTTTGCCGCCGATGTATTGCTTCACGGTGCGATCAATCGAAAGATTGCCAGCCGGACCCGCCGCCGTAAATCCTTCTTCCTCATCCGGCGTCTCGAGCTTCACTGCTTTTTCCGCCGCGCTGGGCAGAGCATGCAGCCATTTCGGCGTCAGGTACTCGAGCATGCCCTCGCGTCCGCCTTCGCGCCCGTATCCGGATTCGCGGTAGCCGCCGAAGCCGCACGCCGCGTCGAACTGGTTGGTCGAATTCACCCACACCACGCCCGCCTTTACCTGCGACGCCAGGTCCAGTGCCACGTTGATGTTCTCGCTCCACACGCTCGCGGCCAGTCCATACACGGTGTTGTTGGCGAGCTCCGCAGCCTCGGCCGGCGTGCGGAAGGTCATCGCCACCAGCACCGGTCCGAAGATCTCCTCCTGCACAACGGTTGCCGCGGGGTGCACATCGGTCAGCAGCGTCGGCGGATAGAAGCTGCCTTTTTCCGGCATTGCATAAGTCGGCTGCCAGCACTTCGCGCCTTCGGCCACGCCGTTGTCTACCATCTTTTGAATCGACTCCAGCTGCACCGGCGAAACAATCGCGCCAATGTCGATCGACTTGTCGAGCGGCGGCCCCACGCGCAGCGTTTCCATGCGCGCACGGATTTTCGCATAAAGAGTTTCGGCCACGCGCTCCTGCACCAAGAGGCGCGAGCCCGCGCAGCACACTTGTCCCTGGTTGAACCAGATCGCGTCGACAAGTCCTTCGACCGCGGAGTCGAGGTCGGCATCGTCGAAGACCACGAATGGCGACTTTCCGCCCAGCTCCAGCGACAGCTTTTTCGGTGAGTTGGCCGTCGCCTTGCGAATGATGCGCCCCACATCGGTCGATCCGGTAAACGCAACCTTGTCGATCCCCGGATGCTCGACCAGCGCCTGGCCGTTTTTCGCATCGCAGGTCAGCACATTCAGCACGCCGGGCGGCAAACCGACTTCCATCGCCAGCTCGGCAAACGCGAGCGCCGTCAGCGGCGTATATTTTGCCGGCTTGATGACCACCGTGTTGCCTGCCGCCAGCGCTGGAGCTACCTTCCAGGCAAACATGAGGAGCGGAAAATTCCAGGGAATCACCTGGCCCACTACTCCGCACGCCGTGTACTGCGGGAATTCTGACTCGAGCATTTGCGCCCAACCAGCGTGGTAATAGAAATGCCTTGCGACGAGCGGAATATCGATGTCGCGGCTCTCGCGGATGGGCTTGCCATTGTCCATCGTCTCGAGCACCGCCAGGCGGCGCGAATGTTTCTGCACCTGGCGGGCGAGAGCATATAAATACCGCGCCCGCTCGTAGCCGCTCAGAGCTTGCCATCCGGGCTGCGCCTTGCGCGCGGCGTCGACGGCAGCATTCACGTCGTCGATGTTGCCCTTTGCGACTTCGGCCAGCACGTCACCGGTTGAAGGATCGCTGGTCGTTTGGTACTCACCGCTCCGCGGCGCAACCCATGCGCCGCCTATGAACTCGTCGAACCGGCGATGGTGGCGCTCAAGCCACGCAACCGCTTCCTTCGGATCCTCCGGCGCGACTCCGTACTCCATGGTGTGGAACTTTTCCGCTATGCTCACAGCGTCTCCTTCTGATCGTCACGGCCAAAATGTAGCGCCGATCTCCTGACCGGCTGTAGTGCGGGTCTCCCGACCCGCGCTTTCATGAACTACGCTATGGGGTGTCTGTACGTCCCCGAGTCCCGACGGCATTCGCTCAAAAACTTTGCAGCATCTTGCGCTTCAGAAGCGCACAATGCAGCCTTCGCGAAGAAGATCACGAACAGGACCAACCCCAATAAGTCAGCGCCGATGGCCCACGACCTGGATGCGAATTCCGAAATGCAAAAACGTGCGGCAACAGTCGCGAGAAGCAACGACATCCAAATGAGGCACCCGCGCTTGGCGAATCGCAAATCAGCTTCCGCTGTGGCAATCCATCTCTGTTGGAGTTCGAACTTTGATTCCTGCTCCATCGACGCCTCTTCCTACGCAATCGGATGCCGATACGTCGCCGAGTAATGTCCCGTCAAATAATGCTCCAACTGCCGCTCGATATCGCCCAGCATGCCGCTGGCGCCGATGCGGAACAGTGACGGCTCGAGCCACGGCCGGCCCAGCTCGTCCTTCATCAGGGCGAGCCAGTCGGTCGCCTGCTTGGCCGTGCGTATGCCGCCCGCCGGCTTGAATCCCACCGCCATGCCGGTCCGCTCGGCATATTCGCGAATGCACCGGATCATGACGAGAGAAACAGGCAGTGTCGCGTTCACGCTTTCCTTGCCCGTGGATGTCTTGATGAAATCGGCGCCGGCCATCATCGCTACCCAACTGGCCCGCGCCACGTTGCGCAGTGTCATCAAGTCACCGGTTCCCAGAATCGCTTTCATGTGCGCGTTGGGACCGCACGCCTCCTTGAACGCGGCAACTTCGTCGTAGAGCGCCTGCCATTCGCCATTGAAAACGTGCGCGCGCGTGATGACAATATCGATCTCCTGTGCGCCCGCTTCCACACTGCGATGAATTTCTTCGACACGCTCGGCCAGCGGATTCAGTCCGGCAGGAAACCCGGCCGAAACTGCGGCCACGGGAATGCCCGATCCCTCGAGCGCCTTCACCGCCGTCTCCACAAAGGTGTGATACACGCACACGGCGCCCACGGTGAGGTGCAAATCTTCGATGCCGAGACCCTCCACAATGTGCCGCTGCAGCGGATTGCGCGCCTTGGCGCACAGCCGCCGCACGCGCTCGGCAGAGTCGTCGCCGCTCAGCGTGGTCAGGTCCATGCACGCAATGGCGCGCAGCAGCCACGCCGCCTGGGTATCTTTTTTCACCGTGCGCCGCGCTACCTGCGTAGCCGCGCGCCGCTCTACCGCGCTGGTGTTCACCCGCACCTGGTCGACCCAGTCGAGATTGAGCGCCATGCGCCGGTTGGCTTCGAGCGTGCGCCCGTTCAGCACCACCGGAATGGCTTGCGCGGCGTGCGCGCCGTTCTGTGCGGCTTTGTCGTGTGTTGACGTGATCGGTTGGAGGGCCATTGTCCTGTCTCCACTTGGGAACTGAGAATTCGATGCAGCTAAAAAACCTGGCTCCTCCGCCTCGCAGAGGAGCCTCACATAGGAACCATCAGAACAAGAAGGATAAATCCGCCGGAGGCGCAAAGCAACTGCGAAACCTCGCGATTGCACCCTTGGACAGTCGCCTCAAGGCCGCCCTACCACTCCAGCCGCAGTAGCGAAACCGCCTGTCGTGGAAGCGCCGTTGCGATGGTTGCCTTCCCGCCGGTAACGTCGAGCCACTCGGGCGAAGTGAGCAGTTGCAACTGCCCGGCCGCCTTCAGTTCCTCATATTGTTCCGCGGTTGGCGCCTGCGGAGAGCCCATCTTCTTCCACGCGGTAAATGCGTTGCCGTGCGTCTCGTCGATCCGGTAGTGTTCGAGCTGCACTTTCTTCACTCCCGGTGGAATTCCCTTGATCGTGAACTGCACTTCGGCGTCCGGCGCGGCTAAATCGTCGTCGTGGTAGTTCCAGACCATCACGGCCGCTTCATGCTCCGACTTTGTTGCGAAGGCATCCACGTCCGGCGCCTGACGCACCCCCGTTTTCACAAGCTCCCCGAGCGGAACCTCGCCTGTACTTGTCGTCATCACCCGTTCGCCGGCCATCATTCCCGTCATCCGGAAGAGATTCAGAATCGGCTTGTCGATGCCGTGGGTCGCCAGCGTGCGATATCCCTCGAAGTAATCCCCATTTTCAAACTCGAAGGACCACGACAGCATCGCCATCAGGTTCACATGTTCTCGTCCTCTAAATCGAACAGCGCCTTCACGGCCGTTGCCGTATATGCCGCGTAGAGCGGCCCGTTCCGGTAGGCGTTCGCGGGATTCTCCTTCGCCGAGCATGCGGCGCAACCCTCCGGATCAGCTTCGCTCAAAATAATCGGCACATGCCGAAGCTCCGGGTGCCGGGCCACAATCTGAAAGCCCGCTTCTGCAGCCTGCAACTCGTTGGAGAGTCCCATGCGAACGTGACCGTCCACTAAAGTTGGTCGCCCTTTGGGATGAAATGAGATGAAGTCGAGCGGAACCGGCTTGCCGTTGGCCGCGCTTTTGTCGCGCAGGCAATGTTCCAGAAAGTTTTCAAGAAACGCGCTTGCCTTCACGCTGGCCGGCCCCGTGCTCGCCGGTCCGCCCACCTTCGCGCCGGGCAGCGCTGCCCTCACGCCAGCAACCGCATAGTCATAGAGCTTGAAGTAATCGGCCGGCGTTCCGTGCCAATAGTCGATGTCTGGCTCATTCCACACTTCGAAGTACCAGGTGCTCACCCGCTCCCTGCCGTAGCGTTCCGCAAGGTGCGCAGTGTATCTCCGCACAAGCTCGCCCCACATCTTGTAATCCTTGGGTGGATTGTTTGAAGCGCCTCCCATGGTGTGCGCGGGATAGTGCAGTTGGTATGCGCTGATCCCCGGCACCGTGGCGGCCAGGTCTTTGGGCATAAAGCCAAGCTCCACCATGGGCCGCACGCCAGCCTTTGCAAACTCATCAAACGTCTGGTCGGTGATGGTGAAGTCGTAGACCGGCTTGCCGTTTTCGTCGAGTCGGAACACATTCGACGAGCTCCACTTGAGTTCCGGCACGCCGTTGCCCGAGGTCAGCAGATGGTGAGTACGAATGGTGACCGGCGTCGCGCTCAATGCGTGCAACTCGCTCAGCAGTTGCTTGCCATACGGCATGGTGGTGTAGTTCGATTCGTCGTAGCCAAACCAATTCGTGATCGGCTGATAGCTGCCCAACGGTTTGGCGAGGTTGACCTGGATAGCGACTGGATTTGGCGCCGGCGTCTGACCCGCGGCGATACCCACAGTGATTGCCGCAGTGATCAGCAAATCTGAAATCTTCATCATGCGACCCCGCCCATTTAAGGCTTGAGCACCGTCAGTCCCGGAAACCCTGCAAAGCGCCGCGCGTTGAACGTCACCACCGCTGCGCCGCAATCCAGGGCCGTTGCCGCAAGCATCAGATCGTGCGGGCTCACTCTCTGGCCGGTGGCTTCCATGTCTGCCCACAGGCGCGCGTGCTGCACTGCCGCCATTTCAGAGTAGGGAATAATCTCAAAGGCGAGCAGCGCCTTTTGCAGGAATTTCTGCCGCCGGGTGCGGCGCGCCCCGGTTGCGCGCTCCACGCTACGCCACAGCTCGGCCACCGTAATGGCTGCGAGCTTGATCTCCTCATCGGGATGCGCGCGCAACCAGGCATCCAGATCCAGAGTCTTGCGCTCTGCTTGAATGATCACATCGGCATCGATCAAAAACGCCATGGCTTGCCCTGCGGCGCCATTGCGCCGCGCGACTGTTCCAGATCATGAAGCCACGAGGTCGCTTCCTCTTCTCCGGGGTGAACGCCCTCGACGGCCTTGCGCAGGACCGCAGCTACATCCTTCCCGCGCTCCGGCTTGCGCACGGTGGGCACAATGCGCGCTACCTGGACGCCGTTCTTCTCGAGGATAAAAGTGGTGCCCTGATAACGCGCCCGGTTCACGCATTCGGCAAAGTTTCTTGAGGCTTCTGTGACGCTAATTGAGACATTTTCCATAAAATCAGATTATCATACTCTCCAGAACTCACCCGTAAGTTATTGTCATTACACGAAAGTTGTAGTTACTCTCCTATAAGCCGCTCCATCAGCGCATCGAAGTCCTCCAGGCGGGCGTACTCGATGATCACCTTGCCACGACCGTTGTGATCGTCGATTGTTACCTTCAATCCGAGGGCTCGTTGCAGCTGTTCCTGCGCGTGGCGCACGTTGGGATCGACAGGCGGCTCGGCCTTTGCCTCCTTCTTGCTTTTGCGGCTGGGGTCGATCAGCCCTTGCACGTAGTTCTCGGTCTGGCGCACGGACAGCGAATGCGCGGCAATGTGCTGCGCCACTTTTTCCATTTCCTCGGCATGGTCCAGGGCCAGCAGCGCACGCGCGTGGCCGAAGGTTAATTCGCCGGCCTCGACGCGGTTCTGCACCGATGATGGTAACTTCAACAAACGCAGGAAATTAGCTACGGTAGCACGGTCTTTTCCCGTGCGTTGCGCCATCTGCTCCTGGGTCATGTGGAACTCGCGTCCAAGGCGCTCGAAGGCGCGCGCCTGCTCCATCGGGTTCAGGTCGGCGCGCTGCAGATTCTCGACAATCGTGATCTCCATCGCCTGCTCGTCGGAGACCTGGCGCAACATCGCGGGGACGGTAGTTTTGCCGGCCAGCAGCGACGCGCGCCAGCGCCGCTCTCCCGCAATCAGCTGGAAGCGTCCGCTCGCGAGTGGGCGCACCAGCACCGGCTGCACCACGCCGTTGGCGGCAATGGATGCAGCCAGCGCCGCCAGCTGCTCCTGGTTTACCTGGGAGCGCGTTTGAAAGGGGTTGGAGTCGATCTGATCGATCGGAATCTCGCGCGGTTTGCCGCCTTCGGGCTCGATTGTGGGCCCAGCTTGCGGCGCGCGTGGAAGCAGTGAATCGAGCCCTTTGCCGAGGGCGCGGCGTTTGGGGTCGGGAACAGCAACGTTGGTCATACGAAATCCTCAGTTTGATCTGGGCCTGCTGCACAGGTCGAAAAATGCGCGCGATCCGAGAAGCCAACTATCGCGCGGCCGGTCATTTACGTATACAGCGACGAATACGGCTACGAATACGGCCAAAAAGTCATTTTGCCGTGCGTGCGTGTCGGGCCCAGAGCTTTGCGTTCCGCTGCTCGAGGACTCTCGATCTGGTTGCGAGCCAGGAACTCCCCCGTCAACTCGAAATAGGCCTCGGTGCCGCGCGAGCGCGGATCGTAGAGAGCCACGGGCTTGCCGTGGCTTGGAGCCTCCGCAAGACGTATATTCCGCGGAATCACCGTGCGATAAAGGATTTCGCGGAAATACTCGCGGAGAGTCTCCGTCACCTGCTGCGCAAGGTTGGTGCGATCGTCGTACATGGTCAGCAGCACGCCCTCGATGGTCAGATTCGGGTTGTACGCGGCGCGCACGCGTTCCAGGGTCGAAACCAGCTCCGAGATCCCTTCCAACGCGAAATACTCCGCTTGCAAAGGGACGATCAGCGTCTCCGCCGCGGACAGTACATTGAGTGTGAGTAGGTCGAGGGCTGGCGGGCAATCGAGAAAAATCAGTTCGTAGCTGCTCTTAATCGGCTCAATCGCTTGCCGCAACCGTAGCGCCCGGTCTTCTGCTCCGGCCAGCTCGATATTTGCGCCCGTGAGGTTCTTCGAGCCCGGCAGCAGCGACAGCCCATCAACCTGCGTCGGCACAATCGCCTGGTCTGCAGGGATGTCTCCAGAAAGAACATCGTAAATGGAATGGCGGTTCTCATCGCGTTGAAAACCAAGGCCTGACGAGGCATTGGCTTGCGGATCGCAGTCAATCAGGAGGGTCTTGATGCCCTCCAGAGCCACGCATGCAGCCAGATTGATCGCCGTGGTGGTTTTGCCTACGCCGCCCTTTTGGTTGACGATTCCGACGATCTTTCCCATGGCCTTCCAGAGTAAAGGGAGAAATCGGGGTGCGCACTGCCACTTGCGTTGTGGGAAACGGGGCGCGGTTGTGGAAAGCGCCGGAAACGGCTGGCCGTAGATCACGAGCAAGCGATTGTCGGGAAAGAGCTTCGATCCGAAACTGAGTGCTTGGCTCGGCGCGGGACAAAAACCGCTTGTGGTGGAAAACTACCCGCTTGCCGGGGTCGATTTTTGTTTTTTGCGGAGGGGTTCCTTTTCGGTACTGGGCCCAAATCGGGATCGAGCGGCGAACTTGTTCCACGTGGAACATTGGCTGCCTTGCGGGGCTCTTGTTCCTGCATTCCCGCCGAGTCCCTGCGCGAGTGTTCCACGTGGAACAACGTTTGGCACAAATGCCCTCGGATGTGAAAGCGTTCGATCATTCTGTGCCGATGTCGCCGCCGCGCGGGAGCAAACCGTTAGTCACTTGTACGCATCCACCCGAAAGAGATAAAAGACCTGAAGGCGCTGCCCCGTTCCGATTCGCGGCAGAACCCGGGCTGCAGCATCCCGGAAGCTAACGCACCTACTTCATCCGATGCGCGAAAGAGAGTAGAGACAAAATGAGTTTCCCCGGGCCTTTTCGCGTGTTTTCACTAAGACGTCGACAAACGATTCAAGGGGCGCTGGCCCTCGCTGCATCGGCCCTTTTGCCCGGCTGCGGCTCCACGTCCGGGTCTTCTTCCTCTGGCTCGCAGGGCGGTGGCTCTTCCAACAGCAACCCTCAACCCACACCATCAGGGTCCATCACTTCTGCCTCGCTCACCGTCACGGCGACCTCGGCCGGCTCCATCGGCTCCGCTTTTGCCGGGCTTTCGTACGAAAAGAGCACCCTTTACGAGAATCCGTACCTGTTTTCGGGCGCGAACGCCAATCTCATTGCGTTGTTTAAGCTCATTGGTCCCAGCATCCTGCGTATCGGCGGCAACTCGGTAGACCGCAATGTGTGGACCCCCTCCGGCGCTGGGCAAACGGCGGGACAAATCGCTCCCGGCGACGTCAACGCGCTGGCGGCCTTCGTTAGAGCCGCCGGTTGGCAGTGTCTCTACGGAATCAATCTCGGCGGCGCAGGCCCAGTCCCCTACACCAGTGGTTCCCTCGTGGCCGCACCACACCCACGCTGGCAGCCGAAGAAATCGCTTATGTTTACCAGGCATTCGGCTCCTCTCTCTTCGGCTTTGAAATCGGCAACGAATGCGATCTCTATGGAAGCTCTTATTTCACTGGTGCCACGTGGAATCTCTCGACTTTTGAAGCACTCTGGACGCAGTTCCGAACCGCGATCGTCGCCCAGACTCCCGCCGCCGCGTCTCTTTGCACAGGCCCGGCCGACGCCGGCAGCGAGTCCTCCTGGACCGTTCCCTTCGGCCAGTACGCCACAAAGAACGAAATCTCTCTTCTCACCCAGCATTACTATCGCGGCAACGGCCAGTCCGCGGGCTCGACTGCCGCAAACCTGGTCACGCCCGACACCTCGCTGGTCAGCGATCTCGGCATTCTCAACACCGGCGCAAAGGGTATCGGCGTTCCTTTCCGCATCTCTGAGTGCAACTCCTATTACAACGGCGGCGCGGATGGCGTCAGCGATGCCTACTGCTCCTCGCTCTGGATCATCGATTACCTTTTCGACTGCGCGTTGAACGGCGCTGTGGGCACCAACTTCCACGGCGGCGGCAATAGCGACGGCTACACTCCCATTGCCGACTCCGGTGGCGCGGTGATCGAAGCCCGGCCTGAGTATTACGGCATTCTGCTTTTCACTCTCGCCGGCCAGGGCACGCTCTACACCGCGAGTCTCTCGGGAATTGGCAGCCTCAACATCACCGCCTATGCAGTCAAATCCTCGTCGGGAGCGATCAACGTCATCATCGTCAATAAGGACAGCGCGCAGAATCTCCAGCTCACCGTCCAACTACCGCAAAGCGCCAGCTCCGCCTCGCTGCTTGAAATGACGCAGCTCACCGCGGGCGCCAGCGGGCCCAGCCTCAGCGCAACTTCAGGCGTGACGATCCAGGGCGCAAGCGTGGGAGCTAACGGCTCATGGGCATGGGCGCCGGGCGCAGCCTACACACTCAGCGCGAGCGGCACCGAGCTTACCTGCTACGCCCCCTACCTCAGCGCGGTTCTGATTCAGATTCCGTAGATTCAGGCGGCTGGCCACAGCGTGATCCAAACGCGACGATGCGTTGTGTTCCGATCGCCAGTTGCTTCACGGTCGGCCAGGAAAATTCCGGTCCGGCTGCACACTTGAGTCCTTCCAGCTCGCTGGTTGTCGTCATCAGCGCCAGCCATCCCGCCGGCGCAACCAGCGGCACGGCAGCCGCGACGGCCTTCGGCATTTTGTCGACCGCTCTCAAAACGACGCAATCGAAAACGGCGCCGAGCGTCTCGGCCCGCCCAGCGTGAATCGCCGCTTGGATCCCGAGCACCCGCACAGCCTCCTGCAAGAACGCGGCCTTCTTGCCCTGCGATTCGGCAAGGGTCACAGCAATCTCCAACCGGCAAAGAGCAATGGGAATCCCGGGCAAACCCGCACCGGATCCAAAGTCGAGCAGGGTCGCGATTCCGGACGGCAATTTATTACTAACTATAATAGATTCAACAATATGACGCGAAATAATACCCTCTTCGTCGCGAACCGCGCTCAGATTGAGGCGCTCATTCCAGCGAATAAAAAGCGAAAAATATTTTTCGAATTGGCTGGCGGTCTGGTCATCAAGCGGCGCGAGCCTGGCGGCCGCCAAAAGCGCTTGGAGCCGCGTCTTCACCTCGCTCGCATCCATCGTTCATCCCTCGTATCAGAGCGCCAGTCCCCTGACCAGCACATGTTCGCTGGCGGCGAGGACGCCGCCAGTACAGCCGGCCGGGAGGCCGGCGCTACTTCTTTGCGAATTCGCCGGGGTCAACCGCCGTTGTCGATTTCGGGCGCCTGCCACTCCGCTGCCGCTTGCACAAACGCAGAAAAAATGGCGCGCGAAAATCCACTTTGGGAATAGGTGCGCTCCGGATGCCATTGCACGCCGACGACAAAGTGATCCGCTGCATCGAGCTCAACCGCTTCAATCACGCCGTCGCCCGCCGAAACCGCGCTCACCTTCAAATTGTCGCCCGGAATGCGAATCGCCTGGTGATGGCTGGAGTTCACTTCTACCCCGCCCTCGATATCGTCCGCTTCCGGCGCCGGCACAATTCCCTTCAAGCGCGATCCCGCCGCAATCTCCACCGGATGCGCTTTCACTACCTCGCGTCCGGGCTGATGATTCACAGCTGTCTTCAGATCCTGAACCAGCGCACCGCCGCGCCACACGTTCAGGTTTTGCGTACCGGCGCAGATGGCAAGTATCGGCTTGCGCAGATTGAACGCATCCTGCAGCATCAACTCGTCAGCCGCGGTGCGCGCTGGGTCGTCGTCCGCGCATTCCGGCTGCCGCACCTCGCCATAGCGTTGCGGATCCGCATCGAATTTGCTGCCCGGCAACAAGACCCCTTGCACGCTCGCCAGCAATTTTGCCACGCGCTCCTGCGGCTCGCTCAGCGGCACCACCACGGCTTCCGCGCCTGCGGCCTTCAGTGCTTCAACATACTGCGGCAATGCGCGCTGGTTGTACTCGGTGTCGATGCTTGTGGGTTCAGGAATCGCGATGCGCACGGCCATGCAATCAGTGTAATGCCGTGCGGATCGGCTATGCCCATCACGGCGACGTCACCCACCGCGCAAAGCCCTGTGATGATCTGGTAGTAAGGCAGCTTATTTCGATCTCGTCCTAGAGGGATTCTTCGGCATCTCTGTGACCTTGTTCTGAATCGTTTGGTCAGGGGAGGAAGGCAGCATTGCGAGAATATCCCGTTTGCTTTTCCCCTCTTTCGCGGCGAGTAACCAAAGTCCATCGACAAGAATGTCGTTGAGTGTTTTTCTGTCATCCCCACGGCCCTCGCGAACCGCCTTGATCCAGTTGAGGGCGAAGCGCTCTTCGGCCGTCAGCGAAAGAGACGTTGCACGAGCGTTTTTCGGGATGTGTATCGGCTTGGGGCTCATACGCCCATATTTCCACTTGACTAAATTAACATGTGACCGCATTATAGCGTTATCATATGGTAACGTCATTTGGAAAACTCCCATCCAAATCAGCGTAGGATTCCTGAAAGGGGGTCTGCAGATGGAAACGGCAACCCCACTAGAAACCGAACTTAAAGTATTCGAGAATAACCGTCGAGACTGGGTTCTAAAATACCCAGGCAAATTCGTCGTGATCCAAGGTGAGACCACTCTTGAGGAATTCTTCGATGAGTACGAAGATGCTTTCAGAGCTGGGATAAGGCGCTTTGGTGCGGACCGAAACTTCCTAATAAAGCAAATTTGGAAGACCGAGCCCGTGTACTTTGTGGCATAGCATGGCCACCTTCAGACTAGAGTGGGACCCATTCGATCCGAGAAATCCTGGACCTTGCATCAAATTTTCCGTAGCAAGATACGCAGACGACGTCGAATACGGGAAAAGTATCGGGCTGGAGTTTCCAAAGCCGCCGATGCCAACAGCATTGATAGACACAGGTTCGCCATTCACCATCATTAGCAAGGTACTTGCCAAGACTTGCAACCTCATCCTCACAGATCCATCCTTTCCAATCAGGACCATGAATGGAGATTGCAACTGTGAGGTGTACGGTGGCTCGATGAGCTTCCCACAAACTGGGCTTCCCCGAATTCACGCGGCTCGAATTCTCGCGAGGGAATTCTATAAAGAATCCTCCTACGCAGGCATAATTGGTAGGGATATTTTGAAGCACTGGAAGATCACGTTTGACGGTCGCGCCAAATCGGTAACGATCATCGGCTAACCGTGCCGGACTACAGAGGACTCCCTGCGTTAAGCGGGCAGGCATCCTTTTCAATAGTGGCGCGGCGTGGCTCACCCATCATTTCCTCGATCGCCTCGCGCAGCCGTTCGGTCAACTCACCATTTTGCCGAACTGACATTCCCCTGGTCTCGATGGGCGCTCCAACCTTCATCGTCAGCTCGCCGGGATAAAAGTGGCGCGTGTGAATCGGCAGCAGATGGTAGACCCCCTTGAGCGCGATCGGCACCAGCGGCACCTGCGCACGAATCGCAAGATACGCCGCGCCCGACAGGAAAGGTTTGAGTTCGCCATCCAAGGTTCTTCCGCCCTCCGGAAAGACCACCAGCGGCATGCCTTTGCGCAGCGCCTTCACAGCGCCGCCCAGGCTTGAGAGCGTCGCGTGCGGGTTCACGATGTCAATCGGCATTTGTCCGGAACGCTCGAGATACCAGCCGATGAAAGGCCACTGCCACAATTCTTTCTTGGCCAGAATGCGGAACTGAAAGGGCAGCGCCGCAAAAACTACCGGAATGTCCATGTAGGAGGTGTGGTTCGGGGCATACACCGCAACCCGCGCCTTCGACAGGTTCTCCGCTCCCTCCACCTTTAACCGCGCAAGCGAAATCCGCACCCCGGTCCGCGCCCAGATCCGCGCAATCCAATGCTGAACCCGTCCTTTTTTGTCGACCGGAGAAACCGCGAGAGCAGCGAGCCCGCAGACAGCGGTCACCAGCGCGAACGCCGGCAACTGCAGCACATTGGTCCGCCAGCGATGGAATCGCGGCAGCGGATTGGGCCTTGCGCTCATCGGGTTTCACTCGTTCCCGCCGCAAACTCCCCCAAGAGCATCGCCCGCGCCTCGCCTACAAGGTACACCGATCCGGACACAACCACCACGCCTCCGGCTGCGTTTTCGCGCGCCAAGCGGAGCGCCTCCCGCACCGACTCCGCCGACGTCGTCGCTATCCCTGTTGCCTCAGCCGAGGCCAGCAAATCCTCCACAGCCGCCGCGCGCGCGGCATGCATCGGTGTCACAATCACCCGATCGAAAAGAGGAAAAAGAATCCGCGCCATCTCTCCCACCGGCTTGTCCCTGAGGCAACTGAAGAGGAGGATCTTCGGCCCCGGCCCCTCCAAAATGCTGCGAAGTCCCGCGCGCAATGCCCACACGCCGGCCGGATTGTGCGCGACGTCCAGAACCCACTCCACATCCGCGGTCGCAATGCGCTCCAGACGCCCCGGCCATTGCGTCGTGCGAATTCCCTCCTCCAGGTCCGCCGGGCTCACGCGAAATCCATGCCGCCCCGCCAGCTCTACCGCCGCCGCAATGGCCAACGCCACATTCCTCTGCTGATGCGCGCCCTTCAGCGGTGAATCCACCTTGACCATCGCGCCCAAAGCTTCCACGTTGTAGGGCCCCTTGGTTTTGGTCGCCGGCATGTAGGGCACCGCGCTCACACCGCGCACGTCCAACTCGGTCGCCACCTCGCCCAGCACCTGGTTCGCTTCCGGATGCTGCGGCAGCGTAATCATGGTTCCGCCTTCGCGCAGAATCCCCGCCTTCTCACGCGCGATTGCAGCAATCGTCGGGCCCAGCCACTCCATGTGGTCCAGCGAAATGTCGGTCACGATTGAAAGCAGCGGCTCCACGACGTTCGTCGCATCCAGCCGTCCGCCCATTCCCACTTCCAGTACCGCAATCTCCACCTTGCTCTCAGCAAAGTACAGAAAGCCGAGCGCCGTCAGCATCTCAAAGAAACTCGGCATTTGCGGGAGCCGTCCGCAGCTCACCAACTGCTCGGCCGTGTCGGATACTTGAAAGAAGATCCGCGCAAAATCCGCGTCCGGAATCTCCTCCCGGTCCACGCGAATCCGCTCATTTGGCCGCTCCAAATGTGGCGACGTGTACAGCCCCGTGCGCAGTCCGGCTTTCGTCAAAATCGAAGCCAGCGTCGCCGCGGTCGATCCCTTCCCGTTCGTCCCCGCAATCAGCACTGCGGGGAAGCGCCGCTCGGGATTGCCCAGCGCGCTGAGCAGAATCCGCATTTCATCGAGTGAGAATTTCCGCCGCGGCTCTCCGGGCTTCGCATACAGTTCCGGCGTCATCGCATTCAACCGGTCGATTGCTGCCGCGTAGGACATAAGAAAGTCAGGGCACGAGATTCAGATGACAAGCCCTAGTATAAGAGCGCTCGCCGCCAGCAAAAAGAATTTCCCATGCCCATCCTTTCGCTCGATCCTGGGCGAAAAGGTGCGACAGCGGGAACTCCGTTGACTCGCATTCAACTGATCTGGGAGCCCACTCAGCGACTCCACCATTTCTTCTCCTGCTGTGCAAGACCCGTTCGCCGCAACCTCCTCCAGCTATGTACCTTCGCCACGGCTCCCACACAACCCACATGGCTTCCACAGCCCTTCTCGACGCCCCTGTGGGAGCCTTGGAAAATCACGGACGCATCTCCCCCTTCGCGTACCGGTTTTCCAATTCTCCTGATTCCCACAGCTACGATTTAGAAAACTCTCACCTATCCCAACCCCGCGTCCCCACGCTATTTCATCCCTATTCCCACTTTTCCTACCTCAACTACGGGTACTACTGTTTTTTCTTTATCTCTATCCATACTTATCCTCCCCCTCCCGTCACCACGCATAGCGCAGCATCCACATCTAGTGGCGAAAGCGATGCCATCACGCTCCCGTTCCCAGTGCGCCGCAGTCCGGCTCAGTCCCGAGTCCCTTAGTCCCTTTACTTCCGTCCCTGTAATTCAGAGAACCAACCCAGTTTTCCACGCGCGTTTTCTTCGCGACATCGCTACAATCGGGGTGATGAATCGACGCCGCTTCCGGCCGCCTGCAAGCTGTTGTACAGTGAGGGCATAGGACGCGGCTTCTGGGGCAGGGGGTTGAAATGCCAAGTGTCGAAACTGAAGTTGAGAAGCCGGCCGCGCAGGGGGCAGCGATGGAAATTACCGTAAGCCGCCAGGATCTGGTCAAGGAACTCACGGCAACGCAGAGCGTGGTCGAGCGCAAAACCACGATCCCAATCCTGTCCAATTTTCTTCTCGAAGCCGAAAACGATCGCCTCAACATCACCGCAACCGATCTCGACCAGGCCATCCGCACCAGCGCTGCCGTCAAAGTGAAAAAGCCGGGCGCCTGCACCATCCCCGCGCGCAAGCTCTACGACTACATCAAGCTCCTGCCCGACGGCGACATCTCCATCAAGCTGCTTGAAAATCACTGGGTGCAGATTCGCAGCGGCCGCTCCAACACCAAGATGGTCGGCATGGCGCGCGCCAACTATCCACAGGTTCCCGAGTTCCCCACGATCGCGGCCACCAGTATTTCGCTCGTTGCACTGCGCACGCTCATCGCGCGGACTATCTTCGCCATCTCGAACGAAGAGTCGCGCTACACCCTCAACGGCGCATTGCTCGTCCTCAAGGCGGAATCGCTGGCCATGGTCGCTACCGACGGCCACCGCCTGTCGTTCGTTGAAAAACCCGGCGAGACACTCGAAGGCATCAGCGGCGAGAAGCGCGTGCTCATTCCGCGCAAGGCTCTGCAGGAGCTGCAATCGCTGCTCGCAAACTCCGACGCTGAGAGAATTGAATTCGCCGACGACGAGCACACGCTCTTTTTCCGCGTCGGCCATCGCACGCTGTCGAGCCGCAAGCTCACCGGCCAGTTCCCCAACTTTGAAGCGGTGATGCCGCGCGACAACACCAAGTTCGCCGTCGTGCGCTCGAGCGAGCTCTCCGCGGCCATCCAGCGCGTGGCCCAATTCGCCGACGAGCGCTCCGGCGCCATCCGCATGAAGCTTGAAGACAACGAACTCAAGGTCAGCGCCAACTCCACTGAATCCGGCGAGAGCGAAGACACCATCGACACGCCCTACCAGAGCGACGCCATCACGGTAGGCTTCAACTCGACGTACATCCTCGACTTCCTCAAGGCTCTGGACAACGCCGGCGAAGTCCGCCTCGAGTTCAAGGACTCGCAGTCCGCCGGCCAGATGCGCCCCGAAGATCCCGACGCCGAGTACAAGTACCGCTACGTCTTGATGCCGATGCGGATCTGACGCGGATCCACCCTTCGCACGGATTTTCAGCCTGCCAGCCCGGCCACGCGCCGGGCTTCGCTGTTTTTGGGACCAACGCCGTTCATCCCTGAACGAATGCCGTCCGTCCCAACCTCTGTGCGCTCCATCACAAATTCATCTATGTTGCTCAATCTATGACTCTTTTGGGCCATTACTGAGTGGTTTCATTTTTCATCATTCCCCATCGCTGAGAGATGAATGCGGGTAATACTTCGTACACCGGCAACGAGGCCAGAGTGCCCCGTTCGGAGGACTTTTATGCGACGTCAAACGATCTCGAGCCTGCTTTCTTCCCTGCTGCAATTTCCCAATCAATGCGTTCGCTCGACAGTAGTATTTTGTCGACAATTCCTTATCGGTCGCGTCGATTTGAGGGCCACGGCTTCGAGGCACCGCAGCGCAACAGTCACAATAGCCGTGGCTCTTTTGCTGCTACTCGCCGGCCCAGAGGTACTTTCGCAAGTCACGGTGGCGGCCATTCACGGCAATGTGACCGATCCCAGCGGAGCCGCAATTCCGAGCGCAAAAATCTCCGCCTTCAACACCACCACAGGGATTACGACGCGGACGACGACCGACCAGGCAGGCTACTTTATTTTTCCCTCTCTCCAGGTCGGCGGTCCGTACACGGTCACGGTGTCTGCGCCGGAGTTTGCCGACTTTGTGACTTCGGGATTGACGCTGAACGTCAACGACAATCGCGAGGTACTGGCATCGCTCAAATTGCAAGGCACTGAGCAAAGCGTTGAAGTCACAGCCACCGCGCTTCAGGTTGAGACCAGCAACACGCAGCTCGAGCAGATTGTTACCGCAAGCCAACTGGAAAGCGTTCCGCTCGAGGGCCGCGATCCCGCCGGCATGCAAAAGTTCGAGCCCGGTGTAGTCGAGTCCTCTGACCGTTTCGGCACCTATTCCAGCAACGGCAACCAGACGCAGCAGAATGACTTCATCCTCGACGGAACCGACATCAACGATGCGCCGCTGCAGGCTGAGGGACTGCCGATCAACCCCGACGCGCTCCAGGAAGAGAACATCGTCACCAGCACCATGAATCCGGAATTCTCGCGCAACTCCGGCGCCATCGTGAATGAGATCACGAAATCCGGAACCAACACCTTGCATGGAAGCGCATTCGAGTTTTATCGCGACACGTTCATGAACAACGGCAACTACTTTTCCATCACGCGCCCCATCTTCCATCAGAATTTGTACGGGGGCACGCTGGGCGGGCCGATTGTCAAAAACAAGTTTTTCTTCCTCCTCGCGTACCAGGGATTTCGCAACGTCAATTCGGAAACGGAGACCAGTTCTACTCTGAGCGGAACCAAGGGCTCCAGCCCGACGGGCAATTTTGCGGGCAACTTCAGCGGCGACGTGAATTGGTTGACCGGAAATTACAACAACGTCGCCGGATTATCGGGCAATCCGATTCCGTTCAATATCGGCTCCTGCGCCAAGGGCACGGCGTGGAATGCGTGCTTCCCCAGCGGGTCGGTTGTGATTCCCCCGGCTGCGTGGAATTCCGTCTCCTCCGCCCTCGTCACAAAATACGTTCCGCAGGCAAACTACGGCGCCATCTACGACTTCAATGCGTTGAATACGGCTGCGTCCGATCAAGCCATCCTGCGCGCCGACTATACGCCGAGCTCACGCGACACCATCTGGGCCTCGAGCGTGATTCAGTCGAGCCCCACGGCCAACCAACTTTCATTTGGCGCCGGCAGCTTCCCCGGCTTCGGCCAGCACGCGTCGGAACATTTCAAGATCTTCGATGTCTCCTATACGCATACCTTCAGTCCCACGAAATTGAACGAGCTGCACGGCGGCTACTATCGTCTCAACTTCCCTTCGGTGATACCCACGCCGGTGCAGTCGCCCAGCTCATTGGGTTTCTCCATCAATCCACAGCTTGCGGGAGCGGCAGGAATTCCCTACATCGCGGTTGGCAACAACTTTGTGCTGGGCAACAGCTACGAGGGCCCGCAGCCGCGCACCGATACCAACCTGACTTATGCCGACAACTTCACGTGGATTCGAGGGAACCACTCTCTGAAGCTTGGCGCTTCGTATGAGCAGTTCCGGGTACACAATCCCTTCGGCTACCTGAACAACGGCTACTACACCTACTTTGCAGGATTGGAGGGCGGAGGGCTCTACAGCTCGGGCGACCCGCTCATCGATTTCGCCATGGGAATTCCGGACCAATACTACCAATCCAACGATGGCTTCATTGACACCCTCTCCAGCGAGACCTTCGCCTACTTTCAAGACAACTGGAAGATCAATTCCGATCTCACGTTCAACTACGGCGTCGCGTGGGATGTGGAGCAGCCCACGCAGAACAAGCAATATAACGGCCTCGGCATCGTATGCTTCGCGGTCGGCAACGCCACGTCCAAGGTCTATCCCGGTGGACCCCCAGGGGTCACCTTCAATGGCGATCCCGGCTGCAACGAGGCCGGCGGACCTACCTCGCACTACAATCGCTTTGGCCCCAGAGTTGGTTTTGCCTGGTCGCCCTCTTCAGGCCCCTCGGCCCTCATCGGCGGCAATGGCTCACACAGCTTCTCTATCCGCGCCGGCTTCGGCCTCTATTACAACCGCGACGCGCAGGAGCAGTCGCTGCAAAATCTGCTGGATCCTCCGTCCCTGTTTCTTGACACCGGCGTGAGCGAGTCCATCTGCAACACGGGCCCCTGGGCCGGCTACCCATGCAACCCCGGCTTCGCCAATCCCTTCGCGGATGTCGCAGGCAACGGCTCGGTCGCCAACCCGTTCCCTTACACCACGCCAAAGCCGGGTGCGGCCGTGAACTGGATCGGAGACGGCTATTACGGGCTCACACTGAACGCGTTCTCGACGAGCTACGTTCAGCCGTACACCTACAACTTCAACGTGAATATTCAGCGCGAGCTCAGTTCCCACTACCTTGCGCAAGTGGGATACGTAGCCTCATTGAGCCATCGCCTTGCCACCTGGAACGAAGGCGACCCCATTACTCCGGCCGGCCACGCAGCTTGCCTTGCCAATCCGTTCGTGCGTTGCAAATTCCGGCAATGTACATTTCTTCTTTCCGCAATACACCGCTCAGCCAGCGCTGGCGCCAGGCACCGGGGAACCCTGGAATCTCTCTGCGGGCAGCAGAACTCGGAAGGCGTGTCGAACTACAACTCGCTGCAAGCCAGCCTGATCAAAGCCATGGATCATGGGCTGCAATTCAGCCTGGCCTATACGTATTCGCACGCGCTCGATGACGGGTCAGGGTATGAGAGCACCACGGGCGGCCTCTCGGATGCGGGCTACGGAAACTATGGCCGCTCCAGGAACTACGTGCCCGGCTTTGAAAATCTCAACTACGGGTCCTCCGACTTCGATGCCCGGCAGCGCCTGGCGGCAACCTACGTCTACACGCTTCCCGCCGTCGGACTGCTCAACAAAAACTGGCTGATGCGCGAAGCGCTGTCGGGTTGGGGATTGAGCGGAGTGACGGCGCTGCAAAGCGGATTCCCGGTCTCGATCAGCACGGGACTCGATCGCTCGCTCTGGTGTGACGGCGGCAGCAAATTCCAGTGCCCCGATGTGCCCAACACTTCGAGCTTCAACATCGCCCGCTACAACCCGCGCAAGGTCCAGACCCAAACTCCCGGCACGGGCAACTATTACTTCAACACCGCGCCGTTTTCTCTTGAGCCGGTCGGCACCTTTGGCAACACGTCTCGCAACTTCTTCCACGGGCCTGGATTCAATTACACGAATCTGAGCATCACCAAAGACTTCCCCTTTCGGCAGATAAGTCGCGCTACATGCAGTGGCGTCTGGAGGGTTTCAACGCCTTCAACCACGCCAACTTTGCAGCGCCCAACCCCGTCTACTCGAGCCCCGAGTTCGGGCAAATCACCAGCGTGATTGAGAGCGCGGAAGGCAACGGCGACCCGTCACCAGGACGCGCCGTACAGCTCGCGGGCAAAATCTATTTCTGAGCGTGGGCGCCTAATAGAGCTCGCGGGGGGATCTCGCCGGGGTCGATTCAGCGCCAACCGAGGGCTGGGGCGACTGTGGTCAGAATTGCTTCCATGACGTGCGCGTTGTAGGCAACGCCGAGTTGATTGGGAATGGTGAGTAAGAGCGTGTCGGCTTCCTCGATGGCTTCGTCTTTCTTGAGCTGCTCGATGAGAACTTCTGGCTCGGCGGCGTAGCTGCGGCCGAAGATGGCGCGGGTGGTTTCGTCAAGGAATCCGATGGAGTCCTCTTCGCTCGAGCCGCGGCCAAAATAGGCGCGATCGCGGTCGTCGAGCAAAGCGAAAATACTGCGGCTGACAGAGACGCGCGGAGTGCGGGTGTGGCCAGCCTCTTTCCAGGCGGCGCGAAAGGCGCGAATCTGCGCGGCCTGCTGGATGTGGAGTGGCTCGCCAGTCTCGTCGAATTTTAGGGTTGAGGTTTGCATGTTCATGCCCTGCTTCGCGGCCCATACCGCCGTGGCGTTCGAAGCAGATCCCCACCAGATGCGATCGCGCAATCCTTCGGAGTAGGGCTCGAGGCGCAGAAGGCCGGGTGGATTGGGGAACATGGGGCGAGGATTAGGCCGCGCGAAGCCCTTGCCGCGCAGCAGCTCGAGAAATTCTTCGGTGTGCTTCCGGCCCATTTCCGCATCGTCCTTGCCTTCGGGCGGACGGTAGCCAAAATAGCGCCAACCATCGATGACCTGCTCGGGAGAACCGCGGCTGATACCCAACTGCAGGCGGCCACCAGCGATGAGATCGGCAGCGCCGGCGTCTTCCGCCATGTAATGAGGATTCTCATAGCGCATGTCGATGACGGCGGTGCCAATTTCAATCTTGCGCGTTTTGGCGCCAGCGGCGGCGAGCAGTGGAAACGGGGATGCCAACTGCTGCGCGAAGTGATGAACGCGGAAATAGGCTCCGTCCATTCCCAGGCGCTCGGCCTCTACGGCGAGGTCAATGGATTGCAGGAGCGCGTCAGCCGCCGAGCGAGTTTCTGACTGCCGTGAGGGGTTCCAATGACCGAAGGAGAGGAAGCCGATTCTCTTCATAGAATCTAGATTCCCCATCGCAGGCGGGAGATGCGGCCATTTCTCGATTACCTGAGTGCTCCATGCGCGCTGGGTGTGTCGCGATTATTTTCCAAGCGAGATCGGCTTGGGGCAAACAACTCTTCGCCGGCAGAGTGGCTGACACGGGACCAGCGGTCAGTCGGCCGGGACGTCGGGTTCGCTGAGGGGGAGTTTGGAGGCGTCATGGTGTGAGTCTTCGTCTTCCCAGGGGCCGGTCCACTCGGGCTCGGAGCAAATGCGCTTGACCCAGGGTTGCGGGCCGCGCTTTTTCTTCGTCCTGGTCTCGTGCGGGCCTTGTTGCGCGCCGGGGAGCTCGACGATGACGCGCGCGCCGGTCCTGCTGCTCTCGATGGCGTGAGACTTCGCAGGTTTGCGGACGCGTTTCAGGGGTGGCTTTTTGGACACCTTTTGGGTCTCAGGCGGATTGGGTACTTCGGTCAACTCTTTCACTCGGGTTACCTTCTGCTCAATGATGGCGATTAGATGTCTTAAGAGTAGCTGGAAGTGGGCAAGTTTTATGCAAGTGGAAGGTATTGAGAGGATGGGAGTTAGGAGAATCGGGCTTGACGGCGGAGACGACGGTTAGTGAGTCTGTGAGTGTCGGTTTCCCGCTTAGCCAATCGGACGCCCCGGCTGCCTGTCGAAGCTCCCGCTCGCGGACGAAGACCTGTGCGCTGGCTTCCGGGTGGCGTACCGGCTGACTTGCTAGCTTGCTGACTCGCTGACTGGCTGGCCAGCGGGCGTCTTCAAAAACTCCAATGCGCGGATGAGGTAGCCCTTCATTTCCTTGCGATGGACGACGGCATCGAGGAAGCCTTTTTCGAGCAGGAACTCGGCGCGCTGAAAGCCTTCAGGGAGTTTTTGGCGGATGGTCTGCTCGATGACGCGCGGGCCGGCGAAACCGATCAATGCGCCCGGCTCAGCGATGTTGAGGTCGCCGAGCATGGCGAAGCTGGCGGTGACGCCGCCGGTGGTGGGGTCGGTAAGCACGGAGATGTAGGGCACGCGCGCGTCGTCCAGTTGCGCGAGCGTGGTGGCGATTTTTGCCATCTGCATCAGGCTGACGACACCCTCCATCATGCGCGCGCCGCCTGAAGCGGCAACAATGATGAGCGGCTTGCGTGCGAGCCGCGCGCGATCGACGGCGCGGGCAATGGTTTCGCCCACCACGGCGCCCATGGAGCCGCCGATGAAGCCATACTCCATGGCGCTGACCACCACTTCATGTGGCCCCATGCGGCCCACGCCGTTGAGGATTGCGTCGTCGAGGCCGGTCGCCTCGCGCGCCTTGCGCAGACGCTGCTTGTAGGGCCTTACGTCGACAAAATTCAGTGGATCGGTGGAGCGCAATCCCGTATCGACCAGCTCGTATCCCGGCTCAAGCAGCAGATTGATGCGCGCGCGCGCTCCGAGCTTGAAGTGGTGCTGACACTTGGAGCACACCTGCAAGTTGGTCTCGAGTTCGGCCTTGAAGAGAAGCTGGCGGCAGCCGGGACACTTGACCCACAGGCCCTCGGTGCGCACATTCTTCCCGCCCCCATCGGGGCCATCCCCGCCTCCCGGGCCGTTCCCCGGGGCGGGATACTCGCCGTCCTCGCGCTTGAACCACGTCATACCGAATGCAATTGTATATGGATGAGGCGTGGAGCGTGGGTCGCGACGAAGTGAAGAGTGAATAGAGTGAACGAGTGAAACTTGGTCGGCGTTTCGGGATTGGCTTTGGCTCTGGGGGATGATATCGCTAGTAGGAAGGCGCGCGCATCGGCCTGGCGTTCGGAATCCCGTTCAGGAAGGGAGCCGTACTTTGCTTGAGATTTCGCGAACGGTTGTCTCTATGAGCACGGCAGGGCTGCTGGTGCTCGGCGGCCGGAGTGATTGCCAGCGGGGCAAAACTCGCGTCGGGGCTAGCGTCGGGAGGGCTGACCGCGCGGGCAATCGCACTGGGACGCGTGTTTGTGGCGGCCCCTCTGGCGGCCTTCGGCGCGCTGCACCTGGCCGCGGCCAGGGGACTGTCGGAAATGGTTCCCAATTACATGCCATGGCCTTTGTTCTGGGTCTACCTGGTGGGTTTCGCGCTGATTGCCACGGCGCTGAGCCTCATCTTCGATCGCATGGTGTTCTGGTCGAGCTTGCTGGCCGGCGGGATGTTCCTGGCGTTTGTCGCGATGATGGACATACCGGGCGTGATCACCGGGCAGCACGATCGCTTTGGCTTTGCGCTGTTGGCGCGCGAGACCACATTCGGTTGCGCGCTGCTGTGCCTCGCCGGCAGCGTGGCTCCTCGCGGATCACTCTGGGCGAAGCTGGTGACGCCGTGCCGCATCGTGTTTGCAGTGGTTGCGATCTTTTATGGGGTCGAGCATTTTCTGCATCCGGAGTTTCTGCCAGGAGTGCCGCTTGAGAAGTTGACGCCGGCGTGGGTTCCGGTTCCGCGCGTGTGGGGATACGTGGTGGGCGCGGTGCTGTTGGCGAGTGGCGCGTTGATGTTGCTCAACCGCCGGGCGAGCGATGCGGCGGCGTGGCTCGGCATCGTGCTGGCGGCCACGGTGGCCATCATTTATGTACCGATGTTGTGGCCGGCACACGGCACCGACCAGATCGTCGAGGCGATCGACTACATCGCAGACACGCTTTTGTACGCGGGAACAGCGCTGATTGTGGCCGAGGCGCTGCGACGGAGGGAAAAGGGGACAGCCTCTAGCCGCTAGCGTCTAGCTGCGTCCAGCCGGCATCGGCTTGCGTGCGAAGCCTCTGCTGCGGGCAGCGCGCATCACTTCCCGCCGCGCAGGTACGCGTCGTCGCCGTCGATCCAATCCTGGCGCGGGGGATTGAAGATATCGAGCGCCACGGAGTCCTCCAGCGCGACCACTTCGTGCGGCACGTGCGGCGGAATGCAGAGGATCTCGCCCGCGCGCACGGCAATGACTTTGCCACTGACGCGAAATTCCAGAGCCCCGTCGACCACGTGGCTGATCTGCTCGTGCATGTGATGGTGCGTGCGGCACGTGCGCGCCCTTCTTCAGCACGATGCGCGCCAGCATGGTGTTGGTGCCGACCACAAACTGCCGCGTCACCAGCGGATTCATCTGCTCCGGCTCGATCTCGCTCCAACGATGATGCGTGCTCTCGGTCATGATTGCCTCCGGCTCTAATACTCAATGCCGCGCTGCGCCAGAATGCCTTTCTGGTAGGCGTGCTTCACCTCGCGCATCTCGGTCACGGTATCGGCCAACTCCACCAGCAGCGGGTGCGCGTTGCGGCCGGTCAGGATCACGTGCACCATCTCGGGCTTCGAGCGCAGCGCTTCAGCCACCACCTCCGCGTCCAGCATCTTGTAGCTGATGGCGTAGTTGATCTCGTCCAGAATCACCATGTCCCAGTCGCCGGAATCGATGGCCGCGCGCGCCTCGGCCCACGCCTCCTCGACCATGCGCACGTCTTCGGGATCAGGCTCCGCGCCGCCGATCTTCACAAACCCGCGGCCCATTTGCTTCAGCACGAAGTTTTCGCCGAAAGTCGCCGCCGCATCCAGCTCGCCGTAGTGCCACGATCCCTTGATGAACTGCAGCATCAGCACCTTCATGCCGCACCCCACAGCGCGCAGAGCCACGCCCAGCGCCGCGGTGGTCTTGCCTTTACCGGGGCCGGTGTTGATGAGGATCAGTCCGCGCCGGGATTCGGTCATGCCTCGTGCTCTCGCCTTCTCTAATGTCCTGTGTGATATGGATGGCCCGTGAGAATTGTACAGGCTCGATAGAGTTGCTCGGCCACAACCAGACGCGCCAACTGGTGAGCCAGCGTCATCGATCCCAGGGAGAGCAGGCCGCCGCGGCGTTTGCCTTCGGCCAGCGCTTCTGCTGACCATCCATCGGCCGGCCCGACGGCAAAAACCACGTGCTGCAGGCCCTCGTCGCGTCGCTTTCCCAGCCACTCCGCCAACGCCTCGGAGGTCATCTGCCGGCCGCGTGCATCCAGCATCATCACTCCGGCGTCCGTCCTTCCGCGCTGCTTGCCCAGCCACTCGAGGAACGCGCCTTCGCTGCGGAAGGCTTCGCTGCCACACCGCATAACTCCAGCGCATCGTTCGAGATAGCCACCGATGAGCGCGTCATAGTTGTCTTTGGCTCTCGCCGGGCCGTTCTTTGCTCCCGCCCGGGCGCCGATGTGGGCCAGTGTCACTTGCATGGAGAGGAGAATACCGCAAAAACCGCCATTTGGGCCGAGGCCAGCCCGGAAGTCAATCGTCCCAAAATCTGCGGGATATGTCCAATTTTGGGAATATGGAGAGTAGGTTGTATGAGATTCCATATTATCCCTATAGCAACACCACAATCAGTATATGAATAACTCGTTTATTTTCTGTGAAAAGGCGTCATTTCTTCGCATCCCGGAGATTGGCACCAATCGTGCATTCAATGGGCAGAGGCGGTGGTGAGAGGTGTATTCCAGTGACAAATCAATCCTTTTCGGTCACCAGGGACACTCGCACCAAAATCTGGGGTCGCTCAAGTGCGTCTGCACTCGCTTGGAAGGCCTTTCTGATTTGTAAATTGCGGGACAGCTGTTGGTTTTGAAACAACTTGCGGGATCGGACTTGCCCTCCCCATCGAGCCTCCGAAAGCGCACAACCTGGATCGCGAAGGGTTCTTTTCGAGCCTTCCGTTGCAGAAAACATAATTTGGAGGAGTTCTAATGCGTTTTTTCCGTTTACAAGGCATTGCTCTCACGTTGGCGATTGCGTTTGCGTTGGGGTTCGTAGTCGCAACGCAGCAACCGTCCGCCTATTGCCAGGAAACCACCGGTGGCCTGCAAGGCACGGTAAAGGATCCGTCCGGCGCCGTCGTGCCCAAGGCCCATGTCACCATTACGGGCACCACGCTGATCGGCAGCAAGGAACTTACGACGGATTCGAGCGGCTACTACCACTTTGCCAATCTCCCTCCGGGCACCTACACCGTTGTGGTGAAGGCCGAGGGATTTGAGACCACCAAGCGAGACGGCCTCGTGATCGAAACTGGGCATTTGCCGACCGTCGATCTTGATCTCAAGGTGGGCGCTACGGCGACCACGGTTGAGGTAACAGAAGCAGCCCCGGTCATCGACACCACGACGACCCAGACCCAGACCAACATCTCAGAGCCAGGTTTTGCAGAACGCTCCCACCGGCACCATCCTTCCAGTCGGTGATCCAGTATGCCCCCATGGCGCGCAATGAGCCTCTTGCGGGTTATTCGGTGAGCGGCCAGGCCACCGCCGGCGGCGGCGGCTCCCTGCCGGGCAGCGGCGGCAACGGCCTCAGCTTCGGCTTCTCCATCGGCGGCGCGGCCGACTCCGAGAGCGACCTACCTGGTCGAGGGCCAGGACACGGAGAACGTCTCCGGCGGTTATTCAAGCGCCAATGTTCCTACCGATTTCATCCAGGACATGCAGATCACGACCTCAGCCGTCCCCGCCGAGTATGGCGGCGCGCTGGGTGGCGTGATCAACGTCATCCTCAAGAAGGGCGGCAACGAATTCCACGGCGAGGTCTTCTCGAGCTACGAATCCTCGGGAACCGACGCGAATCCGGTCAATGCATTTTCTGCGCTACGACCCGACCTCGAGCGGCACCATAACCGCGAATGGCGTCGCCATCGATCCTGATGGCCAGATCTATTCGTCGCAGAAGGAGCACTTCCGCAACGTGAACCCGGGCGTGGATGGTAGGCGGACCCATCTATAAGGACCGCTTTGGTTTGCTGCGGGCTTTAACCCCTGGTATAGCGGGACAGGGCGCAACATCAACTACAACAGCGCCATAGCTAATACTAAGGCACAGGGTTAACCTCCTTCGGCAATCAGTACTTCACCCAGGATACGCAGACCTACTACGGATATGCCCGCCTGGATGCGGAGATCACGCAGAAGATCCGCGTCTACGGCGAATGGCTCTACCAATACCAGCGCGAAACCGGGGCGAACCTGCCTCTCGCGGACCCGAGCTCGCCGGAGGGCGGCTATTTGAACACCGCGGTGGAGCAGGACCCGGATAACTACGCGCACGGCATCGGCTTTTCCGCCCCTAACGCGCTGTACAACGTGGGCGCCGACTGGACGCTGACCCCGCATATAGTCTCCACCACTCGCTACGGATACTACTTCAACAATTATCACGATTTTGGCTGGCCTACCTCGAGCCCCGACATCGTGTGGGACACCCCCGGCACGACGACCGACGTCTTCGGCAACCCGCTGCCCCCGAACCTGCAGTTGGCCGCCGGCACTTCGACAACCGCGTTCAAGCAGAGCTATACACTGTTCAACTCCAGTAAGCATTACCAGTTCAACCAGGATTTCGCCATCTACAAAGGCGGCTGGTGGGGCTCGCACAACTTCAAGTTTGGCTATCAGCTCAACCACCTATCGAACATCATCGACCAAAACGGCAATGTTCCCCAGGTGTCCTACTATCTTGGCCCCAAGCAATCCCATAATCCGCTCACGACAACCGGGGCAGATAACTGCACCAAGCTCGATGCGGTGTATGGCGGCTACTGCGAAGGCCAATACGGCTACGCGGTCATCACCGACTTTGCGACCATCCTGACTTCTCCGGCCAGCGACTATAACCATGCGCTCTATGTTCAAGACTCGTGGACGATTGGCAAGGGCGTGACTTTGGACGTTGGCCTCCGCATCGAAAAGGAGAGCCTGCCCGCTCCCGCCGGAGTCAAGGTGAGCGCCATCAACTTCCCATGGAGCGACAAGATCGAGCCTCGGCTGGGCGGCGCATGGGATCCGACCGGCCATGGCAAGATGAAGTTCTTCGGCAGCTACGACGTGGTCAACGACGTGATGAAGTTGCTGGTAGCCCAGACCTCGTTTGGCGCGCAAGCGTTCGAGCAATGCACTTACCCGCTGGGACCGGATGGGATTGCTGGACAGGGCTACGCCAATTCCGATATCGACCTAGTCTTCAAGGGCGGCCGCGCATGCCCGGATGGCGTTCCGACAACCGGCGCCAACTTTAACAATTCCGACAATACGCCACCCACATCGTTCGTCGATACGGCGACCGGCGTTTCGCTGATCGAGAACGCGAACGAGCGGCCCTGGGAGCCGGTGGCTCCCGCGTCAAACCCTATCGCCAGCATGAGTATGTGGTTGGATGGGACTATCAGATCACCCCGAAATGGGCGTTCGAGGCGCGCTACGATCGCCGCCGTCTGGACCACGTCATCGAGGACGCTTCGCTGGACGACCCTGATCGAGGGTGAGCTCTACACCATCGTCAACCCCGGCGAAGGCGTCAACTCCACCCTCGACGGCTACGCCACTTTCCTCGGCTCGCTAGGCCAAGCCTTCGGCGAGCCCGGAATTGCCTTACGAATTTCATCCCTCGGCATTCGGCACTTGCCCGAGCTGCCCGGCCAATGCCCAAGGCCATCCGTAACTACGATGGCGTGGAGTTCCGGCTGACCTCTGCGCCCAGCGCGCACTGGAGCACGATGGTCAGCTACACCTACAGCAGCATGTGGGGCAACTATCCCGGCCTGACCACCACCGACCAGACGGACGGTGGCATCACGGGACGCGACAGCCCCGATACCACCCGCGCGTTCGACGAGCCGTTCTATTACTTTGGCGCCAACGGCAAGTCCACCGCTGGACCGATGCCGACGGATCGGCCGAATGTATTCAAGGGGCTGGGAACCTACACTCTGCCATTGTGGAGAAACAGCGCCCACAACCTTCGGCCTCTTCCAGTACTTCTACCAGGGCTCTCCGGTGAGCTCTCAGTCCGACATGTTGGTAGCCTTCCACGGCGAGCCATATGAATCGGTGTATCTCTTCGGACGCGGGCAGTGGGTCAACATGACCACGAACCCGACGACTGGGAACATCACCCTGGGCACGCCCACGCGCGGCGCACGCCGTGGTACATCCAGTCCGACATGAGCGCATCGCACACGGTCAAGGTGGGCGATCACGAGAACATCTCGTTTGAGGCTACCGCAACCAACTCGCTGAACCAGCATGTAGTCACCGCGTTACTGGCAGTCCATGGACTCGATGTTTTACAACACGCGCGCTGTTTCCCGGCGTCGTCCCCGCGAGTGCTACGGCCGCTTCTGGTCCGTGTTACGGTACTGCCGCGTCCAATCCGAAGGTCCCGCCAACGTCGGACAAGCGGTCAATTTTGCATGCGGAGCTTTGATCTACCAGGAGCTGGAGGAAGGTTACAACCCGCAGCAATGGATCAACGGCGTCGCCGGCACGGGAATCGGCTATGGTGCAACACGGCAGCTACGGCAAGCCGTATCTGTACCAGATCGGCCGTTCACTCCGCTTCAATTTGCGCTACACCTTCTAAATTCAACCTGGCTTCAAGAAACACAATGGGGACCCGATTTCGGGTCCCCATTCTTTTTCCTGTTGCTTAAACCACTGTAGTGAAACACGCACTCCACACGCGACCCAACCCGCTATCCCCGATCCGAAAACCCATCCCGCCGATTTGCAGATCATTATGCCCTCCCGGCGCACAATGGAACCATGCCGATTGCACCCAATCTTCGTGGCGTCCTGAATGCGGCCCCATACGAATCGCAGCGCGCACAGAAATTAAATAAAGAAAAGAAAAAAGTACCCACCCATACCCCGGTAGGGTATAGGCTAATTTTTCCTCAAGTTACCTATTTCCAACAGGATAGGCCCAAACATCGCGATGAAATCCGCTCCGCCCAAGAGACCGAATTGCACCGTTCCCGTTGCAATCCAGGGGTTTTCCGGCCCAAAATGTTGTGTATTTTCCTGGTTAATACCCCCACCCTCCCCCCACCCCCCTATAAATATGGAAATGAGTCAAAGTTGGGTTGGGATGTTGGGTGGGACGTTGGGGTGGGATCGACGGGGACGCCATCCGATTCCGTCCTCCCGGAGGGAGGGGCGAAAATAGCCCAGGTCGGAGTCTGCCGCAAGGCAGGCGACGCCCTGGGAAATCGCACGCAGCGCAAAGGGCGTCCCGTCGGGCCGCCCGAGTCTCTCAGTCGATCAAATCCCCTGGCGGGGACCGTCTAACGTGAGCGCCGGGACTTTTTCGCGGAGGGCCGCGCGGCTTTCTTTTTCGCAGCAACGGCTTTCCGGCGCGGCGCAGCTTTCTTCGCGGGCTTCTTGACGGCTTTCGCGCGCTTTGCCGGCTTCTTTGTCTCTGGCTTGCGGACTTGGCTGCGGGTTTCGCCGGGCTGCGGCTCGTCGCTCTTGACGGGAGCCTTGGTCCGCGCCGCGCGCGTCTTCTCCGTCAGCTCGGTCTTCAGCTCCGCGTCGAACTCCTCCGGCGTCAGCGGGCGCGCCGACTTGCGCAGCCGTTCGATGTCGTAGAAGGCGCGGCGCTCGGACAGAAATACGTGCACCACGAAGTCCACGTAGTCGAGCAGAATCCACTCGCCATGACGGCGGCCTTCCACCGAATTCGGGTAGACGCCGAACTCGCGCTTGAGGCGCAGCTCGATCTCGTCGGCGATGGCGACGGCCTGCCGCTCGTTCGTGGCCGAAGTGACCAGGAAAAAGTCGCTCAGTCCCGAGTCGGCGGAATCGAGTTCCAGGATGCGGGTGTCGATGGCTTTCTTGTCTTCACAAACCGCGGCGGCGGCCTGTACGAGGGCGCGCGTTTGTTTCTGCGCTGGCGATAGTTTCATGCGGTGGGGCGTTCTCCAATCTCCATGGTAGCTCGTCGATTCGGCGCACGGCAAGGGTGAGGGTAGCGGCTCACCTTTCTCCGCAGCGGCGGACGGAAAGGATGGGGCACGGCGCGCGTTCAAAACGGGACAACGCGGCGGATTGGTTTACGAACGGTACAGCCCGTGTTGCGCGATGTACTCGCGCACGGCCGGCGGCACCAGGTCGCGCCCCGCGGCGGACTACCGGAAGCAGCGTGAATCTGCGCCGCGAATTTCTGACGCGCTGATCTCGACGTGAAGACCCGGCAGCACGTAAAACGGCGTGCGCGCCCCGGCCTGATTCACGAGGACAAATGTGCGCACCTCAACGCCGGATTCATTCGGGCTTCGCTCCTGCCCGGCTCAAGCGCGAGGCCTCGGGCAGAGCAGTTTTCAAGTCGACCTCAAGATCTTGCAGCGGCTGCCCCGGCCGCGAGGCCACGATCAACGGCGCTACAAAAGGAATCTCCGCGGCGCGGTGCCAGCGGCGCAGCGCGAAGAATGAGTCCGCGCCCATCAGGCAAAAGAGCGCGCAATCGGGAGCGAGAGAAGCGCGCAGCCGCTCGAGTGTGTCGATTGTGTAATTGGGCGTAGAACTCGGTGCGGTTCGCGGTCGCTGGATCTGGGCGCGTCGGCAAGGGAGACCTGAAAGCCTGGCTCGCCCGCAATCGCCAGCCGAGTCATCGCCAGCCGGTCCTCGAAGCTCGCGACGGGACCCTCGGGCTTGAGCGGCTGCATCCGACTGGCGCAAACAGCACCGTATCCAGCGCGAAAGCGGCGCGCGCGGCGCGCGCAACGGCCAAATGGCCGTTATGCGGCGGATCGAAACTGCCACCAAAGAAGGCCACGCGCGTCCCCCTCCGGTTAGCTGTTTCGGACTGGGCCAAGCCGGAAGCGTGCCGGGGCAACTTCATAGCTTCATCCTACAGCGCTTCGCAGATTGGTTCGACGTCGCAGCGCATCAAGCTCTGACGGGCTGGACTTCCGAGTAAAATCGACAACAGGAAGTCCGTACCAACATCACGCTTCCCATCCTCTATGCGATATCTCATCATGGTTCTCGCCGTTGCCGGCATTGTCGTCTCCGCGCTGGCATTGCCTCTTCACTACTCCACCGCCACCGCGCCCTGCGACATCAACGAACACTGGGACTGCGGCATCGTGAACCGCAGCAGCTTCTCAACCATCGCCCATGTGCCTGTTGCGGTGCTCGGCATCGCTGGGTATCTGCTGCTCGGCTGCCTCAGCCTCGCGCGGCAGCGTTTCGCAACATTCCTCGCCGCGGGTTTGGGATTTCTCTTCGCGTTCCGCCTTTCTATGATCGAGCAATACGGCCTCGGCGTGTGGTGCCTTTACTGCGCCATTTCGCAGGCAGTGATCGCACTGATCCTGTTGCTAAGCCTGGGCTGGTTTATTGCCGAATATTTCGCACTCAAGCGGACCGCGCGCAAAGTCAGCTCTTAGCTCACGACCTCATCGATGCCCGGCGCGCTGGATTGTTAAACTTAATCTATCAACATGTTCACAGACTGGTACGGGCGCTGGATGTACGCGTGGGAGACGCGGCTGACGACGCGCGACGAAAATCGCGTGGTGCGGCCGCTGGAGTGGGGCTTCGAGTGGATTGTGCCCTTTCTCCAAGCGCACGGCTTTGACGAAGTCGTGCCCGGGCCCGAAGTCGAGCACGACGATGCCGCAGCCGAAGCCGCGATGGTGCGCATCAACCAGCTCCTCATCCGCCACAGCAAGGATTTCTTCGGCTACACGCGGCCTACGGATTTTCGGCTCGAAGAGCGCTATCCGCAGCTCTTTCCCACCAACGTGCGGCCGGAGACCCTCGCCAAGGACGCGGCGATCAAGCAGCAGGCCGCCGAAGGCAAGCTCGCGCGCGCGCAGTATCTCCGCTTTACCTCGCCGGAGCGCACGCCGTATCCGGAAAACGATCTGGTGAATGCGCGCTGGTATCCCGCGCCCGCGCACAAGGATCCGGCGCGGCCGAAGCAGGCCATCGTCGTGCTGCCGCAGTGGAACGCCGACGGCTTCAGCCACAACTCGCTGTGCACGCTCTTCAATCGCATGGGGGTTTCGGCGCTGCGCCTCTCCATGCCGTATCACGACATTCGCCGGCCCGTTGAGCTCGAGCGCTCCGACTACGCCGTGAGCGCCAACATTGGCCGCACCATCTCCGCCTGCCGCCAGGCCGTGGTCGATATCCGCTGCTGCCTCGACTGGCTCGAGGAGCAGGGCTACGAGCACTTCGGCGTGCTGGGCACCAGCCTCGGCTCCTGCTACGCGCTATCTGGCCAGCGCGCACGATCCGCGACTGAGGGTGAACGCCTTCAACCACGCGTCGACAGCTTTTGGGGACGTGGTGTGGGCCGGGCAATCGCACGCGCCACATTCGCCAGGCGGTGCAGGAGGCAGGTCTCACGCAGGATCGCGTGCGCGCCCTTTGGGCCGCCGTCAGCCCCGTGAGCTATTACGAGCAATTTCGCGGAGTCCGAGGCCAACGGCTCAGGCAAAAACGTGCTCGTCGTCTACGCCAATTACGATCTGACGTTTCCGCGCGAGTATTCGCTCCAGGTGGTCGAGGCCTTTCGGCGTTCCGGCCTGCGTCACGAAGTGCGCGTGCTGCCCTGCGGCCACTACACCACCGGCGAAACGCCCTACAAATTCATCGACGGCTGGTATATGGGCTGGTTCGTCTATCGCGCGTTCAAAGCGCTGCGAGAAGAGAAGGCGTCGGGCTTTGGCGCGGAACAAGTCGTCGACACGGGAAATGGAAGAAGAAGCAGTTTCGCGCTAGCGCACGCCGCTCAAATCCATCTGCAACAATTTCGCGGGATCGAGATACGCATTCTGCCAGCGCACGGCCCAGTGCAGATGCGGCCCGGTCACGCGGCCCGTTGCGCCGCTCAGTCCAACGCGCTCGCCCAGTGTTCACATGCTGGCCCTCATGCACGTCGATGCGGCTCAGGTGCATGGAGATCGTGTACAGGCCCAGTCCATGGTCGATGACCACGCAGTTGCCCTCGTAGTAGAGCGGCCGCGCCAGCACCACCACGCCGCTGTTGCCGGCGCGCACTACCGTTCCCGGCGCGCGCGCGAAAATCCATGCCTTTGTGAACGCTGGCGAGCTTGCCGTTGAAGGTGCGCCGCGTGCCGAAGCTATCAGTGGGCGGGGCGTGCACCGGCGCGCGAAAATCGCCGGACCAGAGCGGCTGCGGCGCGCTTGCGCAAACACCTTCTCCTTCAGCGCGATTTCGGCTTCGATGCGGGCCGACTCTTTCGGCAGGCGGCTCGACAAATTTCGGCGATACGGTCAGTGTGCCGGTGCGGTAGTGCGCCTCATGAATCTCAATGCTGCGGCTCAGATCGATTGTGCTGCCGCTCGCGAGCTTTGCGTTAATGCGTAGCGTCGACGGCGCCACTGCCGCCTCCACATCCACGCCCGCGAGCGCGTACCACGCCTGCCGATCTTGCGACCAAAAGAACGCGAGCTTTTGTCCCAGCCATTCGCCTTCGAGCATTGCGCTCGCCGGCGCGGCGACGCGAATCAACTCCGGCGAACCCGCTTCGACGATGACCGGCGTGAGTGTGACGTTGGGTGCTTGCGCACGCGCGGCGCTTGCGCAAAGAGCGAGAAGTGTAATTTGGAGCCACGGACGCAGGCGAAGAGTGCGCATTGAGGTTAGTGTAGTCTGCCAGGAATCCTGAACAGTCTTCGGCGGGTCGCGAGAGCGGAGACCGGCAAGGGCTGAAGTCCTTCGATTCAGCCGAGGAGCTGCAGAACGATTTTGCCGTTTTTATGAGGTGCACCGGCAAGCATCTCGTGTGCGCTACGCGCTTCTGCCAGCGGCAGCACTGACCCGACCCGGGCGGAGATCTTGCGCGTCTCAAACAGGTCCGTAAAGTGCGCAATCTCTCACTCGTAACCTCAGCGTAAAAGAACACTGACTGCATCCCCGCTCTTTGCGGAAGTTGCGTGGAGGCCACGGATACGAGCCGTCCCCCGGGCCTGACTGCGGCGGAACAGCGTTGGACTGTTTCGCCACCCACGGTGTCGAGGACGGCGTCGACCTGAGGCAAGCTGGTTTCGAAACCGACAGCGCCCGAATCAAGGATCGTTTCGACGCCGAATGCTCGGAGCAGCTCCTGGTCAGAGCAACGGGCAACCGCAATCACTCGGATTCCAGCCTCAAGAGCCATTTGCACGGCATATGCGCCCACGTTTCCGGCGGCGCCTGTGATCAATATCGTATCTCCGCTTTTCGCCTGGCCATATTCGAAGAGCATCTGCGACGCCGTGACAGCGATAACTGGCGCCGAAGCTGCTTCGAGATGGTTCAGGCGCCGCGGTTTTGGCGCGATCATCCCCGCGATTGCGACCGCGAACTCTGCCTGCGCGCCGCAGAATTGCGGGTTGGTAACACCGTAGACCTCATCGCCAATTGCAACTTGGCTCACATCAGGACCAACCGCTTCAACGAAGCCCGAGAGATCGGAACCAAGTGTCAATGGAGGCTGCGGACTTACCTTGCTCTTGCCCTCACGAATGGTTGCGTCCCACGGAGCGACGCCCGCGGCGGCAACGCGCACCAGCACCTCTCCTTTGCCAGGCGATGGCTTAGGAATATCTTCGACAACGACAACCTTGGGCGGACCGAATTTATGGATGCGCACAGCCTTCATGTGAATCACACCTCCTTCACACGAACTCGCGGGATCTTTTGCCTTGCGGCAGCAGAGTTCCCAATAGTGGGAAGCATACAACGCATCTTGCACTTCTTGAATATTGGGCTCATCGAAAAATAAATAAGTTATGTGTTTTCAATATGCTGTTGGTTCGTGGCATGTTTCAAGAACTCCAGCAGTGTGCCACGGCGTGTGCCCAACCGCGTATTCGCGATATGCTTGTGCAGATCAGGATCTCGATGACTTCCCCAGCACTCGATCGCTTCCGCAAAGCAAGCCTTGCCGCGGTTCTCGCCGCGACAGCATTGTTTTTTTGCGTGCCCGCATGGGGCCGGCCAGGCCCGGCTTCGGCCCCAGTTCCCGCGCAACCGAATCCGGTTCTCGTCGAGCTCTTCACTTCGGAAGGCTGTTCCGATTGTCCGCCCGCCGATGCGTTGCTGGCCCAGCTCGACACCCAGGTGATTTCCGGCGCGCAAGTGATCGTGTTGAGCGAGCACGTCACCTACTGGAACCATCTGGGCTGGATGGACCCCTTCTCCTTCGACGACATCGATCTGCGCCAGCAGATTTATGTGCGCCAGTTCGGGCTGGATTCTCCGGCCACGCCGCAGTTCGTTGTCGACGCAGCTTATCAAGTGGCCGGCACCAATCCCTCGGTACTTGCCGGTTTCATTACGCGTGCGGCGGCCACGCCCAAGATCCAAATCGAGATAGGCAATGCGCATCGCACGGCCAACGGCGCGATCGAATTCACAGTGCACGCAGCGACCGCAACGAAAGCCACTTTGGTCGCGGTCATCGCGGAAAACGCGACCCATTCAGAAGTCTCCCACGGCGAGAATGCAGGCCGCACGCTCCATCACGTCGCCGTAGTGCGCGTCATCAAGGAATTTGGCTCGAGTGCCATGGATGGGCGCACGCTCGAACTCTCCAGCGGCAATCTATTACGCGCAGAAAAAGACGGCGAGCCGCTTCGGCTCGTCGTCTTTCTCGTTGGCCGTTCTCACGTGGTCGGAGCCGCGGAACAGACTTTGAATCCGTGACTCCGATGCACTATTTGCCGTGCTTGTCGCGATAGATCTGGCGGCTTGCGCCATTCTGCTCGCGGTTGATCTGGCGATGCTCCTGCCCGGTCAGCTTGCCGCCATTGGCCTGGCGATCGGCATGAACTTGCTCATTGATGCCCTGTTCGCGATTCTCCACGCGGGCGGTCTGCCCGGCATGCATGGTGCCGTTGCGCAGACCGTTGGCGATGCGGTCCTGCTGATTCTCGCGGCGCTGGCCCACTTCATTGTTGCCGTAGTGCGCCGTGTTGGCGTTGTGTTTGTCCTGGTAAATGGAGTGGCGCAGATTGTTCTGCTGGTGGTTGACCTGCTGCCGCTCCTGCTGCGTCAGGTGGCCGTTGTCGGCTGAGCGATCGTCGCGGACCTCGCGATTCAGATTGGACTCGCGCGATTCGACGCGCTTCGTCTCTCCCGCAGTCATTTGTCCGGAGTCGATGCCATTGGCAACGCGGTTTTGCTGATTCTGCTCGCGCTGACTGATAGTTGGCGCCGGCTGGTTAGGTTGGGTTTGAGGTTGACTCTGTTGAGCAAAGGCCGGTCCCGAGGCGATCAGGGCGGCCACGGCAAGCGTAAACAAATTCAGTTTCATGTGGTTCCTCCGCGGGCCTGGGATTTTTTCTGAAGCACCGGCCCATGTTCCCTCCTGACCCGCGTCGCAAAGACAAGTTGTGCAAATTTCACTTTTGCTGCAACGAAAGTGGAATGCTTCTCATCGCGCGGATTTTTTCTATAAGCGATTTGCATTTCGCGCGCAACTTTCCCGTGAACGCCGGTGTTCAATGGTGACTTTGTGGCGCGGCTTTTATTGCGCGCTGTCGGGACGCGGGTGCGCGGCTTTCCACGCGGCCACACGATCCTGCACGTCGGAGACTTGATCGGTCGTGAGGTGCTGGCCTACCATCTGGCGATTGGCTGCGTACTTCTCCTGGTTCGGCCCACTCACGCTGGCGGCAAGATCAAGCCAGAAATACGACTCAACGTAATTCTGGGGCACGCCCTGGCCAAAGGAGTAGAGTACGCCCAGCGTTGCCTGCGCGGTGGGGTCTCCCTGGTCCGCTGCCCGGCGATACCAAGTTGCAGCCTGCTCCATGTCGCGCGGAATGGTTCTACCCCCGCCGTCGCGATACAGCGCGGCCAGATGCATCTCTCCGGGAATGTCGTTCTGATCGGCGGCCTTTCGATACCACGCGAGTTCCTGCTGATAGTCGCCGGCCATCTGCACTTTGTCGTGGTCGTTCGCGGCCGCTTGCGCGTAGTGTTCGCCCAGTGCGACCTCGGCCGCGGCGTCGCCTGCATTGGCTTTGGCCTGCAGGGCCGGGTCGAAATTCGCGCCCGGGCCCGCAGTCTGTGCCGCGGCTGCAAGCAGCGTGCCTAAAAACATCGCCGCTGGAATCAGATATATGCTTCGGTTCGCCACAATCGCCTCGCAGGTCTACGTCTGGCCGATGAATTGCTGCTTTCAGTGTACGCAATCGTTGTCAACAGAGCCGCGGTTTCAACCGGCCGGGGAACCAGCTAAAATTTATCTATGACTGACCGCATGTCTTTGCCCCTCGCCCAGGCCGACCCGGATGTAGCCGCCGCCATTGACCACGAAACCCTCCGCCAGCACGAGGGACTGGAGATGATTGCGAGCGAAAACTTTGTGTCTGAAGCCGTATTAGAAGCGGCCGGCTCGATCTTCACCAATAAATATGCCGAGGGCTATCCCGGACGCCGTTACTACGGCGGCTGCGAGTACGCAGACATCGTAGAGAACCTGGCCCGCGATCGCGCGCGCCAACTCTTCGGGGGCGAGCACATCAACGTGCAACCGCACTCCGGCTCGCAGGCCAACGCTTCGGCCTACGCAGCGGTTCTCGCGCCCGGCGACACCATTCTCGGCCTCGATCTTTCGCATGGCGGTCACCTCACACACGGTCATCGACTGAGCTTCAGCGGCAAGCTCTACCGGACAACGTTTTACCATGTGCGCAAAGACACCGAGACCATCGATTACGACGAGATGGAATCCGTTGCCATCGCGGAAAAGCCGAAAGTCATTATCGGCGGCGCCAGCGCTTACCCGCGTCTGTGGGACTTCGCGCGCATGCGTGCGATCGCCGACAAAGTGGGCGCAATTTACATCTTCGACATGGCGCACATTGCCGGCCTAGTCGCGGGCGGCGTGCATCCCTCGCCGGTGCCGCATACACAGATCACGACAACGACCACGCACAAAACACTGCGCGGACCGCGCGCCGGGCTCATCATCTGCAACCAGGATCTTGCCGTGGCAGTCGACAAATCTGTGTTTCCCGGCCAGCAGGGCGGTCCGCTGGTGCACATCGTGGCTGCGAAGGCGGTCGCGTTTGCTGAGGCGCTGCGCCCCGAGTTCCGCGACTACGCCGCGCAAATCGTCGCCAACGCCAAAGTCTTGGGCGAGGCACTGCGTGCTGCAGGGTACCGGCTGGTTTCAGGCGGAACAGACAACCACCTCCTGCTTGTCGACGTGTTCGAGAAAGGCATCCTCGGATCTGAAGCGGAGCTGGCTTTGGGCAAGGCCGGTATCACTGTGAACAAGAACTCCATACCCTGGGACACGAACCCGCCGCTCAAGCCCTCGGGGATTCGCGTGGGTACGCCCGCGCTCACCACGCGCGGAATGAAGGAACCTGAAATGCGCACCATCGCCGCGTGGATCGCCAAAGCGCTCGATCAGCGCAATGACGATGCCGCGCTCGAGCGCATTCGCGGCGAAGTGGCGGAGCTCGCCAACCAGTTCCCGCTTTACGCGTGGCGCCGCGCCGGGGCTACGGTCAGCGCGTAACTCTCTGAATGGGCGAATCAGGACTTTAGCATCTTGCTATCCCACGTCTCAAAATCGAGACGTGGGGCACCCTCAACTTGTGCGAGACCGGGCTGTAAGAGACCTCTCCAGAAAAACTCAAGACGAGAACCCCACGAAGTGGTCCTGCACAGAAAATTTATGTGCCTGACCTTACCCGCGTGTGCAAAAATGCCGGTGGGCAAGCAGTTGACTTTGATCGCCCGTCGTTAAGATGCCCGGCAGGTTGGGCAACTCTTCGTTCAGGGATCAGGAGGAATCTATGAAGTCCATTCACATTGCATTCGCAGCTTTGCTCGCATTCTCTGTGCCGGCCTTCGCGCAACATGAAGACAAAGGCGCTCCTAAGGCGCCTAAGAGCGGGCCCGCGCCTTACCATGGCACGCCGCAGGCGCCCGATCCGCATCGCGATTATTCCCCTCAACCCGGCCACCCCAACGCACCGCACGTGGACAATGGCAAGAAATGGGTTGGTCATGACACCGGCCCAAACGATCCCCGTTATCACCTCGACCAACCATGGGCGCACGGCCACTTTACCGGGGGCTTCGGTCCCGGGCACGTGTGGCATCTTGGCGGCGGTGGTCCCGATCGCTTCTGGTTCAACGGCTGGTACTGGTCCGTTGCTGCCGCCGATATTGCTTTCTGCGACGGCTGGCTCTGGGGCTCCGATGAAATCATCATCTACGACGATCCGGACCACATTGGCTGGTATCTCGCTTATAACGTGCGCCTGGGTACCTATGTCCACGTGATGTATCTCGGCATGTAAGTGGTTTTGTATCTGCAAGAGTGCATCATGCGAAATGAGCTGCGGCGGGGCGAGGAAAACACCGGTCCCGCCGCGATTTCATGCGGCATTCTGCGAACCCGTGCGCAGCGTGAGGTCTGGAAGTAACTCAAAGGTATTCTCGCGTAACTTTCCGCGGTTACGAAATAACTTGCAGCAAACAATGAAACCCCGAATTTTCTGCATTATTCTTGATCCATGGCAATAGAAAACATTCTTGTCGAAATCGACGCCGAGATAGCCCGGCTGAAGCAGGCACGCGCTCTGCTGGCCACGCTCGGAAGCGCAGCCACAAAGGCCGGACGCACAGCGAAGAAAGCGCCCGCCAAATCCAAGACCAGAAAGAAGCGGGTCTTGAGCGCCGAAGCGCGCAAGAAGATAGCTGACGCGCAGCACAGGCGCTGGGCCAAGCAAAAGGCCAAGGCCAAGGCGACGAAAAAGGCCTGAACATCAAGTGGTGGCTCGAGCCTCTCGTCGATTGCAACGGGACAAGGCGACCCGGCCACTAAACCCTCCCTCGCGAAGTCGGAAGATGATCTGCCTCCTCGATTTTCTCGGCGTGGCTGCCGTCATCCGGAAACGCCGGCCTCAGAGCAGGTCCTTTCAATCTCTCCCCACACCACGGCCGACCCAGCCGCATAAGAGGGCTGTATCTGCGTCTCTTCACGCACGGCGGTTCGGCGGCCGAAGCACGCCGCGGCAAACACCTTGCATACACAATAGGGCTGGACTAATGTGATGCTGTTCATCCAATTGCCCCGAATGCGTGGAGGTGGGAGATGCACCGCACTCTTTTCGCTGCCGCAGCAGCCCTTTTGGCCTTTCTTCTTGCCGTTCCGGCGAACCCGCAAACCGCTCAAACCGGCGCACAAAGCACGCCTCAGGTGCTGAAGGCCAGTTATGACCAAGCCATGCAAGCGAAAGATTGGCCGGCCGCACTCGCGGCCGCGCAGCAGTTGGTCGAAGCGAACGCCACATCAGCTAACCTCTACCTGCTGGCAAACGCGCAGTTCTACGCGACGACCGGGCTAAGCGACACAGGCGCGTTGGAAGCGTCTCTCGCCACTTATGATCGCGCTCTCGCAGCGGCCGAGCAGGAGAAGCCTGCGCAGGGCCAGCCGGATCAAGCTTGGAAAGACGGCATCGAGCAGATCTATATCGGGAGGGGCAATGTGCTTCTCAAGTTGAAGCGCACTGCGGAGGCGATCGACAACTATAACCGTGCCGCCGAGTTGTCCTCAACTCCCGGGAAGGCGTACTTCAACATTTGCGCGGTGCTCTACAACACGGGCGACGTGAACGGCGCGGTCACGGCCTGCCGGAAGGCCGCGGCGGTTGATCCAACGCGCGCAGACACTTGGTTCGTCCTCGGATCGGTTCTCTTTGTGGATGCCAAGGCCTGATGCGCAGGGTAAGTTCGTCATTTCCGCCGAATGCCGCCAGGCGCTCGAGAAATATCTCGAGCTTGCCCCAGACGGGTCCCACGCCGGCGACACGAAAGCCATGCTCGATATGGCTGCGAAGTGAGACAGTTGTCAGTGGTCAGCAAGAACTCCGAGTCCTACAACAGTAACTGGCAACTGCATTGATTCATCCCTGCCCGACGCCGCTCATCACCAGCATGCGCGGCTCCGTCATCTCCTCGATGGCTGAGCGGAGGCCCTCGCGTCCCAGGCCGGAATCCTTCACGCCGCCGAAGGGCATCGGATCCAGCCGCCAGCTTGGCGTGTCGCCGATAATCAACGCGCCCACTTCGAGCTCGCGGTAAGCGGTGAGAATGCGACCGGAGTCGTGTGTGAGCAGCCCGGCCTGCAAACCGTACTTCGAGTGATTTACCCGCGCCAGCGCATCTTCAAAATCGTCGTACGGCTCAATCGCAAGCACCGGCCCGAAGACCTCCTCGTCGTGCAACTTCATGCCCGGCGCGGTTGCGGTCAGGATCGTGGGCGTCGATCATCGATCCCTTGCGCTCGCCGCCGGCCACCAGCTTCGCGCCGGCGACAACGGCTTCCTTCACCCACGTCTCCACCCGCTCCGCTTCGCTCGCCCGAATCATCGGACCGACCTCCGTCGCTTCATTCGAGGGATCGCCGACGCCGAGCTTGGCGGCGATATCCACCACCTTCCAGACGAAAGTCTGAAAGATGCTGCGCTCCACCAGGACGCGCTGTGTGCTGATGCACGACTGTCCTGCGTAGTTGAAGGCGGAGTGCGCGGTGCGCAACGCCGCATCGTCCAGATCCTTCCAGTCGCTGTGCACAATGAGCGTGGCGTTCCCGCCCAGCTCCAGCAGCACGCGCTTGCGTCCCGAGTGCGCCTTCAACTCCCATCCCACTTTGGCTGAGCCGGTAAAGCTCACCAGCTTGATGCGATCTTCTTTCTCCGCGAGCCACGCGGTGTCGGCATTATCGAGCGTCAGCACGGCCAGCGCCTCCTCGGGCCAACCCGCCTTCAGAATCACTTCGCCCAGCGCCAATGCGGTAAACGTGGCCTGCGGGGCGGGTTTCAAAATGAACGGGCATCCGGCCGCCATGGCGGGCGCCACTTTGTGCGCCACCAGGTTCAGGGGAAAGTTGAAGGGCGTAATCGCCAGCACCGGCCCGACGGGAAAGCGCTGCACCAGTCCCCATCGGCCCTCGTTGCCCTCCGGTAAATCCAGGGGAATGCTCTCGCCGCCCAGCCGCGCTGCCTCTTCGGCAGCGGTTTTGAAAGTGAGCACGGCGCGATCCACTTCAATCCGCGCCAGCCGCACCGGCTTGCCGGCTTCAGCCACAATCAATTGCGCAAAGCGCTCCTTCTGCTCGATCAGCGCCGCCGGCCACGTCTTCCAGAATCTCGCGCCGTTTCCAGCGCGGCAGTGCGCGCGTCCGGCGCAGGCTGGCCGCGGCGTGATGCACGGCCTGGCGCGCATCGGCACGCGTCGCCTTGGTCACGCGCCCCACCAGTCCCTGATCCCACGGCGAGCGCACTTCCATCGCTTCGCCGTCGGTCCATTCCTTGCCGCACAGCAGAAATCCAGTCTGCGATCCCGGCCGCATCTTCATGGTGGACCTCCTCAAACGAAGTATCTACGCCCAAAGTATCTACGTTCTTGATGGTAATGGGGACGGCTGGTGGTTGTCCGTTTCCACGTGCCATGCACATCTGGCCGTGAACCGATTCGGAACCAGGCTGCGATTCGGAAATTTTCATGCGAGCCGCCGATACCTTGTTGCGACGGATGCGGTATAGTGGCTGCAACTTCAAGTCGCAAGCGGCCAGGCCCACGAAAAATCCACTCGCAAGGAGGTCACTATGACCGACGTACCCGGCAATCAACCTCCCCCGGGGTATCCTCCGCAACCTTACCCGCCACAGCAGTATCCGCCGCCTTACCCGCCGGGGTACTACCCTCCACCGAAAAAAGGCCGGAGCGCGCTCAAAATCGTGCTCATCATTGTTGCGATCGTCGTCGGCCTCGGAATTATTGGAATCGGCATCGTGACCTACGGCGTTTACAGGTTAGCCAAGTCGGGGAATATCCATACGAGCACGCAACCGGTGACGGCAAGCGACCTGGGCGTGGCCCTCTACCCCGGCGCGGAGCAGAAGGCCAACGTGAGTGCGACCGTCTTTGGCAAGAAAATACTCACGGCGACGTTTCTCACCTCCGACTCGACGGATCAGGTGGTGGCTTTTTACCGAAACGCTATGGGTCCACAAGCGCAGGTCAAGACCATCTTGAACGAGACTCAGATCAACCTCGATTCGGGCGCGGGTGGGTTGGTGACTGTCAAGATTTCGTCTGCAATCGGTATCCAAGGCAAGACGCAAATCGTCATCGCGCATGCTACGGATGCCGCGACGCCATCGACGTGAGGGATGAGAGCCGGGGCGCTGGGACTGAAGCCTCCGGTTGCATGCGCCTTTTAGGACACGCTGAAGTCGTGCCCTGACATTCCGTGCGGGTCCCAAGGGCTTTTCGAGGTGGTGCTACGCGCGAATCACGTAGCGCGCGCGCACATCCTCGCCGTACCACATGATGTAGTTCGTGCCCCACGCGTTGTTGAAGAGGCAGGAGTGCAATCCCTTGCTCAGATCCGGCTGATCGTTCGAGAAGAGCAGCGGATCGCGCTCGCCCAACGCCACGATGGGCGCGTCGAGCGTGTCAACGGCGAAACGTGTGCGCCGCCGGCGTTGTACGCGAATCCCGTTTGCACGCAGTGCATGTGCCGATTGCCTGACGCCACCACGTCGAACGGCGAAATCCACTCGCCCGATTTCTCCAGCATCCAGCCCTTCGGGTCTTCGGCAATGGGATTGAAGGTCAGCCACAGCGCCTCCGGCATGCGCGTGGCCGGCTTGCCAAACCACGAGAGCTTCAATTGGATCCGCGGCTCCGCCTTCGGCAGCACCAGCTCGAGAAATGCGTGGCGCGGAAACGCCGCGCGTCCGGATTGAAATGCCTCATCGTCCTTGAACTGCAACCTCACCAGGATGCGGTGCGCTTCGGCAGTTTCTTCCACCCGCACCTCGGCCGCATGCGGCTGCCATTCCTGACGCTTCGCTCCGAACCGCTCAATATTCGGCTTGCCAAAATCCTTTTGCGCCCAATCCGCGTTGGTAGTCAGATAACTCGCACGATAGCGGCTGTAATCCTCCTGCGAAAGTGTCTGATAAGTGAACAGCGCAATGGGATTCTGCGCGCTCGCCCACTCGCGGCCCGTCGCCTTATTGCGCAGCCGCGTGATCGCGCCGGTCTTCGCATCGATCCCGCAACATGAAATGCGCGGTCTCAATCGCCTTTCCCGGCGGCAACTGCAATCGCCTTCGGCGAAACGACCGGCCGCGTTGCCTTCAGGCCCTCAATCGCAAGCTGCGCCTCTTCGCGCAGCGCCTCCGGCAGCGTCGCAACGCCATCCAGCAAATCCTGCCGCTTCTCAATCCAGCTGAACTCCACCACTTTGTATTTCTTCGTGTCCAGCATGCCCGCCAGGTCAGCCGGCTCTGTAATTGTCGAAATCCAGCCACGTCTTGGTGTCGGTGCCCCATGTGTGCTCGGCCTCCAGCAGCACGTGGCGCAGCAACTGCCAGGTCCGTCGCATCGCCCACTGCAACGCGCCCTTCGCAATCCACGCCTCGCGCAGCCGCGCCATTTCCCGGTACCGCGCCACCTTCAGCGGATCGCTCGCGCATCCGTGAATCCACGTATCGCCAATCTCCTCGGTCACCACCGGCAGCTTGTCCCGGTACGGCGCAACCGCATTCGCCATGTCGCTCAGACTTGCTGGCCGTAATCTCCGCATTCGGGAACCGCGCCGCCAGGTCCGCATGAATCTTCGCAATCTCCTCGGCCGTATGCGGGCCGCTGTTGTCGCCGCGCACCCGCGTCACCACCGCAAGATCCGATCCCGGAACCAGCGCGATCCCGCTCGTAATCCCAGTGGTACATCATCGGCAGGCTCGCGCCGGAGGCATCCTTCCACAGAAACAGCGGCGGCAGCTGCGCGGCCGTCGATCCGCCGTTCACGCCAATCTCCAGAAACCTCACGCCGTGCTTCGCGAGCGGCGCAATCATGCCGCGCGTGTGGCCCGGAACGTCCGTCATCTTTGCGCCCGTCGTCACCTTGCCAAAGCGCTTGTCCAGCGACCGTCGAAATCGCCAGGCTCCCCTCAATCATCGACGTGGCTCAGCATCTCCGTCTGCCATGTAAACGGCAGCGCATGCCAGGCAATGTCGCCGCGCGCAATCGCCTCTTCCATCGTCTTGCGGTCTGCCGCCGACGCCTGCTCCAGATACTCAAACAGCAGCCACGAACCCGTCGTCCACACGTAGCGCCGCTTGCCGCCCGCGTTCGCCGCGCGCGCAATCTCGATCGCCTGCGGAAAGTACTGATTGAAATATTTGTGAACGACGTTGTACTGCGTATCGATGAAACCCGCATCGAAGTGGCACTTGAACATCACCAGCACGCGCTTCACGTGCTGGATCCGGCGCAGCTGTTCTGCGCTTCCGCGGAAATGCACGACGCGGGCCGCACCGTCATGCCCGCCCCACAGCCGTCATAGTCTTCACAAAATCGCGGCGCTTCATCGACGAACTAATCCTCCTTGACCAAATCCAATGACGCTGGAGCATCTTACCACTCGCGCCTTGAAGCTCCGATCCTCACCAGCCCGTTGCGATAAACTCCTTCCATGATTCACAACGGCCGCAGCCGCAAACTTCCCTTCGACCCCGCCGAGGCCGTCGCGCATCTTGCGCGCAGCGCGACCCCAAACTCGCCGCACTCATCGATCGCGCCGGCCCGTTCACGCTCCGCCTCGACCGCTCGCACTTCGCCCTTCGAGTCGCTGCTCGAATCCATCCTCTACCAGCAGTTGCACGGCAAAGCCGCGGCCACCATCCACCGCCGCGTCCGCGAGTACTTTCGGCGGCGATCCCACGCCGCAGCTCCTGCTCGACACGCCCGACGAGCCGCTCCGCGCCGCCGGCGTCTCCGGCAACAAGATCAAGGCCCTGCGCGATCTGGCCGCGCGCACGCTCGACGGCACCGTGCCCACCCACGCCGCCATTCGCAAAATGCCCGACGCCGAAATCGTCGAGCGCCTCACCGAAGTCCGCGGCATCGGCCCCTGGACCGTCGAAATGCTGCTCATCTTTCGCTGGGCCGCCCCGACGTCCTGCCCGTAACCGACTACGGCGTGCGCAAGGGCTACGCGCTCACCTTCCAGCGCGTGCCCAAATCGCGCCCGCTCGAAGCCGCCGACCTGCCCAAGCCCGAAGTCGTCTTCCGAAGGGGACAACGCTGGGCGCCGTTCCGCTCCGTGGCCAGTTGGTACCTGTGGCGGGCCTGCGATCTTGCCAAAAACGCGAACCTGCGGCCGCTCGGCACGTTAACTGCGCATCGCACTACAATAGCGTCAGCGCGAATGCGCAGCTCTGCGGCGCACGCCTTCGGAATCTTCATGCCTCCAAGTAAACGTTTCATCTGCATTCACGGCCACTTTTACCAGCCGCCCCGCGAGAATCCCTGGCTGGAGACGGTCGAAACTCAGGACTCGGCCGCGCCCTATCACGACTGGAACGAGCGCATCTGCGCCGAGTGCTATGCGCCCAACGGCGCGGCGCGCATTGTCAACGACAAGAAATCAGATCGTGCGCATCGTCAACAACTACGCGCGCATCAGCTTCAACTTCGGACCCACGCTCCTCAGCTGGCTCAAGGAAAACGCGCCGCGCACCTATCGCATGATTCTTGACGGCGAGCGCCGCAGCCGCCAGCGCAACCGCGGCCACAGCTCCGCCATGGCGCAGGTCTACAACCACATGATTCTGCCGCTCGCCAGCGCGCGCGACCGCATCACGCAGATCCGCTGGGGCATCGCCGACTACGAGAACAGTTTTGGCGCGCCGCCTGAAGGCATGTGGCTGGCTGAAACCGCGGCCGACAACGCGACCCTGAGGCCCTCGCCGCAGCATGGCATCAAGTTCACCGTGCTGGCGCCGCACCAGTGCAAGCGCATTCGCCCGCTCAAGAAAGACGGCAAAGTGGGCGACGACGACGGGGGCGATTGGATTGACACGCCCGACGCCACGGTCGACACCACGCACCCCTATCTCGTCCGCTTCGCTTCCGGCGCCTCGATCGCCGTCTTCTTCTACAACGGCCCGGTCTCCCGCGCCATTGCTTTTGAGGGGCTGCTCGACTCCGGCGAAGCCTTGTCGCGCGACTCAAAGTCGGGCTTCAAAGACGGCACGCAGCCGCAGCTGGTGCACGTCGCCACCGACGGCGAATCCTACGGCCACCATCACAAGTACGGCGAGATGGCGCTGGCCTACGCGCTGCGCCTGCTGGAGCAAGACAAGACCGTCAAGCTCACCAACTACGGCAGCTTCCTCGAGCAGTTTCCGCCGGAGTTCGAGTGCGAGATCGTGGAAAACACCTCGTGGAGCTGCGTGCACGGCGTGGAGCGCTGGCGCTCCAACTGCGGCTGCAACGGCGGCCAGCCCGGCTGGAACCAGGAGTGGCGCGCGCCGCTGCGCCAGGCGCTCGACGAGCTGCGCGACGCACTGGTCCCGCTCACTGAGCAGCGACGGCGGCAAGCTCTTTCAGCGATGTGTGGGCCGCGCGCGACGCCTACATCCAGGTCGTTCTCGACCGCAGCGCGGAGTCCGTCGACCGCTTTCTTCGCCGCGCATCAGACGCCACCCGCTCAGCGACGAGCGAGCGCGTCCGCGCCCTCGAGCTGATGGAGATGCAGCGCCACGCGCAACTCATGTACACCAGCTGCGGATGGTTCTTCGACGACATCTGCGGCATCGAGACGGTGCAGGTCATCGCCTACGCCGCGCGCGTGCTGCAGCTCGCGCATGCAGCTCTTCGGCGAGACAGGCCGCGCCGCTCGAACCCGCGTTTCTCGCGCGCCTGGCCGAAGCCAACTCCAACGATCCCGCCGCCGGCGATGGCGCCAGCATCTACAAGAAATGTGTCGTCACCATGGAGCTGCACCTCGAGCAGGTGGCCGCGCACTACGCCATCAGTTCCGTCTTCTCCATCGTTTGCCGATGAGACGGATCTCTTCTGCTACCGCGTCCGCCGCATCTCCTACGACATCTACACCTCGGGCCGCGGCCGCCTGGCGCTGGGCCGCGCACATGTCGCCAGCGCCATCACCGGCCACGCGCAAAGCTTCTCATTTGCCGTGCTCCACTTCGGCGACCAGAACATCACCGCGGCGGTCAAGCCTACAACGACGCCGATGCCGCCGCCTTCGAAGCCTTTGCCGCCGACGCGGCCGGCCACGTGCAGCGCGCCGACTTCCCTGAGGTGATTCGCCTGCTCGACCGCTACTACGGCCACGCCGACTACTCGCTCACCTCGCTCTTCACCGACGAGCAGCGGCGCATCGTGCAGCTCATCCTCAACTCCACGCTCTGGGACATCGAGAACTCGCTCACCACCATCTACCAGGACCACGCCAGCCTGTTCACTATCTCTCGCAGGCCGGGCTGCCCAAGCCGCCCGCGCTCACGCTCGCCGCCGGCTTCGCCATCAACGCCGGCCTGCGCCGCGTGCTTGAAGTCGAGCCCATCGACGTGGCGCAGTTGCGCTCTTTCCTCTCGCTGGCCAAAGCCGATCAGGTGCCGCTTGAGACCGCCACGCTCTCCTACATCGCCGACCAGCGCATGAAGCGCGCCATGGTCGATCTGCAAATGTCCTCGGGCTCGCTCGAAATGCTCGACCGCGCGCTGGCGCTGGCCCGCACTCTCACGGAGCTGCCCTTCGAACTCAATCTCTGGCAGGCGCAAAACATCTGGTACGAAATTCTGCGCACATCCAGCTACGCGCTCACTGCGCTCTCCGCGGAGGATCGTCCGCGCTGGGACAAAGACTTTAATGAATTGGGCGCGTGCCTCAGCTTCGACACGGAAGCCATTCGCGCGTTGCAGGAAGCCGATGCGGCGATGGCAAACGATTGAATCCCGCGCGCGTGAATATTTAGCCCGCACGCTATGGGATCCTGCAATAGAAATGTCATTGCGCCGTCCCTACGGGACTTCGGAGTTCATCTTTGGGATCGGCTTTCCCCACGCTAAAGCGCGGGGCTAACAAACACTGCGCCTACGGCGCGGCGGCAAGAACATTGCTTAGGCAGTTCCCAACAACTCCACTAAGATTTGACGAGCCGGCCCTTTTTGAGCGCAAAGCGTTCGCCGCGCCACACGATTGTGTCTCCGGCAAAGCCCGCAATCCATAGGCCCATCGCCACCACGTCGCGAATGGGGAGCAGCCACAGGTTCGGCAGCACCTCGTGATCGCCCAGCACCGCGGCTCCGACCGACATCGCGAGGGCCAGCCGCAGAAAAAAACTCAACCCGAGCAACCACAGGCTAACGGGACTCAATCCGCTTGCGAGTACGTTGAGCAGCGCCCACACGAGCCCATAAGTTAGGATGAGGCCGCTATAACCTGCCGGCCGTGCGGCACGCACGGTCCGCATCCAGCGCAACTGGTGTTCGAAGAACTCGCGCCAGTTGTATGCAGGCACGCTGGTTTCGACGGCCTCCGTGGTCAATACAACGCCATAGCCGGCTCGCTCTACGCGCACGCCCATCTCGAAGTCGTCGGCCAGTAGATCCACCAGCCCCAGCAGGCCGCCGGATTTTTCGAGAGCATCGCGGCGTACGGCAAGCGTCGATCCCATTCCGTAATGCACCCCGCGCTCGACCAACCTCGAAACCAAAACACCGCCGGTGAAATCCGTGGAAATGGCAAGCGCCTCGAGCCGCGAGGGCAATGTGCCATGGGCGCGCCCGCGAAACAGTGCCGTTACGAGGCCGACCCGCGGGCTGCCCGCATGCTGTGCCGCCGGAGCGAAACAACACGCGACCCGCTCCAGATAGTGCGGCCCCACCGTGATGTCGGAATCGTTGATGAGAAAAATATCGTAGCGCGCGTTAGGGGCGAGTTGCACCAATGTGCTCACCTTGCCATTTGTCCCCAGCCGCTCGGGGCACTCTACGAGCCGAATCGCCCGCTCAGGAAACTCCACGATCAGTTGTTCAACCGCTGCAGCCGCGGGATCGTCGAGCGAACTTACCCCGAACAGCAGCTCGAACTCGCCCGCATAATTCTGCCGGCAATGACTGCGGAAGGCATCCATCATGCCGGTGTCGAGCCCCTTGAGTGATTTGAGAATGCTTACGCCCGGCGCGAATGCAATTTTCGGTGTGCGGCGCTCACGCAAGAAAATTTGCGCCGCTGCCATGGTCGCGAGAAAGTAGCCCATCCCGAACACGGTCATCGCCGTCGTTACGATCTCGATTCCGTGCGCCAAAATGTGAGGCATGACAGAAGCAAGATTACAGCTTCTAGCCTCTAGCTTCTAGCTTTTTGTACGCGATCAGACGGCAGATTCTCTCCCGCTGATTCTATGAAAGCCCCGGCGAGTTTTGCGCGCAAGAAGACGACAGCAGGGAAAGCGGACACGATAGCTAGAAGCTAGCAGCCAGAGGCTAGGAGCTGTTTCACTCGTACCGCAGCGCTTCAATCGGATCGAGATTCGCGGCTTTCCATGCCGGGTAAATGCCGAACACCAGGCCGATGATGCAAGAGACGGCAAAGGCGATAATGACCCACGTCAACGAAAGTGCCGCATGCAGAAACGGCACGGCAAAATGCAAGATCAGCGTGAGCAGCGCTCCGGTCAGGATTCCAAGAAGGCCGCCCACCGCGCACAACGTCACGGCTTCCAGCGTAAATTGCGTCATGATATTTCTCTTGGTCGCGCCAATCGCTTTGCGTACGCCAATCTCGCGCGTCCGCTCGGTCACGCTTACCAGCATGATGTTCATCACGCCCACGCCGCCCACCATCAACCCCACGCACGACACTGCGACCATGAAGAGGAAAAGCCCGCCGGTGAGCTGATTCCACAACCGCGTCAGCGAATCGGGACTGAATATCGCGAAGTTATCGTCCTGATCGGCGCGCAATTTGCGCCGCACGCGCAGCAACTCGCGCACCTCTTCGGTCACAAGGTCCTTGTTTGCAGGGTCGTCGTATTTCACCACAATCCAGACGTCGTTAAGCTCGGGATGAATCTTGTGGAATGCCCCCAGCGGAAGGTAAACCTGGTTGTCCGCCGTGTTGCGCCCGCTGCCGAAGGGTTGCGGAAGCACGTCCAGCACGCCGATGACAGTGAACACTTCGCCTTCGCATATCACATCTTTGCCGATCGGATCCTCGCCGGGGAAAAGATCCGCCGCGGCATCGTGACCCAGAATCATCACGTTATCGCTGTGCTCCTCCTCCGATTGCGTCCACATGCGGCCTTCCATAACGGGCACTTCCTGCACCTCGGGCATGGCCGTCGTGGATCCCTGGAGGATGGTGTTCTCAATGCTGTGCGTGCCGTGCTTGAGAGCTACGCGGCCCAGGCCAGTTTGAAAGTTTTGGTCGATCAGTTCCGGGTCCACCGTGGCGACGTGCGGCAGAGCGCGCATTGCCATTCCGTCCTCAGCGGTCAGCTTTTTGCGGTTCAGCTCCTCGGTAGTGGGCCGGTGGCCGAACGGCGTGTAGTGAAAGACCCACAGAACGTTCGTACCCAGCGAATTTACCCATTGTCCGATATTGGAATTGAGCCCGTTGATTGCCGAGGAGATGAGAATGACCGTCGCAATCCCGATCAGGATGCCAAGAATGGTCAGGCCGGAGCGCATCTTGTTCTTGCGCAGCGTATCCAGCGCCATCTTGACGGATTCTCGGGATTGGCTTGTCGCCTTCATCAATGCAGTTCCTGGCTGCTGCCCTTACAGTTCTGCCCTGAGCGCCGCAATCGGATCGAGCGCGCTCGCTTTGTGCGCCGGATAGATGCCAAAGAACAGCCCCACCGAAATCGCCACAATCAACCCCACCGCGATAGACCAGAACGCCACCACGGACGGAAAACCGATGGCCAGTGTCAACACCTTGGCCAAGCCAATGCCCAACGAGACTCCAATCAATCCCCCGATCGACGCCAGCAACGCCGACTCGATGAGAAACTGCAGCAGAATATCCTTCCGCTTTGCGCCCAGCGCCTTGCGCACACCGATCTCACGCGTCCGTTCTGTCACCGTCACCAGCATGATGTTCATGATGACGATGCCGCCAATCACCAGCGAGATGGCGGCAATAGCCACCACCACTGCGCCAAAGTTATTCAGAATGTTCCCGAGGAAATTTTGAAATGTCGCGCTCGAATCGATGGAGAAGGTATCCGGCTTATCTGGCGCGAGGTGCCGCCGCGCGCGCATAATCACGCGCACCTCGTCGGAAACCGCGTCCATCACTGGTCCACCTGCACCCGTATTCACATAGATCATCATGCTGGTGTGTGCATCGTATGCGTGGAGAAATGTGGTGAGAGGAATGGCTACCCAGTTATCCATGCTTTGGCCCAGCATCTTGCCCTGGCTCTCGCCGACGCCAATGACTGTGTAAGGCGCGCCATCCACGCGGATCTCTTTCCCCAGCGGATCGCCGGGGCCAAGGACGTTGTCGACAACGTCGGAGCCGACAACGGCGACACGGGCACTGTGTACGTCCTCGAGTTCAGTGTAGAAGCGCCCTTCCGCGATATTGAGATTCATCATTTGCGGCATCGTCGAGGTCCACCCGCGAATATTCGTGTCGGTGGTGGACCGGGTTTCGCAGACGACCTTGCCGGTGGTGTTGCGTGTACCCGCTACCGACTCGCAGGATTTGCAGTCGGACAAAATGGCCCTGTAGTCGTCGTATGTAATGTCTTTGCGCTTCTGATAGGAGATAAACTCTTCGGTGGTGATAAAGGTCTGCGGCATTTTACTGACGGTGATTACGGCTGCGCCATAGTTATTGAGTTTTTCGGTTACAAAGGTCTTGGCGCCGTTGGTCAGCGTGACCACCATGATCACCGAAGCCACACCGATGATGACCCCGAACAGCGTGAGGATGCTGCGCATCTTGTTCGCCCACAGCGATTGCGACGCGAGTTTGAAGGCCTCTTTGAGTGGCATGGCTTCCCGTTCTTATGATACGCATGTGCCCGGTGTGCGGTTCCAAAAGAGCAGACAAGAGGGAGTAGCCAATCGGGAGTAGAACGGCCGCCTTTCGAATGTCTTTATCCGCTATTCCCCATTCCCTAGTTCCCTGTACTGCCAAAACCCTTGGCTGCGCGTACTGAATCTTCCAGGCTTTCGACTTCATGGACGGGACCTGTGAGAACGGGGACGGGAACCATTTGTGCGATCTTCTCGCCGGCCTGGAGCTCCTGGGTGACGTCGCCAAGGTTGGTCATCACGATGAGGATCTCGCCACGGTAGCCCGCATCGATCACGCCGCCCGTGGTGGCCAGGCCCCGCGCCGCCATCGACGAGCGGTCGCGTACCAGCAACCCCAGGGGCGCGCCGGTCTCCGCATGGCGCGCCTCCGCGGCAATTCCTGTCCGCAGCTTCACCGTGGCTCGCGGCGCCAAGACGGCCCCTTCCAGCGCAAATACGTCGTAGCCCAGGTCCTCGCCCGGATGCGCCACCACCGGTAGCTGCGCGCCCGCATGCAACCGCTTCACTCGCAACATGTGTCTGATAGTAGCAGCGCGGCGGGAAACGTCCTGGGGAAACTCCAATCCCCATTCGGCTCATGAGTTTGCGGATCTTTCGGGCCCGCGCATGACCCTTTCGTGACATTGATGCACTGGGGATTGTGCATTACGCTTTGGTCGGGTAGGAAATTTTACGGGCGCGTTGGCTGTGAAATCTGAATGGGCCATGCAAGCCAAGCTTGCGCGTGACAGAGATCCGAAAAGGGGCCCCCAAAGATCCATTGCAGGGTATCTATCCGAGAGTATCTTTTCGGCGAAAGTTGCGGCAACAACACGGTATCGCGGGCGCTGAGTGATTGTAATGAAAATTCACATTTTCGCTGAACAGTTCATGGATGGCAGCTGGGATTTCTGGGAACACACCTGCGGCCAGAAAGAGGCCGATGCGCTGGTGGAGTGCGCCATTGCGAGAGCACTGGGCCGCGCATCAACCGAGAAACCCATCCATAATGACTACCTTGAAAGCGCGCGCCACATTTTCAACGTTTCGCTTGGAGAGCCGAGCTCGCCAAAGAATGGGGATAGACGGGTTTATTGCGTCTGTGTCGGCCAAGTCGTGATCGGGGTCTATGAGAAGGTCCGCCAATACTCTCAGAGGATCGCCGAGGCCCGTCAGTTCGTGCTCGAGAAATCTGCCTGAAAACTCGAAAAGCCGCCAACTCGCCGGTTCGCCGGCCGACTGTCTCTAAAAATGGTCGACCCCGGGGGATCTCTCCCTCGGGGTCGTCATGCAATTCGGCAAAAGGACTCATAAGCCGAATTCTGTTTATGCGGTCATTCCTCTAGACGCCGCGTTGCCGCGGACGCTCATCAGCGACCTACCCGGAGGTTTCGGCCATTGCTTGGAGCAGCCTTTCGGCGCCGGGCCGGCACCGTGTACGAGCCTTGCTCCTTAGCTCGCACGTCCCTCCCTATTTGGTCTTGCTCCGTGTGGGGTTTACCATGCCTCCGTCATTACTGCCGGAGCGGTGCGCTCTTACCGCACCTTTTCACCCTTACCACCACTGCGTGGGGCAGCCCTTTGGAGCAAGTCCCTGGGGTATCCCATGGAAGCCTTTCCAAAAGGCTGCCCCACGCAGTGGTGGCGGTATGTTCTCTGTGGCACTAGCCGTCCACGGGCCTTGACGCCCGCGTCCCGGACGTTATCCGGCACACTGCCCTGCGGAGTTCGGACTTTCCTCCCCCGGCAACCCCAGCTTGCGCAAGGATTTCCGGCAGCGACCGCCCGGTCCTCCTGCCAGTAGTTAGTTTACCGCGAATCATGGAGCCAGGCATTGGTAGCGAATGCTTGGCTGCGCGACTGTGCATTTTCGAGCATCTTTGTGGAAATACTTGGCGTTCTGTCCTGGATTTCGGCTACCTCGCGAGCGATTGGCCTTCCAAGTCGATCATTACCATGCGATTACGTCTCCAACGTCACCTGAAAGTCAATGCCGAGCATTTGTTGATATGATTTGACAACATGAGCGCGACTGTTGATCATCGCGATCGGGAAGCAAGATCCCCCTTCATCCCACACGCTAAGGTGAGTCCCGACGCTACGGACATATATTTCTCCGCAGACGTCGAAACCGACGGACCGATCCCCGGTCCGTTCTCAATGCTGTCATTTGGGTTGGTGCTGGCGGGAGCATTCGACGGACAAACATTTTGGCGGCCCGCCCAGTACGAGAAGAGCTTCTACCGAGAGCTTCGACCAATCTCAGACGAATTTCAAGTTGACGCTCTACTGGTGAATGGGCTTGATCGTGAGCGGCTTCTTGAGGGAGGGAGCGAACCTCCTATTGCAATGACCGAGGCCGCAAAGTGGGTGCAGGAGGTCGCGGGAAATTCACGCCCGATACTAGTGGCCTATCCGCTCAGCTTCGATTGGAGCTTCCTCTATTGGTATTTCAATAGGTTCTCGAGTGCGGGCTCGCCGTTTAATCATTCACAGTGTTTTGATATTAAGACCGCGTTCGCGGTCAAGGCGCGCATCCCCATCGCGTCCGCCGGTCGCAGTAGACTGATGCCGGGTCTTCGCTCGAATGGTATCCATACGCATAATGCTCTCGATGACGCCATTGAGCAGGCTCAGGTCTTTGCAAATTTGTTTGAATGGGACGGGAATCATGGGGAAGATCATTGAGGAAAGACGGCGCTACGCGGATCAGCGGTTTCAGCAATTACGAGAGGCTTTAGATTCAGCGAATGAAATATGTGCGGATAAGGCGTGTATCTATGCGACCGGATCGTTTGGCAGACGGGAAGCGAGCCCACACAGCGATTTGGACCTCTTCATCGTTTCACTGAGCGATGAGAAAGATGGACTCGACCGCAGCCACTTATCGAAGCTAAATGAAATCCTGCTAAAGGCCGAACTCATCCGTGCGGCAAAGGAATTGAAGTTTCCGGACTTTTCGCAAGACGGTCGATTTCTGCAACACCATACCGAGAGAAGACTCATTCGGTCGACCGGCAATCAGAATGACGATTTTGAAAACACGTTCACTGCGAGACTGCTTCTTCTGCTTGAGAGCGCGCCTCTCGCGGGAAGAGATGTCCACGCGAGAATCATCGACGACGTAATCGAAAGGTACTGGCGCGAATTTCCAGATTATTATGACAGGTTCATGCCCGCGTTCTTGGCAAATGACATTTTGCGATACTGGCGCACCCTATGCTTGAACTACGAGGCCGGAACCAGCGAACGATCCAACGGGCCAGCAAACTCAGCGTGATCGGTCGAAACGCAAGATAAAGAACTACAAGCTGAAGCACAGCAGGATGCTCACATGTTACTCAGCTGTCCTCTATCTGTTGTTTGTCTATGAAAGGAACAGACGGTAACAATCCCGGATGCTCAGAAGATGGTTACTCTGACGCCAACAGAGCGATTAGAGTTTGTGACAAGCGAACTAAAAGGTTCTGATCCTGGCAAATGGATCGATGAATTGCTTGGGAAGTATGAGCGCTTCTTAGAGGTTACAAGCGTGTCCGAAGATGATCTAATTCAATTGTTTCTGGATGAGGCTGAAGCAAGAAACCTGCGGAACGAGCAGTCCGATTTCGGTGATTTGGCGTATAAAGCTCTCTATTCAATCGGCCACGAGAATCTCTTTATCGACGTCTGGTGATCTGAGCCTTCGCACGTAGCCACATCCCCGATGATGCCGAATTTTCGCCGTCCCCGCATGCAACACGGTGCTGCGGAAGTATTTCCGACGGTCGCATGGCACCTACCCTCACCTATAAGTTTAACGCCAATGTTATGAATGGGAAAACAAATCCTTTGCATCCTCAGGCAGCCGGGAATTCCATCCATTCCCTACGGGGGTTGCGTCCCCCTTCCGAAGGCCGCGGGCCGGATGGCCTGCGCAGCGGATTCCGGAATCCAATTCAACGGAAGGACGAAACCATGAAGATTGTCACGATCATCGCGCGCATCCTGCTGGGCTTGGTTTTTCTTGTCTTTGGGTTCAACAAGTTCTTCAGCTTCATCCCCTCGGGGCCGATGCCGCCGGGAGCCGCGGGGCAGTTCACGGGCGCCCTTTTTTCGACCCATTACATTATGGCCGTGGGCGTCTTTGAGATTGTGGGAGGGGTGCTTATGCTCCTCAACCGCTATGTGCCGTTGGCGCTCTGCCTGCTGGCGCCCGTCATTGTGAACATTCTTCTTGTCGGCGCCCTGATGATGCACGCGGCGCTGCCCTCCGGCATTCTGGTCACGATCCTCTGGACTCTCGTTTACCTGCGGGTACGGCCGGCGTTCAGCGGGCTCTACCAGATGAAAACGGCCAACTGAGTGGTTGCGCCTCGGCGCGCCTGGCCTCGCTACAATCTGAATGGTGATCCACACCCTATATCTCGGCCGCATGGACTACGCCGAGGCCCTGCGTCTGCAGCAGGAACTCATCGCCCTGCGCCAGCAGGGGCGCATCGGCAATGTGCTGCTCCTGCTTGAGCACCCGCCCGTGCTTACGCTGGGCCGTAACGCCAAACGAGCGAATATTCTTGCCTCCGACGAAATGCTGGCCAGCCGCGGCGTCACCCTCCACGAGATTAATCGCGGCGGCGACGTCACCTACCACGGTCCCGGCCAGCTCATTGGCTACCCTATTTTCGATCTGCGCAGCCTGCGCAATCCGAGCGGCGCACGCCTCGGCCCGGTTGATTTCGTTCGCCTCATGGAAGAGGCGCTCATACGGCTCTGCGGTGAATTTGGCGTGGCGACCGGGCGCATCTGTGGGCTAACCGGCGTGTGGTGCGGGCTTTCGTCGGCGGCAACCGACGAAAGCCCGCAGCCCAACTGCCCGCAAGACTCTTCCAAAGGGCTGCCGCCGGCAGGGCGGGAGCGCAAGATTGCCGCGATTGGCATTCACGTCGCCCGCGGCGTCACTTCGCATGGTTTTGCCTTCAACGTCACTACCGATCTCGACGATTTCCGCCTCATCAATCCCTGCGGCATCACCGACAAGACCGTGACGAGTCTTGCCAGGGAGGTTTCGGACCCGGCGACCCTGCCCACCCTGGAAGCCCTAGCCCACCGCGCGGCCCGGCAGTTCGGTGTGGTCTTCGATGAGCCGATCGAGTTGCTGGAAAGTCTGGCCGCGCTGCGCGCCCAGGCGCAAGCCGATCCCGCGCCGCAATCACCAGCACAAGACACACCGCTCCAGGTCCCGTCTGAAGTCGAGCGCCTCCGCCAATTGCCCCGCCCGGTAAAAGACCGGTCGATTTTGGCGTAACAGTCTGGCGTAAGAGCCCGGACTGCTCCGCCGTATTCCGCTCCTGCCACAGCTGCGTTTTATAATCCGGCAGGGGTCGCGTGCACCGGCGAGAATTAGTTCAGTGGGCAGCGAAAGCTCTGACAACCCCGCTAGCCCCGCCAACTCCGCCAGCTCCGCTAAGAAAGGGGATGCATGTCCACTGAAATCATCATGCCCCAGATGGGCGAGTCGATCTTCGAGGGCACGATCACCAAATGGCTCAAAGCCATCGGCGACACCGTCGCCATCGACGAACCACTTTTCGAGATCTCTACTGACAAGGTTGATGCTGAGATTCCCTCGCCTGTGGCCGGCGTGCTGGCGGAGATCCGCTTTCCTGAAGGCGCGACGATCGAGGTGAATACGGTGGTCGCGGTAATCGGCGAGGCTGGGTCGGCGGTCCGCAGCGCCCCAGGTCCCGCAGGATCTCGTCCAAAAGCCTGCCGCACTGCAGGTGCCTGCGCCGCAGGTGGCCCAGGAGTCTGCTCCGCCGCAGGTGGTGCGCTCTTCGCCGCTGGCTCGCCGCATCGCCAAAGAGCATGGAATCGACTTGAGCCGCATTGCCGGCACCGGAACCGGCGGCCGCATCGGCAAGGAAGACGTACTGCGCGCCGCGATGTCGCCTTTCCAGAAGGCTGCCACACCGTCGCCAGTCCAAGAGGCCGCAGCTCCCCACGTGGTTCCTGCGGACCCCGTCCCACTCACTCGCATGCGCGCCATCATCGCCGACCGCATGGTGGAGAGCGTACGCACCAGCCCGCACGTCTACTCCGTTTACAAGGTCGACATGACGCGCATCGTGCGTCTCCGCGAGCAGCACCGGGTCGGCTTCGACCAGCGCCACGGGGTCAAGTTGACTTTTATGCCGTTTATTGCCGCCGCGGCCGTGGGCGCGCTGCGCCGCTTCCCAATCGTCAATGCCTCTCTTGAAAATGGGGCGTCGCTTGAGAGCAGCGCCGAAAAGACTGGCGCGGGCGGCCTCGCCATCCGCTACCACCGCAACATCAATCTTGGAATCGCCGTGGCTCTCGAATGGGGACTGATCGTGCCCGTGGTCCGCCAGGCCGAACAGCAGAGCTTCGCCGCGCTCGCGCGAACCATTGCCGATCTCGCCCTCCGCGCCCGCACCAAAAAGCTCTCACCCGACGAGGTTGGAGGGTCCACGTTCACGCTCACCAACGCCGGCGCCTTTGGCGGCGAGTTCGGCATGCCCATCATCAATCAGCCTGAGTCGGCCATTCTCGCCGTCGGCGGCCTGCGCAAGGAACCCGCCGTCCTCACCGACGCCGATGGCAACGACTCCATTGCCATTCGCTCGATGCAGTACTTCTGCCTTGGCTTCGATCACCGCCTCATCGACGGAGCCGACGCCGGCAAATTCATGCTCGAATTCAAGAAGGCGCTGGAGAACTGGGACCAGGAGATCGGCTGATTCTCTGTTACGGGAGGGGATGAATGTTTCGTTTATCCGCTATTTCTGCGTTTGCTCTCCTCATGTCCGTCGCGTCGCTGGCGCAATCGCCGTCGACTCCCGCGTTGCCATATTCGCCGAGCCTCGATCTCACGTCGATGGACCGCAGCGTTGATCCTTGCGTGGATTTTTATACCTATTCCTGCGGCGGATGGCAGAAGAAGAATCCCATTCCGCCTGACCAAACCTCATGGAGCGTGTACGCCAAGCTGTATCAGGATAATCTGCAGTTTTTGCGCGGAATTCTTGAAGAAGCCGCCGCGAACAACGTGCAGCGCAGTCCGGTAACGCAGGAGCTCGGCGACTTCTACGGCGCTTGTATGAACGAAAACCTGGTCGACAAGCGCGGTCTTGCAGCGATCGAGCCGCAGCTTGACGCAATTGCGGCACTGCGATCGGCGAAGGAGATCGCGTCGCTGGCCGCAAAGACTCCGTTGCCGTTTGGCGGAACGTTGCTTTTTGGCGCGGGATCGACGCAAGATCCCGACGACTCCGAGCAGGAGATTGCCGATCTCGCCCAAGGCGGCCTTGGCCTTCCCGATCGCGATTACTACACGAATGACGACGCCAAGTCGAAGGAGATTCGCGAGAAGTATCTCGAGTACGTGCAGAAGATCTTCTCGCTGCTCGGCGACGAGCCGGATGCGGCCCAAAAGAATGCCGAGACCGTGATGCGGATGGAGACTGCGCTGGCCACGGCTTCCTGGACACGCGTCGAAATGCGCAATCCTTATAACTTGAAAGACAAGATGGATATGGCGGCGCTCCAGCAGCTTGCGCCGGCATTCGACTGGCCAGCGTATTACCGCGCTGCGCTTTATCCCGACTTCGAGACCGTCAACGTGGAGTCGCCAAAGTTTTTCAAACAGGTGAGCGATCTGCTGGCAAGCGAGCCCCTCCAAAACTGGGAAACGTACTTCCGCTTCCAGGTGGCAAATGCCTATGCGCCGTTCCTTTCGCAGCCTTTTGTCGATGCCAACTTCGACTTTTTCCGCGCTTATTTGCGCGGAGCCAAGGAGGAGCAGCCACGCTGGCGGCGCTGTGTGCAATATACCGACTACAACCTGGGCGACGCTCTGGGACAGGCCTACGTCGCTAAGGTCTTTTCACCCGAGCTCAAGGCGCAGGCGCTGGACATGGTGAACCGGATCGAGGAAGCCATGCGGCAGCGCATCGAGCAACTCGACTGGATGAGCCCGGAAACCAAGAAGCAGGCGCTGGCCAAGCTCGAGGGCATTCGCAACAAGATCGGATATCCGAATAAGTGGCGGGATTACAGCGCGATCAAGCTGACGCAGGACGATTTCGCGGGCGATATCGAGCGCGCTGGCGCATTCGAGCTGCACCGGCAAATCAACAAGGTTGGAAAGCCGGTAGATCACGGCGAGTGGCAGATGTCGGCCGCCACGGTGGACGCTTACTTCGATCCGCAGATGAACGACATCAATTTTCCGGCTGGCGTGCTGCAGCCGCCGCTCTACGATCCCAAAATGGACGACGCTCCCAACTACGGCAACACCGGCGGCACCATCGGGCACGAACTGACTCATGGGTTTGATGATCAGGGCAGCCAGTTCGACGCGCACGGCAACCTGAAAGACTGGTGGACCAAGGAAGATCGCGAGAAATTCGATGCGCGCACCCAGTGCGTCGACGATCAGTACTCCTCCTACATTGCCGTCGATGATGTTCATGTGAACGGCAAGCTAACGCTCGGCGAGAACGTCGCCGATCTCGGCGGCGAGATACTGGGCTTCATCGCGTGGCAAAGCAAGACCCGGGGAATGAATCTCGAGCCCATCGATGGACTGACCCCTGAACAACGATTCTTCGTGGGCTTCGCGCAGTGGGATTGCGCCAACGAGCGCCCCGACGACTTGCGGGAGCGCGCGATCACCGACCCGCATTCGCCGGCAAAGTACCGCATCAACGGCGTGGTTGTGAACATGCCGGAGTTTACGAAGGCATTTGGCTGCAAAGTGGGCCAGCCCATGGTTCGGCCGCCGGAACAGGTATGCAAAGTTTGGTGAACGCTCACGCGCATCTCCGGCGGTCCCGCGCGTCTACAGTGCCGACGCCTGCAAGTCCATGAGCGGGTTCAAGCTGGCGCCGGAGAACTGGGCCCAGGAAATCGGCTGAAAGCCCGCGGAAGGCCCCGCATCTTTGCAAGGACCGCCCGGATTCCCAGAGCTTTCCCACAGACGCTCGATTCGCGCCTCGCGGCGAAGCCTAAATCCAGAAGCATTTTCGGCGGCAAGGGCGAACTTTGGCCCCAAGCGCAGGCGCGCCTGGGGCCGAAGATCCGCATCGGTTGGTCGGGCTTACTTCCTGTCCCCGCCCGTGTGTCCGCGTCCATCGCGCGTTTCATTGCCCTTGAACTGCCCGGGATCCCTGCGTTGGGCCGCGGGCTTCTCGCCGACCTTCGGCGACGGGCCGTTATAGCCGTGTTGGGGGTCGAACGAGTTGTCTACGTTGCCTCGGAAGTTGTCAGGACCGTGAAACCACGGACCAGCGCCGACGAAAACGCCGCCGGTGAACCACTCCGGCCCATAGTACCCATCGGGAACACAGGCATATGGAGCGTAGTCATAGTAGCCATACGGACAATCCGGGGCCACGCCCACTTCGATCGAAACTTGAGCACTTGCTTTGACTGGAGTTGTCGCAAACATCGCTCCAGCAACGGCCGTTAACGCAAAAATCTTGAATCCGCTCATCAATTCTCCTCACTTGGGTCGGGCCGCAGTGTGCGCACCCCACCACGATTCACGGTAGCGAGTCGAATCAGTTGAGTCTGAGCAATCGAGCACTGTCGATTTTGCGTTAGGGAAAGCTCGCGCTTTTTACCCTCCGGCAGCGGCTCCGAAACTACGCATCTCGCCTCGGGTCAGTCGCTATTCATGGGCCGTGATACTCGACACTGACTGCCAGGGCTGCCGAATTTCAAATACTGTTTCCGAGGGCTCTGACGTGACAGATCAAGTTATTGCAATGCTCCGCGACCGAATCGCTTACGTGATTTTCGGCACCGTATTTCTGTTTATCGGATTGAGCGCTTGCGGCATTGCGGTGATGCGCCGCCGGAGCGGAGGCAAGTTTCTCATCTGGCTGGGAGTTTGGAGCGCGATTGAGGGAACCGAATACCTGTTTGGTTCGCTGGCTGGCTTGGGACTCTTGACGCACTGGTTCCTTGCGGGTCTTCCATACCTCTTCAATATTCTTTCGTTCTCGGTTGTTCTGATTGCCGTGATGGCGTTTCTCGAGCTATGCCGGGGCAAATTGCGGCTCTTCTTCAGGGGAGCGATTTTGGTGGGCTTAGTAATCGCTTTGGCAGGCGTTTCCTCATTCCTGTTTACCGGCTCGTCCAACAAAGTCATGCCCTACAACCATCTCTTCGCGGCCTGCTCCCTCGCAGTCCTGGGCACCGTCGCCGCCGTGCCAAAGCTCTCTCGCAAGTTCCTCATCCTGCCGAGCTATAGCATCATCTCCGTTGGCATCGTTCTTTTCGCAGTGGAAGCGCTGTATGGCAACCTGTCGCTCCCGTTTGGTCTTCCGAGTCCGCCCGAGATTCTAGACCCGGTGGGCTTCGCGGTTCTCCTCTTCTGCTTTGGGTATGCCGCCGCGCAACGATTGGAAACGAGTTTGCCACCGCCAGCGGGAAATCGAGCCTGAATGGCAGTCTTCAAATGTCCGTTTTTCCGGACCGTGGGCGCCCCGGTTTCGATCGCCGCCTCATCGACGGCGCCGACGCCGGCAAATCCATGATCGAGTTCAAGAAAGCGCCGGAGAACTGGAATCGGCAGATTTTGTAGGCGCTCCCGATTAGTCAGCAGTGACTCCGATCGTTCTTAGCCACACTTCCACAAGTTGCGTCCATGCAGTCACCGGATATTTGGTTCTGCGAAGGCCGAAGGCGTGACCGCCTTGCGCGTAGGAATGGAACTCGGTTGGAACCCCAGCCTTCTTCAAGGCTGCGTAATAGGTTAGCGAGTCCCAAATGCTATCAACGTTGTCGTCCTCATTCTGGAGCAGAAACGTCGGCGGTGTCTGCGCCGTGATGTGAGCTGCAATATCGGGATTCAAGTCGAGGGAGCCTGCCTTCATAGAAAGGTGGCCGGGGTAGATGGCTATCGCAAAATCCGGACGGCAACTCTGTTGATCTGCGGCGTCAACTCCGGGATACAGGCGTCGATCAAAATGGACACTCGTCGCAGCGACGAGGTGGCCGCCTGCTGAGAATCCAAGTACTCCGATTTTGTGCGTATCGATGTGCCATTCTGCAGCATGAAAGCGGACCAGGCTGATCGTCCGCTGGGCATCTTCCAAGGCGATTGGAGATTGCGGGTACGCGCCGAAATATGGAGCGGACCGCGGGGCCGGAACTCTATATTTCAGGAGCACGCATGTAATCCCACGGGATACAAGCCAATCGCATGCCTCGGTGCCTTCGAGATCAATGGCGAGGATTTCGTATCCGCCGCCAGGGAACACGATCACCGCAGCGCCCGTGTTCTTGCGCGTTGGCGCGTAGACCGTCATCGTCGGCTGCGAGACGTTGCTGATATAGGTCCACGGTTTTCCTGCGACCAGTTCCTTCGTTTCGGTAGCTACGGTCTCCGGCTTCGTGAAAGGCCGCGAATCGGGCGGTGTCCCAGGCCATATCGGCACTTGCACATGCCCCGCTGACGGCTGCCACACGGCCTGCTGCGCGCTCACTCCACTGCAACAAACAGCCGCAGAAACCGCGAAGGCCCAACTCTCTCATGCTCTCGCCTCAAAAATACGCACCCCGCGATGCTTCACGCACCGTCCTGCCCCGGCGGCTTCTCCGACTGTTTAAACGCCGCGATCGCGTCGTGCAGCCGGTTGAAGAGCCGGCCTGGACCGATCACCTCGTCACGTGATGGCGATTGAAGTCCGATTTCAGATCCCACGGCACGCGCGCAAACGCCAGCTCCACTCCAGCCTTATCGAGATTCACTTTCAGCCGCTTCACCACCTGCGCCGCTGTGTAGTCCATGTGCGTCATCGCCTCCGCATCCACCACCACCCACTTCACGACGGACGGTACCGGCTGCACCACTCGCGATACTTCCTCAAGGAACCGCCCGGCATTGGCGTAAAAGAGCTCTGCTCCAAACCGGTAGAGAACCAGCCCTGGTTCGGTCTCCACATCCGCCGCCGCTGGCACCAGATTCCAGCTTCCGTCCGGATTCGCCTGCAAGACGCCGCTATGCGGGTGATAATCGTGCCGGACGACGCGCGCCAAAGAGACCACCATCGCCAGCACGATGCCCTCTTCGACTCCCACCAGAACCACAACCGCCGCTGTCATTACTGCCAGCGCATATTCCTGCGGGCTCTCCGACCGTATGTTCTTCAGTTCCTTCAGATCGATGAGCCGCATTGCCACCAGGAATACCATCGCGCCCAGCACGCACGTGGGAAGATGCTGGAGCGGTCCAGTCAGAAACAGCAGCACCACGCCCACTACCACCGCGGTTGACACTTGCGCCAGCTGGCTTCGCCCGCCAGCGTCTTCCATCATCGCCGTCTGCGTGGGACTTCCATTCACCACGAACCCGCCGCTCAGCGCCGCCGCTGCATTCGCAGCCGAAAGCCCGTACAGATCGAGATTCTCGTCCACCGTCTCGTAATGTTTGGCCGCATAGATCCGCGAAGTCGCCGCGCTTTGCGTAAGAATCATCACCGCGCACGAGGCAGATACAGAGAGCAGCAGTTCGATCTGATCCCGATTCATCTCGCGAATGCTGAGCAGCGACATCAACGCCAGATGCGGCAAGCCGCCGACGACAGGCCCAATGGTCGCAATCCCGTGGCCCGCGAAATTCCACGTCTCGCTCGCCGCAATCGCGGCCACAACGGCCACCAGCGCGCCCGGAACCCTGGGAGCAAAGCGGCGCAGCAGCAAAACAAACGCCAGCACCGATGCCGACAAGGCCACCGTGGGCAGACTTGCCTGCGGCAGTCCGCGCAGCACTTCCCAAAGCTGCACCACCGGCCTGCGTGAATCCACGGCGACGCCAAACATCTCGCTCAGCACGGAGATTCCCACTTGAAACCCCACGCCGGTAAGAAAGCCCACCAGCACCGTTCGCGAAAGAAAATCCGCAATAAACGCCAGCCGCAGCACCCGCGCCAGCAGCAGAATTGCTGCCGTCAGCACGGCCACAATTCCCGCCAGAGCAATATATTGCGCGCCGCCCGGCGTCGCGGTGCCCGCCACGCCGCCCGCAAAAATTGCCGCCGTCGCCGAGTCCGCCGCCACCACCATGTAGCGCGACGAGCCGAAGGCCGCAAACGCAACCAGCGGCAAAAAGAGCGAATAAAGCCCCGTCACCACGGGCATTCCCGCGATCTTGCTGTATCCCAGCACCTGCGGGATGTCCATCGCCGCCATCACGACGCCAGCTAGCGCATCGCGCAGAGCGGCTGCTCGTTTGAGCGGCCGTATGCCTCGAAACAGATTCACGATCTTAAAACTCCTGGTCAGCTATCGACACACATGGGCAACTGGACAAATGGGCAACTGGTTCCATCGAGATTACTATGCGCTCCACTCTTTCGCGCGCTCTACCGCCTTTTGCCACCGCGCGCGCCGCTCGGCCCGTTCGCCCGCGCTCATCTTCGGCTCGAAACGCACATCGCCTTTGCGCTCGGCGCGCAGAGCATCCGGGCCCGGCCAGAATCCGACTGCGAGCCCGGCGAGATACGCCGCGCCCAGCGCCGTCGTCTCGGTCACGCGCGGCCGCACCACAGGAACTCCGAGCACATCGGCCTGGAACTGCATCAGCAGATCGTTCACCGCGGCGCCGCCGTCGACGCGCAAGGCCTGCAGCGGCTCACCCGTATCGCTGCCCACTGCCTCCAGCACGTCGGCCACCTGGAATGCGATGGCTTCGAGCGCGGCGCGCGCAATGTGTCCGTGGCCGGTGTCGCGGCGCAGCCCGATCAGCATGCCGGCCGCGTGCGCGTCCCAGTGCGGAGCGCCCAGGCCCACAAACGCCGGCACAAACACCACGCCGTTGGTATCGGGCACGCTGGCGGCCAAGCGCCTCGACATCGGAAGACGCGGCGATGATCTTCAGATTGTCGCGCAGCCACTGCACCACCGCGCCGCCAATAAAGATGCTGCCCTCGAGCGCGTACTCCAGGCGCTTCTCGGTGCTCGCCGCCACCGTGGTGATCAGTCTGTGCTTGCGAGCGCATGAACTCCGTGCCGATGTTCTCGAGCAGAAAGCAGCCCGTTCCGTAGGTGTTCTTGGCCTCGCCCGCGCTCCAGCACAACTGCCCGAAGAGCGCCGCCTGCTGGTCGCCGGCAATGCCTGCAATCGGCACTCCGCCCAGGCCGAGTGTCGTGGTCACTTCGCCCACGCGCTCGCTCGACCACTTCACTTCCGGCAGCATGCTCGCGGGAATCCCGAAGAGCTTCAGCAACTCCGCGTCCCACTCGCCCTTCACGATGTTGAAGAGCAGCGTGCGCGATGCGTTGGTCACGTCGGTCACGTGCTTGTGCCCGCTGGTCAGGTGCCAGATGAGCCAGCTATCCACGGTGCCGAATGCCAGCTCGCCGCGCTCGGCCCGCGCCCGCGCGCCCTCCACGTGATCCAGAATCCAGCGCACCTTGGTCGCAGAAAAATAAGGGTCCAGCACCAGGCCGGTCTTTGCGGAAACCGTCTCGCCCGCTCCGCTCTGCCTCGAGTTCCTCGCAGAACGGCGCTGTCCGCCGGTCCTGCCACACAATCGCCGGATGAATCGCCTTGCCCGTCGCGCGCTCCCACACGATCACGGTTTCGCGCTGGTTGGTGATGCCGATGGCCGCAACGTCGCGCGGCCGCGCACTCACTTGCGCGAGAACTTCCACGGCGCAGCTCATCTGGCTCGAGAGAATCTCCGCCGGATCGTGCTCCACCCAACCCGCCTGCGGATAGAACTGCTGGAATTCCTTCTGCGCGACGGCGGCAATCGCGCCGGCCTCGTCAAACAGAATCGCCCGCGAACTCGTCGTCCCCTGGTCCAGCGCCAATACGTAAGCCATACGTGCCGTACCCCTTTCCGGAGACCAGTCAAACACGCGAGGCGGGGAAGGGGCAAGATATTCGTAGCTTGGACTACTGATAGAATTCGCCTACGGTATCGACGTCATGGAAGAAGAATCAATTGGGTCCGAGCACGAACAGGAGACGATTAAGGCGTTTGTTGTTCCTGGTCGACGAGAGCGATTTCTGTACTTGCTGGGAAATCCCAAGAGGCGCAAGAAATTCCTGGACGAGATGGGGCATTTTCGCTGGATTGACCGAAGATTCGCGACCACTGTGCAGTGGAAGGTTGATCCTGCGCTAAGCCTGTGGGGTAGACATCAGCAGGGGATCCAAAACATTGCCAACCTTCTAAGGTCACAGGGCGCAAGAAACAGTTGCTGGGTGATTTCCCAGCTCACTGGGGTCGACGGCAAAGAACTCGAGCTAGAGATTGCTCTTGAAGCAGTGGTTGGCAAGGACATGGGTTCGTTCCTCTCATGCCTGCCGGGAAAACTGGCGTACTTTGAAGACGAGGATGAACGGTTGTTGCTGGCGAGATAGCGAAGAAGACTGGAAAAGCTCATCCAAATCGAGTAGGATAGAATCCTATCAGGCAGGAGAAGGCGGCCTATGCGCACCACCCAACAGTTCAGCATTACCCTTACCCATGAGATGGCAGAGTTGGTTCGCACCAAGGTCGAATCGGGCGAGTATGCGTCGGAGAGCGAAGTAATCCGAGACGGACTGCGGGCCCTCCAACTCCACGAGCGCGCCCTCGACGATTGGCTGCGCGAACAGGTGGCTCCAGCTTACGATGCCATGAAGGCCAACCCCTCGCGCGCCGTATCCCCCGCCAAGGTGCGAGCATCGCTGGCGGCTGCCCGCAAGACAACTCTCAGGGCAAGATGACGTACCGCGTCGTGTTCGCTCCGGAAGCGGAAGCGCAGTTAGTAGCCCTCTATCTCCATATGGCGGAAGCAGCGTCACCGGAAATCGCAGCGAAATACACGGAAGACATCGTAAAAGAGTGCGAAAGCCTACGAACCCTTCCTCACCGGGGAACACGTCGCGACTATATACGTGCAGGTCTTCGCACGTTTGGATTTCGACGACGCATCACAATCGCATTTAAGGTAGCAGACGATGTGGTCGCGATCCTGGGTGTTTTTTATGGCGGGCGTGACTTGGAGAAGATGTTCGAGGAGGAGTAAACAAGCCCTGCCTACCGTACCTTGCCTGCCGCATTCTTCAGCACCACGTTCGAGATCACTGCCGTGTCCACCGTCTCCGGCAGGTGCGAGCAGAACCCGATGCCGACATAAAACGGCCCGTCGAGATGCAGCTTGATGGGCGGCCCAAACTGATGCATTGGCTCCCCGTCGAGACTGACGAAGATCGCGAACTCGTCGCCATGCTTCTCGATCCCGATGCGCCTGGCGGTGATGGTGATCAGGCTATCCGGCGAGGCGCCGCCGGGACGGCCACCGCGGCTGCCAATGCGAAACTCCATGTCTTGGACGCGCACATCGCGTTCCGGACGCCACGCGAGGTGCACCATGCCCGCTCCATGCAGCGCCACCATCGCGGCCTTCGCGTCATCGTCCAGGCTTTGCCGAATCATGAGTACGGCTTTGCGGTCGCCGTATCCCTTGGGATCGGGAAAATCGATGTCGGCCGCCAGAGACACGTCGCCCGACATGCGCTTCCACAGAAACCGAAACTCGTCGCGCGTGTACCAGACGTTATATCCAGCCGAGTGGATCGTGTACTGTCCCGTTGCCGCGTCGAAACTCGCGCTGCCGGGCACCAGCGCCGCGCCAATATCCGATTGGCCCTGGAAAATCCCAATCGGCGTGTCGTAATTTCGGCTCGGCCGGTGAAAGTCGGCCGGCGGCGCCACTTGCGTGTGGGTCGCGGAGCCCGGCTGCGCCCATGCCGGTGCGGTTTGCGGCGGCGGAGTTTGCGGCGAGTTCTGTGGGTCGGGCGTCTGCGCGCACAGGATAGGCATCGCGTAAGCAAACGCCAACGCTGCAAAGATCGAAAGGCTCAGGAAACCTCGGAGAGGGTTGCATCTTCTCATGGCAACCCACTCTAGCAGACGGCTTGATGCGCTGCCCACCCGCACCGCCCGCCAAGGCAATCGCACGAACGGCATTGGCGTTTTCGGGCCTTCCCGCGCATCAATCAATGCATCAATCAATGCATTGATTGATGCATTGATCCGTCGGGTCCAGGTGAGCGCCCGCACCACCTCCAAGCGGCTCCGTGTTGTACCATTCGATTGAACCAAAACCCAAGTACGAAGGCATTTTTCATGACTTCCGCATCTTCGCCGACCCTCCTCGTTCTCGCTGCCGGCATGGGCAGCCGCTACGGCGGCCTCAAGCAAATCGACCCCGTCGGTCCCGCTGGCGAAACTATCATCGATTACTCCATCTTCGACGCCCTGCGCGCAGGCTTCGGCAAGGTTGTCTTCGTCATCCGCAAGGACATCGAAGAAGCCTTTCGCGAGATCGTGGGCTCGCGCTTTGAAAAACGCCTGGCCGTCGACTATGTTTTCCAGTCGCTCGAAGCCATTCCGCCGCGCTTCACCGTGCCCGCCGGACGCACCAAACCGTGGGGCACCACGCAGGCCATCCTCGCTGGCGCCGATGCGGTCCACGAGCCATTTGCCGCCATCAATGCCGACGACTTTTATGGTGCCGAGAGCTTTCGTGTGATCGCCGGGCACCTCACCTCCGGCTCGCCCGACTACGCCATGATCGGTTTCATCCTGCGCAACACGCTTTCTGAATTCGGAACCGTGGCGCGTGGCGTGTGCCAGCTTGCCAATGGCGATTACTTGAAGAGCATCGTCGAGTATCTCGCCATTCAGCGCGACGGTGATTCCGTGAAAAATACCGACGCCGCCGGACAGGTCACGCACCTTACGGGCAACGAGCCGGTCAGCTTGAATTTTTGGGGATTCGCTCCGCGCATATTCGATCAGTTGCGCGTGAGTTTTGAGACATTTCTCGAGCAGAATGGATCCGATCCCAAGCGAGAGTGCCTCATTCCCACCACGATGAATGATTTGGTCTCAGCGGGCAAGGCGCGCGTGAAAGTTTTGCCTGCGGAAGGCTCCTGGTTCGGCGTCACCTATCGCGAAGATCGTCCGCGCGTGGTGGAGAGCATTCGCGCGCTGATTGCCGCGGGCGCTTATCCTGAGAAGCTCTGGCCGTGAGCGAAGCGCGCGATATTCGTGCCGCAGAACTCCATGCCGTAGCCGCGCAGTTCCAGTTCCGCGGCCAAGCCAGTTCCTTTGTACCCTACGGCAACGGCCACATCAACGACACCTACCTGGTGACGTGCAATGGAGCAGGTGCTCCGGCGCGCTACATCTTGCAGCGCATCAACGCCCAGGTCTTTCACTCGCCCACCGCGGTGATGCAGAATATTGAACGCGTCACCGCGCATCTCAGCGCGCAGGTTGCCGGCGATCCAGACCGCGCCCGCCGCGCCCTCACGCTCGTTCCGGCGCACGATGGTCGCAACCGGTACGAAGATGCGCAGGGAGAAACCTGGCGTGCCTATCGCTTTATTGAAAACGCGGGCAGCTACGAAACCGCAACATCCATCGAGCAGGCGTTCCAGGCAGCGGAGGCGTTTGGCCGCTTCCAGCAACAACTTGCCAGTCTGCCGGCGCCGCGGCTCCACGAGACGATCCCCGATTTCCATCACACGCCCAGGCGCTTTGCCGCGCTCGAACGGGCCATTGCCGCGGACGTGAAAGGCCGCGCGAAGCTGGTCCAACCGGAGATCGATTTTGCCCGCGCGCACGAATCCATCACAGGCGTTCTGCTTCGGGCCGATCTGCCCGAGCGCATCACCCACAACGACACCAAGTTCAACAACGTGCTGCTCGACGATGCGACCGGCGAGAGCCTGTGCGTCGTCGACCTCGATACCGTGATGCCCGGCCTGGCGCTCTACGACTTTGGCGACATGGTCCGCACCACCACCAGCCCCGCAGCGGAAGACGAGCAGGACCTGAGCAAGGTCAACCTGCAGTTCCCGATGTTTGAAGCGCTGGTGCGCGGCTATCTTGCGGCAGCAGGAGAATTCCTGTCCGAAACCGAGAAAAAGTTCCTCGCATTTTCCGGCAAGCTCATCACATTTGAAATCGGCATCCGCTTTCTTGCCGATCATCTGGCTGGCGACACCTACTTCAAAATTCACCGCGAGGGCCACAACCTCGACCGCTGCCGCACGCAATTCAAGCTGGTGGAGTCGATTGAGTTGCAGGAAGAAAAGATGAACCGGCTGGTGGATTCGATTGCGGGCTAGAGCCGGTTGCATGCATTCTCGGGACCGACTGAGAAGCATCCCTCAGGGGCTAAAGCCCCAATGTTTATGTGGCCTTTGCCGCACGACTAAAGTCGTGCCCTTTCAAAACCGCATGTATGCACCAGTTATAAGCTTTCTGTTACTGCGTAACCGTCGACGGGAACTTAGGCAATTTCGGCGTCAGCCGGCGCACCAGGAACTCCTGGGCAAGGTTCTGCATTGCGCCCTCGGCGGTGCCGATGAGCGCATTGGTAAAGGTCAACTGGACGCCGCTGCGGTTGCTCGCTGGATAGTAGAGGTTCGAGATTCCGCCGGCCGCGATCCCGCCCAGAATTCCGGAATAGTTCGGCTGCCAGCGCAGGTTGTCGCCCTTGCAGATCACCGAATTTGCGATGGCGTACATGGCCCGCGACGCGATGGAACCCGTTCCCTTGTAGAAGTAGCGCGGATCCTGCTTGAAGAGCGAGGGGAGAATCGCGCCGCCGATCATTGTATCCGTGAAGCCATCGGCATAATTCGCGCCAAAACGCTTGCCATATCCCTGCGCGCCCTGCCCGTAGCCGGCAAAGGTGTTGCTGGCCTGCTCCCCGCTCGCCACTACGGCTGTCATCAGCCACGTCACCGGGTCGATAGAGGTCTTCCATGCCAACTGGTATTTCTGCCGCGTGGTCAGCGGCTGCGCATGCGGTTCGTAGCTGACGTAGTAATTCGGAAACACGCCCAGCACACGCTGCTTCTCTTCAATGTTCAGCTGCTCCTGCGCAATCTCTACCGGCGACTCGGCTGACACGCGCACTTCGTTGGTGGTCGCGGCCAATGATAATGCGATGGTATGCGCGTCAAAGTCTTCGCCCGCGCCGAGCACGCCGGAGATGGATTGCGTCAGGAATCCCCGCGCAGAGACCGTCAATTTGAACGCGCCCACTGGCAAATTCGCAAAGCCGAATGCACCGTTGCTGTCGGTTTCAGTGGTTGCAGTCGCGCCGGCGCCGCCGCTACTCTCAAGCAACACGCGCGCGCCTTCGTACACCGCGCCGTCGGTGCTCGTGACCACGCCGTGCATGCTGGCCGTGGCAGGCAATGCTGCATTGGGATTGGTCTTCGCGGGGGCCCCGCCTCCCTGCGCAACCGCGCATGCCGCCACTCCGGCCAGCGCTGCAAAAACCAGCAGGGCGCCTGGAAAACGCCACCGGGGCAAGCCGTGAGGCGCGTAGCGCGCATAAGACTGAGAAGCGGTCAGCAACTCCCCCATTCCGAAGTCCAAATCATGCGTGCGGGATGGAAGCTTCGGCAAGAATTCTACTCAGATTAGACGCGAGACCCGCTAACCGGACTTGGGAGCCCAGCGACTAGAGTGACTTAAGTCTATCGAAAGTACCAGAGTGCACATGGCCGGTGCGCGAAGTTCCCCAAAAACCCTAAATTTGGCCCTCGGAAGCCGAGGAATCTGCAAGCCCACTAGCAGCGAAGTCTACGCGCAGTCCGGAAAAGAGTCCGTTGCGCACAGCGTCATGCTACGGCTATGCGGCCTACTGCGGCTGCCCCGGAACCTGCGGCCCAGGATTTTGCGGGTGGGTGTGCTTCATCCTTCCAAGATCGACGCCAAACTTCGGCTGCTCGCGCGTGCCGTCTACGTGGATGGGAACTTCGGTTCCCGCTCCATCTTTCTCGAAGAACCGGTCGGCCGGCTTCAGCAACACGCCCTTCCATCCGCCCACCATCGCGGAGACCGTCGCTTCCGTTTTCGCCGTTCCCGCAAAACTCAGCTGCCCGCCTTCCATACCATACTTTCCCTTCAGGTCAATCTCCGCGCCCGGCATGGCATAAATCAGATCTGGAAGTGCGATCACCCCGTCCGCCATGGTGAAGTCGCTGCGCATCGCGGAGCGGACATCCGCGGCTTCGTCCTGGTGCGCTTCTTTGGGCCGTCCCTGACCGCGCATACTCCAATCGCCTATTTCTTTTTGGATTCTTGCGTCGGTAAACTCTGCATCGTCGAGCACAAATCTCCCATTCAGCTGCAGCCGCTCCTCCACCTTCGCTGGTCCGGGCTGGATCTCGAGCGTTGTCTTCAGTGTCAGTGTCCCGGTCAGCAGCGGCGTTCCGCTCTTGCTCGTCAGGCGCAAGAAATCTTCCATCCGCCCGCCATTCACTGTTACGTTCAGGGCGATCTCGTGGCCGCCCGGCGTCGCGGTCCCATTGCTCGCGGTTCCCGGAGGAACGCGCACCACCTTGCCCTCCGCGGTAAAGTGCGATTGCCCCAGCGTCGCGTTCACGGGCTGCAGGTAGGTGTCGCCATTGGTGCCGTCCACGTGCGCGTGGAACTCGGTGTGCAGCGGAACTGCCGCGCCAAAGCTGGTCAGCCGGAAATCGGGTGTGTCGGTCTCGCCGTCTACAACCAGGTCGCGCAATACGCCTTCATAACTTCCTGTCGATTGCAAAATCCCCGCGATGCCCTTGAACACGCTCAGGTCTGCATTTTGGAAGTGGTAGCTGCCGGCCACCGGCGTCTCACCGGGGTCGTCTACCTTCCACGGTCCTATGGTGCCCGTGGTCAAGATCAAGCCCGCCGGCTTCGGGTTGGTCAACTGCGCGTCGAATCGCATCGCCCCGTCGGCGTTCGCGCGGGTCAGTTTGACGTGGGCGATCGCGAACTCGAGCGGCAGCTTTCCCGGCTTATCGGTTTCGAGGGTCAGAAGCGCATCGTCGCAAATTATGTTTTCCACTTCAAAGCGCAGCAGCGGCGTCTTGTGCTCTTCCGCATGCTCAGCCGCCAGATGCGCAAAGTGCCTCTTCGGCGGAATATCGATCTCGAGCCCCCTCAGCTCCACCACGGAGATCTTCACGGGCCGACCCGGGTCGTAACGCAGGGCCGCATGGAACCGGAAATCGGCAATCTGGATGAGGGGCTTAGTGGCGCCCTGCAGCATCGCGGGGCCCGACGCGTTGGGCGAGCCCGGCAAACTAGCCGACGGCGCTCCCGGATCGGCCACCCCTTCCGCTTGCGCGGGCGGCCAGATGCGCAATCCTCCCCCCTCGGCCCGCAGACCATCCACCAGCGAGATATGGAAGCTATCCAGCTCCACACGCGCGTGAAAGTGTTCCTCCAGCGCTTTCACAACCGCGGCGCGCAGCATGGGCTCGACTTGGCGCAGCGCAATGGAAATGGCCACGCCCAGCGCAATCAGCGCCAGCAGCAACACGCCGAGCGTCCACTTAAGAGCCCGATGCCTGCGCCAGAATCCCGCCCTCTTCGCCGCCACGACCCACCTACGCCTGCGTCCATTTTCGCAGGCGTCCTTCCCGCTCAAGGATCAATCCCTGTTCCGTTGGATGCGCGATGTCGGCTGACAAGAAGCAAGCGGAGTTAGCGGAGCTAGCGGAGTCAGCGGGGCTAGTGAATCTCGCACTCTCGCAGCCGCTCAGTCCCTTAGTTCCTGGTCCCTGTCTTCCCGCTCCCTTGCTCCCTAGCTCCGTGTCCTTTAGACTTCAAGTCACCAATGCAAGTTTTCGTTGAAAACCTCGTGAAGCTCCAGGCGATCGATTTGGATCGTGCCCGGCTCAACCAGGAGCTGCGTGCGCTGCCCGCGGAAATCGCCCAGTCGCAAGCCAAGCTGGCCGCCGTGGAGCGTCAATCTGCCGACGCCTCGGCCGCGCTCAGCCGCGAAGACACGCTGCGAACCCGACTTGAGCGGGAGATCGACGGGCACCGCCAGAAGACCGCCAAATTTCGCGCCCAGCTCGACTCTGTTACCAACACGGAGCAGGCATCTGCCATCGAGCACGAAATCAATTTCGAAAAAGTCGAAGCCGAGCGCCTGGAAAATGAGGAGTACACCAGCCTGGAGCGCACCGAAGCGCAGGAAGCCGCGCTGGCCCAGTCCCGCGCCCAGGTTGAACTGCTTGCCGCAGAGGTTGAGGGAGTCCGCGCCCGCGTGGCCGCGCGCCAGCAGGAACTCCTGGCTGAGCTCGCCGCTTGCGATACCGCTCGGGACGTTCTCCGCTCGACGCTCGATCCCGACTGGCTCGCCCGCTTCGACCGCATCGCCGCCTCCCGCGGCACCGCCATCGCCCTTGCCGTAAACCAGCAGTGCACCGGCTGCAGCATGGGTGTGCGCCCGCAAGTCTGGAACCAGCTCCGCGAGGGCGAGCTGCTTAGCTGCGATAGTTGCAACCGCCTGCTCTATTGGGATGCATCGATGCAACCAGCACCCAAAGCCCCGCAGCCGGAAGTGCTTCCCGGCGCCGGCCGCGCCCCGCGCAAACCGCGCCAGGCCGGCGCGTAGAGCTGACAGAAATGAATCGCGCCATCATCGCGCTCGCCTGCCTGCTATCGAGCACCGGCGCATGGGCGGCGGAGGAAAAGCAGCCCGCCCACCCGTCGTTCGACTATCAAGCTGCCTACGCTCACGAAATCAAGCCCCATCGCAGAACCATTCCGCTCGCGGGCGTCAGCGACGGCGGCAATCAGCTGCGCGTCATTTTGACTGTCTCTCCGGCGGGCGATGTGCAGGATGCAAAGCCGGAAGGTGAGGAAAGGGACCTGAAGCTCTGGCCTGACTTGCGCTCCGAAGTGCTGCGCTGGAAATTCATTCCATTTGAGGTCGACGGGCATCCCGCGACGGCGTCGGTCGAGGAGTACATTGACCTCGTCCCGCCAGAGCACTTTCCTTCGATCCACGTGCTTGCGCCCGTGGTCAGGCCCAATTCCAAAGTCGACATTACGCTCTCGCGGTCGATGTGCTACGGGCGCTGCCCCGTCTACAAGGTTTCGGTCAGCACCAGGGGCATCGTGTTTGATGGAGAGGAATTTGTCGTTGCCAAAGGAAGAAATACCGATACGGTCGACCCGGGCGCAGTGCGGGCACTGGCAAAGAAGTTTGTTGCGGCCGATTTTTATTCGATGCGCGACGAGTATCGAGCAAGTGTGACAGACAACTCCACCTACACACTCTCCATTTCAATCGACGGCCATAAGAAGCAAGTGGTGGACTACGTCGGTCAGTGGGTTGGCATGCCTGCCGTAATCGTTGAATTAGAGGACGACGTCGACGCTCTTGCCCATACGGAACGGTGGATCAAAGGGCCGCAACAATAGACGGCTCCAAGAAGGACAAATCGCGCCGCAAAAGTACGTTGAATCTGCCCATGCTCACTCGCCGCCGCTTTCTCGCTCAATCCGCCGCCAGCGCGTTGGCACTTCCACTGCTCTCGTCCAAAGCCCAAAAACGCGAAGCGGGAGACCACGAATCCCCGTCCACATCGCAGCCCGGCACGCTGCTGATCGACGCGCATGTTCACGTCTTCGAGCGCAACCCGCGTTTTCCGTTTGCGCCCGGCGCGCATCCTCCCGCCGAAGACGCCCCGCCGGAGAAACTCATCGCGTTGATGCATGCCAACGGCGTTGCCCGCACCGTGATCATCCAGGTCATTCACTACAAGTGGGACAACAGCTTCCTTCTGAGCGTTCTTAAGCGCTATCCGACGATCTTTCACGGCGTCTGCCGCGTGAACCCCGAAGACCCAGCCGCACCTGACGAACTCACCCGCCTCACCGAAGAGGGATTTCGCGGCGTCCGTCTCAGTCCCGCGGCCGATGCCACAGGCGATTGGATTCGTGGGCCGCTTGATGCCGCCGCTCTGGCGCCGATGCAACGAACTCAAAGTCCCTATGACCGTCCTCGTGCCCGCCACGCGCTTGCCCGACCTGGTTCCGCTCATCGAGGCCAACCCTGAACTCACGGTGGTGATCGATCACATGGCCGATTGCCCGCTCGATCGCCCCGATCTGCTGCAACATTTACTTGACCTCGCGCGTTACCCGCGCGTCTTCGTCAAAATCTCCGACATGTGGTCGCTTTCGAAGCAGCCGTACCCCTACGCCGATGCGCAGGACCAGGTGAAGCGGCTGCTCGGGCGCTTCAGCGCGGAGCGACTGATGTGGGCGACGAATTGGCCCGTGTCACTTGCGCAACTCCCCTACGCAAGAATCGTCGAGCTCTATCGCGACCACTTGAGCTTTCTCTCGCACGAGGAGCGCGAAGCGATTCTAAGCGGAACCGTCGAACGCGTCTGGCCTTTCGGGCTGTAGCACCCGGCAAAGCATCCGTGCTCCATCCTTGCGGCAATTTTTCCGCAAAGGCTGGAGAGGACAAAGCTATGCAGCGAGAGACCTGACGGGAGAAATCGGACGACAAACCATCACGTGGAGTTGGGTTCGCTCTTACCTTTGTGAAATTGCCGATAGGTAACTTACCAAATGGCCGAGACCTCGTCCTCCCACAGGATTGCCTTGTTCTCGTCAGACGGCTTGTAATGTACGGAAACAGTCTTGCCTTTAAGGCCCGCAGATGCACGATTGGCCTCGTTCTCGGTCACGCAATCGAAGGAATAGGACTTGGTGTGTTCGCGTTCAACCTTGTAGGTATAGTCGAACGTGACCTTCCAATAATCGATGCCCTTCGCACTATCGACCTTGTCAGAGCTTATATTTCCAACAATTCCTGGCGAGGTCGGCCATCCTCGTGTGCGATGTACTCTCCACTTCTCGCGAAGAATGACAAACAGCACCCAGAGCCCAGCCAATCCGGCAACGACCACGATCTCCTTCCACGAGCCCAGGCCCAGGAGAATCCACGGCAAAGAGAGTGCAGTAAGTGCCATCGCCAGACCAGACTACCCTTCGAACCAGCCCAGGACAAGCTTATTTCTCACTCTGCCACTCTCCACTGCGGCCGCCAGGGCATACCGGTTAGGAATACGCCTGGCCTTCCGACTGCCTGCTCCTGTAGCACTGTGGGCGGAAACGAATCCGCTCCCGTCCTGCTACCCTTTTCTTGAGGAACTCAGTCCGCGCGCCAACGGCCTGACCACTGACCACTGACCACTGACAACTGTTCTTGAGGAGCCCCGTGCAGCGCATCTGTGTCGATATGGACGAGGTCATGGCAGACACCCTCGCCGAACACATCCGCCGCTACAACCAGACCTTCGACGAGGAGGTAACGCCGGAAGACCTCGCCGGTAAAGGCCTATGGGAGGTCGCGCCGCTCGACCGGCAGGCGCAGCTTCGCGCGTTTCTCGATGCCGAAGATTTTTTCGAAGACCTTCCCCTCATGCCCGACGCGCAGCCCGTGCTCAAAGACCTTTCCACGCGTTTTGAAATCTACATCGCCACCCAGGCCATGGCCGTGCCCAACTCCCTCGGCCCCAAGTACCGCTGGTTGCAGCGCCACTTCCCCTTCATCCCGCCCACGCACTACGTTTTCTGCGGCGACAAGTCGATCCTTCGCGCCGACTTCCTCATCGACGATCAGCCCAGAAACCTGCTGCGCTTCGAGGGCCAGGGCCTGCTCTATTCCGCGCCGCACAACATCATGGCCACTGGCTACGTCCGCGTGAACAACTGGCTTGAAGTGGCCCAATTCTTCGCCGACCTCCCCGCCACCGCGGATGCCGCCGCGCAGGCCACGATCCCCTCGCGCTTAGTCCCCGCACGCTGTTTCCCAAGACGCCGAACACCGCTCCCAGGAGAATTCGATACCATGGAGTGTGACCGTGTCCGTCTCCCCTCGAAAGTCTTCTATCACGCGACGCCGCTTCCTCGCTGCAGGCGCATGCGTCGTGGGCGCCCCTGCACTCTACGCGGGTGAAATCGAACGGCATTGGGTCGAAGTCTCGTCGCGCGACGTCTTTCTTTCAGGCCTTCCCTCGGCCTTTGACGGCTTCCGCATCGCGCAGATCAGCGACATTCACATGGACGAATTCACTGAGGCGTTCTTTCTCCGTCACGTCGTCAATCGCGTCAACAGCTTGAATCCCGATGCGGTGCTTCTCACCGGCGACTTCGTCTCAGCGGAGTATGCGCCCAGGAAATTTTCCATCGGCGCCGGATGGCAATGCGCCAACATCCTCAACGAGCTCACTTGCCGTCAGCGCTACGCGGTGTTGGGTAACCACGACTGCATCATCGGGGCTGACGCGGTTTCGGAGGCGCTGACCGACAACAAAATCCTGGTGCTAAGGAATCACTACACGCCGCTCGAGCGCTCGGGCGGACGCATCTGGCTTGCGGGGCTTGGGGACCCCTTGCAGGGCTCGCCGAATCCTGAAGTCACCATTCCCGCTTCCATTCGCAATCTTCCGCAGGAGCCGATTGTTCTGCTCTGCCATGCGCCCGACTACGTGGACGATCTCCTCACTTTCCCATCCGGCCGGGCCGTCTCTCTCATGCTCTGCGGCCACACCCACGGAGGCCAGGTTCGCCTGCCCGTGATCGGTCCCATGATTCTGCCCGAAATGGGACGCAAGTATGTTGAGGGATGGTTTCGATTCGGCCGCTTGCAGCTACACGTCAATCGCGGCATCGGCACAGTGGGCCTTCCCTTCCGGTTTGACTGCCCGCCAGAGATTTCCATGCTCACGTTGCGTTCGGCTTGAAGTTTGCCGGCCGCGTTCGCGGTCTTCACGCCCCCGCAATCGTCATTCCATCGATGCGCAGCGTCGGCGAAGCTACCGATCCGCGAAAAACCAGGTCGTTGCCAATCGCCGTCACGTTGCGCAGCATCTCGGCCAGGTTTCCGGCAATTGTCACCTCTTCCACGGCGTGCGTCAGTTGGCCGTTCTCAATCCACAGGCCGGTTGCGCCGCGCGAGTAATCGCCCGTAACCGTGTTCGTGCCGAATCCCATCAGGCTGGTCACGTAAAGCCCGGCCGTCAGCTCTCCGAGGATTTGCTCTTTGGTCACGTTCCCCGGTTGCAAATAGAGATTGCCGCAGCCGACTCCCGGCGCGCCTGCCAGTCCGCGCGCGGCGTTGTGCGTCGATCGCATTCCCAGCTTGCGCGCGGTGTAGGTGTTCAGCAGGTAATTGCGCAGCACGCCCTTCTCGACCACCATGGTGCGCCGCGAAGGCAGGCCCTCGTCGTCAAACGGCGAGGTCCCGAATGCGCCCACTCCGGTCGGCAGCAGCATCGTGTTGTCGTCCACTATCGTCAGGTCCGGGGCGGCAATCGTCTCGCCCAGTTTTCCCGCAAGAAACGATGCGCCGCGCCAGATAGCGTCGCCCGACGCGGCCTCGAACACGGAGCCGATCAGCGTCCGCGCCGTTTCAGGCGCGAAAATAATAGGAACGCTTTGCGTGGCCACGCGCCGCGCCCCCAGCCGTCGCACGGTTCGCCGGGCCGCTTCGGCCCCGACTGCCTCGGGTGATTCCACATCGCTCAAGCGGCGCGCGCTCGACCACCAGCCGTCGCGCTGCATTTTGCCGTCGGCGTCTTTAGCCAGTGGCGCAGCCGCCACGCCCGCATAGCTGGTGCGATAGCTACCCACAAATCCGCGCGAGTTGGCCAGCGCCTTGCGTCCCGTCGCAGCGTCGAAGCTGCCGCCGTCGGAGTTTGTGATGCGCGGGTCGGCCGCGAGGGCCGCCGCCTCAGCCCGCCGCGCCCACTCGATCCGCTCCGCCCCGCCGAGCGAATACACATCGTTGTAGTAAAGGTGCAAATCGTCCTGCACCGCGCCAAATTCGCCCACGTCCGGCAATCCCGCAAACGGGTCTTCTTCCGTCACTGCCGCGAGCGCCAGCGCGCCATCCACAAGCTGTCGAATTCCCGCTGGCGTCAAATCACTTGTAGACGCCGATCCCGATCGCCTGCCTAGAAACACGCGCAGTCCCAACCCGCGCGAGCCCGACTCCTTCAGCGTCTCCACTTCGCCCATGCGCACATTCACGCTGAATTCGTCGCCCTCGCGCGCCACGGCTTCGGCGTCCGTCGCGCCCGCTTTCACAGCCAGCGCAACCACGTCAGTCGCCAGAGATTCGAGGTCGAGAGCAGTTTCGTTGGGGAGGGGAGCCGTTTCGCGCATGTTCTCAAGCTATCAAACGCGGCCGGATGCATGGCTGGATGATCGTGGCTCATTCTGCCCCAGAGTCGCCAGTTTGCCGGAATCTTGTGACGAAACGAATGTAATCTAGATGGAACACGAACAACGGCATCTGTCGCGGGGCGTCGAACGATAAGTCAGATCGTGGTTTCCAAAGAATTCCAGCCAACGCCGCATTATCCAATAGAACGCGTGGCGGCCCTGAACGCTCAAATCATGAAGACACTGACCTGTTGATTGGGACACCGACATGTTGATTCGGCTTGCGTACGACATTCAATTCGATATCGCGGCGCCAGTTGCAATGGTGGCGCTTTTGAATGTGCATCCTTCGCGCGTCGACGATCTGGAGGAGCCAGACGAGTTGCAGACTGAACCCAGGCTTGAGATCAACTATTACCAGGACAGTTTCGGAAATCGTTGTGCGCGGTTTGTTGCTCCCCAGGGGCAACTGAGGCTTTTTAATTCCACTTTGATTCGAGACTCAGGATTGCCGGATGAGACGAATTGGTCGGCGGACGAGAGGGCGGTGGGCGATTTGCCAGACGAAATGCTGAGCTTCCTGCTTAACAGCCGCTACTGCGAGGTGGATCGTTTCTCGACCATTGCACTGGAACTTTTCGGGCACATCGCACCGGGTTGGGGCCGCGTGCAGGCCATTTGCAACTGGGTGAACAACAAAGTGGCGTTCAACTATCAGCACGCTCGGCCTACAAAAACTGCTCTGGATGTGTTTACGGAGCGCGTGGGCGTGTGCCGCGACTTTCAACATCTGGCGATCACCTTCTGCCGTGCGCTGAATATTCCGGCCCGCTATGCAACCGGGTATCTGGGCGACATTGGCGTGCCGGTAAGGCTTCCGATGGACTTCAGCGCATGGTTCGAGGCTTATTTGGGCGGGCGCTGGTGGACCTTCGATGCGCGCAACAATGAACCGCGGATTGGCCGCGTGCTGATGGCGACTGGCCGGGATGCCGCCGATGTGGCTATGACCACGTCATTTGGAAAGGCAGACCTGCGTAGTTTCTTTGTCGTCACGGAGGAAGAGACTGCGACGCATGCGGTAGCAGGTTGAGCCGTAAGCTACGAAAAACGCGCATAAAGATACTGCGCTTCGGCCACTCAAATCACCGCGGCTCTTCCACTGGACCCCTGGACAGAGGTTGTGCGTTGCGGCGATCGAATATCTGATAGTCGGCCGGAACTTTGAAGGTTTCCGGGTCGGCAGGGGCGAGCGAGATATTCGTAAGCCAAAGAGTCTGGTCGCCGTCGCGCGGGTCGTGGCGCTTTACCTGCACGTTGATGCCTAATGCGGGCGAGTACCAGTATTCGACGACGCGCAGAATCGTCTTGGTGTTGCCGATGGTTTGCTTGTAATACGTGTAGGTCTCCCGCGAGCGCTGGACGTCCAGCCCCTCAAAAGTATCCACGCCCAGGTTCTCGCGGGTCAGAAATGTGGTTCCGTCCGGCTGCAGACCGGCCGGGGCGAGCGGCTGCATGTCGCCTGGGGAGTAATCGCTCAGGTCGCAGGTTTTGGATCTGGGATTACAATCATAAAACGTGTGTTGCAGGGGATCGGTGTACTGGAGCACGCGCAGCGGCGGCTGGTCTTTGCTGCTGTCGGGCACGAAGAATCGCCGCTCCTGAAAGATGCGGCCCTCCATGTCGCGGGCGACGGCGCGTTCATTCCAATGCGTGATCGTCGAATCGTCGGGCAGGATCTCGACCCACACAGTTTTCGCCGTGGCCGTAAAGGGTGCGTTCGCCTTGGGTCCAAAATAGAGCGCCATCACGAACTTCCGCGCGCGATAATCAGGCGCATGCATGGGGCCCCCGTCCTGCGCGGCGAGGTACGCCGGACTCAACATGCAGCAGAAGGCCACGACAACTGAAGGCGCAACCAGAACACGAGCCCTCATGGTGAAACCTCCGATTGGCCCAGAGAATACCACGATTCCCGGAGCGGCGGAATCATGCCCAAAATGAATCCGCCCGACAATGACGCCTATTTCCCATCCTCCGACAGACTTCGCTGAATGTCCTGAGCGACTTCATCGATTGAAGTGTTCTGGCTGAGTTGTTCAATCTCCTTGCTGTTTTCCATATTCCATAGTCCCACCTTGTGCGCAATTTGCTGGTTCATGCTGATCACCGCCGTCACCTCTTTTTCCGTGAGCAAAAGGATTTGCAGCACCAGGTGTTCGCGCTCGTCGGCACGGCGGGCCAGTCGCGATTGCCGCATGAGGATAAGGCTGACCAGAAGGATCGCCTCCATGGCAACCACGGTTGCAAGAAGCTGAAAGGGCACGGGATCAAAATGCGGAATTCCCAGCAAATGCAAGGTGTTTGCCAGAATCCAGGAAGAGAAAAGAATAATGTGAGCGGCCACAAATCCGAGATTGCCGACAATGGACGCGGTTAAATCTCCCAATCTTTCCGCCGGCGATCTGCGCGCCAGAAACTCCTGCTCATGTTTTGCAATGGTGTCGATGTGGTCTTGCACATGATTCGGAACCTGCATGGGTTTGTCCTCGTACGAATTTTCGTACTCAATGATTGGATGATTTGCGCGATAGACAGGGAAGTGGAGACGAAAAATGAGTTGCAGCGGTTTTCTTGAGACCGACGCTGATTCCTGGTACGGGCTTTCATCGCAGGTATTTTTCACTGCGATCCAAAACCAGGACAGCTCAGGGAGGAGAAGGCGTCCTATGCCGTCAGCCGTTCCAGCTGATCCGGCTTCACGATCGTCATGCTGGAGCCCTTGATCGTGATCCACTGGTCGCGGCGGAACTGGTTCAGCAGCCGCGTCACAGTTTCGCGCGAGGTGCCCGCCATGTTGGCGATCTCCTCATGCGTGAGCGCCATGGTAAAGCGGATCTCGGGCTTGCCGTTGGCCGAATCGCGGCCCCAGTCCAGAAGCAATCGCGCCAGCCGTCCGGCAGCAGAGCCCGAAAGGGCCAGCCGCTTGGCGTCGTGAAACACCGTCATGTATTCGCCCGAAAGCGACTGCGCCGCGTGCATTGACGCAATGCCGTGCCGGCCCAGGAACTCGACGAATTCCTGTTTCCGTACGGTTTTTACCTGGCAGGGTTCGATGGCTTCAGCAGTCACTTCGTGGGGAACGTTGGCCAGTACCGCGCTCAGCCCCATCACGTCGCCCGGCCCGGCAATCTTCAGGATCATGGTCTTGCCATCGCGCGAGGTAGAAGAGATCTTTACCTGCCCAAAGCAGATCACGAATACGTTGCGCGCCGCATCGCCCTCGGAAAACAGCTTGGCGCCGCGGGCGTGGCTCATCATGATGCCGATTTGATCGTAATCCGTCAGCGCCTCCGGTGTGAGATTGCAGAACATCCGCAGATGGCGGTGCTCGCAATTCAGGCAATCTTCCGGAGGGTGATGGGAATGGAGTGAAGCCATGCTTGTCCCGCTGTGGTGAATCGCTAAGTAGAGTATAGCTCATATCCCACTCAGCGGGACGGATGTCTCGCCTCAGAGTCCTGGCCAGAGTCTCTTTTCAGGCGCGGATTCGAGTTCCTAAGCCTGGGCCGCAGCGTTTGCACGGCGGCGCGCCGGCGTCACGCGTGTCATGCAGCAGGTGATGTAAGCGCGTGAAACCTCGCGTGCCAGCTCTTCTAGCAGGCGCATGCGCAGCGGAGGATAGTTCTCAAATGCATGCCGCAGCGCATCGATGGGCAGCACGAGCACCGATCCCGGCGTCACAGCCGTCAGCGTATAGGTATGATGTCCGTCGCCGAGCGCGGCGGCCAGCTCCACCAGATCCCCGGGCCGAGCCGTTCCCAGCGTTACGCGCAAATGCAATCGTTCCGCCTTGCGGGCAAAATCCCCTCCAACCACCACGTAGAGGCCCTTGCAGCTTCCATTCTGCCGAAAAACCGCCTCCCCGGCAGCTACGTCGATGCATCGCGAAGCGCTCGAGAGCAGTTGTCCTGCCTCCTCGGGGCACTCCAGCAGTTCGGCGAGCGGGTGCGCGGCCGCCGCGGCCAGACGTTCAATTCGCTCATCAAGTTGGCTGCTGGTCATCTTTTTGCCTTATGCCGAGCACTCAGGCTCGTTGTTGCGGGCTTCCGCTGCCCGCGGCTCCTGTTGAACGTCTCGTGCAAGCGCGCGACGAGCCTTCGTGCCCACGCGGCTTCGCGCGGCTCATGCGCTCACTTCAATTCTTTCGTGTTTGCGGTATCGATTGGACAAAACGGTGCGGTTTCTCCTTTCCCCCCGCCCATTTTCCCCGGGAATCGTCTTTGCCGCGTGCCGCGGCTCTGGCCCGTGCTACGAAGCTTCGGCGGGAAGCGCAACTTCCCGCGCAACTTCCGATGCAACTTCGGATTCGGCGCCGGTGTCCGCCGTTTGCGGCGGAACGCAAAGAACCGGCACGCGCGATGCCGACAGCAGCGCAAACGCCGTGCCGTGGGGCCCGGGTGTTCCGCTGGCCCGTTTCACGCCCGCCACAAGGATGCAGGGATGATTCTCCGCAATGGCTTCGGCCACCGCATCGGCCAGATCGCCGTCTTTCACCAGGCACTTGACCGGGGCGTTGCCTCTCAGCTTCGCGCAGAGCTCTTCCGGCCCCACCGCGCAGCAGGGATTCATCCTTGCCGCAGCTTCGGCAGCCGTGCGCACATGCAGCATCAGCAGCGGCCGCTCGAAGGTTTCAGCCAATGAATAAGCCGTTGCCGCCGCCGCCAGCGCCGCATCGTTTCGTTCCACGGCCAGCAGCACTGGGCCGCCGGGAGTCGGCCGATTCGCTCCCGCGTTCCAGTCCGCAGCTACCGCCAGCACAGGACACGGTGACAGTCGCACCAGGCGTTCGGCGATGGCCCCCACCACGACCGGGCCGACGCCTTCCATTCCCTTGGTGCCGATCACGATCAGCCCGGCCTTGTACTGCCGCGCCACATCCACCAGCATCTCCGCCACCGCGCCCTGCCGCACCTCGGAATGGCCGTGAATCCCCTCGCGCAGAAGTTCGCCGGCCAGTTGATCCAGCACCCTGCGCGCCGCCTTCGACATGTGGCTCAGCACGGTGCCGGGGACCGAACCCACCGCAGCGTATTCCATCGGATCGAGGCCATGGGCCAGCACAATCCGCGCCCCGTAATGGGTCGCCAGCTTGCGCGCGTATTCGAGGGCTGCTTCCGCCTGCCCCCCCAGGTCCGTCGCGACCACAATGGTCTTCAAGCCGTCTTCAAAACCCATGATTGTCTCCAGGCCGCCGCCACCGGCACATACGAATTCGAGTTTGAGTGTGCGCCTCAGAGATACGGGGCGCAGTGACACCATTCACCCCCCCTTGTGATTCGAGTCACAACCGCCAAAACATTGATTTCGTGAGAGAAGGGTCAAAAGTGCGCGGTGCATTTCTGCAATCGCCACGGCATGCAAAGCCGCCCTTCGACCTCCGTAGGCCATGCGGATTTCTCAAGTCTGCTGTCAGTGGCCCGAAGCCACTTCGGATGGCTCGCCTATGGGACGCGGGATCGTGTACGGACGGCCTGCGATGGCCAGCTGTTCTATGCGCCCCGGCTCCAGAACTTCCGCTTGCTTGAGCGGCAGTGGGTACCGCCCCCACAGCAGCGAGTCCGCCACCATCGCGGCTGCCACAAACGGGTTCAACAGGGCCACGGGAACCACATCGCCGGTTAGAAGTAGCGATTCGGCCACGCTCTCGTTCTTGCGGCTGGGCCGCCGGTAGCCGGGAATCTGCGGAATCTCCAGCACCGTCAGCCGCAGTTCAGGATGTTTTCGCGCGTACCGAACCAGCTCGTACGCCACTTGCCGCGGCGTAGTAATGCCGCCGTCGGGAAGCACATGACGCCGGAACACGCCGGGAAAGTAGAGATCCAGCACGTGGCTCGAAAAATCGGAGCAATTTCCGAAGAAAATGTTGAAGTGTGAGCGGTTCGTCCCGGCGTTCAGGCGCGCAATCAGCGCGTCGTCCTGTTCCGGTGTGGTTTCAAATCGGAATGCATAAATGCGCCGCTCGTACGACGCACCCACCAGTTGATTCCAGCCTCTCTTGATCCGCCCGCCTTCCGGCACGTTCTCAAGGCTCGTGAGTTGTGCGTCATGGTATGCCAGGCGCAGGCCTTGCACCGTATCGCCATCCACGCGCTCTGAAATGTTTCTGGGATTCTCGGTCGCGTAGAGGTAGGGAAGCAGGGGAACCGCCAGCCAGTCGTATCCGCCAACCCCCTTGTAGCGCGAAATCACCATCCCTAACTCGCCCGGCGCGCAGCGCCGCAGGAGGGTGGGATTTGCAGCGCAGATGCGCGCAAAGTACAAAGCCTCATGTCCGGTGGGGTCGAAAATACCTGATACCCCGGCGGCATTTTCCATCAAAAGGGCGACCTGCGCGTGGCTGATCGGCAGCGCCGCGAAAGTAAGTCCAAAACCAATAAAAAAACGGATTGCGCGGGGAGAGCGCATCGGCGACAACCACCTCAGGGTTCCCGAGGGCAACCAGCCTTCTCTCTTTTAAGACGCAGAGAAGCCGCGATGGATGCCCAGTCCTATTGAGGCTACTCTGGTGTGCCGCGCCCTATACATGAAAAGGTCCGATGCGCTACCTTGGGCGGGTTATGAAAAATCAAACTTTGCGCCTTTTTTCCTTCTTTTTCGCCCTGGTTTTCGCGCCCATTTGCCTGCAGGTTCGAGCTCAGGCGCCCATGCCCGACTCACCGGCTATTGAGGCTCAGGCTCACTCCATGCTTTCCAAACTCACGCTGGAGCAAAAGATCGAGTTACTCGGCGGCATCAACAGCATGTACACGCGCCCCATGCCCGCAATCGACCTGCCGCGCTTCAAGATGTCCGATGCTTCGGTCGGCGTGCGCACCTGGGGACCGACCACCGCTTATGCCGGCGGCTCGGCGCTTGCCGCCAGTTGGGACACCGATCTGGCGCGCAAAATCGGCGCATCCCTCGGCCGCGACGCCCGCGCGCGAAACGTCAACTTCCTCCTCGGCCCCGGCGTCAACATCGCGCGCTCGCCGATTAACGGCCGCAACTTCGAGTACCTGTCTGAGGATCCGTACCTCAATGCCTCGATGGTCGTCCCGTTCATTGAAGGCGTGCAATCTGAGGGCGTAATCGCCACCGTGAAGCACTACGCACTCAACGATCAGGAGTTCAATCGCCACAACGCCAGCGCCGACGTGGACGAGCGCACCATGCGCGAAATTTATCTGCCCGCCTTCGAAGCTGCCGTCACCAAGGCCCACGTCGACGCTGTCATGAACTCCTACAACCTGGTCAACGGCGTCCACGCCACGCAAAACGACTTTCTCAACCTCCAGGTGCTCAAAGGCGAGTGGGGATTCCAGGGCGTTCTCATGTCCGACTGGGACGCGACCTACGACGGCGTCGCCGCCTGCAACAACGGGCTCGACCTCGAAATGCCCAGCCCCAAATTCATGAACGCGAAGAATCTCGTTCCCGCGGTGCAGGCCGGCCAGGTCAAAGAGTCCACCATCGACGAGCACGTGCTGCGCCTGCTCCGCGCCGAACTGCGCTACGGTTTCACCACGCGCCCGCAATTCGATCCTGCCGACTCCACCTACTCGCTCGCCGATCGTCCGCTCGCGCTTGAGGAAGCTCTCGAGAGCATCACGCTGCTCAAGAACGAAGGAAATCTTCTGCCGCTCGATCCTGCCAAAATCAAGAACATCGCCATCATCGGCCCCAACGTCTATCCGGCCGTCACGGGCGGCGGCGGCTCGTCTGAGGCGCACGCCTTTGAGCCGGTCAGCATCCTCACCGGCATCGCCAACCTTCTCGGCCCCGATGCGCACGTCTTCTACAGCCCCGGTATGCCGGACACCGACGATGAAAAGAAAGCCGTCGCGCAGGCGGATGTGGTCATCGTCGCCGTCGGCTTCACCGCCGCCACGGAGCGCGAGGGCCACGACCGCACCTTCACGCTGCCCGCCGGCCAGGACGCGCTGGTCGAGCAGGTGGTCGCTGCCAATCCCCGCACCATCGTTCTCCTCACCGGCGGCGGAGGCATGGACTTGAGCCGCTGGATCGATAAAGTCCCGGCTCTGCTTCACCTCTACTATCCCGGCCAGGAGGGCGGCACGCCGTCGCGCAGATTCTCTTCGGCCAGCACAATCCCGAGGGCAAACTCCCCGTCTCCTTCGACCGCAGTTGGGAAACAAGCCCGTCGTCGAAGTGGTACTACGGCGATCCCAAAAACAACACCACGCTGCACACCACCGGCGAGGACGGCAAGCCGAAGGACTACACCATCGAGCACATCCAGTACGGCGACAAGCTCATGGTCGGCTACCGTTACTGGACCACCACCGGCCGCCATCCGCTCTTCCCCTTCGGCTACGGGCTCAGCTACACCACGTTCAAATTCTCGAGGCTCGAAGCGCCCGCCGCCGCGGCCTCTGGCTCCACAGTTTCAGTCAGCTTCGACGTCACCAACACCGGCAGCGTGGCCGGAGCCGAAGTCGCGCAACTCTACGTCTCCGACCCCTCCGCGCAGGTCGATCGCCCCGAGCGCGAACTGAAGGGCTTTGCCAAAGTCCGTCTCGCTCCCGGCGAAACCCGGCACGTCACGCTCACGCTCGACGCGCGCGCCTTCAGCTATTGGGACACTCCCGCTCGCAAATGGATCATCGATCCCGGCAAATTCATTCTTCGTGTCGGCGACTCCAGCGAAAACACGCCGCTCCACGCCGACATCGATCTGCACTAACCAATGGCTTGCGCACGCTATCGCTTGACCTGAAAGGAATCGATCATGTTCAACCGCTCAATCCCCGCATTGGCCCTCGCGGTACTCATCTTCGCCGCAACATCCTCGCGTCCCCAGTCCGCCCCGCATCCGCAATGGGTGGGAACCTGGGCCACGTCACCTATGCAGGCTGACGGCATCAATATCCGACTCTTCTCCGGCGTGACCATGCGCGAGATCGTGCACATCTCCGCCGGCGGCCCGCAGATTCGTCTGCGCTTCACCAACGAGTTCGGCATCGATCCCCTCACCATCGTCGATGCCCACGTCGCGCTTAGCGCCGACGACGGGGCCATCCAGCCCGCCACCGATCATACCGTCACCTTTGGCGGAGCCGCAGCCGTCAACATTCCTCCTGGAGCAGCCATCTTCTCCGATCCCGTTGCGCTCGCCGTTCCGCCGCTCTCCGATCTCGCCGTCAGCTTCTATCTGCCTCCGCAGATCATGCGCGCTGAAACCTTCCACGCCTTCGCCGACCAGGACAACTTTATCGCCGACGGCAACTCGACCGCCGCGCCGAACTTGCCTCGGCAAAGGACGCTCACTTCCTGGTATTTTTTTGACGGCGTCGATGTTTCCGCGGTTCAGGGATCGTTCGCCATCGTCACGCTCGGCGACTCCATCACCGATGGCGCGCACTCCACGTTCAACGCCAATCAGCGCTGGCCCGATGTGCTCGCCGCGCGCCTCAACCAGGACCCCAATCTCGCCCACGTCGCCGTGCTGAACGAAGGCATCGGCGGCAATCGCGTTTTGAACGAAGTTGCCGGACCCAGCGCCATCTCGCGTGTCGACCGCGATGTGCTTGCCCAGAGCGGCGTGCGCTACGTCATCGTGCTTGAAAGCATCAATGACATCGGGCGTTTGGCTCATGTGCAAGTTCCGTGGGACGCCATCACCGCGCCGCAATTGGAGTGGGGGCTCAAGCAGATTGCCGATCGCGCGCACGAGCACGGCCTCAAGATTATCGGCGCCACGCTCACGCCGTACGGCGGCGCCAGCTACTACTCGGACGCGGGCGAGCAGGTGCGCGAGGCGGTCAACGACTGGATCCGGAACAGCGGAACATTTGACGGCGTCATCGATTTCGACAAGATCACGCGCGATCCGCAGAACCCCAAAGCCTTCAATCCGCTTTACGACTCGGGCGATCACCTGCATCCCAGCGATGCGGGATACAAAGCCATGGGCGAAGGCATCGACCTCACGCTGTTTGCGAAGTGAAGCTCGGGGCGAGCGGAGACGGCAGGGGCTAAAGCCCACAATTCTTAAAATGCTGCCGTTACGGCACGACTAAAGTCGTGCCCTGATACAAAACATAAGCAGCGAGATTTTACATAAGCGGTGGGATTTTCGGCCGACGCTAAGTGGAGGCGTTGGCCTCCATCGCCGCCAGCGAAGCCTCGAACGCCGCGAACTCAGGCCGTTCCTTGAGAGGCTTGAGCCGTGGATCAGCCAGCATCTGGAAAAACCACGGACAGCGAATCTCATTCGCAGTGCGCAGCTCATCGAGGGCCGCATCGGCCTCGCCGAGCGCCACATGCGTTGCCGCGTTCAGTGTGTTCAACACAAAGCGTTCGCGACTCAGCCATTGCATCCGCTCCAGCTGATTGTGCGACTCGTCGGCGCGCCCGGCGCAGGCCAGCGCATAAGCATGCGCTGAGATCGCGAGATCGTAGTGCGAGGAGCGTGCCGCAAGCGTATCCGCCAGTTCGATCGCGCGCGCGGCTTCTCCGTTATATCCCAGAATCATCGCGCCAAAGAAAAGCGAGTTGTCGTACTCCGGAGAGAGGTCGATGGCTTTTTGAATCTGCTCCAGGCTCGCCTCCCGCTCGCCGGCCAGGTGCAGCGCCCATGCCAGGCAAGCCTGCAGCCATGGCGAGTAAGGATCGAGCTGAATGGCCGCGCGCAGCAGCTCAATGGCTTCGCCGAACCGTTGCCGGCTGAGCAGAAGCCAGCTGCGCGCCCGCGTATTCGTTGCGTCGCAAGGCAGCCCCGCGGAGCGCGCCATCATCCGCAAAGCCGACCGCGGATCGCGATCGAAATGAAATTCCACCCAGCCCAGCGCCGGCAACAGGGCTGCCGCCTGCTCGTTTAATTCTGGAATTCCATCTGCCGCACGGCGCACAGCGGCGGCCGCGATCCTTGGGGACAAGTAGCCATAAATGCACTGCAAAATGACCAGTTGCGCAAGCTCCACGCGTGCTGCCATCAACGATGGATCCAACTCGATCGCGCGCAGCAGACGGCCCATGGCATCCTGCATGCGGTGCCGCTCCATGCTCTGACTTTCGTAGTGAGCGCGCAGATAGAGATCATGAGCCTCGCGTTGCGCCTGCGACGTTTCCTGCTTCAGAGCGGGCGCAGCCTCGGCCCCGGCTTCGACTCCCGCTTCGATTGCGATGGGAATTTCCCCGGCGCGCAACCGCGAAGTCACACACTTCACCAGCCCGTCCGCCAGCTCCACGATCTGTTCGCGTTCCGCGATCAGATCTTCCACCCAAAGGGACGCGCCATCCTCCACGCGGATCGTCTCGACGCGCAGCCGGTATCGCCCTGGCGTGGCAAGAACCTGCCCCGTGAGGACCAGTTCCGCGTGAAGCATCTTGCCAATCTCCTGCGCGCCCCGGCCGAGCCGCGCCAGAGTGCACGCCGAGTCGCGGGCGGCGATTGATACCACCGCCGGCCGGACGCGGCTCAGCTGTTCCATGGTTTGTTCAGCAATCGCCAGACCGAGAAAGTCGGGAACGTCATAGCCGGTTGAGAAAGGCAGAATCGCCAGCAATGGCAGCACGCTGGATCGCGCGTATCCGCTCGGTTCCGCAATGGCTGCAATGCGGTAGCCGCGCCGGTCCACGCGCTCAATGTATTCCGCAGGTTGCAAGCGCTCTTTGAGGGATGCGAGACACGTTGTAAGCCGATGGCCGGAAGCGTGTGCTTCGCCCCGCACGGTCCCCAGGGCGTAGCCCAGCTCGGCCAGAGAAACCACTTCGCCCGAACGTGCCAGCAGCGCGCGCAGAAGGGCCAGCTCTTCCGCAGGAAGCTCGAGCGCTATCTCTCCGCGCAACAGCTTCCCATCGGCATCCAGCCGGAATTCCGCAAACCGATAACCCGCCGGCTCGATTCCTGCCGGCGGCAGCAAAGAACGATCCATAGAATCCAACGCAGTTCTCTGAAATCCTCGTCTCCCCGCGCGGTTCGCAATAGTCCCGCCAGACGGCGGTTCATCCGCGGCGGCGGTGGCAAGGATTCACATCACTTCAATCCGGGGGCAAGGCAAAGCCTTCACAGCAGCAAAAATGATTTCCCTGTGATGAGGCGCGAAGCCGCGGCCGAGGAACGGGACAAACGCATGAACTCCCGTTCAACTTCTACGGACTCACTGTCCCACGCGGAGAATCACCGCAATCCCCGGGCTCTCGATGGCTTTTCTGCTTCGTCTACACGGTCGTCAGCTTCTGCATGCGGATAAATTCCGCGGCTGAGTCGCTTCTGGATGCATGTCCAGCGACCGCATTATCCATCTAAAAGTCCGGTGACGTAATCGATAGATCGATTATCTCTCTCTGCTCTTGTTGTGGTGGAAAGTTCTTAGAAAACTTTAAGTAATCCAAGACAGGTTACTGCGGAAGTGTAGCGTTTCGATACGCCGATTTGACCTTCGCCTGAATCGGCAGCATTGCATGGCCTGCCCGCAGTTCTTTCTTCGGCGCGGAGCAAGGCTGAGAGCTAACAGGCGAAGGCTGTTTTTACGCTTTGCCAATCACCTTCGCCAGCGTCGCGCCAATCTCCGCCGGCGAAACCACCACGTGAATGCCCGCCGCTGTCATCGCCTTCATCTTGTCGGCGGCCGTGCCCTGGCCGCCGCTGATGATCGCGCCGGCGTGGCCCATGCGGCGTCCCGGAGGCGCGGTCTGCCCGGCGATGAAGCCCACCACCGGCTTCTTCACATGCTTCTTCACAAACTCCGCCGCAGCCTCTTCGGCCGACCCGCCGATCTCGCCGATCATGATGATCGCTTCGGTCTCCGGATCGTCGTTCAGCAGGCGCAGCGCATCGATGTGCGTGGTGCCGATAATCGGATCGCCGCCAATGCCGATCGCGGTCGACTGCCCGATGCCGCGCTGCGTCAGCTGATGCACCGCCTCATAGGTCAGCGTGCCCGAGCGCGAGACGATGCCGATCGAGCCTTCCTTGTGAATGCGCCCCGGCATGATGCCGATCTTCGCCTTGCCCGGCGAAATCACGCCCGGGCAATTCGGCCCGATCAGCCGCGACTTCGAGTTCTTCAGCTTGGCCCACACCTTCACCATGTCGAGCGTCGGAATGCCTTCGGTGATGCAGACGATCAGCGGAATCCCCGCGTCCTCGGCCTCGAGAATCGCGTCGGCGGCAAACGGCGGCGGCACAAAAATCATCGTCGCGTTGGCGCCCGTCTTCGCCACGGCGTCGGCCACGGTGTTGAAGACCGGCCAGCCCTCGTGCGTCGTTCCGCCCTTGCCCGGCGTCACGCCGCCCACCACCTTGGTGCCGTACTCCGCGCAGCCCTTGGCGTGAAAGGTGCCTTCCTTGCCGGTAATTCCCTGCACGATCAGCCGCGTGTTCTTGTCAACCAAAACTGCCATGAAAACAGCTCCTAGCTGTCTAGCTTCTAGCTCTCTAGCTCTTCTAAAGATTTGAATGAACGCGCCGAGCATCTTTGGAAGTTTCTACACAAAGCGATTCCGCTTCGTTCAGCATTGCTTCATCGCCAATCTTCAATCGCTTGGCCACCAGAAGTTGCGTTTGAACTTCGTAAGTCGAACCTTGCGCAATTCCAAGAAACTGCCGGAACTCGCCGATCCGTCGCTCTTCCGCGCCCTCCGCAATATTGCTTGCCACGGAAACGCTGGCTCGGCGCAACTGTGAAGTCAGTCCGTACATCTCGTCTTTCGGAAATGTCTTCGTCAGACCGTAGACAGCTGACGGTCAGTTCCATCGCTCGTCTGCCAAACGGTTAGATCTTGAAAGTGCTTGCGCACAAGCCTCATCTCCGCGCAGCGTGACGTTTGAGCTAGCAGCTAGAAGCTAGAGGCTAGAAGCTTCAGCCTTTGCCGCTGCTACCACCATCTCCGCCGCCTCCTTCATCGTTGCGCCCACCTGGAAATTCAGGCCCGACTCCTTCAGAATCTTGCGGCCTTCTTCCACATTCGTTCCTTCGAGCCGCAGCACAATCGGCACCTTGCACATTCAGCTTCCGCGCCGCCGCCACCACGCCCGTCGCCAGCCGGTCCACGCGCAGAATGCCGCCGAAGATATTGATGAAGATCGCCTTCACATTCGCGTCCGAAAGCAGAATCTCGAACGCGTGCTCGATCTGCTCCTGCGTCGCGCCGCCGCCCACATCCAGAAAATTCGCCGGGCTGCCGCCCGCGTACTGAATAATGTCCATCGTCGCCATGGCCAGGCCCGCGCCGTTCACCATGCAGGCAATCGATCCATCCAGCTTGATGTAGTTCAGCGCGTACTTGCTCGCCTCCACCTCCAGCGGATCTTCCTCGGCAATGTCGCGCAGCGCCTTGATGTCCGCGTGGCGGAACAGCGCGTTGTCGTCGAAGTTGATCTTGGCGTCGAGCGCGAACAGCTTGTCGTCCTTGGTCGTGATGAACGGATTGATCTCCATCAGCGACGCGTCGGTCTCGATAAACGCCTTGTACAGGCTCTGCAAGAACGCCACCGCCTGGTTGATCTGCGTCGGCTTCAGTCCCAGCGCAAACGCCAGCTTGCGCGCCTGCCATGCGCCAGAATCCCACCGCCGGATCGATCGTCTCCTTGAAGATCGCCTCCGGAGTCTTCGCGGCGACCTCCTCAATCTCCATGCCGCCGGCCTGCGACGCCATAAACACCAGCTTGCCCGTCGCGCGGTCCAGCACAATGCCCAGATACAGCTCGCGATCGATGGCCGCCGTCTCTTCGATCAGCAGCCGCTGCACCTTCTGCCCCTGCGGCCCGGTCTGGTGCGTCACCAGCTTCATGCCCAGAATCTTCTTGGCGTGCAGCTCGGCGTCTTCGCGCGTCTTCGCCACCTTCACGCCGCCGCCCTTGCCGCGGCCTCCGGCATGAATCTGCGCCTTCACCACCACGCCCGACGCGCCCTCGGCAAACAGCTTGCGCGCCACGTCGTTGGCCTCTTCCAGCGTGTTCGCCATCTCGCCCTTGGGCACGGCCACGCCGTACTTCGCCAGGATTTCTTTTGCTTGATACTCGTGAATTTTCAAAGGGGTAGGAACCTCGAACAAGTCCCAGATTACCACGCAGATTTGCGGCGGAATCTCAGCAGCCGCTATTGGCGGGTGATAGGATTTGTGCCGCAACTAGAGCTAATTCTTCGAAGAGTACCAATACCAGTTCGGTGCCGATTTTGATGATCTGGATCGGTTCGCCTAAGAAGGCATCTGCCGGCGGTATTTTTCCATTTGAGGCGTAAACGAATCCTGCGAAACTGTCTAAAACGCCCTTGAACGTGAAAAATAGCGTCCAGGAATCCTTTCCGACGCGCCAAACGAAAACAGAGCCATCTTCCGAAAGATACTTGGACCCCGCGGGAAGGCTTATTTCAGTGCCTCTTCCACCCTCTTTCAGAACGGAATAATCGTGTGCGCCGCCAGCAGATTCCTGAGCGACCTCGGTCAACCTCTTTTGATTGACCTGCCAGTCGAACTCGGTGACAGCCTCGGTCGTCAGGGGTGTCATCGTATTGAAATATGCATCAACCATGAACGGGTTTTGTTCCGTGAGGTGAGAACCTGCCCGGCGTAGCGCTTCCATGACGCAGCCCGCAAAAAATTCGGCGCCTGTGGTGGTACTGCGATAAGGGTCAGTTGGGAAATAATAAGAGGCCGCCTTCACCTGCCCAATTTCTTCAAGAGCTTCTTCTTCGACTGACGCCACATCGGCGAGGTCCACCTTCTTCGAACTTGCGACGGACAGAATTACTTTTTCCGAATTGGACCTTCCCATCAGCTTTCCGTCCTTCCAAATGTTTGTAACGGTCGGCGTCAAAAGGATAGGAGTCGCCTTTGCCGCCATTGTCTGCTCGATGAACTTCAGTAAGCTCTCTTCGAAGTTCGCCGCGCCAGTTGCTGAAGAGTCCTCGTGTCTCCCGAACTGGATAAAGACGAAATCCCCTTCTTGGATCTCTGCGAGAATCGACTTCCAGGCAGCGTCTGCAAGAAATGACTCGGCGCTCGCCCCGTGCATCGCCCTGTTGGAGATTCGCACAAGATCCGGGACGAAATAAGCGCTTAGATGATCGCCCCAGCCCTGGTCGGTGTCGGTCTTGGCCGACCCGTCCCCGATGACAAACAGGGTGCGGACTTTAGGCTGCTCCGCCACTGTCGGGGCTGGTTGAGCACAACAAAGCTGCGTTGCCAAAAGTGCTGCGGCAGCGAAGAGGCAAAATCTTTGCATGCGCACAAGTCTAGCGCAAGAAAGAGCAGGGGTTCAGCGGAATTCGTCACCGGCCTTTTCGTGCCTCAGCCCCCGCTCTGCCATACTTTTCTCATGTCGTTGGTGAAGGAACTGCTTCGCCCGCTCGCCGAAGATCGGCGCCGCGCTCACCCGCGAGCAGGCAGCCGAAGTGCTCGAGGAAATCCTCGCCGGCAACGTGCCCGACGTGGAAATCGCCGCCATGCTCGCCGTCTTTGCCACGCGCGGCGAGCAGGCGCCGGAGCTCGCCGGCTTTGTCGACGTGATGCGCGAAGCACGCCGTGCCCATGCCCTTCACCGAAGAGGAAAGAGCGGAGCTCGTCGATTGCGTCGGCACCGGCGGCGGCGGCCCGCAGACCTTCAACATCTCCTGCGGCGCGGCGCTGGTGGCCGCGGCCGCCGGCGCCAAAGTGGCCAAGCACGGCAACCGCGCCGTCACCTCGCAATGCGGCGCGGCCGATGTTCTGGAAGCCCTCGGCGTGCCCATCGAACTCGGCCCGGAACTGGCCGTCGAGTGCCTGCGCGAAACCGGCTTCGTCTTTCTCTACGCGCCGCTCTATCACCCGGCCATGAAGGCGCTCGGCCCTCTGCGCCGCGCTCTCGGCTTCCGCACCATCTTCAACCTCGTCGGCCCGCTCACCAACCCCGCCCACGCGCGCACGCAGGTCATCGGCGTCCTCGCGCCCAGCCGCGTTCTCCTCGTCGGCCGCACGCTGCTCGTGCTCGGCGCCAAGCGCGCCTTCGTCGTCCACGGAACGGATGGCATCGACGAGCTCACCACCACCGGCGAGTCGGTCGTCGCGCGCGTCGAAGAGAATCGGCGGAGGGCGAGCCGAAGCTGAAAGCCGCGCGCATCACGCCGGAGATGGCCGGCCTGGAGCGCGCCACGCTCGACCAATTCACCGGCGGCGACATCGAAACCAACAAGGCGCTGCTCTACGACGTCCTCACCGGCATCCCCGGCGCGCGCCGCGACATCGTCCTGCTCAACGCCGCCGCCGTGCTCGTCGCCGCGGGCCTCGCCGCCGACCTGAAGCAAGGCGTCAGCCATGGGCGCCGAAGCCATCGACTCCGGCCAGGCCGCCGCCACGCTCGAAAAACTCCGCCAGTTCGGCGCAAAGCACGCGACAAAGCCATAATGAGATCAGGAGATCCCGCCAGATCGCGGGTACCTCCGGGGGCGAACCGGCAATGCCCGTCGAATCCGCAGCCTCGGCCTTTCAGGTGCACGCCACCGACAACGTCGCCACGTTGCTCGGCGAGACCGCGGCAGGTGCGCCGGTCGAAATTGTCGGCCCCGCCGGAAGACACGACCTGACCGCGCGCGAGAAAATCGAACTCGGCCACAAAGTCGCCCTCGTCGCCATCCCCGAAGGCTCACCCATTGTCAAATTTGGAATCGTCATCGGCATCGCCACGCGCTCCATCGCGCCCGGCGAGTGGGTCCATCTCCACAACTGCGGCAGCCAGCTCGACGAACGCTCCGGCCACTTCGACGTCCACACCGGCGAGCCGGGAGACAACGCCTATGCCTGATCGCGCCAACAATTCAGGGGTGCCCCAGGTCTCGAGTTTGAGACCTGGGATATCGACATCCGATCAGGAAGCTCCCCGTAGCTCTGATCGCACCTGGACAGGCTACCTTCGCCCCGACGGCCGCAAAGGCATTCGCAATCATCTCCTCGTGGTCTACACCGTCGAGTGCGCGAGCTTCGTGGCGCAGGAAATCGCCAAGGACGAGCCCGACACGCACGTCATCGGCTTCCCCGGCTGCTACGACAACGACTACGCCATCCGCCTCATGCTCGCGCTGGCTACGCATCCGAACAGCGGCGGCGTGCTCGCGGTGGGCCTTGGATGCGAGTACACGCAGCCGCACCGCATCGCCGAGGCCGTGCGCGCCTCCGGCCGTCCTGCCGAATCCTTCTTCATTCAGGAGCGCGGCGGCACGCGGTCTAGCATTGCGCACGGGAAAGATCTCCTCACCTCGCTTCGCACCCGCGCCCAGGAAAACGCCGTCAAAGTGCCCATGACCTGGGCAGACCTGACCATCGGCGCCGAATGCGGCGGGTCCGATGGAACGTCAGGGCTTGCCGGCAATCCCGTCGTGGGTCGCGCTTTTGATCGCCTGGTCGATCGCGGCGGCTCAGCGATTTTCGAAGAAGTCGTAGAAATGATTGGCCTCCGCGACCTGATGATTTCGCGTGCGGCCTCGCCGGAAGCAGCGCGACAACTCGGCGCGACCTACGACAAGATGCTCAACTACTGCAAGGCCGTGCGCCAATACTCCGTGGCGCCCGGTAACTTCGCCGGGGGCCTCACCACCATTGAAGAAAAAAGCATGGGCGCCTTCGCCAAGGGCGGCAGCCGGTCCATTCAGGGCGTTATCCGCGTCTCCGAGCGCCCACCGCGCCCCGGCCTCTGGATCCTCGACTCCGTCCCCGACGAACACTTCATGCAGTTCGGCTACACCAATCCCAACGACACAGAGGGCATCATGGATCTGATCGCCGCCGGCGCGCAGATCGTGCTCTTCATCACCGGCCGGGGCAGCGTCATCGGCAGCGCCGTCGCCCCGCTCATCAAAGTTACCGGCAACGCGCGCACCTACCGCAACATGACCGAAGACATGGACTTCAACGCAGGCGGCGTGCTCTCTGGCGAGGTCACCATGGACGAGGCCGCCGGCGAGCTCATGGACCTGATCGCCGATGTGGCCTCAGGCCAGCCCAGCAAACCCGAGCGCCTCGGCCACCGCGAGTTCTTCCTCATGTACAAGCACCAGGACGTGCCCTCGCTCGAAGCCGGCTGCCACGCGTAGCGCCGCCTTTTTTCGCACCTCTGCCGCGTTTGACTTGCCGGCCCTGAGCTACGACAATAAGAGAGTTGTTCCTTCCTTGTGGGCCTGTGGCGCAGTTTGGGAGCGCGCTTCCATGGCATGGAAGAGGTCGTCGGTTCGATCCCGACCAGGTCCACCAATCGATCCAATAATTTACTTCGTCAGGGTCCGCCAAGCGGACCGCCAGCTGTTGATGGCTTTGTCGGGTCAAAGCCCGCGACGTTTCAATCCTTGCGCCGAATCCCGCCGCTGAAAGATTGCCAGTGTTCAAGATTGCACAGACTGCCTTTTCTCTTTCAGCTAGCTTCTAGATATTCTCGCGGCTTTGGCTCCCAAAGCGATGTCTCATGGACCGGCCAACTGGTCACCACGATTCTCATCGGCGAAACAAGGACGGATCGGACCGGAGGGCAATGGTCATGCACTCGTTATTTCGGCGCTTCACCCCGCTCATGCTCGCAGTGGCGATAGCTTCTCCCGTAGCCATGATTGGCTGCCGGTATCAAGAAGCCCCTCAAGCAGCCCCTCAGGAAGACGTTACTTACAATCAGTGGGAGCACGAAACAAATCGCCCACACCAGGATTTGAACAAGCGTAGCCCGGACGAGCAGAAACAATACTCGGACTGGCGGAGTAATCATCACTAGACGGTTCAAGTCCGATCCCGACCGGGTCCACCAATCAATCCAATAATTTAGCCAGGGCGAACGTTTAAAGGCAGGGCGTTAGTGTCATAGCTTATTTCAGCCCTCTGCAAGCGACGCGATAGCACAGTGTGGGCGCCATTGATGAACGGCTGCGAACCGCTAAAGTACCTGTGATACAGCGATCTGGCATGCGCTTCTTACTTTCCCGCTCTTAAGCGATTGCTGCTACGTACTGCGCGATGAGTTATCCGAAATAGGCAACATTGTGAGCATGGGGTGGGGATAAAGTCGTGTCGGAAATCGAAGTCTTGATATCTGCATAACTGCGATAACTCCGCGTGCGAAAAGGGAAAAAGTTTTCCTCTCCCGCGAAAAGCATTCCACACTTGCGCGCGCGATCTCCTGAATAGCGCGATTCCACGCTCAATTTTGCTTCTTTGCTCTGGATAACGTGACGTATCGGTGTTACTCGACATAGCACTCTAGTTGTAAGTCACTCAGGTCTCTGTGGCGACGGGATTGCATAAACATTGGGCAAGCTGCGTTGTCAGCGAATCAAGCACTAACGGAGGAAAACTACTATGAAAATGCTAAGCTCGCTCGCCAGCCCAGCATCCGCGATCATTCTTGGCGCATTTGCGCTCGCGGTCTCTGTTCCGGTCCATGCCGATCCTGTTGCATGGACTAACTGGTCTTCACAGACTTCCGGCAACCCAGGCTCCGCCAGCGGAACCATGGCGGGCACCACCGTCACTTACTCCGGCCAGACAGTCGGCCTCTCGTCCAATTACCCCAGCTTTGATCCGAGCAGCAGCTACACTTCTGCCACGATTGACAATGCTCCGCCTTCAAGCGATGGCGTCATTCAGATGTATGGCGGATTGGATATCAGCGAGACGATCACATTCTCCGCTCCCGTGGTCAATCCGATCATCGCGATTTGGAGCCTGGGTGCGGTCAACGACACCGCCTCCTTCGACTTCACATCATCCGAGCCATTCACTATCGTGGCCGGCGGACCATCGTCTGAGTACGGCGGCGCTTCAATCTACCAGGGCACGGGCCCAGACTCCGAAAACGTCTACGGCCAGGAAGGCAACGGAGTGATCGAGTTGATCGGCACTTATTCAACAATCGACTTCACCACGCCGGGGTACGAGAACTGGTACGGCTTCACTGTCGGCGAAGATACAGTTCTGAACGACCCGCCGAGCGATCCGCCGACCGTCACTCCCGAGCCTGGGACGCTTTCGCTGTTCTGTCTCGGTCTTGGCCTTGCCTCGCTGCCCGTGCTTCGCAACTCGATGGCACGCCGTCGCCTGGAACACAAAGCTTAACGCGCTATATAAATTAAAGTAAGTTGGAGCAACATGGCCGGTTTGACGGTCCTCGATGTTGAGGCCCTGCAAGCCGGCCATATATTTTTCGGCGGCGCTTGAACACCAGCTGGTGCGGCTCGACTTTGCGTTCGAGTCCGCCGTATACAAATCGCGACAATCGATGGAGAACCTTGCACTCGCGGGACGGTTCGATGAGTCTCTTGCAGTGCTCTGTGAGGCGGAGAAACTACGTGTAAATGCTGGAGGTCCTGTTTGCCGCCACCAGCCCTTCGCGCTGTACACTCTTGCTTGCTATCCAAAACAGGACAAATCCCGCGCCTGGCCCAGCACCCCGCTTGCCCCAGGCATTTGCGGCCCACTCCCATCGTTGAGGGATTCATTTCATGAGCGAACCAAAAACCACAAATCCAAAATCGACCGAATCAGAAACTACCGAACCAGAAACCAAGTCTCTTCCTGAAAACGCCTATCTGCCTCTCCAGCCTGGCGAATCCTATACCCCCATCATTCAGGCGCCCATGCACGCGCCCGAGCTCACGGCCCGCGCCATTCTCTGGGGCGTCTTTTTCTGCATCATCTTCACCACCGCCTCGGCCTATTCCACTCTCAAAGTCGGCCAGGGCATGGAAGCCGCCATTCCCATCTCCATCCTCGCCATCGGCTTGGCGCGCATCTACAAGCGCCGCTCCAGTTTGCTTGAGAATGTCATCATCACCGGCGTCGGCGGCGCGTCGGCTGCTGTCGTCGGAGGCGCGGTCTTCACTCTACCCGCGCTCTACATCCTTCACCTCAACCCGAATCCATTTCAAACCATCTTCATCTGTCTCGCCGGCGGGTGTCTTGGCGTCCTTTTCGTCATTCCTCTGCGCCGCTTTTTCGTGCACGAAATGCACGGCCAGTTTCCGTTCCCTGAAGCCACAGCCATCACAGAAGTCCTCGTCACCGGCGAGCGCGGCGGCTCGCAGGCCAGGGTGCTGCTGCAAGCCACATGCATCGCCGCCCTTTACGACTTCTTCGTCACCACCTTTCACGTGTGGCGCGAATACCTCAACCTGCAGTTCATCCCCGTCATGCGCACCCTCGCCGACCGCGGCCGCATGGTCTTCAACTTCGATGCCATCGCATTCATCCTTGGCCTCGGTTACGTCATGGGCCTGCCGAGCGCCATGGTCTTTTGCGCCGGTGGCGTCATGGCCAACTTCGTTCTCGTCCCTCTCGTCTGGTTCCTCGGCAGCCACGTCAATGTGCCCGTCTATCCCGGCCTCACGCCCGTCTCCGCCATGTCCGCCGCGCAAATTTATTCGAGCTATGTCCGCTACATCGGTGTCGGAGCCATCGCCACGGCAGGCATCTTCGGCGTCATCAAGTCGCTGCGCGTCATCGCCGGCTCATTCAGCATCGCGCTGCGCGCCTTTCGACCGCGGTCGCGCGACGCAGACCACGGCCGATCCCGCACCGATCGCGACATCTCCCTCCCCGCGATTCTTCTCGGCGTGATCCTGAGCGCCCTCGCCGTCGCCATCTTCTTCTCGCGTCTCCAGGTCTCCTGGACCGTCCTCTTCATGGGCCTCGCGCTCACCCTGCTCTTCGCCTTCTTCTTTGCCTCCGTCGCGGCCAACGCCATCGCCACCACGGCCAACAATCCCGCCTCCGGCATGACCATGCTCACCGTCATCATCTCCTCGGTGGTGCTGCTGCGCTTCGGCCTCTCCGGCAACACGGGCATGTTCTTCATCATGGCCATTGCCGGCATGGTCTGCACCGCGCTCTGCGTCTCCGGCCAATTCATGACCGACCTCAAAACCGGCTACTGGATCGGCAACACGCCCGCCGCGCAGGAGAAAATCAAATTCGTCGGTATCCTCGCTGCCGCTGCCGCCGCCGGGCTCACCATCGTGCTGCTGGCCCACACCTTCCAGTTCGGTGAATCCACCGCCGGCGACACGCGCCCCATTCTCGCCGCGCCCCAGGCCTCCATCATGAAGGCGCTGGTCGTCGGATTTATGAGCCATCAGCCGGTCACCTATCTGCTCTTCGGCGTGGGCGCTCTCATCACCGTGGTTCTCGAAATGCTCGGCAAATCTTCCATGGTCTTCGCGCTCGGCATTTACCTGCCGCTGAGCCTCACCACGCCGATCCTCACCGGCGGATTCCTCTCGCATTTCGTGCATCGCCGCTCGGAGAAAGCCGGTGGCGAAATCGGCCGCGGCATACGCGAACGCGGCGTGATTCTGGCCTCGGGACTCATGGCCGGCGGCGCGCTCGGCGGCGTACTCGGCGCGGCCCTGCGCCTGTTTCCGAGCTTCCACGAAGACCTCATCCAAACGCCGTTCTATTCCATCGACCCGATCTCGCAATCCGTTTCCGCGTTGCTCTTCATCGGCCTTTGTATGTACGTCTGGCGCGGTAGCATCAAAGCGGAGAATAAAAAATCAAAGGCGGGGAAGAAAACGTCATGAACCAACTCGATCTTTATGTTGCGGACGCCATCCTCGGCATCGATACCCTCTGGGGCGGCGACGTCATGAATCCTTCCGGCACCGGCCGTTTCATCGCCGACTCTTGGTTTTCCGATGAGCCATTACCGGCTGCATACACGCATCCCGCCGCCGCGTTGCTGCGCCAATCCGGCGGCGTCGGCGCCAAAGAAATCGATCGCGCAGCTTTCGAATCCTACCTGCGCGACGTCGATCTCCCCGCCGCCATCGCCGGTCTGCGCAAGGAAGCCGCTGCGTGTGCCGCGTTGCGCCGCGCCTATCTCGAGGGCCTCGCCGTTTCGCTCGAAGTCATGTGGGATCTCGCCATGGAAGTCCTCGGCAAGGGCGATCCGGTTCCCTACGCGCGCGCCGTTGAAGCCTCAACCGCCCGTCCGCCCGAGCCATCGAGTCCCGAGGCGAAACGTGAAAGAGTCGCCGAACTTCTCGGCCGCGCCGGCCATTCCACTTCGCAATCCGGCGGAATCCTTGGAGCCGTCGATGCCTGGCGCAGCGAACGCGTCACTCCCATGGCTTCAGTGCAAGCGCTAGGCCAAGCCGTCATCGCCCACTTCGACGCGCTGTCGGCGAAGAATCTCGTCCCGCACCTGCCGTCGGAACTCTCGACCGTGCCCCGCGCCAACATCAATTTCATGCCCATCAAGGACGCATGGTTTTCCGGGTCGATGAACTACATTGGCCGCGCCCGCACCGCGACTGGCGCGCCCGAGTACGAGGCCAGCTACGAAATCAATGCCTCGCTCCAAATCTCCTATCCCGAATTCGAGCAGCTCGTCAGTCATGAAGTAGTACCCGGCCACGTCACTACCTTCGCCTACCTGCAGGATTTATACGTGCGCGGCAAAGCCGGCTTCGAAGCCACGGTGCTCACGATGAACACCCGCGCCGCCACGCTTTTTGAGGGCATCGCCAACAACGCCATCCTCATCGCCCACGGCGTGACGGATGTGGCCGAGCTTCCCGACGAAGACCTGCAGATCGGCGTGCTATTGGCCCTATTGCAAGACGACGCCAAGAACCAGTCGTCGTATCTCACCTGGGGCGAAGGCCGCGAGCAGCCGGAAGTCGCCGCCACGCTGCGCCGCGATTTTCTTGTCACCGAAGAGCGCGCCAACAAGCTCTCCGGCGCATGGGGACGGCATCCGTTGCTGGGCCGCATGTATCTCCCCGCCTACCGCGCCGGAACGGACAAAGTCGCCGCCCTGCGCCGGAAGCACCCGGCCGCCAAAGTGCTCCCGGCCCTTTACGGTTGCAACGGCCTCGTCGACATCGAAACCGTCGATCAGTTGTTGAACGATTAAATTCCGTGCCCGGGTCTCGAAAGTCCGCATAAACAGGCCAAGGGACTCTTCAACTATCGACGCAATGATCCCTGCTGGTGATAGATAAAAAGGGCCGTACATTATTTTGCCAGCTTGAGTCCTCGAATTTGTTTCTCTCCAGTCGCCGCGTCCACCAGCTCCATCTTGCCGCCCGAACCCGACACCGACCATTTCACATAATATGTTTTCCCTGATTCCGCCTCGATCTTGATTTGTAAATGGAGGTTACCGGCCGGCCGACTGGGTAAGCCGTCGGCCAGAGCGTCTCGTAATTGCAGCGCCATACCCAATAGGAACGGGGCATCGCCCGATCCGTTCAGGTCGGAGAAGCAGGCGGGCACATGCGTCGTCCTAATAAGCACGCAGCCGGGGAGAGCACATCCCGAGTAGGTGGTCTTAGGTGAGCACGCATTGTAGAGTCCAATTAATCCGTCTCTGCACTGGGCGATGTCCGCGGGTGGCGCGGCAGCCAGTCTCCTCCAATTCAGACCGGCACATCCTGGCAGCGAAGCCCACGATCCCACGGGCGAGGGAAGCGCAAGCTGTCCTTGGAATGCAAATGTCGCTGTAATCATTGCCGAGCCCGGCGGCACCTGCATGGAAGTGTAGTTGCCCGCGTGAATCTGCGCGAGGAGGTAATCGTTGACGAAGAATACAGGGTGCCCTACCACGCCCAGCATTCCACCTTGCCGATAAATGTAGATCAGCGCATTGCCAGCCGACGGCGACGAAGGCGTGAATTTCTGCGCACTGACCGTGCTTCCGGTAATCAACAGCAACGTGATAACAACGGCAGCAGCCGAGATTTTCAATTTCTTATGTCTTTGCTTCATGGGTTCCATTGATTTCTCCCGAGGATCTGAGTCCACCAACGCGCTATTGGGTTCCGCCTAGAGTGAAACACGACGGGTCGGCCAAAGGCATCGACAGAATCACAAGTTTTGTCAAGGGCGGGGCATGGGATCTACAGCACGCTCTTCGCAATCGCCGCCAACTGCATAAACGATGTTCCCTCATAAATGCTGCCGATCTTCGCGTCGCGGTAGAGCTTTTCGACGGGTGAATCTTTCACGAACCCCAACCCGCCCAGCACCTCCACGGCCAGGCTCGCCACGCGCTCGGCGACTTGCGAAGTGAAGTACTTCGCCATCGCCGCCTCTTTGCGAAATTCGCGCCGCGCATCCTTCAGCCGCGCCGCGTTGTAGACCAGCAGCTTGGCCGCTTCAATATCGGTCGCCAACTCCGCAAGCTGAAACTGCATGGCCTGGAACTCCACGAGCGCCTTGCCGAACTGTTTACGTTCTTTGGCATGATTGACCGCGTGGCCCCACGCGCCTTCAGCCAGCCCCAGCATCTGCCCGCCAATCCCGATGCGCCCCTCGTTCAGCGTCTCCATCGCTACTTTGTATCCCTGCCCCACCCCGCCCAGCAACTGCGCCGCCGGCACCACGCAATCCTCCAAAATGAGTTCGCATGTGCTCGACGCGCGAATGCCCAGCTTGTCCTCTTTGCGGCCCACGTTGAATCCCGCCACGCCCTTCTCGATCAAAAAAGCCGTGATCCCCTTGTATCCCGCGCTCGCGTCGACAGTGGCGAAGACGATGAACAGCCCGGCTTCCTTGGCGTTCGTGATCCAAAGCTTGCGCCCGGTCAGCACATAGTCGCCGCCGCGCTGGGTCGCGCGAGTCTCGAGAGCAAACGCATCCGAGCCCGATCCCGCCTCGCTCAATGCGTACGCGCCGACAGTGTCTTCCGCGAGGCGCGGCAGATACTACGCGCTTCTGCTCCTCCGTCCCCCAGCGCAGCAACGCGCTCGCCACCAGCGTATTCTGCACATCCACCAGCAGCGCTACCGCGGGATCGACAGCAGAAAGCAGTTCGACCGCCAGAACCACGTCGAAGAACGTTCCCCCGCTGCCGCCATACTCCTCGGGAATCTCAATCCCCATCAACCCCAGCGCAAACATCTTCTCGATCAGCGCCGCGTCCATTTGCTGCTCCTCGTCCATGCGTCGCACCAGCGGCGCAATTTCGAGGCGGGCAAACCCGCGCACCGCATCCGCAAACAGCCTCTCGTCTTCGCTCAATTGCGTAACAGGCGCGCCCGCTGCTTGAGAACTCATAGCCGTTCCCTCTCTTTCTCCCCGACCTCCAAAAACTCACACACCATCATCCAAATGATATGCTGCGTTCTTGAGCAGGCCCTCCGGCGGCCTGAAGGGGCGCTTGAGCTTCCCATGCAAATCGGCAATCACGTTTTTCTAGTCACCGGCGGCGCATCGGGACTCGGCGCGGCCACAGCGCGACTCCTCGTTGCCGAAGGCGGCTCCATCGTCATTGCCGATCTTGATCGCACCGCAGGCCAGAGTCTCGCCGCCGAACTGGGCACCGCTGCCCGTTTCGCGCTAACCGACGTCACCAGCGAAAGCGACGCCCAGGCTGCGGTCGATCTCGCGCGCGAGGCCTTCGGCCATCTCCACGGCCTCATCAACTGCGCCGGCATCGCCCCCTCTGAAAAAGTTCTCGGCCGCGAAGGTCCGCATCGCCTCGAATCCTTCGCAAAAGCCATCAACATCAACCTCGTCGGAACCTTCAACATGATCCGCCTCGCCGCCGCGGCCATCTCGAAAGAAGAACCCGGCGAAGATGGCGAGCGCGGCGTCATCGTTAACACCGCGTCCGTCGCCGCATTTGACGGCCAGATCGGCCAGGCCGCCTACGCAGCCTCAAAAGGCGGCGTCGTCGCACTCACCCTGCCCATCGCGCGCGAGCTTGCGGGCTTCGGCATTCGTGTCGTCACCATCGCGCCCGGCATCTTCGAGACTCCGATGATGGCCGCGTTTCCGCAAGAAGTTCAGGACGCACTCGCCAAGAGCGTTCCCTTTCCGCCGCGTCTCGGCCGTCCCGCGGAGTTCGCGGCGCTCGTCCGCCACATTGTCGAAAACGTCATGCTCAACGGCGAAACCATTCGCCTCGACGGCGCATTGCGCATGGCGCCGCGGTGATTTGATACCTTGGAATCGAAATTCTGCGTTCTTGTGCAGAATCTCCTCGCAGCACTCACGAAGCGCGCCGTAGGCGCAACGTTTGTTAGCCCCGCGCTTCAGCGTGGGGAAAGGGATGCAACAGGAAGAACCGGAGTCCCGTAGGGACGGCGCCGCGAAAGATTGCAGGAGCAACGAATGGCCATCCCCGACCCCATCGTCATCGTCGGCGCCGCGCGCACCCCCATCGGAGCATTTCAGGGCGACCTCAACGATCTCGCCGCTCCCGAGCTCGGCGCTGCCGCCATCCGCGCCGCCATCGAGCGTGCAGGCATCCCTGCCGATTGAAGTCGACGAAGTCCTCTTCGGCTGCGTGCTCCCCGCCGGCCAGGGTCAGGCTCCCGCGCGGCAAGCCGCTCTGGGCGCGGGTCTGCCGCTTTCCGCCGGCGCCACCACCGTCAACAAAATGTGCGGCTCCGGAATGAAGGCCGTCATGCTCGCGCACGATCTTTTCCTTGCCGGCAGCGCCACACATCGCCGTCGCCGGCGGCATGGAGAGCATGACCAACGCGCCCTATCTTCTCGACCGCGCGCGCGGCGGCTATCGCATGGGCCACGGCCGCATTCTCGACCACATGTTTCTCGACGGCCTTGAAGACGCCTACGACAAAGGCCGCCTCATGGGCACCTTCGCCGAAGATTGCGCGCAGAGCTACCGCTTTCACGCGCGAAGCGCAGGACGAATTTGCACTCACCTCGCTCACGCGCGCACAACAAGCCACCGCCGACGGCAGCTTTCGCTGACGGAATTGTCCCGGTCACTGTGAAAGCCGCAAAACTGAGCGCGAAGTCGCTTCACGACGAGCTTCCGGCTAAGGCTACGCTCGATCGAATCCCGCAACTCAAGCCGGCATTTCGCGAAGGCGGCACCGTCACTGCGGCCAACTCCAGCGCCATCTCCGATGGAGCCGCGGCGCTGGTCCTCATGCGGCGTTCTGAAGCCGAGCGGCGCGGCCTCAAGCCGCTCGCCGTCATCGCCGGCCACGCCAGCTTCGCCAACCAGCCTGCCCTGTTTCCCACCGCGCCCATCGGCGCCATTCGCAGGCTCGCTCGACCGCACCGGCTGGTCACTTGCAGAAGTCGACCTGTTCGAAATCAACGAGGCCTTCGCCGTGGTCGCCATGGCGGCAATGCGCGATCTCGATCTGCCGCACGAGAAGGTCAATGTCCACGGCGGCGCCTGCGCTCTCGGCCATCCCATCGGAGCCTCCGGCGCGCGCATCGTCGTCACACTGCTCGCCGCGCTCGCAGAAATACGAGCTCCAGCGCGGCGTCGCTGTCGCTCTGCATCGGCGGCGGCGAAGCCACCGCCCTGGCGATTGAAATGATCCCCGAGTGAGGAGCGCGGCGCAGAGGCTCGGCTTCATTTTTCGTAGAGATCGGATTCCGAGACCACCGGCTCGAGGTTGCCCTCGCGGACGGCGCGGTGGGTAGGCAGTGAACATGGATCCGCGGGCAGGGACGATGGGAGCGAAGTTCATGAAGCCGATCTTCGGGGCGATGTCGTCGTAGATGGCTTCCATGCCGCCGCGCATGGTGTAGGTCTCGTGCCAGAAGCCCGTGCCGCCAGAGTCGCGCAGAAAGCTCTTCCACCAGAGACGGTGCGGTTCGGAGCGGGTCCAGGCGAGCAGAGACACCATGTCGCGCCAGTACTGGCGCATACCCGCGTGCATGGGGAAGAACGAAAAGACGAAATTTTCGTGGCAGAGCAAGCCGTCAGGATGAGCGGCGACGGACTGGGCGATCCTGGGGCCGAATCCGAATAGGGTTTTCAGGCCGGTGATGCGGTTGACGCGCATGCCGAGGTAGACGACGACAAGGTCGGGGTACTCGGAGAGATCGACGGTGCGGCGGTTGACGGGAGTGGGCATTAGAAGCTCCGGCAATGCGTAGGCAAAAGATTGCCCTCACAGTACGTTTGATTGCGGCATCGCGTAATCCGATGGATTGCGTTTGGAAAAAGGCCCTGCCTATGCGCCTGCCAGCGCAGCTTGTGCGATCGCCGGATGCTTTCCGCTGGCTGGCTTCACTGTCGGCCGACGGCGTCACCGGCACATGCGCCAGCTCCCACGCCGAGCGGTCTTTCGATCAGCCGCGCCACCAGCGCGGTGTGCATGGCGTGGCCGGCGCGCATCGCCACCACGTGGCCTTCGAGGCGCCGCCCGGCCAGCGCCAGGTCGCCGATCAGGTCCAGCACCTTGTGCCGCACATACTCATCGGCAAAGCGCAACGGGCCGTTCTCCGGGCCGTTTTCGCCCAGGATGATCGCGTTCTCCGGGCCCGCGCCGCGAATCAGCCCCATGTCGCGCAGCTTGCTTCTCGTCGGCCTTGTAGCCAAATGTCCGCGCCGGCGCAATCGTCCGATCCGTACGTCTCCGCCGCCAGGTCGACGCAGGTCTTCTGCTGGCCGATTGGCGCGGGAAAATCGATGGTGTACGAAATCCGGTAGCCGCTTCCGGGATAGACGCCGATGAACTTGTCGCCTTCGCGCACTTCCACCGGCTGCAGCATGCGCAGCGTCTCGCGCCGCCGCCGCTGCTCGCGAATCCCCACGCGCTGGAACGCCTCAACGTAGGGCAGCGCGCTTCCGTCCAGAATCGGCAACTCCAGGTTGTCGATTTCCACAATCACGTTGTCGACGCCCATGCCGATAAACGCCGACAGCAGATGTTCGGTGGTCGAGATCAGCACGCCCTGGCGCATCAGGCTGGTCGCGTAGCTCACCTTGGCCACGTTGCGCCCGGTGGCCGGAATCTCGAAGTTGTCCAGATCGGTGCGGCGGAAAACGATGCCCGATCCCGCCGCGGCAGGCAGAAGCCGCATCGTCACGGGAGCCCCGGAATGCAGCCCGACTCCTGAAAATTCCAGTGGCGCCGCGATCGTCTGTTCCAGGTGCGCCAGTTGAGCCAAGAACTTTCTCCGAATGCCGGAAAACCTGTGCAGTGTTTAGATTAGACGGCATCGCCGAATCCTGTCATGTGGCAAATTTGCCACACTGTGCACCTACGCGGCCACTCCTGCCTCTTTCCCTGGCCGCGCATTAGATTATCGTAAGTGGCGTAGAATCAGAGAGTCTCCCGAAGGCCGCGTTTCGCGATCGGGGAGAACAGGAACCAACATGCCAACCCCTGCAGAGACCGCCTTTCCCATGCGCGCCTTGTTGGCCGGGGCGCGCCGCAAAGAGCAGTCGTTCCTCGATCTCACCCGCAAACTCGTTCAGGCTGAGTCGCCCTCCGACGTGAAATCCGCCGTCGACGCGTGCGTCACCCTTGCTGCCGCGCACCTTAAACAACTCGGTGGCCGCGTCAAACTTCACCGGCAGCCGCACCACGGCAATGCGCTCGAAGCCCGCTTCGGTCCGCGGAAATCCGCCCGCGCTGACGCGAAGCCGATCCTTCTCCTCGGCCATCTCGATACGGTTTGGCCGCTCGGCACGCTTCAGTCCATGCCCTGCCGCGTTCGCAATGGCCGCCTCTGGGGCCCGGGCACTCTCGATATGAAGGCCGGCGTCGCCATGGCCTCAACCGCTATCGAACTGCTGATGGAAGCGGACTTGTTGCGCCGCGAAATCATTGTCCTGCTCAACGGCGACGAAGAAATCGGCAGTCCTGCGTCGCGGCCCATCACCGAAAATCTCGCTCGCCAATGTTCCGCCGTCTACGTCCTCGAACCCGCGCAGGGACTCGCCTACAAAACCGCGCGCAAGGGCATCGGCGACTGGCACATTCAAGTCAAAGGCGTCGCTGCCCACGCCGGCGTCGACTTCGAGAAAGGCGCCAACGCCCTCCTCGAACTGGCGCGCGTCATCGAAAATGTCAGCGGCTGGACCGACCTCGAGCGCGGGCTCACGGTGAGCGTGGGCGTCGCCGCCGGCGGCACCAAAAGCAACGTAGTTCCTGCCCATGCGCAGGCCGACATCGACGTGCGCATTCCGCGCATGGCCGACGGCCGCGCGCATCGCGCGCAAATTTGCCGCGCTCCGGCCCGCCGATTCGCGCTGCACTCTCACTGTAACCGGCGGCATCAATCGTCCGCCCATGGAGCGCAGCCGAGGAACCGTCCGCCTCTTCCGCAAGGCGCACTTGCTCGCGCGCGACCTGGGGTTCGAACTTAACGAAGCCTCCACCGGCGGCGGATCCGATGGCAATTTCACCGCGGCGCTCGGCATTCCCACGCTCGATGGCATGGGCGCGGTCGGCGAAGGCGCACATGCGTCGCACGAATCGGTTTTCCTCGAACACCCCGCTCCCCGCACCGCGCTTCTGGCCGCCATGCTGGCCAACGATTGAAAGCTGTCTCTAAACTACCAATCCGCACCCTCCGCGTTGGTCCCTCCCACTTGATACACTCCACTTTGGAATCCTTCCAGGGAGTTGTCTCCGAATGAATCGATTTGTCCTTGCCCTTATCGTCGCCGCAGCAGCGCTCGCCGCGAGTGCCCAAACTCCCTCAAAGCCATCAACGTCCACAACGCCAGCTCCAAAGAGCTCTTCTCCGCCCAGCACCGCCTCCGCGACAAAACCCTCCACCACCCCGAGTGCGTCCGTGCCGGCATGGATCAAGCTGCCGCCCGGCGTGCCCGCGGTAGCTCATGGCCCGGTCAAGGTGCCGTTTGCATTGCGCTACGAAGAGATCAAGGTCGGCACCGGGCCCATCGCGGAGCCGCATAAGGTTTACCGGGTCAAGTACACGGGCTGGCTGGCGGCCGACGGCCACAAGTTCGATTCGTCCGACGACCATCCGCCACAACCCGTCTTTGACAGCACGCTCCAAGCCGGTGAAGGGCCCGGACGGCAAGCCGAAGATGGAGGCCGGACAGCCGATCCTGTTCTTGCAGGGCCGCCCCGGCATGATCGCCGGATGGGATCATGGGCTTCGATGGCATGCACGTCGGCGGCAAGCGGCGGCTGTTCATTCCCTACCAGTTGGCCTACGGAGAGCAGGGACGCCCGAACCCGGACCCGAAGCACCCCGGGATTCCTGCCAAGGCCGACCTGATCTTCGATATCGAGCTGGTGGAAATGCTGGAGCCGCCGGCTCAGTCTGCTCAACCGCCGCGTCCCGGAATGTCGGCCCCGGCTCGCGCGCCGGCCACACCGCATCCGGGAGCGGGTGTGCGACCGAATGCTGCTCCAACGCAACCAGCGACTCCTGCGCCGCCCGCGGCCACCGCTCCTGCGCCCCGCACAGCCCGCAACGACTGCTCCGGCGCCAACATCCGCACCCAGCCCAATCGCAGCCGAAGTAAGTATTTTCAGGGAGTCCCCGTGCCCCATCCTTTCCGCGTTTTTTGCGGAAAGCGTGGGAGACCACGAAGCCAGTTGCTAATCCAGCTTCGGATGCAGCTTCTGAAACCCCGTCGCCTGCTGATACGCGCGCGCAAACGCCGCCAGCTTCGCATCCTGATAATGCCCGGCCAGAAACGTAAGCGAAACCGGCGTCCCCGGCCCGCCAATATCGTCGTGATCGCCGTCGTCGATCGCCGGCGGCTTAGGCGCATCCTCGCCGCGCAGCCCATTGGGCACAATCACCGCCGGATGCCCCGTCAGATTGGTCGCAATCAACTGCGCATCCGTCGAAGGCGTCACAATCACATCCACCTGCTCAAACATCTTCGCCAGCCTCCCGCACCGCCAGCGTCCGCGCCCGGTTGGCCTGGATGTACTCGACCGCCGGATAAAACCGCGCCACGCGAAAATCATTCGGCCAATCCTCCGGCGCCCTGCTCGGTCAACAGCTTGTCGCGCCCGCTCATCGTCAAGTCGTCAAACGCCGCCGCCGCCTCCGCCGTCAGCAGCGGAACCATCGCATCCTACGGCAGCTTCGGCAGCTCCACCGGAATCAGATTCACGCCCATCGCCGCGCAGCTTGTCCAGCGCCGCCTGCTCGTAGCGCCGGTCGTACTCGCGCCGCGCCCGCCCCGCCTTCATCTCGCGCATTCGCGTCCTCGCGCTTCTTCTTCTCTTCGGCGGTCTCGTCCGGCCGCCGCTTCCTTCAGCTTCAGCGGCTGCAGCGGATCGAACTCGCTCTTCAAATACCCAATCCGCAGCTGTCTTCCAGTCGAATCCCGGATTCCAATCGAAGCTCCGCCGGCGCCGCCGAAAGTATCCTTGCCGTCCGGCCCGTGAATCGCTTCGAGCACCAGCGCGCAATCCTCCACCGAGCGGCAATCGGCCCCAGCTTGTCCATCGTCCAGCTCAGCGCCATCGCGCCCGTGCGCGGCACCAAGCCAAAGCTCGGCCGCAGCCCGGTAGCAGCCGCACCGCGTCGAAGGCGACGAGATCGACCCCAGCGTCTCCGAGCCAATCGCAAACCCCACGCATCCCGCCGCCACCGCGCTCGCCGACCCCGCCGAAGATCCGCTCGACCCCTGCGCCGGATTCCACGGGTTCCGCGTCCGCCCGCCAAACCACTTGTCGCCCATGGCCAGCGCGCCCAGCGAGAACTTGGCAATCAGAACGGCGCCCGCCTCATCCAGCCGCTGCACCACTGTCGCGTCTTCATCGAACGACTGGTGCTCAAACCCTCCCGCGCCCCACGTCGTCGGATAGCCCTTCACCGCCAGCAAATCCTTCGCGCCCCACGGAATCCCATGCAGCGGCCCGCGATATTTTCCCGCGGCAATCTCTTCATCGGCTTTCTTCGCCTGCGCCAGCGCCCGCTCCTCGGTGAGCGTGATGACGAAATGCAGCTTCGCGTCGTAGCGCTTGAGGCGCTCGATGTACATCTGCGTTAGTGCGAGAGAGGTCATAAACTTTCTTCGAAGTGAACTCTGCGAGCGTCCGAACAGGTAGAAAGACCAAATCTTCGGCATGGATTTCGCCACGGGGCGGGAGCGGCCAGTTCCTAATAGGGGAGTCATCAGGAAAATGCCCCCAGGCTGCTCAGACAGGTATTCTTCGACGATTGCTTCGCAACTCGGAGGATTCGTCGGCTCAGGAGCGACGCGGATTTGCTCCGCCGCCGCCGGCCCCGGATGAAACACATACGCCGGCGGCACATCGTTCGCCGATCTTCAACGCGCGAATCTGCGCATACGCATCCCGCTGGTCGTTCAGCCCGTCGAGCATCATCTTCTTCTGCTCCGCCGTGAACGGCCCCACCCCCGCCAGCTCCGCCGCCTGATCCAGCATCTCCTCGCGTAATCTTCGGCAGCGCCGCCGCCTTCGCGCCGGGACGCAGCCTCCTGCGCCTGCGCCGCCAGCGTCAACAAAATCCCCGGCAGCAGCGGCGAAGCAATCCCCGCGCACTGCACGCGTTCAAGAAAGCCCGTACGGATCGAGAGTCATGCGCAAAAGTCCTTTCGCAACAGAGGAAGCCCTTGCCGAAAACTATAGCCGATAGCCCCGCTGGCGCCGGAAGGCACCCAATCCGCCCCAAAAAATACGTGTAAAGATTTCTCTTGACATATTCCCATATAGGAATGTATTGTTTCAATCATGGCAAGAGCCGCTACCACCTCCGATCCCTTCAACGCCGTTGCCGAACCGCGCCGGCGGCAGATTTTGACTTTCCTCGCCGGGGACGAGCGCGAGGTGGGCGAGATCGTCGTGGCCATCGGCCTCGATCAACCGTCGGTCTCGAAGCATCTCGGCGTGCTGCGCGAGGTGGGCCTGGTGCGCGTGCGCCGCAACGGACGTCACCGCCTCTACCGCACCAACGCCGAGGCGATCAAGCCCATGCACGAGTGGACCGAGACCTTCGAGCGCTTCTGGCAGCACCAGTTGCAACGCGTCAAGGAGCGCGCCGAGCGCAGCAAATGAAGAGCCCGCACGAATCGCACTCCAAATCCAGAACAAGGAGGAAAGCATGACCATGACCGCTGACAGAGATTGAAACCCTGACTCGTGCGACATCAAGCAGGAAATTCGCGTGCGCGCCTCGCTCGAAGTCACATTCGACGCGCTGCTCGAGCAGCTTGGGCCCGTCAGCGAAACGCCCGACGGCACGTCGCATGCCATGAAGATCGAACCCTGGCCCGGCGGCCGCTGGTTTCGCGACCTGGGCGACGGCAACGGCCACTGCTGGGCCACAGTGCAGGCCATCAAGCGGCCCACGCTGCTCGAGTTCTGCGGGCCGCTCTTCATGTCGCAGCCCGTGGCCAACAACGTGCAGTACCGGCTCGAGCGAAGAGGGCGGCGAAACCGTCATCAAGTTCTGCCACTCCGGCTTCGGCCCGTGCAGCACGAGCATCACGAAGGGCGTAACGACTGGCTGGAACTTCATTCACGAGAATGTCGCGCCAACGCGCCGAGCGAACGCAAACCGCTCGCAGCTAGCCCGCCCGAAAATTCCCCAAGGAGGAAAATCGTCATGCCCGTAGCAGAACAAGTCGCCATCAACTCCATCGCACAATCAATTGCTCGCCGAATTCGAAACGCAAGCGCCCATCACGCGCCGCTTTCTCGAGCGCCTGCCTGAAGACAAGCTCACCTGGAAGCCGCACGAAAAATCCCTGACCGCCGGTCAACTCGCCCTGCACATCGCCACTACGACCGGCGGCGTGGTTCAACTTAGTCCAAGAAAACCCGAAAGCAAGCCCGAGCCGAGTTCGTCTTTCCTCAACCCGCCAGCCGCGACGAGATTCTGAAGCGCATTCGACGAGAGTGTCGCCACGGTGCGCGAGAATGTTGCCCAGCTTACGACGATGCCGCGATGAAGGAGACCTGGCGTCTGGTGGCCGGCGAGCAGCGAACTGTTCGCGCAGCCGCGCGGGACTGTTCCTGCGCGACGTGATGCTGAGCCACTGGTACCAGCATCGCGGCCAGTTCAGCGTCTATCTGCGCCTGCTCGAATGTCGCGGTTCCGGCAACCTGGGGCCCAAGCGCCGACGAGCGCCGTTTTCATGCAAGAAGCGGCGAAGGTAGCGTAGTTCGCCAGCATCAAAGAACAAACGCGGTGCGGACCTTCCGCGCTGCACGCGGACAGCCAGTCCCGCACAACTTCTCGATGAGAAGGAGAGAAGCGATGAAGAATCGGGATTTGACGTACAGCTTTACGGTCGACCAGTCGCCCAGAGGAAACGTTCGCTGCCATCAACGACGTGCGCGGATGGTGGTCAGGAGAAATTGAAGGCGAAACCGAGAAGCTCGGTGCGGTGTTTACCTATCGCTACAAAGACATTCACATGAGCAAACACAAGATCACCGAATTCGTTCCCGGCAAGAAAGTTGTGTGGCTTGTCCTGGACAGCTACTTGTCATTCGTCGAGGACAAGACGGAGTGGAATGGTTCCAGTGTCGTGTTCGAGATCGCGAAGAAGGGCAAACAAACCGAGGTTCGCTTCACGCACGCCGGTCTCAATCCGCAGCATGAGTGTTTCAACGGCTGCTCCAACGCTGGGGCTCCTATGTGAACGGCAGCCTGCGGAACCTGATCGCCACGGGCAAAGGCAGCCCGAACAAGAAGGAAAACGGAGATCGGGAACTGGCGGTTCGGTGATGGAAAGGCGCCACGCAGGTTGGCGCAGCTACTTCGCCGCCTCCGCCAGCAGCGCCTCGGCGCGATGCAACGCGTCGCGGCGCTTCTGCTTCTCGCTCTCGACATCGGCCGGAGCCAGCGCCGCTCCGCCGATGCGCCGCGAGGTATCGCTCAGCCGCTTTTCGAACTCCTTGTCGAGCGCGGCCACGTCCGCCTGCGCCTGCTTCAGCGCCTCTTGAAAATGCGCAAGCTCGCTATCGATCTTCTCGGGATAGTAGCTGAGCCGGTCGCCGCTCTGCATCGCATCGATCAACGCATCGACGGGCCGGCCACCGGCCCGGTCTCCTGCATGGCGTCGTAGGCGCCGCGCAGCCGCGTCATCGCGCCGGCAAATCCATCCATTCTCGCGCTGCGCCGTCAGTCCCGCCGCCCGCCGCACCTCGACCACAACCTTCGCGGCTGTGCTCTGCGCCGGCACCGGAATGATCGTCGTCAGCGTGTTGCCTTCGAACCTCCAGCCGCCCGTGCTCGCCCGGCTTCACCGGCTTCAGGCCTTGCCATTCACCGTCACAGAAGCCGGCGGCCAGTCCGCAGGCAGCCGCAGCTCGTAGCCGCGCGTCTTCAGCATTCCCGGATAGCTGCCCTTCGACCGGCCCAATCTCCACGCGCAGCGTGTCGCCGTCTTGCGCGGCCTTGATCGGCGTGCGCGCAAACACGCCCTTCTGATACTCGACCGACACGCCCGAATCCTCATACACCGAGTAGCTCGAACTCGCTCCCGGCGCCAGCGGCCACACATTCACAATCAGCGGATCGACCGGCTTCTCGCCCGTGTAGCGCATCGGCGGCTGCATGGGCACAATCGCTCCGGCCTTCACATAAACCGGCATCTGCTCGATCGTGAAGCTGCGCTCCACCGTCGATCGGCCCGGTCAAAGTGCTTGCCCGTCGGCCACTCGATCCAGTCGCCCTCAGGCAGCCAGACTTTCTCTGTCGCCAGGCCCGTCACCTTGTCCGCCGGCGCCGTCACCGGCGCGGCCAGCATCTGGTCGCCGAACACATACTCGCCCTTGCTCGTGTAGGCCGCGTCCTCCTCCGGCCAGTCGTAGTAGAGCGGACGCAAAAACGCCACGCCCGTGTCGTAAGTGCGCCGCGCCTCGGTGTAGAGATACGGCTGCATCGCGTAGCGCAGCTGGAACGTCGATCGCAGCACCGACGAGTACGGCTCCGGATACGCCCAGATGCGCCGCTCCGCATCGGGATTCTTCGTCGTATGCGTGCGCAGAATCGGGCTGAACGCGCCAAACTGCACCCAGCGCGTGTAGAGCTCCGGATCGACCGCGCCCGGCATGTGCCCGCCGATGTCGTGGCTCCAATAGGCATAGCCCACGTTGGCCGCCGTCGCCGTGAACCACGGCTGAAACGCCAGCGAATCCCACACCGAAACCGTGTCGCCCGAAAATCCAATCTGGTAGCGATGATTGCCCAGCCCGCCCCAGCGATGGAACAGCAGCGGCCGCTTGCCCTCGCGCTGCTGATCGGTAAAGTGCACGTAGTTCAGCCACCACGTCGGCGTCACGCCGGGCAGCTTGGTCATCTCGGCTCCTGCTGCCAGTCGAGCCACCAGAAGTCGATGCCCTGCTTTTCCAGCGGATGGATGAACCAGGTTCATGTAGTTCGTCGCGAACTTCTTGTCGGTGATGTCGAACGGCACGTATTTCTTCGTCGCCGGATCGATGCCCATCGCCCGCGCCATCGCCGGGATACGCCGTCTCCCACGGCTGAATGCCCGACGCCGGATGCAGATTCAGCGTGGTCTTCAGCCCCTCCGCATGGATCTTTGTCAAGAAACGCATCGGGATCGGGAAACAGCAGTCTTTGTTCCACGTGTAGCCGGTCCAGCCCAGCCCATGACCCGACTGATCCTTCTCGCCCATGGCCTGCAGCTGCTCGCTGGCTGATGTGCCAGTCCATGTCGATCACCAACACATCGAGCGGCACATCGTTCTCGTGGAAGCCGCGCACCAGCTCGTCCAGCTCCTGGTCGCTGTAAGCCCAGTAGCGCGACCACCACGCGCCGAAGGCAAACCGCGGCGGCAGCGGAATGCGCCCGGCCACGCGCACGATAATCGCCAGCGCCTTGCGGTAGTCGTGCCCGTAGCCGAAGAAGTACCAGTCCTGATCGACCCGGCCTCGTTCGCCGGCCGCTCCATCACCCACGGCCACGGACTCTTTTCGCCGTCCTGGAAACTGAAATCGGCGGAGTCGAACAGCGGCCGCGTCGAGTCGTCCACCAGCGCCCATCCCGAGCGCGAAACCAGCCCCGGCTCGATCGGCTCGCGCGTCTTCGTGCCCCGCGCGCCGTCCAGGTGCGCGTCGTGCCTTGCAGGTTTTCGGGATCGGTGTCGCCCGGATGCCAGACGACCTGCTTGCCGTCGACGCTGAAGTCGATTTCGAGGCTCGTCGCGGTAAAATGACCGTCTCCCGTGGGTACATAGCTCAGGGTGAGCACGTCTTTGAGCGGCGACCGCGATAAGGTGTCGATGACAACCGCGCTACCGCTTACAGAATGGGTGACTGTAAACTTCGGCACCGGCAGCCGCCGATTGATAAATACCAGCGACGCGTGATCTTCAAACTTCCCGTCGGCCGACCACTCCATGCGGATCAACTGCGGCGTCAGCACCGTGAAGCGCGCATTGCCGAAGACCACCACGGCTTTCGGATCGGCCACGGGATTGTCCGCCGGTTCAATCGGCCTCGCCGCGGGCATCATGGTCGTTTGATGTGCCGGAGCTTGCTTCTGCGCAGTCTGCGCCGCCAATCCCAGCCCCGTTGTCGCCAGTACGACACCCATCCAAAACCAAGAAAAATTCCGCACGGCTTCCCCCTGTCGCAATTCCACAGGCAAGCCTACCACTCGGTAGCAATGCACCAAAACTGCGCCGTCAATCGAACTGCGCTAACTCCGCCAACTCCGCTATCCTTTGATCAGCCATGACCCCATCCATCTTCATCTCGGCGGGCGAAGCCAGCGGCGAGCTCTACGGAGCGCTGCTAGCCGCCTCGCTTCGGCACCGCTCTGCTCCAAAAGATGAAACAACGGAGTTGGAGCTCTTCGGTATGGGCGGGCCGCGCATGGCCGCCGCCGGTGTCGAGATCGTCGTCCGCTCTGAAGACATGGCGGTCATGGGCTTCACTGAAATCGTGCGCCATCTGCCCCGCATCTACCGCGAGTTCCGCAAGCTTGAACGCGCCATCAGGCAGCGCCGCCCCACCGTCGCCGTACTCATTGACTTTCCGGAGATTCATTTCCGCCTCGCCCAGGTGTTCCACCGCCTCGGCATTCCCGTCATTTACTTCGTCAGCCCCCAGCTCTGGGCCTGGAAGCCGCAACGCATCAAGCAGGTGCAGCGCTACGTCCAGCGCATGCTGGTCATCTTCCCGTTTGAAGAGAAGTACTACCGCGATCGCGGCGTAGAGGCGGACTTCGTCGGCCATCCTCTAGCCGATCTGCCGCCGCCCGCCATCACCCGCGAGCAGTTTGCCGCTGAAAACGGGCTCGACCCCGCGCGCACCTGGATCGCACTCCTGCCCGGCAGCCGCCTCAAAGAGATCGAAGCCAATCTGCCGGAAATGTTGAAAGCGGCTCGAAGCCTGCCCGCACCCGATCCCGCCAACGCCCATCAGGGCGAGACCTACGAATTCGTGATCCCATTAGCCCCCACCCTTGACGCAGCCCAGCGCAAAGTCGTCCAGCGCATGGTCCAGAAGCTCGGCGGCAAGCGCCACGTCCGCTTGGTCGACGACGCCCGCGCCGCGCTTTTCCATGCTCGCGCCTCGGTAGTTGCCAGCGGAACCGCCACAGTCGAAGCCGCGCTCATCGGCAATCCCTTCGTCGTGGTTTATCGCGTCTCGCGGCTGACGTATGCTATCGCCAGGCGTCTCGTAAAGGTGCCCCATGTGGCCATGGCCAACCTAATCGCCGGTAAGCGCGTGGTTCCTGAACTCATCCAGAATGACTTCACAGCGGCAAATATCGTCCAACACCTCAAGCCGTTGCTACCCGAGGGCCCGGCTCGCGAGTCCATGATGAAGGAGTTGGGCTCCATCCGCGAAGCCTTGCACGTGCACCCGGCTGCTGGCCGGGGCAACGACCAGGGCGCAATCGAGACCGTAACGGCCATCGTTGCCCGGGAGATTGAAGCCGCTAACTCGGCGGCCTTCCGCTCCGTAGGAGCGGTCGAAAATAGCTCAGGATAAAGTCCGCAAGCGCGAAGGGAACCCTGGAAACGCGATCCGCCAAACCGATCCCGTCCCGTCGGGCCGGTCGAATTCCCAGCACGACCCATTTGATGACGCCGTACACATTTCAAACCCTCCACGAAGAACGGCAAGGTGATGATGACTCGAATGGTTAGACACTCGGAACGTTCTCAGTCCTCGAAAACGCGCACTCTCGGCCCATGCAAACTCGCTCTATCTGCACTTGCATGCGCCGCCCTCGCGGTCCTTCCCGCGGCCGCGCAACGGGAGCGCCCGGCGTTGGACATCACCGGCTATGTGATTAACGCCGAATTCGATACCGCGACCCACCACCTCACGGCCACCACCGTGGTCAGCTTCACCGCGCCCGCCAATCTCGACGTGGTCAACTTCGGCTTTCATCCCGCGCTCAAAGTCACCAAGATCACCGATGAAAGCGGCAAGCTGCTCGAAGGCGAGCGCACCGCCGACGGCTCCATTCGCGTCACCGCCTCTGCGCCCTTCGTCGCCGGCCAAACGTCCCATTGGACATTTGTTTACGACGGCACCATCACCGGCAACGAAGACGGCCCCATCGAAGGCTTGAAACTTGCGGCCATCCAGGAACCCATCAGCTACCTGCTTTATGCGGCCCGCTGGTTCCCTACCACCGGCTACATGACTGACCGCTTCACCGCGGAAATGCACATCAGCGTGCCCCAGGGCATGCGGGTCTTTGCCAGCAGGCGCAACCGGCACGCCCAAGTCCGTCAGCCTCTCCAGCGGCAAGCCCGGCTCTGAGTACGATTTCAAATGGGCCAAGCCAGGCTTCCCCGGCACCGTCATCGCCGGTCGTTTTGCCGACCCGTTTACCGCCGGCCCCGGCAACGTCAAGGTCTATCTCACCATCAGCCATCAGGCCTCGGGCAATCAGCTTGCCCAAACCGCCTCCAAAGAATTCGACTTCTTTACCGACAGCTTCGGCGAACCGGAAACCACCCATTTAAATGTGGTCGAACTCCCCGACGACACTCTCCCCGCCGTCTACGCACCCGAGCTGGCCGCCATTCAAGGCTCGCGCGTGGGCGACAAGTCCGGCGTCCGGTTGCTGGCCAATACCATCGCCCACCAGTGGTGGGGATGCGAAATCAGCCCTCACTCCCTCGGCGACGCCTGGATCACCAACGGCATGTCGCGCTACGGCGAGCTGATGTATGTCGAGGACGAGAGCGGCAAAAGCGCCCTCAGAGCCGCCCTTGAAGACGTGGCCGCCGGCGCGCTCGCCTACGACACCGTGCCTCTTTCCAGCACCAGCCGCCTCGACCCTTCTCGCCGCAGTTTCAGTCCATGACCCTCGAAAAAGGCGCCATGATCTTCCACATGCTCCGCGGCGAAGTGGGCGACAAGGCCTTTTTCACGATCCTCAAAGGCGCGCTCAGCCAATTTACCGACAGCTCCATCCGCACCGAGGACTTCGAAAAGGTCTCTGAGGAGCTAAGCCAGCAGCAGTTGCTGCCCTTCTTCTCGCAGTGGGTCGACGGCACCGGGGCGCCCAGCTTCACCAACAAGTACGCCGTCTACCGGCTCGGCAACAACAAGGGCTTCCGCACCATCGGCGAAATTAATCAGGACCTCGATCTCTTCCGCATGCCGGTCGAGCTCCGCGTTGAAACTGAAGGCAAAACCGAAACTCAAAAGATCGATGTAGTCGGCACCGATACCCAATACGTGGTCGATACTTTTGGCCGCCCCCGCCGCATCAGCGTCGATCCCGGCGACTGGGTGCTCAAAACCACCCCCGACCTGCAAGTGCGCATCGCCATCCTCAAGGGCCAGCAGTTGGTAGCGCAAGGCGATCTCGCCAACGCCCTCGCCGAATACAAAAAGGCGCTCGACTCCAACCCCCTCAGTTCCCTGGCCAGCTATCGCATCGGCGAGGTGCTGGTCACGCAGCGCAACTACCAGGCAGCAGTCAACTCCTTCCGCGATTCTCTGCGCGGCGACGACGAGCCGCCCTGGACTGAAGTCTGGAGCCACATCGCCATCGGCAAAATCTTCGACATCACTGGCCAGCGCGATCGCGCCGTCAACGAGTACCGTCTGGCCGTCCAAACCAACGACAACACACAGGGCGCAGTGAACGAAGCCCGCCAGTATCTGCAAAAGCCCTACAAGCGGCCTGAAGACAACTAAGCCCCATTTTTTCTGGGACTTAAACAACAACGGCCAGCTCAAATGAGCTGGCCGCGTTGCTGATCGCTATCACTCACCGCTAATCACTACTTTTCCGTCTTCCCAGCGACAGCACTTGAAGATCGACCTTCGCAAGTCCCGCCCAGGTTATGCCGAGCTTCTCTGCTGCGCCGTATGAAAGGTCGATCACCCGTCCCTCTTCCACCAGGTCGCCGCGGTCGGTAATGCGCACCACCACGGAGCGGTGGTTCGACCGGTTCACCACCCGCACAATCGAGCCGAAAGGAAGGCTTGGATGGCAGGCGGTCATGGCATTCATGTCGAAGACCTCGCCGCTGGCCGTTTTCCGGCCGTTGAAGACGCCGCCATACCATGACGCAACGCCGTGAATCTTGTCGGTCCAGTGCTGAGCCTCTGGTGTCGGCCCGGTTTTTGGAACTGTTGGCTGCGTGTCCGCCAGCGTGATAGGTGTCACGCTCGTTGCGGTTGCAGTTGTTGGTGGTGTGATGGTTGCTCGAGGAAGGCTCGCATCTGCATGCACTGTGCGCGAGGTGAATAACACCACCATCGCCACCAGCGCAACGGCAGAGACTCCCGCTACGACACAAATCCACAGCGGGGCCCGTCGATTTAAGTTGCGTGTTTTCCTTGTTCTAACCATCTGCCTATTTTACTAAGCTGACACTGGCCATCCCCTTCCGTTGTCAAGATAGACAACGGGATTTCTGTTGAAAATGCCCGGCGATTGGGGCTATTCCGGGTAAGGTATTTTCCTTGTTTGGGTTACAGCCCGCACTGCGATCGGCGCTTCCTTCCCATTTTGGGCAGAGTCGTTTTTCCGGCAAAAACGCTTACCGTCAGACAACCCTTTCCAGCAAGATGGCATCTCTGCCATATGACACTCAAAATAAACACCTTGTGATCGGATGGCGCCCTTTCGTCGGCAGCCTCCTGGGCTGCCCGTTCGAGGGCCATTAACGGCGTTATTTTCAGTGGAAAAGAGGTAAACCATGCGTACGTCCGATGCCTTTTCTTGCCTGAGCGTTGCCATTGCGGTCTCGCTAGCGACTGGCGCCCTCGCGCAGATGCCCGCGTATGATCAGGCCGGCCCTGTTCCGCCAGCGATCGCCGCAGCAAAATACGTCTTTGTCTCGAACGCCGGCTCCGACAGCGGCCTGTTTCCTGAGCCCTTTACCGGCGATCCCGACCGGCCTTATACAGAGTTCTACTCCGGGCTCAAAGCCACTGGCGACTACACGTTGGTCGGCGATCCAGCCCAGGCCGACCTCGTCCTCGAGCTGCGACTCGTTGCCCCTTACGGCCCCAGCGAAGCCAACAAGCAGAAGGGCGCCTCCGATCCCCTGCCCATGTTCCACCTGGTGGTCTACGACGGCAAAACCCACTACATCCTCTGGGCCGTAACCAGCTCCATCGAGATCGCCTACCTGCAAAAGACCCACGACAAGAACTTCGACACTGCGCTGACCGAAGTCCTCGACCAATTCCTGAAGATAGCGGGCAAACCGCCCGCCGCAGCGCATTAGATCTCTGACGGCCTGTACAGAAACATCCCCGTGCCCCATCCTTTCGCCAACGCTTCTTCGGCGAATGGGTGGGACAGCACGATCATCATAATTCTCGTCCGGCTTTTGCAGATTAATTCTGAGCTTCTGCTAGCGTTGTTTTTGGGCTTGTCGAAAGCCTTCCCGATCAATGGGAGGGTTCTCGGCAGGCCCTTCGTGTTTCTGGCCACACCATTCCGGCCGAAGAAGGATGATCGATGCAACTAAGTCCATGGCAACTCAGTGCAGAAGGACTGGACCTGATCAAGCGGTTCGAGGGTTTTCGCGGCCAGCGTTATATCGACGCGGCCGGTTTTCCCACTATCGGTTACGGCCACCGTATTGTCCCTCCCGAGTCTTTTCCCAACGGCGTCAGCGAAGCACAGGCCGCAAACCTTCTGGTCGAAGATGTCTCCGCGGCCGAGCTCGCTATCGGCCGTCTGGTCAAGGTGGCGTTGACGCAGGGCCAGTTCGACGCGCTTGTCGATTTCTGTTTCAACCTCGGCGCGGGACGGTTGGCCAAGTCGACGCTGCTGCGCTGCCTCAACGCCGGCCGCTACGCCGCCGCCGCAGAGCAGTTGCTCCTTTGGGATCTCGCCAAAGGAGAAGTGAATCTGGGATTGAAGAGCCGCCGCGAAGCCGAACTCCGCCTTTGGAAATCGACGCCGCAGCTTTGCCCGGTAAGCTCTTCGCAGCCGCCGCAAATTGGCGTGGCCCCGTCCCTCTCTTGAGTGAAAACGCGCACGCGCCAGGTCACCGGTCCCAGTTGTCTGATCCCTGATCCCTGTTCCCTGATCCCTGTTCTGCCACTTCCAGCCGCTCATCCGCCTGCAAATACCCTTTGCGCCGGAACCAGTCTTCCATCGCGGCTTTGAGCTGCTCAAGCGGAACGCGATGACCGATCTCAAGCACTCCATCGCCCGCGGGAAACGTATCGTCGAAGACCGCATCGTTGGTAAAGTTCCGCATGGCAAAGTTGTCGATCTGGCGTATCGGGCAGGCGTGGCGCGCCCCGGCCGCATCTAAACGGACGACAGAGATGCGGCGCGCAAACATGGTTCCACTCTAAACGACGCGCGCCGATGCGATCCTGATCGCGCCGCGAGCCGCACTGATGCGGACTCCTGGCCGAAACCTTGCGCCGAGGGCGCGGAGCACGATAGCTTAGAGCGATTGGCTGGCGCGATTAGGATTACGCGCGCTGAGAATTCGAACATTATCAATTTGAATTTGTACTGCAGATTTGCCGGAGGGTGAAAAGCATGAGGCTACTTCTCCATTGGATCCTGAGCGCGCTCGCGCTCATTGTCGTTTCCCATTTTGTCCATGGTTTTCAAGTGACAGGCTTCATTCCGGCGCTGATTGCTGCGTTGGTCATCGGCCTGCTCAACGCCACAGTCGGCCTCTTCCTCAAGATCGTCACGTTCCCGCTGAGCATCCTCACCCTTGGCCTCTTCCTTCTGGTCATCAACGGCCTGATGATTTTGCTCGCCTCTGCCGTTGTGCCCGGATTTCACGTAACCGGCCTGGGCCCGGCCTTCTGGGGCGCATTGGTACTGGCTCTGTTAGGAATGTTGATTCGAGCGATCGTGAAGAAAGACGCGTAGCGGTCTACTGCGAAACCGCCGGCTGCGGCGTCGGCGCGCTTGCCGGATGTTGACCTGTCGCGGTCTTCTCCGGTGCCGCAGGCTTTTTCGTGGGCGGGGTTCCTGGCTCCCTGCCGCGGTCCCCGGCGGGCGATTCATGCCCGCTGGGGTGGCTCGTTCCCTCGCTCCCTTGCTCCCCGCTCTTTTGTTCTTTCAACTTCGGTCCCGGAATCGTCTCCGGCTTGCGAATCGCTCCCGCTCCAGACAACCCGCCCGAACTCGGCACGGGTTGCGGCATCACGATGACTTTGCCGGCTGGTCCCGGCTGCACGCGTCTGTAAACGCCCCAACCTCCGCCGACCACCACGAACACAATCGCCGCTGCCGCAGCAGCTCGCATCCAGTTGCTCTCGAGCGCAGTCTTTGCACTGAACCTCGCTGGCCACGCCAGAACGCGCCCCCTGCTCCGCAATTCGTGCGGGGCTGCGCGGAGCGCCTCGCGCACACGCTCTTCAAGTCCGGCAGGCGCGGGCAAACCGGCGATCAGCCGCAGCGTGTCTTCTCCGGAATCAGGTCCGGAATCAGCGTCGGAACCCGAGTTCATCGCATTATGAGGGTTCGAACTCATTGCAAACTCCTGTCGTGATCCAGCAGCTCAGCCATCAGGTTCCGCGCCCGGAACAGCCGCGAACGCACGCTCGATTCAGTAATGTCCAGAACCGCGGCAATCTCCACGCTAGTCAACTCTTCGAAGGCCGAGAGCAGCAGCACTTCACGTTCCTTGGCGGGCAGCCGCTCCACGCACTTGAGCACGTGGGCATGGTGCTCGGCCGCGGCCGCCAGCTCCTCGGCGGAAAGTCCCGCAGAAGGCAGCACCCGCGCCAGTTCAGAAACATCATCCGTCTCCGGGCGAGTTTTCGCGCGGCGCTTCCGGTCAAGCACAATGTTCCAGACGATGCGAATGAGCCAGACGCGGTGGTCGCGCACCTCGTCGAGCGTGTCCCGATGGCGCAGCACGCGCAGGAACGCCTCTTGCACGGCATCTTCAGCATCAGTGGAATTGCGCAGCACCGAATAGGCGACGCGATAGAGTGCTCCGGCGTATTGGTCGACCAGCGTCGAGATCGCTGCGTCTTCCGCGCTCCGGCGCGCTTCCTCATTTACCGCGCTCGTGGGAATCTCCATCCAACCTGCGTAAATGGCCTGGCCGGTGCCCATCACACAACAGACGCAGGCAGCGAAGAAAGTGCTCAGGCTCGTTCTGCCCAAGGACCACCGCGACGGTGCCCCATCCATTTTCGTCCGCCGCGGCGGAGAAATGTGTGGGAAAGCGGGCCGCCGCTTATGGGCCTGATCAAAAGTAGTGCAGTCTTACTTTCCAGCCAGCTTTTGCGCCGCAATCTGGCCTGCCGCGCCGTCCTTATCCGCATCGCGGATCTTGGCCCAAAGCGCGCGCGCCTGGTCCAGCTTGCCTTCCGAAACATAGAGATCCGCAAGATCAAGCTCGGCCACGCCGGCGGAAACTGTAACGGAAGGCTTGGCGACGATCTGGTTGTAGAGATCGATGGCTTCGTTATCGCGGGAGGTCTGGTGGTAAAGGCCGGCAAGCGCCAGCTTTGCCAGGTTCGAAAGATTGCGGTCCCAGCATTTCGAAGCGGCCGTCAACTGGGTCTCGGCATTTCCATTCTGGCCCAGTTCCACATAGGTCACGCCGGCAAAGTAGTGGGCTTTGGAACCCTCGGGCAGCCAGCCAAAATCCTGGGCCACGGCCACAAATTCACGATTAGCCTCTTTGGCGCGGTCGGTTGAGGTCGTGTACACGCCCTGCTCCGGCGGGGCTCCCGGAAGCGCCAGCGGCGAGGTGTAGACATCCATCGCCGCGCCCAGAGCAGCCTCGGCAGCGGACGAGCGCACGACCCAAAAAATCAAAGCGCCCGCGCCCAGGGCGAGAATCACTCCTGCCGCGATCACCCAGCGCATCACACTAGTCTTGTGCTCGCCGACCCAACTGGCGCTCGAGGCGGCGGCCTGGGCAAACTTGTCTTTTTTCAGGGCGTGACGGGTTTTTGTATCCACAGTCTCTTTTGTCCTTCATTGATTAACTTGCGGGCGGGGTCGAAACGGATGAGAATGACGCCACTCGAACCCGATTAGTTTATCAGAGCGCGGTTTGTGCGGGGGCAAACCGCGCAGCTGGCTCGGGTAGGCGCTTGCGGGCCGGCTATAAGATGGCATCATGGCGCACGACGTTCCAGTCAACTCAACCCTCGCGCCCTGGCTGCTGGTGCGGAACAGCATCCAGGCTGTCGAGTTTTACAAGCTCGCTTTCAATGCCAGTGAACTCTACCGGCTCGAAGGCCGCGGCGGGGTCGTCTCGCGACTCGCCGTGGGCAACTCTGAGTTCTGGGTAAGCGATGAGTCGCCAGAGCACGGGAATTTCAGCCCACAAACGCTCCACGGTATCAGTGCGCGCATGATTCTCACCGTTGCCGACCCTGACGCTGTATTTGCGCAGGCGTGCGCCGCCGGGGCGCGCGCTGTGCATCAAGTGGCTGAGGGGCATGGATGGCGTGTCGGCCGCGTCGAAGATCCCTACGGTCACCACTGGGAGATCGGGCGCCAGCTCAACGTGTGACACCTGCCGGAATGCAAACGCTTCCACTCGCCGCCGGCTGTCAGTTGGCCATTCACTACGATCCCGACCCGTCCAATTTCTAATGGCCGCGACCCGACGCAGGCGCAGCGCCGGAGTTGGTTGAACCGCCGCCCCCGCCCCCACTCGGACTGCTTCCCGAGCCGCCGCGCGGAGACATGTCGCCTCCTGAACGCTGCGAGGGTTCAGACGATCGCGGAGACTCCGACTGTCGCGAAGACTCATAAGACCGCGAAGATTCAGAAGGTCGCCCATTTTCTTGGCGGTTCGAGTTTCCAGGGCCGTTCGCTTCCCCGGGTCGCCCGTCGGCATGTTCAGCCAGCGGACCACTCGTGTAATTGGAGGTAGTCGCCGTACCCTTGTCCAAGGTGCGTTGCGATAGCTTATTCAGATTGCCCAAGCCTTCCCGCGGAACGCCCATGCCTGCCGAATCCCTGCGCGCCACAAAAGATTCATCCGAGCCTGCTTCAGAACGGACCAGCGGCTTCAGGTTTACCACCATCAGCGTGCGTTGGTTCCCCGAAGGCGAACCAACCGGGCGCACCGGAATATGTACCGGCCCGTTCCCATTCCCAAATGTGGCCACGTTGTTCAGCCCATTCCATGCGCCTCCGGGCATCCATCCATAGCCAACGCCGGGACAATAGGCCCAGCTTCCATAGTGATAAGGAGTCCATCCCCAGGGATACGGAGACACCCAGGAATAGCCTGCGCCCTGATACCATGCCCAGGCGCCGTTCGAATACGGATCCCATGCCGCGCTCGCAAAGTAAGGACGCCACATGGAGCCGCAGCCGCCGGCATTCATAAAGCTCCCGTAGTAGCCCATATCGGTCAGTCCGTATGCATAGGGTGAGCTATTCAGCGCGCTCACGGGCGCGGCCGCCGTGTGGTATTCGGCCTCTTTCTTGTCCCACGCGTCGAGCGCATCATAAGACTCGACGTTCTTGGCTACGGTCGCTTGGGTTTGCCCCTGCAGATTGAACGTAATCGTCTTGTTCTTTGAAACGTCCATCGCGCTCGACGATCCGTCGATGCGCAACGTGCCGTCAAGCACCGCGAGCTTGGCCTCCGGCCCGTCGACCTGCAGCCGAATGTGGCTGCCCGCCGGCAATTCCAGCTTCTGCTGCCCGAACAGAAGGTTGAACTCGTTGCCGCGAGTCTTCAACAGGCTCACATAGACTATGCCCTTCACCAGGCGCGCTGAAGAGGCCGTTGTGCCTCCCGCAAGACGTTCCAGCTGAGGGAACTCCACCATTGAATTGGGACCGAGCCGCAGGCTGCTGTTGTCTTCAAACTCGACTTCAGCCACCCCATCGCCTGTCATCAGCCGGCTCTTTTCCACGATGGGCATGTTCACCACGGCAGGCTCAAAGCCGTTTCCGATGTTGCGATCGAGCAGTACGGTGCCTTTGTGTTCGCTCAAACGAACAATGCGCACATTCGAAACCGCTCCAGCTTGTACGGTTCCGGCTGGCGGAGCGCCCGGCTGCCCGGCTCCGTCGGTGGTCTGTGCTGTAAGGGCTGCGGCGAGCAACAGAGCCGAGAGACCGGCCGTTGCAATGGATGCGGGAATCGTAGTCATGTCCGCCTCCTTTGTGGACTTTGGCGAACCTATGGATTGTGGCGAACCCCTGAATGTTGGCGAACCCGACGCATGGGACCCTTGGACCTGGATCAACCGCGCGATGGTGCGCTTCGCGGGAATCATGCTAGCACGGAAACGTGGTCCTTAACAGAAGTACTTCTAAATCCTTTCAGGTGAATGCCGTCGCCGTCGAAATCGAACCTTGTCGAATCATTGGCCCGCGCAAAATCGGGATGGAGCTCTCGACAAAGAAGCACTGCTCTCCTGAACAAATCCACGTCATTTGCTGATCCTCTCCCGACCTTGGTACAACAAACAGGAATGACTCAATCTGCTCGTTCCGTTGCCTCTCCGCGCGTCGTCAGCATTGGAGATTTCCGAGCCATCGCCAAGCGCCGCTTGCCCAGCTCCGTCTTCGATTACCTGGATGGCGGCTCCGAAGGCGAGGTCACGCTGCGCGAAAATTGTCGCGTCTATGAGGACGTTACCTTCCGTCCTCGACACGCCGTCGCGTTCGCCAACTGCGGCTTGCGCACACGCGTTCTTGGCTTCGATCTTGCTTTGCCTTTCCTGCTGGCTCCCGTTGGCTACAGCCGGCTCATGCATCCCGTGGGAGAAGTGGGCGCAGCGCGCGCCGCTGGCAAAGCTGGCACCGCCTACATTCTCTCCACCATCTCGGGGCACAAGCTTGAAGATGTAAAGGCCGCCTCGACCGGCCCCGTCTTCTATCAGTTGTATCTAATGGGTGGCCGCGGCGCTGCGGAGGCCGCGATTGAACGCGCCCGCGCCGCCGGGTTTTCCGCGCTCGTTGTCACCATTGACACTCCCGTTTCCGGCATTCGCGAGCGCGACTTCCGCAACGGGACCAAGGAGCTCGTCAGCGGCGGTTTCATCGAAAGGCTTCCGCATCTTCCGCAAGTTTTGTCGCGCCCGCGTTGGCTCTTGAATTTTCTGCGCGATGGAGGCATCCCGCCGCTCTCGAACGTCGTGGTCCCGGGCAAAGGCCCCATGCCACTCATCGATATTGCTACAGCCCTCGCCGAATCGGCCGTAACCTGGAGCGACTTCAGTTGGATTCGCGAATTGTGGCGCGGTCCTATCGTCGTCAAGGGCGTCCTCACTGGAGACGATGCACGCCGCGCCGTCGATGAAGGCGCCGCGGCCATTTCCGTTTCCAATCACGGCGGCCGCCAACTCGATTGCGTTTCTTCTGCCTTGCGCGCGTTGCCCGAGGTGGTAAAGGCCGTCCACGGGCAAACCGAAATCCTCATGGATGGAGGCATTCGCCGCGGCACCGACATTGTGAAAGCCCTTTCGCTTGGCGCACGCGCCGTGCTCTGCGGACGCGCCTATGCCTACGGTCTCGCTGCTGCCGGAGAAGCCGGAGTCGATCGCGCCATCGAAATTCTGCGCGCCGACCTCGACCGCACCATGCGGCTGCTCGGTTGCGCCTCCGTCGCCGACCTCGATCGTTCGTACGTGAATGTTCCGCAAAGCTGGGACGCGAACTGACGGAACACCCAAAGCTATCCGGCGGCCAGCTTGCCGCGCCGCCTCCGGAACGATAGGCTTAAGTCATGTACGAGGACTTTCACGTCACCGAACGCTGGAGCGGCGAAGATCTGCACTGCCGCTGGAAGGGTACGATCGTGGCCATCGCCACGCGCCACGCCGACGCCGTCGACATTCGTTTCGACGTCAACGGCCGCCCCATGTGGATCGCCCTGCCCTGCACCGCCTGGGTCGAACAGAAGAAGCGCACCGGCAAAGTGATTACCGATCAGCTTGCCGCGCAGATCGCGGGACGTTATCTCAAGCAGCTCATCGAAGAAGGATACGATTCGCTCCGCCAGATCTACACCATGACCGTCCCGGAAGTGCTCGATCACCTCGACGCCGTGGTAGCCGAAGCCAAAGAGCAAGGCGCTATGCCGTCGCTTCCTGTCGGAGCGTAGAACCGGCTGCATCAACTCGGCTTTGAAAGGGCACGACTTTAGTCGTGCCGAAAAGGCTCGAAAATAAAGGTGGGGCTTTAGCCCCTGAGGGATGTTTCTAACCGCTCCTCATGCGCCGCAAATTTATCTCCTCTCTTTTTGCCGTTTTCTTAGCGTGCGTTAGCGCCGCCTCCTCGCAAAACGCCGCTCCCCTCGCTCCTCTTCCCAATGCCAACGAAATCCTGCGACGCGCGCTCGCCAACGAGCGCAAACTCGCCGACGAGCGCGAGCGCTATGAATGCCGCGTCAACACCACCTCTATCGAATCCGATAGCAGCGGCCACGTTAAAAAGAACGTCACCGAAGTGAAGGACCAGTTCTTCGTCAACGGCATTGCCATTGAGCGCACCTTCCAGAAAAACGGCAAAGACCTCACGCCCGATGAAACCAAAAAGGAAGACGATCGCGTGATGAAAGAAACCCTCAAATACTCAAATCAGACCACCGCGCAAAAGGAAGAGAACAAACAGAACCAGGAGCTGGGAGATTTCATGGAAGCCATGATGCTGGCCAACGGCCGCCGCGAAAATATCAACGGCCGCAGCGTTCTCTTTTACGACATTCTGCCCAATCCGCATTTCGAAGCACGCAACATTGACCAGCGCCTGGCCCAGGTAATGCAAGGCAAAATCTCCATCGACGAGCAAACCGGCGAACCCGTCGACATCAACGTAAAATCCGTCGCCGATTGGAAAATCGGCTGGGGCCTGTTTGCGAATGTGCATAAGGGTCTCTGGCTGCACATCCACAACCATCCGGAACCCGACGGCGTCTGGCTCACCGATTTCGCCGAAGGCTCAGGCGACGTGCGCGAAGCCCTCTTTCTCCATCCCTACATCCATTTCAAAGAGGTGACTGACAACTGCCGCCTGTACTCGGCAACCGCAACGCAGGTTGGGACGCCGCAAGTGGTCAAGCCGCGTTGAGTGCGCTTCCTCAATCTTGGCAGCGAGTCACCTTGAATCCAAAGTCGAACCGGCGTTGAGGTAACGCGTCAATTTCAAGAATGCGACCGCACAGCCACATTGCAGACAAATGGCATGGTCACATGCATTTCTAACGATCATGTTGAAATGAAAGGTCGATTATACTTGGAGACTTATGCGTGGGAATTGAAACGGTCCAATCCAGCCCGGAGGGTGGTAATGACTCGCACAATTCATCTAGATCATCCAAAGTTGACGCCTATCACGCGAAACGTGAAGCACCCTCTTTGTTTCGCAGCTTCAGTGGCACTTCTGGCTTGGATGAGTTTCGATTCTGGGTGCTGCGCTTCTGCTCAGCAGACGTCATCCGCTAGCATTGTGGGGCGCTGGCGCTCGATGGAAACATCCAAAGGTGGAATCGGATACATGTTTGAGTTTCGCTCGGACGGTACTGTCGATTTCAGCCCGGCTGCAGTCGTGGAAACGCAATGGCGCATCGAAAACAATCAGCTTATATTGCCTCCGGGTACGGTTGGCGGTGCCGAGCAGAAATTTAATCTGAAATGGCTCGGCGACAACAAACTTAGCTTGACTACTGGAGCCGACGTCACTGAACTCGCGCGTATTGGCGATCTTGCTAATCCTGGCAACCCTATAGTTGGCGAGTGGATTGAAAGCCGTGAAATGGCTGGCCGCAATTTGGAGGCCCACTGGCTGTTTTACCTGGACGGTAAGATATTGTTTCTCATGCCATTCGTGACTCAGCAGGGCTCGTACACAATCTCGGGGTCAGCGCTTCACCTTAAAGTGCCGGGCCTAGGACCGGAATTCAGATTCGAGTTGACGGATGGTGTCTTGACTTTTTCCGCACCGGAAGGCGGTGATGCAGTTCGCTACGCACACTATTAAGCATTGCACTTGCACCGCTGCTCGGCGTGGAAGCTTCATCTGCGGCCGAAACCGTATCGCGAGTCCTTGCGCGAGTCTCATAGAATCCGGTGACTGTGCCAGAGCAACCGAATAACTCCTCAATTGCCGCCAATCTGGAAACTACTGATCGAACCCTGTGGCTTCAATCCGACCCACTATCTGACCACCCCCGCGTTGCCTTCCATTAGCTCTTTCCACTAGCCTGCCTTTCGAGGATTCGTGATGCACACCACTAACTGTTCCAAGTTCCGCGACTGGCCATCAGCAGCAGCTTCGCGCCCCGCGCGACACCGACCCGCTATAGACCTTCGGCGTGCGCATCGCCGCGCCTGAGCAACCGGCTCAGGATCACATACAGCACCGGAATAAACACCAGGTTCAGCAACGTCGAGAACAGCATGCCGCCCACGATCGTTGTGCCCACCGAGCGGCGGCCAAGCGAACCCGAACCGGTAGCGAACACCAGCGGCAGCACGCCGAGAATAAACGCGAACGACGTCATCAAAATCGGCCGCAAGCGCAGCTCACCGGCCTCAATCGCAGCTTCGGCAATGGACCGGCCCTTCCGCCGCAACTGTTCGGCAAACTCGACAATCAGAATCGAGTTCTTCGCCGCCAGCCCGATCAGCATCACCAGCCCGATCTGGCAATACACGTCATTCGCGTATCCGCGCAACGAAACCAGGCCCAGCGCGCCCAACACCGCCATAGGCACCGCCAGCAGAATGATGAACGGCAGCGCAAAGCTCTCGTACTGCGCCGAGAGCGTGAGATACACCACGAGAATACCGAGGCCGAAAATCAGTAGCGCCCTGCCGCTTGACTCGATCTCATCCAGCGTCAAGCCTGTCCATTGATACGTCATGCCCTGCATCATGTTGTCGGTTGCCAGCTTGTCCATGCCCGCGAGCGCCTGGCCCGAACTGTATCCGGGCGCCGCCGAGCCGTCGATCTCCACCGAGCGGAAGAGGTTGTAATGCGAAATCACCGGCGGCCCTGCGCTCTCGCTTATCGTCACAAGATTGTCGAGCGGAATCATCTGGCCTGAGTCGGAGCGCACGTAATAACTGTGCAGGTCGCCCGCATTCATGCGGAACGGCTGGTCGGCCTGCACAAACACTCGATAGGTGCGGTTGTTGTAGTCGAAGTCGTTGATGTACTCCGAGCCCATGAAGACGTTGAGGGTAGTAGAGATTTGCGTGAGCGAAACCCCCATCGACTTGGCTTTCTCGCGGTCGATGGTGACCAGTTCCTGCGGATCGTTCGCGGAGAAGGTCGTGAACAGTTGGGCCAGTTCTTTATGCGAGGCGCTGGCGGCCACCAACTGGTGCGCCACGCGGTCCAGATCGCTGAGCGTGTTTCCGCCCTGGTCCTGCAGCATGAATTGGAATCCGCCAAAGCTGCCCACGCCCTGGACCGCCGGCGGCTCAAAGGCTTCCACCAGCCCGCCGTTGGGCGCAAACATCAGCATCTGCAACTTCGGCGCAACATCCTTCAGAACCTCGGCCGTCGTTGGCCATTTGCCGCGATGGTTATCAGGCGGGCTTGTCATCACAAACATCATGCCCGCGTTGGCAGCGTTGCCGGCAAAGCTGAAGCCAACAAGCGTGAACATGCGGCCGGCCACCGCGGGATTTTGCGCAATGATCCCTCCTGCGCGCTCCTCAAGTGCAGTGGTGTAGGCCAGCGAGGAGCCTGGAGGCGCCTGCACCAGCACCATGAAATATCCCTGGTCTTCCTGAGGAATAAAGCCGGTTGGCACCGAGCGGTATACCCACACCGTGGCGCCCAGTCCGGCGAAAAAGACCAGCAGCAGAACGTAGCGCAGTTGCAATGCCACATGAATCACGCGCGCGTAACTGCGTCCCAGCCAGCCGACAAAGTTGTCGGCGCCGTGAATAAACGCGGCAAAGGCGCGCGAAACAAAGCCGATGTGAAGAAAATCCAGTTGACGCGGACGAGCCTCTTCGCCGCGCAGCAGCAGCGCAGAAAGCGCCGGCGAAAGCGTGAGCGCATTGAACGCTGAAATGGCGATTGCAAACGCAATCGTCAGCGAAAACTGCCGGTAGAGAATGCCCGTGGTGCCAGGAAAAAAGCTGACCGGCACAAACACGGCAATCAGAACCAGCGATGTCGCAATTACGGCGCTCGTCACCTCGCCCATGGCGCGCGATGTGGCCTCGCGGGCATTCGAGTGCTCCATGTGAATGTGGCGCTGCACATTCTCAATCACCACAATCGCGTCGTCCACCACCAGTCCCGTGGCCAGCGTAATGCCAAAGAGCGTGAGCGAGTTAATGGAGAAATCGAAGATCCTGATAAACGCAAAGGTGCCGATGAGCGACACCGGAATGGTGACCGCGGGAATGATGGTGGCGCGCCAGTCGAGCAGGAAAAGAAAGATTACGGCAATGACGATGACAATGGCTTCAACCAGCGTCACCAGCACTTCGCGAATCGACTCACTCACCGCTGTCGTGAAATCGAAAGCAATCGCGTACTGGAGTCCAGGCGGGAAATTCTTCGCGAGCTGTTCCAGCGCAGCCCTGGCCTTGTGGTCCACATCGACAGCGTTGGCGTTGGAAAGCTGCTCGACGCCGACTCCCATCGCCGAACGGCCTCCGTATTCGAGCAGAGTGCTGTAATCCTCTGCGCCCACTTCCGCGTGGCCCACATCCTTCAGTTGAACCAGGCCATTCGGCGAGTTCTTGACAATAATGTTGTCGAACTCTTCCGGGCTCGAAAGTCGGCCCACCACGCGCACGGGAATCTGAAACGCCTGCTTCGAATCGGAAGGCGGCTGCCCGAGTTGGCCCGCCGGAACTTCGACGTTCTGCTCTTCGAGCGCATTCACCACATCGGTCGCGGTCAAGTTGCGGGCGGCCAGGCGCACGGGATCGAGCCACACGCGCATGGCGTACTTGCGCTCGCCGAAAATCAATACGTCGCCCACGCCTGGCACGCGCTTGAGCGCGTCTTTCACATAAACATCCAGGTAGTTGGAGATGTACTCGCTCGAGTAGCGGCCATCAAGCGTATAAAATCCCGCACCGAAAACGAAGTTGTTGTTGGCCTTCAGAATAGTAATGCCGGTCGACACGACCTCACCCGGCAGGCGCCCTTCCACGCTGGCCACGCGGTTCTGCACGTCCACCGCGGCGATGTCGAGGTTGTAGCCGGTCTGGAAGGTGATGTTGATTTGCGCGGTGCCGCTGTTGGTGCTCGAGGAACTGATGTAGCGCATGCCCTCCACGCCGTTGATGGCCTCTTCCAGCGGAATGGTGACAGCTTTCTCTACGGTTTCAGCGTCGGCGCCCACGTAACTGGCCGTCACCGAAACCACCGGCGGCGCCAGTGTCGGATACATCGCCACAGGAAGATTGGGAATGCAGATGGCCCCCGCGAGAATGATCATCAGGGCGCAGACCGTGGCAAATACCGGCCGGTGAATGAAGAAATCAACAAACAAAGTAAGCCCTTTCTCTTGAGCAGACAGCTGACAGCAATTAGCAGGCAGCGAGAAGCGGACGGCATTCAGCTATGGCAATTCGTTCCAGCACGCGCGGCCTGTCTGCTGTCTGCCGCCCTCTCACCCGCCGATCGGAATCACCGGCATGCCATCCACCAGAAACTGTGTGCCTGTCACAATTACGCGGTCGCCCGCGCTCAGTCCGGAGACAATCGAATAGCTGTTGCCCACGGTATCGCCCAGCACCACCGGCGTGCGATGCGCAACGGCCATCCCGTTTTGCTTTTGCATCACGAAAACAAAGCTCTGCTCGCCCTGCCGGATCACCGCCAGCACGGGAACCACCGCCATATTTTTTGTGCTCCAGATGACTTTGGCTTTCACGATCTGGGCGTTGCGCAGGATCTCGGGTCCCGACTTCACCTGGGCTTTCACCAGAATCCCCTGCAGCGCGCTGTCCACCTCGGGCGAGATGAAATCGACCTGCGTCTTCTCGAGCAGCTTGCCGTTATCGTCCGTGAGATCGATGCCGAGTCCCAGGTGCACCTCGGAGGCGCGCTCCGTGGGAATGTAAACGTACGCTTCAAGAGCGTTGCTTTCATCCACCGTGGTCAGCATCGTCGAGGTGGAAACGTAGTCTCCAACATGCACCGGGATGTCGCCTACTACGCCGTCAAAGGGCGCGCGCACGGTGTAGTACCCCAGCAGTTGCTCCGACGTCTTGCGCGATTCCACCGCCGCTTCGTAATCTGCCTTCGAATTCTCGAAGGCCTGCTGCGCCTGTTGGTACGTGTCGCGGCTGGTCACGCCGGCTTCAAATAACTTTTGCTGGCGATCCTGCTCGATGGTGTCGTAGTCGAAGAGCGCCTTCTTCTGCCGCTCGGTGGCGCGCAACGCGGCGACTGCGGCCTCCTGCTGCCGCGGATCGATCTCGATCAGCGGGGCGCCCTTCTTCACATAGTCGCCCGACTTGACGTGAATTGCAGTCAGCGAGCCGCTCACCTGCGGTTGCAGAGTAGCCGAATTTCGCGACTTGATTGTCGCCACGTATTCGCTGCTCTGCGCCACCGGCACCATGGATACGGTCACCGTTTGCACGGGTAGCCCCTGCGGCCCGGACCCGGCTGGCGCGGCCGTCGGCTTTTTCTGGCAACCCGTTGCCGCCAGCAAGGCCAAGGTCAAAAAACCCGGCCATAGAATCCCTGCGAATTTGCTCTGCGTCACTCGACTCTTCCTCTGGCGGGTTGTTCCCGACGGGCGCACTCAAGCGCAATCTGTCGTTTCGGCCAGCCGTGCCGGTGTGAGTTGGTTAAATTGCGCTACTGTCAATGCCTGAGATATGCGACGCTCGGAGCCGCGTAATCGATGCAAAAAAACCACATAGCGCGTCCTGCCGCAGGCGCCCGAGGCCATGCCGAAGCCTCCATCGAGGATAGCGCACGACACGATTGCCCCGCCTCGACGCTTTTGGTTCCGGCCTGGCCATCTTTGCGGTGCTTTCGCTGCGGGTGGCTTCTTTGACACCTCTTCCGCGAGTTGATAGCCTTTGAATGGACACATCTTGAAAGGCGCTTGAGTCCGCTCCCGCCGCTCTCTGCTCTCCCAACCGTCCCCGTCGTCTAGCCCGGCCTAGGACACCGCCCTTTCACGGCGATAACACGGGTTCAAATCCCGTCGGGGACGCCAACAAAATACATAGTTATAGAACTGCACGATCTTCGCGCGCATCGCGCCCGATGCTGTCGTGTCATCTTGGAAATCATTTGTTGCATTTCGGGATTTTTCGTTTAATATGGTGCCCTAACGAAGCTGCACCGCACGAACGCAGCTCAATTAGCCGGAAGAACGTAGCTAGACGCCCACTTCATCAGGCAAAAACAAGCTTTCCCACAGAACGAGTTCTACAAGCGAATCGAGGAACACCGCGAACGTCTTTGATCGTCTTTGCGGCCTGCACGCGTACCCCTTTGGCCGGAATCATGGCAAAAGAGGGATAAATGGCCCCGATGTTGCACGGCCCTGAGCAACGGCAGTTTGTCACGATGGAGTCCATTCTCACTTTTCGCGCTACTCATGGTTAGTGCTCACTGCTGCTGCACAGCTCCAGCGTCCCCTGGAAATCCTGGGCCGCCGGTCTACGGATTCTCGCAGTACGTACTCGCTCGATAAAGACAACATCCACCGATGTTCCTACCCGCCGATCAGGAGGCGATGTGATGCGAAGGTACGCCGCAATCCCCTTTGTGCAGCTTTCATACTCATGATGTCCAATAAGGCCAGTGCGGATGCCTTAAGCGGGACGTTCGATATGAGTGGAATTGTCACGATCACCACAACCACGACGACCTGGAAGAGCGATGTTTCCCCCAACCCGGCAGACGTCTTCACCTTGTCGGGCGGTGGAGGCTCTTTTGGAACCACCGACGGGCAGAATGGAATCAGCCCACTCAACACCACCACCGAGCCGACAGGCACAATGTTTCCGGCGCAACAGTTCATCACTTTTGATGTAGACTCGTCGCTCCCCAAGCTGGACATTGACTATATTTATGCGGGCGGCGGCGGGACGGCGGACTGCACTGCACCGGCGGTTCCAGGTGAGATGTGCACGCCCTCGAGCCTTCCTTATCTGACGTTCACAGACGATAGCGACGGCTCCACCATGACATTCGAATTCTCAGGGGTTACCGCCGACGGCTTAAGTGATTGGACGGCTATTTTCACATCCCAATTCAACGTGCCTTATCAAACCGTCCTTAGTGACTTTGATGACTCCGGATCGTTCAGCAATAGTTACTCGGCCATCGTCGATGTCACTCAGATCCCTCCAGTCGTTACCCCGGAACCCCCCACATGGCTGCTGCTTTCGACCGCGCTCGGCTTGGCCGCGTTTTGGCGCAAGCTGTCCGCGCCGGTGAAACCGTAGCGGCGCAGTCGCGGCTGTTGAACAAGATCGCATAAAGTCTCGCCCACGCATGAGCTTCAGTGTGTGGGCGATTTTATGTAGGGGAAACCGTGTGCTCGCGCGCTTTCGAATGGCGTTGCGAACGAAGTGCTGACGCGCGTGGAGCTTCACGCACACGGAAAGTGATATGTCGTGCATCTAGCCTCGATGATTCGCGGGGAACGCGTGCCATCGGCAGGTTACGCCAGTGAAGTGCTGATATTGCTGAAGACCGTCGTCACCGCTGTCGCGACATAGTTAACGCCCGTGATCGCGGCGAGGGAAATCAGGCAGATAACCAACGCGTACTCCACCAGATCCTGACCCTCTTCGCGGTTCGCCAGAGTTTGCAATTTCAAGTACACCGTGAGAAGTGCGTAGTTCATATGCTCGTCCTCCTTTTGTTCGTCCTGATGCAGAGTCTGGGGCAAGGAACCTAAATGTGCAATGCGGCTTTGGCTGCACCAGCGCCCTCCCGCAAAGTGCTCTTCTGCCGTGAATCGGTAACCGGCGAATAGTTACTTCTCCCCGACCAATCCTGCCCCGAAATTGGCGAAATCATTGCAGCGTTTAAGGCTGACTCTCCATTACCGCGGTGTAACTCTCGCCAGGAATTCCGACGCCAACGGTTCTCTCCCTGCGCTATACTGAAGCCCTCTTTTTCCTTAGGCCTTTTTCCAGCAATCATTTTTTTCGAGGAGATTGAGCCCATGCATTCCCCCCTCTCAGGCCTCAGGCCCATTCCTGTCCGCGCCCTCACACAGTTCTCTCGCCGCACGGTGAAGGCCACGATCTCTGCTTTGTTGGTTTTTCTGGCCGCGCGCGGCGCTGCCGCTCAGGCCACTGCGGAAATCAACCCATGGAAGCCCTCGGGATCGGTGTACTGGATTGCCAATCCCATCCGCCTCAACCTCGGTTACACCGATCAGAACGGCAAGCCGAGCGCCGCAGAGGTCTCCTCCTTCTCAGCGCAGCAACTCGCCGGCCTGCCCGGTGGACTCCTTCAGGCCAAGAGCTCCGAGCTTTTTACGCCAGGCCACTTCGATGCCATGTGGACCGCCATGAAAGGCGGCATCTGCACCGACGTGCAGAACGCCATTAATACTCTGGAGAACCACAGCCCCAACTCGCCATACAACATTCAGCCCTGCGCCATGAATGCCAAGGGCTATCTCACCGCCAACTTCCAGGAGACATGGGAAGACGACTCCATGAACACGGTCAATGGCCGCCGCATCCGTTTCACCTATCAGGCGCCATTGAATGGCGTCACGTTCTGGATGACGTCGCCGCACACATGCCATGTTGGCTCCAACTGTCCCACCGAGCCCACGGATCCAGCATTCACCATCGTGTTCACCGCATATCTCACAGTCACGTGCACGTCCACGCCCAACGCCACCAGTTTCGATCTTCCCGTCACCTGCGCGCCCGCTGTCGACCTTTCCGTGGACGGCGTGTATGGCGGCGACGTGACGCGCCAGCTGGTTGCTTCCGCCACGAAATTTACCACCCAGCTTGCGGCTGAAGGCGCGGTCGCGGCCGCCAGCGGGGGTACAGTGGCGCCAGAGGCAATCATCGGAGCCATCGGTTCTGCCCTCAATCTTGCCGTTCAGGGTATCGGCACCCTCATCGCGGCCGACACCGATCAACACCTGCGCGACCAGGTATCGGCCGATATCGTAGGGTTCGTAAATTCGCCCACGCTCGATTCCGCTTCCACCAACGTGAGCAACGATTTCAACGCCGTCTTCCAGAATCTCTACCCGGCCTACTTGGGAGGATTGCGCCCATTCGTCATCGGCATCAGTCCCAAGCTCAATTTCGATTTAGGCCTCATCTATCCCCTCCCGGCCAAGCCGCAAATCCAAAACACCACGGCGGCCAATAACAAGGGCAGTCTCTTTTCGCAAACCATCGCCGTTGCGCAACCCGAGGTCGTGGCCGGGCAAATGCTTCCCGTTACGGCGGAGTATTTCCGCGGCGCCTATGTGAATGCGCTCAACATTGCCTGGAACAAAACGGTGCTTGGCGACACGAAATCGTCGCTCGTGTGGGGTCCGCCGAAAGTGACCATCACCACGCCGGCGCTCACCTTCAACGCCATTGATCTCAAGCCCGCGACGCAATACGCGTTCCAGGTGCACGAGTGCGATGGCATCACTTGCGCGCCGCTGAGCGACGTGCTGACCACAGGCACCGAGGCCGCAGGCAGCAATGACGTTTATTTCTGGCTCGACAACAACACCGGCCAGATTATTGGGCACAACACCGTGGGCGCGCAGGGCGGACAGTTCCTCACCAATGTGCTCATCCCGGCCACCACTGCGCCGGGCGCGCATCAGCTCCATGCCGGCACTCCCGGCAGCCAGCCTGCAACCGCCTCCATCACGGTGTGCCAGGTAGGCGGCTGTGGGCCTACAGTCGCAGTGTTCAACCCGTCCAACAACACCGTCTCTCCGCCGGGCTCGGTGGTCGTAGTAGGGTCGCCCGTGGTTTTGCGCGGCTCAAAGTTTGCCCCCGGCGGCTCGGTCTGGATCTGGGTGGACGGCGTGCAGGGCACCAAGGCAGGCGCAGCGCCGGTTGGCCCGCTGGGCAACTTCCAGGCCAGTTTCACCATGCCCATGATCGCAGCCGGAAAGCACAATCTCGTTGCCATTGAGCTCAAGCCAGGTGTCAAGCTGCCGCCCACGCTGAAAGGCAAGACGCCGGTGATTCCGCCGCAGGATCTTATCTCAGCCAGCGTCGCCGTCTACGTGCAAGCGCAGGCGCAATAGCAGCTAGGTAGAACAAAGGTCGCGCGATTTTGTAGTGCCGGTCTCCAGACCCGCACGCGTCTGAGGATCATTTCGAAATCACAAGGTCAAAGGGGTGCCCACGGTCCCTCGCCTTTGGGGACCGGGGAGGATGTCGAGATCAGAGCCCATCGACAAAAATGACCTCTCGCACTCGAGAGGCCACGCCTACATCCGGATTCTGGAGCCGACGGTCAGACTTGAACTGACGACCTGCTGATTACGAATCAGCTGCTCTACCAACTGAGCTACGTCGGCCCGCATCTTCGATTGTATCTTTGCGCCGGTTCGAGGTAAAGGTGCGCGCAAACCATGAAAAGCGCGCACACACCCCGTGATCGCCGTATACTTTTGCCCATGCAAATCGATCCCGTTCAGGAATGGCAGCGGCTGGCCGCGGAGTACCGCGAGAAATACGACAACGAACTGCTCGAACTCGCCCGCGACTACGGCGATCTGACCGAAGCCGCGCAACAGGCATTGCGCAGCGAGATGCGCAGCCGCGGGTTAGGCGATCCCGCGAGTTCCATTGCAAGCGTGGTGCAACGAGTTTCTGAAACGAATTTCGTTACGCCGCCGCCAACGCATCCCGTCGAGGAAAGAGCAGCTGACGTGCTCAGCGAGGGGTCGTCTGGCTTACTCGGCTTTGGCGCGAGAGCGCCACAACTGGTACCTGATACTCCTGATACCGACGACAAAGACGATGGCCCGCACGAATACACCTGGAAGACATTTCTTTGTGACTGCGAGACCAACCAGGAGGCGCAGCAGCTCGCCGGAGTGTTGCGCAAGGCGGGTATCGATAGTTGGATTCAGCAGGCACGCGAGTTCGGACGCCTCAATGCGCGCGTGCAGGTTGCCGCCGATCAGCTCGATCAGGCGCGCGCCATTGCCGCACAAACAATGCCGCAGGAGATCGTTGAAGAGGAAAAGGAGGAAGCGCAGGAGTTTGTCGAACCCAAGTGTCCTAAGTGCGGATCGGATGACGTGGTTCTTGAAGGCGTCGACCCCGAAAATACCTGGCGCTGCGAGCAATGCGATGAGCAATGGACCGAAACCCCGCCCCAGCCGGAAGGTGAAGCCCCGGAAGCAGCTACAAACCCGTTCTAAACGGAAAGAGCCGCCCGGCAACGGGGCAGCTCTCTCCTCAGGGAGAATAGTTCCAACGGAGGCAAACCCGATAGAACTTTCTGGCTGCATAGTAGGTTCGGGGGAAAGCAGTGTCAAGGAAAAATATGTGTGAAAATAAGTACTTTTATTTTCAATAATTTAACAATCCAATCGGCGGCCGGACAATGTGATTTTCTTCGCCGATCGTTCGCCTGTATATCTTCGTGATTTCCCGTGATTTAGCGTAGTTTGTTCGGGTTTGAGGCCATTTTTCCACAGGACTAGGCCTGCATTAACCCTTCGGATGCGGCCCTTCGGCCGACTCGATTTCTTCCACCGATTCTCCCTGGACTTCCACCCATTTTTCCTGCAAATCGAGATGAATGAACTCCACGTCAAACATCGAGGAGGCCGGTTTGCCCGTAGCCATCCGGTAAAGCGCCCTGCCCCCGCCCAGGAATCCTCCCAACAAAATGGCCGCCGCGGCGCCAATCAGGCTCAGCGCGGTAATGCCCAGCAGCAGTCTGCCGGTCTTCTCGATCTCCGACTCCACCGGCTGCGGAATCGCCGTCATTTCCGCTTCGAAATGCACGGACTCGAGCAATCGGTGGCTCTCTTCGGGAATCGCATCGCCGCTCACGATCGCCACCACCGGCCCGCTACCCCGCACCTCGAGCGACGCCTGGTCGGAGTCGTCAGCGGTTTCGGCCACGGTGGCTGTGCCTGGCTGCCCGCCTTTAGATAAGCGCGAATCGCGTCCACCTGCGCGTGGGCGATCTGCGGCGTCGGGTAATCGATGAGCGTAAGCGTGGCCGAGCCGGAGATGAGCGAGTAATTCGCCGTGACGGTTTCGGCGCCCTTGTCGAAGTTGACCAGCGACGGCGGCAACACGCCGCCCGCGCCTGCATAGCCGGCCGGGCCCACCGCATAGTGCGTAGTCTGCGGGTCAAGCTTGGTCTGCGGCAGGCAGGCCAGGATGGGCGGCAGCAGCGCGCGGCTTCCGTCAGGCGCGGGCAACTGGCGCGCAATCTCGCGCAATTCGCCTGCCGACATCGAGTCTACTCGCGAAAACGTCGCATCCACCACCGTCGTTCCCACCCAAAACAGAACGCGATTCTTGTTCGATGCCGCACCATTGCCGATTTCAACCTTCGGCCAGCCATTCTCCCGGTAGTAGCTGTAGGCTCCGTAGGCCCCGCTCGCGTCATCGAAGCGCAGCGCGCGCACGCTCAGCGTTTCACCCTCGCGCTTGTAATTAGCCGCTACGGCCGCATTGAACCCATATTCCTTCAGCGCCGCGGCATTGGCTGGGTCGGCCTGCGCGGGATCGGTCACCGTTTTCGATGGCTCTGCCGTCGCCCAGCCATCAAATTCGTCGGGCAAAAGGGCTTTGGGCGAGGGCGGAAGCGTGATGGTCGTTGCGGATTTTTTTTCTTCTGCAGTAGGCTGCGCCGCCTGGGCGCTCGCCATCGCCGCGCCGCAGCTCAGCGCCGCCACACCCGCCAGAATTGCCAACCATCGCATCAAAACTACTCACTTCCCCGGCCCGCGCAGCGCCCAGTTGCACTCTCTCGCACGCTCAGCCCCAATCTTCAGGGTAAATGGTCGCGCCATGCCGCCGCCGCGCGCAATGCCTACTCTGTTGGACACGGAACTGCGCAGAAAGGTTCCCGGAGCTACTCGTCCGCGCCCGTCCACGGCCTCAACCGCAGAAGCGATTCGCGGGATCACTATCGAAGTGCGGCAAATCCCGCCGCCAGGTGGCACGAATCAAACGCCGCCTGTTTAAGGGACCGCACTGAAGCTTGACACTTCGCAAAATATATCCTACATTGTAGTCTTAATGAAACCCTTAGCCTCACTGGGCGAGTTTGAACAGGTCGTGTTGTTGGCAATCCTGCGTCTTGAAAAACAGGCGTACGGTGTGACGATCCGGTCCGAAATCGCCGCATGCACCGGACGTGAGCCCGCCCCGGGCGCTCTCTATACACGCTGGACCGGATGGAGGAGAAGGGAATTGTGCGTTCCTGGTTTGGAGAAGCCACGCCGCAGCGGGGCGGCCGCGCCAAACGTTATTTCGCGTTGACCAAGGCGGGCCGCGCAGCGCTGGTGAGCGCCCAGGAAGCCTACCAGAGCCTGCTCAACGGGCTGAACCTGTTTGGAGGCGCCGATGCATAACGCTTCAATTGCCGAATGGATTTTGTGCCGGTTAACAGGCAAAGAGCGAGCCGTCTCAATGGTAGGCGACTTGGTTGAAATCGGGGAGCGAAAAGGAGCGGTATGGTTCTGGCTGTCTCTCGCAGGCGTCGCGCTTTCGTTGGTCTGGCGTCGGCCGCCCGCCTTTTTCGGGGCGCTTTATGCCGGATTATGGACGTTTGGCGAATTTATAAATACGACTGACACAATTTATGTGCGGCACTATCCATACGGCTTCTGGGATCATGCGTTTGGCCCTCTCATATTCGCCGGTAGCACGCTTTGGGCGATGTTCATTTACGCCGTGATCCGCTACGGCGCCTCGGACCGGACGATGCAAATCACATTCATCTGGGCCGGCTTTGTCACGACCGTAATCTATTTCTGGTGGCAACCGGTGGTTCTTGGATTGTGCATCGCCGCAGCCGTGTTTGTCGCGTCGGCGGCGATCCTGAAAGGCAGTCTCCGCAAAGAATCGCTGGTTGTTCTCGCCTCTGTTGCAGTCGGGTCGGCGCTTAGGTTCCTGGCGGTCATTCCCGTCGGGCTCTATCAGAATTTCCTCGGCCGCCGCTTGCATATCCTCTGGGGAGGCCGCGAAGTCCGAGAGCATCCTTCGTTGATGTGGGTGTATCTCAGCTCGGTGGTCTTATCGTTTCTGGTTGCGACTTCGCTTTGGTCGCGCATGCACACCCGACTCATGCGGAGCCGAAAACTCGAAACGGAACTTGATGGCTGACCGTGTTTGGACCGCGAGGAGCCAGCCATCTCGCCAGGACATTTCTATCTCGTGTGGGCTGCGAGCCGCGCAACTGCCTGCCACGCATCAAACGCCGCCAGCGCCCGCTCGCATACAATCCGATGCCGCTCCTTCTTGTCGCGGATCTTCTTGCGCACTTCTTCTTCCAGCGGCTCCAGCAGGTCGAAGGTGATGTTCGCCGGCTGAAAGTTCTTCGGATCCGCGTGCGTAATGTAGTGCACCAGCGAACCCAGCGCCGTCGCACGCGGAGCCGGCACCGGCTCCTCGCCGCGCGCAATCGCCGCGGCATAAATCCCCGCCAGCATTCCCGTCGCAATCGATTCCGTGTACCCCTCCACGCCCGACAAACTGCCCCGCAAATGCTAAGCCGCTGCGGCGCAGTTCTTCAGGCCGCAGAGTTTCATCCAGCAGCACCGGCGCGCAGATATACGTGTTGCGATGAATCTGCCCGTAGCGCAGGAAGCGCGCATTTTCGAGCCCCGGAATCAGCCGCAGCACCCGCGCCTGTTCGCCAAACTTCAGGTGATTCTGGAAGCCCACCAGGTTGTAGCTGTCCGCGCGCAGATTTTCCTTGCGCAGCTGCACCACCGCCCACGGCGTTTTTCCCGTTCGCGGATCGCGCAGCCCCACCGGCTTCATCGGGCCAAAGCGCAACGTATCGCGCCCCCGCGTGGCCAGCACCTCAATCGGCAGGCAGCCCTCGAAATAGTCGAGTTTCTCCCACTCTTTGCTCTCCGCGGCTTCGGCGGCCAGCAGCGCGTCGAGAAAGCGGTCGTACTCCGCGCGGTCCATCGGGCAGTTGATGTAGTCGGCCGTTCCCTTGTCCCAGCGCGCCGCAAAATACACGCGGCTCATGTCGATCGATTCGGCATCCACAATCGGCGAGATCGAATCGTAAAACGCCAGATGCCCCGAGCCCGTCAGCCGCTCGATCTCCTTGCTCAGCGCGTCCGAAGTCAGCGGCCCCGTCGCCACAATCGTGAGAGCCGTTTCGCCGTCCGGTGTTCCCAGGCTCGTCACCTCTTCGCGAATCACGCGAATCGCGCGGCTCGGCTTCAATCGCCTCCGCAATGCGCCGCGAAAACTCCACGCGATCGACCGCCAGCGCGTGGCCCGCCGGTACCGCGCATGCATCCGCAATGCGCAAAAGCGCCGAACCCGCCGCGCCGCATCTCCTGCTTCAGCAGCCACGGCGCGGTCATTCGGCGATTCGCTCTTCAGCGAATTCGAGCAAACCAGCTCGCCGAAATCCGTCGTCTGGTGCGCCGGCGTCAGGCGCGGCTTTCCGTCCACCACCGCGCGCATCTCGTAGAGATCCACCTCGCAGCCCAGCCGCGCCGCCGTCAGCGCCGCCTCCGGCCCGGCCAGCCCGCCGCCAATCACGCGAATCCTCACGGCGTGACCTCGTTGCGCCCAGCGTCTGGTCCTTGCCGTCGTGCCCCATCCATTTCCGTGCTCTTTGCGGAAATGGGTGGAGACCACTCTCCTCCGGCAACTCCGCCAGCCTCTTGATCGCCTCGCCTTCCAACCGCACATTGCGCCACTCATCCATAAACTCCGCGCCCATAGCGCGATAGAAATCAATGGCCGGCGTATTCCAGTCCAGAACCTCCCAGTGCAGCCGCCCGCACTCCTTCTCCACCGCGACCGCGGCCACGCGTTTGCAGCAGCGCCTTGCCAATGCCCCGTCCGCGAAACTCCGGCAGCACAAACAGGTCCTCAAGGTAGATGCCCGGGCCGGCCCATCCACGTCGAGTAGTTGTAGAAAAACAGGGCGAAGCCGGCCGGCTGGCCGTCGTGCTCGGCAATCAGGCAGGAATAATACGGATTGGGGCCAAATCCGTCGCGCAAAAGGCCCTCCTCGGTCGCAACCACCGCGTCCGGCGCCCGCTCAAAGGCGGCAAGGGCGCGAATAAAAGCGAGAATCTGCGCCACATCTGCCGCAGTAGCACTCCGAATAGCCGTTCCCATGCCTTGATTCTAGGGCCTGTGCCACCGACCTCCGCTAGAGCCGCCAGCGCAGCTAACCCCGCTAACTCCGCTGCTCTTACACTGTGATACAGGCCACACGCGCACCGCACCGCGCCCCACTACCATAAGAATCGCAATCGGCACGGCGCGTGAAGACTGCGCGGCGCAAAGGGCAACTTGCGGGCCGGCCCTTCGTCAAGACAACTGGGGCCGGCGCCGCAAATCCCGGCGCACCGGAACAGAGTTGACCGGAGCCCTCTTGTGCAGGGTGCTAGGTTGGATTTAACTTGGGGTTTGCTCACACGTGCGCTCTACCGGATGGGTCTCCTCCGCCGCGCCTGAGAATTTGAAATTTTTGAGCCGGCGGGCAGTACGCTTCCCGCCGCTCTTAAGGAGAAAACATGAATCGCACTCTTTCACGTTGGCTGGGCCTGGCTGCTGCGGGACTTTTGGCATTGGCTCTCGCGCCCGGGCACGCACAACAGGCACCCGCTGCAGCTACGGGCAAAATTCACGGCCGCGTCATCAATCCCACCGGACAACCCCAGGGCGGCGGCACGGTGAGCCTCTCGACCGATGGCGGCGCGACCCTCAAGTTCACCTTCCCGGTCGATGATTCCGGCAATTACACCGGAGAAGCGCCTCCAGGAACCTACATGGTCGTCTACCGCGCGGCAGATACGCCGGCCGGCAAGATGGTCGATTCCATCCGCGGCGTCAAAATCGTCGTCGGGGAGGACACAGCCCAGGACGTCGACATGTCGCGCCAGGAATATATCGACAAGATGACGCCGGAAGAGAAAAAGCAGTTGGAGGACTTGAAGAAAGCCAACGCCCAAGCCCTGCAGGCCAATGTGCTGATCAACCAGCTCAACGCCGATCTGAAAATCGTCAACCAGGACAAGAAAGACATTGATAACGCAAACACGCTTGCGGCGCAGGCGCTGGGCGCGAACCCTTCCAAGACCGATCTTGCCGCTAAAGCGGCCGAGATCAAGACTGCAAAGTACACCGATATCGTGAGCCTTGCGACCAAGGATACGGGCCTCAAGCCGGACGAAGCCTTGTTATGGAACCAGCTCGGCTACGGACAGGCAGGGCTCAAGCAATACGACGATGCCATCATCTCGTACAAGAAGGCCGTCGATCTCGAAACGGCTTCGAAAAAGCCGCGTATGCCCGTCATCGGTCAGGCCCAGGCCGGCTTGGGCGAGTGCTACGCGCGCACCGGCAAAGTTCCTGAGGCCAACGCTGCCTTTGACGCTGCCGCCAAGGCCGATCCCGCGAACGCGCAGCTTTATCTCAAGAATCAGGCGATCATCTTCTTCCAGGAAGGCAATGCCACAGCGCAGGCTGCCGCGGCGGATGACGCCATCAAGGCCGATCCGAATCCGAACGATCCCAACCTCGCAATCCTCTACTACATCAAGGGCCAGGGGTTAATCATGAACGCTACCGTCGACGCCAAAGGCCACTACGTTCTGCCCCCGGATTGCATGGCAGCCTACAAGAAATATCTGGAATTGGCGCCGCATGGTCAGTTCGCTGCGGACGTGACTGGCATCCTTGCGCAGGCCGCGAAGTAAATCGCAGTAGTGTATCGCCGGTCATTGTGTAGCGCCGGCCTCCCGGCCGGCTGTAGCGGGGGTCTCCCGACCCCCGCAGCACACCGTCTGCACCCCCAAAAATCTGCCGACCCCCAAATCGCCGTACAATGCATTGCATGAGTTCCCCGTGGCGTCTCCGCGGCGCAGTGCACTTCCCCGTTGCCATCGGCCTCCTCGCAATGGCTCTTGCCCCAGCGCATGCGCAGTCCGCAGCCGCCCCTCCTCAACCATCCGATCAACAACCTGATCAACAACCCAGCCAACAGCCCGATCAACCATCCGACCCCGACGGAGAGCGCGACATCGGCTGGATTTCCGGCCTTGTCACCGGCCCCACAGGCGCGCCCCAGAACGGCGGCACCATCAGTCTCTCCACCGACGGGGGCGTCACGCTGCGCTATAGCATCACGGTTTCTCGCAAAGGTGATTACACCGGCAGAGTGCCTCTTGGCGAATACACGCTGGTTTACCGTGCGCCCGGCACCCCAGAGGGCAAAGTCACTGATTTCATCCGCGGCGTAGTCATCATCGCCGGAAAAGGGACGGTGCAGGATGTCGACATGACGCGCCAGGAATATCTCGACCGGCTGTCGCCGGACCAGCAAGACGAGCTGCGGCGGATGAAAGAGACGAACGATAATGCGGCAGCCACCAACAAGATCGTTGCCTCAGTTAACGCCGATCTGGAGACAGCGAACCGTGACTTTGAGGAAGCAACCAATGCGCGGGCCACGGCGATCCGAACCTTGGGTTCGACAGCCTCCGCATCGGACGTCGATTCCATGGTCGGCGATATCAGATTCTCGAAGTACACCGATATCGAATCGCTCTTGGGCAAGGCGACCGCTGAAATGCCGAACGAGGCAGACCTCTGGATTTATCTCGGGCGCGCCCAATTAGGGCTTAAGAATTATCTTGACGCGGAGGACAGCTTCAAAAAAGCACTCGATCTCACATCGCAGGTCGCAAACCCCCGCCCGCAGGTCGGAAATGGAGACGCGCCGGCCGCAAACTCCAGCCCGCAAACCGCAACTACTAGCCCGCAGGTGGGAAGTATTGGCGAGGAGCTCGCCAATATTGACCCCCTGGCCGCCGATCCCAACGCGCAAGGGGCAAATACGGACCCGCTGGTCGTCGCCGCGGCCAACGCTGGTCTAGGCGAAGTCTACGCCCGCACGCGCATGGTCGACGAAGCCAATGCGTCGATAGCCGCGGCCGTCAAAGCCGATCCGGCCCATGCCGCCATCTACCTCCGCAATCTGGCCATCATCTTCTTCCAGGAGAAAAATGTGTCGGCGCAAATCGATGCGGCCGACGAAGCCATCAAGGCCAACCCCCAGGACGCCGTCCTCTATTTCGTCAAGGCCCAGGGACTTTCAGTGGACGCGCCCATCGATCCCGATACCAACAAAATCAAACTGTCTCCGGAGTGCGTGGTAGCGTTCAGAGAGTACCTGGGGCTGGCCCCCACCGGGGAGTACGCCGCGCAAGTCACCTCCATCCTGCAGAACGCGGACTCGCAGAACACGCAGAACGACCCGGGCGCCACCGAACCGCCCGTCGCAACCAATCCGCCTGCGCAAACCGGCCCGCCGTCGCAAAAATAGTTCGCCAAGCCCGCTCGCAAAGTAGCGCCGGCCTCCGGGCCCGCACATCGCCATCGCGCCGCAACGCTCTACAATCCATTCCATGGCCGGTGACGTGTTTAGTTACTCCGAGGCCGCGGCATTCGTGGCCAAATGCGCCGAGCGCCTCGCGCGCAGCAAACCTGCGACGGAACGCGTAAAGCTGGCCTCCGCGGCCAGACGAGTCCTCGCCGAAACCCTCCGCGCCGACACCGACCAGCCCTCTTTCGCCCGCTCCACGCGAGACGGTTTCGCGTGCCGTGCCGCGGAAGCCTCCGCGCATAATCCGCTCGCCGTTGCCGGCTCAACCCGCGCCGGCGACCCTCCCTCAGGACCGCTCCCGCGCAGTGCCGTCTGGGAAATCATGACCGGCGCGCCCGTTCCGCGCGGCGCCGACGCGGTCATCATGCTCGAACACGTCGAGTCCGATCACGTCGAGGCTGCCAGATCTGGCGCCGCGCCAACCGTCCGCCTTTTACCGCCTCGCACGGTCAAGCCAGGCGAGAACATCGTGCTCCGTGGCGCGCAAGCAAGCAAAGGCGCCGCGTTGTTGCCCGCCGGAACGTTGATAAACGCCGCCCAGATTGCTCTAGCTGCGTCCTGCGGCTACGCCGAGCTCAAGGTCTACGCCAAGCCGCGCGTGGCCATTCTTTCGACAGGTGATGAATTAGTCCCCATCGCCGCCAAGCCCGCGCCCGGCCAGATTCGCAACTCCAGCTCCGCCATGCTGGCCGCCATGGTTGCCGCAGCCGGTGGCCAGCCGTGGATCTTGCCCATCGCGCGCGACACCGCCAAATCTCTCGACGCTGCACTCGCCCGCGCCGCCTCGGCCGACCTCCTGCTCATCACGGGCGGCGTTTCGGCGGGAAAATATGATCTCGTCGAGCCCGCACTTGCCCGCCTGGGAGCACGCTTCCATTTCACGGGCGTGCGCATGCAGCCCGGCAAGCCGGTGGTTTTCGGAGAACTGCCCCGCGGCGGCACGGGTGCCAACCAAAAAGGCCGCTCGATGCAATCGCGCGCCACGCAATGGAACCGCAAGCAGTGCTGCTTTCTGGGGCTGCCGGGAAATCCCGTCTCATCCGCCGTCACGTTCCTGCTCTTCGCCGCGCCCGTTCTGGCAGCGCTTGCCGGCCGTATCGATCATGGGCCCCGCTTCGCCAGGTCGCGCCTCGTCGCCGACGTGAAGACGAAGCCCGGCCTCACGCGCTTTCTGCCCGCCGCGTGCACTTTTGCGGAACCCGTGCCCGAAGTAAAACTCGTTCCCTGGCAAGGCTCAGGCGATCTAGCCGCGATGGCGCTGGCCAACTGCTATTTGGTCGTGCCCGACGACCGCGACTCACTCGACGAAGGCGCAATGGTTAATATCCTTCTCGCATGAGTTTTGAAAGGGCACGACTTTAGTCGTGCCAATGAGGGCAATTAAATAATCGGGGCTTTAGCCCTGGGAGAAGATTTTCGAAAAAGGACTTTCATGCCCAAACCCAAACCCGCACCGAAAACCTCGCGCCTATCGCACTTCAGCGCAACCGGCCAGGCCGCTATGGTCGACGTCGGTGCCAAGCGGCCCACGCGCCGCACCGCAACCGCCTCAGCCTTCGTTGCGCTTTCCTCCAAAGTCATCTCCGCGCTGCCCAGGAACCCCAAAGGCAATCCGCTTGAAGTCGCGCGCATCGCCGGAATCCAGGCCGCGAAGCGCACCGCCGAACTGATTCCCATGTGCCATCCGCTCGCGCTCACGCACGTCGACGTCGAGACCACACTCGTCGCCGACGGCGTGCGCAGCGGCGTGCAAATCAGTGCCACCGCGTCCACGGTTGGACCAACCGGCGTCGAAATGGAAGCCCTCACCGCCGCCGCTGTTGCCGCGCTCACGGTCTACGACATGACCAAAGCGCTCGACAAAGCCATCGTCATCCGCGAGATTCGCCTCGAAGCAAAATCCGGCGGCAAAAGCGGCGCTTTCCGGAGAAAGAAATAGGGACCAAAGGACCAAGTAAGCAGGGACTAGCGCGCGCGTGCACGCTCACACTCACACGCGTACTCGCACCCGCCTTACTTGATCGCAGTTGCATTGTTGAGGTCGAGAGTCACGGAGTTTGCTCCAGGCTTGAGCTCGACGGCTCGGTCCCATGCGAGCGGCTGGTTGTTGTAACGCGTGGAGATCATCAGGTAGTAAACGCCCGCAGGCACACCGGGGAATGTGCCTCTGCCGTTCGCGTCGGCGCGCACTGCCGAAGCGGCGTCGGCATTGATGGCAGTCAGGATTTTTTGACAATCGGGCATCCGATTAGCGCAGGCAGCGCCCAAATACATATAAGGCGACACACCGGGCGGCACCGAGACGCCGCCTTTTGCGATGGCGTCAGCGTAGCTCGAGCGCAGCAGCACGTAGGGATGGCCGGCAAACGGATTGGGAGCGCCCGGCGGCGCTGCAAGTCCTGGAATCACGGACAAAACCGCGTTTCCCAGCGGTGCGGCCGGAGTGGAAAGTCCGCTGACGGCTGGACCTGAATTGCCCGCGGTCGCGTTCATCATCGCCGGCCCTCCGCCGCTCGCGGGAATTTGCTGGCTCGGCGCCAGCACGCCAAGGTTGCAGGTCATCTCCATGGGAGCGAAAGTAAAGTCGTCGTTATCGTCCTGGCCGGTGACGATGCGCCCATGCACCTGGTAGGGCTCAGCGCTGCCCGGGTCGAGCGATCCATCGGGCCTGAAAGCCAGCGCAAGCGGGTGATCCGCCGCGGCGATCTTCACCACTGCGCCGCCTGCGCCCACCTCCACCGTGTAGGGATAAGCGCGCGCCGCGTCAGGGCCGCAGCCGAGGATGACGGACTCAGGAAAGAACTGCACGCTGAAACCCGTGGACGCGGCGAAGATGCCATGCATGCGAATGCCCGGCGGCGTGGGAGGCCCCTTGTCGCCGCCGACCATCGATTTCAGCAAATCGGTTTCCATCGTCTGCACCCCAACGCCCGCTCCCTTTGAAGTGAGATTGATGGCGGGGCACGTCGCGCGTCTGGGGGCAAACCGGGTGTAGCCGTTGTTGGCGTTTCCGGCCACGCGATTGCCCGCCGCGTCGTAAAGGTTGCCGTACTGATCCTTCTGCGTTGCGCCCGTTCCCGAAGCCCCGCTCACATAGCCTGCGGCGATCACGCCGTTGATGGTCACAGGGCCCGGCGGCCCGGTAATGCTTCCGTTGTTATGCACGGCAAGCACGAGCGGCCGCGGCGTGGTGTCGATAGTGAGCGTGGCATGGCCACTTTTCAAGTCCAGGCTGTAGCTCTCCTGGTTCGGCGACAATTCTGCGCAGTTCACCAGCACGCCCTCGTCAATAAAGTCGAGACGCCAGTGGCCCGCGCCCTCAAACACGCCTGCCATGTTGGGGCCGGGCTGCTGCGGTTTCTTGTCGGCCCCGGGCAGGACTTGCGAAACTATCTGAGTGAAAGCGCCCAGCAGCCCATTGCCCGCGCAGGTAGCGGCAAGCCTGCCTGAAGAAACGCAGCGGCGCATCGCGCGCTCCTCAGCGTTCTTCGGCGGCGGAATCTGCGCAGGATTCATGCCCCCTTGATTCGCGGAACCGGGCCGCGGGTTCTGCGCGGCCTGCTGCGGATTAGCTTTGGCTACGTTCGCGTCGTAAATCTCCTGCTGCTTTTTCTTGAAGGCTTCTTCCTGGGCAAGTTCCTGCGCGCTGGGCTGTTTGCATGTGGGCAGCAGCTTCTTCAAATTGCCGCGCGTTTCATAGGTATACTTCATCAATCCATTTGGCAAAACCGTATCCGGATGCCCCACCATGCACGTCGAAGTGTCCGATGTATCGCGGATGTTGCAACTATCGATCACAAGTCGCTCGCCATTGCAAACATAGGTCACGTTGAGCTTGATGTCCTGCGCGGCGGCAGCACGCATCCCAGCCACACCAGCCGCGGCGAGAGCCAGCGCAACAATCGTTCTTCGAAGTGCTCTCAAGTGCATCCTTTTCGATCCTCCGACGAATCCGTGACCGGGCCACAAAGCCCGTGTCAATACAGCATTGCACGAATGAAGAGTTTTGAAGTACGCCTCAGTGCGCGGGGAAGAGAGACAGGGAAAGATTCTCCGGCCCGAAAGGGATTGTCAAGGGGAATCAATGAATGCGCGCGATTCTCTGTCGGCTACTCCGCGTGGAAGATAACGTCGAAGAGCAACAGGCTCGCAGTCGTGAAGATGATGTCGTAGCCGAGAAGCATCTTGATCCACAGCGTCGGATCGCTGTCGCCGGTGAAGATGGCAGTCGTTGAACCCACCATGGCCAGCAGCGCGGGAATGAAGATGGGAAAAAGAATCAGCGAGAGCAGCAATTCGCGGTTGCGGCTGCTCATGGAGAGCGCGGCGAAGAAGACGCCGTTCCCAACCAGGGCCCATGTGCCCAGCGGCAGCACCAGCGCTAGCAGCCACGCGTTGCCTGCGATGTGCAGGTTGTAAAAGATGAAGAAGAACGGCGCCAGAATCACCTGCACGATGGTGACAAAAAGAAAGTTGGAGATGGCCTTGGCCAGAAAAAGTTCTGCTCCCGGCGCGGGAACCATGCGCTGCGCATCCATCACCTGATGGCGGATCTCGCGCGCCCACGCCTGGTTCAGCGCGCTCACCGAAGCGAACATGGTGGCCACGCAGAGCACGCCGCCCGCAATCTGCTGCGAAAACTCTCCGCGCGGATCGAAGGCGATGGAGAAGAGCACAACCACCAGGCCCGAGAAGAAAAGCATGGAGATCATGGCGTCAAGCGAGCGCCACTCGATGCGAAGATCCTTGGCGAGATGCGTCCAGAGAGCGCGCGTCATGCGTGAGCCTCCGGCGGTTTTGCGGGTCTCTCCGTTGTGGAAGGCTTCGTGTCTTTGGTCAGATCGACAGTCTCGACAGGCTCGCCAATCGCAGCGGCGGCGCGAAGATAATCATCGGGTGCCAGAATCAGCTGTGTTCCGCGCGTTCCTGCCGAAACACTGATGCGGTCAAAGAGAATCGCAGTCTCATCGACGAAAACCGGATAGGATTTTTTCGCGCCGAACACGGTGACGCCGCCGCGGATGTATCCGGTAAGCGGCTGCACATCCTTGAGCGGCGCCATCTCCGCTTTGCGCCAGCCCGCGGCACGCGCGAGTTTTTTGAAGTCAAGTTCTGCGTCGCCTGGAATCACAGCGAAAACAAAACCGCCGCTGCCGGTGGTAGTCAGCAAAGTTTTGAAAACCTGCTCGGCCGGCATGCCGATCTTTTTCGCCACTGTGATCGCGGTCAGATCGTCAGGATCGACCTCGTACTCGCGCAGTTCGAAAGCGATACCGAGCGACTCGAGAAAGCGTGCGCCATTGGTCTTCATAGCGTCGGCCTCCCCGGTTCAAATGAAGCCACGCGGCCGGCACGCAAAGTGAGCACCCAGTCGGCAATGGGCGCGGCCAGTTCGCGCTGGTGCGTCGTGAGCACAATGGTGCGATCGCTTTGCCGAAAACGCGCCAGCAGTTCGACCATCTGCCGCGCGCTTTCCACGTCCATGTTGGAAAAAGGCTCGTCGAGCAGCAGAAGTTCCGGCGAGGGAACAAGTACGCGCGCCAGCGAGGTGCGCTGGCGCATGCCCTGCGAATACTGTCCGAATGGCCGGTTCAGTTCAGGATCGAGGCCCACTTGGCGCAGCGCGTCGGCGGGCGCGAGGCAGTTGCGGCCAGGATAGAGGCTCGAGAAGTAGCGCAGGTTCTCCTCGGCAGTCAGCTCGTCATAGAGCATGGGCGCATGACTCATGTAACCGATGCGGGCGCGCTCCTGCTGCGGTTCCGAATCGCCGAACACGCGCACCTTGCCGTAGCTCGGTCGCAGCAATCCCGCCAGAATGCGCAGCAGAGTGGATTTGCCCGCGCCGTTTTCGCCGAGCAGCACATAGCAGCGGCCAGGTTCCAAATCAACCGTCACCTGGCGCAACGCAGCAAAAGTGCCAAACAGCTTCGACACCTGGTCGATTCTCGCGCAGGGCCCCGTGGGCTGAGCGCAGTGCTTTGTGGGTTCGGTGCCAGACGCAGTCCCTGTCATGATGCGTTCACCGTCATGATGCGCTGCGCCGTCATGCGCTCAGTTTGTTGCGGTTTGCGTTGAAGAGGAAGAAGGCGCAGTGTTCGATGCGCTGGCCGGCTTGGGTGAGGCCGGAGCGGGCGGTTGCGCACCGGGCTGCACCGGTGCGTACTTGCTGGCGCACTTGGCCTGAAGCACGGTGGCATGAAACACGCCGTCGCGGCCATAGGTGCCCATGGCCAGCGCCTGCGAATCGTCCTTGAAGGTGTCAGGCGGCGGTTCCGATCCCTTGTAGCTCACCCTGAGGAGGCGTCCGGAAGCAGCTTTGGGCGAGTGGCTCTCGTATTCGTTCAATACGAATTCAACATGCGGGCCCTTGCGCTCAATCGAGCCGGGCTCAACGAATCCCTCAACGCGCAGATTGCTGTGATACGCCTTATCGCCCATTCCGCCGAGCTGCGCGATGGTGACGTAATAGCTCTTGCTGGATCCATAGCCGGTGTAAGCCAGCCACGCAATGGTGCCGAGAATGACGGCGACGGCAATGCTGATGCGCAGAGTGTTGGGAGAAACCTTCATGACGACCTCTTTTAACGATACGGGGCTGCATCCCCATGGTCAACCGGTGGGCGGGGGTGAGGATGTGATTTAGCTCACATCAGGCAGGAAACAGGGATCAAAGGAACGACAGATTAAGAACAGCCGGGACTCCGGCGGTCTGATGTGTAGCGGCCAGCGCCCAGAAACAGCGACCAGGTGTTTATGCAGGCGCAAGCCTTTGGGAATGAGCGAATCGGAGAGTCCAGTCTCAAACTGCAACCCGGAAGCGGAGACCTATCGCAGGCCGAACAGAACCCGCTTTTTGGGCACGAACGCGGCAGCAAGCGGCGTGTTGAGCGCATCCACAATCGGCGCGGCCACTTTGAAGTAGCGGACGATCACGTCGGCGAGGTCCTTCTTGAGCGCGGTCTTCGCGGGCAATGTGGCGGCCAGCCCCCACTGGCGGCAGCGGATGAGATCCATCCCGGGATGCTCGGACAGGAAGCCTTTGGGAGGGCGTGTCAGCGCGTTGCCCTCAAATTCAGTAAAGTGCTTCCGCACCTTTGGGCTGCGGAGGAGTTTGCGGAATTCAGCGTGATGATCGAGCAGCCAGTGCCGGATAGCGGCGAGCTGATCCTTCTCAGGCATGTAGGAGCCGGCGGCGATGATCACTTCCTTCGCGCTCACGTGAAAGTAGTATCCCGCGCCGGAGGTCTTCTCGAGGCCCGTATGCGTCCACCAGGCGGCCACGTGCGTTTTGTAAGGCCGCTTGTCCGCGCTGAACCGCGTGTCGCGATAAATGCGAAAAATGGATTTCTCGGCAGGCCGCACATGGTTCGGCGCAAAGTCCGCCATGGCGTCGGTCACTTTACGCACCACAGCCAGCATCGGCTCGCGCAGCTCGGCCTCAAACTGCGCCTTGCGCGGCTGAAACCAAGCGCGGTCGTTGTGGCGCGCCAGGTTGCGCAGGAAGGTGAGCGCTTCAGGGCGGAAGTAGGGAATTGCGGCAGGCGGATTTGATTTGGGAGAACGCGGCATCTTCTGAACCAGTTTAATTGACGCCGGAACGCTGGCACTCGTTCACCGTGATCGATATTGGGCAGCCGGTGGATTGGATGTGATCAAGCAATTCGACGAATCGACGCACGCGCTTCATGCGGCGCGAGCGAGCCAGCCCTTCATCGTATTCGCATCCACGAGACCTGCCTGCTGGAACTTGAGTTCTCCATTGGCGAATACCGCGAAGTTGGGGATGCCCTGCACCTTGTAGCGTGCCGCGAGTTGTGGATACTTTTCGGTATCGACCTTGATCACGACTGCGCGACCGGCAAGATCGCTCGCCACCTGTGCAACATGAGGCGCTGCCATGCGGCAGGGACCGCACCACTCGGCCCAGAAATCCACCAGCACTGGAACTTTGCTTTGGCTGACGATCTCGTCGAACTCCGCCGGATCTGCCGCGATGGGTTCTGCAACGGGCGGCAACGGAGCTTTGCATGCCCCGCATCGGCCGGTGTCGGAAAGGTGTTTGGATGGAATTCGATTCTGCTTGCCGCAAGATGGACAATTTCTGATCACAGGCATCACGGGCTCCCTCAGTAGAAAGATGCTTTGACAGGCGCTTTCGTCGCTAGCGAATCACCTTCAGCGCCCCGCGGAACAATCCGTCAAAATCCGCGGCCAGCGCCTTGTCCTTTGCGATCGCCTGTTCGATAGCCTTCTCCGACGCCAGGCGCTGGTAGCCAAGATTCACAAGCGCCGAAAGCACATCGTCCACGGCTGGCCCTTGTACCGAAGATTGCGTGGGCGCTACGGCAAAGTCATCGAGCTTGTCTTTGAGTTCGACCACGAGTCGCTCGGCCAGTTTTTTCCCAACCCCGGGAATACGCGTAAGCTGCGCGTGATCCTGCGCGCGAATGGCCTGCACCGTGTGCTCGGGCGACAATCCGCTTAGCATTTTGATGGCGAGCTTCGGTCCCACCCCGCTCACTGTAATCAGCCGCTCGAAGAGCCGCTTCTCGTCACTCTCCAAAAATCCGAACAGAGCGATTTGGTCGTCCGAAACTTGAGTATGAATATGCAGCGAGGCCTCGGCGCCCACTGCGGGCAGCGCCGTGAAGGTGGGAATAGAAACGGCAACGTCGTAGCCGACGCCGCCGGCCTCGACGATAGCCTGGCCGGGCTGCTTGAAGATGAGCTTGCCGCGCAGGTGAGCGATCATTCTGCCCTATTGTAAGATCCCCATCCGCTTCGCGACGCGCTCCATGGTTTCGAGCGCGCGGTCGAGTTGGGCGCGGGTGTGCTCGCTGGTGACGATAGCGCGGATGCGCGCCTTGCCCTCCGGCACGGTAGGAAACGCGATGCCCGTAGCCATCACGCCCTCGTCAAAGAGTGCACGCGAGAACTCCATCGCCTTGCCGCCATCGCCAATGATGATCGGCGTGATAGGCGTTTCCGTAACCGGCGTGGTCGCTCCGCCGATGTTGAAGCCAGCCCGTTTGAGCTCGCCCTGAAAGTGCCGCGTGTTGGCCCACAGGCGCTCGATGCGCTCCGGCTCAGCCTCCAGAATATTGAAGGCCTCGATGCAAGTGGCCGCGACAGACGGCGGATGCGAAGTGGAGAAGAGAAACGGCCGTGCGCGGTGGTAAAGATAGTCAATCAGATCACGTGTCCCGCAGACGTAGCCGCCCAGCGAGCCGATGGCCTTTGAAAGCGTGCCCACCTGCACGTCAACCTTTCCGTGTATCTTGAAGTGATCGACGGACCCGCGCCCATTGCGGCCCAGAACGCCTGAAGCATGTGCGTCGTCGACCATCATGATGGCGCCGTACTTCTCGGCTAGCGCGGCCAGCTTGTCCACCGGGCCGATGTCGCCATCCATTGAGAAAACGCCGTCGGTAATCACCAGCTTGTGGCCGGGCGTGTTTTCCAACTCCTTGAGCAGTTGTTCGCAATGGGCCGCATCCTTGTGCCGAAAAACTTTGATCGTCGCCCTTGAAAGCCGCGCGCCATCGATAATCGAAGCGTGGTTGAGCTCGTCGGAGAGGATGAAGTCTTCCTTGCCCAGAATCGCGCTGACGGTTCCTGCATTGGCTGCGAAGCCACTCTGAAAAACCACGCAAGCCTCGACGTTCTTGAAGCGCGCAATTCTCTCCTCAAGCTCCATGTGGATGCGCATGGTTCCGGCAATGGTACGGACGGCGCCCGAGCCCACTCCAAACGCGTAAGTCGCCGCGACGGCGGCCTCAACGAGCTTGGGGTGGTTGGCGAGCCCAAGATAGTTGTTGCTGGCCAGGTTGATCACCTCGCGCCCGTCGTAATGGCACACGGGCGCCTGCTGGTCGTCGAGCACACGCAGCCGAAAGTGCGTGCCCTTGGCGCGAAGATCGTTTAGAACGGCTGTCAAATAGGCGAGTTGAGGGCGAGGAGTGGTCTGGGTCATCGAAATCAACCTCAAACAGAAAGCATAGCGCGGGTGCCGGATGGCGTTCCGGCGGCTGGCGCGTCCAACACAGGGCCGACGTGGGCATAGGACCGGCGCGGGTTGGCCGGGCCATGCCCCCGGCGGATACAATAGGGGCTTACGCGAAGGGAAAACCGGCGAAACGCCGCGGGGCGATACGTTCTCTTTCTGAAGAGCCCGATTTCTAACGAGTTTGGAGCAGGTGCACGTGATAGGTAAAATCCGCCGCAAATTGCGGCTTCATTGGGTTGTGGGATTTGGCATCGCATTGGCGCTGTTTCCAGCCGTGCGCGCTTTCGGCCTGACCACAACCTCCACCACGCTGTCGGCGCAGGCCAGCACGCAAGCCTGTGCCACATCGGGGCTTACCACCACTTTGACGACGTTGACAATCACCGTGACCGGTTCGGGTGGCGTGCCTGCGGGAACGGTAAATATATTCGACAACGCGAATGTTTCCCCGGTGCAGATCGGGAGCGCCACGCTGAGCACCACCGGCCAGGCGACGGTTTCGCTTTACCTCAACAACGGTTCGCACACGCTCCAGGCTGTCTACGCCGGTAACTCGACCTACGCAACCTCAGGTTCCACATACGCGTCGGCAGCGATCAGCATGCAATGCACAGCGAACTTTGCAGTCACGGTTTCCAACATCTCGCCCGCCACTTCCGGTGCGATGACGCTGACCGCCGGCCAATCCGGAACGGCTGTCGTCACGGTGACGCCGTCGCAGGTATTTGTTGCCTCTCTGAACGACACCGGGGCCCCGGCGTTTATCACGGTTTCCTGCTCGGGTCTGCCCACCCTCTCCTCCTGCACGTTTACGCCGGAGAGCCTGGAGATTCTGCCGGGCCAGGATGCGGGCGTCACCAGTTCCATGCTGATTCAGACGCAAGCCCAGACCGCAGGCGCCGCGCCGCCCGCAGGGCCTGGGCGCAACAATACTGTTGCGTGGGCCATTCTCGTGCCCGGCATGCTGGGCCTCAGCGGGCTGGCATGGGGAGCGCGCCGCCGTCGCTGGTTGCAACGGCTTACTCTGGTGGCGCTGGTGGGCCTGGTGGCCACTCTGGGAACAACGGGCTGCAATCCGCGCTACTACTATTACAACCACGGTCCAGGCAATCCGCCCGCAACTCCCACCGGCACGTACACCGTGATGGTCGCCGGCCAGTCGAGCAACGGAGTTACCGCCATCACCAATACCACCTCGTTCCAGCTGACCGTGCAGTAAGGGCCGTGGCCCTGAGAATCTGAGGTCAGGCCCTACACTGTCAGCATGAAGCGCCGGCACCCCCTTCCCGCGGAGGTCTATGCGCTGGTGGAGCACACGCCAGCCACGGTGCTGCTCGAAAGCGGAAAACCGCATCCACGCGAATCGCCCACCGAATCCACCGGCAGACCCCGTACCGAGCCCCCCACCGAATCCTGGACGCAACTGTTCACGGCTCCCGTGCGTGTGTGCGCGGCGTGGCAGGCAGCAGAGGTTCCAGCGCTGTTTGAAGAGCTGGAGAGCGCGGTGGCTGCGGGGCTGAGCGCGGCGGGATTCTTCAGCTATGAGTGCGGCAACTGCTTCGAACCGAAGGCGGCGATGCGCCCCAGCCGCCAGGGCCAGCCGCTGGCGTGGTTCGGCATCTACGAGCGGAGCTACGCCTTCGACCACGAGGCCGGAGCGTTTCTGGAAGGCGAACCGCCGGAGCTCGTGCGGATTCGCGACAACAATGCAGGTGCGGTAGGGGGAACTCGTGAGCCGGAACCGGAACCCGAAATTGCCGCGGAGTTTGCGCTTTCAGAATCCGAATACGCCCAGCGCATCGTCGCGATTCATGGATGGATTCGCGCCGGCGACGTGTATCAGCTGAATTTCACGGCGCCGTTTCAATTCAAGATGCAGGGCAGCATTGCGGTGCACTATGCACGGCTGCGCGCGCGGCAGCCGGTGGACTACGGCGCATTTTTGCACTGGCAGCAGGGCCGGCACATCTTGTCCTTCTCGCCGGAGCTATTCTTCCGCATCGAAAACGAGGGCCCTACCCGGCACATCGTCACGCGGCCGATGAAAGGCACCGCGCGGCGCGGACGAACCACCCGTGAGGACCGTGAAATTGCCGAGTGGCTGCGCAACGACCCCAAGAATCGCAGCGAAAATGTAATGATCGTCGACCTACTGCGCAACGACCTGGGCCGCATAGCGCGAACCGGCACGGTGCATGCCGACCGGCTGTTCGATGTGGAGCGCTATGCGACGCTCTGGCAGATGACTTCGACGGTGAGCGCGGAGTTGCGGCCTGAAGTGGGCTCTTACGAGATTTTTCGCGCGCTCTTTCCTTCAGGCTCAGTCACAGGTGCTCCCAAGGTCCGCTCCATGCAATTGCTCGCCCAGCTTGAAGAGGCGCCACGCGGCGTGTACACGGGAGCCATCGGCTACTTTTCGCCGCAGCAAACGGTCTTCAATGTGGCCATTCGCACGCTGGAGCTGGAAAGCGGCCCCGGAACCGTATGTGGAACCATGGGCGCCGGCAGCGGCATCGTCATCGACTCGGATGCGGCCGACGAGTATCGAGAGTGCCTGCTGAAGGCGGCGTTCCTCACCGGTCCGGCGCATCGCACGAATGAGCCGCGAATTCAACTGCCTGACAAGCTTTTCCTTATCGAAACGATGCTGTGGAACGGTGCGTACCCGTTCGTCGAGTTGCATCTCGACCGGCTCGCCGATTCGGCGGAGTTTTTCGGCTTTGCCTGCGACCGCGCCGCGATCCGGACCGCGCTCGAACAGCGCGCGCAGCAATTCGCAGATTCTGCGCCGCGCAAAGTGCGTCTTCTCATGATCGATCCCGAGGGAAACGTGGCGATCGTCAGCGAACCGCTTCCACCGAATCCCGATCCAAATCGCGTCGGGCGAGTGTACATTTCGCTGCACCGCACCGATCCCGCCGATCCCATGCTTTACCACAAGACGACCCAGCGCCCGCTCTACACACTCCAATCTTCCGAAGCACAGCGCCGCGGTTTCGACGACGTGCTGTTCGTGAATCTCCGCGGCGAAGTGACGGAAGGCGCCATCAGCAACATTTTTGTGGAGAAAGACGGCCGCTGGGCGACGCCGCCCATCGAGTGCGGCCTCCTACCCGGAGTTTTCCGGCGTCATCTGCTCCAAACCCGCCCAGAGATCGAAGAGCGAGTGCTCTTTCTCGACGATCTGCGTCAGGCTGACAGCGTTTATATCGCCAACGCGCTGCGCGGCTTGCGTCGGGTCGTCATCGAATGGTGATGCTCCGCCGCCCAGCAGCCTCGCTCCCTAGCTCCCCCGCTCCCTGTCTTTCGTGGTACAACGTTGTGGGGAGCGGAAACGATGCGAAACTGGCGGCTTCTGAAATCGCAGAAAATCGATTTTTTCAAGGTAATTGTCTTCGCCGCGCTTTTCGCCGCTGGAACCATCTGCGCGCACGCGCAGACAGCGGATCAGGCGTGGCTCAAGTACTACCTGCCCCATCGATTCCTTCCGTACGTTCCCGCGAATGTGCGCTCGCTCGGCGACAACGTCATCGAAAAATCTGCGGTAACCGAACTGAATCGCGGCCTCGGCCTGACCGCTAATGGCGATGCACCTGGCCCGAAGCTCAATGCGCCATTTCAGTTCGCTTGGGCCGGAGAAATTATTATCGGCACGGCAGACGAGATGCGAAAAGCATTTCCCCGTCTGCCGATTCCGCACGACCTTGCAGCGGAAGGTTATTGGATTTACGAAACCCCTAAAAGCAAAAGTGGCCCGCGAAACATTCTTATCGTCGGAGGGGATCCGGCTGGCGTTCTCTACGGAGCCTTTAGATTTCTTCGCATTATGCCGACACCGGATCTCGGTGTGTTCAGTCCCGAAATCGACGCATCACGCCCCGCCATGCCCATCCGCTGGGTCGACGAGTGGGACAACCCCGACGGCTCCATCGAGCGCGGCTACGGCGGCCGGTCGATCTTCTTTGAAGGCGGCAACGTCCGCGACGACCTGACCGCCGTCGGCGAATACGCGCGCCTGCTGGCCTCCGTCGGCATCAACGGCTGCAACGTGAACAACGTCAATGGCGCCGCGCCGTTCCTCGACGCCGGAAATCACCTCAAGGCCTCAAGCGCATCGCCGACGCCATGCGCCCCTGGGGCGTGCGTCTGGCCATCAGCGTCGACATCGCCAGCCCGCAAAAGATCGGCGGCCTCAAGACCTTCGACCCGCTCGATCCTGCAGTGAAGGCCTGGTGGGCCGCCAAGGTCAACGAGATTTACGCGCTCATTCCCGACTTCGCCGGATTCACGGTCAAGGCCGACTCCGAGGGCCAGGCCGGCCCGGCCAGCTATGGCCGCACCCCCGCCGACGCCGCCAACCTGCTGGCCCACGCGCTCGCGCCGCACGGCGGCGTGGTGCTTTATCGCGCCTTTGTCTACAACCACCACCTCGACTGCCACGACCCCAAGGCCGACCGCGCGCGCGCCGCCTACGACATCTTCCATCCGCTCGACGGCAAGTTCGCCGCGAACGTGATCGTGCAGATCAAAGAAGGCCCCATCGACTTCCAGGCGCGCGAGCCGGTGTCGCCGCTCTTTGCGGGCCTCGAGAAAACCAGCCCGGCCATGGAGTTGCAGATCACGCAGGAGTACACCGGCCAGCAGCGGCATCTCGTCTATCTCGCGCCCATGTGGAAGCAGGTGCTCGACTTCGATCTGCGCGCCGACAACCGTTCCACGCCGGTGAAAGAAATCATCGAGGGCAAGAGCTTCAACCAGCCGCTCGGCGGCATGATCGGCGTCGCCGGCGTGGGCCGCGACGGCTGGCTTGGCTCGCCGCTGGCGATGGCCAATCTCTACGCCTTCGGCCGCCTGGCCTGGAATCCGATCTTTCACGCGGAACAATCGCCGAGAGAGTGGACCCAGCAGACCATCGGCACGAACATCCAGGTCGTCGCAACTGTCGGAAGAATGCTCATGCAGTCCTGGCCGGCCTACGAGCACTACACCGGCCCGCTCGGCACGCAGACGCTCACCGACATCACCGGCAGCCACTACGGGCCCAACATCGAATCCAGCGAGCGCAACGGCTGGGGCCAGTGGCACCGCGACGACGCGCGAGGGCATCGGCATGGACCGCACCGTCGCCACCGGAACTGGCTTTGCGGGCCAGTACCCGCCGCAAGTGGCGAAGATGTACGAGTCGCTGACCACCACGCCCGACAATCTGCTGCTCTTCTTCCATCACGTGCCGTATACCTACAAGCTGCACTCCGGCAAAACCGTCATCCAGTACTTCTACGACAGCCACTACCAGGGCGCGGACGAAGCGGCGCATCTCGTCGATGAATGGGAAACGCTGAAGGGCAAGATCGATCCCGACGCTTTACGACGACGTACGACGCGCGGCTCGAACTACCAGGCCGGCCACGCCATCGTTTGGCGCGACGCCATCGTGCAGTACTTCCTCAAGCAGAGCGGCATTCCCGATGCCAAGGGCCGCGCGGGGCATTATCCCGGCCGCTTGGAAGCGGAAGACGCGCGCCTCACCGGATACAAAGTCATCGATGTGACGCCGTGGGAAGATGCGTCAGGCGGAAAGGCCGTCACGTGCGATGCCAGCTCTTCCCCCAAAGGCTGTTCGGCGGAGTGGACTTACTCCGGCCCGGCTGGTCGCTTCAATATCGCGGTGCAATACTTCGATCTGCAGCCCGGCATCGCTCACTTTACGCTTGACGTGGATGGCATTCCGAGTGCTTCCTGGATTGCGTTTGCCAAGTTGCCATCTCGCCATCCTAATGGCGACAACTCGACGCGGTTCACCAGGCCCGACGTGGAGTTGAAACCGGGCGACGTGTTGCGCGTCGACGGCTTACCCGACGCGAGCGATCCCGCCGCGCTCGATTACATCGAAATTGAACCGGCCGCCGCATTGCGCCAATGAAGTCGCGCGAAGCGACAGCGGCATTTCTACCGCGCGCATCTGAGCGGATAATGCAAAACGATTCAGCGGCTGTCCACCAAATTTTATCTTTCAGTTGCAGCGGCTCCAGCTTGCGCCATCGGCGCGTGCATCTCTCCAAGCTCGCCCATCAACTCCAGAACCTGCTGCCGCTTGCGTTCGCTGAGATCAAAGAAATGAATGCCCGCAGTGTAGCGATCGTACATGGTCTCAATCACGCCGCCCAATCGGTACGGAAATCCCCGCAGTTCAAACTCCGTCTCCACGCGACTATAGATACCCACCGGGATGCGCTCGTCAGTGCGAATGCGGCAACCGCTCAAACTCAGGTTGACGATTCGCCCCCGAAACCTGGAGCTGTCCCTGACCAGAATGATGGTTGCAAATGGGTGCGCCGTCCGTAGCGGCAGCCCGCGAAGCTCACTGCGCGTGGTGGCGAGTGCAATGGGCGGATCGGCCGCTGCCTGCGCGTCAGATTGCGTCTCTACCGCGGACTCCCCGGCAAGCTCCGCGTCCATATCGAGAGGTTGCTTCTCGCGCGTCTCTTCTGCGCTGTCGCAGGCCGCTTCCTGTTGGGGAAGCATCTTGTTGAGAGCGGCAGCGCGCGCCGCCGCGGCCGCCGCCATCTCCTCGATCACCTCGGCCAGTTCCTCCTTGCGCGCGGAAGTCATGTTCACAAAGCGAATGCCAAGGTAGTTGTGCCCGTCGCTCCACTGCACCACGCCGTTAAACCGGAAGTCGATGCCATTGGCTTTGAAGGTGATTTCGATCGAAAGCCCGACCTTGCGGGAGAATCGGTCATAGGCGTGGACGCGGCAGCCCGAAAGGCTCAGATCGACGATGCGCGCCTTCACGGGCATGCCATGATTTACAAGCAGAAGCACCGAGTCTTCGTCGACAGGGAAGCGAGGGTGGGCGCGAAACTCCTGCCCGTGCGCCGCCACGCGCTCCCCGTGTTCAGTCCCGCCCATCGTCCGCCCCGCAGCAGATCGCAGCGCGGATCAGTGCCCGTCGGACAACTCCCAGGGCTGGCCGGGCTCCGGCTGCGCGTCGTCTTCACGGCCCATCAGCCGGTCGTACTGATAGACGTCGCTGGTTGTGCCCAGCGACTCGTTGTACAGGCTGATGGCGCCAGTCAACTGCTTCAGCTCTTCGCTGAACGTGTGAATCGCTTGCAATTGGCTGGCCGAAGCGGGAAGCTCGTATTGGGAAGTTTTGATGAATTTCTGGTAGCCGCGATCGAGCAGCCGCGATACTTCGCCCTTCACCAGCACTCCGGGGTGCACGGCGAGGGCAACCGCCGCGTCCGGCTTCGCGGGAGCAGCCACCAGCACGGCTCCCACGCAATCCTTGCTCACCAGCGTACCTCCCTTCACCCCGGCATAGGGAACCGCGTCGAAGCCATGGGCGCGCAGCAGTTCCAGGGTCTCGCTGAAGGAGGGATGGCCGGATTTTCGTTTCATGAAGGGCTTCCAGTCTGGAAAAATGGTAATGGCAGCGGATGATTGCGCTCTTTCCAATCTCGCACACCCGCGCCGCTCGCGCAATTTCCCTTGTGATCGAACACGTCTCCCAATCCGGCGTCAAAGCGGATGCGAATTGCTGGAATTCACGGACCCCGATCCTGCGAATCAGCAGAAATTTCTTTACATGGAGAGGGTTCTGCACGCATAATCGCTTTGCCTCGGAGAACTCGCGCTTCCCCCTCCAACGGTTCCAGCTCCCATCGCAATTGATCTCCGGGCACATCAAGGAGGATCAATCCACATGAAGATCATCAGCCCTGTTCTATTGGGCCTGTCCCTCGCGGTTGCCGGCAGCACACTCACCGCGGCGCAAGACGCATCATCCACTTCGACCCTGCCCAAAATTCTGCAGTTCACCATCGAATACACCAAGCCCTACAAAGGCGGCGCCGCCCACGACAAGACGGAGAGCGCCTTTATCGCCGCGGAACAAAAGGCCAAGTTCCCCGTCTACTACGTGGCCATGAACTCTCAGTCCGGCAAATCGCGGGCGCTGTTCATGACCCACTACGACACCTTCGCGGAGTGGGAGAAGGACAACAAGATCGTCGACAACAATCCCACACTTGCGGCTGGCTTGGAAAACGCCGGCGTAGCCGATGGCGCACTCCTGGATGAGGTCGACTCGCTGGTCTTCACCTACGACGAAGACCTGAGCTTTCACCCGCACGGCGACCTCGATAAGCACCGCGTTTACCAGTTTTCTATCTTTCACGTTCGCGCAGGCAAGCAGAAGGAATGGCGCGAGGTAGTGAAGATGGTGAAGGATGCGCATGAAAAGGCCGGAACCAGCGCCCACTGGGGCATGTACGAGATCGCCTTCGGCGCTCAGGACGGCACCTTCATCGCGATCACCGGCGATCCCTCCATGTCGGCCATCGACATGGGTTACTCTGAGGACAAGAAGTTCCGTGATGCTATCGGGGGCGACGAAGGCATGCGCAAGCTCGATCAGTTGTTCGGCGAAGCCGTCGAGTCTTCGCACAGCGAGCTTTACACCGTGAATCCCAAGCAGAGCTACGTGAGCGACGACTGGATCAAGGCCGATCCCGGATTCTGGAAGCCGAAGGCAATGATGCCCGCGGCAAAACCGGCTGCGATGGCGCCGAAAAAGACCGCGCAGTAATTTTTTGCGGCATCCAACCTGCGTTTCACGCCGACGGCTCCGCGCATGCGGGGCCGTCCGCTTTTCCTCGCGTGCCGTCATCTGATTGCAAGCGCTGTCTGTAGAGGATAATGAAGGGGTGACGGGCCCCTCCATCCTGCGCGCCTCTATCCGTATTATGTTTCTTGCCGCCGCGCTGCCTTCGCTCGCGCAATCGGTCACGCCGATTTCCGGCTCGCAAATGCTTTTCAGTGACCCGGCCTTCGGCGTCAGCTTCCGTTTTCCCAGCGGCTGGAGCTTCACTCGAGTCGGAGCAGACAGCAAAGGCCAATCTCTCGCCATCGCCTACATCGACGGCCGCTCCGTCTCAACCGGTCTGCGTGGTTTGATCACCAACGAGACCCTCCGTGGTCTTCGCTCGTGGCCGAAGACGGTATTCAGCAGCGTGGAGTTTGGATACGATGCGCGCCCCGCCGCCTCGGCTGGAGACTGTCAAAAGCTTGCCCGCGGCAGCTGGGAGGCGGAAGCCGATTCGATAACGCTCAACGGTGTGAAGTATTGGCACGGAACCGCGACCGGCGCGGCCCTGAGCACCGAAATCGAAGAGGACATCTACGCCACGTTTATTGAGGCGTCCGGCTCCTGCCTTCGCTTCGATCTCGCTGTCGCCACTTCGCACGTAACCGGCAGAGATTTTCCCCGCGAGCTGACCACGCATGAGAAGGCGCTGATCCACGCCAGCCTGAATAACATTCTCGACTCCGTCCGCCTTGCGCCTCCCGCCCGATAAACTGAAAGCGAACATGACCCTCCAATCTCCCATTCTCAAATGCACGCACGCACGCCTTGAGCCGTTATCGATAAATCATCTTGACGGTCTGGTTGCCGCTTCAGCTGGCGACCCCACGCTCTACCAATGGAGCGCCGTTCCCATTGGGCGCGATGCGGTTTCCCGGTACATCGACACTGCGCTCGCCTGGCGTGAAGCCGGCACGGCCGTACCCTTTGCGACAGTTCGCGTGGCAGACGGCGTCGTTCTGGGCTCGACGCGCTTCTTCGACATCGAGAGCTGGGCGTGGCCCGCAGGCCAGGAACGCCACGGGCGCTCATATCCCGACGTCTGCGAGATTGGCTACACGTGGCTCACGCGCGACGCCATCCGTACCGCTGCCAACACCGAGGCCAAGCTGTTGATGCTCACGTATGCTTTCGAAATCTGGCAGGTGCTGCGCGTCTGCCTGCACACCGACGCGCGCAATCAGCGCTCGCAAGCCGCCATCGAGCGCATCGGCGGAAAATTTGAAGGCGTATTGCGGGCGCACCGTCTGGCCGCGGACTCTACGCCGCGCGATTCCTATAGATACTCGATTGTTGCTGCGGATTGGCCCGAGGTGGAACAGAAGCTCGTACATCGACTCCACCGCTCGTGAGCAAGCATCAGCTGTCAGAAATGCGGCTGCGCCCAGCGCCTGATACCTGACACCTGAAACCTATCAAGACATCAGGCCGAAGATTCTCTTCAGCAGGCTTGGCTTGCGCTCGCAGTAAGGTGGCCGCGGGTGCCGGTCATTCAGGTGATGGTTCCTGCACGGTTGGCAATCGCCATGCCGAGGACAGTCCCGCTTTGGACACGTGCACACCTCGGGCTGGTGGCTTACGATGGCAAACACTGGCGCGCGGCCGCTCATGACGCCTCCGCCTGCTTGCCGTTTTCATCCATCTTGCCGAAGATCATTTTGCCGCTGGCGGTTTGCAACACGCTTGTGACGGAGATCGCAACCATGCGGCCGATCAGCTTACGTGCATGGTCCACCACCACCATGGTGCCGTCGTCCAGGTACCCGACCCCCTGGTTGTACTCCTTGCCTTCTTTCAGGATCAGCACGTTCATGTGCTCGCCGGGAAGCACCACGGGCTTCAGAGCGTTTGCCAGGTCGTTGATGTTGAGTACATCCACATGATGCAGATGGGCCACCTTGTTCAGGTTGAAGTCGTTGGTGACGACCTTGGCCTCCCACTTCTTGGCCAGCTCGAGCAGCTTCAGGTCCACTTCGCGGATGGAGGGAAAATCGTCCGGCACAATCTGCACCTGGATCTTTTCGTTGGACTGCATGCGCTGCAGCATATCCAGGCCGCGGCGTCCTCTTTGCCGCTTTGACCCGTCGGTCGAGTCGGCCACTACCTGCAGCTCGCGCAGCACAAACTCGGGCACCACCAGCATGCCGTCGATAAAGCCTGCCTCGGCGATGTCGGCGATGCGGCCATCGATGATGACGCTCGTATCCAGCACCTTGGCGCTGCGGCGTGAGGGTTTATCGCCGGAGAACACCGTGCCCAGCGCCGCCGGATTCAGCAGATCGCCCTTGCTCGCGCCCACCAGCAGGCCCACGTAAGTCATGAGCAGAAGCACGAAGATCTGCAGCACGGCGGAGTTGGTTCCGGGCAGCGGCGCCGAGCGCAACACAAGACAAAACAGCGCCGCGCCAATGATGCCGAGAACGCTTCCGGCTACGGCGCCAATCAGCCGCCGCAGCGTGAGCGCACGCACGCGCAGTTCAAAGACGATGACCGCGCACGCCGCGGCCGCGCCAATTGCTGCGCCTTCCCAACCTGTCTGGATGCCGAACGGGCGGAGGAAATAACAAACCGTGGCAAGCAGAATGACAAAAAGAAGACGTAAAACCACCAGGTCCATGCGGGCCTACTTTCAACCAGAGGCGACCCTCACCCCCGGCCATAAGACATGAAGGCGAGTATGCGATTACCCACGCACCATCGTCAAGGGGGGAAATACAGGGAACAAGGGAACAAGGGAACAAGGGAGCGGAGAACGCCGACCATGCGAAGGCCGGCAATCCCCGTCCTGACGGTTCGTCCGCGCCGCTGAATGGGTCGCGGGCCTGACGCCTGGCCGTTTGATCTTGGGACCAGGCTGCGAAGTGCTCTAGCGCTTGGACCCGGGCTCTTGTCCCTTGGTCCCTCGCTCCCTGTTTTTACGACGCCGCGGCCAGCTCGTTCACAGACGTAATGCGTTGCGCGCCCTTGCGTGGGCCGCGTTTGCGCGCGCTCATCACCTTGATGCGCTCCAGCAACTCCTGTGTCGAGCAGTTTTTCTTCGCCAGCACGGCGTCGGCCACGTGAATCTCGCCCGTCGCCGCCTGCGCATCGCCGAGCAGAATCATGGGCACATGGCCTCCCATGCGCTTGAGCCGCTCCACAAGCTGGCCGCCACTCATTTGGGGCATGGTCGTATCGGCCAGCACCAGGTCAATTTGGGGCGCCGTGGCAAAAACCGCGATCGCCTCCTGGCCGTTCGAGGCCGTCAGCACCCGATAACCGTTGGTCGCAAGCATGAACTTGAGCACGGAGAGCTCTTGTTCGTTGTCGTCTACGCAGAGAATCACTTTCTTCGGACGCATGGTGTGGGGATCTGCTCCTTACAGCAATTTTCCAAGGCTGTTCAGGGCAACAAAATCCTCTGCCGCTCAAATCGCGGCTCGAAGTTGCCACAGGTTAAATCGATGGCCGCGAATGGGGCGGACAATATCTGCTTCGGATCGTGCTTCGCGGCTTGCCCTGCGCGTGAACCGCAACCCTGGAGGTGCGTTCATTTGCGCTTTGGGCAACCTGCTCGCGTTCCTCTGCGGGTCAGCCCTGCTTCGCGGTCTGATGCTCAGCGTTTGGGCGCGCCCAGGAACTCCCCAAAACGCGTCATTGAATTGTCTTCAATGAATGCGAAGGTACGGGTCTTGGAGGTTCATGGGAAGAGGGAAAGGCAGGCGAAGATATGAGTGAAAATCCATTTGAAACAACGGCAAAATCGTTAGAGCCTACACATACTGCAACTTGCGAAGATGAATTTCTGTTGAAAGCATGTGCATCACGGCAGGAAAAGCTGTCCTTTTGCCACAAGAACGGTGCTGCCTGCGACGCGAACATCCGTGACCCTCGACACTACTGTTTTTGCGGAAAGAAATAGATCGCTGGGACGGCCGATCTCGACGCCCTGGCGAACGTGCACGCGCGTGCCCGAAGGCACCGCGCCGCGAGCGACAAGGTAGCTGATGGCGCAGCCCGCCGCCGAGCCTGTGGCTGGATCTTCGCCGCCATAAAACTGCATCCTCGCCCGGTACTTCGTACGGTCACCGTTTTGGTGCATTGCATTTTCGACCGGATCCGGCGCAAGGACGTAGAACCACCGGGCTCCGCGCTGGCGCAGCCACGCCGTGGCCGCAGCCTCATTCACTTTGAGACGCGCCAACGCCTCGAGCTTAAGCAGCGCGGCAATCGCAAACGGCGCACCGGTGGAAACCACCTGCGGCGGCAGCGCCGGGTCCATGTCCTCAAAGGCGAGTCCCAGAAGCGGAGCCACATCCGCCGCGTCCAATTCCGCGCCAAACTCCGGCTCTCTCTGCGTCATTTCGCCAAAGATCGCCCCTTCATCCGCGGCATTCGGCTCAAAGCGAACGGGCACCGGCCCCACCTTAAGCGCCAGCGTCACCGTGTCGCCGCGCAGCGTTTCCGGCGCGATCATCTTGAGGACACTGGCCGTGCCCAGTGAGGGATGGCCTGCAAAGGGAAGCTCTTCCTGGACCGTGAAAATGCGCACGCGCACGCCTTCCGCGCGCTCCACCTCAGCCGATCGGCGCTCGATGAACGTGGTCTCAGACAGGTTGAATTCGCGCGCGATGGCCTGCATCTGTTCCGTCGTCAGGCCGCACGTATTCTCGACCACCGCCAGCGGATTGCCAGCCAGCGGCGTCTCCGTGAAGACATCCACGACGAAGTAATCCAATTTTTTCGAAGGGCTCGCCATAGCGCGTTACGCTCTCGCACCAGTGTACGGAAAATGCTAGAGACGAAGTTGTGGAAATGCGTATCCGCGAACTGTGAAGCATTGCACAGCTGGCACGGAGCATTAAAGACGGTTACGGCGGGGAAGAACTGATCACTGATCACTGACAACTGTTTCACAGCTCGATCAGCGGCCGCGGCAGCCGCGGCCTGGCGCGCTCGAGGAAGATCCTCATGCGCAGGGCCTCGGCGCGTTCGGCAGCCACCAGCCGCATCTGTCTGCGGACGTGATCGATGTCGTCGAGCCGGTCCAGTTGCGCCTCGTCGTACGCCGCATCCCGCTCCAGGCGCGCGATTCTCTCTTCGACGGTTTGCCGAAACCGCGGACTGATCTCAAAGCTTTCCTGGACGGCGCAATTCGAAGTCATGGCACGCTCCTCGGACGGGGATGGCTGAAGCTGCAGATTATTTTCGCCGCAGCCTCAAGTTTTTCCTCATTGCTGCCGATACTAACGAAAGCCAACCCTTCGCGCCAGATTACGACTTCGCGCAACTTCGGTAACGAAGTGTCCGAAAACAGACAGTAGGGAACAAGGGACCGAGGGAATAAGAGGAACAAGAACGCTCCGGGGAGTATTTGGTGGAATAGGCAGATCCGGCGCGGCCAAGTCGCCGGGTGCCATTCCTCACGCGCCGCGCGGTTCCGGGCCCCAGCTTGTTCCCTCGGTCCCTTGTTCCCTTGTTCCCTGTCTTACCTGTCCGCCGTGATTCCCAGCTGCATCTGGGTTCCGCTTGCGAATTGAATATCCTTCATGGACGCGAGGAATACGCCGGACGCAGTACTATTCCCGGCGAGCATCACGCCCGGAATCGCAGTTGGGCGCGGGACCGCGCGAGCCGCAGCACGCTGATGCGCGCCGACGTGCTCATCCGCATCGCTATTTCCGGCAGGCATCACCGCGCCCTGCGGATTCGGATCGGGATTGTCGCCCGCTCGATCTCCAACCGGGGACGTGGTTGGTGCAGGCGTTCTCTGTACGCCGTCGCCCAAAGTGCTTGGCTGCCCACCGCCGCGACCGCCCCTGCCGCCGCCGGTCGTGGTGCCTCCCACTGTCGACTCGTCCATCCCGCCCATGCTGATGGGGCCGCCGCGATTCATGGGATTCATCGCCGGCACCCCCGAGCTGGGGTTCACGCCGCGGATCAGCGTGAAAATCGCGATGCTTTGCCCATTCTTGAGTTCCGCATGATCGAACGCAATGGCCAGTTGCGCGTACCGGTGCGTTGCGTCGCACGTCTGTACCTGGGTGATGTGGCCCAGCAGCTGCGTTCCCCTGGGAATCACGGTGCCGTCGGCCGTCATCACCTTCTCGGTCGTCTTCAGCACCACGTGGTCTCCCACCTTGGCTGTTGCCGAGTTCAGCTTGTCCTGTAGTTCGCCGATTACCGGGCTCATCTCCCAGGAGTGCGATGCGGACGCATCTCCGAAGCCCATCGGACCCTGTGGAGCGTAAACAGCTTTTTGTGAGCCCTCATCGCCCGCATCCTGCGCCCCCGCCTCCTGAGTCACGACGGGAATGCTCGCGGCGAGAATGGCCATCGCGAAAAACCTGGCGGCTTTCATCGAGAAATCCTCCATCGCGGCGCGAAAGAAGAATTGAGGAAGAGGAATTCCGGTTAGTTGCCCGGGGACGGCGCGTAGTAGCCTTTGCGCACCTGTACTTTCAGATTCTGATCCGCGTCACTATGGCAGTCCACCGTAACTTTCCGGAAGGTTCCGTCCGCCTTGGCATTGCTCGGCGTGTAGCTGGCCACATACTGGGTGCGCAGCTCGTCCTGGATCTGCTGGAATGCAGCCTGCAGCTTGCTTCCATTATTCCCGACATCGATCAGCCGTCCGCCTGTCTCGTCCGAGATGCGTCTGGCGGGCCCGTAGCCGTAGTAGCCCTCGCCCTGGCTCCAATACATGGCGCGGTCCGCGCACAGGATGATGTAAATGATGACGTTGTTCCGATTGGCCGCGCCAATCGCGTCGGCGATCTTCTCGCGGCTGCCCTCATCCTCGCCGTCGGTCAGGATGATGATGGCTTTGCGGCCGGTCTCCTGGTTCATTTTTTCGTTCGCGGCCAGGTAGATGGCATCGTAAAGCAGCGTGCCCTTGGGGTCGCCGACTGTTGGTACCGTGCCTCCGCCCAGGCCGGGAATGCCCGATCCATTGCCGCCGGCGGTGTTGATTTGTGCTTTGCTCAGCGCGTGCGTCAGCAGCCGAGGGCTGTTGGTGTAGTCCTGCAACAGGTCCACATTCACGTCGAAGTTCGCCGCGAAGGCCTCATCCTTCGAGCGCAGAACCTGCTGAATAAACTGGCTGGCCGCGTCCACTTCCATGGGCAACAAGCGCTGCTGACTGCCCGATGTGTCTAGCAGAATGCCCAGCGTGAGTGGCTGGTCCGTCTCGGCCACAAAGGTCTTCAGCGTTTGCGGCTCCTTGTTTTCGTCCACCGTGCAGTTCTGTTGGGTCAGGTGCGGCACCAGGTTCCCGTTCTTGTCCTTGACGGTAAAAAACATGTCCACCAGGTTCACGCTCGTCTTAAAGGTGGCCACCGGTGTTTCGTCAGGCGCCGGGGCGGGAGCGGTGCTCACCGGGGCTGCGTCGGGTGAAGGCGCAAGCTGAGCCCAACCTGACACGGCGAACGCCGGCAGCCCAATCACCACGGTCAATATGACCTTGCGGAGAAGCATCCTGAACCGTTAGACGAAAACGGGACCTCAAGGGGAAGCATACACGGGTTCTTTCTCGGCCGGCATGGTCGTTTCACCGCTTGCAGGCAACCCATGTGCCTCTGCTGCGTCTGATACTCTGTCAGTTGCTGTGGTTTCATAGTTTTTCACGAGGATACTCCGGCCTAAGTTGTGCACGAACATTGTCGATCTGCCACGAAATGAAGGGCCAGCATCGACTTTAGCGGGTGGAATCGGGACTGGCTCCGCTTCTTTTGCTCAGGGAGGACGAAAAGGCTGTGAACGTTCAAGGAAGGGCTATTGCGCTGGCAGCGCTTCTGGGTGTCGGACTGGGTTTGGGAACCGGAGTTCTGGCCCAACAGCAGACTCCCGTGCCCGATGCGCCCACCCCGCAAGCGCCCACCGCGCTGCCGGGAACGCAAGGGCCCATCACGCCTGGAATGGGCACCGGCGAGACGCCGTCTGGCTCCGCCGCTTCTTCCTCCAGCCCGAGCCAGCCCGACCAGCCCCCTCCGCCGCCTCCCAGCCAGCCTCCGTCCGCGACCACTCCGCCTGCGAACGCGCAGGATACCGCGCCAGAAGAAGGCGTTAGCGCCCTGAACACGGTGATTCGTGCGCAGGTGAACGAAGTCGTGGTTCCAGTTACAGTGAAGGACACCAAGGGAAACCCGGTTGCCGGTCTCACCTGGCGCGATTTCACGGTCTACGAGAACAATGTCCGCGAGCCGTTGCGCGTCTTCAGCGTGGATCCAAGGCCAATATCGGTTGCGTTTGTCATCGACCAGACCCTGCCCTCGAATTACATGCGCGAGGTGAACGAGTCGATGAGCGCAATCCAGGGCGCGCTCACACCCTACGACGAGGCCGCAGTTTTCACCTACACCAATGGCGCCAAGGAGTGGACGGGCTTTACCGGCGCGCAGAGCAACCGCCTGCCTGCGGTGCTCTCGCTGGCACAGGCCACCGGAACCGACCCCATGGTGCCTGTCACTGACGGCCCTTTGTCTGGAGCATGCCCCATCTATCAGAACGGCAGCTGCCCGGACCCGAACCTGCAGCCTGGGAAGTCAACTCAGTCGATCTCCGGTCTCAGCGTTCCTAAGGAGATTCACACTCTCAATGACGCGATTCTCCGTGCGGCCAAAGAACTTTCCACGCGCCCCAAGGATCGGCTGCGGGTCATTTATGTGATCTCCGACGGCAAGGAATACGGCAGCAAGGCCACCTTTAAAGAGGTCAGGCAATACCTGCAGACCAACAACATTGCCGTCTATGCAACGGTTGTGGGCGAATCGGCACGTTGGGGTGAGGGCTGGCTCGATCGCTTCCATCTGCCCTTCGAGGCGTACGACAACATCTTGTACAAGTACGTAGCGGCAACCGGCGGCGATATGTTCTCAGAGCGCGGCGTGAACAACATGGAAAAGAGCTACGCCAAGATCGCCGACGAGGCCCGCAACCAGTACACGCTGGTTTACGCCAGTCATCTATCGATCTACGACGACCGGTACCGCAATATCGAAGTGCGCGTCAACCGGCCCAACATCGTGATCACGGCCAAGCCGGGCTACTATCCCTCAGCGCAGGAATACAAATAAGCCCGAGCCATCAAGAAAGTTCCATTGCTCGGGCCCCGGACTATTGCCACCGTGCCCCATCCTTTTCGCGCATTTGCGAAAAGGGTGGGAAAGCAAAAAGGCAGGCGATACCTATTGTCGAACCGACTTAGGAATGAAGCCCAAAAACAATGGCCTGTGCAATCGCACAGGCCATTCTGCCTTATGTACGCCGGCCTCCCGGCCGGCTGTAGCGCGGGTCTCCCGACCCGCGCTCCGGATCGTTCAGCGTTACTAAACCAGCGCCGCTTTCTTATCGAACTTGTTTCCGCACTCGGGGCAAAATCCCTTGTCTTCGGCCGCATTCGGATTCGGGGCGTTGGCTGTCAGAACGTTCTTGCAATTCGGGCATTGATAAGTCGCTTTGCCGCTGCTTGTCGATGCGCTTTGCGGCGCCGCGTTCACGCTGGACTGTTGCGTAGGGGCTGACGGCCCCGGATCTGTAATTCCCCTGATGCCTTCGCGGAACCCCTTCAATCCCTCGCCCAATCCCTTACCCAGCTCCGGCAACCGTCTGGCGCCAAACAGCAAAAATGCAACCGCCGCAATCAGAACCAGGTGCCACGGCTGAAGTAGATCGCCCATCGATAAATCCTCCGCGCGCTCGGAGTCATTCGGCGCGCTTCCTCAACTCCATATTGTCGCACAAAGTCCTCGAAATGGTCCCTGGCACCCTGCTTATGGCATCCTGAGAACAGCGCTGGAGGTCCCCGATGAAGACCGTGAAACTGTTGGTTCTGGCGGCGCTCCTGGCCCTTGCCGCCGGCACGGCCAACTCCGCCGATCGCACGATTTATCCCGATCCTGCGCAGGCCCGCGCCGACCTGGCGGCCGCCCTCAAGACCGCGGCCAGAACGCATCGCCGCATTCTGCTCGATTTCGGCGGCAACTGGTGCGGTGACTGCCAGGTGCTGGACCTTTACTTCCACGACGCCCGCAACAAACCGATTCTCGACGCGAACTTTGTGCTGGTGCCCATCAACATCGGTTACATGGACACCAATCTCGACATCGGTGAGCAGTACGGTGTTCCCGTCAAGAAAGGCGTTCCCGCACTGGCCGTTCTGAGCGAGCGCGGCACGTTGCTTTACAGCCAGAAGGATCACCAGTTCAGCGCCATGCGCACCATGCAGTCTTCGGCCGTCACGGAATTTCTGGTGAAATGGCGTCCCGCCCGCGCCGGCTGCTCGGTGATGGTGGTGAACTGCTGAAGACGACGGAGCTGGCCGAGATGGCGCAGTCAGCACTCTGTCTTATGTAGAATTGTGCGCAGCGGCGAGGCGTTAGGCCATGCTCGTATTCAAAGCCGTACTTTACATACTGACAATTGGAAGTGTGTTCTTCTTCGCGGGCTGGGAGAGGCGGCTAAGGCGGCGATTGACAGAAGAGGGCTTGCAACAACAACGCGAAAGCTTACGGGAATACCCTTTCGACTTTAGCACCATTCGAGAGGAATTCAGGCGCGAACGCATTCTTATGAGTCTTCCTCCCGAAGCGCTTTCGAGGTATAAGGCGGTCGCCATTCTCAAATTCGTGTTCCTTGTCGTTCTTATTCTCGAAGTAATCGTGCTTTAGAGATAACAATCACTTCACACGCCACCAATATCCTTATCTCTGCGTAACGATGTGTGCCGCGCGGCGCACCACGGGCCGCAAAGGAGACCTGATGCATCCGGACAATCTCGGCTCCGGCCGAACCATCACCACTCTCTCCAGCCGCGAAGTCTACCGCAACCACTGGATGCGCGTGCGCGAAGACGAAATCCTGCGCGCCAACGGCGAGAAGGGCATCTACGGCGTGGTGGAGAAACACGACGCGGCGATCATCCTGCCCATTGAGGACGGCCGTATCTGGCTTGTCGAGCAGTTCCGCTACACCATTCAGGGAGCGCGCGCTGGAGCTGCCTCAGGGCGGCTGGGAGATGGAAATCGAGAATCCCGAAGAGCTGGCGCGCGGCGAGCTCCGGGAAGAAATCGGCATGGACGCCGAGCAAATGACACGCCTGGGAACGCTTTGGATCGCATACGGCTTCCTCAGGCAACGGCAACACGTGTACCTGGCCACCGGCCTCACGCCGGCCCACGCAGATCCCGACGCCGAAGAGCACGATCTGGCCGTCCGCTCCGTTTCCATCGCAGAATTTGAGCGCATGATGCTCGATGGCGCCATCCGCGACAATTGCACGCTCTCGGCCTGGGGTCTCTATCAGCTTTGGAAGGCGCAACAGCAGTAAGAGAAGCCAGCCACCTCAATCCCCGCGTGATTCGCGTCACACCCCATCGCAGGCAATTCCTGAATAATCAGTGCTGAACAAGCGGTCCATCAGCGTGCTTCGGGGAATTTTTTCTCTCGGGTGCGCGTGTGCGTTGGGTCCGCGCGCAAAGCTACTTCCCAAGGACGAGTCGAGCTGTGTTCAGGATTGTGGAAGCCCGCACCGCCGGTCTCAACATCCGGCAATTCACCATCGTCGCCCCACGCATTGCGCGCAAGCAGCGGCCGGGCCAGTTCGTCATTCTGCGCGTCATGGAAAACGGCGAGCGCATTCCGCTCACCATCAAGAGCGCCGATCCCGCGGCCGGAACCATAACAATTGTGGTCCAGACCGTGGGCAAGACCACCTCGCTGCTCAATTGTCTTGAAACAGGCGACGCGATTCTCGACGTCGTCGGCCCTCTTGGCCGCCCCTCCGAGATTAAGAAGTACGGAACCGCCGCGATTGTGGCTGGCAGTGTAGGCACGGCCATGGCGCTGCCTACCGCGAGAGCGCTCCTGGACTCCGACAACCACGTCATCTTCATCGAGGGCGCGCGCAACCGCGAGATGGTGATCTTTGAAGACGAAGTGCGCGCCGCCAGCCACGAGGCCTACATCCTCACCGACGACGGCAGCTACGGCGAACAGGGCCTCGTCACGAAGAAACTCGAAGAGCTTCTCGCCGCCGGTCGCAAGCTGGACTTCGTACTCGCCGTGGGCCCTGTACCGATGATGCGCGCGGTGGCCCAGGTCACTGCGCCGCTCGGCATCAAGACCATGGTCAGCCTCAACTCCATCATGGTCGACGGCACAGGCATGTGCGGCGGCTGCCGCGTGTTGCTGGGTAATCAGAGCAAATTCGCCTGCGTCGATGGGCCGGAGTTCGACGCCTCGCTGGTGAACTTCGAGGTGTTGATGCAGCGCAATGCCATGTACCGTGGCCAGGAGTGCCAGTCACTGAATGCGTTCGACCAGCACCGCGCGGAAGAGTTGGCCGAACACCGCGCCGCGATTGCTACGAAAGAGAAAGAGTCCGCGCAACTGCGAGCAAAACTCGAAAAACAGGGCCTGGGAGCGCTGGGAGAGACCAAACTTGTCTGACGCGAATCCGCTTCCGGCGAAAGAACGCATCAGGATTCCGCGGGTTCGCATGCCCGAACTCAACGCCGAAGTGCGCGCGCACAACTTTGAAGAGGTGAACCAGGGACTTTCTGCACCCGCAGCTGTAACTGAAGCCACGCGCTGCATCGCCTGCGCTCACCCCGGTTGCCAGCTCGACTGTCCTGTCGGCGTCAAGATTAAAGACATCGTGGCCCTCATCTGCGCAGGCGATTTTCTAGCCGCAGCCGCGAAAATGCGCGAGGATAACGCGCTGCCCGCCATCACCGGCCGCGTGTGCCCGCAGGAGAGCCAGTGCGAAGGCGGTTGTGTGATCGGCAGGAAGGGCGCGCCCGTCGCCATCGGCAACCTGGAGCGGTTCATCGCCGATTTCGAGCGCGAAAGCGGTCAACTAGGTTTGCCCGCCATCGCTCCGCCCACCGGCAAAAGCGTAGCCATCGTGGGCAGCGGTCCGGCAGGGCTTTCCGCCGCGGGCGATCTCATCCAGAAGGGCCACAGAGTCCGAGTTTTTGAAGCGCTGCACGAGCTCGGCGGCGTGCTCGTCTACGGCATTCCCGAGTTTCGCCTGCCCAAAGCCATCGTGAAGGAAGAGGTCGACAACCTGCGCCGCATGGGCGTCGAGTTCGAGACCAATGTGGTGGTCGGCAAGAGCGTCACGCTCGACGAATTGATGCGCATCGAAGGGTTCGATGCAATCTTCGTGGCCACCGGCGCGGGACTGCCCGTGTTTCTCGGCGTGCCTGGCGAGCACTTGAACGGCGTCTACTCCGCCAACGAGTTTCTCACCCGCACCAATCTAATGCGCGCTTACAAGTTCCCAGAATTTGATCAGCCCATCTACGATTGCCGCGACCGGGACGTGATCGTGGTGGGTGGCGGCAACACCGCGCTGGATGCGGTGCGCACCGCACGCCGTCTGGGCGCGAAGACGGCCACACTCGTTTACCGGCGATCTGAGACCGAAATGCCCGCCCGCGCCGAAGAAGTAAAGCACGCCCGCGAAGAAGGCATCGAATTCCGCATGCTGACCAATCCGATCGAGTTTCTCGGCGACGAAAAAGGCTGGCTCACCGGCGCGCGCTGCGTGCGCATGGAACTGGGCGAGCCCGACGCGAGCGGCCGCCGCCGCCCAGTGCCGATCGCCGGTTCCGAATACGTCCTCCCCGCCAACGTCGTCATCATCGGCGTAGGCACCACCGCCAATCCCCTCATCCAGAGCACCACTCCCGACCTCGCCACGACGAAGTGGAAATACATCGTGGCCGATCCCGACACGATGCGTACCTCCAAGCGCGGCGTTTTTGCTGGCGGAGACATCGTCACCGGCGGCGCAACGGTCATCCTCGCCATGGGCGCCGGCCGCAAAGCGGCAAAGGCAATGGACGAGTACCTGACGACCGGTCAGTGGTAAAAGAAGCTCCCCGATTTTCTCGAGCGCAACCGATTAAGATGTTTATTTTCTTTTATTTGATATTTAACCAAGGCGCAAGGAGCGAGAAACTCCTCCTTCTGCTCTTGGATAGGGTCGAATCATATACACGAAAATAGTGTACACTGTTTTCGTATGAAAAACATCACCCTGAGTGCCGACGAAGACCTAATTGAGCGAGCGCGCTTGATCGCGCGAGAACAGCGCCGAACATTGAACGAAGCGTTCCGAGAATGGCTCATGCAGTTTACGCAAAGCGCAGGAGACGCACAGGGATTCGACGCCTTGATGGTTCGACTGCGCAGTGTCGATGCGGGCCGACGCTTCAGCAGGGAAGAACTGAATGAGCGATAGATTTTTTCTCGATACAAATATCTTCGTTTACTCATTCGATCAAAGCGCGCCAGCGAAGTCCCAAAGAGCCGCGCAACTCATCCGTGAGGCCCTGACAGCGCAAAAGGGAGTCATCAGCTATCAAGTTGTGCAGGAGTTCTTCAATGTTGCATTGAGAAAGTTTTCCCAACCCATGCAGTCCGCGGACGCCGGGCAATACCTGATAGCCGTCTTTCGTCCGCTGCTTGCCGTGCATTCGTCCCAGGCTCTCTATGCGGAGGCATTGTTTCTGCACGCCCAGAGCGGGCTTTCCTGGTACGACTCTCTGATCGTCTCGGCTGCAATCCAGGCGCGGTGCGAGATCCTTTTTTCCGAGGACCTTCAGCATGGCCAGCGCTTTGGAGGCCTTCAAGTCCGAAATCCGTTTCTCTGAGGCGACCCTGCCATAAGAAATGGGCGGCAAAGCTTTCGCCCTGCCGCCGCCCTGTCCCTGGGTTGTCTTGAAGGTATTGCAATCTTACGAAACTTGTTTACTGCAAGAGCTTGGTCACTTCCTGCTGCACCTGGTTAGCTTGCGCTAATGCAGCGATCCCCGTCTGACTCAGAATCTCGTACTTCGACATGTTCGAAGTCGCCGAAGCATAGTCGGTGGCCTGTACTGCATTCTGCGCCGAAAGCACGTTCTCCTTTTGCGTGCTCATCACCTGGCTGATCGAGTTCAGCGTGTTGATCTGGGCGCCGATGTAGCCGTCCTGCGCCGCCACGTCGCTGATGGCCACGTTCAGATCGTTCAACGCGGCTTCGGCATCCGTCTGATTGCCCAGGTCGGTGGTATTCAGCGCTTCGCCGGCGTCGTCGGTGTAGCTCATGGTGGCTACTCCGCCGGTCGAACTGACATCCATCGTGATGCCTATATTCGACGTGCCGCCGTGGGTGCTGGTATCGGTGATGCCGTTGGCGGACGAGACGCCGATGCTGTAGTAGGCGGAGGAGGTAACCGGAGTTCCTTGCAGTGCTCCCACGGCTACCCCTCCTGCCTTGAGGTTCGTGAGACCCACGGTCATGGCGGAGTTCGCGGAACTGAACGTCATCGTGCCATTGGAGTAGCTCGCTGTGACGCCGTAGTTGCCTGCGTCAATGGTGGAGGCCAGCGTGGCGCCCGTGTTATCCGTGGCCCCGATGGTGATGGAGTTGGAGGCGAGGGTGCCAAAGGCGATACTGCCGGTGAGCGTTCCGCTCAATGCCACCGTGCCGAGCTCGGTCGAGGGCGCAAGGCCCGGGGTGGGCACATCGGTCATGGTAAGGTCGGTGGCCACGGCCGGGGTGGTATCCGTGATATTTCCGGTGTTGGAAATCAGCGGGTTCACGGCGTCTCCGCTAGTGGCCGTAAACAACAGGGTTGTGCCGGCCGGGTTGAGACTGGCTGTGATCCCATAGGCGGCGGTACCGTTGATGGTGGCCATCAGCTCGCTGAGCGTTTGGTTGGTGAGGGTCACGGGCACCACTGTTCCAGTGGGTTCGGTAATGCTCAGGGTCCCGTTGAGAACGTCGGTGGTGCCGCCGGCAACTGTCAAACCGCCCAGAGCGCCGGCGCCGCTTCCAAAGCCGTCGTAGCCAACGCTGGCAGTATAGGTTCCCGTCCCCGCCGCGGTAGTGTCTGTAAGGTTTGCGGCGGTGATTACGGGTGTATCGGTGGGTGTCCCTTCCTCATAGAAAGTGAGACCTGTGTTGGTCGAATTGAGCACCGCAGCGATCCCGTCGCCGTAATTACCTACACCCCCAACGTTGTTGATGTCATTGGCAATTGTTTGCAGCGTTTGGCCGGCGGCGTTGAGCACAATGTTTGCCGCATTTCCCGCGCCGTCCGTGATGTCGATGGTTCCACTACCCAGCGTATCCCCTGCCTGGGCTACGGAAAGAGAACCGAGGCTGCCGCCGCTTCCAGCTACGACGCCCACGGTCGTCGAATTGACTAAAGCTCCAACCGCAATGCCCGTGGTGGAGACTGAGGGTGTCCCGAGATCGACAACGGGAGCATTGCTGGGACCAGCCGTATTGTTGATCGCGTCAGCCTTGCTCAAGGTCATCACTGTGCCGATGGCCTGGTACCCGGGTTGGCCCAGAGTGCCGATGGCTGCGGCATTGAGCGATGCGACGATGCCTGAGGCGGCAGTGTTGCTGTTGATGGTGGCTTTCAACGCCGCAAGGGTCGTATTGTTCAGGGTGGCCAGGGTCCCTGCGGTGCCCAGGGTGTCCGCGCCTTCGATCATGCTCAGAGTTCCGGTGAGCTGGTCGTTGATATTGGCGACCGTGATGGTCCCGATCGTCGATCCCGCGACCTGAATCGCCGGTTGAATCGTGGCGGTGGGGTTTTCCGTCAGGTTGGCAGCAGACACGGAGACATTGGAATTGGCCGTGGTGAACTGCAGCGCGCCCGTCGTGGAATTTACGGTCGCGGTGACGCCGTAGTCTGCCGCGTTGATAGTGGATGCCAGATTCGCCAAGGTGTCGGTGGAGTTGGCGGTGCCCAGGCTGACGACGTGGGTGTTGCCGTCTGAACCGATGATGGAGAGCGTGCCGCCAAGCGTGTCGCTGACGGTGAGAGCCGCGATATATCCAACTACGCCCGCGCCATTGGCATTGGTCCCGCTGGCGCCGATGCCGGATGCGGTAATTTCGATGCCGGTATCCGATATGCTGCCGCCGCCGCTGGTCGACGCCAGAGCCGTCGCCTCGGCCGCTGCACCCGCCTGCGCGGCGGTTGTGAAGGTCGCGTCCAGACCGAGGCCAGAGTTGTCGATGGCGCTGATCAGTCCCTGCACCGTGTTCTTGTAGTTGGTGCCGGCGCCTACGCTGACGGTGGTGGTTGCCGAAACCGCGCTACCGTCCGCTCCAGAGGTCATTCTTCCGATGTCGACCGTCGTAGTGGATGTCGACGCGCCGAGACTATCGGTCAGCGAAGCGTTATTGCCGCCGCTCGATAAATTGATAAACACGTTCGACCCGCCGTTGCTGTACGCCATCGCGCCGTCCGTGTCGCCTACACTGGATTCCGAAAGCGTCCGGATATTCAGATCGTCGATCGAAGATCCTTCGGTCGACGAGTCCCCGGTGTAGATCGCCTCGGTCTTTCCGCCAAACACCTGCTCCTGGTTGTAGGTAGTCGTCTGCCCGATGTTGTTCACTTCGGCCATGATCGACTGGTACTCCTGGTTGGCCGCGCTCTCCTGCACTGAGTTCAGCGTGCCGTTGGAGGCTTCCGTCGCCAGAGTAATGGCGCGGTTCAGAAGACTTGTGACCTGCGACAGAGCGCCATCGGCCACCTGCAGCAAGCCTACGCCTTCAGTCGCGTTGGTCTCAGATTGCGTGAGGGCCGCTGAGTTGGCCGCAAGGCCATTCACCAGCGAGAGGCCAGCCGCGTCGTCTGCCCCGGAGTTGATTTGCGACCCCGACGACAACTGCTGTAGCACCGTCTGCAGGCTGGCGTTCGTGTTGTTGAGATTATTCTCAGCGTAGATCGCCGACAGATTGTTCAAAACACCGAGGGCCATGGAATCAACTCCTTCTCGGATGCATCTTGGCCCTTAAATCCGCTGGCGCTTCGCACGTCCTGCCAAAGCCGCCCTTGCTTCCGGATGGGCCTGTTCGCATCCACACGGTTCATCGGTCCTGACCAAAATAACTTTAGTCATATTCTTTAATTTTCCTTGCGCCGTTTTTGCCGCGAGGCGATTCAGGTTGTCGCGTTTGCGTCCAGATCGTGTCGCAATGTGCTGCAATCTCTGTCGCGGAATGGTGCAGGCCCGTGTCGCGGTTCAGGGCAGGTTTGCCGCGCCGCGGCGCACCAAATCACCTCCCGTGAGCGCCAGTTTCTCCGCTCGCGCGGTCGAGCAAACGGCAGAAATAGCAAGCCCTCCGGCGCGCCGGAGGGCCTCGTAAATTGATGCTGAAGAAAACCTGAGCTGCAGTCAGCTCTACCGCTCCGGCTTGTATCCCGAAACACCGTAATAGGTCATGAAGAGATAGCAGGCGATGACCAGCAGAAATGCGTGCTGGTAGCCCGCTTTGTCCGCCACCAACCCGAAGAGCGGTGGAATCACTGCTCCGCCAAAATTGCCGATCGTGATCACGCCCGAGCCCTTGCTGGTCAACGGTCCCAGTTCGGCAATTCCCAATGCAAAGATCGTCGGATACATGATGGAGTTGGCAAATCCGCAGAGGATCAAGCTCCAGATGGCAACATGGCCCGTCGAGAACATTCCGACGATCATCAGGGCAACGCCCAAAACGCCGAGGAAGGCCAGCAACTTGTGAGCCTTGATGGTCTTCATCAGCACGGTTCCCGCGAAGCGCCCGATCATCATGGCGAGTGGATAGCAGAAGGCCAGCACGGCGACAACTTCCTTTTCTCCGATTCCCTGCGGATAAAGACCACTGACCGCATGGGCGAATGGTTGCGCCCACCGCAGGTAATCGTCGATCGCGCTCCCTTGTGTCTCAAAGAACTTGATGGCGTTGGCGGCCAGCGCAATTTCCAGGCCGACATAGAGGAAGATTCCGATCATGGCCAGGACCGTGTGCCGGTAGCTCCAGATGCTGCGTCCGGCGATCGCGTCGGCGCCTTGCGCCGGCCGGAAATCGCGCGTTCCGGTGATCGCCGGCAGATGCATCCCCATGATGATGAAGGCCAGCGCCAGCAGAGCGCATGCGATTGCGATATAGGGACTCTGCACGGTGTGCGCGATGGCCGCTTGATTCGTCACCTTTGAAGGATCGGTCAGGATGAATACGCCCACCACGATCGGGGCCATGGCCGTGCCCAGCGAATTGAATGCCTGTGCCAAAGTGAGCCGCGCCGGAGCACTCGATTCCGGACCAAGAATCGAAACGTAGGGATTGGCCGAAGTCTGCAGTCCGCAAACGCCCGTGGCCAGCACGAAACTGGCGGTAAGGAAGAACGGGAAGCTGATCATCGCAGCCGCGGGCACGAAGAGCAGCGCGCCCACCACCATCACGAACAGTGAAATCACCATGGTGCGCTTGTAGCCCACCATCTCAATCACTTTGGAGGCTGGGACCGAGAAGAGCAGGTAGGCAAAAAACCACGACGAAGTCACCAGGTTCGACCAGGCGTGACTGAGATGGAAGATGTCTTCGAGTTTCGGCGAGAGATTGCTGTTCAGATTGGTCAGGAAGCCGAAGATCAAAAACAGGCCGGTGACAATGATGAAAGGACCTGTGTAATTGGGCGCACTGGGTGCAGATGCGGGCGTGGAGCGCGATGCCATAAAAGTTCTTCCTCCGCGGAATGTAAAAAAGATTGCCTGAAAGCTGCCGCAACCACTCTACGCACCGCGGGCGGGTGTCGTCCACCACCGCGTGGGGGCATTGCATGCAGCAGACAATTGGACAGGGCATGTTGGCAACGGGTTGGCTCCTCTGATGCTGACCCGCTCGTCCAAGAGACTGCTGCATGCAATGCCTGCTCCATGCAATGGCCATTTACACTAAAACTGCATGATTCCCACCCTTACCTGGACCCCCGAGGGGGTCCGCTTCATCGATCAGACCAAGCTCCCCCTCGAAGAGAGCTACGTGCTCGCTACAACCTATGAACAGGTGGCAGATGTGATTGTCACCATGGTGGTTCGCGGCGCGCCGGCCATCGGCGTCTCCGCGGCCTACGGCGTCGCCCTGGGCGCGAAGAACACCAAAGCCCGCACTGCGCAGGAATTTGCCCCGGAGTTCGAGCGCATTTGTGCGCGCCTGGCCGCAACCCGCCCCACAGCCGTCAATCTTTTCTGGGCAATCGACTGCATGAAGGCGCTTTTTTCCAGACTTTTGGCCTCCGGCGCGTCCCTCGCTGAAATTCAGGAAAAACTCCTGGCCGAAGCGCATGAAATGTATGAGCAAGACATTGCCGCGTGCAAGGCGATGGGCGCGTTTGGCGCGGAATTGATGCCCGAAGATGGCGGCGTGTTGACGCATTGCAACGCCGGCGCATTGGCCACATGCGGTTACGGTACGGCGCTGGGCGTCATCCGTTCGGCCGTCGAGCGCGGCAAGAAAATCATGGTGTACGCCGACGAGACGCGTCCGTTCCTGCAGGGCTCAAGGCTCACGGCGTGGGAGCTGATGGCCGACCACATTCCCACCACGGTCATCTGCGACAACATGGCCGCCAGCCTCATGCGCCAGGGACGCATTCAGGCTGTGGTGGTGGGCGCGGATCGCATCGCCGCCAACGGCGACACCGCCAACAAGATCGGCACCTACAACGTCGCCATCCTGGCGCGCGAGCATGGCATCCCATTCTATGTTGCCGCGCCATGGTCAACCATCGACCTCGCCACACCCACCGGCAACCAGATCCCCATCGAGGAGCGCTCGGCGAAAGAAGTGACGCATCACGTCGGCAAGCAGGTGACGCCCGACGGCGTGGGCATCTGCAACCCGGCCTTCGACGTAACCCCAGCCAAATACATTGCGGCCATCATCACCGAACGCGGCGTGTTACGCGCGCCCTATTCGGAATCGCTCAAAGAGATGGAACTTGTGAGCTAGAGCCGATCTGCGATTCAATTATAGCCTTTTTATTCAGTGCAATAGACTCGTATTGACAAATAATGCTATGTTAGCTAAGCTAAATTAGCAGTGTGAGATCATGCCTACCGCGACCATCTTCGAAGCCAAGACGAATCTCTCCAAATTGGTGCAGCGTGCGCTGAACGGGGAGGATGTACGGATCACGTCCGGACGCGAGCGCAAACCTGTGGTGCGCCTGGTACCTGTGGATTCCGTTCCCGCCAGCCAGCGCCTCGGATTTCTCGAGGGATTAGGCGATGTCGGGCCTGAGTTCTTCGAGCCACTCCCGGAAGACGAGCTTCGCCTTTGGAACGGCGAGGGTGAATGAGAGTTCTGCTCGATACGCATGCGCTTTTGTGGGCAGCTTTTCGCAAGGATCTGCTCTCAGCGCGGGCGCGGAAACTCATCGAAGCTCCCGCAAATGAGATTCTGGTTTCCGCCGCATCCGCCTGGGAAATTGCCACCAAGTACCGGCTTGGAAAGCTTTCCCTCGCGCAGGTACTCGTCGGGGATTTCATTCCAAAGGTGACCGCAGCGGGCTACGTCCTGCTCTCGATTTCGGTCGAACATGCCCTGCGTGCGGGACGCCTTCCCGCTGACCACAAAGATCCATTTGACCGTATGCTTGCCGCGCAAGCCATCGATGAAGATCTGCCGTTGCTCAGCAACGATGAGCGGCTTGATGTCTTCGGCGTGCGCCGCGAGTGGTAATTTCCGTTTTCCACGCCTACGCCGGCGTCCTCACCTCGCTCGACGTCCCGCCCGCCGCAGGAACGTAGCACCGCGACGTGTAATCCATCACCATGCGGTCCGCGTTGAAGCGCCATCCCAGTGTGCGAATCGTCCGCTTCATGCGCTTGATCCAGCCCCGCGGCAGCCCGTCGCGGTCGCGATCGTAATACAGCGGAATCACTTCGTCGAGAAGCACGCGATAGAGCGCTTCGCCGTCGCGCCTGTCGTGCACATCCATGTTGGAGTGTGTCCTGCCCGTTCCGATGGCGAAGCCATTGAGCCCGTCGTAGGCCTCAGCCCACCATCCATCCAAAATGGAAAGATTGAGGCCGCCGTTCAGCACCACCTTCATGCCGCTTGTGCCCGAGGCTTCCAGCGGACGGCGCGGATTGTTCAGCCACACGTCGACGCCTTGGACCAGATACCGGCCCACGTTAATGTCGTAGTCCTCAATGAAAACGAACTTATCGGCAAAGTCGGAGTTGCGCATCATCTGCGCGATCTGCTGCAGCACGCGCTTGCCGGGCTCGTCGTGGGGGTGCGCCTTGCCGGCAAAAACAAACTGCACCGGCCGTTTGGCGTCGTTCACCATCTCGGCCAGCTGCTCCATGTCGGCCAGCAAAAGGTTGGCGCGCTTATAAGTGGCGAAGCGGCGAGCAAAGCCTATGGTGAGTGCGTCGGGCGAGAGCACCTTGTCGAGCTTCTTCAGCGTTTCATCCGACTCGCCGCGGCGATCGAGCCTGTTCCCGTGCGCGCCTGCGCGCAAAGTTAAAGAGCTGCCCCTTCAGGCTGAAGTGCGTCTCCCACAATTCGCCGTCGTCCACGTTCTCAATTGCCTGCCAGGTTTGCGCCGCGCCGCTCACGCGCTGCCAGCCCACGCCCAGATGGCGATCGTAGAGGCGGCGCATCTGCGGCGCCAGCCACGACGGCACGTGCACGCCGTTGGTCACGTGGCCGATGGGCACTGCGTCTTCCGGACCATCGGGATACAGGCCTCTCCACATGGCGCGCGAAACTTCGCCGTGCAGCGAGCTCACCGCGTTCACGCGCCGCGCCAGCTTCAGGCCCAGCACCGTCATGCAGAAAGACTCGCCGTAGTCCGTGGGATGCTCGCGGCCGAATCCCATCAGGTTTTCGTGCGAAATGCCCAGTTGATCGCGCAAGGGTCCAAGGTGCTCCTCGATCAAGTCGGGACTGAACCGGTCGTGACCCGCGGGCACCGGCGTGTGTGTGGTAAAGATCACCTCGCGAGGAATCTGCCGCGCAGCCGCGTAAAAATCCAGGCCTTCCTCTTCCATGCGGCTTCGAATCGCCTCGAAGACCGCGAATCCGCTGTGGCCTTCGTTCAAGTGCAGAACGCCGGGCGTAATGCCCATGGCCTTGAGCGCGCGAAATCCTCCCACGCCCAGCAGCAACTCCTGCCGGATGCGCGTGCGCGCGTCGCCGCCATAGAGCCGCGAGGTGGTGTCCAGATCCTCTGGCGCATTGCCCGCCACATTCGAGTCCAGCAGCAAAAGATCGCAGCGGCCCACCTGCACGCGCCACACCTTGGCCCGAATCGTGCTGCCCCGCGTGGCGATTTCCACCACCACCGGCTCGCCGTTCGCGCCAATGGCCGGCTGCATCGGCAGTTGATTTACATCGTTTTCCAGATACTCCTCGCGTTGCCAGCCTTTTTCGTCGAGCCGCTGCAGAAAGTAGCCCTGCCCGTAGAAAAGCCCGACGCCGACCAGAGGAATATCCAGGTCCGACGCGCTCTTGATGTGGTCGCCCGCCAGCACGCCCAGGCCGCCGGAATAAATCGGCAGCGACTCATGCAGTCCGAACTCGGCGGAGAAGTAGGCAACCGGCCGCGGCCGCAGCACGCCCGCGTGGTTTGCGCCCCATGTGCGGTCGTCGTTCAGATACTCCTGCTGGCGCCGGTACGCATAGTTGATGCGGCTGTGCAGTGCCAGCTCCGCGGCTCTGCGCTCGATCTCACTCAACGGCGTCTCATTTAGCAGCGCAATCGGATTCTGGTTCAGCGCTCGCCAGCGCACCGGATTCAGATCGCGAAACAGGCTCACGCACTCCTGGTCCCAGCTCCACCACACGTTGCGCGCCAGCTTCCACAACTTCTCCTGCGCCGGAGCAATGAAGCGGTCAAGCGTCCGCGCCTCACTCACCACTGGCGCCACCTGGTTCGCCGCCTCCGCCAGCATGCGAATCTCACTCTCGCGAAATACGCGCGGATCTTTGGTCTGGACCACCAGCACGCCCTGCAGCACGCCGCGGTCGATCAGCGGCACGCCGAGAAATGAGTGGTACTCGTCTTCTCCCGAGTTCTTGAAGTACTTGTAGCGGGGATGCTCTTGCGCATCGGCCACAGCCACCGGAAGCAACCGTTCCGCAACCAGGCCGGAGAGGCCTTCGTGCAACGGCATGCGCAAGGTGCCGATGGAGCGCGGATGCAGACCGAGCGTCGCGGCAAGTACCAGGTTAGAGCGGTCCGGCTCCAGCAGGTACGCCGAGCAAACATCGGTCCTGAATCGTGTGGCAATCAGCGCCACCACGTTCATCAGCGTATCGGCTGGCTTGCCCTCTTCCTCTGCCAGGTTCGCGATCTCCTCAAGCGTCAGGACGAGGTTTGCGTCAGCGGCTTCGTCAATCGGGTTCATCGGGATACCTTCGCCTTTCTTTTGGAGATAAAAATTCAGCTCCGCGCGTGCCGCCCCGCTCGAAAAAGGAAAAGCGCATCAGGCGAAATCACGCGATGAAAAAACTCAAGGCAATTGACGGTTGGGACTAGGGAGAAGCCCCGTCACTTTCAGGTGCGGGATTGATTCGACAATACCATATGTTCTAACGGGGGCCGGTGGTCGCGCAATTCTAAAATCGGACTCATGAGCGGCAAAGAACGATCCAGAAACCAGTTCCCCGAGCTATTCCAGGAATACACGGGTAAGTAATCCGCCGGCCCTGCTGCTGCGAACGAACTGACCGATGCACTTCGTTTTTCGTGTCAAATTCTGGAACCCGGCGGGAACTGGGCCGCTGGCCCTCCCGTATCATTCCCACAAGGAGTTTAACGTTCATGTTCCGCTCCATCTTCCCCATCCTTCACCGGCATATCGGTTTTTTCGCGGCCCTTCTCGTCATCGCGTGCAGCCTGCACCTTCACGCACAGGCTCCCATCGTCGATGAACCCAATTACACGCCCACGCTGACCTTTGACGTCGCCACCATTCGCCCCGCACAGCCCACGGACGCCAATTTTCACGCATCCGTCTCCAGCCCGCCGCACTCCAGCCGTTTCGAGGTCACGAACCTTCCTATCAAAGCCCTTATCCAGATTGCTTACGGCTTCGATGCCCCGGTCGTCGGCGCGCCGGACTGGGTCGGGAACACCTTCTACACCATCCAGGCCCGTTCCGACGAAGCGGCCGACGCCAGGCTCGCGCAGCTCACAGTGAACGAGGTCCGGCTCGAAAAGCGCAACGCGCTTCGTGTGCTGCTGGCAGACCGCTTCGGCCTCAAGACGCACCTTGAAACGCGCAACAGCTCCATCTACAACCTTGTCGTGGACAAAGGCGGCGTCAAAATGCAGCTTGTGCCCCCGCCTCCGCCCCCCGCCGAAGGAGAGGCGCCGCCTCCTCCGCCAACCACCGACATCCAGGCGCATGGATCGCAGCATGGCCTCGAGTTCGACGCAACAAACGCCTCCATGCGATCCGTCGCCGGCGTACTGAGTGCGATGGTTGAAGCGCCCGTCATCGACAAGACCGGCCTCACCGGCACCTACAATTACACCCTTCAGTTTGGCCGCGACTGGTCCGATCACGATCCGGATAGCTGGCCCTCGATTTTCACCGCTGTGCAGGAGCAGCTTGGGCTCAAGCTCGAAGCTGTGCACGAGTCCGTGCCCAACTTAGTGATCGACAACATCACGAAGCCAACGGAAAACTGATTCACGAAATAAAGGTTGCGCTGTCGCCTGGACTGGAGAAATTCCATGCCGGCCGCTAGTCCCTAAGCCGCCGCGAATTCCACCCCGAGGACGGTGATATCGTCCTCTTGACCAAAAATCTGCGCCTGCTCCACGATCGCCGCCGCATGCTGGCTGCTGATGGCTCGAGCGCGGTCGAAGCCAAACAGCTCCTTCGCCCGGTTGGTTGCCTCCACCACGCCATCCGTCATAAACAGCAACTTGTCGCCACGCCGCAATGTGATGGTTTGCATCCGGTATTCCGCTTCGTCCTTGATGCCCAGCGGCAGCGAACCTTCCAAATCCAGTTCCTTGCCGTTCAGATACGGCGGCATGTGTCCGGCGTTGGCAATCCGCACCTGCCCGCTGGGACTGAGCTCGGCGGCCATGCAGGTGGCGAAATGTCCTCCGGAACGGCCCACCATCCGGCGGTTGAGCGTGGCCAGCATCAACGCCGGATCGAGGCTGTATTCGGCCTGGTTGCGAATGGCGCCCACCAGCACGGCTACCAGCATCGCCGCGCTCACTCCCTTGCCGGACACGTCGCCGATCACAATCAGCAAAGTTCCGTCCGGCTTGGTCAGCGTCTGGAAGAAATCTCCGCCGACGGTTTGCGCGGGGCGGTATTCCGATTCGACCGAGAAGACCCGCGAATTGACGATCTCAGGAACCAGCACGCGCTGTTGCAACTGTTGCGCCTGCTCCAGATCCTTCTTTGCTGCCTGCCGGGTAAGCGATTCGACGACCTGCGTGCGTACAAAACGGCGCAGCGCCAGCGCTCCCACCACCACAATCTGCAGCATCGCCACCATATTGCCCACCCCGATCCCCAGGCCGAAGGGATAGAACACACTGCGAATGTGGAAGGTGTTCAGAAGATAGGGGCCATAGCCGCTGTAAGAGCCCAGCACGATGGGAAAGGCCGCCATCAAGGCCTCCAGACGGTCGCGGCGAAAACCCAGTACGAGAATCGGGATCATCAGCAATGACAAAGGAATCGCGACTAGGTACGTTGCCGAGTTGAACCAGTGCAGTTCGCTCTGCGGCACAAAATTCAGGCCAAGATACGGCGATTGCACGCAGAACCAAAGCAGCATGATCGCCGCGCTTAGAGCCCAAGCAGTGCGCGGAATCCATTTCTCTTCCTGCAGCCCGAACCAGTTCCACCAGAACATGAGCCACAAGGGCAGGAACACGATGCCCTCCCAAGTGGCCGTCGCAATGCTGAATGTGGTGGTCAGCGCCGCAAGCACGTTCCAGGTGCCGTTGAATACACTCCAGGCAAGCGCCAGAAACAACCACATCCAGGTGCGATCATGGCGGTTGTAGAGCCACGCCCACAGCGCCAGCGGAGCCACCAGAATGAAGAGAAACATCTGTAGAAGCAAGCCGAAGTCACTATGCACAAGGGCGTCATAATCCGCAGTCTGCAGCAGGCGTATGGTCGAGGCCAGCCCCAGCCCGGGCGCCTCGTGCATGCCGCCCGCATCGGGAACGCCGAAGAATGTAGCGCCGCCCATATAAAAGCGCACTGCCACGTCAAGCTCTCCGTCCGGCCCCGGCGACGGCAGCGCAAACGAAGCGGGTTCGGAGTAGTACAGGGTCACGTGCTTTCCAGAAAAGCGACCGTATTGCCCCACGTAGCGTCCGTTGGCGAACACTTGATAGGCGTCGTCGATATCGTTAGGCATCTTCAGCCACAACGGTTGGTCCGCATTCTTCACGCGCAGGCGCAGCCGGTACCACGCATAGCCGCTCAGGTCCGGATAGCCCTTCTGCGTCCAGCCCGGTACATAGCCTGTGGTGCCGTTCATGGGATCCATGGCTCCGGCCTTCGAAGTAAGGTCCATCGCCGCCCAGTGCGAGTCGTCGAATCCCGATTGGGCCCAAAGGGGCGCGCCGTTGACCCACGGCGAATCGCCCGGCTGGAACTTCCACGGCCCATTCAGCGCCACCGCCGAGTTCCCCAGCGTGATCGTTTCAGGCGAAGAAGCAAGCGGTGTTGGCGGAGTTTTGGCCGCGTTTGCGGTCTGCGAAAAAGCCGTGGGGGAAGCGAGAAGCACAACCAGCAGCAGCCATGCTTTTTTCATGCTTGCGAGGGTATCATTCTGCGGCACGAAGGAAATAGAACAATTTCGAAAGGCCGCGGCCGAAATCATTCCATGCCGACCGGCTCGTTGCCATGCTACATTGAAATTCCACGGGGGTTCGATGGCAGACCTGGGCCTTGCGGCAGGCGGCGAGACAATCGAACTGCAGCAGCAGGTGGCGCGCTTGCAGGCGCTGCTTGAGGCCTCGCGCCATGTGCACTCCACCATCCGCGAGGAAGAGGTACTGGAGTCTGTGCTGCGCATCGTAGTGCGCGAGCTGGAAATGGCGGGAGCCGCGTTTTCGGGCACCAGTCTCGTCTACGGCGACATCGCGACCAACGGCGCCACAACCAATAACGATGCCCAGCTTATCTTTCCGCTGGCCGATCGCGCCGGCGCCACCATGACGGAATTGCTGGTCGCGTCTCCCGACGGGCGCGAGTTGACACTCTACGAGGTTGATTTCCTCGACGGTTTGGTGCTGCAGGCCGCCGTGGCGCTCGAGAATGCGCGCAACCACAAGCGCAACGTGGAGTACGCGCGCATGCACCAGGACCTGGAGGCCGCGCGCCGTATCCAACGCTCGCTGCTGCCCCAGGCGCTGCCCGACATTCCCGCGTATTCGCTGGCCTTCCGTTCCGACGCCTGCTACGAGGTCGGCGGCGATTATCTCGATATCGTGGAGCAGCCTGACGGCAGTTTATTGATGGCTGTGGCCGACGTCGCAGGCAAGGGGCTGGCCTCGGCGATTATGTCGATGAGCTTCCGCGCCGCGTTTCGCGGCATGGCGGTCACGGGCATGCCGCTCGATGAGCTGGCCACGCGCATGAACCAGCACCACTGGGCCGAGGGCGAAGAGGCGCGCCGGCGCTACGTGACGGCCATCTTCATGCGCCTGCATCCTGATCCGGGCCAGATCGAAATCGTCAACGCCGGTCATAATCCCGGCTTTCTCATTGCGCCCGGCAAGGAACCGTATCAGTTCGACGCTGCCGGCACGCCGTTGGGCATGTTGCCTGGCATGACCTACACCGGCGAAAGCCGCGATTTCTCGCCCGGAGCCAGGCTGCTCTTTTATACCGACGGCTTGACTGAGGTCTTCAGGGGGGATGAGGAATTTGGGCCGGAAAGGCTTTTGCATGAATTTTCTACGTGCCCATCCCTGAAAGCCGATGGTATCCTCGATGCATTGTGGACAGCCATTGAGGCATTTGCCGAAGGCGGCCCAAAGACAGACGACATGACCGCATTGGCGCTATGTCACGGATCGGATGCGGCGGAGATGCCGGCATGAGCAAATCGAATTCCACCATCGTGGAGCTGAGACTACCCACACACTTGGGCTATGAAAAAGTGGCCATGAGTACGGCTGCATCGCTCGCCAAGCTGAGAGGTTTCCCCGAAGACCGGATCGAGGATCTAAAAACCGCTGTCGCCGAGGCCTGCATCAATGCCATCGAGCACGGCAACCGGCTCAACGAGAAACTTTCCGTGGGCGTTGTATTGCGGGCCGATCCCGACTCTCTCGAAGTGAAGGTGATCGACGACGGCATCGGCATCAAGAAGCAACCTGCCAAGCCCGATATCGATCGCAAGATGCACGGCGAAGAAGACCCGCGCGGCATGGGCATGTTCCTCATTCAGGCTCTGGTTGATGAAGCCGAGTGGGTGACCGGCCTGGATGGAAAAAGCAGTTATGTGCGACTGTTGATCAAGCTGGATAGAGAAGCGGTGTAACTTAGCACCACGAAGCGAATGAAAGCGGAGGAAATTGACAAGTGCAATCCGAGACCAAATCCCGAGTTGACCAGCTGACCGCTCCATCCGGCCATCCCGTTGCCGTTCTCCGCTTTGAGGGCGATATCGCGAGCACATCGAAAGATGCGGTTCTGGGCGCGTACCAGTCGCTGCCCAAAGAAACCACCAAACTTATCCTGCTGGACTTCACGGGTGTCGATTACATTAACTCGAGCGGCATCGCCCTGGTGATTCAGCTCCTCATCGAAGCCGCGAACGCGAGCCAGAAAGTGTATTGCTTCGGCCTCTCCCCGCACTTCACCAAGGTCTTTACCATGGTGGGCATCACCAAGTACGCGGGATTATTTGCCACGCAGACCGAGGCGCTGGCCGCGCTCTAAAGCAGATCTCAGACCGGTTCGAGGTCGCAAGCTCCAATCCACCGTGCCCCATCCATTCGCGTTTTTTGCGAAAGGGTCGGAAACCCACAGAGCTGGGTGTCTCCGATGGGTCTCTGCGTCTTCGGCTGCCTATTGCGGTCCCTTGTCGCCTTTGGAGAAGAACGGGATGTGGAATGGCTCTTCGGCCGTGGAGGGCTTCCTCTGCTTGCTGTTGTTGTCCTGGCGCAGCACGGTGCGCTGCGAGTTGATGCACAGCCAGCCCCCGCGCACGCGCTCAAACACGTGCGTAAACACGCCCTTCTCGTCCACCTCTGCCGCATTTACCTTGTGGTGCAGAGTGTAGGTGCCATTGGCCACGGCGATATCGCCCAGCAGCCGCACGGTGATCACCTTCTGCGTCAGGTAGACCGTCTTGTCCTGGCCGCTGATTACCTGCACCACTTGCTGGTTGCGCGTGGTGACGTCGCCCTGGGCGGACACATCGACAAACAACGGCGAAAGCACCAGTTCCAGCGCGTACTGGTCGCGCCGGTTGACGGCGTCGGACCAGTTGTCTTCGATCTTCTGAAACAACGCCACCTCGGGACTAACAGTGCTGGTGACGCCCGACTCGGTCGCCGCCGGAGGAACAGGTGCAGCCGCAGGGGCGGGCGCAGGCGCAGTCGCGTCGGGAGAAGCAGGTCTGGGCGGCGGCAATACCGCACGCAAGCAGAACAGCAGAAATGCAGGCAAGATAGCGCTTCATAAACGATTTGGACTCCAACCCTGAAAGGATGGCTCTTCGAAAATCATATCTCTTTGACTCGGGAAAACGGCGGGAAGTGTGCGAAAAAGGGAAAGTGCTGGTGCGAACGCCACCAGCTCCGCTAACCCCGCTTCTTATCTACATAAGGCTTTGCAGCCGATTGGGACTATGCAGCGTCAAGATGGAATCCTCGATGGAGATCCAGCCTTCCTTGCGGAACTGGCCCAGGGTGCGGGTCACGGTTTCCCGCGTGGTGCAGGTCATCGAGGCCATCTCTTCGTGTGTCAGCAAAAGCGGGAAGCGATACTCGCCAGCTTCAGTGTGCTCGCCGATCTGATGCGACAGCTCAACGAGCAGTCGCGCCAGGCGCGCGGCCACGGTCTCGGCCAGCGCAATCCGGCAGGCATCCTGCAATGCGAATCGGTATTCCTGGCAGATGCACTGCACGGCGCGTAACTGCGCTTCCTTGTGGCTGCGCAGGAAGGTTAGGAACCGCTCGCGCTCCACCGGGCGTAACTGGGCCGGTGTCAGCGACTCCGCCGTAACCTCGTACATCCCATGCGAGAGCACCGCATACAGCCCCAGCATGGAACCGGGGCCGGCGACGCGCACGATCATATGCCGGTCTTCCGCGCGCCCCGCGGTCAGCTTCAGATAGCCGCTGCAAATCAGATACAGGCAGCGGGCATCTTCGCCCTGCGTAAAAAGCGAAGCCTGCGCAGGCAATGAAATGGTGCTCGTGGCAAGTTCCAGGTCGGCCAGTACGGCACTGCCCAGGGAGCAAAACCACCCGGGGCGTCGATTCGCGCAAGCCGCACAACCTAAAGGAGATGACCTGCCAAGATGCCTTGGCTTGGTCTGTTCTTCCAACGTAATCTGCGTGTCCGCCATCGTCTCATTCCGTTCGTAAATCGATGCGGCCCGCCCTCTTGCCGTCTTCGTGGCCCATTTAGTCCCTGCACGAGTTGCGGTTGAGGCCGGGGTACCTGCAATTCTCTGCGCATGCAGGCATCCAGGTTGAGTTTGCCCGAGCTGGAGGGGCTTTGGATGTGATGGGGCACACGTTTATCGGGGGCGCGACAACTGCCTGTGATGGTAAGGAGGTAATCCTATCCACGCCCAAGCCGCAAATTGCTCTACCGCATGACATTCCGCGTATGTGATGGCCGTCCCATTGGGTGTGATGGACATCACCGCCCGCCTACACGACTAAACCGTAATCTGACGTGCATGTGGTGATGCTCCACACCGGCAGAGGGCCGCCAATCGCAATCGGCGGTGCCCACGCTCACATGGAGAAAAACCCCACATTCAGCGCGCATTCGCTGCTGAAATTGGTTTCAGGTTGTGCCAGGAAGTTCTCTTAAGGCGGTATTTTGCATGCATACAAATAGGCCGGTAACGCGGTTGTTCTGTGCGGCTCCCAGGAAGCTATCGGGACTGCGAGTGATTTTGATGTTCCTGCTCGGCGCAGGCATCCTGTGGGCTACGGCGCTGGGTGCAGCTCAGACGCCGGCAGCCAAGCCGGCAGCCGCTGTAATCGGCGACACGCCCAAAGGTGCCACGAATGTGGGTGCTGACACTTGCGCCTCCTGCCACGAAGAAGTGGTCAAGAAATTTGCCTCGAACCCCCACGCCAAGATGGTCGACATGCCGGGAAACCACTCCGGCGTCACTTGCGAGAATTGCCACGGTGCGGGCAGCGAGCACGTGGCCGGCGGCGGCGACGTCACCAAGATCTTCAATCCCAGCAAGCACTCGGCCAAAGAAGTCGACGAAAAGTGCCTGAGCTGCCACGCCGGCGCGCATCCTGATTTCGCGCGCTCGCCGCACGCCAAAGCCAACGTCGGCTGCATCAGTTGCCACAGTATTCACGGCAGCAAGGAAGAGTCGCTGCTCAAGGCGCCGCAGCCCACGCTCTGCTTCCAGTGCCACGCCGACCAGAAGGCGCAGTTCAACATGCCCTTCCACCATAAGGTGAATGAGGGCCTGGTCAAGTGCAGCGATTGTCACGACCCGCACGGCACTTTCGCGGCCAGCAACATCAAAACCGCCGCCGATCAAAGCGCCGTCTGCACCAAGTGCCACACCGAAGTCCGCGGTCCGTTCGTGTATGAGCACGCGCCGGTAAAAGCGGAAGGTTGCACTTCATGCCATACGCCGCACGGTTCGCAAAATGCCCGGCTGCTCAATATGCCGAACGTCAACGCTCTCTGCAATCAGTGCCACAGCGCGGTAGCTTCGGACACGGTTCATGGTCAAGGGCAGGGATCGTCTGACAGCGTGCCCTGCACCAGCTGCCACACCTACATTCATGGTTCGAACTTCAGTGTGGCGTTCTTGCGGTAATGGTTTTGAACCCGCGCCGCGAGTCGGCTGATGCGATGAGCGGCACGGATTTTCAAGAAATGTTGTACCCGAATTCAGATTTTTTAGGTAAGCGAAGTTTTTTCAAGTGAGGCTTCATATGATGAACGCAAGCTGGTTTTATCGGCTTCTTAAGCCATCTTTCGCAATGTATCTCGGTTTGCTGGTGGCCCTGATCCTGGCCACGGCATGTATTGTTGTCGCGCAAGATCCCGCCGCGCCTGTTCCAGCGCCCGGCGCTCCGGTGTCGGCTCCCAACGGGTATGAGATCCACCAAAGTATCGACGCAGGCGGACGCTTTTCCGATCAGGTGGGCAGCGGCGCCATGTACAACACACTCGTCAATCTGAGCAGCGGACTGCGCGTGCAGGCCGAGACCTTCGATATGCACGCTCTCCCTGGAACCAAGAAGCCGGTGCTCGACGACCTCAAGGCCGTCAGCAACGGATTCGGCGGCGATCCCATCAACTTCGCAAAAATGGACTTTTCCAAGGCCAAGTTCTACGAGTTCTCGGGAACGTTCCGCCGCGACCGCCGGTACTTCGACTACGATCTGCTGGGCAATCCGGGAATCCCTTACGGCTACTCGATTCCCATCAGTGGCTCGTCCACTCCTCTCGCATGGCCGCAGATCAACCAGTCGCCCTTCATGTACAACACCGTACGCCGGATGACCGACATCGATCTGACCGTGCTTCCGCTGTCTAAGGTCACATTCCGTTTGGCGTACTCGAAGAACATCTTCCAGGGCCCCAGCCTCTCGCCAAGCGGCGATGCCGTTGCCGGTCAAGAACTCCTCCTTCAGGAATACCAGCGCAACAGCACTGACGATTACACGGCCGCCGTTGATTGGAAGCCCGTTCAAGGCACGAAGCTCACCTACGAGGAGCAAATCGACCGCTACAAGGGCGATTCGTATTTCACCCTGGCTCCGCAGTTCTTTAACGCGCAGGAGTCGGACGGCACCAAGGTCCAGCTGCTCGCGAGCTATATGAGCTTCCTGCCCTTCGGCTACAGCGCCACCACGGGCGCATTTACCCCCGGCGGCAACGGGTGCAACACCACAAGCATGATCAGCTCCGCCTCGGCCCTCTATGCCAATGGCGCCGGCGGGCTGCCGATCGTCGACCCGGCCTGCAACGTCATTTCCAGCTACCTCCGCTCGCAGCCCACGCGCGTGTCCTTTCCAACCGAGATCTTCCGCCTGCAAAGCTCCAGCATCAAGAACCTTTCGATGAACGGCAATTTGCGCTACACCAACGCCAATATGAGCGTGCCTAACTACTACGAAATCTTCCAGGGCTTGCAGGGCGCCAACCGCTCGGTCGCTTTCTCAGGCAACGCCAACGCCAAGCGCGAAGTCATCGCCATCGATTACGGCGTAGTGTGGCAGCTGTCCAAGACGGTCAGCATTGAAGACCAGATCAGTTACAACAATGCACACCAGCCAGGAACGGCCAACGCCACCTCTGGTACCACCGTGACCGTGCCCACGACGGCCGGCCAGGAAACCATCAACTACACGGGCCTCACGAGCTGCACCACGCTGAGCTCGACCACAAAATCGCCGGCTGGCTGCACAGCGACCACGTCGTTTGCAACCGGTGGTCCCGCTATCGGCGGCACGCAGGCCGGCTATTTCGGTCAGATGTTCACCACCAACAACGCGACGGTCAGCTGGGACGCGACGCCGCGCACGGTCTTCTCCTTCACCTGGCGGTATCAGGATCACCTCATCTCCGAAGGGCAGGGAACTGCGGCGCACAATATCCCGATTCCGGCCAACAATACCACCTCCGGCACGGTCACGATTCACGAAAACGGCGGCATCGTCACCGCCGCCTTCCGCCCCGCGACCAACTGGGACATCAACGGCAGCTTCGAAGCCATGTATAACGACAGCGCCTTTACTCCCATGGGATTCCGCCAGCTCCGCCACTACAGGGTGCATACTCTCTACCGGCCGAAATCCTGGGCAACAGTCTCCGCGGCCTACAACGATCTGGAGCGCCACAACAACACCAACAACAACCAGAACTTCCCTGGCAATACAGGGGCCTACTTCGGCCAGCTCGATCACGTCGATTATTCGCGGGTGTTCAGCGTTGCCACCGAGCTCTACCCGAACGAGCACTACGGATTCGATCTGAGCTACTCCTACAACGACGTCTACATGGCCGATAACGGATGCTTTCAGGGCGCAGCAACTCTCATGCCGGGCAGCACCAACGTTCCGGGCATCGCCACATCCACCGGTTCGCTGTGCGGCGCCGTCTCCGCCGGTCACGGATCGAATACCGTCCTTGCCGGTCCGGCCAACAATTTTCAACACGCCCCCACGCAGTTCGGATCGGCAGCCATCAGCCTGTCGCCCAACACCAAACTGCACTCCAACATCGGCTACCGCATCAGCGATGTGAACGGCAGCCGCTTCTTCACCGATCCCATGGACGTGAATGGCTCGCTGGTCTCCAACTACCAGACGCCTTTCCTGAATGTCGCTTATACGCTTCACCCGGGATTGATCTGGAAAGCGGAGTACAACTACACCGGTTACACCGAGGGTGGCCGTTCCGGCGCGCAGTACTGCATGAACAACCCGTCTATCGCGGTGGGCGCCACCAGCGAAACGCCGGTCGCCTGCAGCTCGATACCTAACACCGCGATGAACTCGGCCACACCGATCTACGGTTTCACCGCGCCGCGCGACTTCCACGCCAGCAACATCACCGTCGGGTTGCACTACGAGTTCTGAAACAAACTGTGAACTCGTGATTGTGATCCGTGATCCGATCGCGAACCACGATTCACGGATTCACGAAACACGAAACTACGGGAGCAAGACCATGAGCAAGACCATTCGCATGCAAGTCAGCGCTGGCGGCGATCATTCTGCTGTCCGGCGCGGTGGGCTTCGCCCAGAACTCTGGGGAAGCGACCTACAAGGCCAAGTGCCAAAGCTGTCACGGAGCGCAGGGCGTGCCGAATCCGGGAATCGCCAAGGCCATGGGCGTCAAGCCGGCCAGCGATCCTTCGGTCAAGTCCCTGAGCGAAGCGCAGATGATTGACGACACCACCAACGGCAAGGGCAAGATGCCGGCTTTCAAGGGCAAGCTTTCCGATGCCGAGATCAAGGCTTCGGTGGATTACTTCAGAACCCTTGCCAAGTAAGAGCACGGGTTTCTGACGGTAAGCAAGAGCAAGTGCTAAGTGCAAGCGTAAGAAACAGCTGGCGCGATCGTCGATCTTGTAACCCTCGATCGCGCCAGTCTGTGTCAGTAGGTTCCTGTTACCATGGCCGATGCAGCACGAGTGGCCGGTCCCAGGGGCCTGAGAGTTTCACAACAACCACGCGGCAAGCGCAGTTCTGCGTGTACGGGCCGGCAACCATCAAGGAGTTTTTCGAATGACCAAAATGCTTCGTTCCCAAATTGTGCTGGCCGCAGCCGTATCGCTGGCCGGCGTCATGTGCTTCGCCCAGGACGGCGCAGCGACCTACAAAGCCAAGTGCGCCATGTGCCACGGCGCCACCGGCACACCCAGCGCCGGAATGGCCAGTGCGATGGGCATCAAGCCCGTCTCCGATCCATCGATCAAGGCTCTCACCGTGGCTCAGATCGAGGCCACCGTCAAGAACGGCAAAGGCAAGATGAAGCCCGTCGCCGGACTGACCGATGCGCAGGTGAGCGCAGTGGCCGCGTACTTCAAGATCCCTGAAATAATCTCGAATCGATCCGCGATCGACCAGACTGTCGCGCGCGCTCAGATCAGGATGCGGCAAGGCGCAGTAGATTGAGGACGGGCTCGCCATCCCCTGGCGGGCCCGCCAACGCATGGAGGCTGAACCAACGTGCCGGCATTTGAATAAATTCCGTGAAGAATGGCTTCGCCCCGCGCTGTTTTTCGGCAACAACCCCATCAGCCTCGCCGGCGGCGCCATCACCACCGGCTCCGGCATCACCATGATCAGCTACTGGCTGGCCGAGCTCTCGGGCCATCTCAGCGACAATCCCTATCTCGGTCTCATCTTTTTCTTTCTACTTCCCGCGCTCTTTCTTTTCGGCCTGGCGCTCATTCCCATCGGCGTGTTCCTGCGCCGCAGGACGCTGCAAAAAGCGGGCCAGATTCCCGCCGCATTTCCCCGCATCGATCTCAACGATCGCATCTTCCGCCACGGCATCGACATCGTGCTGGTGGCCACCATCGTCAATTTCCTGGTCGTCGCCACGGCCAGCTATCACGGCGCGGAGTACATGGATTCCCCCAAGTTCTGCGGCGCCTCCTGCCACGTGATGACGCCCGAGTACACGGCCTATCAGATCTCCGCGCACTCCCACGTGGCCTGCGTCGAGTGCCACATCGGCACCGGCGCAGAAGCTTACGTGAACGCCAAGATCAACGGCACCAAGCAGCTGCATTGAAGTCACGTTCCATCCCCTTGCGCCGCTCGCGCCCAAAATCATTCCCAACTATCCCACGCCGATTCCATCGCCGGTCACCAGCCTGCGCCCCGCGCGCTACACCTGCGAGGCCTGCCACACGCCGACGCGCTTCGACGGCGACAAATTGCTCGTCAAGTCATCGTTCGCTGACGACGAACAGAACACCGAGTCGCAAACGGTGCTCATTCTCCACCTGGGCGGCGTGGATTCGCTCTCGCATCGCACCGGCATTCACGGCGTGCACCTGGGCCACATCGAATACATCTCCACCGACCCCACGCGCACCACGATTCCCTGGGTGCAGCGCACCAATCCCGACGGCACTCTCACCACTTATGCCGCATCGGCGCTCAACGGAGCGCAGCCCCAGGGCGAGCGGCGCGTCATGGATTGCATCGACTGCCACAACCGCGCGGCGCACACCTTTGTCACCGCGGAGGAAGCCATCAATCGCGCCATGGCCGACGGCGCCATCAGCCCCTCGCTGCCCTTCATCCACAAAGAGGGCCTGGAACTGCTGAACGGCCCTTACACCAGCCAGGACGAAGCGCGGGTCCAGATTCCTCAGCAACTCGAAGCCTTTTACCGCAGCCAGCATCCCGAGGTCCTCGCCGAAAAAGCCGCGCTGGTGAAGGACGCCGGGCAGGAACTCTACCTCCTCTACAGCCAGAATGTCTTCCCCTTCATGAAAGTCACCTGGGGAACGCATCCCAACCACATCGGCCACCAGGAGTATCCCGGCTGCTTCCGCTGCCACGACGGCGACCACGTGGCCAAAGACTCGACCAGCATCACGCAGGATTGCTCCGCCTGCCACAACCTGCTGGCCGTAGAAGAAGCCAAGCCCAAGGTGCTTTCCGACCTCGGCATTCAATAGAAAGTCGGCCAATTCGACCGCCCCGCCCTTATCGCGATGGTGCGAAAGGGCTGGGCCATGCATGTCGAATTTTCTTGTCAGTCAGCCGACGCTCCCAGTAGACTGCGCGTGCCAGGCTCTGAATTCCCCTGAAAAACAACCAGTCGGAGGTCACAAATGGAGTTGCGCAAAACTGTAGCCGCACTGAGTGGTGTCGCTATGCTGGCATTGGCGGCGAGCGCGATGGGCGCGCCGGTCGCGAATGGCGCGTCAGACGACAACGATCCCGATGTCACTTGAGATTCGTCACTATGCGTTGACATTGGATAAGGCGCAAAAAGCGGCCACCGCCTTGCAGAGCATCAACCAGTTGGTCGCCGCCAATCCCGCGCTCAGCGGAGCCATGCACGCGAAACACCGATACCGCCAAGGAAACCATCACGCAGGCGGCCCAAACCATCGATTCCAAGTACCCGCAAGTTGCTGCAATCATCCAACAGAATGGCTTACAGACGCGTGAATTCTTCGTCCTCTTAGGCGCCTTCATCAACGACTTGGACTTGTGATACTCAAGAAGCAAGGCAAGATTCCGAGTTACCCTCCGGGCATGATCACGCCGCAGAACATTGCACTCATTGAGGGCAACTGGCCCGCTTTCCAAGCCATCGCCGAAAAAATCGCGCCTCCCAACGGGAACTAGAATTCTGCGGGCGCACATCTCGTTTTTGAGATGTGGGGACGCACTAGCCCCAACCCACCTCTTCGCCCCCTCGCTCCCAGTCCCACGTGTTAGCCTTGCATTTCGCGCCCAGGAGCGCGATCGCACATGCATTCCAACCATCCCTTTCACTTCAATCTGGTTGCCGCGGCGCACGCCGCCATGATCGAGCACGGTTTTCATCCCGACTTTCCTCCCGGAACCGACACGGAACTGGCCGCCATTCAAGCGCAACCCGCCCTCACCGTAGCCGACGGCCTTACCGACCTCCGCAATCTGCTCTGGTCCTCCATAGACAACGACACCTCGCGCGATCTCGATCAGATCGAGTGGGCCGAGCAGCTGCCCGACGGCCGCATCCGCGTGCTTGTGGGCGTGGCCGATGTCGACGCGCGCGTGCACAAAGGCACGTTGCTCGATCGCCATGCGCAGAGCGAAACCACTTCGGTGTACACGGGCATCACCATTTATCCCATGTTGCCCACAGCCCTTTCCGAAGGCATCACCTCGCTCAATGAGGATCAAGACCGCGCCGCCATCGTCACCGAGTTCTCAGTCGCTGCCGATGGCGCCACCTCCGACGAGAAGGTCTACCGCGCCTTGGTGCACAATCGCGCGCAACTGGCCTATCCCAGTGTGGGAGCGTGGCTCGAAGGCACAGCCGCCGCGCCGCCCAAAGTGGCTGCCAATGCCGATCTCGCCGCGCAGCTCAAATTGCAGGACTCGGCCGCGCAGCGCATGGGCGGCAATCGCTTCCAGCACGGTGCGCTCGACCTTGAAACCATCGAGACGCGGCCGGTGCTGGTTACCAACCAGATCATCGGCATTGCGCCCGTCCAGCAGAATCGCGCCACGTCCCTCATTGAAGAGTTCATGATCGCGGCCAACGGCGTCATTGCACGCACCTTCGAGAGTGCGCACCTGTCTTCCATCCGCCGCGTGGTGCGCACGCCCAAGCGCTGGGACCGCATCGTCGAATTGGCCAAGGCCCGGGGCTACACGCTCCCCGCCGAGCCGGATTCGAAGGCCCTCAATGACGTTCTCCTCGCAGAAAAGCAAAAGGATCCCGATCACTTTCCCGATGTTTCGCTCACTGTCATCAAGCTGTTAGGGCCCGGCGAATACATTCTCGTCAAACCCGACCAGCCCTCGCCCGGTCACTTCGGCCTCGCGGTGCAGGACTACACTCACTCCACCGCGCCCAACCGCCGTTTTCCCGATGTGATCACGCAGCGCCTGCTCAAATCCTGGCTTACCCACACCACGGCAACCTACTCTGATGATCAACTCGATGCCATCGCGCAGAGATGCACGCTGATGGAAGATGGCGCGCGCAAAGTCGAGCGCGATATGCAAAAGCGCATCGCCGCCGTGGCGCTCCACCCGCACATCGGCCAGAGCTATCAGGCCATCGTCACCGGCGTGAACAACTACGGAACTTTTGTCCGTACCCTCGATCCGCACGTGGACGGCAAGGTCGTGCAGGGCGGCAAAGGCCTGGACGTTGGCGACAGAGTTACCGTGAAACTGGTATCCACCGACCCCGAGCGCGGATTCATCGACTTTGCTGTGTAAGACTATTGTTTTTAATCAGTTCCGCTGAAAATCCGGAGAAATCCGGGCGCATTTACCACTCTTGTGCGTGATTCCGGCCGGGAAAGGCGAATCCTTGTGTCCAGCAACGGCACAAATGCGTCTAATCAAAAGAAACTGTCGATTCTTCATAAAGAGTCTGTTCGCGGAAAGCTCGCATAGGCCCGTTTGAACTGATCAATGATCAGCGGTGTCCCCCATACCGGTTTGCCCTCGAGGCAAGTTGTGCGGATCGGCTGCCGACTCTCAAATTAGGTGGCTGAATGGTTTCAAGTGTTCGTCGAATTGTTGTGCGGTTTTTCTTAGGGATGGCCTTTCTCGGAGCGACGTCTAGTCTCTGCGCGCAGGGTGTCGGCCCAGTCACGCCCCCCGGAACTGCTGCCAACTCGTCGCAGGCCGAGATTCCAAACGCTCCGGCGCCACAAATCGAAGTAGCTCTTGCCATCGATCCACAGGCCGGTCAGTCGCAGAATCCGCAGCCGGCCGCAGGGACCGCTCCAGCCTCCGGCAGCTCCACGCAAAGCAGCTCAAGCTCACAGAGCTCCGCGCAACCGCCAACTCAACAGGAAACCCAGCACCAGAAAGCCGAAGAAGAGGTTAGAGAGCAGGAACATCAGCGCGTGGCGGGAATCGTACCTTCCTTCAACGTCACCTACCACGCCGACGCTGTCGCTCTCAGCCCCGCGGAGAAATTCCGGCTCCAATTCCGCGCGTCCATCGACCCCTACACCTTCGCTGTCGCAGCCATTGTCGCGGGCCTCGGCGAGGCCAACGACGACGACTCCGCTACCGGCTGGGGTCCCGGAGGATACGGAAAGCGAGTCGCCCTCGCTTATGGGGATAACGTCATCGGTAACACGCTCGGCAACGCCCTTCTCCCTTCAATCCTCCATCAGGACCCGCGTTACTACCGTCTGGGTCACGGCAGCGTCGCCCACCGTTTCCTCTATGCCTTCGCCACCACCTTCATCTGCAAGCACGACAACACACACAAATGGGAGCCGAACTATTCCAACGTACTGGGCAACATGATGGCCGGTGAAATCTCCCAGTACTACACTCCAGGAGGAGCCCCGACCAAGGTCGGCTCCGTTATCGAAACCGGTCTTACCGTCACTTTCGAGGGCTCTTTTGGCGGAGAGCTCCAGGAGTTCTGGCCCGACATTTCGCGAAAGTTCTTCCACAAAGATCCAACCCATGGTCTCGATGCGCAGGCGAAGGCGGACGACGCCGCCGCAAAGCAGAAAAAGCAGCAGGAGGAGGGCCAGAAGCATCAACCATGAGAATCGGAAGCAACTTCCGCTTCTTAAGACAATGAGAACCGATTTGAAATGCAGCACCTGTCTTCTTCAGGAGATTCTCCCCATGGCTTCAACATTTCTCTCCCGGCAATTATTGTTCCGATACGCTGTCTCATTCGGAGTTCCTGCTGTTGCGCTGCTGGCCGTCCTCGCCGCCAGTGCGCGCCTCTCGGCTCAGGAGTCCGAAACGGCCAATTCTCCATCAGCCGATCTCGTGGCGTCGGCAACCGCAGCTCCCGCGCCGGATTCGGCCCAGCAGGCCCCTGCCCCCGCGCAGCAATCTCCCAGCGGCAATGGGTCAGCATCGCAGAATCAGCCGCCGCAAACTACACAAGGGGATTCATCCGGCCAGCAGACCAAGCGCATACTCGGCATCGTACCCAACTTTCGCGCCGTCAGCGCCGACGAAAAGCTGCCGCCCGAAACCGTCAAAGAAAAGTTTGTTGACGCCACAGAGGATTCCTTCGACTACTCCTCCGTCTTCATCCCAGCGGCCATCGCGGGCTACAACATGGGTAGGCGCGCAACGCCCCAGTTCCACCAGGGAGCAGCCGGCTACGCTCGCTACTTTTGGCATTCTGCCGTCGACCAGACCAGTGAAAACTACATGGTCGAATTTATCTTTCCCACCATTACCAGGGAAGACTCGCGCTACTACACCCTCGGCCATGGCGGATTCGTGAAACGCACGGGCTATGCCCTCAGCCGCGCCGTTGTCACCCGCACAAACTCCGGAAGCGCAACCTTCAACATCAGCGAGGTCTTCGGCGCCGGCGCCTCCGCGGGCATCTCGAATCTCTACTACCCTTCTGTCTCGCGGTCCGTTGGAAACACCATGTCGGAATGGGGTGAGGACGTTGGGATCGACGCAGCTAGCTTTTGGGTCAAGGAATTCTGGCCCGACATCAACCGCCATATCTTTCACAACAAGTACGGCCAACAGTAGCCGGTGCCCGAGCTCCGAGTCCCCACGGACAGTTCCTGATGCGTGAGGTGGAGATCGATCGCAGCGCGCGATCCCCATGTAGCGCCGGCTTCCCAGCCGGCTGTAGCGTGGGTCGCCTGACCCACGCTCCGTCATTCTGCTCACTTCCGCTTTTTCCCGAGCCCAGGATTCGGCGGGAACGGCCGACGCGGCGGATAATAGATCCGCTTGGCCGGAATGGAGAGCGTCACCCGCTCCGGGTAACGGAGCGCCGACAGGTGCCCTCCGTAGGCGCATCCCGTGTCGACGTTAATGGTGTTATTCAGCCACATCGGCGCGCTCACCGGCGTGTGCCCGTGCACCACCAGCGCCTTGCCGCGATAACCCGCCGCCCAGGCCCTGCGCACGGGCAACCCCGCTGCATCTTTTTCGCCCGTCAGGTCGCCGTGCAGAGCAAAGGCGTGCGCCGCAGCGGAGGATCGGCCCTGCAGCGCTTCCTTCAGCCCCGCATGCGCAATCACCAGCAGGCCTTCGTCCAGCACCAGGTGGCTCGGCAGCTCATGCAGAAAATCCAGCACCGCGACGCGAAAGCTCTCCGGCTCCGCGGCCAGTTGGTCCAGCGACCGCGCCATGCCACGCGTCACCCGGACATCGCCGCCCCGCAGCACCCGCACCAGTTCGGCATCGCGATTGCCGGCAACGCAATACGCCGTGCCCGCGCGCGCCATGCCCATCACCAGACGCAACACTCCCGGTGCGGCTGGGCCGCGGTCCACTAGGTCCCCCACAAATGCCAGCGTCCGGCCCTGCGGCGGAGTCACCGCAAATTCCTTGCCCACCCGCTCCACGCGGTAGCCCATCGCATGCATCAGAGCCAACAGCTCGTCCAGGCAGCCGTGCACATCGCCCACGACGTCGAACGGTCCGCGCACCTTGCGCAACGCCACCGGATTTCGCGTTTCGACGAGCCGGTGCAGCAAAGCGGCTTTCCGCTCCGCCGCTGGCCGTGCCTTTTTTCCGCGCCGCGTCATTATCTAATAGTCTAGGGCAGGGCAACCGATGCAATGTTTCTGCGGTATCATTCCTGCGACAGAAAAATCCCGCCGGGAGCCCGCCGCAATGTGCCGCCCCGGCGTTGAAAGATGAGGACATTCCATGGACAACTCCGCACTTTTCACTTTTCTTCTCATCGCTGCCGGTATCGTCGGCCTTCTTGTGCTCGTCACGGTCTTCAAAACCATGTACACCGTGCGCACCTACACCGCCGGCATCGTGGAGCGCTTTGGCAAATACAACCGCATTGCGCGCCCCGGCCTGCAATTTCTTGTTCCCTACTGCGAAACCGTGCGCTTCATCGATCTGCAGGTGCGCCAGGCCGCAGTCAACGTCGAAACCAAAACCAAAGACAATGTCTTTGTCACCATTCCAGTCTCTGTGCAGTTTCAAGTCGTCGAAGAGAAAGTTTTCGACGCATATTACAAACTGAGCAATCCGCAGGCCCAGATCGAGAGCTACGTCTTCAACTCCATCCTCGGCCACGTGCCCACGCTCACGCTCGACGAGGCCTTCGAGCAGATGCAGCAGATCTCCATCGCAGTGAAAAAAGACCTCGACGAAGTGATGGACACTTTCGGTTACAACATCCTTCGCGCCCTGGTCACCGACATCGTGCCCGACGCCAAGGTAAAGGCGGCCATGAATGACATCAACGCCGCGCAGCGCGAGCAAATCGCCGCCCAAGCCCGCGGCGAAGCCGACAAAATTCTCAAAGTGAAGCAAGCCGAAGCCGAAGCCGAGTCGAAAGCCCTGCAAGGCGACGGCGTGGCCCGTCAGCGCCAGGCGATTATCAAGGGTCTGCAGGCCTCAGTCGAGCAATTCAAATCCGCCGTCGAAGGCTCAACCGCGCGCGACGTCATGGCCATGGTTCTCCTCACGCAATACTTCGACACCATGCGCGAAGTCGGCGTAATGGGCAAGTCGGCCACGATTTTCCTGCCCAGCTCCCCCGGCACCGTAAACGACCTGATGACGCAGATCATGGCCGGCTTCCAGGTCCCGAAGCCGCAGTAAAGCCGGAGCCGAAGTCGATGTAGCGCCGGCCTCCCGGCCGGCTGTAACGCGGACGTCCCCGTCCGCGTTACAGCTTGCCCAACCCTTTTACAGCCTCACCATGAAAAGGGTGGGATAGCACAAACCTTGCCCTACCCGCGCTTCGCCGACTTGCTGACCCGCCGATTCGCTGACCTGCTGCTTTTTGCGTTCTTCTCCGCCCGCAGCTTCCAAGCCGCATGCAGCGCCCCGCGCAGCGAGTCTTCATCGGCCACAGCCAGCCGGATGTGCGTCATCCCCATGCGTCCCCATCCGCCATGAATCGGCAGAAACAAATCCGGCCGCTCAGCAATGAACTCCGCTTGCAACTCCGGCGTGAGCTTCAAGTTGCCGTAGCGCTCCTTCACCGAGGCCAGAGTCGCAAAGATGCGCCCACCCACGCGAAAGTCCACCGCGCCCATGTGCGAACCCTCTTTTGCACCCTCGAAGCTCAAAGCAATCCGCCGAAAATCCGCCGCGGTCATTTGCTTTCTGATCCCTGATCCCTGTTCCCTGATCCCTGCATTTCAAATTCTTCATTCAGCCACTTCGAGAACGCCGCAAAATCCTCGCCGCGCCCCAAAAAGTCACGTACCAATTCTTTCGCCGGCTTCGAGCCGCCCTGCTCCAGCACCGTCCGCCGATAGCGCTCTCCCGCTTCGCCCTCCAACAAATCTTCAGCATCGAACTGCCCAAAGAAATCAAGCGCAATCACCTTGTCGAACATATACGTGTAGTAATTCGATGAGTAGCCCATCAAATGCCCGAAGCTCGCGTACATCTTGTTGCCCTCAAGCCACGTCCACGGCTGAAACTTGGCGTACAACTCGCGCGTCATCGTGTCCGGATCGATGCTCGCCGGGTCCTGGTCGTGCAGGTTGAGTGAAAGCGTTGTGTAGTAAATTTGCGTCCTCACCCAATCCGCCCTCCCAAACGCGCCCGCCAGTTTCATGCTCCGGATCAGCTCCGAAGGCAGCGTAGCGCCTGTCTCATAGTGCTTCGCAAAAGCCTGCAGCAACTTCTCGTCGCGAAAAAATTCCTCCAGCATTTGCGAAGGCACCTCGATGAAATCGCCCTCCGTGGCAAATCCCGAAAGCCCCACCCACTCTGTGTGCCCGCCGAGCAGCGCGTGCATCAGGTGCCCGAACTCATGGAAAAATGTCACCACATCGGAGTACTGCAACAACCCCGGATCGTCTTCTTCCGGCGCAGGGAAATTACAGATCAACCCCGCCTCCGGCAGCACGCGCCCACGCACGCCCGTCACCACCGGCGTGGCCGAGAACCACTTGTTCTTGCCCTCGCGCGGATGCATGTCGAGATAAAACCGCCCCACCAGCCGCGCGCCCTCAAAGACCTCGTACACCGAAACCGCCTCGTGCCACGCCGGCGCACTCGACGACCGGAACTCGACCTTAAACAGCTTCGCCGCCGTCTCCAGCACGCCCGCTTCAACCTGCGCGTACGGAAAGTAAGGCCGCACCGACTGCGAATCAAAATCGTACTTCGTGCGCCGGAACTGCTCGTACCAGTACCCGCGGCTGGTGATGTCAATCTCCGAAAGCTCGGGCTGTCTGCCCTGCGCAAACTTGAGCACCTCCGCATGCTCGTGCCGCGCGCCATCGCGACTCGCCTCGTCGAGCTTGGCCAAGAATTTTCTCACGTTCGCCGCCGACTCCATCATCTGGTCGGCCGTCGCCAGATCGGCCCAGCTGCGGAACCCGAGCACGCTCGCAATCTCCTGCCGCGTAGCCAACAAATCCAGCAGCAGCCGCCGGTTCTCGGGATAAGCGCGCGTGTTGTACGCCAAGAACATCTTCTTGCGGAGTTCCCCGCTCACGGCAAAGGTCATCACCGGCATCATGTCCGGTGGATCGGTTGTCAGCGTCACGTGCTCTGCGCCGTCATCGCCCTTTTGCGCCGGATGCCGCGCAATGTAATCGGCCGGCAAACCTTCCAACTCCCCGGGCGCAGCGTCAATTGTCTTTCCGCCCTCTTGAATATTGCGGCTGAATTCGAGCGAGAGTTGCGTCGCCTTGTCGTGCAGCGCATGCAGCCGCTCGCGTGTAGCTTTATCCTTGTCCACGCCAGAAAGCCGGTAGCCCAGCAGTGTGCGCTCCATGTAGTGTTTGGTCGCCGCGCTCGCGCCGTCCAGGCTGATCGCCACCAGCGCGTCATACACCGCGCGATTCAGGCTCAGCGCGCTGCCCGCCATGGCCACGCGTTGCGCTTCCATTTGCGCCTGGTCGCGCACCGCCTTGTCCGCAGCCACGGAATTCAAAATCCCCGCCTGAGCGCCAGCCAGGTTCAGTTGCTCGATCGCCGCGTCAAAGTGCCGCAGCGAATTCTCCGGCGTGCGCGCGCCTGCAACAGCCAGCAATGCAGCAAGCGCATTTTCGTGAGCCGCCAGCCGCGCGCTCACCCATGCGGTGAGCGCCTCGGCCGAAGTAGCGCCTCCCGTCTCCCACACGTGAAGATCCTGGGTTGCGGCGGTCGGCAGAAGTTTGCGTAGACATAGCGGGAAATCCTCCGAATCTCTAGAGTAACAAGACGTTTCGGAGTGCAAACCTCAGGCCGATTTGTGCGGGGTATACGCGTCGAGCCGCTTCTTGAACAGAAACAGCACGCTCGGACCGAAGCACATCAACATCACCGCGATCCCTGTCACGATGCCGAAGCTGGTGAACATCGGAGCGCAGCATTCGTCCCGGCGCCGCACCCAGACGTGGCATGGAACCGCGATCAGCAACTCCAGGACGCTGCCTTTGAGCAGCCATGAAATGGCGCGGGAGGTCACTTGTGTTGCATTGCGGAAGTACAGGTAAAAGGCGACGCCCCAAATGAGCCACAGGATCACCCACCCGGCGAGACACTTCGCAGCGGTATCGAGGAAGCCCGCGCCGAAGTTGTCGCCACGCGCGGCGATGCCAATGCAAAAGATGACGGCAAGAGTCAGAAGTCCGAACAGCATGGATGAAACAGCGACCGAAATCGCGATATGCGTTCGCGGCTTCAACTTCTTCTGGGTCGTGTCAACGGAAAGAAAGAGCAAGAGGGCCTGGCCGATCAGCACAGCCCCAATCAGAATCCACGCCAGCCATTCCTGCAACACTTCGATCAGGCCGGTCAGGAATATCTTCCAAACTGGATCGGAAGTGCCGCCCGCAATGAGAAAAAATGCCGGCACCAGAAGAAATCCCACAATCACGGCGTAGAACACGCTGATGACGATACCCCACTTACGCATGGCACGCATCCTTTCCAACCATCGCATCGATTACGCGGCACTACTGTCCCGGGTGTCGCACAAACCTCAATCCCGCAATCAAAAACTGACCACTGATCACTGTGCACTGATCACTGTTTCACCGCCGGCGGCATCTTCAGGAATTCCTCCGGCTTCAGCGCCCGCGGCGTGAACCGCGCCTCGAACACCGCGCCCTTGAAGTAATCGCGCCGGTCGATGCGCGTACCGATGGACGAGTGTCCCGCTCCCTGCGGCGTCAAATGCAACTCGCCTTCGCCCTGCATCTCGTCGCCCACATAATTGCGCAGCATTTTGCCGTCGTACACCGCCGTCACGCGATACCACTGCCCCAACGGATGCAGATCGTCGCAGTTGAGCAATGTGCGCGCCGACCCGTTTGAAAACGCAAAGCTGTCCAGGCACCACTGGCCCTTCACAATGCGAATCTCGAACAGCATGCGGTTGTTGGTGTCCTTGCCCGTCGCCGGATCGATTTCCGACAAATGAAAGAAGCGCTGCGCGGGCGCGCCATCTGCATCGGGCTTGAAGATCACTTCCCACGTGTACTCACTCGCTCCGCTAAGCGGATGGACATCCACAAACAACGCGTCATCGACACCATTAAACGCCACGGCCTTCCCGTAAGGCGAATCGATCACATGCGGATGTCCCAGCACGTGCGTAAGATGTCCCCCGATGGAATCGATGTTATCGAATCGCCAAATCGTAAATTGCGAATCACCCGCCCCCTGCGCAAACCCCGCAGTGAACGACAATAAAACAGCAACGACTCCGAAACTCGCCCATACAATTTTCTTTTGCAAGAATCTCCGCATCCCATTCCCTCAGTCCCTGGGTCTCTTTGCCCCTTGAAAGATTGCCGCTTGAAACAACTTTCCATGCCCCATCCATTCTGCGACTTCGCGAAGTGAAAGCGCGGAATGGGTGGGATTACACGAAGCTCATAGCTATACACGTTTGCGATCAGAAGCCTGGTCCGAGTTTTCCACTGCCCGCCCTTGCCTCACTGCCCAGCGTACTTCACAGGTGCGAACCCCTTGGGATAGCTATCGAACGTCCGATCCACCGGCTTGTCGAGCAAAAACTTATCGGCAAAAGCCAGCAGCGCATCCCAGTCGCCCTGCACCATGCCATGCGGACGGTTAGCAAAGCTCACGCCCAGCTTATCGCTCGCATGGAAAAATTCATACGCAGGCCGCGCCGCCAGCAGCGATTGATACACGCCATTCAGATTCACGTTCTGGTCGTGGTCGCCCTCGAGCGAGATCAGCGGTCGCGGCGCAACCAGCGCGATAAACCAATGCTCGTCGAACGGCAATTTGTCCGGTTGCCCCCAGAACTGATGCAGATGCGGCGAATACCAGTTGGGATATTTGCGCACCATCTCCGTCAGCCCCTCTTTGCCGCCGCGATCAGGCACCGAGCCGCTGTAACGATACGCCGGCGTTCCGCCACCCGAGCTCGCCACCGGCGCCACCATCGCCCAGCGCTCGTCGAACGCGCCCGCGATCAGCGCCGCTTTGCCCGTCCGCGAAACCCCGGTGATGATCAGCTTTTTCGCGTCGATCGAAGAATCAGTTTCGAGATAGTCGACGATCCGCGATGCGCCCCACGCCCACGCCTGCAACAGTCCCCAATCGTAATTGGGATATGCAGGAAAGAAGCGCGTCGTCCGGTAGGCCCAGCTTCCGTCAGGCAGCCGCAGCGTAGTGTCTTCGCCGCAATCGTTGTTGTTGAACGTGACGAACGCGAAGCCGTGCGCAAGCGCGGGGTTCGTCTTCGCGATCTGCTCCGCTGTTCTCGGCCCGAAGGCGCGCATCGGCGGCCGATTGGCGCCCGGCCCTCCGCCTGGTCCCGCGCCCGGTCCACTGGGTCCACCTGCTGGCGGCCCACCTTCGCGCGGCGCACCCGGTGCAGCCGGTCCGGTCACCAGCAACGCGTCCTCATTGCGTCCCTGATTCGCGCCCTGTGCCAGGCGCGGCAACGGCGTGGCGCCTGGCGGCGTGCCTGAAGGCGAGACTAGCGTCGGAAACGGGCCGCCCGTCGCCGGCGTGAAAATTCCAATGTCGAGACTCAGGCTTTCACTGGGCCCGAATGTCAGATGCACCAGCCGGTATCGTACCTTGCCGTCCATCAACATCTGCGAGCTAACTTCCACGCCCTTCACATTCCCCGGTGGCGGCGGCGCCAAACCCACGGCGTAATACTCGAGCGTCCGCTTCATCTCGGCGCGGCGCTCGTCCCACTGCTTCAGCGTCTTCACCTTTCGTCCATTGTCGAGCGTCATCACGTCAGGCATCGCAGGCCTGATCGGCAGCCGATCCACGCCCGGCATGTCGGCCATCGAGGTCTTGATCGCCGGAACAGGAATCTCCTTCGGATCTGGCCGGTCCGGAATACCGGACCCCGCCGTTTGCCCGCCCACCGCGCACGCCAGCACTCCCACCGCAATCCCCGCAACGCTCTGACGTACAATTCTCATCGCCGCATCTCCTCTGTAAATTCTCACCTGCCTGAATTGCTGAGTCGCGGGCGTCGTCGCTCTTTAACTCCACTAGCCACGCCAACTCCGCTGTCATTTCAGCTCATACGCTTTCTCCGGCGCAGGCACCGCATCCGGGACCTTCGGCATCTTTGCCGGATCGATCGTTGCCGCACCCGCCAGTCCCTTGCCCGTCACATTCGAAATGCTGATCAGCGGCCCCTCAAATCCAGAAACGTTGACATCGCGGATCACCACGTCCTTCATATTCGCCAGCGCGATTCCGCTCTTCACCGTTCCCGTAACGTTCGTCAGCGAGCACCCTACCAGCGGCTTGCGCGGATGAATCTCCACGGCCTGCACCAGCATCGGCAAATCGGTCACGCGGATATTCGAGAAGTGAAATTCGCGAAACAGCGGAATGCCCGCATCGCCGGGCACTGGAAACTCATCCTGTTTGCCGCTATTCAGATTGTTCAGCCGCAGAAATCCCTGCTTCGCGCCCGAAGCTTCAAAGTCGTTCACTGTGATGTTCTCAACGTAGGCGCCGCGCCCCGGCCGGCTCTTGATATAAATGGCGTGACTGCGCGCGCCCAGGCACTTGCAATGCTCGATCACCACGTTGCGCACGCCCGCCGAAGTCTCACTGCCGATGCCGATGCACGCAAAGTTCTTGTCGTTGAAGGTACAGTTCGTAATGCGCACATCTTCGCACGGCCGGTTGATGGTATTGGCTTCCGCCCCGCGCCCCGACTTGAGCGAGATGCAATCGTCGCTGGTCTCGAACGTGCAGCCGTCGATCGTTACTTTCTTGCACGAATCCACATCCACCCCATCCGCGCCGCTATGGAACACTACATTCTTGAAAGTCACATTTTCGCAGTACACAGGATGCGTCGACCACATGCCGGTCTGCACGGTAAAGAGATCCTCCACGCGCACGTTGCGGCAATTCGTAAATTCGAGCAGCGCCGGCAGCCGCATGCCCGTTGCGCGATTGACGCGCCCGCGAATCGCATCGCTGGCCACAATCTTTCCCGGCCCCGCGATCCCGATATTCTCCGCATCCGTCGCTGAAATAAACGCGCTATATCCCTTGATCCAGCGGCCCTCCCAACGCACCATCGCGGCCGGGTACTCGGCCATGTCACCAGAGCCGAGCAGGCTCGCACCGTCTTCAATGCGCAGCGTTACGTTGCTGCGCAGCTCGAGCGCGCCCGTCGCGTAATCACCCGCGGGAAACACCACCTCGCCGCCGCCCAGCACCGAGCAGCGTTCGATCGCGAGTTGCAGCGCTACCGTGTCCTTGGCCTTGCCGTCGCCGATCGCGCCATAGTCCTTCACATTCAACTTGACCGTCGGACCCGCGTGCGCCGCTGCCGGCTTTGTCGCCGATGCGGGTCGTGCGGCGGGCTTCGCCGATTGCCCCCATCCCAAGCCGCTTAATCCAGCCGCAACCGGAACTGCGACGGCTCCGCGCACGGCCGTTGTCAAAAAGTTTCTTCTGTCCACCACTCTGCTCATTGTTCGGATTCCCCTATCCAGATGAAAAGCGATGCACGCCTGAAGCCATAAGTGGTCAGTCCACTTGCGGCGCGAAAGCCATCTTCAGCTGCCAGGTGAAACCTGTCAAGCGCGGCCCTTCAGACCCCCTCCGCAGCCGTCCCGGAACCTGTCAACCAGTCCAATCCGCACCAAAGTTTGGGCCAAACTCCCTGCCTTTGCCGCTTCAGGGGTAGACGCGCTGATCCTTTTCCCTTTCACTCTGCACATTCGCGTTGCAAATCGCCGCAACCCCCTTTAATATGCGTCAATTGAAGCAAATGCCCCGCGCCGTCTCCAGTCCGCCCCAATCCCTGCCCGCTCAGCCGGTGGCAGTGCCCCGCCTGCGCGTGAGCAAACTCTGCATCGCGCTCCAGGGAGCGACCCCCGCCGAGCTTTTTTCCCAGGCAGAATTCGCTCGTAAAGACTCTGGTTTCATTGAGTTTCGCCTCGATTCCTTGTCCAAGCCTGCGGCCGCACTCCCCGATCTCAAGACCTATATCAACCGCCATCGCGATGTAACGGCCATCGCCACCTGTCGCCGCAAGACCCTGGGTGGCCACTTCACCGGTTCGCTGAATGCCGAGATCGAACTGCTGCAAAAAGCCGCCGAAGCCGGCGCCCATATAGTTGATTTAGAAGTCGAGTCGGCCGAACAATGCACCCGGCCGCAGTTGGCCAAGTTCCGCGCCGCCCTCCGCGCCGCCGGAGCCGCCCTTTTGATCAGCTCCCACGACTTCAGCCGCACCCGCCGCCGCGACGGCCTCAACCAGACCGCCCAGCGCATTGCCGCCTTCGAGCCCGATTTCGTCAAGGTCGTCAGCACCGCGCGCAGCCTGGCCGACAACCTATCCGTCCTGCGCATGATCGAAGACCAGTCGCAAGACGCCCACGTGGTCGGCATCGCCATGGGCGAGGAGGGCCTGATCAGCCGCGTGCTCTCGCCCCGCGCCGGCGCTGCCTTCACTTTCGCTTCTCTATCCGAGGGTACAGAAACCGCTCCCGGCCAGGTCTCCGCGCGCACCCTCCTTGACGTCTATCGCCTCGAGCAGCTCGACCAGGCCACGCGCATCTTCGGCGTCGCCGGCAATCCCATCGCCCACTCGCTTTCGCCGCTCATGCACGTCACCGCCTTCCGCCGCGAAAACGTCAACGCCGTGATGTTGCCGCTTAAAGTCAAAACCCTCGACGACCTGCTCACCGTCATTCGCGATCTGCCTCTCGACGGCGTCGCCGTCACCATGCCGCTCAAGCAGGAAGTGCTTCCGCACCTGGCCAACATGGACCCGCTCACCGCCCGCATCGGCGCATGCAACACGCTGCGCACCGGCGCCGACGGCAAGCTCTACGGCTTCAATACAGATGTGGCCGGCATCATCCGCCCTCTGGAAAGGCGCATGCGTCTCAAGGGCGCGCGCATTCTCGTGCTCGGCGCAGGCGGCGCAGCCCGCGCAGCCGTCTTCGGCCTCGTGGAGCAGGGCGCAGAAGTGACCATCGTCAATCGCACCCACGAGAAGGCCGCCGCCCTCGCCCGCAAGGCCAAAGCTCACGTCCTCAAGCAGACCGCGCTCGCCAAAAGCCGCTTTGACGCCATCATCAACACCACGCCCTGCGGCATGACCGGCTTCAAACAGCAGCTCCCCCTCAAAGAAAACGAGCTCAACGCATCTCTGGTTTTTGATTTGGTCTATACACCGATAGAAACCCCGCTCCTCAAGCTCGCCAAGTCGCGCGGTCTTGCCGTCATAAGCGGCCTTGAAATGTTCGTGCAGCAAGGCGCACGCCAGTTCGAAATTTGGACCGGCAAACCCGCCCCCGAAAGCGAAATGCTCCGCGTAGTAGAACTAGAACTCCGCCGACATCCGCAGTAAGCCGCAAATACGGGTGATCCCGAGCGACAAGAATCGAATGTCATCCTGAGCGAGCTCGCCGACAGCGAACGAGTCGAAGGACCTGCGGTTGCTTTTCGCGTCCATAAACCAGCTCGATCATGGGGTGCCCCACAACCGGGGCCCCCGCGGACAGGCCTTGGTCCGTGGGGTGGAGATCTCGCTTTTGAGATGTGGGATCGCACAAATCTCAACTTACGTGTTAGTCGCCCCGCTATCCCTTGCCGCCCTTCCGTTTCTTCGCCGCCTTTTCCGGCTTCTTCTCCCCCGGCACATGTGTCACGGGAATCGGCGCCATATCCGGCCCGATGCGCTTCACCTGCGTATCGATCATTTCGTAGTCAATCGTCCGCGGAGCGACCGGCCGCGTCACGCCTGTCGCAGGATTGGTCGTCACATTGCCGCTGCTGGCCAACTCGAAACTGAAAGCAGGAACCTTGCCCGACGCCGTGTTCTGCGTAAACACCAGCACCGGCAAGTAGCCCTGAATTGGATGCACGCGGAAGGCCGTCTCGTAGCGATGGTGCTTCAGGCTCCACGTAAAGACCCTGATCTGGTCGAAATCGTAAGGCAGCCCCGACTGAGGCGGTGCCAGCGCCATCACGTATTCGGCCTTTTCTCCCGGCGGGTCGGCGTCAGAATCATTCACCTTCGTCAGCATCCACGCTCCGATAATGCGCTGGGCCTCGGCGTACTGCGCCACCTCATCCGGCACATCCACATCCAGGCGGCTCGCGAGCAGCCATCCCACACGCCCCTGCGGATCGCGCGCCAGCCACCAGTCTTCCATCTCCGGCGGCGCGGTTTCTGTCACCGATGCAGGCGGCGTCTTTGCCGCGCCCGGTTTTGCGTTCACCGGTGCCGGCGTGCTCTTGCCTGCCACGGCGGCCTTTACCCCATTCGCCGGCAACGGCCCAAACACCTCCGCCGCCTTCTTGGGAGCCGATGCCCGCATCAGCAGTTGCACCTTCGTATTGCCGGCGAGCAGATAAAACCGCTCCGTTTCGCGGCCCGGAAGCAGATGCATAGCAAGGTCGTCGCGCAACGTGGCCGTTGCCGCCACCGGATCGTTCTTGCTCTCGGCGGCGAGCTTCGCAAACCCGTCGTACGTCTTCTCGTCGATCACGGCGCGCTCTTCAATCCAGCCGATCTCGTTCTTGTCGGTCTTCACCTTGAGAAACCGCCGTGCGTGTTCCAGAACCTCGAGCGGCTGCCCGTTCACCACCTGGCAAACGCGGTTCGAAACCGGGGCGACGCGGTCGTGCAGATAGACGGGGCGCGCCGATGCCACGTACACCATCTCATGCTGTTCGTGGCGGAAGCGGTTGCAACCGGCGAGGAGCAAAACACAGCTCAACGTCGCCAGCGATGAAGCAAAAACCGTTCCGAAGCGCCGGAAAAATCTAAGTGGAGGAGTTGGCAAACGTATAGACACAGACCTTTGCGATTGCTTTGAGAATAGCACTCCACAGGTTTCAGGTGTCAGGTTTCAGTTGCCAGTGGTGATCCAATGGTAATCAAGAGCCCGAAGAACCAGTTGCGAACGGCAAAACGCATTCGCCGGAAGCCACCGTTCGAAAAGCCGCCCGCAAGCGCCGTTTTCTCGTTCCCTTGTTCCCTTGATCCCTTGTTCCCTGCTCTTACGGCAGCGCCGCCACGGCAACAGCACCCACGGGGTCAGTTCCCGTAGCGGAAACAATGTTGGCAGTCAGCGCTCCGGAACTCATCGAGAAGGCTTCGAGGTCAGGATCGCCGCCCACACTCGAGTTGTCGCCGAACGATGCTGCAAGGACAAAGCTCTTCGAGTTGTCTTCGGCAAGGCTATAGGGCTCGATGCCCCCGGCGATGGTCTTGCCCGCAGCGACCGTATATGTTGTTCCCGAAACGGTGATCGGAAACCATTCGATATTCCCGGACCCGGAATCGCCCTGCCAGTTGGCAACGTAGATGTAATCGCCAGATGCCTCGGGCAGAATGGCGCGGGGCGTTCCTCCTCCGCTCGCAATCGGAGAACCTGTGATCTGAGAAGGAGAGGAACGAGGGTTACCCGTACCCAGCGAGCTGTAATTGAATATGCGCAGCCCGCCGGAGGCGGAGACGGCCAGCGTTTCGCCGATGTAGAACAGCCGGTTTGTCGGATCCACCGCCACCGACACCGCCGATCCGCCGCTAGCGGCGACAGGAATCACGGTTGCCGTGGAACCTAGCGGATTCGAGTTACCAGACGTGAAGGGAACCACGATGGTGCCGCCGGTTTGCAGAGCGACGAATAAATTCGTGCCGTCAGGAGAAAGCGCCATCTGCTCGACCGACGCGTTGGTAACATTGAATGCCTGGGACGGCTCAGGGCCTAAGCCCGTGTACGCACCGGTTGAAGCGTTAATAGGGATGGCGTCCAGTTGCACGCTCCCGGACGCCCCAAACGTGTCGATCAGCCACGATCCGTACACCTGCATGGCCGCGGGAATGTCGGAAGAAATCACCGCGCCCCCGTTCCCAATCGTCAAAGCGCCGCCCGATCCGATGGTGTAGAGATAGATGCCGGCGGGGGTGCCCACATAGAGAAATCCTCCGCCCGGTGCAATCGCGATGGCAGTGGGCCCAGCAGCAAGATTGTAGGGGCTGCCGGAAACCTGCTCCAATGTGCCGGAAGAAATATAATAAGCAGCAATCTGCTTCGTCGTCTGGTTCAACACATAGAAAACGCCGCTCGAAAGCGTCGTCGCCGTAGTCGTAGTGGTCGTTGTAGATGCCGGCAGGTCCCAAAATCCCGCGCATCCCGCCAAGAGCGTCGCGGCTGTAAGCGAAATAAAACCATACATAAAGCCGTACTTGATCTTCATCGTCACTCCTGGCAAAACGCCTTTCCGGAGCTCATCTTCGCTCGTTTCGAGGCAGACCACTCCGCCCGCAATCTCTCTCGAACCGAATTCTCACAGCGAATCCTGATCAAAGGGTATCGCTTCCGGGCACAGATTGTCCCAGCCCCTGCGTGCCGAACGAACGCCCGCGAAAGGTCAGGACAATAAAGAGACGCCGTCGAATGCGTTTCCGCTCGGCTCTGAAACCATATTCGCAAGCTAGCGCCGACCTCTATAAGTAGCGCAGACCTCTACACGTAGCGCCGACCTCCTGGTCGGCTGTAGTGCGGGCCTCCCGGCCCGCACACAAATTCCGTCGGCGTCATCACCGCCACTACAGCCAATCGCAGACCCGAGCTACTTGAAGGTCCAATGAACGGAGAAGCTCTAGAATCCACCGCTCATTCCCGTCGTCCCTTGAACGCCGATGGCCAACGCCATCTGCGTTCTATCCGCCAGCTTGATGTCGCTCTTCTTTTCCGACACGAACACTCCGGAGTTTGCGCCGGCGATCCTGCTGTGCAGATCGACGTTCGAGAGTACGCCGATCATATCGAACTGTGTCTCTGCTCCATCCCATGACAACGGAGGCGTCTGATCGTTCGATGTGTCCCCTATGTTATCCACGGGTGGTGCAATGCCCACAATCGTTGCCTCAATAGGAATCGTCTTGCCGCTCTTCAAGTCGGCCTGCGTAAAACGCAATGCCAGTTCGGCCTTTGCGCCGTCAGGCGCACCCTCGTTTGCAATGGTTCCCACGAGGGTCGTGCCTCGGGGCAGCTCCACCCCGCTCTTCAGGCGAACCGTGTCGCTCAGCACGGCCTTGAATTGCTGTCCGGGCCGCGCATTCTTTGTGTCGAGTTCCTGGGCCAGCACCGCCTGTGCAGGCGCCATCTGCGCAACCTCGCTTACGGCCGCGGGTGAATCGGAGTTGTCTTGAGGATTTGCCGCATGAGCCTGCACGCTTCCAGAAATTGCGCACCAGGCAAAGGCGACGGACATGGCGAAAAGGATTTTGGTGTGCATAGAGAATCTCCTTTGGGGGGAATTTTCTTATTGCGACACGACCGGAATTCTCAGTGCAAAACCTTAGTGCAAATGTATCTAGCCAATCTAACGTTGAAGCAGCCCCCGTATCGATCCGAGTGCCAACACTACGGCAATCGTTCGGGACTGCTATCTAGATAGATGAAATCCCACGCCGCGAGGTTTACTTCGCGCCTGTAGTTTCAACGCGCGTTCAATGCCCGATCGCAACGCGATGTAAATGCAATTAGTTGGGTCTGTCGCCGGATGCAGCGCGCCGTCGGAAACGCTCGTCCACGGGCTGTCGGCCCTGAAACCCGGCTTCCATGGTGTGCCAGTGTTCGATGGCCGATTCGCCCATACGCCAGCACAGCAGTATGATCTCGTCGTCGATCCTGCAAGGAAAATCGAGCAGACCAGCTTCCAGGTCCTTCACCTGCACGCCGATCGCGTCAATCTCGGCAATGCTCTCCTGCACCCGCTTCATTTGTGAATCCATTTCGTCGCGCAGCCGAGCCACCTCCGCGGTGTTCACCTTCATGCCGCCGGCGAAATAAATGCGCTGCGCCACTTCGCTCAAACCTGACTCGGCGGCTTGCGCGGAACGGCGGCCTTCAATGGCGCGCTTAAGCAGCGACTCAAGCACCGGAAGCAGCGACTGCGCCTCCTCGAGAGTAAAGGTCCTCATAAATTCAACCAGCCTTGAACAATTACAGCATACGACGAAACCAGATCAAAGGTGTACTTAACCGAGCACAAAACCCCGTGCCCCATTCATTCGCGCTTTTTGCGAATGGGTGGGAAGCCAAGAATGCGAAAGGCTGGGAAACCATCGCCTCAATCCCTCTCAGGCAGCTCCTTCAGGTCAATCCCCAACTGCTGGCACTTCTTATAGAGATGGCTTCGCTCGAGGCCCAAAGCCTTCGCGGTTTGCGTAATCTGGCGGCCATGCCGATCGAGTTCGGCCAGCACCTGGGAGCGCTCGAAGCCCAGCACACGTTGTGCGAGCGGCCCATCCGCTTGCGCCCCCGAAACCCTCGCCGCCCCTTTATGCGTCGCAGGCAACGCCAGGCGCACCTCTACCGCACTCACCTCACCGCCCGACAGCAGCAGCAACCGCTCCACCACATTGCGCAACTCGCGAATGTTCCCCGGCCACGCATACTGCTGCAGCGCTTCAAGCGCCGCAGCAGTGAACGCCACGGGCTTCCATCCGTTCTGCGCGCTCACCTGGCGCGCAAAATGCTCCACCAGCGCGGGCAGGTCTTCGCGCGCGCTGGCGCAGCGGCGGCAGTTCCACGGGAAACACGACGACGCGATGATAAAGGTCGCGCCGAAATCCTCCCGACTCCACCAGCTGCTCGAGATTGCGATGCGTGGCCACCACCACGCGCACATCGACGGCGGTGGGCTTGCCGCTGCCGATGCGTTCCACCTCGCCCTCTTCGAGCACGCGCAGCAACTTGGCCTGCATCGCCAGCGGCATGTCGCCAATCTCATCCAGAAAAAGCGTGCCGCGATGCGCCTGCTCAAACTTGCCCGTGTGCCGCTGCGCTGCGCCGGTGAAGGAGCCTTTCTCGTGCCCGAAGAGCTCGCTCTCGATCAGCTCCGCCGGCACCGCCGCGCAATTCAGCGTGACAAACGGCCCCGCCGCGCGATGGCTCTTCTCGTGCAGAGTGCGCGCCACCAGTTCCTTGCCGGTGCCGGTTTCGCCGTAGATGCAGACGCGCGTCTCGCTCGCCGCCACGCGCTCGATCTGCGCCATCACGCGGCGCATGGTTTCTCCTGTAAAGACCAGTGTGTGCTTGCCGACGCGGGCGCGCAGGTCGCGGTTCTCGGTTTCCAGGCGCGTCAGCTTCAGCGCGTTTTCCACCGTGACCAGCAGCTTCTCTGTCGAGAGCGGCTTCTCGAGAAAATCCAGCGCGCCCAGCCGCGTGGCGCGCACCGCCATCTCAATGTGCGCCTGGCCGCTCATCATCACCACCGGCGCGGCCACGCCCGCAGCCTTCAGATCTTCGAGCAGCGCCAGTCCGTCGCGCCGCGGCATCACCACGTCGCTGAGAATCAGATCGAAGGGCTGCGTCCGCGCCAGTTCCAGCGCGCGTTCCGCGTTGTCGCAGACCACCGCCTCGTGTCCGGCCAGGCGAAAGGCGCGCGACAGCGAGGCCAGCGTATTGGCCTCGTCGTCGACGATCAGAATGTTCGCCTTTGCAGTTCATGCTGCTCGCCCTCGGCAGCGTAATGATAAACGTTGCACCGCCGCCCGCGCGGCTTTCCACCGCGATGGTGCCCGCGTGGTCGGCGACCACCGACTGCACAATCGCCAGGCCGAGTCCGGTGCCGTGCTGCTTGGTTGTGTAGTAAGGCGTGAAGAGCCGCTCGCATTCTTCCGGCGTCATGCCCTGGCCCGTGTCGGCCACGCGAAGTTCCACGTTGTCGTCCTCGGGCATGCGCGGAAAGCGTCAGCGTGCCGCCGTCGGGCATCGCATCCATCGCATTCAGCACCAGATTCGAGAGCGCGCGATGCAGCAGCTCCGGATCGACCATCGAGCGGCATCGGCGCATCGGCAACATCGACCGCAATCTTGATCTTCGCGTCCGCTCGCGACCGGCTGGCGACAGTTTCGTAGAGCGCGCGCACGCGCTCGACCACATCCTTCGCGTCGATGCGCTCCAGCTCCGGCTTCGGCATTTTGCTGAAGTCGCTGAAGCGGCCAATGATCGTCTTCAGATTCGCAATCTCCGTCGCCAGCGTCGCCGTGCTCTCGCGAAACACCTCGTCGAATTCCGCCGGCGGCAACTCGCGCGCCCGCACCAGGTTCTCGACCGTCAGTTGCAGCGGGAAGAGCGGATTCTTGAGCTCGTGCGCCAGCCGCCGCGCCAGTTCGCGCCATGCGGCCACGCGCTCGCTCTGCACCAGGCGCTCGCGCTGGCCTGACAGCTGCTCGGTCATGTGATTGAAGCTGCGCGCCAGCACGCTCACCTCGTCGTGGCCGCGCTGCGGCACGCGCACGTCCCAGTTGCCGCCGGCCACCTCCTCGGCCGCGTGCGCCAGTTGCTCGATGGGCCGCGAGACCCGCGCCGCGATCCACAGACTGAACACGATCGCGAGCAGAATGCCGCCGGCCGCCACGCCATAAGCAATGGCGCGAATGTGCTGCTGCGCCTCGACCATGCCGCTGCGCGAGATGGCCACCATCAGCACCGCCAGCACGTCGCCCTGTTCGTTCTTGAGCGGAATCGCCGTTGCGTTCAGGCTGTCCTCGCGGCGGCCGGTCGGATACACGATGCCGCTCACCTGCTGGCCCGCTCTAGCGCGCGCGCATCGATCAGGCTCTGATAGTGGCGCCGCGCCGGCAATTGCTCCGTTGGTCCAAGCAGGCGCTGCAGGATCGAAGGCCGTCGGAGCAGGCGCAGCTGGCTGCCGTGCTCAGATTCACGGTCGTTGTCGAACTGTCAGCATCGCTGTAAAGGCCGATCTGCATTCCGGGCGCGACCGGAAGATCGGCGAGAAAGACTCTGATCGAGCCGCTCGCCGCCGAGCAGGCGCACTGTCGGCTCTGCGCCGCGACCGGCGCGCACGGCAAAGAGTCCGAGCGCCGTCGTGCCGTCGGGCAATCTTCGCGCTTGAGAAAGTGTCGGCCGTGGCATTCGCTGCCGCCGGCTCGGGATAGCCAAAGCGCGCCGGCCACTGCGCGGAGCTGACGATTTTTCCGTCCGGGCCGACGATCTCAAGGAAATCCAGCTGCGCGTCCTGCGCCATGGTCTGCGCTTCGGTGAGATAAGGCGAGCGTCGCCGGACTGCGCCAGTTCGAAGGCCATGGCGCGCGCACGCTCGCTCGCGGCCAGGCGGTCCACCGCCGCGGCCACTTCGGCGGAGCGATGCTGAAACTCGCGCTGAAACTGGCTGACGAAGAGCGCCGTCTCCTCCTGGTCGCGCTGCTCGAAGACGTGGCGAATGCGCACCAGCACGGTCCACGCCACCGCCGCCACTGCCGCGGCCACAGTGAGCGAAAACAGCAGCAGCAGCTTTTGGCGCAGGCTCACTGCGCGTCCTCCAGCGAAACGTCGGCCAGGTCCGGCGTGCCGTCCGCGCGCAAGCGCAAGTCGCGCACGCGGCTGCCGATCGCCTAGGCGCGGGGAAGATCGAGCAGCGGAATCAGTGTCTTGAGATCCAGAACTCGTGCTCGGCGCGATAGAGCGCCGCTGGGATCTTGCGTCCGCCACAGGAACATTCTCGCCCGCGCCGCGCAGCAGAGTTTCGAGCGCCGCCGCCGGGTCGGCGCCGTCGAGAGGCAGCTTGCGCAGGGCCAGGTCGGCGCGCGACGCGTTGCGCGCATTCGCCACCTGCACATTGAATCCCGCCTCGCGCAGATTGAGCGCGATGCGCTGCGCCGCCAATTGCATAGTCGCGTCGCCGTCGGCCGCGAGCGTAAGCGGCGGCGGCGTCAGTCCGCCGCGCAATTCGTTCGCCTTGTTCAGGTCGCGGTCCGCCGGAAAAAGAAATGCGTAGCCGGTGAGCGACTGCGGCAAAAGGCTGGCAGTGATCTCGCCCTGTTTTTGAAAGATCACATTGGAGAGCGCGCCGCGATCGACGGCCTGCGCAATGGCCGCGCGCAGCACAGGATTGGCGAGCGCGCCGGTGTCCGACACTTCAGTGCCAGCAATTCCACCGGCGGCGAAACCACCACTGTAAGCTGCTGCTGCTGCGCCTGGCGCAGCTCCTGCGGCGGAACCTCAGCAACGTCGGCGCGGCCCACGCTCAGGTCGAGCCATTGGTCGCGGATCGGCCGATTCCGCGCGAATCACAATCTCGTCAACAAACGGACGGCCCTGCCAGCAACCTTCGTTGGCGGTCAGCGTGAGCACGCCGTTGTTCGAAGCTCGCGAACTGAAACGGCCCGGTGCCGATGGGGTTGGCCGGCGTTTGCCCGTCGGCGGTGCGCGTGAGCGCGATGAGGAACGCATCGCTCCGCGAGCAACGCGGGCAGATTGGGCATCGGCGAGTCGCTGGTGAAGACCACTTGCGAGCCCACGGCGCGAACCGCCGTCCAGGGGCAGTTCGCGTGCAGGACAGTGTTCAGCGCCATGACCACGGCCGCTGAGGTTCAGCGGCGAGCCGTCGTGAAAATGCACGCCCGGCCGCAGGCGGAACTGCCAGCGATGATCGTTGTCGTCCGATTGCCACTCCACGGCCAGAGCCGGCTCGCCATGCCATTCGCATCCAGCGCAGTCAGTCCATCGCAGAACCAGCCGCCGCGCCATGCCATCGGGCGGCCAAGGATCGCCCTCAATCTCAACGCGCAGCGAGCCGCCGTAATGGGGCCGCGTTCTTGCCCCAGCGCATGACGCAAACCAAAACCAGCGAAAAGACTAATTGCAAAGCGCCGTAACACGGTCCACCTCATATTGGTTTGCCGCATTCCGCACCACCGCGAGAACGCTCTTGCCGTCGGGCGCAGTCCACAGCGCCGTCACCGTTCCGTCCATCGCCAGCGGCGCGCTTGCCGGCACGGCTTCGAGCGCGGGCAATTCGTAGGCGCGCAGGCTGTCGCTCGCGGCCTCGCCGGAGCCCGACGCAATCACCTGCACCCCCGCGCCGCATCCCGAGTGCAGCACAGCAAAATCGCTGCCCCAGTCGCGCGTTCCGGGACAACCTTGAGCGCGCCGTTCTCCGCCAGTTGCACTTTCCCGTCGATGCCGTCGATGAGCAGTGCGCCTGAGCCCGCGGATCGCGGAAGCAGCGCCGCGGCATAAAACGGCGGCAGATCGACGCCGACGCTCGGCGAGACCACACCGGTAAAATAGTCGCGCGCAGAGTTATAGAAGGCTTTAAGTCTGCGGCGCTCCGGAGGCGTCGACAACAATCGGCCACGGTTCGTCGCTCGCATGACATTGGAAAGTCCAGCCATCGCGCCACTTCACGGCCGCATCGGTCGGCATCGTAAAGCTTCCCGTGCACTGCAGGCTGGCGGTAAACACAGTAAAGCCGTTGCCATCCGCTGCTCGAAGCACAATCGCGCGCGGATCTCTCGGAAGGGACGTCGCTTTCAGCGAAATGCGAAATCGCTTTTGCAACGACCAGCGACTAGCGACATCGCATAGATCGCGACGCCATCGTCGATTCACAACAACCAGACTCTGGTCGTCTGAAGCTGCTAGAACGATTCCGCCGACGAATTCGGGAACAGGTGGGCAAGGTAGCGAACGAAGTTCCGACCAAGACAACTGCTTCCGCAGTGTCAATCGGCTCCCGCTCGTCTGCGCCTGGAAAGTCTGTGCTCAAGACCGACTCTCACCATCGCCACCTGCGTCTGAGTTGCCTTCGACCATCTCAGCCACCCACATCCGCTCCGTCGCGCTTTCCTCGCTCAGCGTCACACGAATCGTATTCGCGCTCTCCGCGCCCGCCATCACCACGCCGTGCGCCTTCAAATCCTGCACAAGCAGCCGGCGAATCAGCGGGAATCTCATCGTTCGGAATCGTGGAGAGATTGCGAATGGTCAGATGTGCCTGCCCCGGCCCGAGAATCGCGGCGATCTGGTCGGCGAGCGCGGCCGCGGGCTGCTCCCACGGGCTCGGCGCGCAGCGGCAAGCACTGGCCAGACCAGCGCTGCGCCGAGGATCGCGAGTAGACACATTCGCTTCGTGAGCTTCATCTTGGCATCTTTTCTCGTTTGCGCGGATTATATCGTTTCGTTCCGCGAGCGAGTTCGATGCCTCGCGGAGCTTCATCTCGACCGATTCGCGGATCAGCACTGTTGGTGCAGGGCGGGCGTTGCCTCCGCCGCGTCCGCCCCGCGCGGCCAACCGAGTTCTATTGGCCGTTCTTCTGCGCTCGGCGCCGGCTCCTGCTCGCTGTCCATCTCCTGCTTCACAATCGGATTCGTCGCCATGCTCTTGAACACATCGTTGGCGAAGAAGAACTTGCCGTCCGACGGCACCATCACCACCTGGATCTTGTCCGAAAGCCGCTCGGCAACGATCTTGTTGATCAGCAGCGGCGACTTGTTCAGCAGCTCCGCTTCGCTGGTCATGCGCTCCGCGTTGGCCGCCGCCATCAGCTTGATGCGGCTGGCCTCGGCATCGGCCAGCAGGTTGCGCCGCTCCAGCTCGGCCTTGCTGTCGATGACCTTGGCCTGCGCATCGGCCTCCGCGATTCTCAATCGTCGCCTCCTTGCGCGCTTCGGCCTCCAGCTTGCTCTGCTCAATCTGCTTCTGCTTCAGCGGCAGCGTGTACTGCATGGCGTCGGCTCGCCCTTGGCCTCCACCACCTTGGACTGCGCATCGCCCTCGGCCTCCTTCACCTTCTGCACCGCCTCGGCTTCGGCCTGCAACTCGGCAATCCTCACCTGCTTCTGCTGGATGTCGGTGTCCACGCCCATCTGGTCGTCCTGCTGCTCCTTCAGCAGCAGTCCTTCCAGGCCCTTGGCGTACTCCTCCGGCAGTTGAATGTCGGAGAGCATCACCTCTTCCACCACGATGCCGTCGCGCGCCCAGCTTGCGCGTGATGATGTCCGCGGCCTTGGCGCGCACCTCTTCGCGCTTGGTCGAGAAGATCTCTCGCACCGTGTACTGCGGCGCCAGTTCCCGCCACGCGCTGGCCACCACCGGAGGCACCAGCTCCTTGTCCACCGGCTGCGGCAGGTGCGCCTGCACGCTCGCCAGCTTGTTGGGATCGAGCCGGTAGCGCACCGTGACGCCGAGGCCGATTTCAGGCCTTCGAGCGACTGCACGTTCAAGCCGGCAGTCTTCTGCGCTCCTTCTTCGCGCCCTGTTCCACAAGCCCGGCGGTGAACACGTGATCGCGCAGGTCGAACAGTCTGCACGCTGTCCACCAGCGGCGTGACGAAGTGCACGCCCGGATAAAGCGTTCCCGGCACCGTGCCGCGCAATCTGGCTCATGCGCACGCCGCCCATGCCGCTGGGCACCACCACGATGCTGGCGGCCACCAGCAGCGGCACGCAGCCGCAATCGCCAGCGCCACCGGACGCGCGCCAGTGGAATCTGCTTCCGGTTCCGGTTCCAATTCTTCGTTCACGTTCGCCTCCGCTGCAGCTTTTTGCGCGCCAACTGCACGCGCAGCCAAAGTCCATACAGCGGAATCGCCACCGCGGCGAGCCAGCAACAGCACTCCCGCGACCATCAACAACATTTTCAATGCGATCATTTCCCGCCTCCATTTCGTGTGATTGGGCTCTTTGCGTTTTCCAGTATCCCGGCCGCGGAGCCAGCAGCAGCCGGACCAGTCCTCCGTAGGTCAACTCCTCAAGCAGCAGCGCCGCCGCCACGGGAAGCAACGCCGCCTCCAAATCCGAAATCGCATGCGCCAGCAGATTCATCGCCGCCCTCCTTTACAGGGAGCCCGCAAACATCAGGCTGGCAAGCGTTGCCGTGACAGCCGGTCACGCCGTGAGCTGCGACTCGCGCGTGGCTGCGGCAGTTGAGCCGCTAGCCGCGCGGTTGCCGGAGCTGCTGTCGGCAGCCGCTCGCCGCGAGGCAACGTCGGTCAGTGTTGCCGGCTGCGCCGGACCGGCATCGGGCCATCGCCAAACAACTGCGCCGTCTCCTCGTTGCGCTCGCCCACCAGCTCCACCGTGTCGCCCACCGCGACCAGTCGGGTAGAGTTCTTCCAGGTCCGCCTTCGCCATGCGAATGCATCCATGCGACGCGGCCTTGCCAATCGACTTCGGCTCGTTGGTTCCGTGAATTCCGTAGCCGTGGATGCTCAGCCCCATCCAGCGCGTCCCCACCGGATTGCCCGGCCCCGGCGGAACGACGCGGCCGTCGTGGGAGTAGGTCGGGTTCATCACGCGGCGCTCGATGGTGAAGGTGCCCACCGGGCTCGGCGTCGAGGGCTTGCCCACCGCGACGGTGTAGATCTTCTTCACCTTGCCGTCTTCCACCAGCGCCAGCTTGCGATCTTCCAGGCTCACCACGATCACGCGCTTCGTCGCCGCAGGCTGAACTTGCGCGTCCCCTGCCGGTTGCTGCGCCGTCGCCGTCCCATCCGTCGGCGCGCCCTGGCTCGCGTTTTGATTCCCAGGCTGCGCCGCCAGTGGCATCCCAAAAACCGCCGCGATCAGAACCGCCGCTGCCGAGGCCGCCACCATGTTGAGTGTCCGAGCCGTCATCGCATCCTCCCGGTATTTCCTTCTGTTGAACCGCCCACGCCAGGTAAGAATGCAAGCCGCACGCCAATCGTATTTGACTTAAATCAAACGACTTAATGTAAGGATGGCCGTCCGCGTCCGTGTCACGGCACACACACCGTGCCCAGCCTGACACGCGCCGCAGCCCCGCGGCCGCCAGCGAACTCTGAGCTCGATGAAGCAGAGTAAAGTGGAAATTCGCTCAGGACCGCGCGCTTCGCCCGGCATGCGGAGAAGCCGCGAACGGGGAGCGCTGCGCAGCGTTACCGCACGGGCAGAAGGAAGGGTTCCGCTCCATGGATTGCTGATTTTGAAGGGGAAATGGCGGCTCTGGATCTCTTAGAATCCAATCCACCACTGGATGTCTTTGAATCTAATCTTGGTAGGCACGACTGGATTCGAACCAGCGACCTCTTCCGTGTCAAGGAAGCGCTCTAACCAACTGAGCTACGCGCCTATTCGCGACATCAGCTAGTTTAACAGGGCGATGGCTGCGCGGAAAGATGATTTCCCCACCCGCGAAACCGCGAAGACCAGTCACGCGCATTCCACCCAAATTGGAAAAGCCCACGCGAAGCGGCCTTTTCTCGCACCATTTTGTGTTTCTACAACTCCGTGATGCCTCCGTGTCCGGTGCCACGCGACTAAAAGTCCAGCGGCTCGGGTTCGTCTCGGTCACTGCACATTGACACGTACATTCGTCGAAGCAGTAATTTTCGAGCTCGTCGAATCTGTTCCGGTCACAGCAAAAACATAGGTGCCCGCCGTTGTCGCCCGGGTCCCGGCAGTAATGAGAGAGAAAGATCGCACCCGCGGCAACTGGCAGTATACTGTCGCCGCCGGGGAAGAAAAATGGATGTCCCTGACAACTCTTTGAGCCGAGCCGCGAAGATGGAATTCAAATACTGGGCATTCATCAGCTATAGCCATGTCGACAGGAATTGGGGCGCATGGCTGCATAGCGGGCTGGAAACTTTCAAAGTGCCCAAGGTTCTCGCCAAGTCCACAACCGGCCTCGGGGAACCGATGCCGCGCAGGATATTTCCCGTTTTTCGCGACCGCGAGGAGTTGCCCACCAACTCAGACCTGGGTTCAATGATCACGCGGGCGCTTGAACAATCGCGCTATCTGATCGTGATTTGCTCGCCGCACGCAGCCCGGTCGCACTGGGTCAATCAGGAGATCCTGGAATTCAAAAGGCTCGGACGAGCCGAGCGGATTCTGGCCCTGATCGTCGATGGAGAGCCGAATGCAGCCGATGGCAAGCCCGGCTTCAACGCTGAATCGGAATGTTTTCCCGAGGCGCTGAGATTTGAGCTGGGAGCGGATGGACAACTCGACAAAAACAAGCTCACCGAACCCATCGCGGCGGATGCCAGGCCGGGAATGGATGGCAGGACCGGCTCCAAGCTAAAGCTCGCGGCGGGCGTTCTGGGCATCAATTTCGACGACCTCAAACGGCGCGAAGAGCGACGCCGCCGACGCCAGCAACGCATTGTTATCTCGGTCTCCGCGGCGCTGGTTCTCACCTTTGCATCGCTCGCTGGCGTCGCCTTCTGGCAACGCGGCATCGCAAAGAAGGAAACGACAGAAGCCAACACGCGAGCGCCAACAGGCTGAGAAAGAGAAAGCCGAAGCGATTACGCAGCGGCACGCGGCAGAGACGCAGAAAACCATTGCGGACGAAAAGACCGTGGAGGCCGAGAACGAAAAAGAACAAGTGGAGACGCGGACAGCGGCCGACGAGGAAGACCTGGCGCGCGAGGCCCTGCTGCGCGGAGATTCGCTTACGGCCGCGCAGCACGCAACCCTCGCCTACGAGTCCGAGCCCCAGGATTCCGCCGTGCGCCTGCTGCTGCACACCGCGATGAGCGGCCTCAATGGTCTCTCGACGGTGCTGGGCGGCGGCTCCGGCACATTTACGAATCTGGAGGTGGCCCCGGAGAGCGGCCTTGTTCTTACCGTCACGAGCGACGGAGAGGCGCAGATTTGGGACCCTCAAAAAGGCGCGCCGATTTTGATATTTGGCAAGAGCGGCAACGTTTACAACCAGATTCACCAGGCCTCATTTACTCCCGACGGCAGACGCGTTCTCTTTTCCAATGACGCGGAGAATTTCCTCGAAGATATCTCGACCGGCAAAAAGGTTCCGCTCTCACCCGGCCAAGGCAAGCGATTTGCGGCCCTGACGCTCTCTCTCGACGGCAAGACCGTGATTGGCTCGATGCTAAATGTGTCATCCGACGGGAAAAACTTCACTACACAGATTGCCGCTTACAGTAGCAGCGACGGCCATCAAATCGCTCAAGCAACCGTCCCCGGCAATTTATTCCATTGTCGCGGCTTCTCGGATCTGCAACCAGAGCCGTGCTCATCGGCGGCCCCGATACCACGAACCCCGCCCGCAGTGTGCTCGTGCTTGATGTCGCGACCGGCAAAGCCATTGCCCAGATTCCTATTACCTGGAACGATGTGGCGCTCGTCAATCCGCGCGGCGACCTGATCCTGGTGAATCACGCGTCCCCATCCCAGCCGCCGGAGATTTATTCGGCGCAGACCGGCGCGAAAGTGGCGGAGCTGCGCACGACCGATGTTACGGCTACCCACGCCTCATGGAGCCCTTCAGGCCGCTATGTGCTTGCGGGGAACCCCTCCGGCGGAAGCCCCAGCGAAGCGCTATGGGACGCCTCGACCTGGAAGCCGATTCACGTTTGGCCAAACGCAATCTGGTCGGCAACAGCCATCAACCAGGCCGAGTCGTTTTTGGCTTCGGTCACAGGCCATGGCCAAATTGCCGTATGGAATCTGCATACCGGGGCGCTCTTGAAGCAGTTCGACGACGATATCTGCGCTGGCAATTTGGCGGGCGCTCCGTCGACCCTATTCAGCCACGTTGATTTCTCACCCGACGGCACGCGCCTCGATTGACGCGGGCGGCGGTGCCTGCGCCACCATCTGGAACTGGCAACAGGTCAGCTCTTCGCAACCGGTCTTTTCCGGCAGCGACGGCGCTACCATCAACAGCATTGCGTTCAACGCGGATGGAAGTCGGGCCGTGCTGGCTGGCAACGATGGCAAGGCTATGGTGTGGAACTTCGCGACCGCAGCCGCTCAGGTCACGCTCGAAGAAAAGGCGACAACGCCCGGCGCGGCGGTGTCGATGGCATTTTTCACTCCCGACGGGAAAGAGGTCGTTACCGGGGGCTTCTTGGAAGAAGCCGCGCTTTGGAATGTGGCCAGTGGCAGTCTGGTGCGCATTCTCAACTTTGATAAGCACGCGATCGTTCCCGGCGACGCTGTTCCCGTTGCCGTGGGCCGCCTCGGCAATCGCGCCGTCGCGTTCAGCAGCGACGGCTGGGGAGCGCTATGGAATCTTGCGGCGCAGAAACAACTCGCAAGTCCGCACATTGACGATGACGCAGGCATTCGTTCTCTTTCGTTCTCAGCGGATGGACGGCAATTTGTGGCGGCCGGCGCCGGCGGCCAGGCGTATGTCTTTGACGCCATCGGGGGAGCATTGCAGCGCAAGTTCAGGGAATCAGGGAACGCCGCTCGTCGCAGCCGAGATCTCCCCGCAAGGCGGCAAGGTGCTCACTGCCGACGCCAGCGGCCACATCACGGTGTGGAATTTGACTGACGGCCGCGCGCTCATGAGCTTCAACAGCACCGTGGGCGCGCCGGTTGTGAACGACATCCACTTCAGCCCGGACGGAGCGACGATCATCGCGGCTTGCGCCGACGACAAAGTCCGCACCTGGAATGCGCAATCCGGGCAGCCGGAATTGACCATGGCGGAAGAGGCAGTGCCGGGTGAGATTGGTAATCTTGGCGCGCCCATGCGCCCCGATTTGGCCAACGGCACGCGCATCCAGGCGGGGATGTTCCGTGCGCTCGCTTCGCCCGACGGATCCTTTATTGCCGGAACCAATATAAGCGCCGACATTTTCGTCTGGGATGCCAAATCCGGCAAACAATTGCTGCGCTTTGAAGGCCACACCGGACGCGTCACTTCCCTGGCATTCAGTTCCGATGGCGCCCGCCTTGGCAGTTCCAGCGAAGATGGCACAGCCCGCATCTGGGACCTGGGTCTGGAGAATCAGAATCCCGCTGACGTCGAGAAGGCGATCGCGGAAATTGGCCAGAAGCTGTCCCACTGATTCTCAAAGACCGGGCCCGCTCGCTGATCCTTCCACCGCCAGATCGCAGTACCGGCGATCATCGCGTCGAACTGGTCGTAGACCGCGACTGCACAACGACGAGATCGACGCGGCGATTCATGCGGCGTCCTTCAGGCGTGGCGTTGTCGGCGATCGGACGGTATTCTCCGTAAGCTGATGCGGACACCCTTTTCGGATCAAAGCCCGAATCGTCCACAAGGAGTCGCAGGACCGCCATTGCTCTGGCTGTTGATAGTTCCCAGTTGGAGCGAAATTGGGCGGTATGAATGGGTTGGTTGTCGGAGTGCCCCTCGATACGGATATCGAGTCCCGGCCGTGCCAACACCTTGGCGATGCGCACGATTTTATCCGCCGCGCCCGGCAGCAGATCAGCTTGCCCGCTATTGAAGAAGCCCAGCTCTTTCAGGCTGATCACGAAGCCTTCAGGTGTCACTTGAATTACCACCTCATGATTCTCGAGCTCTTTTCCCATCACTTTTTCGAGCTGGCGTCGCAAGTCGAGCATATCGGCTTCCGAACCTGCAGAACCGGGAGTGATCGCGGTGCGATCGGTTTGGACGCGCGACGTGCTGTCATCTCCAATTGGCGCGGCAGTTGCATAAGCACCACCGCTCCCGCTTTCATCCGTAGAAAACGCGCCCATGGTCTGAAATCCGTTATGGATGGCCTTTGCGAGCTTCCTGACCTGCTGATTGTCGCGATAAGTGGCGGCAAAGAGCACCACAAAAAAAGCAAACAAGAGCGTCATGAAGTCTGCATAAGAAACCAACCACCTATCGTGATTGAGAGTCTCTGCGACGTTCTTTTGCCTGCGAGGCCTCATCGGGAGGCAACTTTCTGAAGGCCGCGTCGCTTCGGGGAAACGTGGTACCGGCTCAGCTGCATTTCGAGGGCCCGCGGATTGACGCCCTCCGCGATGGCAAGTACAGCCTCGAGCGTCATCTCCTGAATGACCTGCCGCTCACGGATGCGAATGCGCAGCTTTCCAGCCCAGGGCAGGAAAAGGAGATTGGCCGACCCTACACCGTAGATGGTCGCGACAAATGCGACCGCAATTCCTTTGCCAACTTCATTGATGTCCTGAAGTCTTTGCATGACTTGGATAAGGCCGAGAACGGCGCCAAGAATCCCGATGGTAGGTGCGAATCCAGCCGCGGCTTCAAAGACTTTGGGAATGCGCTCGTCTTTCTCGCCGCGATAATCGAGGTGCAGTTCCATCATTTTGCGCAGGTCGGAAGGGCTGACTCCATCAATCGCCAGCATGAGGCTCTCTTTGAGAAAAGGGTCATGGATCTTTGCCAATTCGGTGTCCAATGAAAGGATGCCCTCTTTTCGAGCCTTGTACGCATAACGGAGCAAATTCTCGACGAGCGCGTCCGGTTGCTCCTCCGAAGTGAAGAAAACGTCTTTGAGATCTTTGATCGCTTGGAACACGGTGCGCAAAGGGAACTGCGCCATAACCGCCCCGAGCGTGCCGCCAATGACAATGAGCGCGGCTGTCGGTTGAAGAACCTGGGAGATCTTCCCGCCGTCGAGGACCAGGCCGCATCCAATCCCGGACAGGGCAACGACGATGCCGCCAAGCGTGCTTTTGTCCAGTCCAAATCGCTTACGACTCATCGCGAATCTGCCTTAGCCTTTCGACCTGCGACAACCGGCCCCCAGCGCCGCGGGTGGTTTAGAGCGCAACTATCCGCCCCGCTATCCGGCTTGATCCGCTGGCCCCTTCCCAGGTCTCACGAATCACAGACACGTCAGGATGGTCCTCTATCGGCAAGTCCATGGAAATATTCCAGAAACGCTCCGGCCGAAGGCCAGGCCATATCGTCCCCGGTTCCCGTTCAACCTGCGTCAGTCCGGGTGGCCCGGACCAATGCAATAGCCCGATATCCGGGTCGCGCTGGAAATTCCAGAGCCAGGTGCCGATAGTGGTCAAGCACTTGAATCTCCTCAGGGCCGGGACGCCGCGTGCGTGTACCTGCGCGCATTCCGTCAAAGGGACCACACGCATGTTTGTCATCATCGGAATACTGGCTGTGTTCGGCGCGGTACTTGGCGGCTTCCTCATGGAAAAGGGGCCTTTGCTGGTGCTTATGCAGCCATCCGAGTTCGTCATCATCGGCGGCGCTGCGCTTGGCACCCTGCTTTCAGCGAACCCCTTCTTTGTGTTGAAAAAAGTTAGCGGCGACATCGTGCGCGTGTTGCAGGGGACCGCCTATTCCCAGCAGCGTTACATTGACTCGCTCAGAATGATGTTCAACCTGTTCAACAAGGCCCGCAAGGAAGGGCTTGCAGGGATTGAGAGCGACATAGAGACCCCCGACAAGAGTCCCCTTTTCCAAAAGAATCCGTTCTTCCTGAAGAACCACCACATCCGGGATTTTGTCTGCGACACGATGCGCATGGCAATCACCGGCGGCGCCGGAGCATTTGACCTCGATCAAATGATGGAACTCGATATGGATGTTCATCATGTTGGCGCGACGCAGAGCTCGGGGGCTCTGACCACAATGGCAGATTCGCTCCCCGGTCTGGGAATTGTTGCCGCGGTTCTCGGCGTGGTGGTGACGATGGGCGCTCTGGGTGGTCCACCCGAAGAAATGGGGCATAAAGTTGCCGCCGCCCTGGTCGGTACCTTTCTCGGCATTCTGCTTTGCTACGGAGTCGTGGGGCCTCTGGGGTCGAACCTGACAAAACTGATCGACGACGAGCACGCCTTCTACCACGTGCTCAGGGTTGTGATGCTCGCCTTCATCAAGGGAATGTCTCCTTCGCTTGCCATCGAAATAGGCAGGCGGGCAATTCCCGAACACGTACGGCCGAGCTTCCAGGAAGTTGAAAAGGCGTGCCGTCAAAAGGATGGCCCGGCGGCTGTGGCGGCGTAGGCACCGCTAGAGAGGAACGCAACCCGTGGCAGAAATGAACCAAATCATCATTGTGAAAAAGAAGGGTGGCCATGCGGCCCATCACGGCGGCGCATGGAAAGTGGCATACGCCGACTTCGTTACGGCAATGATGGCGCTCTTTATTGTGCTGTGGCTGTTGAACACCAGCAAGCAAGTGCAGGAGGCCGTGGGCGGCTATTTCAAGGATCCCAGTGGGTTTGCGAAGATGGTGGGAACGAACCGGAGTGGCGCGGGAGAAATCGTCCCTCTGAAAAAAGAAGACTTGCTGAAACTGAAGGACGAGCTTCTTCGTTCCATCCATCATCTCGATCCCCAGGATAAATTGAAAAAACAGATTGAGATCACAGTTACGGCGGAGGGTTTGCGGATCGAACTGATGGAATCGGCGAAAGGCACTTTTTTTGAATTGGGGAGCGCAAAGCCAACTCCGGCGCTGATAGAGCTGCTGAAAGTGCTCTCGAAGGAACTCGGCAAGCTGCCCAACAAAATTTCGATCGAGGGGCACACAGACTCAAAGCCGTACACCGGCGGCAGGAACTATGACAACTGGGATCTCTCGTCGGATCGAGCCAACGAAGCGCGAAGAATCATGCAATCGGAAGGGATTCAGCCGGGTCAGGTGTCGCAAGTGCGCGGTTTTGCCGATCAAAGGTTGAGACTGCCGCAGAATCCTGAGGACCCTTCCAACAGGCGCATCTCCCTCATCGTTCAATATCAAGTCCAGGACGGCTCGGAGGTTGCGCCCCCGCCGCTTTCGAACGTAGCCATCAGTGGCGTTCAGAAATAGGCTGGAGAAAGGCAGAGTCCACCCGGCTGCGATGCTGACCTCCGTACCACAAGGCTCAAACAAGTGGGGCGGCGCGACAGGGACGCAATGAGCTTCGATAGTGCCTCGGACTGCTCACTCGAGAGACTCTGAAACGCGATCCCGATGGAGTCGATCGCTCTGGTACGCACCTCAAAGGGGATCTTCAGGGTTGAGACTCCATCTACAAGTTGAATAAAACCGCCTGAAAATGGGAAGGAATCCCCGTTCAGATCAAGCTTCATCCCGTCCACACTGATTTCCCGGCCGCGGGTCATTTGCGACGAGTCTCCATGCGTTACCTTGACCGGAAAGTCAACCGCAAAGCGCGGAGCGCGATATTGAAGTTTCCTCATACCCTGCATCCAACCAGTGCACTTGCTGAATTAAGCAAAATTCCGAAGCTCATATCACTGTGCCTATTTTACTGATCGGCAGATTTTGCAACACCCACTTCGTGATCCAGACCCAATTATAGCCAGTATCTGCAGGAACGGCGGCTTTGCTACTTGTCAAATCAAAACCCGATGGACTTGGAAAAACTTCGCTCAAAGATCACCGCCCCGTCCGTAATAATCCGTGATAATCAGATGTACTTTACCCTATTTACTAAGTGATAAATAGATAGATTACTTCATGTACTAATTTTGGACACTTCATGTGACGAGCGTAATAAAACGATTGTTCACGAGACCCAAATCCGAATATTGTCATACTGTTGCTCCAAGCTATTCCTCATCGTTTCAATTAGTTCCGGGCCCCATTGAAACGACCGTTTTTATATTGAGAACGTGTGCAAAATAACCGCGCCAGGAAATTGAGCCCCACACTTTTTATGCAAGATTTTGCCTTGGAAAAGACCACGATTGAAAACCCACCGGCCTCATCCGTGGGAAGTGCCTCGGGGATCGCTGAGTTCAACGATGCTTCGGGGCGGCAGGTACTTGTCGTCGAGGATGACGAATCGCTCGCGGGTTTCCTGAGCGAGGAGCTGCGCAGCCAGGGCTTCATCGTCGAGCAGGCTCCTGACGGTGAAGCTGCCTTGAGTGCGCTTGAGGCGAAACGCCGTTTCGACCTTTTGATTGTCGACCTGAACATGCCGAGGCTCGACGGCATCAGCGTCATTCGCAAGGTTCGGCCCGAGCAGCCCAAGTTGCCAATTTTGGTGCTAACCGCCTGCAGCCGTGTCGAAGACAGGGTGAACGCCCTCCAAAGCGGCGCGGATGACTGCCTGAATAAGCCATTTTCGCTTCTTGAGCTTCTGGCGCGTGTTCATGCCCTCCTGCGGCGTAACTCCGGAATGATCCCCGATCGTTCCACCGTCGGCGACCTTCAACTCTACCGCCAGGAGCGTCGTGTGGAACGGAATGGACGGCGAATTGAATTGACGCCACGCGAGTTTGCCATCCTTGAAGTCTTGATCCGCAATGCTGGGCATCCCGTTTCCCGAGCCGCATTGCTCGAAGAAGTCTGGAACATGTCGCCCGATGCGACAACCAATATCGTCGACGTTTACGTGAAATACGTTCGCGACAAAATCGACCTGCCGGAAGAGCAGAAGCTTATCCACACACTGCGAGGATTTGGATATGAGTTGCGTGATGCCCAATAGAAATGCCTTGGAAAGCGGCGCGTCCGTCAGCGACGCGCAATCGTACGCCTGGTTCTGCAGGGAGTTGGACGAGGGGCTGCACGCCCTGGCGCAACCACTCACGATCCTGCGAGGCGCCCTTGGTGCGCTCACCATCCGCGGCGCAGTTCGGCCAGAGACAGCCACCCGCTATTTGGAGATGTCAAACACTCAGGTGGACCGCCTGTGCAACCTGCTTTCAGGCCTGCACAATCTGCTCGACGGAGTTCGATCCGAGCCAGCCTGCGCGGAAATCGAGTTTCCTCTGCTTGAAGAAGACAGGAAAATTGAATTGGCGAATTGCCGCACTCCCGTCCACGAGACCTGAAAACAGCCGGCGGGAAGCAAAGTTCAACGATTTTTCTAATTTCAAATCACGGTAGACAATCAAAATGGCAAGCCTCCCCTCATCCTCTGCCCGTCTTGAAGATCGAGTTTCTGTCGATGTTCTCGTCGTGAGTTCCAACGCCAAACTGCGCGCCGAACTCATGGAAAAACTCTGTCAACCGCGGTGGCGCGTGCACGAGGCAAGCGGCGGGGCAGAAGCGCTCGCGCGCCTGCGAGAACAACATGGAAATGATCCTGTCCTGCTCCTCGATCAAGTGTTACCGGATCTGAATGCGGGGGAATTCCTGCGCATCGTCCGTGAGCGCTTTCCCAACACGCAAATCCTGATGCTCAACTCGTTCACCGGCCAACTTCTTGTTGGAAACGCGTCGCCAACAGCGATTTCAAGAAGTGTCGTAGATGCGGTGAACCGCGCGGGATCCCTTCGCACCGAAACCCTGCGGCCGAACGACGTGGAGAATCGCGAAGCTGATGATAGCGACGTTGTCAGGCTGAGAAGCATGGTTGGCGATTCGGAGCCGATGCTGCGCACCTACTCGCTGACTGCGCATGGTTGCAGCTCGCGATACCACGGTGCTGGTTACCGGAGAGAGCGGAACCGGCAAGGATCTGATTGCGCAGGAGATTCACCTGATCAGCCCACGCCGCAACCAGCCGTTTGTGGTGGTGAATTGCTCCGCGATTCCCGAGACGCTGCTGGAAGCGGAGCTGTTTGGCTATACCAAAGGGTCCTTCACCGGCGCGGTGCAGTCGCGCATCGGGCGCATTCACGCGGCCCACGGCGGCACGCTGTTTCTCGATGAAATTGGCGATATGCCGCTGTCGCTGCAGAGCAAGATCCTGCGGTTTCTGGAGCAGGGCGAGGTGCAGCGCATTGGGCGGCAACGACAATCTGAAGGTCGATGTGCGCGTGATTGCGGCCACCAACGCCGACCTGAAAGCCGTGTGGCTCAACAGCAGTTTCGCGAGGACCTCTATTATCGCCTGGCCGTCTTCCCCATTCATCTTCCGCCGCTGCGCGACCGAATGGGCGATCTCGACAGAGCTGGCTCTCGCCTTTGCCGCCAAGTATCCACCCCAGGTGTCGCTGAGTCAGCGAGGCGTTGCAGGTCCTGGCGCAGCACAACTGGCCGGGAAACGTGCGCGAACTGCGCAATGCGATCGAGCGGGCGACGATCCTCATGGGCGACGGAGACGAAATCAAGCCCGAACACATTATTCTGTAGAGACGGTTCTCACTTATAGCCCAATTTGGGCAGCAACTCCCAGTTTGGCACTCATCGTGCATGTCAAGTAGGCAAATGCTGCCGAGTTCTCATGCCGTTCCAATAATGAACGCTGGGCGTCGAGCCCTTCCCGAGCCCGCAGCTGCTTGCGGACGCCTTCTCGGAGTTCATCTCCGCATCGTCGGTGCTGGAGGCCTCGTATCGCGACCTGCAGCAGGAAGTCGCGCATCTCGGCTCGGAACTCGCCGAGCGCAATGCCGCTCTGAGCCGCAGCCTGGACGAGAACGACCGCATGCGCGCGGCCCTGCAGCAGATGATCGATTCGCATGCCCTGCGGCGTTCTGGTGCTGGAACCAGGCCGAGCGCATCGTCATGATCAACCCGGAAGGCCGCAGGCTGCTGGAGCTGGGAACGCAGCACATCGAAAGCCTGCGGATCTCTCCGCGTTCAGCCAGATCGATTTCGAGTCGCTTGGCAAGAGCTCGGACTGGACCGCATCGACATCGAGCTGTGCCCCGATGGCAGACTCGGTAATCGCTGGCTGGCGATCGGCTACCGCCAGCTGGACCCGGCGGCTGATTCCACGCGTCATCCGAATGTCGCTCAGAGCTCGCGAGTCGCTCAAGAGCATCTGGATTCTCCGCGACATTACCGCAAACAAGCAGGCGGAGCAGGAACGCGAAGCCGCGCGGAGCGCCACCGCGCTGGCGGAGATCTCGACCATCCTGGCCCACGAAATTAGAAATCCATTAGCAAGCATGGAGCTGTTTGCCGGGCTGATCGCAGAGGAGCCCGAGCGAGGCCGCGCAGTGGATTTCGCATCTCCGCGCCGGAATCCGCACGCTCTCCGGAACCGTGAACAACGTCCTGAGCCTCAACGGCGAGTGCAAACTGCGCTTGACTCCGGTTCACCTGACAGCCTGCATTGAGAGCGGCGTGGAGTTTGTGCAGGCCCATCGCGGAGCAGGCCGGCGTTTCGCTTACCTTTTCGGTCGCGCCGACGAGCATCTCGAGTACTGGGCAACGAAGATGCCATCCGCCAGATCATTCTGAATCTCCTCTGCAACGCGATTCGCCACACCCCGCTGGCGGACAGCATCACGGTCTCGCTCGGGAGCGAAGTCGAGGCCAGGCTCAATCGCGCGGTGGTCGCGATTCGCAGACACGGGCTGCGGGATGCCCGAAAGCATCGTCGAACAAATTTTCGATGCCGGGATTCAGCGCGAACGGCGAGACGCCGGGCCTGGGCCTGGCCGTTTGCAAGCGGCTCATGGACCAGCACGGCGGAGAGATTCGCGTCTCCAGCCAGGTGAACCAGGGAACAACTTTTGAATTGGAGTTTCCGACCTTATGAGCAGAGACGAAGCACTTTCGGTAATGGTGGTTGACGACGAACCGGGCATTCGCACCGCGTTGCGCGCGAATTTTCTGCGCCACGGCTGGCGGGTGGAGACTGCGTCCTGCGTGCGCGAGGCCGTTCGCAACCTCGAAGGCCAGGAGTTCGACCTGGTCGTCACCGATATCCGCATGCCGGATGGCACGGGCATGGAAGTGATGCGCGCGGCGCGCAAAGCATCGCCCGATACCGCGGTGATCTTGCTGACCGCCTACGGTTCGGTGCCGGATGCAGTCACTGCGATGCGCGATGGAGCGCTCGACTACCTGACCAAGCCGATCCCGTTCGACAACTGCAGGCAACGGCGGCGCAGGTGATGCATCGCGTCAAGCAATCACCGCTGCCGGCCGATGATCTGTCGTGCGGCGATATCGTCGGCCGCTCGCCGCTTCTGACTCGCGTCGCTGCAGCGGGCGCGCGCCGCAGCCAGCACCGGCGCCGATGTTCTGATCGAGGCCGAGAGCGGAACCGGCAAGGAACTGCTGGCGCGCTTATCCACGATTCCAGCGACCGCTGCCGACAAGCCATTCGTCGCCGTGAACTGCGCGGCTGTTCCCGAGGCTCTGCTGGAAAGCGAGCTGTTCGGCCACGGGCGCGGCGCATTCACCGGCGCTGTCGCCGCCAAGCCGGGCAAATTCGAGCTGGCCGATGGCGGCACGATCCTGCTGGACGAGATTGGCGAGATGCCGCTGCACCTGCAGCCCAAGCTGCTGCGCGCCTTGCAGGAGCGCGAGTTCGAGCGGCTGGGCGAAGCGCGACCGGTCCACGTGGATATCCGCGTGATTGCCACCACCAATGTCTCGCTGGCGACGATGGTGGAGCGCGGCCAGTTTCGCGGCGATCTGTACTACCGGCTGAATGTCATTCCGCTTTCGCTGCCGCCTTTGCGCGACCGCCGCGAAGACATTCCGGTCCTGGCCAGCCACTTCGCCGAGAAATATGCCGCACAGCATGGTGCAAGCCGTGCCCGCATCTTCATGCCCGAGTTTCTCGATCGCCTGCAGTCGCACACCTGGCCCGGGAAATGTCGCGAGCTGGCGAACTTCATGCGGCGCGTGCTCACGCTGAGCGGGACACTAGCAGATCTCGACGCCAACTGCTTCGAGATGGAGTTTCAAGGGCATCGACGGCGTTGAAGGCGACGCGGTCGCAGTCTGTCGGTCCAGCGAAGGATCTGCCGGCGGGCACGCCGATCCGGCAGGTCGAGAAGATTCATCTGGAAAACACCCTGGCCCTCACCGACGGCAATCGCACCCACGCCGCGGAGATGCTGGGCATCAGCCTGCGCACGCTGCGGAACAAGATTCGGGAGTACGGTCTTCCCCCAAGGAGGTACGCATAACATGTCGACACCACGCCTCATTCATGCAGCTGCTTCAGGGCTATCTGAAGGTCACGTCGGACCGCCAGCAGTTGATTGCGTCCAACATGGCCAACGTCGATACGCCCGGCTATCACACCAAAGACATCAACTTCCAGTCCGCGATGCAGCAGGTGTCGGACGAGGGCAACGACATGCAGTTGAAGCCGGCCTCGCCCGAGGTGAACGGTCTGCCGGAGCGGCCCGACGGAAACAACGTGAATATCGACCGCGAGAGCCTGCTGCTCGCGCGAGACGCAACTCCAATATCAGATGGGCGTGCAGCTGATCAAGGCTGAGTTTCACCGCCTGCTGACCGCGATCAAGGAAGGGAACTGATCATGGGACTGTTCGACATGTTGAGCATCAGCGCGTCGGCCTGTCGGCGGAGCGGCAGCGGGCGGAAGTCACCTCGGCGAACCTTGCCAACGCCGAGACCACGCATACCGACAGCGGCGGACCCTACGTGCGCAAGGAAGTTGTCTTCAGCGCCTCGAATCGCCTCGCCGTTTCAGCACCGTGTTCAACCGCTTCGGACACTTCGGTCATGGCACCCGGCGGGTCGGTGTAAGCTGACCCAGGTCGTGGACGATCACAACGCCGCCGGTGATGCGCTATGAGCCGGGAAATCCGGACGCGGACAAGAACGGATATGTCGCCTATCCGGCCATCAATCCCGTATCGGAGATGGTGGACCTGATGGGCGCCGTGCGGGCCTATCAGCTGAATGCCTCGGCGGTGACTGCGGCCAAGCAGATGATCCAGCAATCGATCGACATCTTGAAGACCTCGTAAGCAGGAGCGGATGCATGAGCAACGTCACCTTAGGTGGAATTCCGAACGTCGTCATTGCCGGATTCGTCTTCGCTGCAGGACAGCGGCGGCGATCCGGCGAGGATCAGCTTTTCGGCGATGTGCTGTCAAACGCCGTTCACAGCGTCGATCAGCTGAACGACATCGCCGCGTCGCAGGTGAGCAACCTGCTGCAGGGCGGAGGCGGCGACATGAACAGGTGATGATCGCGGTGGAGAAGGCCGATGTCGCCTTTCAGCTCATGATGCAAGTCCGCAACAAGATCGTGAGCGCCTACCAGGACATCGAGAAAATGCAGTTCTAGGATTGGGACACAATGGCAGGTTCATCGAACGCAGTCGAGCAGGCGAAGCAGTTCTGGGCGAGCCGGACAGGCCGTCAGAAAGGCCTGCTTCTGGGAGGCGCGGGTGCCACCGTCCTGCTGCTGACGCTGTTTGTGCGGCTCATCGGCACGCCCGACTACAAGCCGCTCTACAAGGATCTGGATCCGGCGGACGCGCAGACGCTGGCCACACAGCTCGACGCGCAGAGCATTCCCCACCAGACCAGCGCCGATGGCAAAGACGATCAGCGTTCCCGCCGACAAGCTGGATGCAGCGCGCATGCTGACGGCAACGCAAGGCCAGCCGCACAGCGGACGCATGGGATTTGAGCTCTTCGACAAGATGTCCTGGGGGCAGACCGAGTTCGACGAGAAGGTCACCTATCAGCGCGCACTGGAAGGCGAGCTGGAGCGGACCATCCAGACGCTTGCCGATGTCGAGAGCGCGCGCGTTCATCTGGTGATGCCGACCGACTCTGTGTTTCTCGACCAGCAGCGCAGCGCCAAGGCCTCAGTGATTCTCAAGCTTCGCCACAACGGACTTTCCAAGGAGGCGGTCGTCGCCATCTCGCGGCTGGTTTCCGGAGCGGTCGATGAGCTGAAACCCGAGGATGTTTCGATCATCGATGCCGACTCCGAAAGATCGCTCGGGCTCGCTCATGACGGCCCGGGCAACGACCAGGATGAAGAAGCAAGACTGACCGACCGGTTGATCAACACTCTCGAGCCGGTGGTGGGAACCAACGCGATTCGCGCCAGCGTCAATGTGGAGTACGACCAGGCGTCAACCGATGAGAGCGATGAAAAATACGACCCCGCTTCGAGTGCATTGCTCAGCATGCAGCGCACCGAAGATGAGGCCGGAGGGGTCCCCGTTTCTTCCGGGGTTCCAGGCATATCGAGCAACGTCCCGGCTGCCAAACCCGCCAAGCCGCCCAAAATCCGGCCGCCCAGCAGAAAAATCCTCCGGCAGCTCAAACTTCGGCGACGCCTCAAGCTCTTCACAGTCTTCCAAGACCGAAAGCGCACAATACGGCGTGAACAAGACCAGTCACCCATACCGATTACGCCGGCAGGCGGAATTCGCCGCATCAGCGCTGCTCTTCTGGTTGACGATGCGATTGTGCGGGCAACCGACAACAAGGGCAAGGTTACGCGTCACGCGCCAGAAAAGATCGCAGGATGAGCTGAATAAAATCCAGGAACTGGCTGAAGCCGCGATCGGATTTGACGCCAAGCGCGGCGACACGATCAGCGTGCAGAATCTCTCATTCGATGGGGACGGAACGCCAAGCGATCTGCCCGCTCCGAATCTGGTCGTCCGAAGTGCAAAAGACGGTCTCCGATTATTCGTCGCTCCTGCGTCCGCTTGTCGCTCCTCGGGCTCTTTCTGCTGGCCTACCTCCTGATGATTCGGCCCGTTCAAAAGCACGCACTCCGGCAGAGTGAACTCACCGCAGGGCTGCAGCCTGCTCTCGCGGCCGCCAATGCGCAGGGACTGCCTTCCGGAGTCGATGGACGCGATTGATGTCGGCAGACGAGCCGCGCAACTCAAGCTGCAAATGTCTGAACTCGCTAAACAGAATCCGGTCGACACGGCGCAAGCGATGCAATCCTGGATGCGTGAGGAGCGGTCATGAGCACACAGACTCAAGCATCCTTCGGCGGCGCGCGCAAGGCGGCGATCCTGCTTTCGGTTCTGAACGAGGCCGAGGCGGTGCCGATTCTCCGCAGCCTGCCGCCTTCAGATCTGGAGCGCGTCACGGATGAGTTGGCAAACCTGCCGAGGATCCCCGCTGAGCTCGCTCTCCAGGTGCTTGAGGAGTACAAGCAGATGATGGCGGCGAAGGGATTTACGACCGTGGGCGGCCGGGAAGTTGCGGTTCGTCTGCTGGTGAAGGCCTTTGGCGAAAACGGCGCCGAGAGCATGGTGCAACGCCTGAATCGCCCGAAGGATAACGACGCGCTCAACCTTCGATTCGCTCCAGAAAACGGAGCCCCAGCAGGTTGCGAGGTTTCTTGCGGGCGAGCATGCCCAGACAAAGGCTCTCGTGCTCGGGCATCTTGAACCAAAGCAGGCATCGGCGCTGCTCATGCAACTCGAACTCGGAAGACCGGGTCGATTGCGTCAAACGCATGGCCACGATGGGCCAGTTTTCTTCCGAGGCTGCGGCCAAGGCTTCCCAGGTAATCAATCGGCGCTTCGGCGCCGCCGGCAAACAGACCAAGCGAGCCGACGACGGCTTCAAAAATCTGGTCGACTTGATGAATCAACTTGACGCCCCCGCTGCCAAGGAAATTCTGCTGAACGATTGAATCTACAGAACCCGCGCTGGCCATCAGCATTCGCGATCTTATGTTCACCTTCGAGAATTTCCTTGAGGTTCCCGCAACCGACCTGCGCGAACTGATTAATGCGATCGACAAAAAAACGCTGACAATCGCCTTGAAAAGCGCCAGTGAAGATTTGCGAACGCACATATTCAAGACGATGTCGTCGCGCGCCGTGGAGATGTTGAAGGAAGATTCTGAAATGATGGGGCCGATTCGAAGCAAGGACGTTGCCAAAGCACAGAGCGAAATGATTGCCATCGCTCGAAAACTGGAATCAGAAGGCAGAATGGCGCTTCGCAGCCAGGGAGAAGATGAGTATGTCGTCTAACGCGGAATATTCAATTCCAGTGAACCTGTTGCATTACCGCGACATCTCCGGTGGCTTGGTACGCGACGGGGATCTATTTCTGGGCAACACTGAAAGTGATTTTGAACCAGGCGCGCTGCGAAAAGACCTGCAGTTGACGCTTGCGGAGTTCGCCGAACGGATCGCGAGAGAACGCGCGGAAGCCGCCACCGAAGTGGAGCAGCAGTTGCGCGTCGAGTACGAACGGAAACTCCTGGCAGCGCGGGCCTCGATCGCGTCCACAGTCGCGAAGTTTGAGGAGGAACGGGACAAGTATTACAGCCGGGTCGAGGCAGAAGTCGTTCAACTCTCTCTTGCGATCGCGGCCAAGATCCTTCATCGCGAGGCGCAGGTCGATGCCATGCTGGTAGCGTCGCTGGTTCGCCTGGCTCATGGAGAACATGCGTGAAGGTTCGAGTGTGACCATTCGCGTTGAGCCCAGTAAGAGCGAAGCCTGGAAACGCTACTTCTCGAGCTTTTCCAATGCAACTCGTGTTGAAGTGGTTGGCGATGCTGAATTGGATGGCCAGGACTGCATCCTCGAAACTGAACTCGGTTCCGCGAATTTCAGCTTGGCGAAGCAGTTGAAGGAAATCGAGCAAGGCTTCTTCGATCTGCTCGCAGTGAGGCCTGCCAGCGAATGAGCCGAGCTTTGCTTTCTCCATACACGCACTTTCTTCGCGCAGGTTCCACTCTGCGCTGGCACGGGCGTGTCAATCAGGTAGTAGGCAACTTGATTGAATCAGACGGACCGTATTGCTCGGTAGGAGAGTCTTGCGAGATCGTCGGTCACGGCCAGAGCTATTCCGGCGAAATCATCGGCTTCCGGCAATCCACCATGCTGGCGATGACCGCCGACCAGCCCCAGGGCATTCGCTATGGCGATCAGATTATGACGTGGGGCGCGCGGCCATCCATTCGCGTCGGCCCGGAGATGTTAGGCCGTGTGATCGACAGCAGTGGAAATCCGCTGGACGGGCTGCCCGATTACCGCGCCAGTCACTCCATTGCTCTCGATGGCTCGGCGCCGCTGCCGCTTGAGCGGGTCACGATTCGCGAGCCGCTGAGCTGCGGTATTCGTGCTATTGATGCATTCCTTACATGCGGCAGAGGGCAGCGCGTTGGTATCTTCGGCGGAAGCGGCGTGGGCAAAAGCACGCTGATTGGCATGATGGCCCGCGGCACGGCCGCGGACATGACCGTGCTGGCGCTCGTGGGCGAGCGCGGGCGCGAAGTAGGAGAATTTCTTGAGGTTCTCGGCGCGGAGGGGCTTCGCCGCGCGGTGGTGGTTGTTTCCACTTCCGATCAATCGCCGCTGCTCAGGATCCGTGCTGCTCTCGCCGCAACTGCGGTCGCTGAGTATTTCGCTACCCTCGGCAAGAACGTTCTATTGATCGTCGACTCGCTCACGCGCTTTGCCATGGCGCAGCGCGAAATCGGACTGGCCGCCGGCGAACCTCCGACGGCGAAAGGCTACACGCCCTCGGTATTGAATAAACTGGCCCGGCTGGTGGAGCGCGCCGGGAATTTTTCGCAGGGCAGCATTACCGCCTTCTATACCGTGCTGATGGAAGGCGACGACCAGCAGGATCCAGTGGTGGATACGGTGCGATCGCTGCTCGATGGGCACGTCCTTCTCGATCGCAACCTGGCGTTTCGCAATCACTATCCGCCGATTTCGATACTGGATAGCGTCAGCCGGTTAATGACAAGCATGGTTTCGGAGCAGCATCTTGCCAAAGCCATTGCAATTCGCTCGCTCATCGACGTCTATCTGCGATCCGAGGATCTGATTCGCATTGGCGCGTATCAGAAGGGCTCCGACCCTCTACTCGACAAGGCGATTGAAACTCTGCCGGCAATCAAAAGCTTTCTCAAACAGAAGCCCGACGAATTCACAACTCTCGAAGAAACCGTTCGACAGTTGATTGCCCTTCCCGCCTGAGAGCGGGATTGTTTCCTGGAAGGTGTGCCTCTTGCCATTTAAATTCTCGCTTGCCTCGGTTCTTCAACTCAGAAAAAGTATGGAGAGACGCGCCGAAATTTCACTGACGTCTGCCCAACTTGAGGTGGCGCGCGTACGCCATAGGATCGATGAACTGACCGGCGAAATTGCTAGGGCGTGTCAGGAGCGAGAGAAGGCCTTGCGCAATGCCACTCCCGCAAATTGCCTGCAAGTCAAGCAAGCCGAAATCAGCGCGGCCATTGAAGCGAAACAGACCATTCTTGAGACCCTTCGAACTTTAAAGTTGCAGCGAGACAATCGGATGAATGCGTACCAAGCCGCTCACCGGGGGCGCCAGGCGCTCACCGATCTGCGGACGCAGCAAGAGGGTTTCTATGAGCAAGAAGAAATGCGCAAAAAGCAGAAACAACTCGATGACATCTTTGCATCTCGATGGCTTCGCAGTTAGTGCGACGTAACACGATGTTTTCTCTCCCCGCCCGCGATCATCGATCGCGGGCTTTTTTCTGCGATGCTCTTTAACAGCTTTCGATCGCGCACTGGGCAACGCTTGCCCATCATGATCGGCAAGCGTTGCCGGGTTTGCCGCGTAGGCGTACACGGCACGATTTGCGCGGCTCCGATAAGACGAACAAAATAAGCTGGTTGCCCGCCATAAAGTGAGAATTGGTTTTTTCTAATCTCTGGCCTGCCACGTGCACTGAAGTGAGCGTGCGAATTGCGCTCAAACCCGTGAACAGTGGTATGGCCTCGATCCAGGGGACGGCAACAAAGGGTTCGGGATGGTCGTTCCTCGACATGCTTGCACAGGCATCGAGCCTCGCTGCGAGCAGGCCGGCGTTGACCGCGGCCGCTGCAAAGGGTTCATCGAGCGATGCCTCAGATCATGGCAGCGATGACCAGACGTCGGGGCAGCCGATTGCCGCGTCTGAAAATGAGGCTGTCGACGTTCAAGAGATCGCCAACGCCGGGAGCGCGATTCGCAATTCTGCGCCAGTGATCGCGGGCGACCAGAATCAAGATGCAGAACCCGGCCGCGCGGTGTTGACTATCGCGGGCCTGGCGTCGTCGACTCATTCGCCATCAGAGTCAAAAGCTTCTCGGCCCGCTGAGAATCGGGTCACGGAGTTCATCCCGCAAGCCAGTGATCAGAGTGCGGCACAACAAATCGTTGTCAGTCCGCCCACGGTCACGCTGTCAGAAGTTTCCTTTGGCCGCTCGACGCAATTTCAGACAGCATCTCCCGCGTCTTCCGCGAACCCGCCGGCATTTCCTGCGGTCCCGCCGTCGAACGCCAACTCCATTGCGCCAACCGGAAGCGACGGAGCCGGCGTCAGCCAAAGCCCCGCGCCCTCTTCCGCTTCGCCTGCTGTCCCGCTGTCAGAAGTTTCCTTTGGCCGCTCGACGCAAGTTAATGCGGCATCTGCGACGGCTCCTGCAAACCTGCCGGCAGTTCCCGCAGCTCCGCGCTCGAACGCCAACTCCATTGCGCAAACCGAAAGCGACGGAGCCGGCGCCAGCCAAAGCCCAGCGCCCTCTTCCGCTTCGCCTGCTGTCCCGCTGTCAGAAGTTTCTTTTAGCCGCTCAGTGCAACGCGCGGCAGCTTCTCCGACGGCTTCCGCGGACCTGCCAACATTTTCCGTGGTTCGGCGCTCGAACATCAACTCCATTACGCAAACTGGAAGTGACGGAGCCGACGCCGACAAAAGCCCAGCACCCTCTTCCGCTTCGCCCGCTGTCACGCTTTCAGAAGTTTCCTTTGGCCACTCGGTGCAACGCGCGGCAGCTTCTCCGGCGGCTTCCACGGACCTGCCGGCAATTCCTTCGATTCCGCGCTCGAACGCCAACTCCATTGCGCAAACCGGAAGCGACGTAGCCGACGCCAGCCAAAGCCCAGCGCCCTCTTCCGCTTCGCCTGCTTTCACACTTTCAGAAGTCTTCCTTGGCCGCTCGATGCAACGCGCGGCAGCTTCTGCGACGACTCCAGCGGACCTGCCGGCAATTCCCGCGATTCCGCGGTCGAATGCGAACCTTACTGCGCAAACCGGAAGCGACGGAGCCAACGTCAGCCAAAGCTCAGTGCCGCCTTCTGCCTCGCCCGCATGGTCGGGTCCCTCTCATCTTGCAGGCGTAAGTGCAGCGGAGTTAGTTGAGCAGTCCGCTTTCGCAATTGGAAGTACCTTCTCGCCAGGCATGATTCTGCCCGCGGACGCCGCCGCAGGCACTTCGACTGACAAGGCGTCGCAATTCAAAAGCAGCAGCGCAACATTCACATTGAGTTCGGGCGATACAAATTCATCTAAGACCTCTCCGGCCCAGGGTTCGATCTCCGCAGATCATTCCGCTCCGAATGGAACCCCTTTGCCCCAGCATGCGCCGGGCGATTCTTCCCCGGCAACGCCACTCGCAATCAAGCCGCTCGAGACTACGGCCGCACTAACGACTCCCGTCTCGAATCATGCTGCTTTAATTACGCCCAGCCAACCTCATGCCGCATCGAGCGCGAGCGATGTACTCACAAAGGCGCAGGACTCGGCAGATGCGGCGGCCGAACAGTTAGAACGAACCGGCTCTACGGCAGCCGCTGGCATCAACACAGCCAGGCTCATGCAAAACATGAGCGAGTCCGAGATGCGTGTCGGGATGCATTCGGCAGAATTCGGTGACGTTTCTATCCGCACCTCAGTTTCACAGCAGCAGTTGATGGCGCAAATCAACGTGGATCACGGCGAGCTGGGAAGCGCGATAGCTGCCCATTTGCCTTCGCTCACGAGCAAGCTTGGCAGCGAGTTCGGCCTGCACGCATCGATCGAAGTAAATCAACTTGGCGGTTCTGTTGCCGGCGGAAATGGGCAATCGTCGCACCAGAACCACAAAATGAGCGCGCAATCTGTGCCGCCCGATTCCTTCAAGCTTCACACCGACGGCGACCCGATAACTTTGCCGGGCGAATCGCTCGATGATTCGAGACTCGATGTCAGGGTCTAACAAGAAACGATTTTACGAAAGGGAATTCAGATGAACATTCAAGGTATCAGCCCGACAATTGCAGCTCCGCAGGTCGGCCAAAGCGCGAACAACCCGACGGCCGCGGCTAGCTCGACCAACTCGACCAGTTCGTCAAGCAACTCCTCCTCAAGCTTGTCATCCTCGAGCATTGAAAGCACCTTCCTCAACCTGCTCGTAACCGAGTTGCAGAATCAAGATCCAACGCAGCCGGTCGACCCGACAGAAATGGTTGGCCAGATGGTCTCGCTCAACCAGTTGGATCAGCTGATCTCGATCAATCAGACATTGTCGAGCATGTCGACACCAAGCTCCACGACGGGCTCAACGTCACCTACCGGTCAGGCTACTCAGCAAGCTGCCACCAATGCGGCAAACACGGCTCCGCCGGCTAACCCGGCGAGCGCGCTCGCGACCGCTCAACTTCCAGCAACCTCGACCCCCACCACGAGCAGCAACACCGGCCTCATGAATCTATACGGCAGTTACGTTTCGCCAAACACAACCACAAAATCCATGTACTCAGGAGTGCGTTAAATGGGAAGCTTTACGATTCCACTTTCAGGCCTTACGGCGACCACTCAGTCGCTGAATGCGATCGCTAACAACCTGGCCAATCTGAATACCGATGGCTACAAAGATCAGACGCTCGATTTCGCGAGCGTCTTTAACCAAATGCAGGGAACGTCGGGCAACGGTGACCCAATCGAAGTAGGAGATGGCGTCCAGGTCGCCGGGACCGTCTCTAATTTCGCAAATGGCAACGTCAATTCGACGGGCGTCTCTTCCAACATGGCCCTGCAGGGCAACGGTTTCTTCGTTGTACAGGATAGCAACGGCCAGGAGTACACTCGCAACGGCGACTTCGCGGTGAATTCTCAGGGGCAACTCGCCACCGAGAGTGGTCAGCTCGTGTTGGGATACCCGGCAGTCAACGGCGTGGTGCAGACCGGAGCGGCCCTCGCCCCGATCACGGTCAATCAGGCGAATATCATTCCTGGTGCGGCGACCACAAGTTTCCAGATAACGACGAACCTGGATGCGAGTGCGGCTGTCGGCACGACCTACAGCTCGCCAATCACGGTATACGATTCGCTCGGTGAGCCGCACGATCTCACGATCAATTACACCAACACCGCTCCCAACACGTGGAGCTACAACATTACGCTGCCTGCTGCCGATACCGGAGGCACCGGCAGCCCCACAACGATCACCAGCGGTACTTTGGACTTCAGCTCTTCGGGTGTCCTCACTTCTCCGACCGGCACCATCCCCGGTATCAAAATCTCCGGACTTGCCGATGATGCGGCAGACTTAGATCTGACCTGGAATCTAGCCGGCAGCGGCGGGACACCTGTAATCACCCAGCAAGCGGCGGCCAGCGCGACCACCGAAACCACTCAGAATGGATACACTGCCGGCACGCTCACCAGTTACACCGTGCTCTCCGATGGAACGGTGCAGGGGCAATTCAGCAATTCGCAAACCTTGGCGTTGGGCCAGGTCGCGGTCGCGAGCTTTGCCAACAACCAGGGCCTCACCCAAACTGCGGGCAATGACTATCAGGCTTCGTTCGCGTCGGGTGCTGCCGTTGTGGGGCAAGCCGGCCAGGGCGGTGACGGCACCATCACAGGGGGATCGGTCGAACAGTCGAATGTGAATCTCTCCACCGAATTCGCAAACTTGATCGTGGCGCAGCAAGGATACGAGGCTAACGCCAAGGTCCTCACCACCCTCGACCAGGTAGCCCAGGCAACCCTTCAGGTGGTCTCGTAGCCTCTGGATTTGTTGGGCAGTGATTAAGTTACGATTAGAGGCTTTTCCAGGCAAAGTTTCCTGATGCGTGGAAATGCGCCGTGTCACGCCGGCTCTCATGGCTGTCTCACCAGCCAGGAGCCGGCTGACCGACGCTGTTTTGCGTTCAACTAATTTAGATCCATAGACCTGCGGGAAAACTCCTATCCTGCCGCAGGCTTCCCGTGCCTGCGCCAGTTTCGGCGCTTCAATTGCTTTGACATGCGTGGAATAGCTCGGTCCCTGCCATCAGCCCATGACCGTCGTCCAGCGCCCGGATTCTTATCCGGCAATGGACCTGGGCAAGGGGACCAGCACTCTCGAGGTTTTATGAGCGCAGTTGTTCAAGAACTGAATTCCAATTCCATGCAGCGGATCGGCGCGGATACTTCCCAGAACGCACTGGATTCGCTCGATAGTTTGCCGTGGTTGCCATTCACTCTTTCCGTTGAGATTCCAGCCGTGCGGTTTACCATCGGCGACCTCCTCGGACTAAGTGCGGGCTCGATCGTGGAGACAAGTTGCCACCAGACGAGCGACCTGCCGCTGCGCGCCAACGGCCTGCTCATCGGTTGGGCAGAATTTGAAGTAGTTGGTGACTGCCTTGCGGTCCGCATCACGGAGCAAATATGAAATCTACCCCACATCAAGACTCTTACTCCAATTTTTCGCGCACTATGCCGATCTCTGAGCCATACGCGCGCACGTTTTCACGGCCGCTCGGTCGCCCGCCCGGTCGCCCACTGACGCGTGGTGCAGACTATCGGTGCGACGTCGTGTCTGCTCCGGTTTTCCGCGCGACCACTCGCCTCGCGAGGCCCCCAGAGCCCCAGGAACCGCAGCCCGAAAAAATCGCGCCGGAAATACCGCCGCTTGCCAGTACGACCACGCGCCGGGTGCCGCCTCCAGAGCCCGAAGAAATCGGGCCGGAGATGCGGCCGCAAGGTTTGCTGGGAAACCTCTTCTCGTGGCTCCGTGGTCGCGCGCCCGCACGCAAACAGCTTCGGTTAGTAGAGACAGTACCCTTGGGCGAAAAACGCTTCGTGGCAATCATTCATGCACATGGCCGCAAGTACCTTGTGGGCGGCGGCGCGTCCGGCGTGGCTCTCCTTACCAGTCTTGATGAGCCCGCGTCGCAACAGGTCTCCATTGCTTCCTTGGCAGAACCGGTTGAGGTGACGGGATGATTTTCTTGAGGAGCACAGCGAGGACTGTTTCACTTGGTTTGCTTTCGCTTGCGCTGTTGGCGCCCGTGTTTGCACAAGTGAGCCCCGCTGCTCCTCAGCTTCCAGCTTCAACTCCAGGCACGAACAACTCGTCGATGAATCAGTCAGCGCCTGTGACCCCTCAAACGTTGCCGCCGCCGCCCGGCAATGGAGTTTCCTCTCCGAAGGGCGTCAATACCCCAGCGAGCGCGGCTCCTCAGATGGCCGCGCTCGCGCCTCCCGCAACTCCGGCAAGCTCAGCTCCAGCCTCCAAGCCCGCAGCTCCGGCGTCCGCCCCCGCCCCCGCCGCTCCTCCCGCTAACCCGCCTTCCACGCCCGGCAACGTTCAGCCGCCGTCGCCCGTTCAGCCGCAAGTCGTCTACAACGCCATGCCCCCTCAGCCGGCAGCCAACAATGGCTTCTTGCAGATTCAGGGCATGCAGGGTGAATCGGTTCCGTGGTCCATCGTCGTCATGCTGACGGCGCTGACGCTGATCCCCTCCATTCTGCTGTGCATGACGCCGTTTGCGCGGCTGCTGATCGTCTTCCACTTTCTGCGCCAGGCGCTGGGACTGCAGACCACGCCCTCCAACCAGACGCTGATCGGGCTCTCGCTGATCCTGACGTTCTTTCTCATGCAGCCGGTCGGCGAGCAGATCTATCGAGACCGCGATCGTTCCCATGCAGGCCGGCCAGATTACCGCCATGGACGCGCTGGCGCGCAGCGAGGTCCCGATGCGCAAATTCATGTCGCACTATGTGCGCGAAAAAGATGTGGCGCTGTTCATCGAACTGGCAAAGGAGCCGCAGCCGGCGAGCATCGACGACGTTTCGATGCGCGTGCTGCTGCCCGCCTACATCCTGTCTGAGCTGAAAGCCGGATTCCAGATCGGCACCGTGCTGTTTCTTCCGTTTCTGATTGTCGACATGGTCGTCGCGTCCATCACCACTTCGGTGGGCATGCTGCAATTGCCGCCTGTCGTCATCTCAACGCCGCTCAAGCTGCTGCTGTTTCTCATGGTGGATGGCTGGCATCTGCTGATCGGTTCTTTGATGAGGAGCTTCAACTGAAGCCATGGACGTCGATCAGGTTGTGTTGCTCGGACGAATGATGCTTGCAGGAGGTAATCATCCTGGTCGGCCCGATTCTGGCCGTCGCGATCGTCGTCAGCCTGTTGGTCAACATCGTTCAGGTGCTCACTTCGCTGCAGGACAACACCGTTTCCACGGTGGCGCGCCTGCTGGCTACCGGCGGCGCGCTGTTTCTCATGATGCCATGGATGTGGCGGCATCTTGCCTCATTACACGCTGACGACATTCTCCGACTTTCACGGGTACCTGCAATGATCGAGATCCCTCTGCTTGCGATCATCAGCGGGCTCTGACCATCGGCGTGCGCCTGTCCGGGCTCATGCTGTTTGCGCCGTTCTTCGGCAGCATGGTCGATTCCCGCGCGCATCAAGCGCGATCTGGTGCTGGCGCTTACGCTGCTGCTGTTTCCCGCGGTCGGCGCAGCAGATCGGCACCTCACACTCTGGCCGACTGGCCGATCCTGATCTTCACCGAGTTTCTGATCGGCGTCGGCATGGGCATCGCGACCAATGTGGTCTTCGAGGCCGCGCAGCTGGCCGGGCAGGTGCTCGGCATTCAGATGGGCTACTCGCTGGTGAACATCCTCGATCCGCAGACCCAGGTCGACACGACGGTGATCGCCGTCTTCTACCAGAGCATCGTGATGCTGCTCTTTCTGCGGATGGATGTTCACTACTGGCTGCTGCGCGCGATGGGCAACAGCTTTCGTCTATCTGCCGCCGGGCACGACGCACCTGAGCAGCCTGTTCACCATGTCGATTGTCAAGACGGTCGGCGAGATGTTCGGACTCGGCGTGCAGATCGCCGCGCCGGTTCTGTCGGCAACGCTGGTGGCGGACATCATTCTCGGGCTGCTGGGCAAGGCGTCGCCGCAAATGCCGCTCATGCTGCTGGGCCCGGCAATCAAGAGCCTTCTGGGATCTCCATTTTGATTGCAACGCTCAAGTATTGGCCCGATCTCTTCCGCCACTTGTTTCATCGACTCGTGGCGAACGGCGAACACATCCTTCACCTGGCGTGACGTTGAGAGAACTCGATGGCTGACTCAAACAAGACCGAACAAGCAACACCGCGGCACCGGCAAAAGGCGCGGGAGCGGGGCCAGGTCACGCGCTCGCGTGAACTGACCAGCGCGCTCTCGATGTTCGCCGTCGCCGGCGTGTCTGTCCCTCATCGGCCGAGCAGGCAGCCGCATCACTGGACGGACTTCTTCCGCAACACGCTTGAACTTGCGAGCATCGGACATCGATCGAGCCGAACGGCCCGCTGCTCTTCTGGACCAGCGTCGAAGCGCTGCGCTGGATTGTTCCCATTCTGGCTGGCGGCGCTTGTGGTTTCGCTGGCTTGCGGGTCTGGCGCAGGGCGGCTTTGTCTTCGCGCCGGAAGCGCTGGCGTTCAAGTTCGAGCGCCTCAGCCCGGCGACGCGCCTGCAAGCAGCTTGTTTCTCCCGCCGGGCTCAGCACGATTCTCAAATCTCTTCTGCCGTTCGCCGCGATCGCCTGGGTCGGCGTAGCGTGCATCAGCAGCCACTGGGAGCAGATCCTGGCCAGCTCTTATGTCGGATCCGCGCGGCTTTGTCAGTCTCGTCGGCAGCATGCTCCTCGAGGTCTGCTGGAAGTCCGGCCTGATTCTTCTGGTCTGGGCCGGCGTCGACTACATGTTCCTCTGGCTGAAGAGCGAAGGCGACCTGAAGATGAGCCGCCAGGACATCCGCGACGAGATGAAGCAGACCGAAGGCAATCCGGCAGAACAAGGCCAGGATCCGCAAAATGCAGCGCCAGGCGCGGCGCAAGCAGATGATCAAGGCCGCGGAAACCGCCACCGTGGTGATCACCAACCCGACCCACTACGCGGTCGCGCTGCGGTACGAGATCGAACATGGCCGCGCCCATCGTCGTGGCCAAGGGGCTCGATCTGCTGGCCGCCAAGATCAAGGAGATCGCGCGGGACCGCGACATTCCAGTGATGGAAAACCGGCCGCTCGCGCAGGCGCTCTACAAGACGCGTCGAAGTGGGCGATCGCCATCCCGTCCGCGCTCTACCATGCTGTCGCTGAGATTCTGGTCCTGGTCTACAAGGCTCAGGACGAAGTGCAAGCAACGCGAGGCTCAACAGCAGAGCTGTCCGCGCAACCTGCCGCAAGAGATGAATGTGAGGCCGCTGTGAACAAGAAACCTGGACTGACTGACCACGCTTCGCGCATCCTCCGATTGGATCATTCCAACCGGCGCGGTCGCGCTGGTGTTTGTGATGCTGGTGCCGCTGCCGAGCTTCGTCCTCGACCTGCTGCTCACGCTCAGCATCACCGCGTCGGTGCTGGTGCTGCTGACGGCGATCCAGATTCTGCGCCCGGTCGCAGTTCTCCGTCTTTCCCAGCCTCATTCTTCTGCTGACCCTGATGCGGCTTGTCGCTCGATCTGGCCAGCACGCGGCGCATCCTGCTGCATGGAAACGAAGGCACATCGGCCGCAGGCAAGGTGATTGAGGCCTTTGGCCAGTTTGTGGTCGGCGGCAACTACATCGTCGGCTTCGTCATCTTTCATCGCACTGATTGCCATTCAGTATCTGGTCGTCAGCCACGGCGCGGTGCGCACCGCCGAGGTCACGGCGCGCTTCACTCTGGATGCCATGCCCGGCAAGCAGATGGCGATCGATTCCGACCTGAATACCGGCCTCATCAACGCCGACCAGGCCCGGCAGCGCCGCGAGCAGGTTGCGCGCGAAGCGGAGTTCTGCGGCTCCATGGACGGCGCGGCGCGCTTCAGCCAACGCGACTCGCTGGCCACCATTCTCATCATGGCCATCAATATCGTCGCGGGATTCCTGATCGGCGTCTTCCAGCAGGGCATTCCGTTTCAGCAGGCGCTGAAGACCTACACCATCCTCACCGTCGGCGACGGCCTGGTCGCCATCATTCCCGTCGCTGCTGGTCTCGGTGGCCGGCGGCATCGTGGTCACGCGCGCGGCCTCCGACCACTCCCTCGGCGCGGACATCGGCAAGCAGATGTTCCAGTACCGCGCGCCCGCTGTGGATTGTCAGCGGATGTCCTGCTGTCGCTGGCCCTGATTCCCGGAATGCCCAAGATTTCGTTCCTCGCTCTGGGCGGAGTCACGATGTTCGCGGCCTGGAAGATGAAGCCAGCCGCAGCCGAAGCGGCCGCGGACGCCAAGGCCGCCAGCTGCAAAAGCCGGCGGAGACGCCCGCCGTCGATCCCATGGATGCGGTGCTCAAGCTCGACGAACTGATGCTCGAAGTCGGCGTAGGCCTGGTGCCGCTGGTCGATGCGAAGCAGGGCGGCCAATTGCTGGCGCGGGTGAAGTCGCTGCGCAAGAACCTGGCGCAGCAGCTCGGATTCCTGGTTCCGTCCATCCATATCACCGACAATCTGTCGCTGAAGGAGAAGAGAGTACGTCATCTATCTGCGCGGCGTGGAGATCGCGCGCTGGGAGATGCGGCGCGACCGTCTGCTGGCCGTGAATTCCAATCCCAAGCCAGGAGATCTTCCGGGCAGGAGACGCGTGAGCCGGCATTCGATTCGCCCGGCAAATGGATTACGCCCGACCTGCAGGCGCAGGCCATCGCCGCCGGATATGCGGTCGTCGACCACACTTCGGTGCTGGCCGCGCATCTCTCCGAACTCATCAAGCAGAACGCGCACGACCTGCTGACGCGCCACGAAACCAAGCGGCTGATCGATCGGCTCGCCGACTCGCATCCCAAGCTGGTCGATGAGCTGATTCCCAAGCTGATGAGCCTCGGAGAAGTGCAGAAGGTTCTGCAGCAGCTGCTGCGCGAGCAGGTTTCGATCCGCGACCTGGGCACGATTCTTGAAGCGCTGGTGGAGACGGCAGCGATCAACAAGAATCCGGTCATCCTGGTCGAAGCCGCGCGGCACGCGCTGGGCCGCGCGTTGATTCGCCCGCTTCTGGACGAGTCGCGGCCAGCTCAAAGTGGTCACGCTGGATAGCGCCATCGAAGAGGAATGCTGCCGCACTCGACGACGCAGAACGCGCAGCTTGCGTCGCCGGCGGCGCGATGCAGATTTCGGTGGCGCGCAGGGTGCTCGACGGACTGCGCGCCATGCTCGGCGACCAGGTCGCGACTGGCGCCGCCCGTGCTGCTCTGTTCGCTCGCCGGGCCGCTTCTATCTGAAGCGGCTCCTGGAGCCGTTCATTCCCAAGATTGTGGTGATTTCACCGTCGGAGATTCCTCCGATGACGCAGGTGCATGTCGCTGGGGTCGGTGCGATGAAGATGCATTCTGCCATTCGTTTGAAAGAGGTGAACAAATGACGGCAGCAGAAGTGGCATATCAAGACCAGTGCGGCGGACGCGGCGAGCCGCGACGAACTTGTGATGCAGGAGCTGTCGCAGGTCTATTACATTGCCTCGCCGCATTCGCGAGCGGCTTCCCCAGCACGTTGAGCTGGAGGACCTTGTGAGCGCCGGCGTCGTCGGCCTGCTGGAAGCCAGCCGCAGCTTCGATCAGCTCGAAGAATGCCCAGTTCAAGACCTTCGCGAAGTTCCGCATTCGCGGCGCGATTCTGGACAGTCTGCGCGAATCCGACTGGGGATCGCGCTACATGCGCAGAAGAGGCCGCGAGATCGCCGAGGCGACCGCGCGGCTTCGAGGCCAGGCTGGGACGGCATCCCATCCGAATCCGAGATTGCAGCGGAGATGCAGATCTGGAACCCGATCATCTGCGCAAGATCGATCGCGCAGATCGACGGGCTCCAGCTTGGCAGGCCAAAGCGTGGCGTTCTCAAACGATCGCTCGGAATCGCTGGATGTGATTGAATCCGCGCCGAACCTGGACGATCCCGATCCGTTCGACCTGTGCCTCGAAGGCGAGATGAAGGCCCATCTGGCCGAGGCCATCTCGAAGCTCAGCGAAGCGAGAGCAACTGATCCTCTCTCTCTACTATCGCGAAGAACTCACGATGAAGGAGATTGCAGAGGTGGTGGGCGTCGCGCTTTCGCGCGTTCGCAGATTCGCCAGGAAACCATGGTCAAGCTGAGAGCCTCTCTCGATCATCTCGAACGCGGTCCGGTTCCATCCCTTTCCAGCCAAGGAGCGTATGATGAGCACCCCTAGCCAGGCGCCCGTGGACGCCACTCAAAACAAACCTCAATCAACCAGGCGAGCCGGAAGCAAAGGCCGCGCTCAATTCACGGCTGCAATTTTCGTGCGGCCGGCCGGCTTTCCAACGAAGATGCTCGCGCGGTAATTGCCTTGCACGAAACCGTCGCCAAATACATCGATGCCGCATTTGACGCGATATTCGGCACTTCGCTCGCCGTAAAATTTGCGGAACTGAATCAGACATCTGTACATGAGCACGTGGCCGCAGTTCCAGCGTTTTGCTTTGTTGTGCAATGTTCATCGGGACTGGTGACGGTGGAAATCGACCTCGATCTGGTCTTCCCCATCATCGAGTTGCTGATGGGCGGCGCCGGGAACGCGGGCAACGCCGATCGCGATCTTGTCCGAGATCGAAGAAGAAGTGATGCGCGACATCGTCGCAGCTCATTGTGAAGCAGGCCGAAGCAGTCTGGGCCATCCCTGGCCTGTCCATCGCTCCTGGCTCCCGAATCAAGCCCTCCGCGATGTTGCAAACTTTTCGGCCGACCGAAAAGCTCACCGCGCTGCGCTTTGAAGCGAATTTGGCGAATGCGAAAGGCAATTTCAGCCTGATCCTGTCCGAACTCGTTGCTCGATCTACTGACAAAGCAGATCGCGACGGATCGTTCACAGAAGAAATCCCGAATGTTCAGTTTTCCCGCGCTGCCTCTGCGTGAGCGCATTCTCGATTGCGAAATGGAAGTCTTAACCGAATTGCCTGAACTACGCGTCTCGGTCAAGGATCTCGTTACGCTTGCGCCCGGTTCGGTTTTAAAGCTTCGGTCGCCCATCCAGACTCCCGCAGCGTTGACCATCGGAGGGCGCAGCCTGTTTCAGGCCGTTCCCGTCCGCAGCGGCCAACAGCGCGCGGCACAACTCGGTCACCGTACCCCAACCTCAGAGTGGAAAGAGAGATAAGGCTCATGGAAAACAAGCTGACAAAGAATGGTTTGAAAATCTTCGCCTCCGCATTCGCTCAGTCGCTCTCGGCCTCGCTGGCTCAAGCTTCCGGGCCCAAAGTTCCGCTGGAAATCGTTGACAGAGGGTCTATTCCCACCAACGAGAGCACGCCAATTCAATTCAAGCTGACGGTCGAAGGCGCGCTTTGTGGTGAGTGTTTTATTGAATTCTATGAACCGCAAGTAGCTGCCCTTCTGTCAACCATCATGCAACAGCCCATCACGGCTCTCGCCGAGAGTCACCTGGCGCTTTTCACAAGGATCGTCACCGCCGCCGCGGAAGATCTTTGCAGGTCAGGCTTCGCTGGCGATGGCACAGTGAAAGCCGGGATTGAACAGGTTTCCGGCCTCGCGTTCGGAGGCATGTCCCTTATTCCTCTGGTGTCTTCCGCGCCCCAGGCGGAGTTGCATGTATTCCTGTTCTTCAGCCCTGGCTTACTCGAAAGTGTCACCAGGGTTTTGGACAAAACCACAACGGAAACTTCCGGAGACAGAGGCGCGCTCGCCTACAACTTGAATCTTGTGATGGACGTCGAGCTGAATGTCAGCCTGCGTTTCGGTCAGCGACGCTTGCCGCTTAGCGAAGTCCTTGAGCTGTCATCCGGCTCAATCGTAGAACTGGATCGCACGGTCAACGAACCGGTGGAGCTTTATCTCGACGGCAAGTTGATCGCTCGCGGTGAGGCGGTGATTGTTGACGGCAACTACGGTCTGCGCGTGACAGAAATCCCCCAGCCTCTCACGTCGCAATTTCTTAACTAAAGGAGCAAGTCTCAAAAAAGGCTTCGTGAAAGGGCGCGTCTTCCAGCCTGCCCTCAGCGTAGTCGAAGGGCGCCGGCAAAACTCAACAGAATGACGGCGCTTTGGTCCCTGAGGGATCGATCTCAAATCGATCCCAAGCTATTTGTGAAACATAGACTAGAAACTTCCGCGCAACTGGTCGATAAAAGTGCCAGGTGAAGGTACGTGTTGAATCAGAAGGTTTACCAATTCAGCCCCAGGCGCGCTTTGTCGGCCAATTGCCGAATTTCGCATAGCGATCAGACCCATGAGCTCCCCGATGTCCCGGTACTTGCCGCGACGCTTGTTTCCATGGAATTGACAATCCGTCAGCGGCCGGTAGATCTGGCGCAGGTTTCCCAACTGGTTCTCTTTGACCTGGGCGCGACCCTGCAGATCTTGCGCCGGGCAGGGCGCGAGAAAACAGTGGATGGCCGCCTTGAGCGCATTGAAGACTGCATTGTAGAGATAGGCATGGGGGCATGCCTTGAGGCTTTGGCACAATGTCCAATTGCGAAAGGTCCCCGCTTTGCTTCTGTTCATTCTGCATGGCAGCGCGCTCGCGAAACCGCATTCATTGCAAGATTCGTTGCCGAAAAGCTCGCCTTGGACGTCGCTCAAGAGGATGCCTATCTGGTTGGCTTGGCCCATGGCATTGGCGACCTGCCTAAATTTCTGGAGTGGGATTGCGGCAGGCAAATTGGCTCCGACAGTGATCTCACCGGGCTCAGGATTGCCGAAGCCTGGCGTCTGCCCCATTGCATCGCCGAGTACTTTTTAGATCGTATGGCGGGCAAGTCGCAGACCCAATGGACAAAAATCGTCGATTGCGCCCTGGAGCTATTGGAGAGCCGGCCCTCCACCTCGCTCAGCGATAATTCCATCCATCTTCTTTTCAATCCGTCCAAAAGATACCCGCATGCTGCGGCCCAGCGACCAGCATTAGCAGGCTCTTGATCAGCTCGTTGATTGTCTTCGCATGAGGAAAGCAGCCGCTCCGGAACGCGCGAACTGAAATGTACCAACCCCTCTCATCGAACCTTCATAAAAGTAGCCATTAAAGCCCTTTTTGTGGCCCTAACCAGGCAGTTTTTGCCCGGATTTGTGGCACGCGTCGTGCTTAACCTTTTACGAAAGGGTTTTCATGGACAGTGGATTCTATGCCGCGTGCACAGCTTTGGTGTCTCGCACTCAGGCGCTGGATACGATCGCCAACAACCTTGCGAATGCAAGTACGGTCGGCTTCCGCGCCGAGCACAATGTCTTCAGCTCCGTGCTCGCCACAGCCGGCGATTCACCCGAGTCTCCGTTCAGCCAGGTCGTGAATCGTTTCGGAATCCTGAGCGGGACCACGCTTGATCAGAGCCAGGGCGCGCTGCAAAAGACCGGCAACGACCTCGATGCTGCCATTGAGGGGCCCGGCTTCTTCGTCGTCCAGACCGCCGATGGCCCGATGTACACGCGCAACGGCGCCTTCCAGGTTTCGAGCCACGGCCAGCTGGTCACCGCATCCGGCGACGCCGTCATGGGCGATCGGGGAGTGATCACGATGCCTGCCGGGCCCCGTCTCCATCAGCGCCGACGGAACCATCTCTTCAAATGGCGCGGTCGCGGGCAAGCTGAAGCGTTGTCGAGTTTCCCCCGGACACCGCAGCTCACGAGCATGGGCAACACCTACTATTCCGCGCCCGGTCGAGAGCGCCAACCGGCAACCGATTCCACCGTGCAGCAGGGAATGCTCGAAAGCTCCAACGTGAACCCCGTCGCAGGCATGGTGGAACTGATCACCGCGCAGCGCTCCGCCGAGATGATGCAGCGCGCGCTTTCAATGTTCAACACCGAGATGGATAAAACCGCGCAACCAGGATCTGCCCAAAGGTCGGCTAAAGGAGCTCACAATGTTTCACGCCCTCTACACCGCAGCCAGCGGAATGACCGCCCAGCAGATCAATCTGGACAATATCGCGAACAACCTCGCCAACGCCAGCACCTCCGGATTCCAGTCGCGCCGCGTGCAGTTCTCCGATCTGCTCTATCAGAACGACGATCATGCCCGGCGCCGCGGCAACGCAGCAGACCACCGTTGCCTCGGGTCTGCAGATCGGCCTCGGCACGCGGCCCGGAAACACCGAGATCATCCAGACCCAGGGCGACTTGAGCAGCACCGGCAATCCGCTGGACTTTGCCATCCAGGGCAGCGGCTTCTTTCAGATTCTTCTGCCCAACGGCCAGATCGGCTACACGCGCGCCGGTTCGTTTCAGCCCGATGCGCAGGGCAACCTGGTGACCGCGAACGGCAACGCGCTTCAGCCCGCGATCACCATTCCGGCCGCGGCCACCAATATTACGGTCGGCAGCGACGGCACGGTCAGCGTCACGCTTGCCTGGCCAGACGCAGGCACAGCAGGTGGGCGTCATCCAGTTGGCGATGTTTGCCAAAACCCCGGCGGCCTCAACAGCGTCGGCAACAACATCTATCTGCCGACCACGCTTCGGGCGATCCCGTCGTCGGAACGCCGGGCGGATCCGACGGGCTGGGCACCATCCAGCAGGGAATGCTGGAGCAGTCCAACGTAAACATCGTCGACGAATTCGTGAACATGATTCTGGCGCAGCGCTCCTATGAGTCGAACTCGCGAGTGGTCAAGGCCGCCGACGAGATGCTGCAGCAACTCAACCAGCTTGCGCAGTAAGGGTGATTACTGATGACGCGAATTAAACCGATTCTGTGCGTCGATTGTCATCGGCCGGCGCCGGGTTGCCCGCATTGGCGGCGACGTCGGCACACTATCGCCATCAGCACCGAGCATGTTGCGGCCGCATCAGCGCCTCAGGCATGGCAGTAGCGCCGGACAGATCACGCTTCTGACCGAAGTTGTTGCCACCACGGCCCGCCCGGCGCTCAAGGTACGCTCCGTTGAAGCGAATCGGCAGTGAGCGGTTTCGGTGCGCATGGAGTGCGTCGAGAGCGACGAGTGCCTGCCCTTCTTCGTCGCCATTCGAACCGACGGCCAAGATGACAAAGCAGTCCGCCGCCATCAGCGCCATGATCTCACGCGGCAGGCACTGCCCCGCGAGCCAGCACGCCGTTGTTCGCGCCGGAGCGCACCGTATCTTGTTGCTCGATGGCGACCACGTCCACATTCGTATCCCGGTCATTTGCCTTGAAAACGGCGCTCCCGGCCAGACGATTCGAGTTCAGTCGATTCGAGTTGACGACAAGAGCGATCGGCCGTTTACACGGCCCAGGTGGTCGACGGATGCACTGTGAGAGGAAGGCTGCAATGAACAAGAGTGAGATGCACGCCGCTCGTGAGGACCGTCATTGCAGCGATCCTCGCTGCCCTGACTGTTCGTCCCGGTTGCCGAAGCGCGCACCAGCAAGAAGAGCAGCCCAGCCCAATTGCGGACCGACTACATTGCGCGGCTGCAGGAGCAGGACATGCGCCGAAGGCGGAGCGCACCGTGGGCAGTCTCTGGATCGCCCGGCGACGTCTGAAGATCTCTCCATCGGACTACAAAGCGCGAAAGCTCAACGACACCGTCGTCATTCTGGTCGCCGTGCAGACCAACGCCGCGCAGAGCGGCGACGTCAACAGCTGCGCGCGCGTTTCAAACCAGCTCCGCAATCACCGGCCTTCCCGGAAACATCAACACCAGCGGTTGAATCCGCTGTTCAATGCCAACTCCACTACAACACTGAAGGGATCCGGCGCGACCGACTCAAGCACAACCTTTCAGACCAGCATGACCGCCCAGGTGATCGCCGTGCTGCCCAGCGGCAACCTGGTGGTCGAAGCGCAGCGCAAGATCTTCATGAACAATCAGCACGAAGACGTCACCATTCGCGGAGTCGTGCGGCCCAACGATATCGGTCCCAACAACACCGTCCCTTCCACGGCGCTCAGCAATCTCGAGATCGAGATGAAGGGCAAGGGAATTATCGCCGACAGCACGCGTCCGCCCAACCGCATCACGCGCGCCATCCTCTGGCTGTTGGGATTCTGACGATCATGAAAATCACATTCTTCAAACCGATCTCGCGGATGCGGCCATTGGCAGGTTGCCTGCTCACTCTCGGCATCATGGCGGCGACGTCTTTGCCGCTTGCGCGCCGCCGACAATTCCAACCGCCAGGTGCTGGTGCGCGATATCACCAGCGTCGAAGGCGTGCGCGACAACATGCTGGTCGGCTATGGCCTGGTGGTCGGGCTGAACCGCACCGGCGACACCCAGCAGACGTACTTCACCGTGCAGACGCTGGCCAACGCGATGCAGAAGATGGGCGTGCTGATCTCGCCGGGCCAGGTGGAAGTGAAGAACGTCGCGGCGGTTTTTATCACAGCATCGCTGCCGCCGTTCGCGCGGCCCGGTTCGCAGCTCGACGTTACAGTCTCCTCCGTTGGCGATGCCAAAAGCCTTGCAGGCGGCGTGCTGCTGATGAGTGCGCTGCACGGTCCCGATGGCCAGGTCTACGCCGAAGCCCAGGGCCCGCTCATGATGGGCGGATACACCGCGGGCAACGGCACCAACGGCAAGGAAGTGAATTCGCGTCACGGTCGGCAGCGATCCCGAACGGCGGCATTGTCGAGCGCGACACCTCGGTCGATCTGCAGCGACTTCAAGACCGTCTCGCTGCTGCTGCGCAATCCTGATTTCACCACCGCCAAGACAATCGCCGATGCCATCAACAAGGAGTTTCAAAAACCCATTGCTTCGACCGTCGACAGCACCCGCGTGGATGTGGATGTCGCACAGGCCGCCGCGCCATCGATTCCGGAGCTGATCTCGCGCATGCAGAATCTGGCCGTGAAAGTGTTCACGCCGGCAAAGATCGTCATCAACGAACGGACCGGCACCATCGTGCTCGGCGGAGACGTAAAGCTGTCGCCGGTCTCCGTCATTCACGGCAACCTCTCCATCGAGGTTGTCACCACGTACGCGGCAGTGCCCGGTCCCAGCGTCTACGCACCAACCTTCAATGACAATGGGCAGTCTGGTGGTGGTTCGGCTTCGGCCGGCGCCGGCGGATCGCGAAATCCCGGCAGAAACGAATCCACTGAATCGACGGGCGCCGGTGCAGGAGCTACCGTGATTCCGGAAACGACCGTCAACGTGACCGATCAGCCCGCGCAGTCGATGCGGCTCGACGAAGGTGCCGATGTGGATGAATTGGTGAACGGTCTCCACGCCATCGGAGCCACGTCGCACGACGTGATTGCAATTCTTCAGGCCATCAAAGCTGAAGGCGGCATTCAGGCCGATGTGGAGGTCCAGTAAATGGCAACCGGATCCATCACAAGCTCTCTCGCGGCACAAGCTCAGGAGACGTTCTTGCAGGCGCGTGAACAGCAAGCGCTTCACCAGGTTCAGTCGGGTCAAGACGGCAAGAGTGATTCGAAGATTGAGAAAAGCGCCAGGGAGTTCGAGTCCATGCTTCTGAGCAACTGGCTGCAACAGGCCGAGCAATCCATGGCCAGTGTGCCCGGTGCCGAAGATGACGAAGATTCGGGCGCTCGCGACCAGATGATGAGCCTGGGCGTACAGTCGCTGGCCACGGCAATGACCAACTCCGGGGGCATTGGAATCGCCGCGATGATTTCCAAAGCTCTTCATTCCGCTGCGGATAGCCAACAGCCGAAAGCCCCCCAGGCGGGCGCCACAGAGGCCAAATAGCTTGAAAAATAAGACTGAGAATTGCATTAAACTTTTGCTGGCGATGTGCCGATAGTGACGCAGGCTTATCAGAAGGAGTCGAAATGAGAATCGATCTAAACCAGGCAGCAAGTCAGATTGCAAACGAAAGCAACCCGAAGCCGGTTGACGCTCGACAGCGTCGCCGCGTCTGACCCTGCCAACTCCGGCGATCGAACCACGCTCACTTCTACCCAGCAATCTCTCAACGCGCTCGTGAGCACGGCCATGAGCTCACCAGAAATTCGACAGGATCGAGTGGATAGCCTGAAGCAGGCAATCAGTGACGGGACATATGATCTGGCCCCGGAACAAATTGCCGCTTCGATGATTGACGAGCACGCGTAGGCTTGCAAGCATGTCGGGCCCCGTGCCTGAAGGCTAAAACGGAAAGTTGCGGGGATGATTTCGACGATCGTTCAGGACAGGAACAGCAAGCTGGAGGAGTACCTCCAACTTCTGCGCTTCATGGCGTTCGAGCTTGAGCGCGCCATGTCCGCCATATCCGAGAATTCCATCCAGGCTCTTGAAGGCAGCCTCGCCAACCAGGAGGCATTCAGCACTCGCCTCGTTGAATTGGCCGACGATCTCTCGAGGCCACTTCCGCAGAGACCGCTTACCATTCGCGGCTCTGCCGACGATTACTTGCTGCAACGAGTTCACGCCGCTTCCAACGAGCTGCAAAGCCTGAACCGCCGCTATTCCGCATTGTTGAAGTTTTCCAGTCGCTCAGTGGCGTTGATGGTATCACTCTTCAGTTCCTATCAAGGACAGATTCAGGAGGTTTCTGGACCCAGGTTGAAGTTGCAAACCTGGTCATGCCAGATCTAGTCGCTATGGGAGGCTTGAACACATCGCTCTTAATTGGCATGCAGGGGCTTGAAGTCAGCCAGGGTGCGCTCAACGCCACCAGCAACAATATCGCCAACTCCAACACCCCCGGCTACACCCGGGAGGTCCCCGAGATCTCTGAGTCTCCGGAGACAGACGATCTCGAGGATTCGCCGGACACATGCACGTTCACGCAGCCGACCGACAAGGTCGTCGCGGCGAGCTCGCTCGGACTCGGGCCCTTGGCGAACAACGGCGGTTCGACGATGACCCGCTCGCTGCTCTCGGGCAGCCCAGCGATCAACGCGATCCCGATCGCCTCCTGCACCGACCAGACATCGCCGACGCCGGTCCCGATCACCACCGACCAGCGTGGCATCTCGCGGCCCCAGCCCGACGGCGGCAACTGCGACATCGGCGCGTTCGAGTTCGGCGACGCCGATCTCGCCCTGACCGGCTCCGCGGTTCCCTTCCCGAAGTCGCTGAAGGTCGGCCAGCACGCGACGATCGGGCTGACCGTGTCAAACGCCGGCCCGGTCCCGGCGACCACCACGACGGTGGCGGTGTCGCTTCCGTCGGGACTGAAGTTGATCTCGGGCGGCTCGTGCTCGACCAGCCCGTGCGCGCTTGGCGCGGTCCTCGTCCACGCCGGCGCGCCGGCGACGTTCGTCCTCGAAGCGACCAAGCCCGGCAAGCTCATCGTGAAGGCCACGGCCGCCACCACCTCGATCGATCCGAACGGCGCCAACAACTCGTTGAGCTTCACGATCAACGCCATCCTCACCCCCACGCTGACCCAGTTGTCGCAGTCGCACAAGACCTGGAGCGAGGGCTCGAAGCTCGCGCGGCTCGCCGGGAAGCACACGACGACGCAGCCGCCGGTTGGCACCACGTTCTCGTTCAAGCTCAACGAGGCGGCCAAGGTCACGTTCAAATTCGCGCAGGGCCACAAGACGCGCGGCACGCTGACCTTCAACGCCAAGTCCGGTAACCGCAAACTGAGCTTCGACGGCAAGCTGTCTCACTCGAAGAAGCTGAAGCCGGGCAGCTATACGGTGCTGATCACCGCCGAGGCGACCGGGCTGACGTCCAAGACGGCGAAGCTCAGCTTCAAGATCGCCGCCGGCTGAGGCGGAGCTAGAGGCGCGCCGGCACCTGCTGCGTGATGCAGTGCGGGCCGCCGCCGCCGAATGCGAGCACGCTCCCCGGCACCGCCACGATCTCGCGGCCCGGGAACGCGCCGCCGATCAGCGCCAGCGCTTCCTCGTCCGACGGAGCGCCCGAGACCCCGACGATCACGGCGCCGTTGCACACGTACAGATTCAAGTAGCTGACCGCGACCTCCTCGCCGGCCACCGTCGCGTACGGCAGCCACGGCACCGGCACGACCTCGATCCCCGCCACGCGCATCCGCTCCAGGTTGTCGGCGCAGTTCTCGAAGTTCGGGTTGCCGTCATCGACGGTCTGCAGCAGCGCCCGATCGGCCGCGCAGAACGCCGCGATCAGGTCGACGTGGCCGTCGGTGTCGCGGTCCTCGACGAGTCCCTGCCCGAGCCACACGACATCCCGCAGCCCGAACCTCTCGAGCAGCACCGCTTCGATGTCGGCCTCCGACAGCGACGGGTTGCGGCTCGGATGCAGCAGGCACTGCTCGGTCGTCAGGATCAGCCCGTCGCCATTGGGTGAGATCGACCCGCCCTCCAAGATGATCCCGCCATCGACCGACGCGGTCGCCGAGCCGCTCCGCGATCAGCCCTCCGATCGCCGCGTCCTTGTCCCAGGGCCGGAACTTCTCCCCCATGCGTTGAACCCGAAGTGCACCGCGACGCGCTCGCCGTCGTCGTAGACGTAGATCGGACCGCTGTCCCGCAGCCATGAGTCGTCGATCGGCAACTCCACGACACCGACCCCTTCGCTGCATGCCGCCCGAGCGCGCGCCGCGTCGGCGCCCGGGTTCGCGAGCATCGTCACCGGCTCGAACGCCGCGATCGCATTCGCGACGGCGGCGTAGTCCTCGCGCGCCTGCGCCATCTCAGCGCCCCACAGCGGCTCCCGGCACGGCCAGCCCATCAGGGTCCGCTCGTGCGGCTCCCACTCCGCGGGCAATCTGATCGGTGACACAGGCCTAGCCTACGGCCCGGCCGCAGCGCTTGCTGGCCACGCGACCGCGTGCTCGAAATGGCGGCCGACCGCTTCGGTCACAAGCTCGACCAGCCCGCTAGACTCCGAGCGCCGCGGCAGCGATCGATCCAGCCTCCTGATCCGCACTGGGACGGGTTCGTCGAGCGAGCCGGCGGACGCTTCGCCCGCGCCTCAATCACAGGTGGCCTGCCGCCCGTCGTCCACCGCAGCCCGCGCCGAGTTGCTGCGCGAGGCGTGCGCCCTCGCCGACGAGCACGGCTACAGCGATCTGAGTCTCCAGACCGACGTGCCCGGCTGACGAGCAGCTCTTCTCGGGACTTCGAGCGCAGCGGGGCGTCGTCGTACGGCCCGTCGGATCCCTGACCGATCTGTGGCGCTTCTACCGCCAGTACGTGCTGACGATGCGCCGGCACCGGGCCGTGCCTCGCAGCTGGCTCGAGATCCGCTTCGCGCGCAAGCTGCCGGCGCCGTCCGGCCGCTGCTGCGCGTGGCTCGGCGAGCACCAGGGCGAGGTGGTCCCCGGCGCGATGTTCCTGTCGGCGGGGAGCTCATTTGAGCTGTTGTATGCAGGGAGCGATCGAGCGCCGGCGAGCTTCGAGTCCGGATCGCCGGTCGGGGCCAGGATCGCGGCGAGCTCGTCGAGCAGCCTTAGGATCCGCCGGGTGACGTTCGGCGAGAGTCACCGAGCGACGCGATCTCATCGACTGCCACCGCGACGTAGTCCTTCCAGGCCGGCAGCACCAGTACGACACCGGACCTTGCCGTCGCGTCCTGCCACTCGCCCGACGTCGAGGTCCCGAGCCGCGATGCGCCCGCAGGAGGCTGTCGGCGAGTCGAGCGCCTGCACGGCCGTTGTTGGATCGTTCACGGCGGGAGACAGCGCTCTCAGCGCGATGTCTGCGAGCACCCGGATCGCGAACGCCGGGTCCTGCTCGAACGTTCGTTCGCTGCCGACGGTCAGCGCCCTCAGCACCTCCCGCCGAGCCCGGGATCGGGCTCCCCGCCGGCGGCTGCGACGGCGCCGACCCTCGAGAGCGTCTCCCCCGCCCCCGACCTGAACCGGACCGTGGTCCCCGAGCGTTCGGCGGCGCGCAGCACCCGCGGCACGTCTATCACCTGCAGCGTGGCCGCGTGACCGGGCCAGCGGATCTCATGCCAGTGCCCTCGCGGCGCGCCGGCGTCATCGGTCAGATCGCGCTCGTTGGGCTCGGCCCTGCGGCCCGTCGGCCCGTGTAGAGGCCGTCGATCACCTCGCGCCCCCGAACCGCGACCTCGGCCAGCGTCGACGCGAGCTGGATGGAGCTGAACGCCGCCATCTGCAGCCTCCGATACACGACGAGCGACCCAAGGACAGCAACGAACGCGACGCCGGGGACGACGCCCGACGTGTACTCTCGAGCGGCCGATCACGAGCGACGCGGTGAACGAGTAGACCACGACGGCGGTGAACAGCGCGAACGCTCGCCAGACGATCGGCGCGTCGCGAAACAGGTTCAGCCGCGGCGTGAAGGCGGTCGAGCTGTACTGCACCGTGAGGAACAGCAGCGAGAAGACGATCCCTATGAACGCGACGGTCCCGGCGCCCACCGCGAGGAGCATCTCCACCGCGCGGTTGCTGGGGATCCTGAGGCCGGGTCAACGTGCGGCATGACGATCCCGAGCGCGACGGCCGGGCGAAGAGCAACTGGACGATCCCGGCCGGAGCCGGCGCCTTCGTCGCAGCACACGCGCAAGTTCGTCGCGGGGTCGCTCGCGCCGGAACGCGGGCGGCTCGACTCGATCGCCGGGCGGACTGCTCATGTGACCGGCTGCAAAGAGCCGACGTTGGCGGCGACGGCGGCGGTCACGGTCGGATAGACATCGATTCCGGGCTTATCGTCCTCGGCGCGAGCGATGAGCTCGCGAACGCGCCCGACCTCGCGGGCGAGCGCCAGGTCGACGCCGGCCAGGCGAAGCTCATTGGTGAGCTCTTCGAGCATACCCACCGCGGTCACGTCGATGAACGGACTCGTCTCGCCGTCGATCACGACCGCCTGCACGCCGAGTTTGGCGGCTTCGGCGCGGACGCGGTCGCGGATCGTGTCGGCGTTCGCGAAGAACAGGCCGCCCTCGACCCGAAGGACTACGACCCCATCGGTTGCCGCGTTCTCGGGGTAGCGCTCGAGGTCGGTGTATTGATCCTCGGTTCCGTGCACCTTGCCGAACACCGCGATCTGAGGTCGCGACGCGCGGTAGAGCAGCAGCAGCAGCAGCGAGACCCCGATGCCAATGAACAGACCGGGCAGCGTGTCGAACCCCCAGAGTCCCGCTAGCGCGGCGATGAAGTCCGGACGGGCGGCGACGTCTGATACGCGTCTGAGCGGGCCTGTGCCAAGCCGTAGTAGCGTCGCAGGACCGCACGTCGATCAGCCCAAGCACTGCGACGATCACCACCGCAGCGAGCGTCGCGTCGGGCAGGTCCTCGAATAGGCCGGTCAAAAACAGCAGCGTCAGGATCGTGAACCCGGCCGCGGACAGCCCCGAGAGCTGCGTGCTGGCACCGGCCGAAGCGTTCACTGCGGTCTTGGAGACGCTCCCGCCGACGACCATCCCACTCGAGAGCCCCGAGGCGAGGTTCGCCGCCCCCATGGCAACGAGCTCGCGGTTGGCATCGACGCTCGTAGTGGAACTTCGCGGCGTAGGTCTTGGCGGCGGCGAGGCCCTCGGCGAAGGCCACCAGCATGATCCCGATCGCCGCCATTGCGAACTCGGCGACCGCCGCCGCCGACAGCGCCGCGGTCGCGGACATCGGTCCGACGATCAGGTGGCGGGAACTCGCCAAGAGCGGCATACAAGATCAGCGCACCTGGTTACTGCCTTGCCAGCGCGAGGTGCAGGCGTTCCTCGGGGCTGATCAGGTGATCCTCTCGGCAGCCGCAGCGTCGACGTCGATCTCGACCCATCGATCGTGCCGGTGAACCGGCTGCCGTCGGACGTGTAGTCGGTCGCTGACGGTCGTACCCGTGTCCTGGCCGACGTCGGCGGTCTCGTCGACCGAGAAGATCATCGGGACCGTGGCGTCGACGCGCCCCTCCGCGACGTGCTCACCGTCTAGGTAGAGGGTTGCAGTGCCGCCCTTGCCGAAGCCGCCGCCGTCGTAGGCGAACTCCATCCGCAGCTGATGGTCTCCCCGCAGGACCGCGTTCGCGCCCTCGACGTGGAAGCGGGTCATCCCGAACAGGTTGTAACAGTACGCCGGCCGGCCGTCGTGGAGATACAGCGACCAGCCGCCGAACGCGCCGCCCTGTGCCACCAGCACGCCGCTGGCCCCGCCGCCGGGCACCGTGAACTGGGCGGTGACCGCGTGGGCCTTGTTCTTGACGTTCAACGAGCGAGTTCTCGGTCAACCGGCCCATGCCGGCAAACAGCAGCTGACGTGTTACCGCGGATCAGCGTCGGGCGCCCGGCGAGGTCCGGGTTGAAGCGCTCGACCCGCCGGTCATCCAGCGGCAAAACGCCGTACTTGACGGCCTCGATCAGGAACAGGCGCTTGAGCTCCTCGAGCTTCTCGGGATGCTCGCCTGCGAGATCGCGCGCCTGGCTCCAGTCGGTCGTCGTGTCATACAGCTCCCAGACGTCCTCGTCGATCGGCGGCAGCGCTCCGGGCACCCAGGGTGTGCTGTGCCGAGTGACCGCGGTCCACCCCTTGTGGTAGATGCCGCGGTTGCAGACGCACTCGAAGTACTGCGTCTCACGCCGCTCGTCCGCGCCCGGGTCGTCGAAGCAGTAGCGCATGCTGACGCCGTGCAGCGGCTGCTGCGCGATCCCGTTGACGAACGCCGGCTCGGGCAGATCCCGGCGACCTCCAGGATCGTCGGGGCGACATCGATCACGTGATGGAACTGCGAGCGGATCTCACCCCGCGCGTGAAGCCGTCGGGCCAGTGCACGATCGTGCCGTTGCGCGTCCCGCCGAAGTGCGAGGCGACCTGCTTGGTCCACTGGTACGGGGTGTCGGTGGCGTGCGCCCAGCCGACGGCGTAGTGGTTGAACGCCTCGGGGCCGCCGAAGTCGTCGATCTTGCGAGGCCAGGAACTCGGGCGTCTCCAGGTGCGCCACGCCGTTGAACACGAACAACTCGTTGAAGGTCCCCTTCGGTGTGCCCTCGGCGCTCGACGCCGTTGTCGCCGATGATGTAGTAGACGAGGGTCTCGTCCAGCAGCTCGAGCTCCTCGAGCGCATCGATCAGCGGCCCACGTGATGGTCGGTGTGCTCAAGGAACCCGGCGAACACCTCCATCTGGCGCGCCAGGATCGGCTTCATCGCCTCTGGCATGTCGTCCCAGGCCGGGATTTCCTCGGGCCGGGCGGTCAGCTCGGTCTCCGGCGGGACCACGCCCGACTCCTTCTGGCGCGCGAGGATCTGCTCGCGCAGCGTGTCCCAGCCCTCGTCGAACCGCCCTCGGTACCTGTCGACCCACTCCTTCGGCACCTGGTGCGGCGCGTGCGCGGCGCCGGGGCGAAATACATGAAGAACGGCTTGTCCGGCATCAGCGCCTTCTGTTGGCGCATCCAGGAGATCGCGTGATCGGCGAGATCCTCGGTGAGGTGGTAGCCCTGCTCCGGCGTCTTCGGCGGCTCGACCGCCGCCGTCCCCTCATACAGCGCCGGGTAGTACTGGTTCGTCTCGCCGCCGATGAACCCGTAGAAGTACTCGAACCCCGACCCTGTCGGCCAGCGGTCAAACGGCCCCATCGGGCTCGTCTCCCACAACGGCACCTCGTGGCACTTGCCAAACTGGGCCGTCGAGTAGCCGTTCAGCTTCAACGTCTGCGCCAGCGGCGCGCAATCGTCGGGGCGGATGGAGCTGTAGCCAGGCGCCGACGTCGCCAGATCGGGCACCGACCCCATCCCAACCGTGTGATGGTTGCGCCCCGTCAACAGCGCCGCGCGCGTCGGAGCGCACAACGCCGTCGTATGGAACCGGTTGAACTTCAACCCGCCCGCGCCGAGACGCTCAGCCGTCGGCATGCGGACCGGTCCGCCGAACGCGCTCGAGGACCCAAAGCCGACATCGTCCAGCAGCACGATCAGCACGTTGGGCGCCCCCGCAGGCGGACGCAGCGGCTCGATCGGCGCGAAGCTCGTGTCCGGATCCTTTGCGTCGTAGGTCGTGAGAGCCGGGCGCTTCCGGTGCGGGATCGGTAACACGCTGCGCTGAACCTTCTCGGACATTCGTGACTCCTTGTCTTTAACCGGCAAGATCACTCGCTCGCTCCAGATCCCGACGAAGCCGCGGCGTCAGCGGCCACCCCGAGCCTGCTGCGCATCAACTATCGCCTGGACGGTCGGTTGCCGCACCACCCATTTCGGGTTAATCGCCGGACGGTCTCGCGAGGAGGCGGTAGGCACAGTCTCGGTGAGCGATCGACGGTGCGCGTGCTTGGCGGATCGCGGGTCGGCGGTCAAGTCGGCTTACGCCGTGATCGCTCCCAGCTCTTGCGCGAGCTCGGAGTCCGGTTCGAGCGACAGCGATGCCTCGACCGCAGTTCCCCCGTGGGCCTGAACGAGGTTGGTAACGAGCGCTGGTCTGGCCTGGGGTAGGAACATCCCGAGCGCGGACGTCCGTGGGCCAAGAGCGTCGCGGATGCGAGCGCGGACGTAGCCGTCGATCCCCCCGCGGTCGATCGCGCCGAACAGCCCGCCGAGATTGGGGCCGTATGAGCTGCCTGTGGCCGGCACAAGGAGGACGAGCCCGAACAATGCTTCCCACAGAATCCCCCAGAACGGGCTTCCCCGGCCTGGCCAGTCGGTCGTCGTAACGGTGAACCCACCGTCGGCGGCGATGCGGACGACCGACGAGGAATCGAGGTCGCATCCACCGACGTCGCTGGCGCGGAGTTGACCGAGAACCCGACCAGCTGTCTCCTCATCCCTGTACACGAACAGGAGAAACGCGCTCATCCTGCCCTGGGTCTGGTCGTGCGCGACTCCAAGCCGTGCGCTGCGCCGCCAGCAAGTGGTCCGACGCGGATCATGCGAGAGCCTCCCTCGTTGTGTTCCCCAAACCTGGACTACATGCTCGCTGCGCGCACCACACCGACCGGGCGGTTGGCTTCAGCGATCACCTCAAACGAGGCTTTGGGCGTGTACGCCGAGACGTTCAGTGGGATCGTGGCCAGGATGCGCGTTCCGGCTCCCGGCCGGGAGTGAACATGCAGTTCGCCATCCACCGCGGCCAGTCGCTCCTGCATGTTGGTGATCCCCGCTCCAGATACGGTGCGATTCGGGTCGAAGCCCGGACCGTCGTCGCGTATCTCGAGCTCGAGGACGGCGTCGCTCTCCGTCAACGCGATGCGGATCTCGGTTGCTAGAGGGGCGTGCTTCGTGACGTTTTGGATCGCCTCCAGGCAGCAGAAGTAGGCCGTCGTCTCGACCTCGCGGCGATAGCGCCGCGCGGGGCGGGCGAGGATCGTGGTTGGGATCGGCCCATGGAGTGCGGCGGTGCGCAGTGCGGCGATCAGGCCATGGTCGGCGAGCACGGCGGGGTACACGCCACGGGCGAGCGACCGCAGCTCGTCGAGCGCGGCCTGTGCTTCCGCGCCGAGGCCACGGAGCAGCGCGGCGGTGTCGCCGTCGCTGTCGTCAAAGTTCTCGGCCGCAACCTCGAGCTTGATCCTCAGCGCGATCAGCCGCTGCTGCGCGCCGTCGTGCAAATCGCGCTCGATACGCCTGCGCTCCCCATCGGCGAGAGCCATGATGCGAGCACGCGACTCGCGGACCTCGCGCAGCAGCAGAAGGAGAGGGAACTCGCTGACCCAGCGGCCGCCCGGTTCCTGCGGCCGCGCGCAGCGGTCCCCCACGCCGCGTGTAAAAACTTGTGTGCTTGACATTCGCCTAGGCCGGGCCCCGTTCTCCTCGCGCAACGATGCAGCCTCCGTGCCCGGCGTGCACCACCCAGATCGGGCTGTTCAACCCGGCGACGTAGTTCTCGGCCCGAGACGTGACAACGCCGTGCGATCCGCGATCGCTCGCGGCCGTTCCAAGCCGAGCCCTCGGGCCCGCGCGACGGCCGCGGCACGGGAGCCGACATCGAGCTTTCGATAGATGGCCCTGACATGCCCTTTGACCGTGTTCCTCGTGACGTGCAGGCTCCGCCCGATCTCTTCAACGGTCAGATGCGTGGGTAGCAGTTCGAGTACACGCTGCTCGGCGGGGGTCAGCGGTTCGCGCAGCACACCCTCTCCGCCACGCGCTGCCTCGAATGCTCGCTCCTCCTTGGCGAGTAGGCGCGGCAAGATGCCTGCATCGGGGTAGCGTGCGAGCTCACGGCGGGCCTCCCCAAGCAACGACCCGGCGAGCGTGAGCTCGCCGACGGCGACCGCCACACGACCCGCAAGAACGCGCAGGTGGATCGCCAACCAAGGCCACGAGGCCGCGCGCGGAATCACGGCGACAGCCCGCTCCAGGAATGGTCGCGCATCGCCGAGATCACCACGCGCGACACTCAGGCACCCGAGACCAGCATGCGTCAAACCGGCGAGGACATAGGCATCGAGCCCGAACTCGATCGATCAGCGCAAGGCTCCCGCTCAGCCTCGCCTCAGCGTCCTCGAGTCGTCCCTCGTCCAACGCGATGAGCCCGAGCATGCCGAGTGCGAACATCGCACCGTTCGCATCAGCAGCGCCGATCGCAGCTGCCTCCTCAAGCGGACCGATCGCATCCGCCGAGCTCCCGCTCAGAACAAGAGCGGCAGCAAAGAAGATGGCGGAACGCGCGTCGGGGAGACCGCCGGGCCGCTCGAGCCGATAGCCGGTCTCACCATCTGAGCGCATCTTGCTCACGCCCCCCCATCCGTGCGCAGCCCGCAGGATCGCGATCGCGGACTCCACACTGCGCTCGCCCAGCGGCAGCGCTCCTTCGAACTCCGTGCCCTCGACCAGCCTGATGTAACGAAGCGACCGCTGCTTGTTCCCGAGCAGGCCACCCGCCCACGCCATGATGATCGCCAGCGGGGGATACTCAGCCGCCTCCGCTTCGGAGAAGGATCCCAGCCACCGTTCGATCGTTGCCTGCAGCCCGCTGTTGTACAGCAGCCGTGCGTTGTGCGAGACGAGTTCGGCGGCTCGGCGCCGATCGCCCCCAGCGAACGCATGCTCGATCGCCTCTGGCAGCGTCCCGTGGCGCTCATGCCAGGCAGCCGCACGCCGGTGGACCAGCGATTCGAACCCCGGTCGCCGACGGGCAAGCTCCGCGCGCAGCATCTCGGCGAACAGGTGGTGATAGCGATACCACTCGCGCCTGCGGTCGAGCGGGACAACGAACAGGTTCAGGCGCTCAAGGTCGTTTATCACCCGCGCCGAGTCTGATCGTTGCAGCACCTCGTCACAGAGTGGCGCCGTGAACCGATCGAGAATCGAGGTGCCAAGCAAGAACGACAGCCGCTCAGCGGGCTGACGTGCGAGCACCTCCTCCGAGAGGTAGTCGACAACGTCACGGTCGCTGCCGACAAACTCGCGCACAGCGCCGCTTGTGTCTGTCTTGTCGTGAAGCGACAGCGCCGCGAGGTACAAGCCCGCCGGCCAGCCCTCCACCCTGTCAAAAAGGACCCCCGAAACATCGGCGCCCAACTCCACGAACGCTTCGTCGAGCAGAGCGTTCGCCTCCGAACGGACCAGCGCAAGCTCCTCTCGACCCAGCTCGACCACCAACCCACGCGCGCGCAGACGCGCCAACGCCACCGGCGGAGCCTCTCGCGAGATCAGAATTAGCCTGCAGCCCGACGGAAGGTGCTCAGACAACGACGAGATCAACGCGACGCTCGCCGGCGACCGGACGAGATGCACGTCATCTAAGACCAGCACCAAATCGGCGTACGCGCCGAGCAGCGTGACGAGCTCCGGCATCGCCTCCGGGCTCTGGCCCGCAGCCGCCAGCCGCCGCAGCACCCGCGGCTCGACTGCAGCGATCCGATCCAGCGCCATTGCGACCTCGACCAGCAACAGCCCCGGATCGTCATCCGCCGCGTCGAGCGAAACCCAAGCAACCGGGCGCGCGGTCGCCGCCGCATACTGGACGACCAGCGTCGTCTTACCGTACCCAACCGGCGCCGACACCGCGACCAGCGGAGCGCTTGACTCGACCATCCGGCCGATCAGCTCAGCCCGCACCACCAAGCCCGGACGATTCACGGGCCGGGCAAGCTTCGTCTCGACGACCAACGGCCGCTCAGCCGCTACAACCCCGCTCATCGAAAGCAGAGTCTACGGCCAGATTCGCAGCGAGGAACACCCGCGGAGTAGCGCGACGGTGAGCGATGCCGAGATGCGCGCCCGGAGTCCGCTAGTCCTCGCGCGCCTGCGCCATCTCGGAACGCCACACCGATTCCCGGCAGGGCCAGCCCATCAGGGTTCGCTCGTGCGGCTCCCACTCGGCGGGCAATCTGACCGTCGGCACACCCCTAGCCTACGTCCCACGCGCGGCGTATGCTGGCCGCGCGATGAGGTGGCGCACCGTAGCGGTCGTAGTCGCCGTGATCGCGAGCCTTGCGCTCGCGACCGGAGCGGCGCAGGCGGCAACGCTGAAGGTCACGACCACCTCCGACTCGAGCACGCCCGGTTCCGGCTCGCTGCGGGCGCGAGATCGCCGCCGCGAACCCCGGCGACACCGTGATGCTGCCGGCCAACTCCACGCCCTACATGGTCACGCTCGGCGAGATCCCGATCACGAACGCGATCACGATCGAGGGCGCGAGCGCCGGGCGCGAGCGTGATCGACGCCAACCACCTGCAGCCGGGCGTTCGAGATGATGAGCGGGGTCCCGTCGGGCAGCACTGTGACGTTCGAGAACCTGACGATCGAGAACGGCTCGACCACCCTGACCCCGGGGGGCGGTGGGATCCTCGTCGACTCCGGCGGTGCTCGACCTGACCGGCGTCACGATGACGGGCAACACGGCGAACCTAACCCCAGCGGCCCCGCGGGCGGGGGGCGGAGCGGTCTTCTCGACGTCGAGCGGATCAGGGATCACCGTGACCGGCAGTACGTTGACCGGGAACTCGGCGACGATCGCGGAACCGACGGGCTCCGCGTTCGGCGGCGCGGCGCTCTATCTGGGCGGCACGGGCCGCGATCACGATCTCGAGCAGCACGATCAGCTCCAACACCACGACCATCACCGCTCGGGGTGCTGCGACGGGGGCGCCGTCTACCAGGTGCTCGGACGCTGCGATCAACGTCTCCGGCAGCCACCTGAACGACAACCGCTACGTGGAGACCGGCGGGGACCGATGCTGCAACGGCGGCGCCGCGATCTACCAGGACGGCTCCGGCAGCGGCACGACCACGATCACGGAAGCTCGCTGAATGGGAACACAGCCGCGGTCACCGACTCCGGCTGCTGCGACGGCGGGGGAGCGTTGGTCCAAGACATCAGCGGGTTGTTGATCCTCACCGACACACAGCTCAATGACGACACCACGAGCGTCACGACGAGTGGAGGCTGTTGCGGCGGCGGTGGGGCCGTCAGCACGTTCACCCCGATCACCGCCACGAACGCGACGCTGGATGGGAACACCGCCAATGTCACCGGCGGGTCGTGTTGCGGCGGAGGGGGTGCGGTGCTGCTCGGACAGCGCTCCGAGACCCGATGAGCTCAGCGACACGGAGCTGTCCGACATAGTACGTCGATTCAACGGTGAAGCGGCGCACGAACGACTGCTGTAATGGGGGTGGCGCGCTCAGTACCGACGCCGTCGGGGCTGCTGGCCGTGCTCGATCGAGCGATGTGAGCGGCAACACCGCGAACGTCAACACTACGGACGAGTCCGGTGGCGGCGGGTACAGTTCGACGGCGGTAGCGGCGGGCATGATGCGTTCTAATTCGACGTGTCCGGAAACACGATCAAGGGCGCGAGCACGGGCGACGGGGGCGGCGGGGTCTTTTTCAATTCCACCGTGACCGACGAGCCTGACATCCGTGACGATCGCGGGCGAACAGCTCACCGCGGCGAGTCAGGCGGGGGAGTGCAGTCGTACGGCGCCGCGTCGACACGAAGAACTCGATCGTCGCGCTGAACACCGCTCGGCTCCTCTCGGCGCCGATCGCAGCATCGGTGGCCCCGGGAAGTTCACGTCGGTCGGCTACAATCTCGAGGATTCTCCGACACCTGCGGGTTCACGCAGCCGACCGACAAGGTCGTGGCCGCCGCGACTCTCGGCCTCGGGCCGCTCGCGAACAACGGCGGCCCCACGATGACTCGGGCTTCGCTGGCCGGCAGCCCCGCGATCAACGCGATCCCATTCGCGGACTGCACCGACCAGTCCTCCCCGACGCCGCAGCCGGTCACGATGGACCAGCGCGGGGTCACCAGGCCGGAGCCGGCTGGGGGCAACTGCGACATCGGCGCCTATGAGTTCGGCGACGTGTCGCTGGCGACGAGCCCGCCGCGGCCGGTTCCCGAGAAGCCGTTTGACGGCAGCACGACGACGATCGGTTTCGAGGTCGTGAACGGGGGGCCCGCGCCCGCGACGCACACGACCGCCACATGGACGCTGCCGGCCGGGCTGAAGTTCGTGTCGGGGACCGCGAGCGGAGGCAGCTGCGCGGCTACCGCGACCGGCGCCTCGTGTCCGCTCGGCGTCGTGTCGGTCGGGACGCCGGCGACCTCGTCGATCATCCTCAGGCCGACGAAACCCGCGGGCGACCTGACGTCGAAGCTCGTCGTCACCGCGACCGAGCCGAACACGACGCCGTCGGGCGATACCCAGTACGTGAACATCGCCTCAATCGGCGTGACGCCGACGATCGAGCAGCTCAAGCAGTCGCACAAGAGCTGGCGCGAGAGCGGTCACGGCCACGGGCCGCCGATCGGTACGAAGTTCAGCTTCAAGCTCAATGAGCCCGCGAAGCTCACGCTCAAGTTCACCGGCACACACGACAAGGCAGCTGGGACGCTCAGCCTCAATGGTCGCGCCGGGGGCAACACCGTGAAGTTCTCCGGACGCCTTTCACGCAAGAAGAAGCTGAAGCCCGGCCGCTACACGGTCGCGATCTCGGCGAAGGCGGAGGGCAAGACCTCGCGCACGGCGAAGCTGTCGTTCACGATCGCGTCGGCCTGAGCGCGCCGGCCTGAGCGAGCCGGTCGGGCGGTCAGGCGGTCGGGGCGCCTGTGGCCTCGCGGTCCGGGTTCCACGAGAACGCGTAGTCCGGGCGGTCGTTGTCGCGCCACAGCGTCGTCAGCTGAAGCGGGCGGAAGGTGTCCCACATCACCGCGAGCTCGTTCGTCTGCTTGGCCCCGAGCGCCTTCTCGACCGTGCCCGGCTGCGGACCGTGGGGCAGACCGCTGGGATGCAAGGTGATGCATCCCACATCGACGCCCTTGCGCGCGGCGTAGTCGCCGGCGGCGTAGAACATCACCTCTTCGGACTGGATGTTCGAATGGTGATAGGGGATCGGCACGGCCGTCGGATCCCAGTCGAGCATTCGCGGCGCGAACGTGCAGATCACGAATCCGGCGCCTTGGAAGGTCTGGTGCGCGGGCGGCGGCAGGTGGAAGCGGCCGGCACGCGGCTCGAAGTCGTCGGCGTTGAACGTGTACGGCCAGACGTACCCGTCCCAGCCGACGACGTCGAACGGGTGCCGGTCGAGCTCGTACTCCTGGTACGAGCCACGCACGCGCAGGAGCAGCCGCCACGACCCGGACTCCTCGGACGTCTCCAGCTCAGTCGGCCCGTGGAAATCACGCTGCGAGTACGGCGAGTGCTCGAGCAGCTGGCCGTAGCGGTTGCGGTACCGGTTCGGGGTCTCGAGCTCGCCCGGCGTGTGGAAGCACAGCCAGAACTGCTCTGCCCCGTCGGGCAGCTCCCAGCTCACCGTGGTGCCGCGCGGGATCAGCACGTAGTCGCGCTCGCGGAACGGCACACGACCGAACACGGTCCTCAGCACGCCGCTACCGCGGTGGATGTACAGAACCTCGTCGCCCTCGCCGTTCCGGTAGAAGCCCTCCAGCTCCGAGGTCGGCTTGCAGATCGACACCTCGATGTCGCCGTTGAACATCAGCACCTGCCGGCCCGACACCGGATCGCCCCCTGGCGCGACATCGCGCGCGTCGGCGAGCCGGTGGACGTGCGCGCTCGGCTCCCACTGCTCGCGGGCGATCGGCGTCAGCGGGCCGATCTCCGCGATCCGGCACGGCGAGCCGAGGTGGTAGAGGATCGACTCGTTGCCCGAGAAGCCCTCGTAGCCCATCACCTCCTCGGTCAGCAGGCGGCGCGCCCCGTTGTCACGCCACACCTGTGAGTGGCGCTTGGCCGGGACCTCGCCGACTGCCATGTACCGCATGCTCCGATCCTACCTCCGGTGAGCTGCGCCCTAGAGATTCCCGCGCTCGTCCTGCTCGCGCTCGAGCGCTTCGAACAGCGCCTTGAAGTTACCCTCGCCGAACCCGCGCGCGCCGTGGCGCTCGATGATCTCCATGAACACCGTCGGGCGATCGCCGATCGGGGCGGTGAACACCTGGAGCAGGTAGCCCTCGTCGTCGCGGTCGACGAGGATTCCGAGGCGTTCGAGGTCGGCCAGTTGCTCGTCGATCTCGCCGATCCGCTCGGGCACCTCCTCGTAGTACTCCTTCGGGGTGCGCAGGGTGCGGATGCCGCGCTTCTGGAGCTCCTCGATCGTCGCGACGATGTTGTCGGTCGTCAGCGCGATGTGCTGCGCGCCCGGGCCCTCGTAGAACTCGAGGTACTCGTCGATCTGTGACTTCTTGCGGCCCTCGGCCGGCTCGTTGATCGGGAACTTCACGCGACCGTCGCCGTTGGTGACGACCTTCGACATCAGCGCCGAGTACTCGGTCGAGATCGCCTCGTCGGTGAAGTGGATGATCTGCGTCATCCCGAACACGGCCTCGTAGTACTTGACCCACTCATTCATCTTCCCGAGCTCGACGTTGCCGACGACGTGATCGATGCCGGTGAAGCTGATCCCGCCACGGTCGGCCTTGACCTCGGAGGCCTGATAGCCGGGGAGGAACGGTCCGTCGTACGCCGAGCGGTCGACGAACCGATGAACGGTCTCGCCGTAGGTGGCGACGTCGGCCAGGCGCACCCGACCGTGTTCGTCCTCGAGGTCATATGGCTCGGTCAAACCGGTGGCGCCGCGCGACGTGGCCTCGCGGTAGGCGTGGTCGACGTCGGGCACCGACAGCGCGATCACCTTGATCCCGTCGCCGTGGAGCGCTTGGTGCTCGGCGATCTCGGTCTCCGCCCGCAGCGTGCCGGTCAGCACAAGCCGGACCCCGCCCTGCTGCAGCACGTGCGAGACGCGGTCGCGGCTGCCCGTCTCGAGCCCGGCGTAGGCGACCTCGGAGAAGCCGTACGCGTTGCGGAAGAAGAAGCTCGACTGCGCGGCGTTGCCGACCCACATCTCCAGGTGGTCGATGCCGTGCAGCGGCATGAAGTCGACCTGCTCTGCCGGGCGTACTGCTTCAGATGTGGTCGCCATGGGTCTCCTCCAGTTTGGTGTCAGAGCGCTCGACCGCGAGTTGCTTGGCGGCGAGCAGCGTGTTCATTCCCGCGGCGGCGCGGGCGTAGATCTCCTTCAGCGTTTCCGCGATCCCCTCGATCGAGCGCTCGGCGCGCGCGGGGTCGAAGCCGTGCAGCTCGTCGGCGACCGCGATCAGGCCTGCCGCGTTGACGACGAAGTCCGGCGCCCACACGACGCCGCGATCGGACAGCAGATCCGCGACCGACTCGTCGGACAGCTGGTTGTTGGCGGCGCCGGCGATCACCGGCACTCGCAGCGCCGCGACCGACTCCGGGTTCAGCACGCCTCCGAGCGCGCACGGGGCGAGCAGGTCGGCCTCGGTCCTCATCGCCTCCTCCGGCGAGACCCAGTCTGCCCACAGCCGCCGGGCCAGGTCCTGCTTGCGCCGGTCGACATCGCTCACCGTCAATTTTGCGCCGGCGTCACGCAGGCGCTGCGCGAGCGCGCCGCCGACGTGGCCGAGCCCGATCACGACGATGTGCGCGCCCGCGAGCGGGCGGGCCTCGCCGAGTGAGGCGCGAATGGCGACCTCGACGCCGTGAGCGGTGTACGGACTCGGATCGCCGCAGCCGCCCTCGGACGCGGGACGCCCCGCAACGTGGTCGGTGAACTGCTCCATGAACGCGATGTCCTGCTCGGAGACGCCGACGTCCTGGGCGGTGATGTAGCGGCCCTTGAACGACTCGACCAGCTCGGCGAAGTCCTGCAGCGCATCGCGCCGCAGCTCCTCGGTGAGCGACTCGGTCGGATCGAGCGCGATCACGCCCTTCGCGCCGCCGAGCTCGAGCCCGGAGACCGCCGCCTTGAAGCTCATCGCGCGCGCGAGGCGCTCGACGTCCCGCACGGCGTCGTCAGGCGAGGCGTACGGCTTCATCCGGCAGCCGCCGAGCGAGCGGCCCTTGACGGTGCGGTGCACCGCGATCGCGACAGTCAGGCCCGAGCGGCGCCCGCGGCGGACGCGCACGTCCTCGTAATCACGCAGTACGACCGCGTGCTCGGCGGTTGCGCTCATCCGGCCGCCACCGCTCGTCCCGCGGCCACCGCTCGTTCCGCGGCCACCGCCGGGGCGCCACGGAGCGTTGCGATCGACTCGTCGTCGCAGGTCGCGAAGAACCAGCCGATCTGATCGACGATCTCCTGCACCGACTCGGCCAGGTAGAGCACCGGCTGGTAGGCGGTGATGTCGTAGTCGGCGGTGCCCATCTCGACGATGTCGATCGGGCGGTGCTCCATGTCGCGGAACTCCTCGATCTCGCCATAGCTCGAGAGGATCCCGGCGCCGTAAGCACGCACCTCGCCGTCCTCGACGACGACTCCGAACTCGAGCGAGAACCAGAACACGCGGGAGAGAAAGCGCAAGTTCTCGTCGTCACTCAGGCGTCGTGCGGCGAGTCCGGCGAGGCGGTGCAGCTCGCCGAAGGTCGGCGTGGCGAGCAGGTGGCCATGCCCGATGACCTCGTGGATGATGTCCGGCTCGGGCGTGTAAAGGGGAACGTCCGGGTGGCGTACGTATTGGGTGGAGTGGAAGCGCCGCTCGCCGAGCGACTCGTAGAACTCACGCAGCGGCACCAGCCCGGCCGCCGGCACGTAGCTCCAGCCGCCGAGCGGCGCGAGCAGCGCGGAGATGTCATCGAGGTTCGGGATCTCGTCGGCCGGCATCGCGACCGCGCGCTTCGCTTCGCTGTACTCGCGGACCGCGTACTTGTCGTGCTTGGGCGCGAGCTCGCGGCACACCGTGCGCCACACCTCCTGCTCGGCGTCGGTGTACTCGATGCGCGGGGCCGGCTGACCGGGCTTCCAGGCGAGTGCGGCGGCGGCGATGTCGTTGCGCCGGCGGCGGTACTCAGGATCATTCGCCCCCGGGTGATCGTGGGCCAAGTGGACGGTGACCTCGCCGCTGCCGTCCTTTGTGACTGGCGAGTAGAGCTGAGCTTCCTCGTACATCTCTCCTGCATCCGTTTATCCCACCACGGGACTCGGAATGCAAGTCTGCACAGTCCAGAGGGGCAATCTGACTCGTTCTGACGAGTTAGGGCATAGAATGCTGATCAGATTGACCAGTTTCGACCAGCTCGACTCGCGTCTGATCGCAACCCTGCGCGAGAACCCGCGCGTCGGGCTGCTCGAGGTGGCGCGCCAGCTCGGCGTCGCGCGCGGCACGGTGCAGGCGCGCCTCGCGAAGCTGGAGCGCTCCGGCGTGATCACCGGCCACGGCCCCGAGGTCGACCCGACCGCGCTCGGCTACCCGATCAGCGCCTTCGTCCTGATCGAGCTCGCGCAGGGCATGCTGTCCGAGGCGGTCGCCGTGATGCAGGCGATCCCGGAGGTGCTCGAGGCCGACGGCGTCTCCGGACCGCACGATTTGATCTGCCGGGTCGTCGCCCGCGACACCGAGCATCTTCAGCAGGTCGTCAACGAGTTGCTGCGCACGCCCGCGATCCAGCGCTGCACGAGCTACATCGTGCTCAGCCGCCAGGTGCCGCCGCGCACCGGGCCGCTGGTGGCGGCGGCCGGTGGCGCTTGATTTGCACACGTCGCCGGTGAGACGATGCGCCGGTGGGCAGCCGGCGTGGATTGCTGGTCTCGCTCGGGATCCTGGGGGCGATCGGATCGCTGCTTCGCACGTAACCGCGACGTTCAACCTTTTGAGCCCCCCGGCGAAGCCGTCGTGCAAACTGACGCCGAAGTCGGGGCGCACCAGCGGCACGCTGCAGCTGACGGCCCGCTGCACCGAGGCGGTGAGCGTGCGTTTGAGCGGGACGATCACGGCGGTGCAGAAGCGGAAGCGCAAGCGCGTCACGATTGCCACGGTAAGTGGTCACGTGGCGGCGGGTAAGTCCGTGACGCTGACGGTCAAGGTGCCGAAGCAGGCGCTGTCGGCTTTGAGGGCCGGCGCGAAGGAATCCGCGGCGTTCAAGCTCACCGCCACCAATGCAGCCGGGACGGCGAGCGCCACCGCGGCCATCAAGCACCTGACCCTCGCCAAGGCCGAGAAGAAGCACCAGAAGTAACGCGCTGACCGGCTCGCGCCTGGGGCCCAAAACGTGATGCCGAGCCTCCCGCGGCCATTCCGCGGCGAGAAATGCGTCTGTGGGGCCACTTTTCCACCACGGCCGCTCGGGGCGCAGCGACCGCGTCACGTTTTGCACCCCGCCACGTCTCTCACACCCCGACCGATTGACAAACCCGGCAGCGCCGCTGGACCTTGGCATTCCGCGCGGGCTCCAGCCCCAAAATCGACCGCGCTCGCGCCGGCACGCCGACTTTGGCAATCCGCGGGGGTGGGCGGCGGCGCGATCGGCGGGGGGTGGGCGGCGGCGCGATCGGCGGGGGTCGGCGGCGGCGCGATCGGCGGGGGTGGGCGGCGGCGCGATCGGCGGGGGTGGGCGGGCCGGGCGACCGCGGGGCGTCCGAACAGGATCAGGCGAGGTGCTGGCGGTGCGCGACGGCGGCGGCCTGGGTGCGGCTCTGGACCCCGAGCTTCGCGAGGATCCGCGACACGTGGACGCTGGCGGTCTTCTCGGCCATGAACAGCGCCGCGCCGATCTGGCGGTTGGTCGCGCCCTCGGCGACCAGCGACAGCACCTGTAGTTCGCGCAGGGTCAACCCGAACGGCTCCTCCTGCCAGCCGGACGCTGTCCGGCGCACCGGTCATCGCCCGCGGCCCGGCGACTGCCAGGCGCCCCCGCGCCAGCAGCGCCTCCAGTTCGCCGGTCAGCCACCTGCGCCGAGCCCGCGCGGCGATCGCCACAGCTTCCCCAGCGGCGGCGCAGCGCCCTCGCGGTCTCCGGCCTCGATCAGTGCCTCGGCTTGGCGCCAGCGCGCGGTGGCGGCCGGATAGGGCCGGCCAGCTCCACCCACCTTCGGCGGCCGCTTCGCCCAAGCTTCGGATCATTGCGACCGCGGCTGCGAGCCGCCTCCGCGAGGCCCACCGCGTACCACGCCCGCTCCACCGGCCCGCCTGCCCCGGCTGCCGCCTGCAGGCGCTGGAGATGGATCCTCGCCCGGCGCGCGTGCGCGCGGCACCGCGGCGCTCTCGCGCAGGTCCCGCGCGCGCTGCGCGCGGTCGGCTTCGGTTGCGAGTCCGACGGCGGTGACGCTGGCGATTCGCATCACGTCGTCGGTGCACGTCTCGAGCTCATCCAGCGCCTGAGGACCGCCGCGCGCGCACCGTCCAGATCTCCTTCGCGCCGGCGCAGCTCGGCCAGCAGTCGCGCCGAACGCGCCGTGCCACTGCGCCTCGCGCGCCTTGCACCAGCGGCTCGGCGGCCATCAGGCTCATTTCCGCACCAGTGTCGTCGCCGCCCTCACCGAGCGCCAATTCGGCCCGCCAGGTGACGGAAGATCAGCGCGGTCCCCGCGACCTGACTGGGTGGGGGCGCCCCGAGGTGTGCGCGCGCCAGTGCCCAATCGCCGGTCTCGAACGCCAGCATCGAGACAGTCATCGTCAGCCAATCGCGCCGTTCGGCCAGCTCCTTGGGCGTCTCCTCGGCCAGCCCGTTGATCCCGTCGATCAGCGCATCGGCGGCCTGGCCGGAGAGGCACAGCATGTCAGCAAGGTTGGAGATATGCCGTCGCGACGTCCGTCGAGGTCGTCTTCTGGCCTTGCCAGCTCCATCGCGCGCCGCAGGCTGGCCTCGCCTCCTTGACCTCGCCGCCGGCGATCCTCGCCATCCCCAGCGTGTTCAGGATCTCGCACTCCGTCGTCGTCGCCGACCCGCCGTCGCCGCCTCGAGCGCCTCCTCACCTTCGATGACCGCGTCGCGGAAGCGGCCACGCAGCTACGCGCGTCCGCGCAAGCCAGGCCAGCAGCGATGCCCGCTCCAGAGCGGCCGCCTCACCGCGGGCAGCATCGCCTGCGCCCGCGCGCCAGCTCGAGTGCCTCACGGCCACGATTCAGGTACCATTGTGTCCGCGCCGCCGGCCAGCAGCCGCCGTAGCGAACGACGTCGGTCCAGGGTCGACCAGCCGAGCGCCCGCGCATCAGCTGCTCGCACCGGGCCCGGTCGCCGCCGATCACATGGGCGTCGCGGCCATGATCAGCAGATCGACCTGATCCATCTCCGTCAGCTCGGCCGCGTCCGTCCACCCGCGGCCACAGCTCGAGCGCACGCTCGGCCAGATCCGCGGTCTCGCCATAGGCGTGTACGCATTGCGCGGCGCGCGCGGCGCGGACCGTGGCGCGAAGTGCCGCCGTCTGCTCGCCGGCGGCCGCGTACTGGGTGGCGATCGACGTCACGAGCTCCACCTCGCGTCTCGTCGTCGAGCGCGGCACTCGCGCTCGAGCTCCGCGGCCAGCGCGAGGTGCAGTTCCGAGCGCTCGCCCGGCAGCAGATCGTCGTACAGCGCCTCGCGCAGCAGCGCGTGCCGGAAGCTGAAGCGGTCGTCGTCGCCGGCCACGAGCACCTGCTCGGCCATCGCCTCACGCAGCGCATCGTTGAGGCGCTCGGGATCGATCCCCGTCAGCGTCGCGATCACCCTGTCAGTCGAGCCGCCGCCCGACGGCGACGATGCGCGCCGCCTGCTGGGCGTCGGGCGAGAGGCGCTCGATCCGCAGCATGAACGCGTCGCGCAGGCTCTGCGGGGCGGCGCCGCGCCCGTCCAGCCCGGCGGCGAGCAGCTCCTCGGTGTACAGCGGGTTGCCCTCGGCGCGGACGAACAGGCGCTTGATCAGCTGCTGGGTCGGGCGCTCGCCGAGGATGTCGGCGAGCGCCTCGGTCAGCTCCGGCGCGGTCGAACGGCGACAGCTCGATCCGGCGCGCGCGGCTCGAGCCGCTCGAGCTCGGCGAGCAGCGGGCGCAGGGCTGGCGGCGGTGGAGCTCGTCGCTGCGGTAGGTGAGCAGCAGCATCAGCCGCTCCTCGCGCAGGTGCGCGCGAGGAAGGCAGCGAACGTGCGGGTCGAGCGGTCGGCCCAGTGCATGTCCTCGAGAATCAGCACCACCGGCTTCTCGGCGCTGAGCGCTCGAATAGCTCGAGCAGCGCCTCGAACAGCCTGCACCTGCCCGGAGGCCGCCACCGCGGCTCCTCGACCGCCCCGGGCGCCCCGTCACCGAGGCCGGGGAGGAGCGTCGCGAGCTGTGCCGCGTCCGCCAGGCGCTCAGCTCTCGAGCGCAGGGTGGTGCTCGCGCACGAGCGGGCGCAGCGCGCCGAGCAGCGGCGCGTACGGCAGGTCTCCGTCGCCCTGCTCGACGCCTCTCGCCGCGCAGGACGGTCGCGCTCCTCGAGCTGCCCGCTCGAGCTCGGCCACGAGCCGCGTCTTGCCGACGCCTGAGTCGCCACCAAGCAGCACCAGGGCCGGGCGGCCCGAGCGGGCCTCACGCGACGGCCAGCTCGAAGCTCCGCCAGTTCCCCGACCCTGCCGACGAAGTGACTGCTCGTGAGCCTGCCCAGCATGACCGAAGTATCCACGGACAGCGGCGAGCGGTGAGTGCCGGCGGGTGATGCGGTGCTCTGTGGCGATCGCCGCGCGCTCGAGTTGCTCGATGCGCGCCGCGGAGCCGATGCGGGTGATGAGACTGGGTTGCACTTGGGGCTCCTCTCGGTTCCTTTGGTGGGAATCACGTACCTGGAGAGTGAGCTGCGACGTCGCACCGCACATCGGCATATCGGAGCGGGTTTGGTGGCGCGGGGCCTTAGTTGCGGCCGACCGGGCCTTACCCGGCGCCGGTGACCCGCATGGGCCTATACGGGGATGGATTCCGCCCGCTCAGCGCGGGCGAGAAGCTGCGTGACGCCGGCCGCGGGCAGCGGCGGATGGAACAGGAACCCCTGCGCTTGCGGCAGCTGCATGTCGCGCAGCAGCTCGAGCTGCTCGGTGTCCTCGATTCCCTTCGCGATCACGTCGAGCAGCAGGCTGTCGCCAAGGTTGACGATTCCGCGCACGAGCTGTCCGCGCTGGTCCCGCTCCGATCCCGTCGACGAACGACTGGTCGATCTTGAGGATGTCGATCGGGAACCGCCGCAGCTGCTCGAGCGACGAGTATCCGGTGCCGAAGTCGTCGACGGCGATCCGGATCCCGAGCGCCTTGCAGCCCGTCGCAGCTCGGCGACGACTCGCGCCTGTCGCCGGCCAGCAGGCTCTCCGGTGATCTCGAGCGACGAGCAGGTCCGGCGGGCAGGCCCGTCCGCGCGAGCATCTCCGAGACGGCTTCGACAAAGTCGGGCTCCTGCAGCTGCCTGGCCGACACGTTGACGCTCAGCCGCAGCCGGCGCCCCGGCAGGCGCGACTGCCAGCGCTGGGCCTGCTGGCACGCGGTGCTCGAGGATCCACAGCGCCGAGCGGAACGATCAGGCCGGTCTCCTCGGCGAGCGCCGATGAACTGGCTCGGGGCCAGCAGGCCGCGCGAGCGGGTGGCTGCCAGCGCACGAGCGCCTCGACGCCGGACGATCGCACCCGTCTCGAGCTGACGATCGGCTGGTAGTCGAGCTCGCATCTCGCCCGTCTCCATCGCGCGCGCGCAGCTCGCCGCGTCAGCTCGACCCGCTCCAGCGCGCGACTGGTGCATCGTCGCTCGAACGCTCGTGCCGCGGTCCTTGCCGTCCGGCCTTGGCCCCGTACATCGCCATCTCGGCGTTGCGCAGCAGATCATCGGCGCTCGGCCGCGCCTCGACTCACGCGGCGACCCCGACGACGCGGTCGACGCGCAGCTCGCGCCCCGTGATCGTGAACGGCGCGCGCTGAGCGCGTCGAGGATGCGTCCGGCGATCTCCGCGGCCTCGTCGCTCCCGTCGACGCTCTTCACAAGACGACGGCGAACTCGTCGCCGCCGAGCCGCGCGGCGGTGTCGCGTCGGCCGCAGGAGCGCGCCGATCCGGGCGGCCACCGCGCGCAGCAGGTCGTCGCCGGCGCGCGTGTCCGAGGCTGTCGTTGATCGTCTTGAAGTCGTCGAGGTCCAGGAACAGCACCGCGAGAGCCGCGATCCGGACGCCGCGCAGCGCCAGCGCATGCGCGCAGCCGGTCCTGGAACAGCGACCGGTTCGCGAGCCCGGTGAGCGGGTCGTGGAACGCCTGGTGGCGGAGCTCGTCCTCGAGCGCCTTGCGCTCGCTGATGTCTCGCATGTTGAGCACCACCCCGGCGACGGCCGGGTCGTCGAGCCGGTTTCGGCGACCGCTTCGACCTGGCGCCAGTCGCCCCGGGCATGGCGGAAGCGCGCGTTGATCGTGCGGCTGCCGGGCCGCTCCAAGCTCGCGGCAAGGAACCGCTCGACCAGCGGCACGTCATCGGGGTGGACGATCGTGCTCAGGCGGCGCCCGAGCAGCACCTCCGGTTGGAAGCCGAGCACCCGTTCGAGCGACGGCGCCTGCCAGGTGACGAGCTGGTCGCGACCGATCACTGTCACGACATCGGTCGAGTGCTCGACGAGCGCCTGCAGCCGCGCCTCACTGCGGCTCTCGAATGTCCGGCGGGCGGCCTCGATCGCGTTCTTGCGCCGCAGCCGCTGCAGGCTCAGGGTCAGCACGCCGAGCGCCAGCAGGCCGAGCACGAGCGAGAGCACGAACGCGGTGACCGCGTCCGACGAGGAGCGGTCGGCGACCCGCCGCTCGTACCCGGACGCCCGCTGGGCGTCGTAGTTGAGCCGGCCGATCAGCGGCGCGAACGCGCGCTCTCCGTACTCGATGCCCGTGATCAGGGACCGCTTTGTCGCGGCGGCGAGAGCGTGGGTGTCGAGCGTGAACAGCGCTCCGGCGTCGGACTGAAGGCGTGCGGTGCGAGCATCGGGCTCGAGCGCCCGGAGTTGGGACAGCGCCGCTGAAAGGTCGCGCCACGATGCGAAGCCGGTCGAGAGCAGCGCGACGTTCGCGATCACGTGCCCGCGCCTCGCGTGGACGGTGCCGCGTCTGCTTGCGAGCACCACGTCGAGCATCACCTGCGCGCGGATCGCGCTCAGCTGCTGGCTGTCCGCCCGGATCGTCTCGACGAGCACCTGCGCGCGCCGGTGGCGGTCGGCATTCGCGCGAGCGGTCTCGGCGACGATCACCATCCCGACGCCGACGCCGACGCACGCAAGAACGAGGATCAGCTGCCCCCATTGGACGCTCGCAGCGCGCCCGGCCCGGCTGCGAACCCGGGCTGTTGCCGCGCGGGAGCCGACGGTCAGGCCACGCCCCCGCCTCAGCAGTCCGACCCTGCTGCGACGCTTCATAAGTCGGTTATCGGCCGTTCGCTCATAAACATGAGTCTTTTGTGCTCAAACCTGCCTATCGCGGGTTTGGGCGCGGGCTCGCCCGGGGATGGCGGTAGCGTTTCGCCCGCAATTGCAGGCCAAATGGTTACGTCCAGTTGAGCGATGAAGGGTTGAAAGCACTCGAGCGCGAGCTCCGCGCCCCGGCGCCCGCGGGGGTGCGCCGCCTGGGCGATGCTCAGCTGCTCGATCTCGCCATGGCGATCACGGACGAGCGCCACCGGCAGGCCGCGGCGCTGGCCGCGGCTGGTGACGCCGCGTTCGGCCAGCTGCCGCGGGTGGTCCGCATACCACTCCGAAAGGTCCTCGGGGGATGAACGAGGTGCCCGCGTGAGCGAGGCGCTCGCCGTCCGGTCGGAGATCCTGAAGCTCGCGCGGCTGCTCGCGCGTGACCCCGAGTCGCTGTCCTACCTCGAACAGGCGCCGGCGGATGACATCCGCGCGCTGCGCGAGCTGGCGACCGAGCGGCTGTACGAAGCGGGTGGCGGCGCGATCTCGAGACTGGCGCTGGCGAGCAAGCTGATTCCGCCAGGCCTGATCGCCACGCTCGCGACGCACACGTTCGGCCCGGTCCTGTCGGCGCGCGTCGCCGGCGAGCTCGACCCGTCGCGCGCGGTCGATGTCGCCCGCAAGCTGCCCGCTCCGTTCCTGGCGGACATCGCAATCGAGCTCGACCCGCGCCGCGCGGGCGCCGTGATCGGCAGCATCCCCGCGGAGCTGGCCGGCGAGGTCGCGCGCGAGCTGACCCGGCGCGGCGAGCACGTGACGATGGGACGGTTCGTCGGGCACATCGCGCCGGATGCGCTCAGGTCCTCGCTGGAGGCGATGACGGGCAGCGATCTGCTCGCAGTCGCGTTCGTGCTGGAGGACAAGAGCACGCTCGACGGGCTGATCGACGAGCTCGGCCCTGAGCGGGCCGATGAGGTGCTCGCCGGCCGCGAACGACGAAGGCCTGTGGCCCGAGACGCTCGAGCTGTTCGCGGCCTGTCCTCGGACACGCAGGAGCGGATCGCGGCGCAGCTGCCGGAGGGCGTTCAGCAGAGCGCGAGCGACGTCAGATCCAGGCCGAAGGCGGGCTGAAGCGCAGCGCGCCGAAGTCGATCCGATCCGAGGTGAAGGCGGTGGCGCTCCCGTGTCGCGAACGGTGGTGCCCTCGGTATCGACTCGTCGCCTGCACATCCGCCGGGACCCCGGCGGCCGGATCGAACACGTCGGTCTGGTTGCGGAGCACCGCCAGCGCGGCCGAGCGGGCGTTCGGGTCGATCTTGACGTTGACGCTTCACCTTTGCCACCGGGATGCCCGGAATCGCGAGGCCCGCCCACTGCGGGTTCTCGACGATCGAGAACGAGCTCTTCGGGACGACATTGGTCAGCTCGTACCCGGGCCCCGCGCCCGCGGGCGGGATGCGGAGGTCGGACGCGCCGGTGTGGCGCGGAACGGCGCCCAGCGCCGGGAGGCGAGCAGCCGTCGAACGAGCTGTCGGGGGCCGTGAGCCGGATCACGATCGTCCCAGGGTGGCGTCGTCGATCGTGATCCCGGTGATCGTCTTCGCCGGCGCGGTCGCGTACCTCTTCGGCTCCGACCACGAGGTCGGCCAGCTGCGCGGCCGCGGGGCTCTCGTGGATGCGCAGGTCGCGCTCACCGTCCACGGAAGTCCGCCGCCTTCACCGGCTGGCCGTTCGAGAACACCAGCTTGCTGCGCAGGGTCGCGGCATACGTGGTCTCGTTGCCAAGCACGATCGGCATCGACTCGGCGAGCCCGGGAATGCAGCTTTGCGCCGCTGCCGTTGTGCGAATACGTCGTCAGGCCCGTGTAGACGAACCAGTCGACATCCCGCCGCCCTGGGCGCCGGCGACTGTCCCATTGGCGGACAGTCTGGTCCGTGGCCGGGTCGATCGCCGGCCAGTCGCTCGAGCACCATCGAGACCACGCCCGTCGCGGTAGGGCTGGTCGGCGTCTGCTGCCTCGAGGATGTGGTCGAGCCCGCAGTCGCGCCGCAACCCACGAGGGTCAGGGCGAGGACGACGAGGCTCGCGCGGCGCATGGCCGCAAAGGTAACCGCGTTAGTGCCTGCGCGCGCTGTCGGGAAAGCGCTGGAGCCCGTCGTCCGGGATCGGCTCCCAGATAGCGGCGTACGCGACGAACTGGCGCTTGCTCGGGCGGACGCCCGGATCCTCGTCGAACGCGCCCAGCCTGACGCCCATCTGGGAGTGGTCATCCGGGTCGCGGCTGAACGGGTGCCCGCCGCACTCGCAGCAGAAGAACTTCGTGAAGCCGCCGTCCGGGTGCCGCCGCCCTTCACGAGCTCCTCGCCTGGACGATGTGGAAAGCGTTGCCGTCGACCGACGCGTTCGCCGACGCTCCCGTGCCGGTGCGCCGCTGGCAGCGCGTGCAGTGGCAGTAGCTCGCGTGGTCGGGAGCGGCCCGGAGCTCGAACCGGACGCCTCCGCAGAGGCACCCGCCGGTGAGCAGGAAGTCGTTCATGTCGGGTTTTGAGGCGCACCGCGATCAGCAGGATCCCGGTCGCGACGAGCGCCGCCGCAGTGACCCTTTGGTCCCGAACCGCTCCTTGAAGACGAACGCGCCGATCAGCGCCGCCGAGATCACGCTGGTCTCGCGCAGCGCCGACACCTCGGCCAGTGGCGCCTTCGTCTGCGCCCACAGCACCGCCCCATAGGCGAGGATCGATATCGCGCCGGCCGTCAGGCCGTTGACGAGCGTCGCTCGCCGGGGCCCAGGCGGCGCGTGGGCGGCGGCGCAGGGCTATCAGAGGAACACCGGTCCCTGGAGCAGGAACAGCAGCGCGCCGTAGGCATACGGATCGTGCGCGCGCCTGACCCCGAGCCCGTCCACGAGCGTGTAGGCCGCGATCGCGAGCCCGGTCAGGACCGCCGCGATGATCGCCGGCCGGTCCCTGCGGCTGAGCTTGCCTGACGAGGCGCGAGCGTGACCAGGCCGGCCGCGAGGACCACGACCCCGATCGTCGCGGGCAGCGGCAGTCTCTCGTTCGGCGAACACGTACGCCCCAATCGCCACGACCAGGGGCGAGGTGCCGCGCGCGATCGGGTACGTCTCGTTGAACGCACCGAGCTTGTACGACCTCATCAGCGCCGTCTCGTACGCGACGTGCAGCACCGCCGACCCGATCGCGAATGGGATCGCTCTGCCGGCCGGGAGGCCGGTGCCGATCAGCACCGCGCCGCCGATCACGGTCGCGGCGACGCCAATCAGCGCGAACGCAATCAGCTGATCCGAGAGCTGCTTCGCGATCGCGTTCCACACGGCGTGCAGGACGCCGGCGGCGAGCACAACAAGCACTATCTGAACCCGCACCGCGCGTGTGAGCCTAGCGGTCCCGTGGCGCTGCAGCCCACGCCGTGGAACGAAACCCGCTCCGCACACTTCTTCCCGTGGCTACGGGGCAAACGGCGGGATGCGGACCCTCAGGCCGAGGTGACATCGTCTCGAGCTGCTCGGAGGCAGCCCCGCCAGCCCTGGTCCTGCCGACGCCCGGCGCTCGTCTGTCGAGATCCGGGTGTTGAGCAGCACGACGGTCGTCTCGCCAGGAGCCGTTTCGGTGAACGTGAGCTCGATCCGCTGCTCGTTCGACGGGCTGTCGTGGAAGACCCATTTCATCTCGAGCCGGTGCGGCCGCTCGATCGCCGTGTACTCGCCCTCCATCTCCCCGTCTCGCCCGTCCGGGCGGCGCATCACGACGCGCACCCGGCCGCCGACGCGCAGATCGACCTCCGCGACCGGCGTCGACCAGTCGCTCTCGCAGTGGATCCAGCGCCGCATCACCTCCGGGCTGGTCCACGCGTCGAAGACCTGCTCGGGCGAGGCCTTGAACGTGCGCTCGATCCTGACGTTGAGGTCGCTCACTCCTGCTCCTCAAGGTACTGCTCGACCACGTCGAACAGGCGCTCCCAGCGCTCCCTCTGGCTGTCGAGCCACGCCGAGGTCTCCGCCAGCGCCTCGGGCCGCAGCGCCAGCCGGTGGGTGCGGCCATCGATCACGCGACTGACCACGCCCGCCTCCTCGAGCAGCCTCAGGTGCCGGGAGATCGTCGGCTTCGAGACGCCGAAGTCGCGCGTCACCTCCCCGACCGTCGCCGTCCCCCGGCTCAGCCGCTCGATGATGTCGCGTCGCATCGGGTGCGCGAGCGCTCTGAACGTATCGTTAGCCATTATGCTAACTATATCCTGTGCACGGCGACCCCGAGAAAGGTGTGATTCCCCTATGACAGAGCACAGGATTGCTACGCAGGAGGAGTGGAAGGCCGAGCGCGACGCGCTGCTCGCCGACGAGAAGGAGCTGACTCGCCGCGGGGACCAGCTGACCCAACGGCGGCGGGAGCTTCCGTGGGTGCCGGTCGAAGAGGACTACCGGTTCGACACCGCGGACGGCGAGAAGTCGCTCGCCGAGCTGTTCGACGGCAGCTCGCAGCTGATGGTCTACCACTTCATGTTCGGCCCCGAGTGGACCGCCGGCTGTCCGGTCTGCACGTCGATCGCGGACACGCTGAACCCGCAGGTCCCGCACCTGAAGGCACGGGTCACGACGCTGCTGCTCAGCTCGCGCGCGCCGCTCGAGAAGCTGCTCGCGTACCGCGAGCGGATGGGCTGGCAGATCGGGTGGGTGTCGAGCGACGAGTTCAGCCGCGGGCTCGGGTTCTACAACGCGCGCGGCGATCTCGAGCCGTTCCTGGCGGGCGACATCCCCCCGACGGTGACCCAGAACGCGAAGGACTGCGGCGTCGACGTCGCGAGCTACGTGACCGAGGGACCCGGTATGAGTGTCTACGTGCTGGAGGACGAGCGCGTCTACCGGACCTATGTCACCACCGCACGCGGGCTCGAGATCGCGATGGGGTATTACCCCCTGCTGGATCGCACCCCCGGCGGCCGGCAGGAGAGCTCGACCGAGCCGCTGTGGATCCGCCGCCACGACGAATATCAGCACGCATGACCCCGCCGGCCGTCACCCGCAAGCGCCCCGAGATCCTCGCCGGGCTGCTGATCGCCGGTGGCCTCGCGTGGTGGTGGACTGCCGAGAGGATGGCCGGCATGGGTGCGGCTCCGGGCACCGCGCTCGGCACGCTCGGCTGGTTCACCGGGTCCTGGATCGTGATGATGGCGGCGATGATGCTCCCGTCGTTCGCGCCGACGCTCACGGCGTACGCCACGTCTTCGGGCGGCCGCGCGCGCGTGTTTCTGTTCACCTGCGGATACCTGCTCGTGTGGGCGGCGGCCGGCGTCGTCGTGTATGGCGCCTACGAGCTCGGCAAGTCGCTGATCGGCGCCCAGCTCGCTTGGCACGCCGGCGGGCGCTGGGTCTCGGGCGCCGTGCTCGCAGCGGCGGCCGTCTACCAGTTCACGCCGGCCAAGCGCGCGTGCCTGAGCCGCTGTCGCGGTCAGCTCTCCGAGCCGCCCGACCAACGCGCGCTGGTGATGGGCGCGCGCAGCGGCGGCGGTGCCTCGGCAGCTCGTGGGCGCTGATGGCGGCGCTGTTCGCGCTCGGCGTGATGAGCATCACGTGGATGGTCGTGATCGCGGCGCTCGTCGCGCTCGAGAAGGCCTGGCCCGTGGCGCTCGTCGGCGAGGCTCGCCGGCGCGACCGTGATTGCGCTGCTGGCGATCGGGATCTTCCTGGCGCCCGCGCACGTCCCGGGCTTCGTGCTGCCCGGTTCGCCGGCGGCGATGCACGGAATGATGAAGATGAGCTCGACCGGGCTTGACAGCAGGGGGCCAACTCCAGTGATGTGACGGGGGTGTCCACATCCACGGGATCCGGCTGGAGGCCGCTGCGGACGCCGGCCTTTCGCCGGCTGTGGACGGCGCAGTTCGTCAGCAACATCGGCTCGTGGATGCAGACGGTCGCCGCGCAGTGGGTGATGATCTCGCTCGACCAAATCGGCGCTGTTGATCGGCGCGATCCAGGCGGCGGCGAGCATTCCCGCGCTGGTCCTGGCGATCCCCGCGGGCGCGCTCGGTGACCTGTTCGACCGTCGCAAGCTGATCCTCGCGACGCAGATCCTGATGCTCGTGGCCGCAGCGGCGCTGGCCGTGCTCGGGGCGACCGGCGGTCTACGCCCGCGGTCCTGCTGCTCCTGCTGTTCGTCATCGGCTGCGGCGTCGCCGGCTCCGCGCCGACCTGGCAGACGCTCCAGCCCGAGCTCGTGCCCGAGCAGGATCGGGCGGCGGCGATCGCGCTCGGCAGCGTGAATCAGAACCTGGCGCGGGCGGTCGGCCCTGCGCTCGGCGGCGGGCTGCTTGCCGCCACGAGCGCGGCGCTCGTGTTCGGTGTCAACGCTGCCTCGTTCATCGCGGTCGTCGCCGCGGTGATGGTCACGCGGATCCCCGTGCGCACCTCGACCCTGCCTCGCGAGCACGCGATCGAGGCGATGCGCGCGGGAGGGCGTTTCGTCTCCAACTCGCCTGTGCTGCTCGAGTCTGATCGTCCGCGCGGTCGCCTTCATCCTCCCGGCAGGCGCCACCTGGGCGCTGCTCCCGATCGTCGCCCACGGCCACCTGCATCTGGGCTCCGGCGGCTACGGCCTGCTGCTCGGCTGCGTCGGCGTCGGCGCGCTGATCGCCGCCGACCTATGGACCGGCGATCCGACGGCTGCTGTCACCGCGAGCGATCTATGCAGGTTCCGCGGCGATCATGGCCGGCGGCGCGGTCGTGCTCGCGGCCTCCGATTCCGTCGCGCTCGACGCCGTGGTCCTCGTGGCCGCCGGAGCAGCGTGGATCACCGCGATCGGCCTGCTCGGCGCCGCCTATCAGCCCTCGATGCCCCCGTGGTCAAGGCCGCGGGATCGCCTTCTACCAGGTCGCGTTCCAGGGCTCGAACGCGATCGGCGCGCTGGGGTTCGGCGCGCTCGCCGGCGCGACAAACGTGCGCACGGCGTTCTACGCGATGGCGGCCCTGCTGGTGCTCGCCCTGCTCACCTGGCCCCTGCCTCTGCCCGCCGCCGACCCCCGCAACGTGGCCCCGGTCGACGCCTGGCCCCTGCCCGAAGTCGACGGCAACCCCGACCAGGTCGGTCCCGTGCTCGTGATCGTCGAGTGGCCGGTCCGGCCCGACGCCGAGCAGGAGTTCCTGGCGTCCGCGCGCGAGCTTCGCCGCCTGCGGCGGCGGACTGGCGCGGTCAGCTGGCGGCGGTACCACAGCACCGGGCAGGACCCGCCGGTGCTCGTCGAGACGTTCACGCTCGGCACCTGGGCCGAGCACGAACGCCAGCACGCCCGCATCTATCCCGGCGATGAGGAGGTGCTGGATCGCCTGGACCAGCTGCTCCAGCCGTCGAGCGCGCGCAGCGTGAGCCACCTGACGGCGGTCCATCGCGGGTCGCGGAGATGGCGGGGGCAACGACCGCCGAAGTCCTGACGATATGATCACGCCTGGCGATCCGTCACGGGCCCCGTGGGACCGGTTTCGGAGCGCGGTCAGGTAATCGGGACAGTCCTCTCGGTCACGCCGCAGTGGCGAGAATTCTGATCCGTCCAGCGTCCCATTGCCTCGGATCGAGAGTCCCCCGTGTACGGAAGGTGTGGTTTTCGGATGGCGCGCACGGGGCCGGGCTGTCCCGGCACGCCTCCCTCGAGTTTGCAGATGTCTCGGCGCGAGGGGATCTGTGCCGTGGCGCGCCCGTCTGGACGTTCCCCCGTTGGCAGACGGTTTCGTTGGTCGCGTGCCCGAGATCGGGCACGCGACCGACGAGTCGCCCGTTGCCGAGGTGTCGGCGTGCCGCCATCCGTGGGGCGCCGCCGCGCCGTGTCGCGCCACGGTTCCGCGGGAACAGGTCGATGAGCGAGACGGCATCTAACCACGCGGTGCTGAGCGCGATCGCCGAGCTCGGTTCGGCGACGCTCGAGTCGGTGATGATCTGGCTTGAGCCGGCGTTGGCGCCGATGGACGGCGCGCGCGGGTTCCAAACCGCGCGCGAGCGCGAATGGATCGTCGAGGCGGAGCCTGCGCTGAACCATCCAGGAGACCCGAGCTACCGTCTCAGCCAACTGGGGATCGAGGAACTGGGGCGGCAGCCGGGGAAACCGCTGCGGTCAATTGATGGCGGCGGTGCTGATTTGGATGTCCCGGTATTGAATTTGGTTGAGGTGGTCGCGGACTTTGAGCAGTTGGGGGAGCGAGCCTCGAGCTCGCCGCATGGGAATTGGGCGTCGATCAGGTACGGCTCAAAGCGGCGTGGGCGTTGGCGATCGACGACGGGCTGATCGAGCCGTGTGGCGTCCAATCTGTGGATGGCCGGAACGAGAAGATGTGGAGGCTGAGCGAGCGCGGCAGCAGCCTGTGGGGTCGACATGATGAAAGTACGGGCTGACGCCGGGCGCGTTTACTCGGGTTCGGTCAGCTCGACTGCACCGAAACCCTCGAGCGGCCCGTCCATGAAGAAGATCTCGAGCGTGAGATCCGGGTCGACGTGCGCCTGCGAGAGGAACGCCACCACGTTGCGGCCGGTGAGCTCCTCGATCGCGTCGGTGAAACCCTTGGTCATCAGCCGCTGGAAGTCGTGCCGCATCTCGACGACGCGGTCGGCCTCCCCCGACTCCATCATCGTCTTCTCGAGCGGCGTGAACCCGCTGCCGCGCATCACGACCACGATCAGGTCATCCAGCGCGTACGTCTTGGCCTTCATCGGGCCGCGACCGTAGTGCTCGCGGAGAATCGCCACGATCCGGTTCGAGATCGCGGACAGCAACTGCCCGCCGGCTAGGCTCGGTCCCGTCCCGGTTGGGGGTACATCCATCGATTTGCTCCCGTGTCCGGCAAGGCCCGCGAGACCTTGTCCGTCCGTCGAATACGTTCTCGACCCGGCCTTTGGGGTTTCGCCCTCATCAGCCCTGTCGTCGCCAGCGTAGCGCGCGACGACAGCACGTCAACCCGCGCGACGACAGCCGTCAACCCGGGAGGCGCGGACTCTCGAAGCTACTGGCCCGGGGCGGCGGGCTCGAGCACGAATAGCTCTGCCGAGGACTCCCCGTGCGTGCTGGTTCCGCTGATGAATGAGCGCACCGTGCGGCCGGTGAGCCGCTCGATCGCCTCGACGAGCTCAGCCTCCTGCGCACGCTGGAGCGCGTCCCGCTGCTGGCGCACGAGCTCGGCTCTCCCCGCCGCGACGAGGTTGACCTCGGCCCTGGTGGCGCCGTTCTCGAGCAGGCACACAACCACGTCCTGGTAAACGAACGCGCGCGACCTCGTGGCGCCGCGTCCGGTGAAGTCGGCGATCAGCTTGCCGAGCTCGTTCGCGATCGCCGCGTTGAGACGCCCTCCCGACAGCCTGGTGTCCTCGGTCTCCATACCACGTCCATTCTCCGTCTCTGCGCTGAGACCACCGCTGGGAAGAGACAGGAGAGCCCCGACGAAGGCTTGGTGCCGAACGAGCATAGGCCACTCGCCGACCTTCGACGCCGACCGTCGACGCGGTAGCATCGTCAGCGCAATCCCAGGCGTGAGTCTCCGACTGGCCCTGGGTCTGCACGCAGCGGAGCGAGTCCACGGTCGCACGATGGCCGCCAGCCCCTGGTCCGTGGCAGCAGTTGCTCCCGACCAGGAGTCGTACGTGCAGCACTCGATGCCCGCCGAGGTCCGTCGCGAACCCGACCATCAGGGTATTCGCGATCCGGGGCACGAGCCGCTGAACGCCTCGATCGGCGTCGCCCAATCGTACCCCGGCGCGACCTTCGACGAGGTGCTCTCAGCAGCCGACGGCGCACTCCGCGCCGGCAAGCGGGCCGGCGGCGGGATCGTGGTGCGCGCAAGCGGTGTCGCGGTCGGGAGCGGCCGCCACACCGCACCCTAACCGTCCGCTACAGCCGCTCGATTTCCCACAGGACGCCGCGCACGGCGGCATTCCTCGGACATCCAGGACCGGCCTTTCGAAAGGGTCAGACGGGTGCCGTGTCGCGCAGCGCGGCGATCGTCTCGGCGATCAACTGCCTGCGGGTCTGCGGATCAGTCGCCTCGGTCCACGCCAGGAGCCATAGCGCACCGAGCTCCGCGCTCGGGAGCAGCAGGGCGTCGATGTAGTCCTCGATCTCGACGAACGACCGGCCCTGATCAATCATTGAATTGACAGCGCGGTGCTCGTCGGTCAGCGTCACCCTCGACGCGAACACACCCGCCTCGTCCTCTGGCCAAATCGAGTCCTCATGAGGTGGATGCATAGCTCCCGGATCCTGTGTTCGAGATCGCGCGTGACGAATGGTCAACGCATACACCCGGCCAAAATTTGGAGCCGAACACGATGCCCGCCGTGGGCTGGGGCGAAGCCATCTAATCGTACACCCTCATCCGAGCGTTTCCCGCCGTTGACGACCCGGGTGAGCTGCTGCTCACGTGAGCCCGAGGTCGATCGCCCGCGTCACGGCATCGTCGCGTGAGCTGACGCCGAGCTTGCGATAGATCGATGAGGTGTGCGTCTTGACCGTATTGATCGAGACCGACAGCTCGGCGGCGATCGCGCGCTGGGATCTCGGACTGCGCAACTGCCGCAGAACCTCGAGCTCAGCCTCGGTCAGGGCCGTCGGGTCCTGTTCTCCCCGTCGCGGACGGGCGAGCGCGATCCGGCGCTGCGCGTCAGCGAGCAGCGCCGTCAGCATGCCGGCGTCCTCGAACGACGCGAGCAGTTGCTCGGCTTCGTCGATCAGCTTCAGCGCGCCGGCGTGATCACCGCAGGCCTGTAGCACCGGAGCCGTCGACAGCAGCGCGTAGGCATGTCGCGCGGGAACGGTCCCACCACGCAGCAGCTCCAGGGCTCGCTCCATCTGAGCGGCCGCGGCCTTCACCCGGCGGGCGGCCGCCAGCGACCTTCCGACTGCGATGTACGCCAGACCCGACACCTGGTTGTCCGCCAGCCCGGCCTCCGCTGCATATTCGAGCGCGCGGCGAGCTGCGTGCTCTCCCTGGTCGGCATCACCCGCATCAAGGGAGATCAGCGCCGAGGTGGTGAGCGCCGTGATGAACCCATATGGTCGCCGCTCGGCCTGCGGGTCGCGCATCGCTTCGCTGACCGCGTGCCGCGCCTTCGACGGATCGCCGGTCAGGTACAGGAGGAACGCCAGGTTCGCGAGCGCGGCGACGCGAAACAGCCCGTGCGCCTCCGATTCGACCCGGACCGTCCGCGCGGCAGTCGCGATCGCAGCGCGGACGTTGCGGTAGGCGAATGCCGATCGCAGCAGGCCGACACTGCTCGACAGCGATGAGCTGCCGGCAACCAGATTCCGGTTGCCGGCGGTGGTTGCGGCGCCGAGCTCGGCGAGTTCGAGCCAGCGCCGAAATTCGCTCTCGGATCCGCCGCCGACGCCGGTGAGAAACGCGCCGATCAGACATAGCTCCGGATAGCTGTTGAGCTCGTCCGGACCGAACGCCTCGAGCCATCTCTTGACGGTCGCCTCCTGACCCCAACGGCCGACGTCGAGCCAGTGCTCGGAGATCATCGCTGCCGCGCCTGCGAGGTCGCCCGCGGCGGTCGCCTGGTCGATCGCCTCGGAGATCAGGCCACGTTCCCGGTACCACCCGCTCGCGCGGCCGTGGAGAGCGACGACCAGCTCAGGATGCCGGCGTGCCAGCTCGGCGCGCAGCATCTCGCGGAACAGGTGGTGGTAGCGGTACCACGTGCGGGTCTCGTCGAGCGGCACGAGGAACAGGTTGGAGCGCTCGATGTTCTCGAGCAGACCACCGGTGCGCCGCTCGGTGATCGCGTCGGCCAACGGCGTGCACAGCCGATCGACGATCGACGTCTGGAGAAGAAACGTGCGAACGTCGTCGTCGAGCTGCTCCAGGACCGCCTCGCTGAGGTAGTCGACAACGTGCCGATTGTCGCCGGCGAAGCGCTCTGCGTCAGTCTCCTGGCTGCTCTGCCCACGCAACCAGAGCGCGGCCAGGTAGAGCCCCGCCGCCCACCCTTCGGTCCGCGCCGCCAGACTCGCGACCGTGTCCTTGGGAAGGTCCAGCCCTTCGCGCTCGACCAGCAGCTGCTCGGCCTCCTCAGCGGTGAAGCGAAGATCTGCGGCGCGTAGTTCGACAAGTTCGCCGGCCGCGCGGAGCGCCCCGAGCGCGATCGGCGGGTCGGCCCGCGCTGACACGAGCACGTGCAGCGAGCTGGGCGCGTGGTCGACGAGAAACTGAATGAGTTCGTGACACGCCGGTTCGGCGATGACGTGATAGTCGTCGAGCACCAGCGTCGTCTGCGCGTCGACGGTGGCGAGGTCGTTGACGAGCGACCGCGTCCACGCCATCGAACTCGCACCCGGAACCTGGAGCATCGTCTCGGCGTCGCCGCCGACCTGCAGACCTGCACGCCGCAGCGCGCCGATCAGATACCGCGTCAGCAGAGCCGGGTGTTCTCTGTTGCCGCCAACGACAACCACGCGATTCCGCGCTCGTCCCGCTCGGTCAGCTCTGCGCACCACGCGGCGACGAGCATCGTCTTGCCGTATCCCGTGGGCGCGTCGACGAGTGTCAAGCGCCGATCTCGGCCGGCCGCGAGCGCGTCGATCAGGCGCTTGCGGGCGATGTACCCGCCGCGCACCCGGGGTGGGACCAGCTTCGTCGCGACCAGCTCCTCGGCCACCCCGGACGGCGCATCCCGCTGCTCGGTCGCTTGCCCCGGCAACTGAAGCTCCTCTCGTTCACGGGCGGATTCCAGCCTAGCCGAACCGTTTCCTCACCCGGGTGATTTGGCCCCCGCGCGCTGTTCATCCACGCGAGCGCCGCCTAGGTTCGTGATCCCGTCGAGCAGGGGCGGGCGGGGCTCACCAAAACACATCGGAGGAATCGCTCTCATGAAATCGTTCAAGCTGATCGGCGCGCTGCTCGGCGCACTGATCATGATCGCCGCCGTCGCCGGGTCGGCTCTCGCCAGCGCGAGCAAGGCCGGTCATGCCGCGGTCCGCACGGTCGTGCACTTCCCGGCCAACGGCCCGGGCGGACAGGCCTCGCACACCTGCTTCTGGGGCACGTCGTATACGCAGGAGACGTGAACAGGATCTGGCCGGACTCCCATACCGACTACGAGACGTCGATCGACACGATCCCGGCCGGAGGGAAGATCGTCTTCCACGGCCAGTTCCCGCACGCGCGGTTCTTCTCGTTCACGACCTCATCGGTGCTCGGCGTGATTCGCGGGCATCTGTACGACGTCGACATCAAGCCCGATCCCGGCTCGACGAATCCGTTCCTGCCCGGAGCGAACCGCAACGCGACGCATCGCTCTTACACGATCACGATGGTCGACCAGGTGGATCCGGGTCCCGGCCACGAGGCGCCGAACACGGTCTATGGCGGCGTCGCCGGTCAGGCACCGGGCGCTGGGCCGATGCTGATCGTCGCGCGCACGTATCTCCCCGACCGCGGGCGTGACTTCACCGGTGGCGTGGGTGCCCCGACCGCCAGCTATGTCGCCGCGAACGGCACGACATCGACCGGCCAGGCAGCGTGCACCGACGTGTCGGCGAAGCCCGGGTACGCGAACCTGACCAACGTCAACCCGATCCTGTTCCCGGAGAGCAAGATCCAGTCGCTGCTGGCGCTCAGCTCCTCCCCGGAGCATCCCGCCGTGGCAAAGCCGGTCTGGTACAAGTACTTCATGCCGGCCTGGCTGCTGGCGCCATACTACGCCGGAACGTCCGACGCGAGCATGATCTCGTCCCTGCCCTTGGTCGGAACGGGCCTCGGTGCGAACCCCGCCAACGGTTATGTGTTCACGTGGCTTGATCGCAGGTTCGGCCCCAACCACGACGGTCACAACCTCGCCGTGCTGCACGGCGAGCTCCCGACCACCCCGGCCACGTATGCCGGCGAGGCGAAGATGCAGGGCGGCACGCAGCTGCGCTACTGGTCGATCTGCAACAACCAGGGTCTGCCCAGCGGCGAGACGACCGGACCGTGCCTCGCCGACGAGGAGGTTCCGATCAACGCGAAGCGCTACTACACGATCGTGATCAGCCTGCCACAGGACCGTCCGAAGAACGCGACCGACAAGTGCGGCGTGGCGTGGATGAACTGGGGCACCGCCGGCGACGGCGCCACCCGGCCCGACTCGACCCTGATGATCCTGCGCAATCTGACGACGACCGCGCATCCCGCGTTCCCGCAGGCCGTCCAGAACATCGCCACCCCGGCAACCGTGAAGTCGACGATGGGCGCCTACCTGCCCACCGTCACCTACACCGACGCCGCGCAGTTCCAGCACACCGGCTGCAACGCCGGCACCCGCTAACCCACAGGCCACGCAACGACGCTGCTCGCGGGCGGGCCGGATCTCCCGGCTCGCCCGCAGCGCGGTCAGGCTCGTTGTCCACTACCCACGAGGTCGCTCCAGATGCCATACACATCAGCCGAATCCCTCGAGACCATCCAGGTCGCAGACGAGGATCTGTGGCTGCATGGCCCGCCGTACGAGCTGTTCGAGCGAGATGCGCGCCGAGTGCCCGGTGCACTGGACGGCGAGATCACGCAGTACCCCGACGAGGCCGGCTTCTGGTCGGTGACGACGGCCGAGGACGTCCACGCGGTCAGCCGCGACTGGGAGACCTACTCCTCCGAGCTGGGCGGCGTCACGGTGTTCGACGCGAGATCTTCCCGCTGGAGCTCGTCCGGGCGATGTTCATCGGCATGGACCCGCCCAAGCACGACCGCATCAAGGCGCTCTTCCAGCGCGGCTTCACGCCCAAGCGGATCGCCGACCACGAGGACGCGATCCGCGAGATCGCGATCCGACGTGCTCGACCGGCTCGAGGGCGCGAGACGCTGCGACCTGGTCGCGCGAGGTCGCCCAGCCGGTCGTCTCGCGGGTGATCGGCAGCTTCATGGGCATCGCCGAGGAGGACGACGCGATCTGGGCGCGGCTGATGAACTCCTCGCTGGCGCCGGACGACCCCGACCTCGAGCCCGGAGGGCGTCGAGGGCGTGCTCGAGAAGGACATCCCGGAGATGTTCGAGCGCTGCCGGCAAGCTGATCGCCGAGCGCCGCGAGAACCCGACCGACGACCTGACGAGCGTGCTCGTCCACGCCGAGGTCGACGGCGAGAAACTCGAGGAGACACGAGATCGTGATGGGCTTCTTCCTGCTGATGGCCGCCGGCAACGACTCGACCAAGGCGACCTACTGCAGCGGCATGCGGGCGCTGATGGAAAACCCGGACCAGCTGCGCGTGCTGGTCGACGACCCCTCGCTGATCCCGGGCGCGGTCGAGGAGGCGCTGCGGATGTTCCCGGCCTTCGCCCACTTCCGCCGCACCGCCACCACGCGACACCGAGCTGGACGGCCAGCAGATCAAGAAGGGCGAGAAGGTGGTGATGTGGTACGTCTCCTCCAACCGCGACGAGACCCGCTACGAGGACCCTGACCGCTTCGACATCCACGCGCAACCCCGAGCACCAGGCGTTCGGCGCGGGCGGGCGGCACTTCTGCCTCGGCACGGCGCTGGCGCGCCTGGAGCTGCGGATCATGATCGAGGAGACGCTGCAAGCGCTATCCCGACGATCGAGCTCGACGGCGAGCCGACGTGGGTGGAGTCGCTGTTCTCAACCAGCTCAAGAGCCTCCCCGTTCGCCTTCACGGCTGAGCGCGTTGTCGGTCGCCGCCGAACAGCTGTTGCACGGGCGCCTAGCTCGTGAGTGCGACGATTCCGTTGCGTAGGAGCGCCGCGGCGAGCAGCACGATGATCACCGCGGCCAGTGTCCTGGAGTGCCGTTCAAGCCAGGCGCGTGACGCTTGAAGCTTTGAAACGGTCCAGTCGCGCGAGACGCTCAGCGCGACAATGGCGACCAGGAGCGGGAGCAACGACACGAGCGCGAAGGCCAGCCAGAGGGCGATGTATCCCGCGGCACTCGGGTTCAGCTGTGAGATGTCCTTCAAGGCGATTGGAATGAAGGCGCCCGGGTTGGCCAGTGTGGCGCCGGCGGCAGCGACCGCGATCCACGGCGAGGACGAGCTCTTGCCCATCTTGTCGATCGCGGCAGCTGTCCGCTTGGGGTCTCGCGGGCGGCGCAGAGCGCGCACGACGTAGATCAGGAGGAGCGCGCCGGCGACGACGTCGAAGATTCCCACCCAGGTCGGCGGCGTACTGGAATTGTTGGACGAGGCAGCCGAGTTTCCGAGCACAAACGCAGCCACGACGCCGACGATCAGCGTCAGGCCGAACGCTCCGATGAAGAACCACAGGCCGGTCCGGAGGGGTCGCTTGCTGAGGACGAGCGCGAGTACGGTGAAGGTGAGCGTGGTTGGCGAGAGCATCGCCGCCAATGCGGTGAGCCCGAGCCCGACACCGGCAGAGGTCACTCGCCGCTCCGCCTCGGCTTCGCGGTCAACCGGTGGTGGGAACCCGATCGGCGCCGAGGTAGGCTGGCACGACCGGTGATTTCCATCGATGTTGAAATCGCGCTCGTCGGGCTGGCAGCGATGCTTGAACCGGCAACGCTCGTGTCCTCGGTCCTGGCGCTGGTCATCGGCGATCGCCCGGTCCGAACGGGCGCGTGGTTCTACCTCGGCGGCCTGGGGGTGACGCTCGTAGTAGGCGTCCTCGCTGCGCTGGTGGTCGGGAATGCGGCGGCATCCCGTACTTCAACTCCGAAGACGTGGGTATCGATCATCTCGATCGTTGCCGGCGCCCTGGCAGTTGCCTACGCCGCGCGCCTTTTCCGGCGACCAACGGATCCCGCCGAGACGAAACGTCTCACCGATCGCATGAACAAGGTCGCTTCCGCCCCGGCTCCGGCAATCATCGTCGCCGGAGCGGTGCTCGCGAATCCGGGCATCTTCATGGTGGTCGCGGCGAAGAGCATCTCCCAGCTCAATCCGAGCACAGCGCAGTACCTGCTTGACTGGGCCCTGTTCGCCGTAGTCGCGATGCTTCCACTCGGAATTGCGCTGGCGATGCTGCTGGTCGCGCGCGGATTCACCACACCGCTCCTGATCGTCGCACGCGGCTGGATAGAGCGACACAGTCACGCGATCATGGCGGTCGTCCTCCTGGGACTTGGTGCATCCTTGCTGCGCGACGGCATCGCAGGAGTCACGGCCTAGACCGCTGACAGTTGCGCCAGATGTCGGCACGCGGCTCATTGCCATCTCCGCGGACTACGTCGTTGCCGCCGGGAGCGGAGGGTCTGCTGCGTGAACCCCGGGAACCTTGAGGCCATCCGCGAGCTTGCTTGCGAAGGCCCGCGCCTGCTCCTCATACCCAGGCTGGAGATTGGTCGGCGGGATCTTGATGCCGGCGTACTTCTCGCGATTCTCGCCGTAGGTGAAGTAGCCGAACAACGAGAGGAACGACCGGATCTGGCGCCCGGCGTAGACGAAGTGGATATTGTCGACGTATTCGCCGCCCTTCTCCTCGGCGAGCTTGCGCACGCCCTTCATGTTGATGCTCCAGTAGCGCCGGGCAACGACATAGATCGCGAACGGCTTCCCGTCAAATACCCGACCTGCCTCCTCGGACACGAGGTAGGAGCGGATCGGGATGCTCGGCCTGAAGAACCAGGTGGGCGAGCCTATGCAGATGAGGTCATAGTCGTCGCGCCGAGCCTCATCCGGAATTACGACTTCCCCGGTTGCGCCGCGCATTTGCGGCACGAACATGCCGAGGACCTCACGCCACGGACGCTTGAACGGGAACCGGCTGAAGCGCTCCACCCAGCGCTTGTCCGTGAACTCGATCTTGGTCAAGGTCACATCGCAACCTCGTTCGCGCAACTCGCCCGCCATGGCCTCGGCCACCTTGAGGGCCTGCTGGGTGAACGTGTAATAGACCAGCAGCACCGATGGCCTCCGGCTGACTGCGTCGTTCTCAGACATCACCTGCTCGCTCTCCTATTTGACGTTTCCGATAACTCCCCAGCGGAACCCAGGCGACGGATGGACCTGCTCGAAGCCCGGATCGCCCGGGAAACACCCGCAGGCCGAGATCTCGACCTCCGAGATCTCGGCCTGGTGGGCCGGTGCGTTGGCGATCCCGCGGTGGTGGCGCCAGTCGCACAGCAACCTGCAGCCGGTGCGCATGCCATCCATCCGGGTGCGACACCCGGTGTTCGCCCGCTAGGGACCGTGGACCGTCACCGGGGGCGCTCCGTTATCAGGCAGCGCCGACCTCCTCTGAACCGTAGATCACGAGGCCGTGGAGGATCCACAGGCACAACGCGAACACGCCGAGCGACCAGAACGGGTAGTTCCCGCCGATAGCGAGCAGCGACTCGAGCGCACCGAGGGCCGCGGCGAAGATCCCGATGATCCGTCCGTAGGCGTTGCCGGCCATCAGCGAGACGCCGGCTGTGAGCTGGATCACGCCGAGGATCACGGTGATCCAACCCCACGTGTGGAGGTTCGCGAACACGTATGAGGTGCTCGAGGTGAAGAAGTGGGCGTTTCCGATCGCCCCGAATCCGTAGATGATGTTCAGCGTCCCCGCCATCAACAACAGGATCGCGACGAACAGTACCCGGCCTGTACCTTTCATTATTGAAGCTCCTCTCTTGCCGCCCCGGAGGGGCGCTTTTGGTTGTTAGTTCGTCATGGCCCGGTTTGGGCCTCCAGTCGCGCAGGAGAAAACACCGCACGCGCGAGGTGATGCAGAACCCTGTGACATGACTCAGCCGCCCATACCGGCTTGCGCCTCGGCTAATCCAGTCTTCAGCTTGTCAGCGCTGATGCCGTCGATCTGTGCCACGGACTTCTTGACAGCGTTGACCAGCGCTTTGTCCACGGTGTCGGCTCCGGCCGAGTCGTAGATCGCGATCACGCCACCGGCACCAGGCGGTAGGGCGTCGTCCATCTTCTCTTCGACTCCGCTCTCGACCTTGTGCTTGGCGAATCTGGCCGCCACACCGCCGACGGCGGCTCCGACCACGGTCGCGGCCAGCAGCGGCGGCGCGAACACGCCCGACGACAAGCCCTGCGCCCCCGCCGATCTTGAGCCCCTTACGACGCATGTGGTCACCGGTCTCCGTCACGTGAACCTCACCGTCGGAGTCCTTTTGGACGAGGACGATGCCCTCGACCGTGATCGAGTGATCATCGGCGAGCTTGACCACGGCGTCGAAGTCCCGCTTGGCGAGATCCTCGAACAGATACGCCGCGATCAGCACGTCCTTCTGGTCGTCGCTCATGCTCGCGCCTTCCTATGCCGTGATCCCGCGCGCGGTGGCCACCTGCGCGGCGTGTTCGTGGAGGTCATGCTCGTCCTTGGCGTCGAAGTGTGGGGCGACATCGAAGACGACCCTCTTGACCGTCCCGGTAAACGCGAACGGCGCCTTGTCGGCGTAGCTTCGGTCGACGACCAGGCCGTTGTCCCGCCCGACGTCCATGCCGGCGTAGCCGCTGAAAATGAACGGCACCGTGTGATCGAGCCGCCCGCTGCCCGCCGGCTCGCCGTTGACGAACAGCGTCACCTTACCCGGGGTGGCGGGCTTCGCCTCGTCCGCGGTGAACACCATCTCGACGTTCACGTCGCCGGTCGGCAGCTGATCCTTGGACTCCTGGTGGTACTCGAACACGCCCAGGAACGCGTACGTGTGCTTCAGCTTCCCGTCCTGCACGAACAGCGAGAAGCCACCGAGATGGCTCGCCTCGGCGACGATCACCCCCTCCGCGCCACCGTCCGGAATGTGGAGCTCGGCGCGGATTGTGTAGGAGTGGTTGTAGACCCGCGGGACCGCACCGGGCGCGATGTTCTGCACCTCACCGTGATACGTCGTGATCGCGTTCGCGCCGAGCGGCGGCAGGATGCCGAAGAAGGCCGAGAACCCGGCGAGAAGCGGCTTGACGTGGTACTTCTCGGCCTCCTCCCAGAACAACGCCTGCAGCTCCTTCGACCTTCTCGGGATGGCTCGCCGACAGGTCATTCGCCTGGGAGAAGTCGTCCGGTAGGTAGTACAGCTCGACAGGGTCCTCGTCGGGTTTCCAGACGCCCGGCGCGAACTGCTTGAGCACCTCGGGGCTCAGCTTCCATGGGATCCGCGGCATCCTCATCGACAGCCACCAGCCGTCCTTGTACATCGCCCGGTTGCCGAAGTTCTCGAAGTACTGCTGGGTGTGGTGCTCCGGGGCGTCCGCGTCGGCCAGCGAGTCTGCGAAGCTGCGCCCGTCATCGGCTGCTGCTCGATGCCGTCGACGTGCGTCGGCTGCGGGATCCCGACGATGTCGAGGATCGTCGGACCGATGTCGGTCACGTGCGTGAACTGTGACCGCAGAGCCGCCGGTGTCCTTGATCCGTTGCGGGCAGCGGACGACCAGCGGGTTGCGTGTACCACCGAGATGCGAGGCGATCTGCTTGCCCCAGCGAAACGGCGTGTTGCTCGCCCACGCCCAGGCCGAGGAGTAGTGCGGGTACATCATCTCGGTGCCCCACGCCTCCAGCCCGCCCCACTTCAACGTCAGCTGCATCTGCTCCTGGTCGGTCAGCGGCAGGCCGTTGAGCATCGTCCCCTCGTTGAACGTGCCGGTTGGGGTGCCTTCGAGGCTTGCGCCGTTATCGCCCCAGATCCAGATCACGATCGTGTCATCGAGCTCGCCCATCTCCTCGATCGAGTCCAGCAGCCTGCCGACGTGATGGTCGGCGTTCTCCGAATAGCCCGCGTACACCTCCATCTGCCGGGCGAACACGCGCCGGCTGTTCTCATCCAGCGAGTCCCACGCCGGCATCGACTCGTCGCGCGGCGTCAGGATCGCGTCGGCCGGCACGACGCCGAGCTTCTTCTGGCGCTCGAACGTCTCCTCACGCAGCTTGTCCCACCCCTGATCGAAACGTCCCCTGGTACTTCTCCGACCACTCCTTCGGGACGTGATGGGGCGCGTGGCTGCAACCGGTCGAGTAGTACAGACACCACGGCTTCTCGGATCGTGGCCGCGGACGCCGTGCAGCCAGTCGATCGCCTGGTCGGTCATCGCCTCGGGGAAGTAGAACGGCTTGCCGTCCTTTCCCTCCTGAACGCCGATGAACTTCTGGTTCTCGGCGATCATCGTGTCGAACTGGCTGGCCTCGGGAGCCAGGAACCCCCAGTAGTAGTCAAACCCCCAGCCGTTCGGCCAGTGGTGAACGGGCCGGCCGGCCCCTGCTCCTTCTCCGGCGTCAGGTGCCACTTGCCGATCGCCGCCGTCGAGTACCCGTTCTCCTTCAGGACCTTCGGGAACGGCGCCGCGTCCCTCGGCAACATCGCCGAATAGCCCGGGAAGCCGCCCGACGCCTCCGGGAATGCCGCCCATGCCGACCGCGTGATGGTTGCGTCCTGTCAGCAGCGCCGCCCTCGTCGGCGAGCACATCGCCGTCACGTGAAAACGGTTGTAGCGCACCCCCTCGGCCGCGATCCGATCGTAGTTCGGGGTGTCGATCGGCCCGCCGAACGTCCCCGGATTGCCGAACCCGGCGTCGTCGATCAAGACCACCAGCACATTCGGAGCGCCGGCCGGAGGCTTGACGTGGCCGATCTGCTCCCAGCCAGGCTCCGAGCCGCCGAGTGTCTGGTTCGCGACGCCGCTGAAGGGCGGGCGCTGGATCGGAAGCCTGGTGCGGTCAATCGTCGCTCGCTCACGCGTCCTCACCTCGATTGGGTTCCATTGCCGTCGACGACTCCAGGCGCGCGACCGGAACTCCGTCCTCGCCGACAGCCCTCAGCCGAGCCAGCCGCGCGTCCTCGCACGACAAGGGTGCACACCTGTCGATCTCAGCCGCATCGACACCCCCTGGGGAGCGCCCAGCTACGCCGTGGCGGAACCCGGCCGCGGCGCGGCGAGCGCCTCGCAGAACCGCGGGAAATGTGTGCGAGGTAACGCCGGCCGGGTCGGGACGAGCTACGCGCGCAGATCCGGCAACCGCTCGGGGTCGACCCGCCATCGGAGGGGCGTGAATGAATGAAGAAGAATGGCGAGACCCGGACTCGAACCGGGACACCACGATTTTCAGTCGTGTGCCCGTAGGTGGTGAAAAGTCGGCGTTTGCAGGACAATCAACCGGAATGGCTGCGTTTCTGGTGACACCGTAAAGTCCAGTGTTTGCGGACTTGTTAGCTGTGGTTGGACCCGTAAATCGAACCTCCGGCCCAAAAACACGGCCTCGGATTTCGCCTACACCTCGCATCTCTTTAAGAGTACCGGCCGGCCGAGACGCGACCGAACCATGACGGGTCCGACCCAAAGGCGCAAGACCGTTTCGGCGGAAACGCGCGTTCGAGCAAACAGGAACGTCGCCGGCCACTGCCGCCGAGATGCTTTGAAGCAAGAGCAGGTCCAAGAGCGACCCGGGCCGTTTCGCCCGCGTGAGCGAGCGGGCCGGCTCCTTGTACAGCCGCAAGACGTGAGGAGTCACCTTGGCAGCCTCACGAGGAAGCCGGTGAGTCCACCGTGGTAGACCTCGGCGAGGTGCAGTTCATCTGATAGGGCCCGCCGATCGTACGCGTCTTCAGTCCCGAGTCTGATCCGGACGATGCGTTGGTCAGGAGAGAGGACCTCGCCGACTACGCACTCCCGACGGCCGCGTGGGCGACCGCAATCGAGCGATCACGGAGGCCGTCCGTGCCTCTTCCGACGTCCGCTCTACATACCAACCTGCGCCACCCAGAGGCCGAAGGCGACTGCCGTCCCAGGCCCACACGTCGCCCCCGAGCAATCCGACGTCGCGGTCGATGAAGCCCTCCAAGGCCTCAACCGCGGCCTATCTCGGCAAGCCTCCACCGCCTCTCCACACAGGAGCCGACGAACCAGCGCTCCAAGCATTTCGCGACTGCAGCGCCGGCCCCTCATCCGAACCGCGAGACGTGATCGTGAAGCGTTGGTGGCACCAGGTCGCGCAGACCACCCCCGCGCTCATCGTTCTGTGGGAGGTTTTCGAGGAAGGACGCCGCGATCAGCTCGCGGTCATCCGACCGACCCGCCCGAAACGCCGCCTCGAGGACGTCCAGGACACAGGCGACGGCATCGTCTTCCGGGTCAGTGGCGTAGCGCTCGGCAAGCCAGCGCGTAACGTCAGCCATGAACACGCCCGCTGGCAGCAGGCTGTCGTAATCGTCCAAGTGTTCCTGCAATACCGATAGGAGGGACGGGCAATCACTTGGCGTATTGATCCATTAGTACGACGTCGTGGGCGTTCACGGACCATTTCCCAGAGCGTTCTGCAGATCGTCAGGCGGCCATGCGACAAGGCCGGTCACTCGAAATCCAGTCCCGCCCTGGATCAGCTTTGTTAGGGCCCTCGTAGTACTGCTCCGCCTTCATCGTGTGGAACACGCCACCGGTCGGCTGACCGGTTTCCGCTTCAGCGCGGACCGCGTCAGCCGTGGTTCCGTTCCCGACAGCGTCGGGATTTGTCGTCCCCTTGTAGATAATGGTTCCACGATGTTCTGAAGCTTGGAGTTTTCGATGTTGGGGGTTGGCAGCACGTCTTCTGCGGCGCATCCCGGAGTTGTCGTGTGTGACGCCGCGTCTGCTTGTTCGCTGTCCAAGACCGCTTGCAAAAGCTGGGCGATACGATCCGCGGGCAACATCGACGCAAGCGAGGCAGCCCAGGCCAGCGCGCTTGGCCCGCTACCGCAGATGGCTTGGTCACTGGGGTCTTCCTGGCAGTAGGCTGCCGCGGCGCCGCCTGCCGTGGCCGCGCTCTGACCAGCGAATGGGGCCACCGAGGCAGGAATCGTTTCATCGAGTCCACTTGGGTCGATGTCGTTGACAGGGTTGTCACCGGCATAGATGTAGGGCTGCCCGGTTGTTTGGGCGAGTGGGTCGACCGTCAGGAAGCTGCTAGTGGCTGGGTCATACCAGCGTGCTTGGTCGTATTGGAGTCCGGTGGTGGGGTCTGTGTAGTCGCCGGCGTACCCGATGGGGGTGGTTGCGCTGCCGGTGCTCGCGTCGAGCATGCCGCTCGGCTTGTAGGTGAAGGTCGCGGTGCTGTCTCCGCTCGCATCGGTGATCAGGCGCGTGGAGCCGAGCTGGTCGTGGTGGAGGTAGCTGAGATGTGCTATCGGCCGCAATCTCCTCAATCGGTAGGTCGTCTGGTCCGTAGATGTAGGAGTTGCTGCCGTCGCTGAGCAAGGTCGGGAGGGTTCCGTTGTCGTTCCACGTCAGGTCGGTCGTCGTGCCTGAGGTGGTGGAGGTGGCGAGTTGTCCGTCGCCGTTGTAGGTGTAGCTGGTTTGTTCGCTGCCGTGCGTGACGCTGGCGAGCGTCCCGGTTGGGTTATAGCTGTACGTCGTCGTCGTGCTGCCGGTGTCTGGCTCGTGCGAGACCCATCCGCGTCGTAGTCGTAGGTGGTGCTTGGCGAGCTTGTGAAGCTCGCTCAGGTCGTACTCGTAGCCGGAGGTGCCGCCGAGTTCGGTGGGGTCCGTCCGCGTCGTAGCTGTATCATCGCTTCCGACTTCGCCCAGCCGGCCGTCGTCGTCGTAGCTGTAGCTGGTGCTGGCGGTTCCCGGGAGCCCAGTATCCGTTTCGCTGCTGGTCTGTCCGGCGGCCGTTCGCTCGTAGGTGATGCTGGCGAGCGTAGTCGTGTCCTGGGCCATCGTGATTCCGTGAGCTCGTCGGCTCGGTCGTAGCTGAACGTGTCGGTGTCGCCGGTGGCGCTGGGGTAGGTGGTCTGGCTGAGTTGCGAGTCTGAGTCGTAGCTGAACTGCGTCTCGTTCCCGAGCCAGTCTGTCACGGAGCTCAGCTCCATCCGTGTTGAACGTTTGGTCGACGGTTTCGCTGTTCGGGTACTCAATGCTGGTCGGCGCGTTGTCAGCGTTGTAGCCGTAGCTCACGGTCGCGCCGCTCCCATCTGTTTCGGAGCTGAGGCGATCGAGGTCGTCGTAGCTGTAGCTTGTCGTGCCGGTCGCGTCGGTCATCGAGCTTCGCATCCCGTCGGCTGTGTAGTCGTAGGTCGTGTCCGGCGTGCCGCGTCCGGTTCGGTGATCTCGGTCAGCTGGTCGGCGGCGTTGTATGTGTAGTCGGTTGTCTGGCCGTTGCCGTCGGTGTAGCTGGGAAGGTTGCCGTCCAGGTCGTACGTGTCGCTGGTGGCGCTGTCGGGATCGGAGGAGTCGGTGCCCGCAAGCTGGTCCAGCGGCGTGTAGGAGTAGGACGTCAGCCGTTCGCTCGGCGACGGGCGAACGATGAGTTGCCATCGGCGTCATAACCGTAGATCGTGGTGCGGCCGGACGGGTCGGCGACGGTCTCGAGTCGCTCGAGGTCGTTGAAGTCGTACCACGTCGTGTTGCCGTTCGGGTCGGTGACGCCGGTGAGGTTTCCGTCGCCGTCGTAGCTGTAGGAGGTGCTGTTTCCGAGCGGGTCGGTTTCCTCGGTGAAGCCGCCGTATTGGTTGTAGGTGAAGCTGGTCGTGTAGTCGAGTGGGTCCGCCCCGGACACGTTCCCTCGCGGGGCTACTTCGGAGACGACGCGCCCGTCGTCGTCGTAGGCGTACGAGGTTTCGTTCCCGACCGGGTCGGTCTCGGTAGCGACGTCGCCCTCGCTGTCGTAGGTGTAGGTCGTGTCGTGGCCGAGCGGGTCCTCGACGGATGTCAGATCGCCGGACGAGTCGTAGCCGTAGGTCGTGGTTTCCGGGCTGAGGTCCCGCCGCTCGGGTCTTCGGTCGCCGTCGCGAGCCGGTCGCTGTCGTAGGTGTATTCCCACTCCAGGCCCGAGGGCAGCGTCATGGTCAACGGATTATGGTCGCTGTCGTACGTCCAGCTGGTGGTCTGGTCGAGCCCGTTCGTCTCGCTCGTCACGTCGCCAGCCGTGTCGTACGTGTAGCTGCTCGTGTTCCCAGCGCCGGAGGTCACGGCGACAGGTTCGTCGGCTGTGTTGTAGGTGTAGGAGGTGGTGGTCTGGGCGCTGGTGCCGTACCCGTCCGTGACGGACAGCGGGTTGTCGTTGGCGTCGAACAGGATCGGGTTACGTTCCCAAGCGGGGACGTGACCAGTGTTTCGCTCTCCCCGGTCGCGTCGTCTGGAACATAGGTCCATGTGCGGGTGTTGTCTCCGGCGTCGGTTTGGGAGCTGACAAGCCCGTTCGCGTATGAGATCTGATTTGTGTTGCCGTTTCCGTCCGTGAGCGACGTGAGCTCGTGCCACGGGTCGTAGCCGAATTGCCAGCGAGGCGTCGCGTCCGCAGAGCCATAGCTCACGGAGGTCAGATCATCGTCGCTGTCGTAGCCGTAGTAGACGGTAGTACCGTCCGAATCACTGGCGGTGGCGACGTTGCCGTCTGAGTTGTAGGTGAGCTGGATCTGGCGTCCAGAGGGGGCCGTGATCGTCGTCAACTGCCCGTCCGTGTACGACAATGTCGTTTCCAGTCCGGTCTCGGTCGTTTCGCTGAGCAGATGCCCATACTCGTCGAGAGACGTCAGTCTGGCCGTTGGGGAGCAGATAGGTGTACGTGTCGGAGTCGGAGTTGAATGTGAGGCTGGCCTGGTTGACCAGCCGTCGGCGTATAGGTTTCGGTGTCGCTGTCGTAGGTGAAGCTGCTCGTGCTCCCGTTCGCCGCTTGGACCGTCACGTCACCGCTTGAGTCGGTGATGCTGAGATGGTCGGTGTAGGAGCTGCTCGAGCCCTCCCCGAACATTCCCGGGCGAACAAGCGGGTACGCGTCTTGGGAGTTGTAGACGCGAGTCAGCTCGAATGGGCCGCCGCGTCCGCCCATCGTCAGGTCGGTCTGGGTCTCGGTCTGATCACCGGTCGCGCACATCACCGGCTCACCGCACGCCGGGTTCAGGCGATTGGGTGATGCCGGGCTGCCGCCGCCCCAGCTCTCAGAAGCGTCCGAGCTATTCATGATGCAGTTATTCGGGTCATCGCCGGATACCGAGATCCCAGCCCCCACGTAGACCGGCGACTCGCACTCTCCGAACGCGCTGTCGCGCAGCACCAGCTGACCCGCGTTGGCACCGCCGCCAACTAACCAGCCGCCGTCAACATTGAGCACGCTGTCGACGACGAGCTGCGCGTTGTCCACGAGTACGTCTGGTCCCGTATCGAGGTCGACCTCACTCTCCCCCTCGGTCGTCGTCCCATCAAAGACCGTCCCGCCACCCGTGTCCACAAATTCGGTCGCTGTGATCTGCCCCGGCCCGAACCACTCCCCACCTCCGTAGCTATTCAAGTACTCGCCGGTGATCTCGCCGTGATGGCCAACTGCGAGACCGGATAAGACGAGTCGTACGCCTCCATCGTCCACACGTAGAATACGTTTGCGGTCCCGTCAAAGTTCACGGTCCCTTGCTCCGCGGCGATGTCGCCCTCGGGCGCCTCGACGTCTCCTGAAAGATTCAGGAATCCGCCATCCTCGGCCGCTGCATCCCCAGTGAATGCCGCGACGTCCGACGAGTCTGTGCTCGGCTCGATCAGCGTCGCGACCCCATCAGGACCGTCCCATCCCTCGCCGTAGATCGACCCCACCGACGCGACCGCTGACCCGTCACCGATCGTCGCCGGCCTCCGCCTCGATCACCGCATCAGGCCAATTGACAGCGCCCGCTGCCAGCGAAGGGGCTAGCGCCTCGTCGGTCAGCCAGGTCACGAAGTCGGCGTCACCATCGTCCGCCGGCGAAGCGTCGACGAGCGTGGCGGTCGAGTTCTGCGAGTCGGTCGTGAACTCATACTGAACCTCCAGCCGCCAGCTCCAGGACGCCTGAATAGTCATAGGCCTCTGTCCAATCCCCACCCAGCGGCGAATTGGAGTCGCCGCCGTACAGCGCGAGATCCCCGTAATCATCGTCGGTCCCGATGGTGGTCTCGGAGCTCTCGCCGCTTGTCATCGCCCAGCCGACGGCTTGCTCGCCCGTTACTTGGAGATCACCGTCGTTGACCAGCTCATCGACAGTGGAGTCGGCCTGCTGGAACGCGCACGATCCCTCCAGCGTCAACGATCCGGTGTTCAAGAACGCGGCCGAGTCAGAGCCCGTGATTACGGAGTACACGTCGGTTGGATCGTCCGCGGTCTCGCAGTTGATCGTCATCGTGCCCTCGTTCACCAGCTCCAGGCCGTCCACGCCCAGCGACGCTGCCGGGTCCACGGTCCCGGTCGCATCCGCCGCGACCTCAGTCATCCCGCTACCGCCCAAGGTCCCTGCAGACCAATCAAACTCTGAGTCGATCATCAACTCACCATCGACATCCAGCTCCCCGCCGCTCAAGCTCAGCGTGCTCAACGTCGACTCAGACGCACTGTCGGTAAGCGTCAGCGATCCGCCCTCGACATCTAACGTCGCGGCGTCGCCCTCGATCGAGTCCGCCTCCGCATCCCCCGAGACCACCGACACCGTGTCACCGCTCGGGATGCAAACCGCATCGCCCGCGCCAGGAACCGCATCGCCGGACCAATTACCCGCCGTCGACCACAAGCCATCGCCGCCCGCCCCGGTCCACGTCACTCCGCACGGCGGGTCAGCCAGACCAACCGCAGTGAACCGCGACGCCAAACCCACCAACACCACGCCAGCAAGCGCGATCGACGCAGCCAACACGACACGAGCACGCCGCCGGCGAGGCAGGGAGCGGCATCGGAATTCAACGCACGCCATGAGATCCCCCATGCCGCAAACCGGCCGCGATCATCAACGCTCGAGCACGACGCTCACGCGAGTCAATGCATCTTACGATCGCCGCGTGCGCGGACCGGCTCACATGCCGCACCGTCGCACCACTTCGCGCGAAGACGGCCTTGGGAACGTGAGCGGCCGCCACACACTGCGCCGGATTCGCCGCCGCCGCCACAGCCGCCAAAGCCCGCTCACGCGCACGCTCACGCGACAACACACGACTCGGGAAGCGATCCCGACGCGTAACGCGCGCGACCGAGCGAGACCGCGGAATACGGCGCGAGACCGCATGGAAACGCGCGCGGGGAAGACGCCCCAACACACGCCGCTGTGCCCGAAGGTTAGGCACCCCCCTCCTCGCCGAACGATCAGCCACCGGCACGACGGCCGCCTCCCGCTGCGCCAACGTAGAACCACTCGTTGCGAACCCGCAGCTGGGGTAGAACCCCCAGATCCAGACACCCCGAGCGCGACAACGACACACGCGCTCAACAGCGTGACACGCAACGGCCGACACATACGCGACTCCCAGATACCGAGATTCCCAAGGACAAGCGCCTCGTGCAAAACACGAGTAACCACACACTCACATACAACACCGTCCGCAGAACCGTCGGGCTAAGGATGCCCAAGTCTAACCGCGGATCACGTCAAGAGGTCACCTCTCACGAGCGCTGGACAGAGCGCCTGTGACACCCACCTCGATTGTCATACACACATGGACGTAAGCGGTTTCCAACCTACGCCTACCCAGACAATACGTCAACACACAATCGACAAATGATCGAGCGCTCCTCCTCAACTGAGCTGACCGGGGGATTCACTTAGCACAGTCTCCGCTGATCCCAGGCCAGTTATCTCCTTGATCGCCGACATCAACGCCGCGTGCGGCATCGCCTCAAAAGCAATTGGCGGCTCACTCTGGCCACGCATCGCCTGCCGCTCCAGTGTCCGGATTTTGCTGCAGTTTTAGTCCCAGTTTCGGCCGGCGATTCGTGCCTCGGGCCCAATAAGCTCTTTCTGGTCGTCAGGCGCGACTTGCGGGGCTCCGCGCACGACTCTCAGAGTCCATCAACGGCGGACAAAGATCGGCAGGCGCGGCGATCGCGAACAAGGTGCCGCCCTTACAAGACATCCAGGCGCGCGTGGCCGGCATAGGTCACCCTCTCCCGCTTGGCGTCTGGCGCGTCGGTCGGTTCTCCCAGGAACTCGGTGAGTAGTTGCCGGATCTTGGGATCGATGCCCCGTCCGCTGTGCTGGGTGTAGATGTCGAGCGTCGTCTTCCAGTCCGCGTGGCCGGCGTCTTTTCCCTGTACAAACACGAGATCCTTGCCGGCCTGGAAGGACAAAGTGATGAACTGTTCGGCGCAACGTGTGGGGGGTTATGCGCCTTGGCATGGGTGCCAGGCCTTGCGCGCTGCGCAACTCGGCCGCGATGGCGGCTACATGCTTCAACCGCCGGCCGAGGTTGAATCGGTCGCCGGGGGCCGCCACCTCGGACGGCGAAGACTGGATCGGTTGGGGTGGGTTCTCTCGTTAGGGATGCTCGATACAGTGCGATCTCCTCCCGGACGAACGGCGACAGGTGGATCTCTCGCACTCCGGCCGCGGTCTTGGAGTCGTCCACGACGATTCGCCCGTGCGTGTGGTCGACTCGCTCCCACGTCAGCTCAGTGTGCTCGCCCGCTCTCGTTCCCGTCAGGGCTAGGACGATGACCATTGCTCGACGGCGCCTCGGGGCATTGCGGTTTGGCCTGATGCGCGATCGGTAGATGGCGGTGTTCTTCCGCGGAGTCTCATTCTGCTCGGCGATCTGCGCCCATGTCATGCCTCGTCCGCGGAGCTCCTGAGCCAGCCGTGCGAGTCTGAGGCCTTCGGGGCGTGACGCCCTGGTCAACGAGATCGGCGGCCTGCATGAGGCTGAGCACTTCGTCGGCTTCCAGGTGTTCACGTGCCGGTTTCCCCGGCGTCTTCACCCGAAGCCCCGAGCGACCTTTCACGGGGTTGCGGTCGATCAGGTAGTGCTCGCTCTGCACCGCCCTGTCCAGGATCTGACCAAGCAACCCAAGCGACTCGTTGACTCGTTGAGGTCCAAAGGGCCGCTTCTGCTGACCCTGTCTGTCGAGGACCTGGACGTCGTTCTTTGCGGCGAGTTTCAACTGCTCGGATTCTCGCCGTAGCCGGTCCCGCCAGCGAACGACGGCTTCGTAAGTTATTTCCGTCAGCCGGTGGCCCTTGAACTCGGGGAGGATGTAGCGGCTCAGCACGTGGCTGTACCCATCGAGCGTGCTCTGATCGAGATCGATGCTGTGCCGATCGAGCCAGACGGTGGAGAACTCATGAAAGAACGGATCGTGCTCCTCTAGCGGAATGTC